>NZ_JACEHE010000015.1 GCF_013778455.1 Streptomyces himalayensis subsp. himalayensis | reverse complement strand
ATTTGCCGGTCGGTCTTAGCCGGACGCCAGCGCGTCGGAGACCCCCGGTTCCCTGGGCCCCAGGAACCGGGGATCCGGCCGGAAGACGGCGTCCCACGCCGCCTTCCCGGCCGCGACCAGCTCCCGAGTCGCCCCGTAGTACCACGTGACATCGTGCCGGTCGTCGACCCCGACGCCGTATGACGTGACCCCCGCCGCCCCGCACAGCGCGACCGCCCTGCGTATGTGGAAGCCCTGGCTGATCAGCACCGCCCGGTCCACGCCGAAGATCTTCTTGGCCCGCACACACGAGTCCCACGTGTCGAAGCCCGCGTAGTCGCTCACTATCCGCCGGTCCGGGACACCATGAGCCGTCAGATAGGCGCGCATCGCGTCCGGCTCGTCGTACTCCACGCGGCTGTTGTCGCCCGTGACCAGCACGGCCTGTATCCGGCCCGCGCGATACAGCTCGGCCGCCGCGTCCAGCCGGTGGGCGAGGTACGGCGACGGCTCGCCGTTCCAGAGCCCCGCGCCGAAGACCACCGCCACCGGGGTGCGGGGCACATCGGCTGTCGTACGCAGCCGGCCCTCCGCCGAGACGAACAACCAGGTGGCGGGCAGCAGCGCCAGCGCGCAGGCCAGGATCAGCGCCTGCACCGCCCGGCGCTGCCCCGTCCGTGTCCGAGGCAGCCGGAACCAGGACGGCAGCACCGGCCTCGGCGGCCACCGAAGACGCGTCTGAACCGTCTGAACCGCTTGGCTCAGCGTGCGCATCCAACCTTGCCGTAGCATCCGAACCCCCGTATCCCCGTACTCGCCCGGCACCGGGCCAGCTGTGATCAACCGTAGGTGATCCCACCGACAATCCGCCGTCGGACGGCCTTGGAGGCAATCCGGCTGACACCGCCGTTCGCCGCAGCGTGAGCCCCGGGGAAATGAGCCGTCACCGTCGTGCAACGCAGCGGCAACCTACCGCCGCCACGATCGGTTCATGACGGCGTCGAACCCTCCTCGCGACGAGTCCACCCAGCCCTCGGGCAGCAGCCTGCCGCCCGGCGCGGCACAGTCCGACGGCCACCTCGACAGTACGGCGCAACTCATGAACCGGATCACCAGCCAGCTCGGCAGCCAGCTCAGCCTCGTCGCGCTCGACGGCAGGCGTCGCCGCCCCGAGTCGCCCGCCCTCGTCCTCGTGGCGCACGGCAGCCGCGACCCGAGAGCACTGAGCACCGTCGAGACCCTCGCCGAACGCGTGCGCGAGCTGCGCCCCGGTCTCTCCGTTCAGCTCGGCCACATCGAGCTGAACGAGCCGCTGCTCCCCGACACGCTCGCCGCTCTCCGGCCCGGCCGCGCCGTTCTCGTACCTCTCCTGCTCAGCCGCGGCTACCACATCAAGCAGGACATCCCCGAGGCCGCCGCCGATGCGTCCCACCTGGACATACGCATTGCGGCACCGCTCGGCCCGCACCCGCTGCTCGCCGAGGCGCTGTACGAGCGGCTCGTCGAGGCCGGGTGGCGGACGAGGCTCAGTGCGGCCGACAGGCGCAGCAGCGCGGTCGTCCTGGCGGCGGCCGGGTCCCGCGACCCCGACGCCGCAACCGACACCAAGCGCACCGCCGAGCTGCTCGCCGAGCGCCTCGGAGTGCCGGTCGTTCCGGCATACGCCTCAGCGGCCGCCCCCACCGTGCCGGACGCCGTGCGCGCCCTGGCAGCGCGCGGCCGCCACCGCGTGGCCGTCGCGTCGTACTTCACCGCGCCGGGACGTTTCGCCTCGGAGTGCGCGGAGGCCGCCCCCTGGATCGCCGCAGAACCGATGGGCGCGCACGCCGCGATGGCCCGTCTCGTCCTGCACCGCTACGACGAGGCCCGCATGTCCTCCGCCGCGGCCGCGTCCCTGCACCTCGCCACGGCCTGAACCTCGCCACGGCCTGATCCTCCGGTCCCAGGAGGCTCACTGTCCGTGTTCCGTCTGTTACGGCTTCTGTCACTGCGGGCGTTTACTGTCGGTGCATGGAAGGCACCGAACTGAGCGCGTACACCGAACCGAGCGCGTACTACGACGAGGCGGCCGTCGAGCGCTGGGCCGTCGAGGCCGACAAGAGGCCTGGGCGCACGGCCTTCCAGCGCGACCGCGCGCGGGTGCTGCACTCCGCCGCGCTGCGCCGCCTCGCCGGAAAGACGCAGGTGGTCACCCCCGGCACCCGCAGCCAGGCCTGGGATCCCAGCCCGCGTACGCGCCTGACGCACTCGCTCGAGTGCGCCCAGGTCGGCCGCGAGCTGGGAGCCGCGCTGGGCTGCGACCCGGATCTCGTGGAGACCGCGTGCCTCTCCCACGACCTCGGCCACCCGCCCTTCGGGCACAACGGCGAGCAGGCGCTCAACGAGGTGGCCCAGAGCTGCGGCGGCTTCGAGGGCAACGCCCAGTCGCTGCGCCTGCTCACCCGTATCGAGCCCAAGCGCTTCGTGCGCGACGAGGAGAGCGGCGACCTTGTCAGCGTCGGGCTCAACCTCACGCGCGCGGCGCTCGACGCCGCGACCAAGTACCCCTGGCCGCGCGGCGCCCATCCCGCCGACCCGGCGTCGCCGAAGTTCGGGGTCTACGAGGACGACCGCCCCGTCTTCGACTGGATCCGCAAGGGCGCCCCGGGCACCCGCGCCTGCTTCGAGGCCCAGGTCATGGACTGGGCGGACGACGTGGCGTACTCGGTGCACGACGTCGAGGACGGCCTGCACGCCGGGCACATCGACCCCAACTGCCTGCACGCCGATCCCGAGCGCAGGGAGATCTTCGCGGTGGCCATCGGGCGGTACGTCCCCGCCGACACCGACCCCGAGGAGCTCGCCGAAGCCCTCGACCGCCTCCTCGACCAGGAGTGGTGGCCGCACGGCTACGACGGCTCGGCCGTCGCCCAGGCCCGGCTCAAGGACGCCACGAGCCAGCTCATCGGGCGGTTCTGCCTCGCCGCCGAGGGCGCCACGCGCGCGCGATGGGGCTCCGGCCGGCTCACGCGGTACGCGGCCGAGCTGGTGGTGCCCCGCCAGACCCGCCACGAGTGCGCGGTCCTCAAGGCCGTGGCCGACCGCTACGTCATGCAGCGCGCCGAACAGGAGCGGCTCCGCGCCGACCAGCGGATCGTCGTCGCGGAGCTGGCCGAAGCACTCACCGCGCGGGCGCCCGAAGGACTGGACCCGCAGTTCCGCGCGCTCTTCGACGCGGCGGACGACGACCAGGCGCGCGAACGCGTCATCGTCGACCACATCGCGTCCCTGACCGACGCCTCGGCCCGCTCCCTGCACGACAGACTCACAGCGCGCCGCACGTGAACCACGGCCCGCCGCCCATGAGCGCGTCACTGACGGCCCGCCCGGCTGAGGGGCATATGCACACGGACGTGACCCAGCGTGGCCTGATCGGGCCACTCCCTCTTCCCCCCTCACGCTCCGTGGGGGACGCTCAAGTGGCGGCACCGTGTTGTTCCGGGCTCCGACATCCGCGGTTTCCGCCGATGTCGCCCGGTCCCGACGAGGAGGCATCAAGTGGTCGACGCTGATCAGACGTTCGTCATCGTCGGGGGAGGGCTGGCCGGGGCGAAGGCGGCCGAGACGCTCCGTGCGGAGGAATTCACCGGACGGGTGATCCTCATCTGCGATGAACGCGACCACCCGTACGAGCGCCCGCCCCTGTCGAAGGGCTATCTGCTCGGCAAGGAGGAGCGCGACAGCGTCTTCGTGCACGAACCGGCCTGGTACGCCCAGGCCGAGATCGAGCTGCACCTCGGCCAGATCGTGGTGGACATCGACCGCGAGGCCAGGGCCGTGCGCCTCGGTGACGGCACCCTCGTCCAGTACGACAAGCTGCTGCTTGCGACCGGCGCCGAGCCGCGCCGCCTCGACATCCCCGGCACGGATCTCGCGGGCGTGCACCATCTGCGGCGGCTCGCGCACGCCGAGCGGCTGCGCGGTGTCCTCACCTCGCTCGGCCGCGACAACGGCCACCTCGTGATCGCCGGCGCGGGCTGGATCGGCTTGGAGGTCGCGGCGGCCGCGCGCGAGTACGGCGCCGAGGTCACCGTCGTCGAGCCGCTGCCGACACCCCTGCACTCCGTCCTCGGCCCCGAGCTCGGCCAGCTCTTCGCCGACCTGCACCGCGAGCACGGCGTGCGGTTCCACTTCGGCCGCCGCCTCACCGGGATCACGGGTCAGGACGGCGTGGTGCTCGCCGCCCGCACCGACGACGGCGAGGAGCACCCGGCGCACGACGTGCTCGCCGCGATCGGAGCCGCCCCGCGGACCGCCCTCGCCGAGGCCGCGGGCCTCACCATCGCCGACCGGGCGCACGGCGGCGGCATCGCCGTCGACGCGTCGCTGCGCACGTCCGATCCGGACATCTACGCCGCAGGCGACGTGGCCTCCGCCCTCCATCCGCTCTTCGGCTTCCCGGTGCGCGTCGAGCACTGGGCGAACGCGCTGAACGGCGGCCCGGCCGCGGCCCGCGCGATGCTCGGCCAGGAGGTCACGTACGACCGCGTGCCCTATTTCTTCTCCGACCAGTACGACGTGGGGCTCGAGTACTCGGGGTGGGCGCCCCCGGGGACGTACGACGAGGTCGTGATCCGGGGCGATGCGGGCAAGCGGCAGTTCATCGCGTTCTGGCTCGCGGACGGGCGGGTGCTGGCCGGGATGAATGTGAATGTGTGGGATGTCACGGAGCCGATCCAGCGGCTCATCCGCTCTCGCGCTCGGGTCGGTCCCGAGGCCCTGTCCGACCCGTCCGTGCCGCTGGAGAGCCTCGCCGGCTGACCGGTCAGGCCCTCGCCCCCGCTCACCGGGGGCGGCCGCCGCCGCATGGGTGTCCGTCCGCCCCCGTAGAATTCCTCCGTGGCAGGCAGGATCAATGACGAGGACGTGAAGGCGGTCCGGGACGCGCTCCCGATCGACTCCGTCGTGTCCGAGTACCTCCAGCTGCGTAACGCGGGCGGCGGCAACCTCAAGGGCCTCTGCCCCTTCCATGACGAGAAATCGCCCTCCTTCCAGGTCAGCCCCAGCAAGGGGCTCTTCCACTGCTTCGGCTGCCAGGAGGGCGGCGACACCATCACCTTCGTGATGAAGATCGACCACCTCTCCTTCTCGGAGGCGGTCGAGCGGCTCGCCGCACAGGCGGGCATCACGCTGCGGTACGAGGAGGGCGGGTACAACCCGAGCCACCAGCGCGGCGAGCGCATCCGCCTGGTGGAGGCCCACAAGACCGCGGCGCAGTTCTACGTGGAGCAGCTCGACTCCTCCGCCGAGGCCGAGATCGGCCGGAAGTTCCTGGCCGAGCGCGGCTTCGACCAGGCCGCGGCCGCGCACTTCGGCGTCGGCTACAGCCCGGCGGGCTGGGACCACCTCACCCGCTATCTGCGCGGCAAGGGCTTCAGCGACAAGGAGCTGCTGCTCTCCGGGCTGTCCCAGGAGGGCCGCCGCGGCCCCATCGACCGGTTCCGCGGCCGCCTCATGTGGCCGATCCGGGACATCGGCGGCGAGGTCGTCGGCTTCGGTGCGCGCAAGCTCCGCGACGACGACAACGGCCCGAAGTACCTCAACACCCCAGAGACCGCGATCTACAAGAAGTCCCAGGTCCTCTACGGCATCGACCTCGCCAAAAAGGACATCGCCAAGGCCAGCCGCGCCGTGGTCGTCGAGGGCTACACGGATGTGATGGCCTGTCACCTCGCGGGCGTCACGACCGCCATCGCCACCTGCGGCACCGCGTTCGGCGGCGACCACATCAAGATCCTCCGCAGGCTGCTGATGGACAACGGCAGCGCGCGCGTGATCTTCACCTTCGACGGCGACGCGGCGGGCCAGAAGGCGGCCCTGCGCGCCTTCGAGGACGACCAGAAGTTCGCCGCCGAGACGTACATCGCCATCGCCCCCGACGGCATGGACCCCTGCGACCTGCGGCTCGCCAAGGGCGACGAAGCGGTCGCCGACCTGGTCGAACCCCGCACCCCGCTCTTCGAGTTCGCCCTCCGCCAGATCGTGAACCGCTACGACCTGGAGACCCCGGCCGGACGCGCGGCAGCACTGGACGAGGCCGCACCCATCGTTGCCCGTATCAAGAACAGCGCCACGCAGCACGAGGTCGCCGTCCAGCTCGCCGGCATGCTCGGCATCCTGGACATCCAGTTCGTGGTGAAGCGGGTCGCGCAGCTGGCCCGCTGGGCCCGGGACCGCGGCGGCCGCGGCCCCGCCCCGGCGACAGCGGCGGCACAGCAGCGCGCCCCGCAGTCGTACGCCCCGGTGCGCGCACCGTCCGGCCCCGCCCTGAACCTCCGCAGCCCGGCCCACCGCACCGAGCGCGAGCTCCTCAAACTCGCCCTGCAGTACCCCGAGTTGGTCTCCCCGGCCTTCGACGCGTACGGAGTCGACGAGTTCACCGCCCCGCCGTACGCCGCGGTCCGGCAGACCATCGAGGAAGCGGGCGGCGCCGAACCGGGCGCCCAGGACACCTCCGCGTATCTCGCCCGCGTACGCGAGGCCGCGCCCGACGACGTGGTCCGCGCGATGGTCACCGAACTCGCCGTCGAGCCGATCCTGCGCAGGACGGTCGACGAGATCTATGCGGGAAGCCAGCTCGTCCAGGTCCGCCTCCGCGCCGTGGACCGCCGCATCCGCGAGATCCAGGGCACCCTGACCCGCCTCGGCCCACACGCCGACCCGGCGCATCTGGCCGCCGTCCAGAACGAGTTGTGGGTGCTGCAGCAGTACGGCCGGGCACTGCGGGAACGCGGCGCGGACGCGCTCTGATCGCATCCGCGTCTGAGGCCGGCTGAATCCGGTCTCCCGCCGCGGTCCCGGGCCCAGCGGGCCAGCTGCGCGCCCCGACCGTAACCGACCAGTCACGGACGGGACTCAAAAAGTCACCGCACGCCCCTCGTGGCAGTGATGTGTCGTACCCCACACTGGGTTCCGGTGCCTGAGTCCTCGGAGCGCGGCCGGCCCGCAGACAGCGGGCCCGACACCCCCGCGGTTCCGCTCATCGCGTACGGGACGGACAGCGGCAAGGCCGCCCACGCCGGTCCCGTCGTACCGCTGTCGCACGCCTCAGCAGCGATCACCCTGGAGGTCGCCCCCGTGCAGACCCAGACCCTCACCCAGACCGACACCGCCCTGGACTCGGAGGCGGACATCGATCTCATGACGGCGGTGCCGCCGCAAGGCAGGGCCCGCCGTCATCCCGACCACGGCACAGCAGTGATGAGCCCCGACCATCCGCAGGGGCCGGCCGAGCCCCCCACCGACCAGCCCCCCGCCCCTGTGGACGGGCCGCCCGAGCCCGACCTCGTGGACGTCCCCGAGCCCGTCGAGCTCCCGGTTCCCTCCGGCCGCACCGAGACCGCCGGCCCCTCCGCCGACCTGTTCCGCCAGTACCTGCGCGAGATCGGCCGCATCCCCCTGCTCACGGCCGCCGAGGAGGTGGAGCTCGCCCGCCGCGTCGAGGCGGGGCTCTTCGCAGAGGAGAAGCTCGGCTCAACGCCCGACCTCGACTCCCAGCACGCCCTCGACCTCGACAAACTCGTCGTCATGGGGCGCATGGCCAAGCGCCGTCTCATCGAGGCGAACCTGCGGCTCGTCGTCTCGGTGGCCAAGCGGTACGTGGGGCGCGGCCTGACCATGCTCGACCTGGTGCAGGAAGGAAATCTCGGTCTCATCCGGGCCGTTGAGAAGTTCGACTACGCGCGCGGCTACAAGTTCTCGACGTACGCGACCTGGTGGATCCGCCAGGCGATGTCCCGGGCCCTCGCAGACCAGGCCCGCACCATCCGCGTCCCCGTCCATGTCGTCGAGCTCATCAACCGCGTGGTGCGGGTCCAGCGCCGCATGCTCCAGGAACGCGGGTACGAACCCACACCCGAAGAGGTCGCCGCCCACCTCGAACTGTCGCCCGAGAGGGTCCGCGAGGTCCTGCGGCTCGCCCAGGAACCGGTCTCGCTGCACGCCCCCGTGGGCGAGGAGGACGACGTCGCGCTCGGCGACCTCATCGAGGACGGGGACGCGGCGTCCCCCGTCGAGTCCGCCGCGTTCCTGCTCCTGCGCGAACACCTCGACGCGGTCCTGTCGACCCTCGGGGAGCGCGAGCGGAAAGTCGTCCAGCTCCGTTACGGCCTGGCCGACGGCCGCCCGCGCACCCTCGAGGAAATAGGCCGCATCTTCGGCGTGACCCGCGAACGCATCCGCCAGATCGAGTCGAAGACCCTCAACAAGCTCAGGGACCACGCGTACGCGGACCAGTTGCGGGGCTACTTGGACTGAGGCGCCGTTCCGCTGTGGGCAGTCGCGCCGCTGCCGCTGTGGGCAGTCGTGCCGCAGGGGCGATGGGGGTGCCCCCATGCCCTTAAGGCAATGGGGGAGGGTGGGCACAGCGACAACCCCGACGGCGGGCAACTCTTCTAGTCCACCTCAGCCACAGCCTGCGCAAACTGCGCCTGATACAGCCGCGCATAAGCCCCGCCGGAGGCAAGCAACGTCTCATGCGAGCCCTGCTCGACAATCGCCCCGTTCTCCATCACCAGAATCGTGTCCGCATCCCGGATCGTCGACAGCCGATGCGCGATGACGAACGACGTACGCCCGTCCGCGAGCTTGGCCATCGCCTTCTGGATGAGCACCTCCGTACGGGTGTCGACGGAGCTCGTCGCCTCGTCCAGCACCAGGATCACGGGATCGGACAGGAAGGCCCGCGCGATGGTGATCAGCTGCTTCTCGCCCGCGCTGACGCCCGTGCCCTCGTCGTCGATCACCGTGTCGTACCCGTCGGGCAGGGTGCGGATGAAGCGGTCGGCGTGGGCAGCCCGCGCCGCCTCCTCGATCTCCTCACGGGTGACGCCCACCCGTCTCCCACCACCGCCCTTGCCCGAGACGCTTCGCGCCACCCCTCCTTCTGCCGCCCCGTACGCGATGTTCTCCGCGATGGTGCCGCCGAACAGCCAGGTGTCCTGGAGGACCATGCCGATGCCGGAGCGCAGTTCGTCGCGCGACATCTTCGCTATGTCGACGCCGTCCAGCGTGATCCGGCCGCCCGTCACGTCGTAGAACCGCATCAGCAGATTGACCAGTGTGGTCTTGCCCGCACCGGTCGGGCCGACGATCGCGACCGTGTGGCCGGGCTCGACGGTGAGCGACAGGTCGTCGATGAGCGGCTTGTCGGGCTCGTAGCGGAAGGACACCTTCTCCAACGCGACGCGACCGCGAAGTTGTTCGGGCCGCGCGGCCAGTACGGGGTCCGGCTCCTGCTCCTCGGCGTCGAGGAGTTCGAAGATCCGCTCGGCGGACGCGATGCCCGACTGCACGAGGTTCGCCATCGACGCGACCTGCGTGAGAGGCATCGAGAACTGCCGTGAGTACTGGATGAAGGCCTGGACGTCGCCGATCGAGAGAGCACCCGACGCGACGCGCAGCCCGCCGACGACGGCCACCAGCACATAGTTGAGGTTCGACACGAAGAACATCAGCGGCTGCATGATGCCGCTGTTGAACTGCGCCTGGAAGCCGGCCTCGTACAGCGCGTCGTTCTGCTCGGCGAACTGCTTCGCCGATTCCTCCTGACGCCCGAACACCTTCACCAGCGTGTGGCCGGTGTACATCTCCTCGATGTGTGCGTTCAGCTTGCCCGTCGTACGCCACTGCTGCACGAAATGCGGCTGCGACCGCTTGCCGACCTTCGTCGCGATCAGGAAGGACAGCGGCACCGTCACCAGCGCGACCAGCGCCAGCAGCGGTGAGATCCAGAACATCATGGCCAGTACGCCGATGATGCTGAGCACCGAGTTGACGAGCTGTCCCATCGACTGCTGCAGCGTCTGGCCGATGTTGTCGATGTCGTTGGTGGCGCGGCTGAGCACCTCGCCGCGCTGCCGTTTGTCGAAGTACGACAGCGGCAGCCGCGACAGCTTCGTCTGGATGTCCTCGCGCATCCGGTACACGGTCTTGTTGATGGCGTACGTCGACAGCCGGGTGGCCACCAGCATCAGCAGACCGGACACCAGGAACGTGACCAGCGCGAGCAGCAGTACGGAGCCCACGGCGCCGAAGTCGATGCCCTTGCCGGGGGTGAAGTCGACCCCGGAGAGCATGTCGGCCATGCCTGAGTCGCCCTGCTCGCGCATGCCCTGGAGCGCCTGCTCCTTCGTGGTGCCGTCGGGCATCTGCCGCCCGATGATGCCCGCGAAGACCAGGTCGGTCGCCCGGCCCAGGATCCACGGGCCCAGCACGGACAGCGCGACGCTCAGCACACCGGCCGCCAGCATCGCGTACATCGTGGTGCGCTCCGGCTTGAACTGCGCGATCAGGCGTTTGCCCGACCCCTTGAAGTCCATCGAGCGCTGGTCCGGGCCGCCCCCGGCCATCATCCGCCCTGCAGGCCCGGCCATCAGGCTGCCTCCGCTTCCGTCAGCTGGGAGAGCACGATCTCCCGGTACGTCTCGTTGTCCGCCATCAGCTCGTGGTGGCGGCCCGTGCCGACGACCCGTCCCTCGTCGAGGACGATGATCCGGTCGGCGTCGCGGATCGTGGCGACCCGCTGCGCGACGATCACGACGGTCGCCTCGGCGGTCTCCTGCGAGAGAGCCGCGCGCAGGGCGGCGTCCGTCGCGTAGTCGAGGGCCGAGAAGGAGTCGTCGAAGAGATAGATCTCGGGCTTCTGCACCAGGGTCCGCGCGATGGCGAGGCGCTGCCGCTGGCCGCCGGAGACGTTGGTCCCGCCCTGTGCGACGGGCGCGTTCAGGCCGCCCTCGAGCCGCTCGACGAACTCCTTGGCCTGCGCCACCTCCAGCGCGTGCCACAGCTCCTCGTCCGTCGCGTCCGGGTTGCCGTAGCGCAGGTTCGTCGCGATGGTCCCGGCGAACAGGTACGGCTTCTGCGGTACGAGGCCCACCGTCTTCGCCAGCAGCTGCGGATCGACGGTCCGTACGTCCACTCCGTTGACCAGCACTTCGCCGTCCGTGGCGTCGAACAGCCGTGGTACGAGGCCCAGCAGCGTCGACTTGCCGCTGCCCGTCGACCCGATCACGGCGGTCGTCTCACCCGGTTTCGCCACCAGGCCGACGCCCTTCAGGACCGGCTCCTCGGCGCCCGGATAACGGAACCCGGCCGCACGGATCTCGAGATGACCGTGGCGCCTGAGTTCCCGTACCGGAGAGGCCGGAGGCACCACGCTGCTCTCGGTGGTCAGCACCTCCTGGATGCGCTCGGCGCAGACGTCGGCCCGCGGCACCATCATGAACATGAAGGTGGCCATCATCACGGACATCACGATCTGCATCAGATATATGAGGAACGCCGTCAGCGCGCCGATCTCCATGCCGCCGCTGTCGATCCGGTGCGCACCGAACCAGACCACCGCGATCGACGAGACGTTCACCACGGTCATGACGATGGGGAACATCAGCGCGAGCAGCCGGCCCGTGCCGAGCGACACCTCGGTCAGCTCCTCGTTGGCGCCGCGGAACCGCTTCGTCTCGTAGGCGTCCCGGACGAAGGCACGGATGACGCGGTTGCCCGTGATCTGCTCGCGCAGCACGCGGTTCACGGTGTCCAGGCGCTCCTGCATCGTCCGGAACAGCGGCCGCAGCCTCCGGACGATGAGGCTCACACCGATGCCGAGGAGCGGGACGACCGCCAGCAGCACCCCGGACAGCGGCACGTCCTGACCGAGCGCCATGACGATGCCGCCGACGCACATGATGGGCGCCGATGCCATCAGCGTGAACGACATCAGGACGAGCATCTGGACCTGCTGCACGTCGTTCGTGGTCCGGGTGATGAGCGAGGGCGCGCCGAAGTGCGCCACCTCACGTGCGGAGAAGGACTGCACGCGGTCGAAGATCGCCGCGCGGACGTCCCGGCCGAGCGCCGACGCCGTGCGCGCGCCGTAGTACACCGCGCCGATGTTGCACGCCATCTGGACCACGGCGACCGCGAGCATGAAGCCGCCGTAGCTGAGGATGTATCCCGTGTCGCCCTTCACGACACCGTTGTCGATGATGTCCGCGTTGAGGGTGGGCAGATAGAGGGTGGCGCTGGTCTGCAGTAGCTGCAGCACCACCAGCAGGGCGATCGGTTTCTTGTACGGACTGAGGTGGGTCCGCAGAAGTCGTATGAGCACGCTTCGTCTCTCGGTGTCGGCAAGAAGGTCGGTGCACCAGCCACGGATTGGCTGCACCACCCCACTATCGTCCGACACTCCACCTGCGTTACCTCAAGCAATTACGCCGGTAGCGCCACCCATGATTGAGCCAAGGATGGGCCAAGTAGGGCAAAAGGAGGGGCCGATGCGAACAACCGACCGCTCGCACCGGGGCTCCGGTCAGCCAAACGCCGCCGGATGGGTCTGCTCCCGCACGGCCGTAAACTGCTGCCGCACCGCCTGACCGACCGCCAACTCCTCGCCCGGCTCGAACACCTGGGCAGAAGCGCCCTGCCAGGCCGGCGGGGTACGGGCATCGAGCGTGCCCTGCGAGAGGCCCAGCGCCCAGGCGGCCTGCCGGGCCGCGCCGAGCGCCGCGTAGTCCGCGGGCTGTGGCACGACGACCTGCACGCCGAACAGCGAAGGTGCCGCTGCCTGAACGGCGGTCAGTTCCGCGGCAGCCCCGAGCAGAAAGACCCGGCGCACCTCCACACCCCGTCCGCGCAGCACGTCCAGCGCGTCGGCGAGCCCGCACAGCATGCCCTCGAACGCGGCACGCGCCAGGTGCTCGGGCTTCATCGACTCCCGGCGCAGCCCGGCGAGCGTGCCCGCGGTGTGCGGCAGGTTCGGGGTGCGCTCACCCTCGAGATACGGCAGCAGCACCAGCCCGTGCGAGCCCGGCGTCGACTTCAGCGCCAGCTGCGACAGCCCCTCGAGGTCCAGGCCCAGCAGCTCCGCCGTCCCGCGCAGGACCCGTACGGCATTGAGTGTGTGGACCACCGGCAGATGTCCGCCCGTGGCGTCCGCAAGCGACGTGATCATCCCGGTCGAGTCGGTCAGCGCCTCGTGGTGCACGGCCATCACGGAGCCGGACGCCCCGAGCGACACCACCGCGTCGCCGAGCCCGACACCGAGCCCGAACGCAGCCGCCATCGTGTCGCCCGTGCCGGCCGAGATCAGCAGCCCCTCAGGCGTCGTGCCCGCGGCCTCGGCGGGGCCGATCACCTCCGGCACCGCGGCCTGCCGCCCGAGCGCCATCTCGACCAGATCCGGGCGGTACGCGCCCGTCGCCGCTGACCAGTAGCCGGTGCCGGACGCCCCGCCTCGGTCCGTGGTGCGCCGCGCGGGCCGGCCGAGCAGCTGCCACACCAGCCAGTCGTGCGCCTGCATGATCACTGCCGTGCGCTGTGCGGCCTCGGGTTCCGTCTTCGCCAGCCAGCGCAGCTTGGTCACGGGGTGCCCGGCCCCCGGTACGCAGCCGACGGCCGCCGCCCACGCCTCGCGGCTGCCGAGCTGGTCGATCAGGTCGGCGGCCGCGACCTGGGCCCGCTTGTCGTTGCCCACGATCGCCGGCCGCACGATGCCGCCCTGCGCGTCCAGCGGCACCAGCCCGTTCTGCTGTGCGGAGACACCGATGGCCTGCACACCTTCGAGCAGCCCGCCGCCGGCGGCCTCGCCCAGCGACAGCAGCCACGCCTGCGGATCGATATCGGAGAGCCGGCCACCGTCACCGCCGTCCGGGACGGGATGAGGGGCATACCCCTGCCTGAGTACGGCCCCCGTGTCCGTGTCACACACGACGATGCGAGTGAAATCGGGCGAACTGTCCAGCCCGGCGACTATCCCCATGCTGAAATTCTGCCGCACCGCGAGACGTGTTCCGCACCACAGTGAACATCGGGGACCAGGGAGCGGTGCGCCGCCGGTCCCTGCGGCCGGTGAAGGCCGGCGGATGCTGCGAGTCCGGACGTCAGGTGTTGCTGGTGCCCCAGTCGTCCTCGCCGGTCCGGCCGCGCTCGCGCAGGGCCCGTACGCGCTGGGTCACCGAGTCCGGCAAGCGGTCGCCGACCTTCTCGTTCACCGCGTGCACGGCCCTGCCCGCGTAGACACGGCTCTGCTGGGCCGCGGACTCGGCGGCGTTGCGCACGGCCGGGTTCTGGGTGAAGGAACGGGCAGACTTCTTCAGCTCCTCGTAGCGCTCCCGTCCGGCGCGTGTCCCGAGCACGTAACCGAGGGCCAGGCCGGCGATGAATGTGAGCCGGTAGCGCATGGCTGCCACCCTTCCCTTGCTCTTACGTCGGAGTCGGTCGTCGGAAGTACCGATTGGCGGAGCACCCCCCTGCTTGCGCTAATGTATGTGCTGCAGCGAGCGCGTGCCGCCTGGCGAATACCCAGGTAGGTGCGTTCGATGCAACGAGGCGATCCTCCGTAGCTCAATTGGCAGAGCAGCCGGCTGTTAACCGGCAGGTTACTGGTTCGAGTCCAGTCGGGGGAGCTCGATCCTCCGTAGCTCAATTGGCAGAGCAGCCGGCTGTTAACCGGCAGGTTACTGGTTCGAGTCCAGTCGGGGGAGCAGCCGGGAAGGACCCCTCAGGGGTCCTTTTTCATGTCCGGGTCCGGGGCCTGTCCGGGTCCGGGTTCTGTCCGGTTCGGTCTCCGGGGCATCGCTGTCCCGTCCGCGGGAACCACGTGGGCATGCCGGAAGTCCTCATGGTCGTGGCTGGCCGGCCATGGGACGCAGGAGATCGTATGAACGGCTATGCTGCGGCAGACGGCGCGTACAAATGTGCGCGACGCGCCGTAACGGGGCGGTAGCTCAGCCGGTTAGAGCAGCGGACTCATAATCCGTCGGCCGTGGGTTCGAGTCCCACCCGCCCCACCTGCGCACACTTCGGCAGGATCGTTTTTACCTGCGACGATGTAAGAACGAGGGTCGCCACGCGGCGTGGCGACCCCTGTTCACTCCCATGGATCAAGACCCAGGGGACACGCAGGGGGCAAGCGGCCGGTTGAAGTTCTCGACCGGACCAGCTCCAGGTCGTTCGAGGCGCAGTGGTCACGTATCCACTTCACGGCCGCGTTGGCGGCATCGTCCTTCCCCCGGCCGGCGAGGGTGATCATCGCGGTCGTGCTCGCCAGGGTCGCCGAGGTCCGGTGTGGTGGTCGTGGAACCGCGGCCGGTCCGCCTGGTCGGTGTCCTGGCCGGATCCGTCGTGCATGCCGCGCATCATGAAGAACATCATCAGCGGGCAGAGGAGAACGATGCCCAGCAGGACCAGGGTGCTCAAGGGCAGGCCGAGCGCCAGTGCGCCGACCAAGACGATAGCGAGCGCGATGGCTAACAGGCCGTAGTTGCGCTTGCCGATGTTCACGGTGGGCCTCCTTAAAGACCCGCACGGTGTGTGAGGCCGCGCGTGCGCAGCCTGAAGATCAGGGACGGCTAGCCGGCCCGGCATCGCGCAGTACGGCCAGACGGCGCCGGTACTCCTCCTCGTCGATCTCGCCACGGGCGAACCGCTCGGCGAGCGTCTGCTCGGGCGCAGGACCAGCAGGGGTGTGAGTGTGCTCGCGCTGGCGGCCCAGGGCGCGGAAGAGCAGCACGGCAGCGGTGATGATCAGCGCCCAGAACAGGATCATGGTGATCGACATCGCCAACCAGCCCCACCCGCCGACGCCGTGGTCGAACCAGAACATCATCGTGTCACCGCCCAGGTCAGCCGGACGTTGCGGCCCGACTGTTGTCGTCGGGGTTGTATCCCGTGCTGTCAGCCTGTCTCTGGCGCCGCCGGTGTCGCATGGTCTGAAGGTCCCAACCTGTTGGGCCGTTGAGGCCCGACCTCGCAGGGGTGCTCGGAGCGAGGGTGGCGTAGCGGGCTGAAAGGACGGTCTCCCATGAGTGCCTTGATCTCGGCGACATCGCGGTCGCCGCGCTCTTGATCGCCGGGGGTGGTTCCTTGTTGGGGTCGTGCCGGGACGACACCCCGTATATCGGGGACGGGGTGCAGCGCGTCGGCGTGACAGTGCGCGCGGCTACAGCCCCAATGTAATCCGGGTCCGCCAGCGGACACCTGTCGAGCTGGTCGTCGGCCGGGCAAGAAGACGGCGACGCGCCTGGGCCGTGGGGCCGGGCCCGAACACTGCGTGTCGGAAGAAAGCCCCCGCCTCCTTCTGCACATCCTTCGCAAGCAGGCTTAGGTCGCGTTATGCATCGGCGTGATCAGCCGCGAAGGAATCCCAGTGACGAGTACCATTGCGGCGCCCGCCGGACAGCCGGGGGCGCGAACCCGCCGTCGCGGCCATCGACGACGCCACTCGCTACCTGCTCCAGAAGGGCAAGCGCCCGCTGGGCCTGGGTCTCGCCTTCTCGCTGGGCCACTCGACTGTCGTCTTCGCGCTCTCCGTCGCCATCGCCTTCGCTGCCCAGGCCGCCAACCGCTTCCAGGCCGGCTTCGCCGAGACCGGTGGAATCATCGGCACCCTTGTCTCGGGTGTCTTCCTCTATGCCATCGTGGCCATGAATCTCGCAGTGCTGCGTGGCATCGTCCGCACCTGGCGGGAGGCGAAGGCTGGCAGCCACCAACCGGAGGAACTCGAGGAGCTGCTCGCAAGCCGCGGTCTGATGAACCGGGTGTTCAAGGGCCGGTACACCGTTTCATCAACCACACCTGGCAGCTGTACTTCGTCGGACTGCTCTTCGGCCTCGGATGACCATGACCGGGCTGTCGATCTTCGTCGCCTTCGTCGTCGGCACGGTCGAGCTGGTCTCGCTCCTCGCGGAACGTCTCGGCGTCGACGGCCGCCAGCCGTGGAAGCTGCTCGGCAGCATCGACCTCAACGCCATCGGGATCGGCATCGTCGTCACGTTCCTGGTGACCTGGATCTGCGCTGTCGCGTTGTGGAAACTGCGCAGGGGTCCCGAGCCGTCGAACGACTCGGGACCCCGCAGCGTTCAGCCCTGCTCAGCCGCCGGTGTACTGGAAGATGTAGAGCCCGAAGTCGCGGTCGGACGCCGCCACGTACTCCTGGCCGAAGTGGTTGAAGGTCTGGACGCCCCAGAAGTTGTTGCCGCCCTTGTCGATGAAGCGGCCGACCTCCACGAGCTTGTCCTTCTTGATCTTCGCGACCCGGAATCCGCCTGCGTAGTACGAGAAGTACGCCAGGTCGGGCCGCACCTGCGAGGCCGCCACCTCATGGATCGACAGATCGCCCGATCCGGACGCGTGCGCGGGATCGTGCGCCTCCGGGATCGCGTAGGTGTCCAGCTCGGTCATCTTGCCGCCCTTGGTGCGGTACAGATGCGCGTAGCCCCAGCCGTCGAAGTACGACGAGAAGGTGAGCTGGTCACCCTTGGTGCCGATGTCCACCGGCAGCGTGGCCGGTCCCGTGCCGGCGAGGCAGTCGTCGTTGCTGTAGGGCTGGTCGAAGACGGCGAAGCCCTGCGAACGCGGCGCGACACCGAAGGTGGGCAGGGAGCCTTCGACGCTCATCCCGGACTGGGCGTCGCAGGCGTCGGAGCCGGTGCGGTTGAAGACGAGGATCGCGTCGTAGCCGCCTGCGGCCTCGACCTTGGCGGCCTTCTCGGTGAAGGTGCACACGCCGCGCTCCACGACGGCGATGTCGACGGCCGCAGGGTCACCCGCGGGGACGGCCGGGCTGTCGTTGCACGCGAGCCCTGCGTACACCGTGCCGCCGCTGACGGACTTGCCTTCCTCCAGGGGGATGCCCTGGCCGGCGGTGACGGCGGTGTCGTCGTCGAGGTTGCGGGCGGACAGGGCGTACGGGGCGAAGTCCTCGTCGGCGCCGATGACATACCGGTTGTCGAGGGTGAACTCGGCCTGGTGGCCGTTGCCCTCCGGTGCCACCGTGAGACCGCTCTCGGCGGCCTCGGGGTCGGGGTCGGTGAAGTCGGTGTCACCGATGTACGTGAGGTTCTTCGGGTCAGTCACGTCGAGGGCCACGTACCCGGCGTCCCAGTACGAGGCCAGCAGGACCTGGCGGCCGTGGACGTTCTTGACGACCATGTCGTGCAGGAAGATCTCGGTGAGGTTGGCCGGGGCTTCCTGGACGATCTGCGGGAAGGTCTCGTCGAGGTCGTACTCGGCGATGAGCTGCGCCTTGGCGGGGTCGGTGATGTCGACGATGTCGACGTCCGTGCCCTCTTCGTTGTCCACGATGACGGCGTACGCCTTGCTGCCCGCGTCCCACGCGAAGACGCTGTGGATCTGGCGGGCGATCTCCGTCTGCTCACCTTCGAGAGTGAAGTCGCCGACACCCTCGGCCAGTACCTTGGGCTCGGTCGGCTTGGTCACGTCGTAGATGTTCATGCCGCCGGACCCGGTCTCGCCGCAGATCTCGTTGTTGCTGACGAGGATGTCGCCGGTGAAGGCGGGCGTGGAGATGTGCACCGTCTGGATGCCCTCACCGGGGGCGCTGCCGGCCGGCGCCGGGATGAACCCGGCCACCTTCGGCTTCGCGGGGTTGCGGATGTCCACCACGTGCACGCCGGTGTTGTCACAGCCCACGCCGCCCCAGGAAGCGAGATAGGCGTACCCCTTGAAGACCCCGACGTCGGCGATCTTCCCTTCGGTGACGTGGGGCAGCTTGAGCTTGCTGACGAGGCGGACGTCTTTGCTCGTGGCCGGCAGATGGCCCTCGTGGCCGCCGTGCTGGTCGTGGTCGTGGGTGGCGGCCGCGTTGTCGATGACACCGTCGCCGGCGGAGACCCCGTCGTGTCCCTGCGCGGAGCCGGCGAGGCCGGTCGCGGCGAAGACCATCGCCGCGACAAGGCTTACGCCGACCCGTCTATGGGCTTTGCGCATGTTCCCCTCCACTCGTAGGGCCGGGATCACCGGCCCAGGACGAGACGATGCCGGTCGATCGACCGGCATCGGAAAGGTACTTGGCGCCTCAGCCGCCTGACAGTCCTTTAACCCAACTGTATTTTCGGATACTTGAGGGCATCGCGTGCAAGCGCACGACTTGTGGGGTTCCGTCCCTGACGGTGGTCACTTGGCGTCCATCACGCCCGCGAACAACAGCACCAGGGCCCTGAGTGCACGTGAGGGCCGACCGTCAACTGCGGCTTGCCGCGGGCGACGAGCGCCAGCGCCACCACCGCGCCGACGGCGGCCGCCACGGCACAGACGGTGAACGCGTCGGGGAAGCCGCCGACCACACCGTATTCGAGGCCGGATGCCGCGACGGCGGAGACGACTGCCACGCCCAGAAGAACGCGATCAGCAACGCGGTGGCGACCAGCATGAGGAAGGCCCCCGCCACCACACTTGAGTCCGGTGCCGCTTGCCCGCGATCGATCTTCCCTCCTGGAGGCCGCGATCATCCTTCCGGGTGGGTTCGAATGCCCCACTTACCCCGTGGGGGTATATTGGCTGGGGCTGCTTTCGCATTGGAACTCGTAGGGAAGCGATGACGGTAGGGGATACCTTCGCCTCGCGGACCCGTGCCTCAGACAGCGTCGTCCGCTGGACGCGCGCTGCCGCCATCGCTCTGTTCGCCGCGCTCGCCCTACTGGTTCACCATGAGACGTCCGCTGCGGCCATCAGCATGGCACCGGCGTCCGCCGTCCACGTGATGGCGGGCATGTCCGGCGTGATGATGACGGGCAGTCCCGCCGCGCATGCCGTGGACGTGGCCCAGCGCGCACACGGGAACGCCGCCGCGCATGCTGCGGAGCCGACGGCCGCCGCACCGGCTGTGGACGGTTCCTCTCGTGCGGCCTGTTCCAGCATGGTCATGCAGCATTGCGCGTCGGCGACCGTCGACGCGGTGAACCTCGCGCCGCCGGCGGAATCCTGGGGCGCCTGCGACCACCGTCCGTTCGAAGCGACCGTCCCGGGTTCGGAGCCCGCCGGGACGGTGGGTCGAGCACCCCCGGACCTATCTGTTCTCTCTCAGCTGCGCATTTAGGCCGTGCCCAACGGTCTCCTCGTTGCCCTGTCATGCCGAGGAGCCGTCTCCGCACGTGATCCCATGCGCACACAGAGATCGAGGACGAACTCACATGAACAGCATCAACCGCCGCTCCATTCTGATGGCAGGGCTCGGCGTCGCCGGCGTGGGCGCGCTAGCCGCCTGCACCAGCAACTCCGGCAGCACGCCTGCCCTCGTCAACCCGTCCGGCTCGGCGGTCGCCGCGGCCGAGAAGAAGCGCACCAGCACTGGCAAGGTGCACAACGTCACCCTGACCGCCGCGCCCGACATGCTGGACCTCGGTGGCGGTGTCATGGCCAAGAGCTGGGCCTTCAGCGGCCAGGCGCCGGGCAAGGAACTCCGTGTGTCCGTAGGCGACACGCTGGCCGCCGAGCTGTCCAACCAGCTGCCCAACAAGACCACCACATCCGTCCATTGGCACGGCATCGCTCTGCGCAGCGACATGGACGGTGTGCCGCCAGTCACGCAGCCGGCCGTACGGGCCGGGAGCAACTTCACCTACCGCTTCATCGCCGACGCCCCCGGCACGTACTTCTTCCACCCCCATGTCGGCGTCCAGCTTGACCGCGGTCTGTATGCCCCGCTGATCGTCGAGGACCCGAAGGAGCCGCTGTCGTACGACGACGAGTGGGTCATCGTTCTCGATGACTGGGTCGACGGTGTCACCGGCACCCCCGACGAGGTCTTCGCCGAACTCCGGCAGGGCATGGGCGGCATGGACATGGACGATGACGCCAGCTCCAGCAGCGGCCACGAGGGGCACGACATGGGGAACATGGAGGGAATGGGCATGGGCGACGACTCCGCGTCCCCCTCCGCCTCATCCTCGTCCGGCGATACGTCCATGAAGTTCATGCTCATGGGCGCCGAGAGCGACCTGCTCGGAGGCGACGCCGGTGACGTGAAGTACCCGTACCACCTGGTCAACGGCCGTGTCCCCGCCGACCCGGATGTCTACCAGGGCAAGCCCGGCAAGCGCGTGCGGCTGCGGATCATCAACGCGGGCGGTGACACGGCGTACCGGGTCGCGCTCGGCGGCCACAAGCTCACCATCACCCACACCGACGGTTTCCCCGTCGAGCATCAGCAGGTCGACGCCCTGCTGATCAGCATGGGCGAGCGGTACGACGTACTGGTCACCCTCGGCGACGGCGTCTTCCCGCTGGTCGCGCTGGCGGAAGGCAAGGACACCACGGGCATGGCCCTGATCCGCACGGGATCCGGCAGCGCGCCGAGCGCGACCGTCCGCCCGAAGGAGCTGGAAGGCAAGATCCTCACCGCGTCCCAGCTGCGCGCGGCGGACGACGTGCGGCTGCCGTCCAAGAAGGCGGACAGGGTGCACCGCATCGAGCTGACCGGCAGCATGGGCAAGTACAACTGGGCCATCAACGGCAAAGCCTTCGATATGGACGACCCGGCCGCGAATCCGCTCACGATCGAGGAGGGCCAGCGGGTCCAGCTTGACTTCGTGAATACAACGGAGATGTGGCATCCGATGCACCTGCACGGCCACACCTACCAGCTCGGGACCAGCGGCCCGCGCAAGGACACCACAATCGTGCTGCCGAAGAAGAAGCTGTCCGTCGTCTTCGACGCGGACAACCCCGGTCAATGGATGCTGCACTGCCACAACGCGTATCACGGTGAGGCGGGGATGGTGGCGCTGGTGGCCTACCGGGCCTGATCGCCAGCACTGCCTGGTGCCGGGGATGGGCCGTTCCCCGGCACCAGGGCTTCAGCGGTGCCGGCCTTGGGTCACGGCCCGCTGGCGGCGAAGAACGGCATGGAGTCGAGGTTGGTGATCTCGATGTTCTTGCCGGTGCGCGGTGCGTATATGGCCTTGCCGTCGGCGTCATCCGGCCGCGCTCGGTCTTCGACCCGGCCGGCGACCTCAGACGGGAAAGTGTACGGCGGAGTCAGGACCAACGCGCTCGGCCACCATCTGGCGGAGTGCGCGCACTGGGTGAAGTCCTCCTGGTCGCAGTCCAGGGCGCATTCGATGAGCTCGAGTGACGCCTTGGCGGCGGCGATGCGGGAGCGAAGGGCGTCTGCCTCTGCTCGCAGGATGTCGCTTCGCGCCGAGGGATCGGACGTGACGGCCATGGAGCGGATGGTGACGAGGGACAGACCTGCTTCCTTGGCGCGCAGGATGACGGCGACGGCGACGCGTGTGAGGTCAGCCGTGCCGTAGCGGCGTCGGCCAGCCGCGTCGCGGACGGGCGTCAGCAGCCCTGTCGCCTCCCAGTGACGCAGGACGTGCGTGGCGAGACCGAAGCGTTCCGCGGCGGCGCCGATGCTCATGGCCTCGTCCTCGCCGCTCACTGAAGTGCCGTGCTCGCTTGACTTCATGTCGACATTAAGTCGCAGCCTGGCGCTCATGGCAAAGGAAGCAGAACAGACGCAACAAGAGACGGACGACCTCATCGCGCTTCTCGACGCCGCCGACAAGCTGCCCGGCGTCAAGGAACTGCGTGCGCTCTCCTACGAGTTGCTCGGCGCCGCCCCCGGAACATCCGCCGTGGACGTGGGCTGTGGCGCCGGGTGCGCCGTGGCGGAACTGGCTGAGCGGGGCGTCAAGGCTGTCGGCGTGGATCCGGACGAGCGAATGATCGCGGTTGCCCACACGCGGTGGCCCAAGGCGGATTTTCGGATCGCGGGAGCGTACGAACTGCCACTCGTGGACTCTTCCGCCCACGGTTACCGGGCGGACAAGGTGTTCCATGAACTGGTGGAACCGGAACGAGCATTGGCCGAGGCGCGGCGCGTTCTCGTCCCAGGTGGACGGATCGTGCTGGTCGGACAGGACTGGGACACCTTCGTCATCGACTCCGACGATCCGGCCCTCACCCGCACCATCGTGCACGCACGCGCCGACATGACCGCCGGCCCGCGGGCCGCGCGCCGCTACCGCAATCTGCTGCTGGATGCCGGTTTCGGCGAGGTGACGGTTGAGGTCCACACCGGCGTCTTCATCGGGGCAGCCATGCTGCCGCTGCTCGCCGGACTGGCCGAAGGAGCCTGCTCCACCGGCGCCGTCACACGCGAGCAGACCGATGCGTGGACAGCCGAGCAGCGCGCTCGTGCGGAGGTCAACCGCTTGTTCATGGCACTGCCGATGTTCGTGGCCGCGGGGACCGCGCCACGCTGAGCATACGGTGGCGCGGCGCGGCAGCCAGCCAGCCAGCTCAGGCCCGGGCCGCAGCAGCGGTGCCCATGTCCCCGTCACCGGCCCGTTCTCCGGCCCGTTCCGCCCGCTGCTCGTTCTGCACCCGCCATCCATAGCGGGTGATGCCGCGTGGCTTGTAAATCGAGAGGGCCGTGGTCGTGAGCAGCACCAGTACGGCGGCAGCCGCGTCGGCCACGAGCTGGACTCTCATTCCGTCGAGATCGGTGCCGGACAGGTTCGCCCGCACCGCTGCGTCCGCCACGTGGTCGGCCACCTGCATGTGCAGCAGGAGGAGGAACGTGGCCACGACGGTCAGCGTTAGCTTCGCCAGCACCCAGTAGTGGCGCAACAGCCCCCATGTGGTGCCCAGCGACTGGACGAGCCCGGTCAGCAGTGAGGCGAAAGCCAACGGGACGATCACGTACCAGCCGGTCAACTGCATGGCCATATAGGCGCCTTGGGCTTGCGGGGTGTTCTCGCTGGTCAGGCCGACGACGGCGAGCACCAGAAACACCGCCACCGAGCCCAGCCAGCCGACAGAGGACGCGACGTGCGCGGTGAGCGCAAACTTGCGGACACCGGGTGCCATTGCCATCAGTGGCCTCCGTGCATGCCTGGCCCCATTCCGCTGCCGGTGAGGTGCAGAACCAGGAACAGTACGACCACGGCGAGCGCCACGGCTCCAGAGACCTTCACCCAGCGCGGGGCGCCAGGAGGCATCCTGCGGTCGGGCGCTGCGCTGCCGTCGGCGCGCTCGGACGGTGAGTCGGTCATGCGGGTCCCCTTTGTCGTGCGAGCGCGACTGTCAGGCGCTTCTTCCATGACGGCAAGACTTATCGAGACAGTATGTCTACGTCGAGGCGCAGTGTATCGGCATCGTCGTCACGTACACTGACCCGGTGCCGAAGCTGTGGAACGAGACCATCGAGGAGCACCGCCGCGCCGTACGCGACGCGGTGCTGGAAACCACGGCGGCCCTTGTGTCCGAGCACGGAGTGCGGGCCGTGACGATGTCGCAGATCGCGGAGGGCAGTGGCATCGGCCGGGCCACGCTCTACAAGTACTTCCCGGACATCGAATCGATCATGATGGCCTGGCACGAACGCCAGGTCGCCAGCCACCTTGACCAACTCGCCGAACTCCGGGACCGCTCCGGCACCCCCGGAGAGCGGCTGGAAGCGGTGCTGGAGGCCTACGCGTTCATCCAGCAGCAGAGACACGGCCATGGGGGAGAGCTCTCGGCGCTGCTGCACCGTGGTGGCCACGTGGCGCACGCCGAGCAGCATCTCCGCCACTTCATCCGGGGCCTGCTGGTCGAGGCTGTCCAGGCGGGCGAAGTCCGTGACGATATTGCGCCGGACGAGCTGACCGGTTACTGCCTGCACGCGCTCGCCGGGGCAAGCAGTCTGTCCTCCAAGGCCGCGGTCCGACGGCTTGCCGCCGTCACGCTGGCCGGGTTGCGCCCCTCACGCTGACACCTCGCCCGCCATGTCCGCCGGACTCCTGCCTCCGTCGGAGGGGAAGGCGGCCGTCTGTGATGCTCAGGCCGTGGTGCCAGCAGCTGCTTGGAGGGCTTGTCGCAGCTCCTCGAGGCTGGGTGCCCCGGCCGGGCCGCCCCGAGTGCGGTAGATCCGGCAGGCGAGAGATGGTGCGGTGTCGGGCTCGGCGAACGGGTCGCGGCCGTTGATCAGGATCGTCGGAGAGCCGGTGAAGCTGGACCGCTCGGCCTCGGCCTGGCTGTCGATCACCCGGGTGGTGAAGCCGGTGGTGGTCAGCCCGGTGTCGTTCAGTGCCTGCCGGAGTCGCTTCTCGGTGAGCTGCTGGTTGGGGCAGTCGGGCACGACCAGGACCTCGATCTTCATGTCTCCAGGATCGCGCTGCGGCTGAGGGAGCGGCCACAAGATCCCTGGTCCCCGAGTCGTAAGGGCCCTTTATGGCCCCTGAATACCCCCCTAGGTATAGCTGTTATGGTGATAGAGAATACCCCGGGGGGTAAATCGCTGGAGAAGGAGTCGTAGTCGTGTTCTTCGTCGACACCCTTGAGCTCAAGGGGCTGGGCAACCGCAGTTACCTGGCCGGTGGTCCTGAGGCCGCGGTGGTCGTGGATCCGCCGCGGGACGTCGACCAGGTCATCGCCGCTGCTGCCCGGCGAGCTGTGCGCATCGCGTACGTCGTGGAGACGCACATCCACAACGACTACGTCACCGGTGGTCTGGAGTTGGCCCGCGTCAGCGGCGCCCGTTACCTCGTGCCGGCCGGCGCCTCGGTCGCCTTCGCGCGTACCCCCGTCGCCGACGGCGACACCGTGACTGTGGACGGGGGCCTGGTGCTGCGGGCTATCGCCACGCCGGGTCACACCCCGCACCACACGTCGTATGTCCTGGAGGACGACGGCCGGGCGGTGGCCGCGTTCACCGGCGGCTCTCTCCTCATCGGCACGGTCGGCCGCCCCGACCTGGTGGAGCCCCGGCTCACCGAGCAGCTGGCCCGTGCCCAGTACGCCTCCGTTCACCGCCTGGCCGACGAGCTCGCGGACGAGGTCCCGGTGCTGCCCACCCATGGTTTCGGCAGTTTCTGTTCCTCCGGGCAGGCCGAGGGTGACGCGACCACCATCGGTGCGGAGCGGAAGAGCAATGACGCCCTGAACCGGGACGTCGACACCTTCGTCACCGACCTCCTCGCCGGCGTGGAGGACATCCCCGCCTACTACGCCCACATGGCCCCCGCCAACGCCGCCGGACCCGCTCCCGTGGACCTCACCCCGCCGCAGCCCGCCGACGCGGAGCAGATCGCCGCGCGGCTGGCGGCCGGCGAGTGGGTCGTCGACCTGCGCAGCCGGGTTGCCTTCGCCGAAGGTCATGTGGCCGGTTCCTTCAACTTCGAGAGCGATGGCAAGCTCGCCACCTACCTGCCCTGGCTGATCCCGTGGGGCAAGCCCGTCACCCTGCTCGCCGAGACCGCCGAGCAGATAGCCGACGCCCAGCGCGAGCTCGTCCGTGTCGGCATCGACCGCCCAGCCGCCGCAGCGACCGGCGACCCGCACACCTGGGTCCGCGAGAGCGAGCCGCTCCGCTCCTTCCGCCGCGCCACCTTCGCCGACCTGGCCTCTGTGACCCGAGAGGAGCGCGAGCGGATCGTGGTGCTGGACGTGCGCCGGCGGTCCGAGCGGGCCGGCGGATATGTCGTCGGCTCGGTCCACATCCCGATCCATGAGTTGCACGGTCGCCTCGGTGAGGTGCCGCCCGGGGAGGTGTGGGTGCACTGCGCCGGCGGTATGCGCGCGGCGACCGCCGCATCGCTGTTGGATGCCGCCGGACGCCAGGTCGTCGCCGTCGACGACGGCTTCGGCGCCGCCGTGCACGCCGGCCTCACCATCACGCAGCCCGACAGCACCCGCTGAACACCGCCCCACGGAACGAACCACTCATGAACTCCCTCCGGGATTCCGGCCGTCCTGACGGCCGCCGCCTGACTCCCGTTCAGGCTCACCAGCAGTTCACGGACGGCCAAGCCGTCCTCCTTGACGTCCGCGAGACGGATGAGTGGAACGCCGGGCACGCCCCCGGCGCCCTGCACCTCCCGCTCAGCCGCCTGATCGCCGAGGCCGGCCTCCCGCCCGCCACGCAGGGCAGACCGGTGGTGGTCATCTGCCGCTCCGGGAACCGCTCCCGGCAGGCCGCCGAGGTGCTGGCAGACCAAGGCGTTGAGGCGTGTGACGTGATCGGCGGCATGAAGGACTGGGCCGCGCAGGGCCTCCCGGTCCTCGACGCGGACGGCCGCCCCGGAGTCGTCGCGTGAGCACACTGATCCTCGCCCTGATCGCCGGGGCCGTGGCCGGTCTCGCCCTGGGCGCACTTGGCGGAGGCGGCAGCATGCTCGCCGTCCCGGCGCTCATCTATCTGCTCGGCTTCACCCCGGCCACCGCGACCACCGCCGCCCTGATCATCGTCACGATCACCACGCTCACCGCCCTCTTCGCTCACGCCCGCGCCGGAAACGTGCGATGGAAGGCCGGTGCGGCCTTCGCCGCCGCCGGAATCATGCCGGCTGCGGCGGCCGGAGCCGTCGCCCCCCACCTGCCGCAGCCCCTGCTGACGGCGGCCTTCGCCGTCATCGCCGCCGTCTCGGCCGCGGGCATGCTGCGCCCTGCCCGCGTACCGGTCTCGGCAGGAGCCGGCACCGGCACCGACGCGCCTGTCGTGAGTCCCGGCAAGGCTGCCGGGACAGGCGCGGGACTGGGGGCGCTGACCGGACTGCTCGGAGTGGGCGGCGGCTTCCTTGCCGTACCGGCACTGGTCACGGTGCTGGCATTCGAGATGCAAGCGGCTGTCGGCACGAGCCTGCTGGTCATCGCGGTGAACTCGCTGGCATCTCTGGCCACCCGCGGGGCCACGGCGACCGGGCTCGACTGGGCCCTGATCGCCCCGTTCACCGGGGCCGCGATCCTGGGCGCCTGGGACGGCAAACGCCTGGCATCCAAGGTCTCGGGCCCGCATCTGAAACGGGCCTTCGGGATCATGCTGCTCGCCGTGGCGGCGTTCATGCTCATCGATGCCCTGGTCTGACGGTGCTCTCCGCCAGAGCGGCACCGTCAGACCAGGCAGATCAGGCCAGGGAGAGGAAAAGCTTTTCCAGCCGAGCCCGCATCTGCTCACGGCTGCCGGACTCGGCCATGTCGGAGTCGGTCAGGCAGTGCTGCAGACCGTGGCGATGATCGCGAATCCGGCCCGGTCCAGGGCGCGGGACGCCGCGGAGAGCCCGAGGCGTCGAGCGCCTCGCCGCACACGGCATTGCCGCGGCCACCCTCACCGGCGGCACTCAGGCCTGGGCCCAGCGTGGTCACGGCCTGGAGCGTCCCGCCGGCGCCCGCGAAGTCTGGGGCATGGAACGCCAGGTCCGCCTCGTCGCCGGCTCACTGGTCCTGATCGGCGTCCTGCTGGGCCTGGTCTCCCCGTGGTTCCTGATCCTCTCCGGCGGTGTCGCGGCTGGTCTGGTCTTCTCCGCGGTCACCAACACCTGTGGCATGGCAGCCGTTCTTGGAAAGCTTCCCCACAACCGCCCGCCGTCCGGCACCCCCGACCTCGACACGACCCTCGCCGCCCTCACCTCCTGAAGGCGCCTGCGGCGTACCCGGCGCGGCCAACCGGCCCAGTGGCCTCGGTTGCCCGCGCACTCGCGTGCTGCCCTGGCGGCCGCCGACCGGCGCGCGGAGGGTGGGTCAATGCCCGCCAGTCGACTCGACGGCTAGGCGCTTGGTGAAGGTCTTGCCGCCGTCCTTCGACTCGTACACCCCGTCCTGGGTGGCGGCCAGGACGTGCTCGGAGTCGATGCTGTTGAGGGCCTGGGGCTGGCCACCGGGGACGGCGGTCAGCGTCTTCCATGTCGCGCCGCCGTCCGTGCTGCGGTTCAGTCCGCCGGAGGGGTCGATGCCATAGAGAGCGTCCTCCGCCTTCCAGGACAGGTAGGCCATCACGGGCTGCTCGGCCTTGGCGAAGGTCTTGCCTCCGTCCGTGCTGCGGGCGACGCCATCCGCGGTCGTGGCGAGTACGAGGTCGGCGTCATTGGGGCTGACCGCGATGTCGAGCGCCTCCAACTGCGCCCCGTCCTTCCAACTGGACCCGTCCTCGCTGGTGCGCAGCAGGCCGTTCGTGGCGTCGTAGCCGTAGACCGTGTCGTGCGCGTAGTCGAGGGCGTGGAAGTCAGACTCTCCGGACAGGGACAGCGACGTCCAGGTCTTGCCGGCGTCGGTGCTCTTGATCAGCCCCTTGTTGCCGGGGCCGTCGGACCCGGAGGACGGGTGGCCGCTGGCGTAGAACGTCTTGTCCTGGGCCACCGTGAATCCCATGAAGTCGTCCTTGCTTTCGCCGACCAGCTCGGGCTTGCCGTTGGCGTCCGGGGTGTAGACGCCTTCGTGGGTGGCGACGTACAGGCGCTGGTCGGAGGGGTCCAGGCCCAGGCCGTGGATGTGGCTCACCGTTGTCCCGGACTCGGCGGAGGAGGCGGACGAGTCCGCGCCGTCTCCGCCGCTGGAGCAGGCGGCCACGGTGAAGGCGAGGGTCAGGGCAGTGGCGGCCGCGGCGGCATGGCGCTTGTTCATGGTTCCTCGGTGTCGTAAGTGCCCGCCGGGCGGGAGGCGGCCGGGCGCGGTTACGTGGATGGCTGGAGGCGCGACCGCCGGGCTCCTCGACGTGTCCGCCTCGGAGCCCGGAACGGTCAGTGTTCGATGCGACTCAGAGCCGGTCGAGGATGCTCTGGAGCTGCTTGACCTCGGCGGACTGGCCTTCGATGATGGCGTCGGCCATCTTCTTGGCGTCGGCGTTCTTGCCGTTCTTCTGCTCGTCCTCGGCCATGGCGATCGCGCCGTTGTGGTGGTCGATCATCATCTCGGCGAACAGCTTGTCGAAGTCCGTCCCCTTGGCGGCCTTGAGCTCCTTCATGTCCTCGTCGGACATCATCCCGTCCATGCCGGAGTGTCCGGAGTGGTCCATGCCGGGCATGGACTCCATCTCGGTCGGCTTGCCCCAGGACTTCAGCCAGCCCTGCAGCGTCTTGATCTCGGGGTCCTGGGCCTTTTCGATCTGGGCGACGAGTTCCTTGATCTCGGAGTCGGATGCGCGGCCGTCGGCCAGCTCGGTCATCTCCAGGGCCTGCTGGTGGTGCGGGATCATCGCCTGGGCGAAGGTGACGTCCGCGTCGTTGAAGTCCGCGGCAGCGGCGCTCTTGCCGGGCTTGGATGTCGCCGTGGCCGAGGCCGTGCTGCCGTGGTCCATGCCGCTCATGTCGTCGCCGTTGTCACTGCAGGCGGAGAGCACCAGGGCTCCCGCTGCGACAACGCCGACGGCAGCGATACGGCGGGAGGACTTGCGGCGCAGGGCACGCGTGAAGGCAGTCATCGTTGATTTCACCTCATGTGTTGGTTCTTTGGCTGTTTTGGCGTACGCGAGATCGCGGGGTCACGCGTGATGCGCGCCCGCGAGGCGGTTCGGCCTACAGCCGCAGGACTGACAACTGGGTGAGATCAGGTCCGCGTGGCGGAGGGTTGGGCCGCTGCGCGACGGGGCCCTGGGTGAGGAGGTTCGCCAGCCCGCCGCGGCGACGGGCGAGCGCCGCCCGCAAGAGCGTGGCGAGCACCCACGCGCCGAGCAGTACCGCAAGGCACAGCGACATGGTGTCCATCGACATGGCAGGCATGTGTGCGGACGACGACTGCGCTGGGTCCGTCGCGTGGCTCGATCCAATGGAGGTGTGAGCCTCGGCGGGATCGTGAGCCGCAGGGGCCGTATCCGTCGTCGATGCCGAGGCGTGGGACGTGGTGCTCATCTGGGCGGACGAGTCGGCTGGGTGCCCCACTGTGTGCATGACGAACACGCCGAGCGCGAGCACGACGACGAGCAGCAGGTGCCCGAGGGCGCCTCCTGTCCGTACGTATCGGCTCACGTTCACTGTGGGACCTCCGAGTCTGGCCGCTCCAGACGATCTGTTCTCCGACGATACAGAAGTAGACGGAGCGCCAGCGTGCCGCGACGGGCCGGCCTTATCCTACTAAGTTGCTTGGTGGCCAGTGGTCAGCCACCCACGTCCGTGCGCTCGCCTCGGCGAGCACCGAGGCGATTGCGGAATGCCGATGCGCCCAGCCGGTTGTCGGGCGCATCGGCATTGCTCCGTGCCTACTTGAAGGACCTCAGTCGCAGGCTGTTGGTCACGACGAAGACCGACGAGAACGCCATCGCGGCGCCCGCGATCATCGGGTTGAGCATGCCGGCGGCAGCCAGGGGCAGTGCGGCGACGTTGTAGCCGAAGGCCCAGAACAGGTTGCCCTTGATGGTGGCGAGCGTCCTGCGGGAGAGCCGGATGGCGTCCGCGGCCACGCGCAGGTCACCGCGTACGAGCGTGAGGTCGCCTGCCTCGATCGCCGCGTCCGTGCCCGTTCCCATCGCCAGACCGAGGTCGGCGGTGGCGAGGGCGGCCGCGTCGTTGACGCCGTCGCCGACCATCGCGACGGTACGGCCCTCGCGCTGCAGCCGCTTGATCACGTCCACCTTGTCCTGAGGCAGCACTTCGGCGATCACCTCGTCGATGCCGACGGTCCGGGCGACGGAGTCGGCGACGGCCTGGTTGTCGCCGGTCAGCAGGACGGGCTTCAGGCCGAGCCTGCGCAGTTCGGTGATCGCCTCGGCGCTGGTCTCCTTGACCGCGTCGGCGACGGTGAGGACGCCGCGCGCCTTGCCGTCCCAGGCGACCGCGACCGCCGTACGGCCCTCGCCCTCCGCTGCGGCCCTGGCCTCGGCAAGTTCCCAGTGGAGACCGATGACCCAGTCCTCCATGAGCTTCTCTCGCCCGACGAGCACCGCGCGCCCCTCGACCACACCCTGGACGCCGAGACCGGCGACGTTCTCGAAGCTCTCCGGGACGGGCAGGCTTCCGGTCCGTTCGGCGGCGCCTGCGGCGATCGCCTGAGCGATCGGGTGTTCGGAGGCGTGCTCCAGCGCGCCCGCCAGCCGCAGCACTTCGCGCTCGTCCTCACCCGGTGCGGCGACGACGTCCCGGAGCTGCATACGGCCCGTGGTCACCGTCCCGGTCTTGTCGAGGACGACGGTGTCCACACGCCGGGTGGACTCAAGCACCTCCGGGCCCTTGATCAGGATGCCCAGCTGAGCGCCGCGCCCGGTGCCGACCATGAGGGCGGTCGGCGTCGCGAGCCCCAGCGCGCAGGGGCAGGCGATGATCAGCACCGCGACGGCCGCAGTGAACGCGGCAGCCGGGTCGCCGGTTGCGAACAGCCAGGTCAGCAAGGTGCCCAGAGCGATGACGAGGACCACCGGGACGAAGACGGCGGAGATGCGGTCGGCGAGGCGCTGCACCTCGGCCTTGCCGTTCTGGGCGTCCTCGACGAGCTTCGCCATACGGGCGAGCTGGGTGTCGGCACCGACCCGGGTCGCCTCGACGACCAGCCTGCCACCGGCGTTCACCGTGGCACCGGTGACCGAGTCGCCGACCGTCACGTCCACCGGCACGGACTCGCCGGTCAGCATCGAGACGTCGACCGCGGAGCCGCCCTCGACGACGACTCCGTCGGTCGCGATCTTCTCTCCGGGCCGGACGACGAACCGGTCGCCGAGCGCCAACTGCGCCACGGGAATGCGTACTTCCCTGCCCCCGCGCAGTACGCAGACGTCCTTGGCGCCGAGCTCCAGCAGCGTCCTCAGTGCCGCACCGGCCTTCCGCTTGGACTTCGCCTCCAGATACCGGCCGGCGAGGATGAACGTGGTCACGCCGGCCGCGGCCTCCAGGTAGATGGAGGACGAGCCGTCCGTACGGGAGATGGTGAACTCGAACGCGTGCCGCATGCCCGGCATCCCGGCGTGCCCGAAGAACAGCGCCCACACCGACCAGCCCAGCGCGGCGAGCGTGCCGATGGACACCAGGGTGTCCATGGTCGCTGCGCCATGACGGGCGTTGGTCCAGGCGGCCTTGTGGAAGGGGAAGGCGCCCCAGACGACGACCGGAGCGGCCAGGGTCAGAGACAGCCACTGCCAGTTGTCGAACTGCAGGGCCGGGACCATCGCCATCAGCACGACGGGCACGGACAGGACCAGCGACACGAACAGCCGCTGCCGCAGAGACACGAGCTCACTGTCCGGCGCCGCCGTGGGCTGCGTCTCGCCCTCGTACACGGTCTCGGACGGGGGCGGAGGCGGCTCCTCGGCCGTGTAGCCGGTCTTCTCGACGGTGGCGATGAGGTCGGCGACCTCGACCTCTGCCCCGTAGGAGACCTTGGCCTTCTCCGTGGCGAAGTTGACGCTCGCCGTGACGCCGTCCATGCGATTGAGCTTCTTCTCGATACGGGCGGCGCACGAGGCGCAGGTCATACCGCCGATGGAGAGCTCGACCTCAGCGGTCGTCGCCGGCGTCGTCCCCGGCACCGTCTTCTCGGGAGCCGTGCTCGTCATGTGCGTATCTCCTTGTGGAGGCCGGTACGTACGGCGTCCGTATCAGCGGAGCGGCACGTACAGGCGCGGGAGGGAAATAGCGTTCCGGGCGGGGCGGGCAGCCCCGGCGGAGCTGTACTTCAGGCGCGGCCGATGAGCTCGTAGCCGGCCTCGTCGACGGCGGCGCGCACGGCTTCCTCGTCGAGCGGGGCGGTGGACGTGACGGTCACCTCGCCGGCCGCGGCGGCGGCCTTGACCGCGATCACGCCGGCCAGCGCGGAGATCTCCTGGGAGACCGCGCTCTCACAGTGGCCGCAGGTCATACCGGACACCTTGTAGACGGTGGTGACGCCGACGCCCCGGACGTCGACCGTGGCGCCGGAACCGCAGGAACCGTGGGGGGAGCAGCAGGAGCCGGAGTTCGTCTGGGAGGTCATGGCTTCTTCCTCAGGTGTGGATGCGTGGGCGGTCCTCGGGAGTGAGCGTCGTTCCCCGCTCCCTCCGTCGTCGGTAACACTATACCCCCGGGGGGTATTTTGCGCCCCTGGTTATGACCACAGAGGCCCATTCGTCGGCGACCTGCTCCCTCGCCCGCAACCCGCCGGATTCGAGTCGTTAGTGCGCTCCGTCGAGTGATGTGGGAACGGAATTGCTCACCCATACGTGGGCGAAAGCTGCCAGATCGTGACGGCCTGCTTACGATCTGTCGCATGCCGCAGGAATCTGCCGGCTGCGCGAGGGTGCGCAAGCCGGCCCTCGCCATCCTCGTGTGTCTCGTGCTGATGCTCCTGGCCCACGTGGTGGCGTGCGCCATGCATCCGGCCGACGGGCACGGGCATGCCCTGGCGACATCGCCGACGCACCACGAGGTGGCCGGTTCCGGCATCCCGCAGATCGTCCCGGATGCCATCGCCTGCTTCGAGATCCACGGAGCCGATGAGCACCCGGGCCACGGGCCCGCGTGCTGCGACCCAGCCGACTGGCCCGCCGATGTACGCGTAACCGCCGGGACCCTGCTCCTGGCTCTCCTGCTGCTCGCCCTGATTCGCCTGCGCCACCGTGCGGGGGACCCGGTCACGTCCGGCGCGCCACCGGGCCGAGGGGATACGACCGGTGCGTCGGCTCCCGCCGGACTCCACCTGCTGCGACTCGTCTGCGTCAGCCGTACCTGATCGTGCGCGCCCGGCTGGGGATCGGTGCCCGCGGCATCCGCCGCTGATGGCACAGCCCCCGGAAAACACAGCCCCCGGGCCTTCGAGCACACCCACCCGTACGGCGATGACACGCGGCCGCGTCAGCCCGGGCCGCGGAAGGACTACGTCATGAGCACGGCCCTGCGCAGCATCTCCTCGCGCGACATCAAACCCTTCCTCGCAGCACACGAACTACCCGAACCGGCCGCAACCCCGCGCCGATCTCCGGCCGGCATGGTCGGCAACACACCAGTCCTCTGGGTCGGCGAACCGTTCAACTCCCCGGGGCGCGGCTTCTGGGCCAAGCTCGAGGGCGCCAATCCCGGCGGAATCAAGGACCGCCCTGCGCTCCACATGATCGCGGTCGCCCGTGAACGTGGCGACCTCGCCCCGGGTGCCCCGATCATCGAGTCCACGAGCGGGACTCTGGGTCTTGGCCTCGCGTTGGCCGGGATCACCTACGGCCACCCGGTCACGCTGGTCACCGACCCCGGGATGGAACCGCTGATGGTGCACCAGTTGCGTGCCCTCGGCGCGCACGTCGACATGGTCACGGAGCCCCATGCGAGGGGCGGCTGGCAGGAGGCGCGCCGACAGCGCGTGCACGAGCTGCTCGTGGCCCAGCCCTCGGCCTGGTGTCCCGACCAGTACAACAACCCCGACAACGTCGCCGCGTATGCCGCGCTCGCCCTCGAACTCGTCGTCCAGCTCGGCCGGATCGATGTCCTGGTGGCGGCAGTCGGCACCGGGGGGCACTCGGCCGGTATCGCCCGCACCCTGCGCACCTTCAATCCCGAGCTCAGGCTCGTCGGCGTCGACTCGGTGAACTCGACCGTCTTCGGCCAGCCCGCGGGCCCACGCCTGATGCGCGGGCTCGGCAGCAGCATCCATCCGGGCAATGTCGACCACGCCGCCTTCGACGAGGTCCATTGGGTCGCGCCCGGAGAGGCGGTGTGGGCCTGCCGCGAGCTGGCCCGCGGCCACTACGCCAGCGGTGGCTGGAGCGTGGGCGCCGTCGCGCTCGTGGCGAAGTGGCTGGCACGTAAGGAACCTGAGAAGACCCGCATCGTGGCGGTCTTTCCCGACGGCGTCCACCGGTATTGGAACACCGTCTACAGCGACGACTTCTGCCGTCGGCACGGCTTGCTCGGCCGTGTCCCGGCCGCGGAGCCGGACGAGATCGCGCATCCAGATGAGGCCACGGTGCATCGCTGGACCCGCTGCACCAACGTCACCGTGCCGGAAGGGGCCGCGCGATGAAGCAGAAGTCCCTTATGACGCAGTTCTGTTCGTTCAACGGATGCATCCGGCTGCTGATGGTCCAGCAGTTCACCATCAACACCGCCTTCTACATGCTCATGCCCTACCTGGCAGTCCATCTGGCGGACGGACTGGGCATGGCCGCCTGGGCGGTCGGTCTGGTGCTGGGAGTGCGCAACTTCACCCAGCAGGGCATGTTCCTCGTCGGCGGCACGCTCGCCGACCGGTTCGGCTACAAGCCAGTGATCATGGCGGGGTGCGTGCTTCGGACCCTCGGCTTCGGCCTGCTCGGCTTCGTCGACTCGCTGCCCGCACTCGTCGCTGCGTCGGCGGCGACCGGCTTCGCGGGGGCCCTGTTCAATCCCGCCGTCCGTGCGTACCTCGCCCAGGAGGCGGGGGAACGGCGCGTGGAAGCCTTCGCCACCTTCAACGTCTTCTACCAGGCCGGGATGTTCGTGGGGCCACTCGTCGGCCTGGCTCTGTTGGCAGCCGACTTCGCACTCGTGTGTTCCGTCGCCGCGGTGTTCTTCCTCGCCCTTACGGTCATCCAGTTCCGCATGCTGCCTGCCCGGAGGGGCGCCCGGTCGGCTGAGCCGGCCGGTGTCTTGGCCGACTGGCGCACCGTCATCGGCAACCGGCCGTTCGTTCTCTTCTCAGCAGCCATGATCGGCTCATACGTGCTGTCCTTCCAGGTCTATCTGGCGCTCCCCTTGCAGGCGCACCGCGCGGTCCCGGATGGCGGCGACGCGGTGACCACGGGCCTGTTCGCGGTCTCCGCCGCGGTGACCGTGGCCGGGCAGCTGAAGATCACCGCGTGGGCTCGGGCCCACTGGACACCTCAGCGCACCATTGTCTACGGCATCGCCCTCATGGGCGGAGCCTTCCTCCCGCTGCTTCTCGATTCCGGCACGGTGACTGCGGACTCCGGCCTCACGGACTGGTTCACGGCGCTGGCGCCCTTGTTCGCCGCGGTTGTCCTCCTTGCCCTGGGGACTGCCGTGGTCTACCCGTTCGAGATGGATACAGTCGTCTCGCTCGCCGGTGGACGGCTCGTCGCTACCTACTACGGCCTCTACAACACCGTCTCTGGGCTGGGCATCACGCTGGGCAACCTGACTACCGGCGCCGTCTGGGACGCCGCCGCCCGCATGGGACACCCGGAGCTGACGTGGTGGGTACTCGCGGCGACGGGCGCGCTCTGCGCCGCTTGCCTCGGTGCTCTGTCCAGATCGGGACGTCTGGCTGCTCGCACCGAGCCGGAACTCACCCCGGTGACCGCGTGATGACGACGAGCACAACTAATGATTTCGCAGGGGGAATTGAGGCGAATCCGCTGAGCCCCTCATGCGCTGCAGTCCTGGCGCGCGCGGAGCACGCATGAATCGGTCTTGCGCATGTTGGTGCCGTCCCAGGGTGCTCATGAACTGGGCGACCCGTGGATCGGACGCCGTGTCGAACTTGAGCTGGTGACCCCAGGCGGTCAGCACGATCGGCGAGGACTGGTCCTGGTGAGGGCTGAGGAAGGAGTACTGGGTGGCGGAAACCGTCTTGCTCAGCGTCTCGACGTCGTCTTCGAGTCGGCCGTGGGTTCGAGTCCCACCCGCCTCACCAGCGCACTGCAGCAGGATCGTCTCTAGCTGCGGCATTGAGAGAACGAGGGTCGCCACGCGGATGCGGCGGCTCTCGTTCACCGTTCTGGACCAAGAAGACGGCTCGGCCGTCCCTCCGGATGTCGTCCTCCTCCCACCCGGGGCAATGAGGTGGTCCCACGCGGCGTCGTGCGGTTTGAGCGGACCCGTCAGGGTCACCCGCGCCGTGATGGCCGTACCTGCACCACACGGCATCCGGCATGCGGCATTCCGCATCCGGATGTCCGGTGGGGCGGGAAGATGATCTCCCGAGGAACGGAGGGGAGTGCCGTGAGCAGCGCGGAGACAGAGCGTGCCGAGGCGGCGAGGCTTCCGGAAGGCGACGTGGTCGGCGTCCTGCTGAATCAGCACGCCCGCATCCGGGATCTGTTCTCGGATGTGAAGAGCGCCGAGGGCCAGCACAAGCGGCAGGCCTTCGACGAACTGAGGGCCCTGCTGGCGGTGCACGAGACGGCCGAGGAGATGGTCCTCCGGCCGGTCGCGAAGGACGCCGCAGGCCAGGACGAGACCGAGGCCCGCAACCGCGAGGAGGAGGCGGCCAACAAGGTCCTCGCCGACCTGGAGAAGATGGACGTTTCCAGCGGAGATTTCGACACCACGTTCGCGAGGTTCGAGCAGTCCGTCATCGACCATGCCGAGCACGAGGAGCGGGAGGAGTTCCCCTTCGTGGTCCGCGAGTGCGCCGAGGGCAAGCGCAAGGGCATGGGCACGATGCTGCGGGCGGCCGAGAAGATCGCCCCCACCCACCCGCACCCTGGAGCAGCCGGATCTCCGATGGCTCAGTGGACGGTCGGGCCGTTCGCTTCCCTGGTCGACCGGACGAAGGACGCGCTGAGGGCCGCGGCACCCGGCGGCTGACCAAGACCAGGGCTGATCTACGCGAGGGAATTCCGTTACGGTCCGGACGGCGGAACAAGGCGGGCAGGGTCCGCTGTGCCTGGGGTTATTCGGCGTTTCGCCATCGCGTCTGTATCAAACGTTTAATGCCGAACGCCGTGGCGTATCCGAATGCGGGCGGGTGGCAGGCATAGGTTGCGGAGTCGGCTGGGTGCTTTTACTGCTCGCCCGGCCGGCTCACCGACCGTCTGCGCATCGAGGATTCCATGGCCACATCTACCGAGCCGGTAACGCCTGTTCCGGTAAAAGGTCGCGGGCCTGGAGCGGTGATTGCGGCATGGCTGAGCACCACCGATCACAAGAAGATCGGTCACCTTTATCTCATCACTTCTTTCATCTTTTTCCTCTTCGCCGGGGCGCTCGCTCTTGTGATGCGTGCCGAATTGGCCCGGCCGGGAATCCAGCTCATTTCCAACGAGCAGTACAACCAGGCCTTCACCATGCACGGCACCGTGATGCTGCTGCTGTTCGCCACCCCGACGTTCGCCGGTTTCGCCAATGCGATCATGCCGCTGCAGATCGGCTCCCCCGACGTGGCCTTCCCGCGTCTGAACATGCTCTCGTACTGGCTGTTCCTCTTCGGCGGTCTCATCGTCGTAGGGGGCATGCTGACCAGCAACGGCACGGCCGACTACGGCTGGACGGCGTACACCCCGCTCAGCCGGGGGGAGCGCACCCCCAACATCGGCGCCGACATGTGGATCATGGGGCTGGCGATGTCCGGATTCGGGACCATCCTGGGCGCCGTCAACTTCATCACCACGATCATCGGCATGCGGGCCCCCGGGATGACGATGTTCCGGATGCCGATCTTCACCTGGAACGTGCTGCTGACCTCGGTGCTGGTCCTGCTGGCCTTTCCGGTGCTCGCGGCCGCGCTGCTGGTGCTGGAATCGGACCGCCGCTTCGGGTCTCACGTTTTTGCGGCGGAGAACGGCGGGACGCTTTTGTGGCAGCACTTGTTCTGGTTCTTCGGCCATCCGGAGGTATATGTCCTGGCGCTGCCCTTCTTCGGTGTGGTCACCGAGATCATCCCGGTGTTCGCCCGCAAGCCGATCTTCGGGTACATGGGGCTGGTCGGGGCCACCGTCTCCATCACCGGACTGTCCGCGACCGTCTGGGCGCATCACATGTTCGCCACCGGCGCCGTATTGCTGCCGTTCTTCTCCTTGCTGACCTTTCTCATCGCCGTACCCACCGGAGTGAAGTTCTTCAACTGGATCGGCACGATGTGGAACGGTTCACTGTCGTTCGAGACGCCGATGCTATGGGCCATCGGATTTCTTGTGACGTTCCTTTTCGGCGGGCTGACCGGTGTAATCCTGGGGTCGCCCCCACTGGACTGGCATGTCACAGACACCTATTTCGTCGTGGGTCATTTCCACTATGTGCTGTTCGGCACCATCGTTTTCGCGATGTTCGGCGGATTCCATTTCTGGTGGCCCAAGATGACCGGCACCATGCTCGACGAGAGACTGGGAAAGATCCACTTCTGGACGCTGTTCGTCGGCTTCCACATGACCTTCCTCGTCCAGCACTGGCTCGGCGCGGAGGGCATGCCCCGCCGCTACGCCGACTACCTGGCATCGGACGGGTTCACGGCGCTGAACACGTTGTCGACGATCGGGTCCTTCCTGCTCGGCCTGTCGACGCTGCCATTCCTCTACAACGTGTGGAAGACCGCCAGGTACGGCAAGCGGATCGACGTCGACGACCCCTGGGGCTGGGGCCGCTCGCTGGAGTGGGCCACGTCCTGCCCGCCGCCGCGCCACAACTTCGTCGCCCTCCCGCGAATCCGCTCCGAGTCGCCGGCGTTCGTCATGAACCACCCCGATGTGCAGATCCAGCAGGAGGACATCACTCTGGGCAAGCGGGACGTCGTTGAGCCGGACAAGCGAGCTGCCCAGCCGCTGACCGGTGACGAGGACAGCCGATGAGCCGTCGCCCCCCGGAGGACGCCGAGGCAGCGGCCGGTATCGCGCAAGTCGAGGGGTACCTGCTGTGCCAGGCAGAGATCCGGACGGCGCGGGCGGAGGGGGATGCCTTCGCCCGGCGTATGGCCTGGCTGACCACAGCCCAGCACGAAGAGGTCGCCCGGCACTACGCCGACGAGCGGCTCGCGCTGTCCAAGGAAATGCTGGGGGCGGTGGCGGCTCGCTGCGCCGAACTGCAGGACGAGTACGAGGCGCGGTACCTGGCTCTTCGTCAGCGGCTGTTGTGCAGGTGCGTGGCCTTGCTGCTGGTCTCCTGTGCACTGTCGGCCGCGGCCGGCTTTCTCACCCTGTACCGCTGAGCCCGACGCCTCTGCCGATCGCGCCGGTTCTGTCCGATCGCCTTACTGTGATGTCGAGGGCAGCCCGGTCCTTTGAGGTGTCGATCTGTGCGAAACCGAGACGGGAGCGGCACGGCGAATGGGCACAGCACCTGGTGGCCGAGCCGGACGGCACGTGCAGAGGCTTCTCCGGCGTACTGAGCAGGCCTACTCGGTCGGACACGAGCGGCCGCTGGGCGGTTACGTGGCGACTTTGGCGGGGTTCGGCGCGTACACGGGGGCGTGGGCCGCGGTGGTCCGGCACCGTGGCCGGCCGTTGCCCGACCGCCCCGATCCGTGGGACGTGGCGTTGGCCGCCGTGGCGACCTTCCGGCTGAGCAGGCTCCTCAGCAAAGCGCCCGTGACCAGCCCGCTGCGTGCTCCCTTCACGACCTACGCCGGTGCGCAGGGGCCGGCCGAACTGCACGAGACACCGCGTACCGAGGGCAGAGAGACGGTGGGCGAACTGGTGTCCTGCCCCTTCTGCATGAGTGTCTGGATCGTTTCCACCCTCACCGCCGGCCAGTTGCTGTGGCCGCGTGCGACGAGGACGGCCATGGGTGCGTTGACGGCGCTGGCCGGGGCGGATGCGCTGCAATTGGCGTACAGCAGGGTCGCGGACAGAGTCACCGACACGGCCGCCGAGACGGCCGGCGACAAGGACACAACCGGCTCCGACCTGATCGGGGGCTGAAGGAACTGATCATGACCCAGGCGAAAATCGTCCGGCGAGGCGACAGCGCGTATGAAGCCGTCCTGTCGGAGATGGTCTGGAACGACCTCAAACCGCAGCGGTTCCCCGAGATGATCGTCCGGGCCGAGTCGGAGCAGGACGTTCAGGAGGCCCTGCGACTGGCCCGCTCCAGAGGGCTCCGCATCGCCGTACGCGCGGGCGGCCACAGCTGGATCGGTTCCCCGGTCCGCGACGGCGGCATGCTCATCGACCTGTCCGGGCTCCGCCAGTGCGTCGTGGACCCGGAGGCACGGACGGCCGCCGTGCAGCCCGGCGTCACCGGAAGCTCGCTCGCCGCCCAACTCGCCCCGTACGGCCTCGCCTTCCCGGCCGGGCACTGCGGGAGCGTGGCCGTGAGCGGCTACCTGCTCAGCGGTGGCCTCGGCTGGAACTCCAGCGCATGGGGACCGGGCTGCGCAAGCGTCCGGGCGATCGAAGCCGTCACCGCGGACGGGCACGGCGTCCGGTGCAGCGAGCACGAGAACCCCGACCTGTTCTGGGCGGCCCGCGGTGCGGGCCCCGGCTTCTTCGCCGTCGTCACGCGCTTCCATCTGCGGCTGTGGGATCTCCCGGCCGCGATCCTGGAGACCACCTACACCTTCCCGCTCGCGGAGCTCGGGGCCGTCGCGGCATGGGCCACGGAAGCCGCGGACCGGCTCCCGCCCACCGTCGAGTCGTCCTTCCTCCTGGGGACGGCCGATCCGTCCGACTCGGCCGCGCCGTACCGGCCCAAGGTGGTCAAGGTCACCGCCACCGCCTTCGCCGCCTCGCGCGACGAGGCGGTCAGGTCCCTGGAACCGCTGCGGACCTGTCCCCTCGCCGACCGGGCCCTCTCCCGGCAGGTCGACAAGCCGACAACGTACGAATCCCTCTACGCCACCTCCGGGACCCTGTGGCCCGAGGGACACCGGTGCGCGGTCGACACCCTGTGGTCCGACGACACCTTCGAGACGCTGCTGCGCAGGCTCGCGCCCTTCGTTGCGGAAGCCCCCTCCGAGCGGTCGGTCGTCCTCGCACCCTTCTGGCCCGCGTCCAGGGACAGGGGCCTGTCGCGGAACATGGCCTTCTCGGCGCTCGGCGACACCTACGTCGCCCCGTTCGCCATCTGGAGCGATCCCGAGGACGACGACCTCAACATCCGCTGGCTTCGCGACACGATGGGCGCCGTCGAACCCCTCGGCACCGGCCACTACGTCGCCGAGGCCGACCTCACCGCCGCGCCCTCGCGTGCCGAGCGCTCCTATACGCCCGAGGCGTGGCAGCGTCTGCAGGCCCTGCGGGCGCGGTACGACCCGGAGGGCCTCTTCCACACGTACCTCACGACGTGAGCGGCGGCGTACCCCGGCGTGGGCCGTGTGGCCCCGGCCCTGAACCCGTGTGACGATGAAGCCATGATCAATGGCGCTCACGTCATCCTCTACAGCCGGGACGCGGTCGCCGATCGTGCCTTCATCCGGGACGTGCTCGGGTTTCCGGGAGTCGACGCCGGCGGCGGCTGGCTGATCTTCGCGCTGCCGCCCGCGGAGGTCGCGGTTCATCCCTCCACGGAGCGGCCGAGCCACGAGCTGTATCTCATGTGCGACGACATCGAGGGCACGGTGGCGCAACTGAGGGACAAGGGGGTGACGGTGGGACCCGTGAACGATCAGGGGTGGGGACTGCTCACCGCGGTGACGCTGCCCAGCGGCGCGCAACTCGGTCTGTACGAGCCGCGGCACACGGTCGCGCACGGCGGGGCCGGCGGGGCCGGCGCCTGAGGGCCGCCGCGGCGGAGGGTCTGCTGTGTAGCCGTTGCCGTTGCCGTCAGCCCGCCAGTTGGTCCAGGACCAGCGGCCGGACCCTGCCCTCCAGCATCGCGCCCAGGCCTAGGATCGCGCACACCTCGGGGCGTTCCGCGATGGTCACCGGCATACCCGTGGCGTCCCGCAGCATCTGGTCGAGTCCCGGCAGCAAAGCACTGCCGCCGACCATCATGATGCCGCGATCGGCCAGATCGGCCACCAGGTCCGGCGGGCAGTCCCGCAGCACCTTGCCGATGCCGTCGAGTACGGCGGTCAGCGGCGGGTGGATGGCGTCGCGCACCGCCGCGGTGTCGACCTGTACGGAGCGGGCGAGGCCCGTGGCCACGTCACGGCCATGGATCTCCGTGGTCGACGGGCCGTACGGCGTGAGGCCGTTGCCGGAGAGCGCGATCTGCAGCGGCCGCACCGACTGGGACGGCAGCATCAACTCGTGGTGGTGGCGCAGATGCTGCACGATCGCGTGGTCGATGGCGTCACCGCCCACCGGGATCCGCTCGGCGGTCACGATCGAACCCAGTGAGAGCACGGCGACCTGAGTCGTGGCCGCCCCGCACACCATGATCATGGTGGCCTCGGGCAGCTCGACGGGCAGTCCGCAGCCGACCGCCGCGGCGATGAGGGTGTCCACCAGCTCCACACGGCGCGCACCGAGACCCACCAGCGTCTCGACGGCGGCGCGCTGCGCGAGCGGGTCGGCCTCGTACGGGGTGCAGGCGGCGGCCCGCAGCCGGGGTTTGCGGCGAAGGTTGCGGCGGAGCTTCTCGCCGATGAGGCCGCGCAGCATGCGCTGGGCCATGTCGATGTCGACGACGGTGCCGCCGGAGACGGGACGTACTACACGGATGTACGAGGGTGTGCGGCCCGTCATCTGCTCGGCGAACGCGCCGACCGCGATCAGCGCGCCGGTCCGGGTGTTGACGGCGGCGGCACTCGGCTCGTCCACGACGAGGCCCGCCCCCTTCACGTACACCCGGGTCCTGGCAGCCCCCAGGTCCACGGCGACATGGCAGCGACGCAGCTGATCCAGATTGACGGTCATGGCGAGTCCTCCCGAGAGCACAGACCGTTCGGGCCGCCGGACGGCGGTCCTTCTCTGCATCGTCAGGCGCTGGTGCGGGGTGCGCGCGCTGGGATGGGCCGGGAGGGTGGACGGCCGTACGGGTGATCTCGAACGCGGTGCTTGGAGCCCGTGTGGGGGTAGATCGGCCGGTTCCGGACGGCAGGGCAGGATCCGCTGGCGGAATCGGCGGCGGCTCGCTCGAGGTGTCGTACGACGACGGCGCGACCTGGACGGCCGTCGACCTGGAACGGGATGGAGAGAAGGCCGCTTGGCAGGGGCTTCTGAAGGTGCCGGACAGTGCGGAGTTCGTGTCGCTGCGCGCGTCGGTGAGCGATGACCGGGGCGGGTCCGTCACCCAGGAGATCATTCGGGCAGTGGGGGTGAGGTAGCCCGGCGCACATGGGTGTGCGGCGCCGTCCTCCTTCCGGCCCTTCGGGGTCCGGGTGGAGGCGGCGCCGCACGTGTCTCAGCGTGTCTGTTCCGGTTCCTGCTCCACGATGCCGCGTACGACACCGAGCTCGGCCAAGTCCTGCGGGCGGAGGCGGAGTTGGTCGGCCGTGGAGCGGATCTCGTCCCCCGGGCGCTTGAGTATGGCGGCCGCGAGCTCGGGGGCGATGACCGAGAAGTAACTGTCCGGAGTGGCCCAGGTGTTGTCGGGCGCCGCCAGCGCCAGCGCGCCGCCCGAGCCGCCCTCGCCGATGACCAGGCTGGTGATCGGCACGGGTGACGCGGCGACGGCCGCGAACAGGTCCGCGATGGCAGCTCCGGCCGCGGCCCGCTCGGCCTCCGCGTCATTGGCGGCACCCGGCGTGTCCACCAGCGTCAGTACCGGGATCCGCAGCCGCCCGGCCAGCCGGACCAGCCGCGCCGCCGTCCGGAATCCCGCGGGCCGAGTGGCCGTACCGCACTGAGCGGCGTACGCGACGGTCCTCCCGTCGTGCTTCCCGAAGCCGCACACCATGCCGGGATCGGCGCCGCCGCAGCGGTCGCCGCTGATGGCGGCCCGCCGGGTGAAGTACGCATCCAGGTACGCCTGGGCGCGGGGGCGCTCGGGGGCCCGGGCCTGCTGGACCGCGTCCCAGCCGGTGCGGGGGAGTGGGGTGGCGGCGAGGGCGTGGGGTGGGGGAGGTGCGACCCGTTCGGTCGCCGGGTCCACGGTCGTCAGCAGCTCCAGCCACAGGGCGACCTCGGCCCGGAGCCGGTCCGGGGCCACGACCGCGTCGATCGCTCCCCCCTCCAGCTGCGCCTCGGCCGTGTACGCGTACGGGTCCGCGTCCTGCGGCCGTACGCGTGCGCCGGCGAAGCCCACCTGAGCGCCCGGGAGGGCCAGGATCACGTCGGCGCCCGCGCCGAGCGTGGCCCAGCCGCCGCCCGTCGTCGGGTCGCGGAGGACGGCGAGCTGGGGCAGGCGGGCCTCGCGGGTGAGGACGGACTGCCAGGCGACCCGCTGGAGTTGGGCAAGGGCGCGCATGCCCTCCTGCATACGGCTGCCGCCCGTCGCGATGAGGGAGACGACGGGGAGGCGTTGCTCGCGCGCGTACGTGTAGGCCGCCTCCAGGCGGTCGCCGGTCCGCTCGCCGAGTGAACCGCCGAGGAAGCCGAACTCGAAGGAGATCAGGACGCAACGCGTGCCGCCCACGCCGTTGTCGCCGCCCACTCCCTCCGTGCCGCCCACGGTGGCCGTGCCGCAGACCACCGACTCCTGCTCGCCGGTACGGGCAGCGGCACGCGCGCGTGAGTCGTCGTAGCCCTGCCAGGAGAGGGGGCCGTCGGGGGCGTACTCGGCGGTGGGGGAGACGAGTTCGTGGAAGTCGTCAGCCAGGAGGGCGACGGCTTCGCGGGCGGTGAACCGGGCGTCGCCAGGCCTTCCGCTCCCGGGCCGCCCGGTGCCACCGTCAGGCATGGAGCGCCCGCTTCATGATCTTGCCCATGTCGTTGCGTGGCAGCGCGTCCAGATAGCGCACGATGCGCGGCCGCTTGTGCGGGGCGAGGCGGCGGGCGACATGATCGGCCAACTCATCCGAGGACGGCGGGGAATCGGGTGCGGCGGGCACGATCCACGCCACGATCCGCTCGCCCAGATCCTCGTCCGGTTCGCCGGTCACGGCCGCCTCCCGCACCCCTGGGTGCTCGAGCAGCGCGTTCTCGATCTCACCCGCGCCGATCTTGTAGCCGCCGCTCTTGATGAGGTCGGTGGCCTTGCGGCCGACGATGCGTACGTATCGGTCGGGGTCGCGTACCGCCATGTCCCCCGTGCGGAACCAGCCGCCCTCCGCGAAGGCGGCCGCGGTCGCGTCCGGCCGATTCAGATACTCCGTGAACAGGTTGGGCCCGCGCACCTGGATCTCGCCGACGCTCGCCCCGTCATACGCCTCGACGGTGGCACCGTCCTCGTCGACGAGCCGCAGCTCGACGCCCGGGAGGGGGACGCCGACCGTGCCCGCGCGCGGCTCGCCGTCCGCCCGGACGCTCGGCCGGGGGTCCGGGGGTGTCCACCGGGATGAGCACAGCATGAGCGTCTCCGTCATGCCGTAGCGCTCGATGACGCGGCGGCCGGTCGCGGCCGCGATGCGCTCGTGGTCGTGCACCGGGAGCGCGGCGGACCCCGACACCAGTAGCCGGGCCTGCGCAAGGCCCTTGGCCAGCTCGGGCTCGGCGGGCAGCACCTCGGCGATGCGGTGGTACATGGTCGGCACGCCGAACAGCATCGTGGCGCCGGAGTTCAGCTCCCTCGCAACACCCTCGGTGCTGAACCGGCCGAGATGCCGCACCGAGCCGCCCCGCCGCAGCGGACCGAGGATCCCGAGGATCAGACCGTGCACATGGAACAGCGGCAACCCGTGCACCAGCACGTCGTCGCCCGTCCACTGCCAGGCGTCCTCCAGCGCGTCGAGCGTCGCGGCGACCGCGCGGCGGGGGAGTACGGCGCCCTTGGGCGGGCCGGTGGTGCCGGAGGTGTAGACGACGAAGGCGGGGGCCTCGTCGTCGATCTCGTCGGCGGGGCGTGATGCCGGGCCGTCCGCAGCCGCCGCCCGTTCGCCGGCATCCACATCGATACGGGGCAGCGCGGCGAGCGCCGGAGGGAGCTCTTCTCCGGGCGCCGCGAGCACCAGCGACGGCGCGCTGTCGGAGAGGATGTGCGCGAGCTCCTTCTCACCCGACTTCGGGTTGAGCGGCACGGCCGCGACTCCGGCCTCCAGCGCGGCCACCACCCCGACCGCGGTCTCGAGGGCGGGCGTGGCCCAGACGGCGACACGGCCCGCACCGCGGATGCGCTCGGCGAGGGAGCCGGTCACGGCGGCCAGTTCGCCGTACGTCAGGGCGCGGTCACCGAACCGCAGGGCGGGCCGGTCCGCACCGGCGCCCGGACCTGCGCTCAAGGCCGGAAAGAGAGAGGACACGCGTCGTACTCCTTGCTGGTCGCTGTCGCTGTGGCTGTGGCTCTTGGGTGTGGCTCTTGGCTCGGTTGTCGTGGGGTCGGTCGTCGGCAGGTGCCAGGTTTGCTCTACCAGTAATGTTCCGTGCCCGGCGGGTCTGTGCCGTGCCGCAGGTCACCCGAATCCCGGCACGACCATCGCCAGCCACACCACGGCGGGGACCACGGCCACCACGATCCCCCCGTAGATCATCAACTGCCGGAAGAAGCGCTCGCGATCGACGTCCGGTGCCGCGGCCAGTACCAGCGCGCCGTTCGTCGAGAACGGGCTGACGTCCACGACCGTCGCCGACACCGCGAGCGCCGCCACCATCCCGATCGCACCGATCTCGCCCTGTGCGAGGAACGGCACCGCGAGCGGGATCAGCGCGCCCATGATCCCCACGGATGAGGCGAACGCCGAGACGATCGCGCCGATGTAGCAGAGCAGGACCGCCGCCAGCAGCGGGACGCCGATGCCACTGACGCCCTCACCGGCCCATGTGATGGTGCCCATCTCGTCCAGGACGCCGACGTACGTGAGGACACCGCAGATCAGCAGCACCGTCGGCCAGGCGATCTGGCCCACCGCGTTCCGGCTGTCCGCCGGCCAGCAGGCGCTGAGCAGCACGGCCAGGGTGATCGCCGTCAGACCGGCGTCGAGGTCGAAGGCGAGGACGGCGACGACGAGTGCGACCAGGGCGGCGAGCGTGGCGATGCGGGCCGGAGTCAGGAGGGCGTCATCCCCGGTCCCCGTCCCGGTTCCGTTCCCGCTGCCCGTACCCCCGTTCCCGCTGCCCGCAATCCCGCTTCCGCCGTTCGTGACCCCCACCGCCGCGGGGACCTGCTCACCCTTCGTCGCGCTGCCCTTCGCCCAGAGCTTGAGCCCGCCGAAGAGGACGAACACGATGCCCGCGATGACGAGATTGACCACGAGGGATGCCAGGAAGAGCGTGATCTCGCTGCCGGGCAGCTTCTCGCGCTCGACGATGCCGTTGACGATCGAACCGTAGATGCTGATCGGCGAGAAACCGCCGGCCTGCGCGCCGTGCACCACCATCGCACCCATCAGCAGCGGGCTGATCGAGTAGCGGGCGGCGAAGCTCAGCGCGATCGGCGCGACGATGGCGACGGCGGCCGGACTGACCGCGCCGATCGCCGTCAGCGCACCCGTGAGGGCGAACATCACCCAGGGAATCAGCGCCACGCGGCCGCGCACCAGCCGGATCGAGGCGTGCACGAGCCAGTCGGTGGTGCCGTTGGCGCGCGCGATCGCGAAGAGATACGTGACGCCGACGAGGACGACGAAGAGGTCCCCGGGGAAGCCGGCGAAGATGCCGTCGGCGTCGAGGCCGGCAACCAGCTCACCGACCGCGAACGCAGCGGCGAAAGCGAGCGCGCCCATGTTGATGGAGCGGGTGGTGGCGATGACGAACACCACGACGAGCACGAGGATCGATATCAGTTCGGCGGACATGCGGGCTCCCGTCCCTGGGTCCCTTGTGTGAGGTGGATCAGTGGCTGAGCCACTGATCCATTTGGCCAAGCGGTTGCCCCACATTGGGCGTCGTTCCGAGGGAGCGTCAAGGGGTCGGACATAAATTGGCTCAGCCACTTGACCAATGAGCCACCTAACCACTGCCCGTAACCCGGTGTTACGCTCGCCACGGGCGGATCACGCGAGGGGGAACCACATGACCGACGCACTGCGCCCGATGGCCAAACCGCGCCTGTACGAGCAGGTTCTCGAGCGGCTGCGCCGTTACGTGGCCGAAGGCGGCCTGAAGGCCGGCGACCGCCTGCCGCCCGAGCGCGATCTGGCGCAGCGCCTGGGAGTCAGCCGGGCCTCCGTGAAGCAGGCGATCGTGGTCCTCGAGGTCCAGGGCCTGGTGGAGGTCCGCCACGGCGGTGGCACCTACCTGGTGCGGGACAGCCTCGACGCGGAGCCCGTGGAGCGGTTGGTCGAGCGGCGGCGGCGCCTTCCCGATGTACTCGAAGCACGCGAGGCGCTCGAGACCAAGCTCGCCGAACTCGCCGCGGAGCGCCGTACGGAGGACGATCTCGCCGCCCTGAGCCTCGCGCTCTCCCACATGGCCGACGAGATCGCCGAGGGTGCACACGGTGTGGAGGGCGACCGCCTGTTCCACGCGGCGGTGACGGCCGCGGCGCACAGCAGCCTGCTCGCCGAGTTCATGCGCTCCATCGCCGACCAGATCACGGAGAGCCGCAACGAGTCGCTCCGCCAGCCGGGCCGCCCCGCCCGGTCCCTGGCCCAGCACCGTGCGATCCTGCGCGCGATCGAGGCACAGGAGCCCAAGCAGGCGGCCGCGGCGATGCGCCGCCATGTACGGACGGTCGCGAAGGTGCGGTTGTTGGACTGGAACCCGGACGACGAACGCGCGCCTGTCGACTGACGGCCGCGTCGTGCGGGCCGCCGGCGGCTTCAGCGCGGCCGGCCTCGGCCCCCTCCAGAACCTAGTCCTTGAGGTCGATCATGCGGACCGGCTGCCCTGTCGTCCGGGCGATCGTGTCGAAGTCGTGGTCGTAATGGAGAAGGGTGAGGTCGGCCTCTTCGGCGACGGCGGCCACGAGGAGATCGATGGGTCCCCCGCTGCGGTGCTCGCCCTTGGCGGTGAGCTGTCGCTGGACGACGCGGGCGCGCCGGTAGATGCCATCGGGCATGGGACACCACGCGTACTGGGTGCTGAACGCCTTCTCCATCCGCTCGCGGTCTCTGGCCGAGCGAGCCGAGTAGAGGACTTCGATCTCTGTGATGTCGCAGATCGCGACAAGACCGGCGGCGATCTTGTCGTCCCACTCGGTCGTGGTGTGGCCGAGCAGGACGCGAGCGAGGGCGGAGGTGTCGATGAGGTAGTCGGCGACGTTCACTCAGCTCCTCCCGTGCCGCCGACGTGCTCCGCTTCGCGAACGCCACCGCGGTACTTGCGCTTGTCCAGGAGGATGTCCATGTCCAGAGCGCCGTCGGCGACCAGCTGGCGCGCTTCCTCGAGGGCCCGCAGTCGCCGGTAGCGGGCGGTGACCTCTCGCAGTGCCGTGTTGATCGTGTCGCGCTTGGTCTTGGTTCCCAGCTCTATGGCGGCTGCTTCCAGGGCTTCGTCGTCGAGGTCGATGACGGTACGGCTCATGGCTGCCTCCTGAGATATACGGGGATCGACATCATGATACATGACCTGCTGTATATCAGCGGCTGCGAGATGCTCGGCTCACTCCACCGACGTCAGCCGCTGCAGCAGCCCCCAGGTGAACTCGGCGACGGCCCGCCGTCGTGCCCCATCCTTGTCCGGCGCCGTGAAGCCGAGGCGCCAGCGCGTGGGGGCCGTGCCCTCCATCGGCCGGGCGGGCGCGAAGGCGCGGGCCACCTCGTCGACCGTGCAGGACCACGGGCGCAGGTCCTCGACCGTGCGCAGCGCCGGGCCCGGGGCGCCGGGCGCCCGGATCAGCCACTCGTTCCACACCGCGCCGTTCGGGGCGAGGAGCACCTCGAAGCGGAGGTCGGGCCAGAGGGGGACCGGCCACAGCAGGGCTTCGCATTCGAGGTCGCCGATCCTGCGGACCGTGGTCGACTCGGGAGTGCCGAGGACGGAGCGGTACCGGGAGGCCGCGCCACGCGCGCGTGGGGAGCGGACCATGGCCTGCCAGCGGCGATTCGCCTCGCGCATGTCCGCGAGCGAGACCCCCCAGCTCGCGCCGGGCATCCTCGACGAGGTCCGGATTGTGGTCCGCCATGCGGCGAAGCAGCACCAGCTGGAAGTCGCGGCGCGTGAATGGGCTGCCTTTCGGGCGCCCACCATGATCTGGACGGTCAGGCTGGTCACGACGGTCAGGCTGGTCACTACGGTCGGACTGATCGGGCTGATCCGGCTGATCCAGGTGCTCGAAATGCGCGGGCATGCCGCCTATCGTCGCGCACGGGTGGGCGCCCTGGGCCCGGGCGGGGAGCGGCACCCGGCCCTGCGCCGGGAGCGCGCGGAGAGCGACACCCTGCCGCCCGCCCATTGCCCTGCAAAGAGCGCTCCGCATAACCTGTGTTCGTCATTCCGGTCGACCGTTGAAATTTCGAACATGAGGGAGGGGTCGTGGGCCGCCTCGTACCCGCCGTGACCCGGGCGCTCGACATACTCGAGCTCTTCCTGGACGGTGACGGCACCCTGTCCGCGCCGGACATCGTCCGCAAGCTACAGCTGCCCCGCACGACGGTGCACGAGCTGGTCACCACGCTCGCCGCCCGGTCCTACATCGTCCCGGTCCAGGGTCAGCCGGGCCGCTACCGGCTCGGCGTGCGCCCGTACCAGCTCGGCAGCCGGTACGCCGAGCAGCTGGACCTCGCGGCCGAGGGCCAGCAGGTGGCCCGTACCGTCGCCGAGACCTGCGACGAGACGGTGCACGTCGCGATCCTCGAGGGCACCGACGTCATCTATATCGCCAAGGTGGACTCCACGCACGCCGTCCGCATGGTCTCCGCCGCGGGCCGCAGGCTGCCCGCGCACTGCACGTCCGTCGGCAAGATGCTCCTGGCCTCCCTCCCGGACGACGATCTCGCCTCCCGTGTCCCGGACGACGCGGATCTGGTCGCGATGACCGCCAACAGCATCACCGACCCGGCCGCGCTGCGCGAGGCCCTTGCGGTGATCCGCGAGCGCGGTGTCGCCGTCGAGAGCCGCGAGTCGAACCCGGACGTGAGCTGTGTCGCGGCGCCGGTGCGCGACCGTACGGGGCGCGTCGTCGCCGCGCTCTCCATCTCCGTACCCATGATCCGCTGGAGCGACGAGCGCCGGGTCGAGCTGGAGCAGCTCGCCGCCAAGGGTGCGGCCGACCTGTCCGAGCGTCTCGGCTACCGGGGGGTGTGATGGGCGTCGAGCTTGCGGTGCGCGAGTACGCCGAGCTGGGTGAGGGTCCCACGTGGGACGTCGACGCCCGGCGGCTGATCTGGGTGGACATCCTGCAGTCGCGTGTCCATACGTACGACCCGGCCGACGGCCGCCGGACGGTCATGGTCACGGAGCAGCACGTGGGTGCCGCCAAGCCCCGCGCGGGTGGCGGCCTCGTCGTCAACCTCCGGGACGGTGTCGGGCTCTACGGCCCGGACGGCCGTGACTTCCGCTGGCTGCACCACGATCCCGTGCCCGGCCGCCGCGCCAACGACGCGGCCGTCGCGTCCGACGGCTCGCTCTGGGCCGGGACCATGCGCTACGACGAGGCGCCGGGCGGTGGCACGCTGACGCGGATCACCGGCGACGGCACCACGCAGGTCGTCCTCGACGACGTCGCCGTCAGCAACGGCACCGGCTGGAGCACCGACGGGCGGCTGATGTACTACATCGACTCGCCGACGCGGCGGATCGACGTCTTCGACGTCGAGGATCCCGAACACGTGGTGAACAGGCGCCCGCTGGCCGTCATCGAGGACGGCGCCGGCTTCCCCGACGGGCTCACCGTCGACGCGGACGGGTGCGTCTGGGTCGCGCTGTGGGACGGCGGAGCGATCCGCCGCTACACACCCGCAGGCGAGCTGGACCATGTCATCGAACTGCCCGTGCGCCGGCCCACGGCGTGCGCGTTCGGCGGCGCCGGCCTGACCGACCTGTACATCTCCACCGCCCGTACGGGACTTGAGGCACCGCATCCACTGTCCGGCTCGCTGCTGGTGGTGCCGGGGGCGGGGAAGGGGCTGGCCCAGCCCGCCTTCGTGGGTTAGCCGAGCAGGCATCTGTCCCGGAAGGCCCTCGCCCGCGCGTATGCCGGCGAGGGCCTTTCTGCTGCTCTGACGGCCTTCAGGGCCTTGGAAATCCATGGAACTTGAAAGTTTTGCGCAACCCATTGACGCGAAACCTGTTCGACTCTACGGTCCGGTTCGAAGTTACGGGCACCATTCGGAATATCGAACAGTAAGGGTGGGGTATGGGACGACCTTCCCTGAGCCGTAGGCAACTCCTGGCCGGTATCGGCGGGTTGGGCGTAGCCGGGAGTTTCGCCTTCGCGGCGGGCGGCACCGGCGCGGACGCGCTCGCCTCGAGTGCGAGCACCCGGGTCCGCTACTGGAACCTCTTCAGCGGCGGCGACGGCTCCAACATGATCGCGATGCTCGACGCCTTCCGTAAGGCGAACCCCGCCATCGACGTGAAGGACTCCACCCTCCAGTGGGGCAACCCCTTCTACACCAAGCTCGCCATGGCGGCCGCGGGCAACCGTGCCCCCGAGCTCGGCGTGATGCACATGGGACGGGTCACCGGGTTCTCGCCCGGCCGCCTCCTGGACCCCTGGGACGTCGAGCTGCTAGCCAAGTACGGCGTACGGCAGGAGGACTTCAACCCCGCGCTGTGGAGCCGCGGCGTCATCGACGGCAAGCTCTACGCCCTCCCGCTCGACATCCACGTCCAGCTCTGCTTCTACCGCAAGGACGTGCTGAAGAAGGCGGACCTGCTCGGCGACGACGGCCGGATGATCCCGGTCACCTCCACCGACGAGTGGTTCGACGTCCTGAAGAAGGCCAAGCAGGCCCAGAAGAAGGGCCTGCAGACGATCGGCCTGTGGACCAACGACCAGAACTTCCAGTGGTGGTTCTTCGTCGCCTTCTACACCCAGCTCGGCGGCGAGTGGTTCGACGACGCCCGCACCGAGGTCCTCTTCGACGCCGACAAGGCCACCCAGGTCCTGGAGTTCCTCCGGCAGCACGTCACCGACGGCTACGTCATCCCCGGCGCCCCCACCGGCGAGCAGTTCATCAACGGCGCCCCCTTCACCTGGGAGGGCAACTGGTCGGTGCCGGTCTTCTCCGGCGCCAAGCTGGACTACGGCGCGACCCCGCTGCCGCCCGTCTTCGGCAAGCAGGCCACCCACGCCGAGTCGCACGCGTTCGTCCTGCCCCACCAGGCCGGCCGCGGCGGCGCCACCAACGAGGCCGCGCACCAGCTGGCCGCGTACGTCGTCCAGCACGCCCTGCAGTGGGCGGCCGGCGGCCACATCCCCGCCTATACGCCGACGCTCTCCACGCCCGAGTACCAGAAGCTCACCCCGCAGAACGAGTACGTGAGCGCCATGGACCACCAGGCCACCGAGCCGAAGGTGTGGTTCGCGGGCTCCACCGGCGTGCTCGCCCAGGACCTCGGCCCGGTCGTCGTCTCCTCGACGATGGGCTCCGCCAAGCCGGCGGCCGTCGCGCAGACGATGAAGAAGCGTCTCGCCAAGCTCCTCGTCTCGAAGAACCCGATGGACGGCAGGACCGCCGCGCAGGGAGGTGCGGTCGTATGACGACCAGTGCTCAGACCGTCGTCGCGCCGGCGCGCGTGAAGTCCGCGACCGCGGTCGCGACCGTCCGCCGCAAGCAGGGCTTCCAGCACGGGGGCTGGTTCATCGCCCCGTTCCTGGCGCTCTTCGCGCTTTTCGTGATCTGGCCGCTGCTGCGCGGCGTCTGGCTCAGCTTCACGGACGCCAACATCTCCGGAGAGGACACGAGCTTCGTCGGCCTCGACAACTACCGCGAGGCCCTGGGCGACTCGGCGATGTGGGACGCCCTCGGCCACAGCGCGTACTTCACGCTCCTCGTCGTGCCCTGCATCACGGTCATGGCCTTCCTGCTCGCGATGCTCGCGCACCACATCGAGCGCGGGAAGTGGCTGTGGCGGCTGTGCTTCTTCGTGCCGTTCCTGCTGCCGTCGACCGTCGCCGCCAACATGTGGCAGTGGCTGTTCACCCAGGGCATCGGCCTGTTCAACGAGACCCTCGGGATCGACACGCCCTGGCTGACCGACAAGTCGTACGCGATGCTCGCCATCGTCATCCAGACCCTGTGGTGGACGGTCGGCTTCAGCTTCCTGCTCTACCTCGCCGCGCTCCAGGGCATCCCCGGCCACCTGTACGAGGCCGCCAAGCTGGACGGCGCGAACGCCTGGCACCGCATCGTCCACATCACGCTGCCGATGCTGCGCAACATCACCGGCCTGGTGATCGCGCTCCAGATCCTCGCCTCGCTCCAGCTCTTCGACCAGGCCGTCGTGATGATGGACTTCAGCCCGGGGCCGGAGCTGAGCACCCGCTCCTTCGTCCAGTACACCCTCGAACAGGGCTTCACCAGCTACCGCGTGGGCTATGCCTCCGCGATGTCCATCATCTTCTTCGTGATCATCGCAGTCGTCGCCCTGGCGCGGATGTGGCTGCTGCGCAACCGTGAGGAGGGCGGCCGATGACCACCGCCGCGACGACCGTACCCACCAAGTCCCGCAAGCCATGGACGCCCAGCCAGATCGTCCTCACGCTGATCGGCGTCGCCGTCTCCGCCGTCTTCGTGGCGCCGATCGCCGCGTCCCTGTTCACCTCGCTCAAGTCCGAGGCCGAGGCGGCCGAGATCCCGCCGCACTGGCTGCCGAAGGTCTGGACGGGCCAGGCGTGGAAGGCCCTCTTCGAGACCGGGAACATCACCAACTGGTTCGTCAACTCCCTGGTCGTCTCCGTCTGTGTGACGTCCATCGTCCTGCTCGTGAGCGCGCTCGCCGGATACGGCTTCGCCCGCACCGAGTTCCGCGGCAAGGCCGTCCTGATGGGCCTCGTGATGAGCGGCCTGATGATCTCCCCGGCCGTCCTCGGCGTCCCCCTGTTCACCACGGTCCAGCAGATGGGGATGGTCGACACCTACTGGGGCATGATCCTTCCGCAGTGCGCCCCCGCTGCGATGGTCTACATCCTCTACAAGTTCTTCCAGGGCATCCCCCGCGAACTGGAGGAGGCCGCCTTCATCGACGGCGCCGGCCGCTGGCGGGTCTTCTTCACCATCGTGGTCCCGCTCGCCCGGCCCTCGCTCGCCGCGGTCGGCATCTTCACCTTCATCGCGTCCTGGAACAACTTCCTGTGGCCGTACATGGTGACCAACAACCCCGACCTGATGACCATGCCGAACGGCATCGCGACCGTCATGAACTCCTACGGCATCCAGTGGGCCCAGCTCATGGCCGGCGGCCTGATGGCCGGACTCCCGCTGATCATCGTCTTCGTCTTCTTCCAGCGCCAGATCGTGGCGGGTGTGGCCCACACCGGCCTCGCCGGCCAGTAACGCCCGAGAGGAACCACGCAGTTGAAGCGCCTCAGATACGCGGCGGTCCTCGCCGCCGCCCTCCTCGCCCTCCTGCCCACCACCGCCCAGGCGGACACCGCCTACCCCGACCCCCTGCCGATCACCGGCCAGGAGATCATCCACGACCCCTCCGTCATCCACCTCAAGAACGGCCAGTACGTGGCCTACTCGACGGGCGGCGTGATCGGCGCCCGCCTCTCGGCGGACCTCGAGCACTGGGCGGACTCCGGGAACGCCTTCGCCGAGCCGCCGAGCTGGTGGTACGAGTACAACGACACCGGTGACCCGTGGGCGCCCGACATCTCGTACCGCGACGGGAAGTACTGGCTGTACTACTCCGTCTCGTCCTGGGGCTCCAACCACTCCGCGATCGGCGTCGCCACCTCGCCGAGCGGCCTGCCGGGGACCTGGACCGACCACGGCAAGGCCTTCAGCTCCGAGAGGACCGACAGCTGGAACGCCATCGACCCGGCTGTGATCAAGGCCGAGGGCAAGCTGTGGATGGCCTTCGGCTCGTACTGGACCGGCATCCGCATGGTTGAGCTCGACCCGGAGACGGGGAAGGCCCTGCCGGGCGAGGCCGTCCACCACCTGGCGACCCGCCCCGACGCCCCGTACGCGGTGGAGGGCCCGTACATCGTCAAGCACGGCCGCTACTACTACCTCTTCGCCTCGTACGACGCGTGCTGCTCGGGCGTGAACTCCACGTACAAGATCCGGGTGGGCCGGTCGGAGTCCGTCACCGGGCCGTACGTCGACAGCGACGGCACCCCGCTCCTCCAGGGCGGCGGCGACCTGCTGCTCGCAGGGCACGGCCGGTTCATCGGCACCGGAGGCGAGTCCGTCTTCCGCGACAAGGGCCGCGACATCCTCGCCTACCACTACTACGACGCGAACGACAACGGCACGCCCAAGCTGGCCCTGAACCCGCTGAGCTGGGGCAGGGACGGCTGGCCGACCGTCGCGGCCTGGGACTGAGACCGGCCCGGGACCGAGCGCGACAGATCAGGCGGGCGCGACCCATTGACCAGTGGTCGCGCCCGCCTTAACGTCTGTCCGATGTTTCGGTCAATGTGCGCAATATCGAACATAATTGAGGGAGAAATGACCACACCCGCCCGCTTCACCCTGGACCCCGCCTTCACCGTCGGCGACGTCAACCCCCGTATCTTCGGCTCCTTCGTCGAGCACCTCGGCCGCTGCGTCTACACCGGCATCTACGAGCCGGACCACCCGTCGGCCGACGAGGCAGGCCTGCGCACCGACGTGCTGGAGCTGATCCGTGAGCTCGGCGTCACCGCCGTCCGCTACCCCGGCGGCAACTTCGTCTCCGGCTACAAGTGGGAGGACTCCGTCGGCCCGGCGGACGAGCGGCCGCGCCGGCTCGACCTGGCCTGGCGGTCGACGGAGACCAACCGCTTCGGCCTCTCCGAGTACATCGCCTTCCTGAAGAAGATCGGCCCCCAGGCCGAGCCGATGATGGCGATCAACCTCGGTACGCGCGGCGTGGCGGAGGCCCTGGAGCTCCAGGAGTACGCCAACCACCCCTCCGGCACCGCCCTTTCGGACCTGCGCGTCACCCACGGGGACAAGGACCCGTTCGGCATCCGCCTGTGGTGCCTCGGCAACGAGATGGACGGCCCCTGGCAGACGGGCCACAAGACGGCCGAGGAGTACGGCCGTCTCGCTGCCGAGACCGCCCGCGCGATGCGCCAGATCGACCCGGAGCTGGAGCTGGTCGCCTGCGGTTCGTCGAGCCAGGGCATGCCGACCTTCGCCGACTGGGAGGCGAAGGTCCTCGCCGAGACCTACGACCTCGTCGACTACATCTCGCTCCACGCGTACTACGAGGAGACCGACGGCGACCGCGACTCGTTCCTCGCCTCCGCCGTCGACATGGAGTCCTTCATCGAGAACGTGGTCGCCACCTGCGACCACATCGGCGCCCGCCTGAAGTCGAAGAAGAAGATCAACCTCTCCTTCGACGAGTGGAACGTCTGGTATGCGTCCAAGCTCCCAGCCCAGATGGAGGAGAACACCCGCGACTGGGCCGAGGCCCCGCGCCTGCTCGAGGACAACTACAGCGTCACGGACGCCGTCGTCTTCGGCTCCCTGCTCATCGCCCTGCTGCGGCACGCGGACCGGGTGACCGTCGCCTGCCTCGCCCAGCTGGTCAACGTCATCGCGCCCATCCTGACCGAGCCGGGCGGCCCGGCCTGGAAGCAGACCACGTTCTTCCCCTTCGCGCAGGCGTCCCGGTACGGCCGCGGGCAGGTCCTCGACGTACGCGTGGACTCGCCGACGTACGAGACGAAGCGGTTCGGCGAGGTGCCGCTGCTGCACGCGACCGCCGTCCGGGACCCGGAGACGGGCGCGGTGACGGTGTTCGCCGTCAACCGCAGCCAGACGGAGCCGCTGCCGCTCGAAGTGGGCCTGCACGGGCTCGAGGTGACGTCGGTCGTCGAGCACACCGCGGTGGCCGACGCCGATCCGGAGGCCAGTAACACGCTCGACGAGCCGGAGCGGGTCACCCCGCACGCGGTCGCGGGGACGGCCGTCCAGGAGGGCACGCTGAGCGCCACCCTGGAGCCGCTGTCGTGGAACGTGATCCGGCTGGCCTGACCGACCGACCCGACCTGAGGACATGCCGGTCCCGGGCGCCGTAGAAATCGCTTGCCCGGGACCGGCAACTTTCCAGTAGTACGCGGCGACACGGATATGACGTTGCCTCAGTACGGAAGGGACATCCGGAAATGAGCACGAACCCCAACACGCGCCGCTTCATGGTCATGTCCGTCGGAGCCGCCGCCGCCCTCGCCGCCCTCGGCGGCCTCCCGCAGTCCGCCTCGGCCGCCGAGACCGCCCCCATCGGCTTCGGCGCCGGCACGACGGGCGGCGGCAGCGCCGCACTGGTCACCGTCTGCACGAGCGACGTATCGCCCAGCACGGCCGCCAGCGCACGGCCGGCTCACCTCCCCGGCAGGGGCTGGGGGGAAGCGGCCAGGCCCGCCGACCGGACCTGCGCGGCCAGCCCCACCAGGCCGGCGCCGTTCGTGGAACCGACCAGCCGGTCCACCGCCGCCGTGCCCGAGCTGTACTGGGTCCCTCGGCCCAGCTCGGGCACGGCGGCTCCCCTCCCGCTCCCGTAGAGCACCTGTTCAAGGCCGGACACCAGGCGCAGGACGTCCGGCTGCGGGCGCACCACGAGGCGCAGGAAGCGGCTGGAGCTGCCGATCTTGTTGCCGCACTCGCGGACCATGATCCGGTGCTCGGTCAGCAGGCGGTCGCGTACCTCGGTGCCGTCGGTGCCCACGGGCAGCCGTACGAAGAGGAAGTTGCCCTGCGAGGGGTAGACGGTGAGGCCGGGCAGCGCCGCGAGAAGGCGGGACATCTCGATGCGGTCGCGGCGGACCAGGTGGAGGCTCTCCGCGTACTCCCGGCCGTGCTCCTTGAGCATGAACACCACCGTCTCCGCGAAGGAGTTGAGGTTCCATTTCGGCAGGGCGGCGCGGACCTTGCCCGCCAGCGCCGGATTGGCGACGAGATAGCCGAAGCGCACGCCGTGCAGCCCGAAGTTCTTGCCGAGGCTGCGCAGCACGATGACGTTCGGGCGCAGCATCGCGTCCTGCACGACGCTCGGTTCCGTCTCCGCGTCGGAGAACTCCAGGAACGACTCGTCGACGACGACCAGGTCGAGGTCTTGGAGCGCGTCGAGGAGCGAGAGCACGGCCCGCCGCGACTGGTAGCCGCCGTCCGGGTTGTTGGGGTTGCACAGCACCGCCACGCGGGAGCCTCTGGCCCGTATGAACTGCACGTACGCGGCCGGGTCCAGCGCGAAGCCGTCCGCCTCCGGCAGCGGGAACATGTCGACACGCTTGCCCGTCTCCATCGGCTGGTCGGTCCAGCGGCCGAAGGTCGGGACGGGCACAGCGAGCGACTCGCGGACCAGCAGGTGGTCGATCCAGGTGATGAGCTCGGTGGAGCCGTTGCCCATGGCGACGCACTGCGCGGGCAGTCCGAGCACCGCGCACAGCTCGGCGGTGATGGTGTCCGCGCTGCTCGGGTAGTACGTCAGGATCTCGCGCAGCCGCACCGACAACTCGTCGAACATGGCGGGCGACGGGAAGTACGGGTTGCACGGGATGCAGAAGTCCGTCGGGCCGCCCCCCTCGCTCTCCCTGGTGAGCGCGGCGTACGAGGGGCTGTGCGCTGCGGTGGCGCGGAACAGCGAGGTGACGTTTCCTGCCGGTGCCAAGGGATCTGCCTCCCGTCCGTGGGCGGCCCGCAGTGGCTGCGTGGCCGCCCCTTGGTACGGATACGGCAGGGGGCGCGTTCAACCAGAGGGGCGCATGAGGCGCACCTCCCACAACGGTTTTACGCGCTGAACGAGTGCACCGTCGTCGATCGGTATGTCTCGCCCGGGCGCAGTACCGTCGAGGGGAACGACGGCTGGTTGGGGGAGTCCGGGTAGTGCTGGGTCTCCAGGCATACGGCGTCGCCCTGGCGGTAGATGGTGCCGCCCGTGCCGACCAGAGTGCCGTCCAGGAAGTTGCCGGAGTAGAACTGCACGCCCGGCTCGGTGCTGGCCAGCCTCAGCGCCCGGCCGGACGACGGGTCCTTCAGAGTCGCGATGTGCTCGGGCTCCGCCGTGACGCCCTTGTCCAGTACCAGGTTGTGGTCGAAGCCCTGGGCGTACAGCAGTTGCTGGTGAGCGACACGGATGTCCTTCCCGACGGTCTTCGCACGCCGGAAGTCGAACGGCGTGTCCGCCACGTCCGCCAGGTCACCAGTGGGGATCAGCCCCGAGTCGACCGGCGTGTAGCGGGAGGCCGCGATCTCCAGCTCGTGGTCGTGGATCGAGCCGCTGCCCTCGCCCGCGAGGTTCCAGTAGACGTGGCTGGTCAGGTTGACCACCGTCGCCCTGTCCGTGGTCGCCTCGTAGTCGATGCGCCAGTCGCCGTCCGCGGTCAGCGTGTACCTGACCTGCGCCTCCAGAGTGCCGGGATACCCCATCTCGCCATCGGCGCTCGTGTGGGTCAGGACGAGCCCGACATCGGAGTCCGAGGCGAACGGCTCGACGTCCCACACCCGCTTGTCGAAGTCCCCACCGCCGTGCAGCGAGTTCTCGCCCTCGTTGGCCGACAGCCGGTGGCTTGCGCCGTCGAGCGTGAAGCGGCCCTTGGCGATGCGGTTGCCGAAGCGGCCGATGAGCGCCCCGAAGTAGGGGCTGGACGCCACGTAGTCGTCGAGGCCGGCGAAGCCCAGCGACACGTTGGCGTACCGGCCGTGGCGGTCCGGGAGCTCCAGCGACTGGACGATCCCGCCGTACGACAGGACCTTCATCCGCGTGCCGCCGTTCGCCAGCGACCAGCGGTGCACCTCGGTGCCGTCCGCGAGCCTGCCGAAGAGTTCCTTCACCGGGATCACCGGGCTCACCGGTCCCCTCCTGTCCTCTGTCCTTGTTGCTGTTGTTGCTCTTGCTGCTCTTGCTGCTCTTGTTGCTGTGTTGCGTTGCGTACGCCGTGCGCGCCGCGGCGGCGGCAGCGAGTCCCGCTGCCGCCGCCGCGACGATCACTGTGCGTCTGTACCTTGCCCGTGCGGCTCAGAAGCCGAGGGGGTCAGGAAACGCCCTTGCGCTTGTTCCACACGTCGAAGCCGACGGCCGCCAACAGGGCCATGCCCTTGATGACCTGCTGCCAGTCGGTGCCGACGCTGAGCAGGTTCATGCCGTTGTTCAGCACGCCGAGGACGAGACCACCGATGATCGCGCCGAGGACAGTGCCGACACCGCCGCTCGACGATGCGCCACCGATGAACGCCGAGGCGATAGCCTCGAGTTCGTAGTTCAGGCCCGCCTTCGGCGAGGCCGCGTTCAGACGGGCGGCGATCGCCAGACCCGCCAGGGCCGCGAGCACGCCCATGTTCACGAAGACCAGGAAGGTGACCTTCTTGTCCTTCACGCCGGACAGCTTCGCCGCCGGCAGGTTGCCGCCGATCGCGTAGATGTGCCGGCCGAAGATGGCGTTGCGCATGACGTAGCCGTAGCCGACCACCAGTGCGCCCAGGACCAGCAGGATGATCGGCGCGCCCTTGTAGCTGGCGAGCAGCAGGGTGACCACGAGGATCGCGGAGACCATGGCGACGATCTTCAGCAGGAAGATGTTGCGCGGCACCACGTCCAGCGCGAACTCCTGCTGGCGCTTTCGGTCGCGGACCTCCTGGAGGACGATGAAGGCGATCAGGCCGAAGCCCAGCAGCAGCGTGATGTTGTGATAGTTGGTCGTCGGGCCGACCTCGGGCAGGAAGCCGTTGCCCATCTTCTGCAGCCCCTCGGGGAAGGGGCCGAGGGTCTGCCCCTCCAGGAGGATCTCCGTGACACCGCGGAATACCAGCATCCCGGCGAGGGTGACGATGAACGACGGTATGCCGAGATACGCGATGAAGTAGCCCTGCGCCGCGCCCGCCACCGCGCCCGCCAGCAGACAGAGCACCACGGCGACCGGCCACGATATGTGGTGCTGCACCGTCAGCACGGCCGCGAACGCGCCCACGAACGCCGTCAGCGAACCGACCGACAGGTCGATATGGCCCGCGATGATCACCAGCATCATGCCGATCGCGAGGATCAGGATGTAGCTGTTCTGCAGGACCAGGTTGGAGACGTTGCGCGGCAGCAGCAGGTCGCCGTCGGTCCAGATCGCGAAGAGGGCGACGATCAGGCCGAGGGCGAGCAGCATGCCGTACTGCCGCATGTTGCGGCGCAGGCCGTCCAGCATCAGCTGCAGCAGGCCTCCGCCCGCACCCGATCGTGTCCCGCCCGGCGGCGCCGGGGCCGGGCTCTTGGCGGTCAGTTCCGTGCTCATCGCGTTACCTCTTTGTCCTTCGTCATCTGGCGCATCAGCGATTCCTGCGTGGCCTCGGCACGCGGGAACTCAGCCGTCAGCCGCCCCGCGGCCATCGTGTAGATGCGGTCACACATACCGAGCAGCTCCGGCAGCTCGGAGGAGATGAAGACGACCGCCTTGCCCTCGGCCGCCAGTTGGTCGATGACCGTGTAGATCTCGTACTTGGCGCCGACGTCGATCCCGCGCGTCGGCTCGTCCAGGATCAGCACGTCCGGACCCGCGAAGATCCACTTGCTGAGGACGACCTTCTGCTGGTTGCCGCCGGACAGCTTGCCCACCGGCTCGAACACGGTCGGCGCCTTGATGTTCATGGACTTGCGGAACCGCTCGGCGACCTGCCGCTCCTCGTGCTCGTCGACCACACCCCGCTTGGCGACCTTGCTGAGGGCGGTCAGCGAGATGTTGCGGTTGATGGTGTCGATGAGGTTGAGGCCGTAGTGCTTGCGGTCCTCGGTGACGTACGCGATCCCGTGCCCGACCGCCTCGGAGACGGTCTTCGTACGGATCTCCTTGCCGTCCTTGAGGACCGTGCCGGTCCCGTACAGGCCGTACGTCCGCCCGAACACGCTCATCGCGAGCTCGGTGCGGCCGGCGCCCATGAGGCCCGCGATCCCGACGATCTCCCCGCGCCGCACGTTGATGGACACATCGTCGACCACCTTGCGCTGATGGTCGATCGGGTGGTGCACCGTCCAGTTGCGGATCTCCAGCGCCGGGGCGGCGCCCGTCTCCGGCTCGTGCGGGGTGCGCTCCGGGAAGCGGTGGTCGAGGTCGCGGCCGACCATGCCGCTGATGATCCGGTCCTCCGTGGTGTCCGGCGCCTTCACATCGAGGGTCTCGATGGACTTGCCGTCGCGGATGATCGTCACCGAGTCGGCGACCTTGCGGATCTCGTTGAGCTTGTGGGAGATGATGATCGAGGTGATGCCCTGCTTCTTCAACTCCAGGATCAGATCGAGGAGTTTGCCGCTGTCCTCGTCGTTCAGAGCCGCGGTCGGCTCGTCCAGGATGAGGAGCTTCACCTTCTTGGACAGAGCCTTGGCGATCTCCACGAGCTGCTGCTTGCCCACGCCGATGTCGGCGACGCGGGTCTCCGGGTGGTCGGAGAGACCGACCCGGCGCAGCAGCTCGGTGGCGTGCCGCAGTGTCTCCCTCCAGTCGATGAACCCGCCTTTGGCGTGCTCGTTGCCGAGGAAGATGTTCTCCGCGAGGGAGAGGTACGGCGACAGCGCCAGCTCCTGGTGGATGATGACGATGCCGTGGTGCTCGCTCGCCCGGATGTCTTTGAACTCGCAGACCTCGCCCTCGAAGAGGATGTCCCCTTCGTAGGTGCCGTGCGGGTGGACGCCGGAGAGGACCTTCATCAAGGTCGACTTACCGGCGCCGTTCTCCCCACAGATGGCGTGGACCTCGCCCTGCTGGACGGTCAGCGTGACGTCCGAGAGCGCCTTGACGCCGGGAAAGGTCTTGACGATCGAGCGCATTTCCAGGACGGGTCCCGCCATGGTCTTGCCTTCCAATCAGTGGTGAATCGTCGGTTGGTGGCGGGGTTACTTGAGGTCGCTCGCCTTGATGTAGCCGGAGTCGACGACGACCTTCTGGTAGTTGGCCTTGTCGACGGCGACCGGCTCGAGCAGGTACGCCGGGACGACCTTGGAGCCGTTGTCGTAGGTCTCGGTGTCGTTGACCTCGGGCTTCTTGCCGTTGAGCACGGCGTCGACCATGCTCGAGGCCACCTTGGCGAGCTCGCGGGTGTCCTTGTACACGGTCATCGACTGCTCGCCGGCGATGATCGACTTCACCGAGGCCACCTCGGCGTCCTGCCCGCTGATGACCGGCAGCGGCTTGTCCTTGGAGCCGTAGCCGTCCGACTTCAGCGCCGAGAGGATGCCGATGGAGATGCCGTCGTACGGCGAGAGCACCGCGTCGACCTCGTCGGTCTTGTACGACTTGGTGAGGATGTCGTCCATGCGCCGCTGCGCGGTGGCGCCGTCCCAGCGCAGGGTGGTGACCTGCGTCAGCTTGGTCTGGCCGGACTTGACGACGAGCTGCTTCTTGTCGATGTACGGCTGCAGGACCTTCATCGCGCCGCCGAAGAAGTACCGGGTGTTGTTGTCGTCGTTGGAGCCGGCGAAGAGCTCGATGTTGAACGGGCCCTTCTCGCTGCCGTCCTTCAGGCCGAGCTTCTCGACCATGTAGGTGGCCTGGAGCTCGCCGACCTTCTCGTTGTCGAAGGACGCGTAGTAGTCCACGTTCTCGGTGCCGAGGATGAGGCGGTCGTAGGAGATCACCGGGATGTCGGCGTCCTTGGCCTGCTGCAGGACGTTGTTCAGCGACTTGTTGTCGATCGCCGCGACGATCAGCGCCTTGACGCCCTGGGTGATCAGGTTCTCGATCTGCGAGACCTGCTGGTCGGGGTCGTCCTCGCCGTAGACCAGCTTGGTCTTGTAGCCCTTGGACTCCAGGTCCTTGACCACGTTGTTGCCGTCGGCTATCCAGCGCTCGGAGGACTTCGTCGGCATCGCGATGCCGATGGTGCCGCCCTTGGCGCTGTCCTTGGTCTCCTCGCTGCCGCCCTCGCTGCTCTGGCCGCAGGCCGTGAGGGTGAGTGCCATGGCTGCGGCCACGGCGGTGGCGAGGGTGACGGCTCTGCGATTGCGCATGATCAACATCCTTGGTGTGGGGTGACGCTCGGTCTGGCGAGAGAGCGCGACGAGCGAGATGTGGCGGACCCGTGTAGGTCGTGTCGGATTCTGCGCGGCCGTGTCATCTTCTGTGAAGAGGGTTTGGCCGGAACGTTATGTGGGAATTGCGAACCGGTTCAGCTGGCCGGGCAGTCGGGAGCCTAGCGGGGACATGCCACCGTCGGCGCCGTGTCGGGCAAGAAGATCCAGAACGAGGCGGCCGCGTCGCACCCGCTCACGCGCGGTCGCGAGCACGGTGTCCCGCATATGGGCGCCGTACGGGTAGATGCCGGGGGCCTTGGAGAGCCCGAACTTCAGGTACAGCGGGGCACCGCGCCGGATGAGCTCCGCCGCGTCGTACATCCGCACGTAGCCGCCCAGGTCGTCCGGAGCCTCGACATACAGGTCCATCGGCGCGCGACTGACCCGCCGGATCTCGGTGAGGTGCTGGAAGGTGAGATCCGAGGGGATGTTGATCGAGTCGCCGCCCAGCTGCTCCCAGACCGAGTACGAGGCCGGGTTCACGGGGCCGACCAGCGCGGACACCTTGAAGGTGGTGTCGGCGGGCAGCACGCCCTGGGCGCGCATCCGGTGCAGCAGCCACAGCACGCCCTCGTCGGCGACGAGCAAGCACTTCACGCCCAACTCGGTGGCGCGCAGGGCGTCTTCGACACAGCCCGCGAGGGCGTCGTGGCCGCGCGCCCGCAGACCGGCGCCGCCGGACTGGGTGCGCGTCGCCGCCCCGATGTCCCAGGTGCCGCGCGGACCGGTGAACAGGCAGAGCTCGATGTCGCGTTCGGCGCAGGCCTCGACCATCTCGGTGATCTCGGCGTCGGTGAGCATCCAGACGCCGCTGCCCTGGCTGATGCGGTGGACCGGCACATCGAGCCGGGAGGTCTCCTTGAGGACCACGGCGAGCGCCTCAGGCCCTTCCACGGACGGGATTTCGGTGCGCCAGGTGCCGCCGTCCGGGAAGGAATGCGGTGAGGCGTCGGCCGGTTCCGGTGCGGGTGCGCCGAAGCCGAGCGGGCCGAGGGCGCTGTCGCCGGGGCGGCGGGGGGCGATGGGCTCGGGCACGGTTCTCCTCGATAAGTCGTTCAGCTGTGTTGATAGTCGATCAACGGCGTCTGTGCGGCCGCGTTTACGCGTTTGATATCTCGTACGAGGTTCGGAGCTGTGGGTGTACGCCGGTACGGGGGTGTCAGGAGCCCCCGTACCGGCGTACGGTCTAGGCCGCCGGCTTGAGCAGGACCTTGCCGACCTTGGGGTCGCCCGAGCCCACCAGCTCGATGGCCTCGGCGAAGCCCGTGAGGGGCAGCTCGTGGGTGACCAGCGGCAGCGGGTTCAGCAGCCCGGCGCCGAAGGCCCGTACGGTGTGCGCCCAGGCCGCGGGCGGGGCGCCGAAGACGGTCTGCACCTCGAGCTGGCGCACGACGAGGTCCGTCGGGTCGAGCCCGTCGGCGCCCGGCGCGGGGATGCCGGTGAGGACGAGCCGCCCGCCGCGCCGGAGCAGGGCGGCCGACGTACGGGCGGCCGAGGCCGATCCCGCGGTCTCGATCACCACGTCGAAGTCGTCGGGAAGCTCCTGATCGCGCGTACGGAAGTCGGTGGCCCCGAAGGACAGCGACATCTCGCGCCGGTCCGGGCGGGTGCCGACCACAAGGAGTTCGGCGGGCGATCCCGCCGCGAGGAACTGCACGGCGAACATCCCGAGCGTTCCGGTGCCCACCACGGCGACCCGCTCGCCGGGCCGCGCGTTCGCTTTCAGCGCAGCCGCGGCGATGCAGGCGGCGGGCTCGAGGAGCGCGGCGCCCGTCAGATCGGCGTCGTCCGGCAGGATGTGGAGAAGCCGGGCCGGAAGCGTCAGCGTGGCGGCCATGGCGCCGGGCTGCGTGAACCCGGTCTCCTCGTAGCCCGCGGTACACAGCGTCGTCTCGCCCGCGTGGCACCGGTCGCACACCTGGCAGTTGCGGAAGCCCTCGCCGACGACCTTGCGGCCGACGAGCCCGGCGGGCACGCCGTCGCCGACCGCCTCGACGGTCCCGGACCACTCGTGGCCGGGCGTGAGGGGGAAGCGCACATAGCCCTCGGGCCGGTTGCCCTGGTAGATCTCGCGGTCGCTGCCGCAGATCCCGCTCGCGTGCACGCGGACGAGGGCCTCGCCGGGCGCGGGGTCGCGCGGCGTGTGCGCGACCAGCCGGTAGGAGCCGGGCGCGTCCAGTACGACGGCGGTGCTCACTGCTGCCCCTTCTTCGGGGCCCGCTTCTCCCAGCCCTCGGCCCACAGGTCGAACCGGGCCTGCTGCTGCGGGAACTCGGCGGCCGCGTCGGTGTCGAGCTCGACGCCGAGACCGGGTGCGTCCGAGATGTGGAAGTAGCCGTCGACGACCTGCGGGGCGCCCTTGACGACCTTCTTGATCTCCGCGTCCGCGAAGTCGTTGAAGTGCTCCAGGATCTTGAAGTTGGGCGCGGTGAAGCCCACCTGGAGGCTCGCCGCCGTCAGCACCGAGCCGCCGACGTTGTGCGGGGCGACCAGCATGTAGTGCGTCTCCGCGGTCGCCGCGAGCTTGCGGGTCTCCCAGATGCCGCCGATGTGGCCGACGTCGGGCTGGATGATGTCCACGGCCTGGCTCTCGAAGAGCTCGCGGAACTCGATCCGGTCGTGGATGCGCTCACCCGTCGCGACCGGCATGTCGACCTTCGCGGCGACCTTCTCCAGCGCCTTGAGGTTCTCCGGCGGCACCGGCTCCTCCAGCCACGCGGGCTTGAAGGGAGCGAGCTCGCGCGCGAGCCGGACGGCGGTCGCGGGCGAGAAGCGGCCGTGCATCTCCAGCATCAGCTCGGAGTCCGGGCCGATCGCGTCCCGCACGGCCTCGATCAGCGACACCGCGTACAGGCTCTGCTCGTGGTCCAGCTCGAAGTGCCCCGTCCCGAACGGGTCGATCTTCAGCGCCTTGTAACCGCGCGCCATGACCTCCTGCGCGGCCTTGTGGTACGCCTCCGGGGTGCGCTCGGTGGTGTACCAGCCGTTGGCGTACGCCTTGACCTTGTCGGTGACCTTGCCGCCCAGGAGCTGCCACACGGGCACCCCGAGGGCCTTGCCCTTGATGTCCCAGCAGGCCATCTCGATCACGGCGATGCCGGACATCACGATCTCGCCCGCGCGGCCGTAGTCGCCGTACTTCATGCGGCGGACCAGGTCCTCGACAGCGAACGGATCGGAACCGATGATGTGGTTGGCCTCGGCCTCGCGCAGATAGCCGAGCAGCGCATCGGTGTGGCCGAGCATCCGGGTCTCGCCGACACCTGTGATGCCCTCGTCGGTGTGCACCTGGACGTACGTCAGGTTGCGCCAGGGCGTCCCGACCACGTATGTGCTGATTCCGGTGATGCGCACGGAAATTGCCCCCAGTGCTTGTTCGAAATTTCGGCTCACGTTCGAAATGCTGGCGAGACAGTAAGGACGGCGCAGGTCGAGTGTCAATGGTTCAGGCACATATGTGTTGCGGCGACATGCCGCAGAGGTCTCGCCCGGCGCACCGGAACGATCTATTCCCTACACAATTTTCACACCAGTCACTTTCTCCGTAACCGGCGCTGCACCTAGCCTGCGTGCGTCATGGACTACTGCCACCCGTGCCGAAGGCACCTCAATGGCGCCCTCGCCTGCCCGGGGTGCGGAACGCCCGCCGAAGCCTGTCGCCAGTATGCGGAGGCCGTCGCCTCCCAGGAGGCCGCGGACGGATTGGGCGAGGCGTACGACGAAGAGACGGAGTACGCCCAAGGGGATCGCCGCGGCAGGGGAGGCCGAGCCTCCGCCCGGGCGCGCCGCCGCAGGCGCCGCCGAACGCTGTTGATCACCGCGGGACTTGTGCTCGCGGTCGGCGGCCTGAGCCTGGCCGAACTGGCCTCCGAGGCGCCGGGCGACAGTAAGACCTCCGCGGCGCCCGGCGGTGCGGCGGACGATGCCATGGACGACTTGCCGACCGCTGCGAGTACCGCGGAGTCGATCGGCGGCGAGGTGGGCTCAGGCGTGGACTCGGCGGATGCGGAGCCCTCCGGTGCCTCGCCGTCGGCGTCGGCATCCGAGAAGGGCAAAAAGAAGAAAAAGGACGAAGAGGATAAGGCGGGGGAGGATCAGTCAGGCTCGGAATCCGGCTCGTCGGCCCCGGCCGCGACGCCCTCGTCCCAAGGCTCGACGATGACCGCGCCCCCGGCGTCGGCACCTCGGCCGACCGCTTCCGCGCCGACGCCGGACCCGGAGCCGTCGGAGACGTGCACACGCTTTCTGTGGTGGTGCGCCTGAGCTGATGGCGGGACCGTGGGGCGTCGGCCGCATCGGCCCACGCCCCACGGCCGCAACGGTCAGCTCTCGAGCGTGACGATCATCTTCCCGGTGTTCTCGCCGCGCAGCACCCCGAGGAACGCCTCCAGGTTGTTCTCGATGCCCTCGACGACGGTCTCGCGGTACTTCAGCTCACCGGAGCGGACCCAGGCGCCGACCTCCTGGACGAACTGCGGCTGCAGGTCGTAGTGGTCGCCGACGAGGAAGCCCTCGATACGGCCGCGGGTCTGGATCAGGCGGGCGAGGTTGCGCGGGCCCGGCGCGGGCTCGGTGGCGTTGTAGACGGAGATCATGCCGCAGACGGCGATCCGGCCGCCCCTGTTGAGGGAGCCGATAGCGGCCTCGAGATGGTCACCGCCGACGTTGTCGAAGTAGACGTCGATGCCGTCCGGGGCGGCCTCGCGCAGCTGCTGGGAGACCGCGCCGTTCTTGTAGTTGAAGGCCGCGTCGAAGCCGTACTCCTCGACGAGCAGCTTGACCTTGTCGTCCGAGCCCGCCGAGCCGATCACGCGCGCCGCGCCCTTGAGCTTGGCGATCTGGCCGACCTGGCTGCCGACGGCGCCGGCCGCGCCGGACACGAAGACCGTCTCGCCCTCCTTGAACCCGGCGACGCGCAGCAGTCCCGCGTACGCGGTCAGGCCCGGCATGCCCAGCACGCCGAGGTAGGTGCTCAGCGGCGCCGCCTCGGGGTCGACCTTCACGGCGTACTTGGCGTCCACCGCCGCGTACTCGCGCCAGCCCTCGTAGTGAAGGACGTGGTCGCCGGCCTGCAGGCCCTCGACGTCCGACGCGACGACGCGGCCGACGGCACCGCCCTGCATCGGCTCGTTGAGCTCGTACGGCGCGACATAAGACTTGGCCGCGGACATCCGGCCACGCATGTACGGGTCCACGGACAGGACGAGGTTACGCACGAGCACCTGGCCCGGGCCGGGCTGCGGCATCTCCACCTCGCGCAGGGCGAAGTCCTCCGGCTTGGGCCAGCCGTGCGGGCGGCTGACCAGGTGCCATTCGCGGCTGGTCGCGGGAAGCTGGTCGGGGCTCACGGACATGGGAGGCGCCTTTCAGAGATGTTTCATGTTCTGAAACAACCATGCTCCTGAATATTTCAGGGTGTCAAGTAAAGCGGTAGCCTGGGGGCCATGACCGGCCCGAACACCCGCACAGACTCATTGACCCTCGAGGTCGTCGAACTCATCGGCGCCGTCGTGGCGCGCTACCACGAGGAGTACGAGCAGGCGGCGGGCCGGCATGCGCTGACGGGCGCGCAGGCCCGTGTACTGGGGCTGCTGTCCCTGGAGCCGCTGCCCATGCGGCAGCTCGCACAGAAACTGAAGTGCGAGCCGTCGAACGTCACCGGGATCATCGACCGGCTGGAGGCCCGCGGCCTCGTGGAACGCCGCCCCGACCCCGCCGATCGCCGGGTGAAGCTGGCCGCACCCACGGAGGAGGGCCTGCGCACGGCGCGAAGCCTGCGCGAGTCACTGGACTTCGCACGGCGGCCCCTGGCGGGCCTGTCCCAGGACGAACGGGTGTCCCTGCGGGACATGCTGCGCAGGATGGTGGGCGCCGGCGGTGACGTCGCCGACGCCGTGAATGTGGGTACGGACGGGGACAGCGGCGTCTGACCGGGCTCTGGGGGGGCGCCGACGTCTGATCGGGCCCCGGCCGGGGGCGCCGACGTCCGACCGGGGCTGAGGGGGTGCCGTGCGGGGCTGACGGGGTGCCGTGACCGACTGGCCCTGGCGTGGTTGCGGCGGCGGACGGGCCGGTGCCCTGGCTGCGGGCAGGGCGCGTCGTGGTCGGGGCGCGATGGACTGGCCCCGGCGTGGTTGCGGCGGCGGACGGGCCGGTGCCCTGGCTGCGGGCAGGGCACCGGCGTGGTCGGGGCGCGATGGAATGGTCCTGGCGTGGTTGCGGCGGCGGACGGGCCGTGCTGAGGCTGGTGCCCTGCCCGGGCGGGCAGGGCAGTCGCCCGATCGCGACCACCACCCCTGCGCTCGGGGGCGATGGTGCGGTGGCAGCCGCGTGTGCCGCCGGGCCTCGGGCTCGTAGCGGGCTGCGCCGGGTGACGTCGGCACCCCCAGCGCGCTGCGGAGGGGGAGCCGGCTCGGTGGCGTGGGGCCGTGGCGTGCTGCGCTTGGGTGACGGCACGCGCAGTGCGCTGTGGAGGGGGAGTCAGCGCGGTGGCGCGAATGGCGGCGGAGCCGCCGATGTAGCCGCGCTGCCCGGACATCCCGGCGGCGGGCTTGGCCGCCCGGCCCTGCCGAATGGCGGCCTGGCCCGCGCGCGTGGTGGCCTGGCCCGCGCGCGTGGTGGCCTGGCCCGCGCGCGTGGCGGCCTGGCCCGCGCACGTGGTGGCCTGGCCCGCGCGCGTGGTGGCCCGGCCGACCTGCGGCGCGTAGCCCACCCGCGCCGCGGCTCCCGCCGACGCCCGTCGTCACGTCGCGTGGACGGTCACGTCGCGTCGCCCTCACGTCACGCGGACTCTCACGTCGCGTGGACCGCCACCACCACCCCCTGGTCCGCCGCAGGCGCAGCCGCCGCCGTGACGCGGACCGCGGCGGCGCGGGCCAGGTGGCCCGTGCGGGCCGCGGTGGCGAGGAGGAGGGGCTGGAGCCGCTCCAGGCCGGAGACCAGGAGCTCCTCGCCTGCGATCAGGACCGGGCGGAACGTCTTCATGGCCTCGGCCGCGGCCTCGACGACGTCAGCGAGGGGTGGGAGCGCGGAGCGGACCACCCCGGCCCCGGCACCCGCCGCCCGTTCCGCCAGCGCGACCTGGAGCGGCAGCAGCGGGGCGAGCGCCGCCGTGAGCGCGTCGGCGATCCGGCGCAGCTCGGGACCCGAGTCGCGCAGTACATCGGCGGCGGCCAGCAGAACGGGTGTGAGGACGAGCAGCGCCCCGGCCGCCACCCCCGCCGCGGCCGGCAGCAGCGGCGACGACGCCTCGACCAGCTCACTGATCGCGGCCGCGCACTCTTCGACCGCGGGCTCCACCGCGTCGAGCAGCGGCAGCAGGCTGTCTCCGAGCGCGGTGAGCAGCGCCTGCGTGGGCTGACTCACGGGGTGAACGGCAAGCGGCGCACCGGTCGCGCCGAGCCGCGTGAGCGTGTCCACGATCCGGTAGAAGGCCTCCTGCGCCTGCGGCGACGCACTGGCCTCGGCGAGCTCTGCGGTGGTCTCCTGCAGCATGCGCAGCATCTGGGAGCCCGAACCGTCACGCGGATCAAGGGTGTTGACGACGATCCGCGTGATGTTCCCCGCGGTGTCGAGCAGCCGGCCGGAGAGCTCCCCCGTGCTGCGCGCCATGCGCACCACGGACTCCACACCGGGGACGGACGGGATCTGGATCGGCATCGCGATCGGGATCTGGATCGGCATCGCGATCGGGATCTGACTCGGGATCGGGATCTGAATCGGGTTCATGGCCCTCCTCGTTGCTCCGGTGCGGCGCGTGGCGGCGGCCGGTTCCGCACTCAGCATGCCCTCCCCATGTGAACGTACGGGTTCCGTCGGGGCAGTCGTTGCCTCAAAGCCTTCTCGTTGCAGGTGAGTTGAATCGGCACCGACGCCGGCGACAGCTACGGGAAGCAGCTACCAGTCCAGGCACCGGCCCACCCAAGTCGCCCCGCCAGGTATCGTTCGGGCCATGCATGATCTTGGGGTGGGGTTCGCATACCTGGCCAAGGGCCAACGCTGGGTTGCCCGACACAGGCGCCAGTACGGGTTCGGGCTGCTGCCCGGCCTGATCACCCTCGTGCTGTACGCCGCCGCACTGACCGCGCTCGCCCTCTGGGGCGGGGACTTCGTCGGCTGGGCCACACCCTTCGCCGACGACTGGGCCTCGCCGTGGCTCGGCCTGTTCCGCGGCTTCCTGACCGCCGTCCTGTACGCCCTGGGGCTGCTGCTCGCGGTCCTCACCTTCACGGCGGTGACCCTGCTCGTCGGACAGCCCTTCTACGAGGCGCTGTCCGAGAAGGTCGACCGCTCCGTGTCGCCCGACGGCTCCGCGCCGGAGTCGGGGCTGCCGCTCTGGCGGGAGCTGTGGATCTCCGCCCGGGACAGCCTCCGCGTGCTCGTCAGGGCCGGACTCTGGGGCGTACTGCTCTTCGCCCTCGGATTCATCCCGTTCATCGGCCAGACGGTGATCCCGGTGCTCGGCTTCTTCGTCACCGGGTTCTTCCTCTCCCAGGAGCTCACGTCGGTCGCGATGCAGCGCCGCGGTGTCGAACTCCGCGACCGGCTCGTCATGTTGCGCGCCCGCAAGGCGCTGGCCTGGGGTTTCGGGACGCCGCTGGCCGTGTCCTTCCTGGTCCCGTTCGTCGCGGTGTTCCTGATGCCCGGCGCGGTGGCCGGCGCGACGCTGATGGCGCGGGACCTGCTCGGGGAGAGCGCCCGGGACGACAGCGACGACGAAAAGGCGGACGACGAGATGGCGGAAGGCGAATCAACCGCCTCATGACCGCGGGGCGGTACGGGTCAGCCGCACCGCGGGGCGGTACGGGTCAGCCGCCGCCCAGCAGCCGGAGGAAGTCCCGGAACACCTCCGGCATGTCCACCTCGTCCGGGGCCAGCAGCCACTGGAACTGCAGCCCGTCCATCACCGCCACCATCAGCGGAGCCGCCTGCTCGGGGGTCAGCCCTCCGGGCAGCCGGTCGCCGTACTCGGCGCGCAGCACCTGCGCCATGTTCCCGCGCACCGCGGCGTACCGCCGCGTGAAGAACTCCCGCGCCGGATGCCCCTCGGTGACGCTCTCGCCCAGCAGGGCCGAGAAGGTCTGCACGATGCCGGGCCGCATCGCGTTGTACTCGACGAGTGAGCCCAGCAGGTCGAGCCGCCACTGGGAGTCCGGCACCGAGTCCCACTGGTCGCGTTCCTCCAGTACGGCGACGAGCAGCGCCTCCTTGGTGGGGAAGTAGTGCAGCAGCCCCTGCTGCGTGAGCCCGACCCGCTCGGCGACCGCCGCCAGGCTGGCGCCCCGGTAACCGCGCTCGGCGATCACCTCCAGGGCGGCGCGCAGAATCTCCGCACGGCGCTCCTGGCTTCTGGCCCTGGCAGCCATGGTGTCGGTCTCCTTCCCCTGGCCTGCCGCCTCCTCGCTCGCCGGGGGCGGCTCGGCCGGACCAGTAGAACAGCTGCGGTTACTCGGACGCGGGCTCCGGCAGTGCCTCGCCCGTCTCCAGCAGCGTCTTGAGGCTGGACAGCAGCGCCGGCCAGCCGCCGCGGATCATGTCCAGGACGGTGCTGCCCGGGTCGAAGCCGTCGTGGACGACGGTCAGCTTGACCATCTGCCCGAGCGGTTCGATCTCGAAGGTCACCTTGGAACGGCGCTCGGCGGAGATCCTGGCGAGCACGTCGTCGCTCACCCCGGCGGACTTCGCCCACTCCGGTGTGAAGGTGTGCCAGGTGTAGGACAGGCGGCGGAAAGGCTCCGACTCGAGGACCACCTGAGCGGGATCGGCGGTCCTGTTCCCGCCCTCCTCCCAGACCATCGCCGAACCGGTGTTCCAGTCCGTCTCGAAGGCCACGCCCCAGTAGCGGCGGGTGAAAGCCGGGTCGGTCAGCGCCTGCCAGAGCCGTTCCGGTGTGGTGTTGATGTAGGTCGTGTAGACGAACTCGTCGCTGGTCATGGGCTCTTGCTCCAATGCTCGCTTCAGGTCGGCGAGCGCGCGCACCCGCTCACGGTCGTACTGGTGGATCCAGCGCTCGGCGATGGCGTTGATCGGTGCCGCGTTGAGGTAGTGCAGCTTCTCGCGGCCGCGCCGCACCGTGGTCACCAGGTTCGCCGTCTCCAGTACCGCGAGGTGTTTGCTGACGGACTGGCGGGCCATGGAGAGCCCGGCGCACAGTTCGCGCAGGCTCTGCCCGTTGCGGGCGTTCAGGCTGTCCAGCAGCCGGCGGCGACTGGGATCGGCCAGTGCCTTGAACACCTCGTCCATCGTCTCTCGCCATCCCCTTCATGCAGCCGTATGGCTGCCTGAACCATAGGCAGCCATACGGCTGCATGTCAACGGGTACCCCTGGTACCCCTGGGTCCAGGAGGGTCCGATGCCTCCAAAGCCGGGGAAATATAACGAGAGCATAACGAAACCTACCACTCTACAGGCCGCCAGGTGCAGGATGGGTGGGCGTCCAAGGGACGTCAGGGACTTCAACGAGGAGGTGCCACCGTGGCGGAGACCCACGCGGACCAGGCCCGCGAGGCGGCGGTGCAGGCCGCGCTCGGCAGGCTCGATCTCGACGCGAAGGCGCGGCTGCTCGCCGGACAGGACATGTGGTCGCTGCCCGCGCTGCCGGAGATCGGCCTCGCGTCGCTCGTGATGTCGGACGGTCCCATCGGTGTCCGCGGCGTCCGCTGGAGCGCCGACGACCCGTCCATCGCGCTGCCGTCCCCGACGGCGCTCGCCGCCACCTGGGACCCGGACCTCGCCCGCCGCGCCGGCACCCTTCTGGCCCAGGAGGCCCGCCGCAAGGGCGTCCACATCCTCCTCGCGCCGACCGTCAATCTGCACCGCTCCCCGCTCGGCGGCCGCCACTTCGAGGCGTACAGCGAAGACCCGTATCTCACGGGCCGTATGGGCACGGGTTATGTGCAGGGCGTGCAGTCCGGCGGCGTCGGTACCACTGTGAAGCACTTCGTGGCGAACGACGCCGAGACCGACCGCTTCACCGTGAACAACGTCGTCTCCGCCCGCGCCCTGCGCGAGCTGTACCTCGCCCCCTTCGAGGCCATCGTCGAGAACGCCCGCCCATGGGGCATCATGACCGCCTACAACTCGGTCAACGGCACGACGATGACCGAGCACCGCCGGCTCGTGAACGAAGTCCTGCGCGGCGAATGGGGCTTCGACGGGTTCAACGTCTCGGACTGGTTGGCCGCCCGGTCGACGGCGGGTGCCATCGATGGCGGCCTCGACGTCGCCATGCCCGGCCCGGTGACCGTGTACGGCGAGGCGCTGGCCGCCGCGGTCCGCGCGGGCGAGGTCGAGGAGGCGAAGGTCGACGAGGCCGTACGCAACGTGCTGCGGCTCGCCGCCCGCGTCGGCGCCCTCGAAGGCGCCGACCCCGTCGTGACCGAGCCGCCCGCCGAGATCGACGGTGAGGCCCTGGCCCGCGAGATCGCACGCCGTTCCTTCGTGCTCGTACGCAACAAGGCCGTTCAGAGCGGCCCCGTCCTTCCCATCGACCCCGCCCGCGTACGCAAGATCGCGCTCCTCGGCGCCGCCGCCCGCGACGCGCGCGTGCTCGGCGGCGGATCGGCGAGCGTCTTCCCGAGGCGCATCGTCTCCCCGCTCGACGGCCTCACCGCGGCACTGCCCGCCGCCACGCTGACGTACGCACTCGGCGCCGATCCGACCGAGGAACTCGCCGCCGCCGGGAAGGGTTTCGAGCTGCGGGCCGTGTGCCGCGACGCCGCGGGAGAGATCATCGGTACGGCGTCCGTGCCGGGCGGCCAGATCCAGTGGCTCGGCGGCGACCTGCCCGAGGGCGTCTCCTACGACGCCCTGCACAGCGTCGAACTCACCGGCACCTTCACCCCGCGCGAGAGCGGCGCCCACTCGTTCGGCACCCGCGGCCTCGGCGGCTTCCGGCTCACCGTCGCGGGCGAGGTGCTCTTCGAGGGGGCGCAGGGACTCGGGCCGGAGTCCGACCCGTTCGAGGCGTTCTTCGGCGCGCCGGTCGAGCGCGGCCGGGCCGAGCTGACGGCCGGCGAGCCGGTCGAGGTCTCCCTCCAGCACATCGTCGCCAAGATCGACGACGCCCCCGTCCAAGCCGTCGGCTTCTCTCTCGTCCACCGCGAGCCGCAGCGCGACGCCGACGAGCTGATCACCGAGGCCGTCGAGGCCGCGCGCGAGGCGGACACGGCGATCGTGGTCGTCGCCACCACCGACCGCGTCGAGTCCGAGGGCTTCGACCGCACGGACCTGCGGCTCCCGGGCCGCCAGGACGATCTCGTACGAGCCGTGGCCGCCGTCAATCCGAACACGGTCGTGGTCGTCAACTCCGGCTCCCCGGTCGAGATGCCGTGGCGCGAGGACGTCGCGGCCGTCCTGCTCAGCTGGTTCCCCGGCCAGGAGGGCGGCGCCGCGCTGGCCGACGTCCTGCTCGGCGCGTACGAACCGGCCGGCAGGCTGCCCACGACCTGGCCCGCGACGCTCGAGGACGCCCCGGTCACGCAGGTCACCCCCACCGACGGCGAACTCCATTACTCCGAGGATGTGTTCATCGGCTACCGGGCCTGGGACAAGACGGGCACGACACCCGCGTACCCCTTCGGCCACGGCCTCGGCTACACCGACTGGACGTACGAATCGATCGAGACGGACGGCACCACGGTGACGGTCCGCGTCCGCAACTCCGGCGGGCGCGCGGGCCGCGAGGTCGTCCAGATCTACGTCGCTCCCGCCGAACCCGCCGCCGACCGGCCGGTGCGCCAACTGGCCGGTTTCACAGGCGTCGAGGCGGCACCGGGCGAGACCGCCGAGGTCACCGTCGAACTCCCGCGCCGCGCCTTCGAGATCTGGGACGAGCAGTCCGGCGCCTGGGCGGCGGTGAAGGGGGCGTACGAGATCCAGGCGGGCCGGTCGGTCGCGGACCGCCGCCTGAGCGCGACGATCGAGGTCTGAGCGAGAAGATCAAGGTCTGAGCCGGTCCTCAGGGGGCGGGGTGCGGCGTGCGTCAGCCCCGCACCCCGAACCCGTACACCGTCTCCGACCGGTACACCTCGCCCGGCCGCAGCACCGTGCTCGGGAACTCCGGCCGGTTGGGGGAGTCGGGGAAGTGCTGGGTCTCCAGGGCGACACCGGCGCCCGGGGCGTAGCGACCGCCGTCGAGGTGGTCCCCCGTGTAGAGCTGGAGGCCCGGCTCGGTCGTGGCGACGGTCACCACCCGACCCGATGCCGGGTCAAACAGCTCCGCGACCGGCTCGGGAGCGCTCGTGACCCCCTTGTCCAGCACGAAGTTGTGGTCGTACCCGCTGCCCACCTTGCGCGGTGTGCGGAAGTCGAACCGGGTGCCGGACACCTCCGCCAGCTCGCCGGTCGGGATCAGGTCCGCGTCGACCGGTGTGATCCGGGACGCCGCGATCCGCAGCTCGTGCCCGGCAGCGGCGGCGGCACCGGCGTCGGCGCCGGACAGGTTCCAGTAGCTGTGGTTCGTCAGGTTCACCACGGTCGGTGCGTCGGTCACCGCCTCGTACGCGATGCGCAGCGCGCCCGACTCGTCCAGGGAGTACGTCGCCGAGACCTCCAGACGGCCCGGGAAGCCCTCCTCGTCGCCCGGGCTCACCCGTGACAGCCGCACTCCCTGCTCCACCGGCTCCGCGTCCCACACCCGCTTGTCGAAGCCCTGCTCACCGCCGTGCAGGCTGTTCGGCCCGTTGTTCTGCGCCAGGTCGTAGAGGGAGCCGTCGAGCCGGAAACGGCCGTGCGCGATCCGGTTCGCATAGCGTCCGACCAGGGCGCCGAGGTACGGCCCGGAGTTCTCCAGATATCCCCGGAGATCGGGCAGCGCCAGCGCCACCTGGGCGGTACGCCCATCCCGGTCCGGGACCTCGGCCGACTGTACGATCCCGCCGTACGTCAGGACGCGGACGCGCACACCGGCGCGCTCCAGGGTCCAGCGGTGGACGGGCGTGCCGTCGGGAAGCGTGCCGAAGAGTTCGCTGTGCATGATCAGGACCCTACGCCCGGGCCATGGGCGGCGCGTGATCAGGGCGCCCGCTGCCGACCGGTACTACACCGCTGACCGGTACTATCCCGCCGACCGGTGCTACTCGGGCGCGTTCTTCGCCGTCACCGTGCGGTAGGCGATGGAGGCCAGGCGCGACTGCCCGTCCTTGCTGGGGTGGAACCAGTCCCAGTGGCTCAACTGCTGGGTCCCGAACCGGTACTCGAACACCGCCCCGCCGTCGAACCGGCAGCGGTCGTCCTTCGCGCACACGTCCCTCAGCACCTTGTTGTAGGCGACCACGCGCTTCTGCACCTTGTCCCGCCGCTTCATCGCGGCCGCGTCCACCACATCGGCGTCTCCCAGCATCGACGGGCAGATGCCCAGCTTCCACACCTGCTTGCCCATCGGATTGGTGCGCCCCTGGGACCAGAGCCGCTTCAGGTTCGGCACGCTCGCCACGTACACCTGCGCCTTGGGCAGCTCGCGGCGCAGCGTCCGCATCGCGTCCTCGAACTGGTCGCGGAAGTCGCTCACCTTGGTCATCGCGGACGTCGACGAGCGGCATGCGTCGTTGGCACCGGCCATCACCGCCACCAGTGCGGGACGGCGCGCCGCCGCCTTCTCCATCTGCGCGGCCACGTCCGCCATCCGGGCACCGGTCACGGCGTAGTTCCAACTGTGTGTGGCGGCACGCTGCTTCCCCAGCAGCCGCACCGCCAGGCTGCGCACCTTCGTGTCACTGCCCGTCGCCCAGGACACCTCGGGACAGTCGGAGAGAACCGAACACGCGTCGAACCCGCGGGTGATGGAGTCCCCGACGGCGGCCACCGAAGCCGGGCTGCGGTCCCAGGCCGGGGTGGGCTTGGGGGAGACAGCCGCCTGACGCTTCGAGGAGGCGCCCGGACCGGGGGAGTTGCCGCCGGCACTGCAGGCGACCAGACCGGAGGCGCCCAGAAGAACCGCCGTCACCCCGGCGACGGCGGCATGCACGCGGTGGCTGCGCTTCCGCATTCCTGCTCTCCTCTGTCGTTCGGACCACCCCTTGGGAACGTTGCACCTGGGGCAGCCGTTCCCGGGGACCCGTATGCGACAGGATCCCCGGACCGGACGCGAGGGGACGCGCCCCGCCCCCCGGGCGGCGGCACCTGGGGGTCCCGCCGGGTGAATGCCGGGCGTTTCCCGGCAGCGGGACCGACGGTACGTCACACTCCTTGCCCCGCCGCACGGTAGCCTCGGCCCCGTGGCGCCCGGCCACTGCCCGCTCGGCAGCGACAGGGCGGCCGGTCGACCCAGCGGCACCCCGCGGTACCGGTTCCGCTAAATTACAACAAGTCTGCTCTGCCCCTTTTGAGGAATATCGCTCGGCACGGGCGCGAGGCCGCCGGGAACGGCGCACCTCGTCCCACACTGGAGGTCCCGGTGACGACACGTGGAGTTCTGTACGTGCACTCCGCTCCGCGCGCGCTGTGCCCGCACATCGAATGGGCAGTCGCGGGCGTGCTCGGCACGCGCGTCAACCTCGACTGGGTCAGGCAGCCCGCATCGCCGGGCACGTGGCGGTCCGAGTTCTCCTGGCAGGGCCAGGTGGGCACGGCCTCCCAACTCGCCTCCGCGCTGCGCGGCTGGCATCTGCTGCGCTTCGAGGTCACGGCCGAGCCCTGCGCCACCGCGGAGGGCGAGCGCTACAGCGCCACGCCCGAGCTGGGCATCTTCCACGCCGTCACCGGCATCCACGGCGACATCCTGATCCCCGAGGACCGACTGCGCGCCGCGCTCGCCCGCGCGCAGCACGGCGAGACCGACCTCGAGGCCGAGATCACCAAGCTCCTCGGCAAGCCCTGGGACGACGAACTGGAGCCCTTCCGGTACGCGGGCGAGGGCGCACCGGTGCGCTGGCTCCACCAGGTAGTCTGACGGGACCCCTCTTTGCGCCTAAACCGGCGCCGCTCTCGCGGACCTGGTTGCTCGCCGTGCGGGTTCCAATTGATGGTTTGGGTGTTCTTCGCTTTCAAACACCGCGCGCAGCGCGCAATACGTTGAAGGCCCGCCCCGGGATGACGGGGCGGGCCTTCAACGTACGTACGGTTGCTAGACCGTCCGGAAGGCCAGTACCACGTTGTGGCCGCCGAAGCCGAACGAGTCGTTGAGCGCCGCGATCCGGCCCTCGGGCAGGGCGCGGGCCTCGCCGCGGACCACGTCGGCGTTGACCTCGGGGTCGAGGTCGTCGACGTTGATCGTCGGCGGGGCGATGCGGTGGTGGAGCGCGAGGACCGTGGCCACGGTCTCCACGCCGCCGGCGCCGCCCAGCAGGTGACCGGTCATCGACTTGGTGCCGGAGATCGCCATGTGGTCGACGTCGTCGCCGAACACCTTGCGCAGCGCCTTGATCTCGGCGACGTCGCCCTGCGGCGTCGACGTGGCGTGCGCGTTGATGTGCGCGATCTCGGCCGGCTTGAGGTCGGTCCCGTCGAGCAGGTGCTGCAGCGCGTTCGCGATGCCGTTGCCGGACGGCTCGGGCTGCGTGATGTGGTGGCCGTCGGCCGAGATGCCCTGGCCGACCGCCTCCGCGTAGATCTTGGCGCCGCGGGCCCTGGCGTGCTCCTCCGACTCGAGGATGACCACGCCGGCGCCCTCGCCGAGGACGAAGCCGTCACGGCCCGAGTCGTAGGGACGCGACGCGCCCTGCGGGTCGTCGTTGTTCTTGGACATCGCCATCATGTTGCCGAACGCGACGATCGGCAGCGGGTGGATGGCCGCCTCCGTGCCGCCCGCGACGACGACGTCCGCACGGCCGGTGCGGATCATCTCGATCGCGTAGCCGATGGCCTCCGCGCCGGACGCACAGGCGCTGACCGGTGTGTGGACACCGGCGCGGGCACCCACCTCCAGGCCGACGTTGGCGGCCGGGGAGTTGGGCATCAGCATGGGGACGGTGTGCGGCGAGACACGGCGTACGCCCTTTTCCCGCAGCACGTCGTACTGGTCGAGGAGGGTCGTCACGCCGCCGATGCCGGAGGCGATGACCGCACCCAGGCGGTCCGGGTTGACCGAAGCATCCTCGCCGGCCTTGCCGGTGAAACCGGCGTCCTTCCAGGCCTCCTGAGCCGCGATCAGCGCGAACTGGGCCGAGCGGTCCAGCTTGCGGGCCTGCGGCCGCGGGATGATCTCACCCGGGTCGACGGCGATCTGCGCGGCGATACGGACCGGCAGTTCGGCGGCCCACTCCTGCTCGAGGAGGCTGACGCCGGAACGGCCGGCGACCAGTGCCTCCCAGGTGGAGGCTGCGTCGCCACCCAGCGGTGTGGTTGCGCCGATACCGGTGACGACCACGGTGCGATTGGTCGAGCTCACAGGAATTCTTTCTCCAACGGATAAGAGGATTCAGCGGCGCCACCGCCGGGTGGCGGAGCGGCGGGCACTTGGTCCTTGATCCGGGCACAGCCCCTGATCACGGACCCAAGCCCTTGATCGGTCGATCAGGCCTGGTGCTTGAGGATGTACTCGGTGGCGTCGCCGACCGTCTTGAGGTTCTTGACGTCGTCGTCCGGGATCTTGACGTCGAAGCGCTCTTCGGCGGCGACGACGACCTCGACCATGGACAGCGAGTCGACGTCCAGGTCGTCGGTGAAGGACTTGTCCAGCTGGACGTCCTCGGTGGGGATCCCGGCGATCTCGTTCACGATCTCGGCGAGACCGGCGACGATCTCTTCCTGAGTGGCGGCCATGTTGGCGCTCCTTCGTATGTATCCAGAGGGTGTGGCGGTTTCCGCCCGGAAGATCCGGACGGTGCCTAGGGGAGGGTAACGACCGTTGCGGCGTATGCGAGACCCGCCCCGAAGCCGATGACGAGCGCGGTGTCGCCGCTCTTCGCCTCGCCGGTCGCCAGGAGCCGCTCCATCGCGAGCGGAATCGAGGCGGCCGAGGTGTTGCCGGTGGTTTCCACGTCACGGGCGACCGTGACGTGCTCCGGCAGCTTGAGAGTCTTCACCATCGAGTCGATGATCCGCATGTTGGCCTGGTGCGGAATGAAGACGTCCAGGTCGTCCGGGGCGATTCCGGCCGCGTCCAGCGCCTGCTGCGCGACCTTCGCCATCTCGAACACGGCCCAGCGGAACACCGCCTGGCCCTGCTGGGTGATCGCGGGGAACTTGATCTCGCCCTTGTCGTCGAGCGGCAGCTGCGCCACATCGCCGACGCGGAAACGGTCCCACGGGACGGTCTGCTTGATCGTCTCGGACTTGTCGCCCTCCGAACCCCACACGGTGGGGCCGATGTTGGGCTCCTGGGAGGGGCCGACGACGACCGCGCCCGCGCCGTCGCCGAACAGGAAGGCCGTCGCGCGGTCCTCCAGGTCGGTCAGGTCACTGAGCCGCTCGACGCCGATGACAAGTACGTACTCTGCCGAGCCCTCGACGACCAGGCCCTTGGCGAGCGTCAGACCGTAACCGAAGCCCGCGCAGCCGGCCGAGATGTCGAACGCAGCGGCCTTGTTCGTGCCGATCTTGTCGGCGATCTCGGTGGCGACGGCCGGGGTCTGGCTGAAGTGCGAGACGGTGGAGACGACCACGGCGCCGATCTGCTCGGCCGTGATCCCGGCATCGGCGATCGCCTTGCCGGAGGCCTCGATCGACATGGCCGCGACCGTCTCCTCGGGCGATGCCCAGTGGCGGGTCGCGATGCCGGAGCGCGAGCGGATCCACTCGTCGGACGAGTCGATCTTCTCGAGGATCACCTCGTTGGGCACCACCCGGGTCGGACGGTAGCCGCCGACACCGAGGATGCGCGCATACGGGGAACCCTTGCTGGGCTTGATCTTCGACATGCTCCGGGGCTCCTTCTCAGGCCGTCTGCGCGCTGTGCTCGGCGATGAGTTCGCGGGCAGCGTCGAGGTCGTCGGGGGTCTTCAGCGCCAGCGTGTGGACGCCGGGCAGCGCGCGCTTGGCGAGGCCGGTCAGCGTCCCGCCCGGGCACACCTCAAGCAGCGCGGTCACACCCAGCTTCTGGAACGTCTCCATGCACAGGTCCCAGCGGACCGGGTTGGCGACCTGGCCGACCAGGCGCGAGACGACCTCGGCACCCGTTGTGACCGTCTCGCCGTCCTTGTTCGAGACGTATGCGACCGTCGGATCGGCGGGCGTCAGGGCCTGAGCCGCCTCGGCGAGCTTGTCGACCGCGGGCGCCATGTGCCGGGTGTGGAAGGCGCCGGCGACCTGCAGCGGCACCACGCGGCGTACGCCCTCGGGCTTGTCATCGGCCAGCGCGGCGAGTTGCTCGACGGTGCCGGCGGCCACGATCTGGCCCGCGCCGTTCACGTTCGCCGGGGTCAGGCCGAGCTTCTCCAGATGCGGGACCACGGTCTCGGGGTCCCCGCCCAGCAGGGCGGACATACCGGTCTGCGTGATGGCGGCGGCCTCGGCCATGGCCAGGCCCCGCGTGCGTACGAGCTGGAGGGCGGCGGTGTCGTCCAGGACGCCCGCGAAGGCGGCGGCGGTGATCTCACCGACGCTGTGTCCTGCGACCGCGCCCGGCGTCACCTCGAGTGCGGAGGCCGACAGAAGACCGGCGGCGACCAGCAGCGGCTGCGCCACGGCGGTGTCGCGGATCGCGTCCGCGTCGGCCTGCGTGCCGTAGTGGGCGAGGTCGAGCCCGATGGCGTCCGACCATGTGGCGATGCGGTCGGCGGCGCCGGGAAGATCGAGCCAGGGGGTCAGGAAGCCGGGCGTCTGAGCGCCTTGGCCGGGAGCGACGAGTACGAGCACTCTCACACTCTCTCTTGTGGACGGCCGCAGCCGCCCGTGGGGACAGGGACGAAGAACCGCAGGGGGAATTGTAGGCCCCCGACAATTGGCTACGACTGAGGATCGCCGTTGGTCAAGCGCCCGAGAATCAGGGCGATGCGCAATGTGAACGCGGAGCGTACATCGGAAGGCGACCAGCCGGTGACGTCAGTCACACGTCGGAGCCGGTAGCGGACGGTGTTCGGGTGAACGAAAAGCATTCGGGCAGCCCCTTCGAGGGAGCTCGCCTGCTCCAGATAGACGCTCAGGGTCTCCAGGAGCGCCGAGCCGGCCTCCTCCAGCGGTCTGTAGATCTCCTCCACCAGTTGTTCGCGTGCGGAGGGATCCATGGCGATCGCACGCTCCGGAAGCAGATCGTCCGCGAGCACAGGACGGGGAGCGTCCTGCCAAGCGAGGCACGCCTTGAGCCCGGCCGCGGCGGCCTGCGCGGACCTGGTGGCGGCCAGCAGGTCGGGGACGATGGGTCCTGCCACCACCGGCCCCGGGGCATACGGCCCGATCAGGGCTTTCGCGACCCGGAGCGGATTGTCGTCGCCGCCCGCGATGACGACCAGGCGGTCGCCCAGTACCCCGGTGAGGACCTGCAGCTTGGCATGGCGGGCCGCGCGGCGGATCGCCTCGACCGTCAGCTCGCTGTCACCGTCGGGAGCCGTTCCCAGCACCACGCACACATGCTCGGGGGAGTTCCAGCCGAGGGCGGCGGCCCGCGAGACGGCGCCCTCGTCGGCCTCGCCCGACAGCACCGCGTTCACCACCAGCGACTCGAGGCGGGCGTCCCACGCACCGCGGGCCTCGGCCGCCTGCGCGTACACCTGCGCGGTGGCGAAGGCGATCTCCCGCGCGTACACGAGCAGGGCCTCGCGCAGCACCGACTCGTCACCGGGCGCCGCGACCTCCTCGATCGCGGACTCCATCACCTCGATGGTCGTACGCACCATCTCGACGGTCTGCCGCAGGGTGATCGCCCTGGTCAGCTCGCGCGGCGCCGTGCCGAAGACATCCGTGGAGATCGCCTGGGGCGCGTCCGGGTGCCGGAACCACTCGGTGAACGCGGCGATACCGGCCTGTGCGACCAGACCGATCCAGGAACGGTTCTCCGGGGGCATCGCCCGGTACCACGGCAGCGTCTCGTCCATCCGGGCGATGGCCTGCGCGGCGAGGCTGCCGGAGGATTTCTCCAGCCTCTTCAGTGTCGCGGCATGCGGATGCGGGACGGATGCGGGATGCGCAGGCAGCGCGGCTTCGGGTTCGGGCACATGGACAAGACTGCCTCATCCGGACGGACGGTCCGCCAGTCGGGTCTACCGTGGATCCGTGATGGACGTACGGCGCGCGGGCGAGCGCTACCCAGGAGGGGACCCGGCCACCGGGATCGAGTCCCTGCACGCCTTCTCCTTCGGGCCCCACTACGACCCCGGCAATCTGCGCTTCGGCGCCGTCATCGCCTGCAACGAGGAGCGCCTCGCGCCCGGTGCCGGCTTCACCGAGCACCCGCACAGCCACACCGAGATCGTGACCTGGGTCGTAGAGGGCGAACTCACACACCGCGACTCGCAGGGCCACGAGTCCGTCGTACGGCCGGGCGACGTGCAGCGCCTCAGCGCGGGCGGCGGCGTACGGCACGTCGAGCGCAACGACGGCGCGGAGCCTCTGGTCTTCATCCAGATGTGGCTGGCCCCCGAGGAACCGGGCGGCGACCCCGCGTACGAGGTCGTGCACGGCATCGCGGACTCGACCCCTTACGCGGTGCCGGAGGCGGGCGCGATGCTGCACGTACGCCGCCTGACACCGGGCGAGCGCACCGCCGTCCCGGACGCCGCCTTCGCGTACGTGCACGTGGTCCGGGGCGAAGTCCGCCTGGACGGCGTGCGGTTGGCCCCGGGCGACTCGGCCCGCATCGCCGACGCGAAGGGCCTGGAGCTGGAGGCGGGGGCGGAGGGGCCGGCGGAGGTGCTGGTGTGGGAGATGTCGCCCTGAGCCCTCGCTTGAGACAGCTGGGCGATGCGCCTTGCGATTCTTTCGAATTACGAGAATCCTTGCCCCTATGACCCTTATGACAGACCGGACGGTACTGCCTCCCAGCGTCCCGGAGGAGCGCCAGGAGCTGGACGAGCTGGCCGCGCTGGTCACCGACACAGCCGAAAGCGCGGCACTTGTCGGGCCGGATGGCACACTGCTACGGCTGCCACCGGCCGTCCACGAAATCCTGGTGCAGGTCATCCTCGCCATGCACGCCGGCCGGGCCATCACCATCGCCCCACGCGCGCAGCGCCTGACGACCCAGGAAGCCGCCGACGTGCTCGGCGTCAGTCGTCCCACCCTGGTCAAACTTCTGGACGAGGGGAAGATCCCGTACGAGCAGCCTGGGCGCCACCGACGAGTGCGGCTCGACGATGTGCTCGCGTATCAGGAGGCGCGCAGGGCCGAGCGCAGGCGCCGCCTCGACGACCTGGTGCGTGAAAGCGAGGATCTGGGCCTGTACGAGAACGGGAACGACGGGTCGGAAGAGCCGAGCAGCCCCTCGCGATGATCAACGCCGTACTTGACGCCTGCGTGCTCTTTCCCAATGTCCTACGGGACACCATGCTCAGTCTGGCCGAGCGCGATCTGTTCCGCCCGCTGTGGTCCTTGGAGATCCTCAGCGAGGTGCGCCGCAACGTGCTGGCGAAGCGCCCCGTGGACGCGCAGGCACTGGACCGCACCATCGCGCTGATGAACAGCGCCTTTGACGACGCCCTCGTCGAGGATTGGGAGCCTCTCGTCCCCGATATCGAACTCCGGGACCCGGACGACCGGCACGTTCTGGCGGCTGCGATCAGCGGTCGGGCCCATGCGATCGTCACCTTCAACACCAGCGACTTCCTCGGTCCGAAGCCCCTGCCTGGCGACATCGAGATCTTCCATCCCGACGCGTTTCTGATCGATCGGTTCGACGAGTCCCCGACCTCGGTGATCAGCGCGCTGACCGACCAGAGCAAGCGCTACCGCAGACCGCCGATGGATCTGGGAGCCCTCTTGGCTCGACTGGATCGATGCGGCGTTCCTGAGTTCGGTGAGGAGGTGCGACGGCATATCTGGTAGGGCCGGTCACTGTTTCCGGGGTGCGGGCCTTTTCGGCGTGCCTGGAGCTTCGCTCTGATGCTCGCGATGACGGCCGGTGAGCATTTGGCGGAGGGGGACTCGGCCCGGATCACGGAGCCCAAGGGACTGGATCTGGTGGCGGGGGCTGCGCTGGCTCCCCGAAACCCAGGCACTACAGGTACCGAGATCGTGGCCTGAAGTCGCCGAGGAGGAGCTCGCGCGCCGCCTCGTCTGCCAGACTGGTCGGGTGATCGCCAGGCTGGCGCGGAGCAGGAAATCCCCCCGGCGGTGCGGATTCGGTTGCTGGCACCTGCGGTTGCTGGTCGAATGCCGCTCGTGACAGGCATTCATGAGTCCTCGATGATCTATGAAGCGGCCGACGGTAGCGAGCTTCCGATGTTGGTCTTCGAACCTGCTGGGGGCAGACAGCCGGCGGCCGGTGTCGTCTTGTTTCACGGCGGCGCTCTGCGCAAAGGATCGGCCGACGAGCTGACTCCGCATTGCCGGCAGCTGGCGTTGCGGGGCATCTTCGCGGTGTCAGCCGGGTATCGGCTGCTCGATCAGGGCGCTATGGGCATCGTCGACTGCGTCGCCGACGTCCGGCGGGCGATCGAACGTTTCGGAGGGTTGGCTGCGTCGCGTGGGCTCGGCGCGTCACGTCTGGCGTCTGGTGGCAGTTCGGCAGGTGGTCATCTCGCGCTCGTCGCTGCGATGACCAACCATGAGGCGCCCTGTCCGGCCGTCGAGCCCGGCGTCGCGGCCGTCGTGGCGCTCAATCCGCCGGTCGATTTGCTCGCCTTCTCACCAGAGCGGCAGCAGTGGATTGAGGAGGACATCGGCGTCGCTGCGGGAAGGGCGATCGATTACTCGCCCATCGAGTTCGTGCGGCCCGGCAATCCGCCGATGCTGATTCAACATGGGACGGACGACAAGGTCGTGCCGATCGACCAGGTGCGGCGGTTCCGCGATGTGATGGTGCAGGTTGGCAATGAGTGCGTCTTGCTTGAGCACGAACGCGCTGAGCATGCGTTTCATTACCCCGGCCCCGGTGGACACTTCGACGCCGTGATAGACGCTACCGCTGAGTTCCTCCTCGAACGGCTCGCGGCAGGCTGAGCTGCCCGACCTTGCCCCAACACCTGAAAGTCCGGAGTTCCCGCAGGTCATCGGGCTCCTCGTGGCCTGCCCGGCTAGACCTCGGCAGGGGAGACGCCGTTTGACGAGATGTCCGCAAAAGGAACAGGCACTATCTGATCAGGTAGGCCCTTGAGAACGGACGAAAGAGCGCGTTCGACATCGCGCGCGGTGGTGGGGTCCAGCATCGCTGTGGCTTCGTCGAGTATGACGGTGTGCGGGTCGGCGAGGATGACGCGGGCTAGTGCAAGCTGCTGGGCTTGCCCGGCATCGAGCCGGTGTCGAGTGGGGCTCAGGTCGGTGTCGAGGCCGTCGGGCAGGTTGTCCAGCCAGCTGGCGCCGACGGTGGCAATCGCCGTGCGCAGCTCGTCGTCGGAGGCCGATGGTTTGGCGATGAGCAGATTCTCGCGTACCGACGCTTGGAGCACGTGGTGCTCCTGGGTGACCAGGATGATCTGGCGGCGCAACTGCTCGGGCGGCAAGCCGCGACGGGGACCCCGCCCACGGTTACGGATCCGCTGAGCGGCGTGTCGATCCGGGCCAGCAGCCGACCCAGGGTGGACTTTCCCGCGCCCGACCGTCCGACGATCGCCAGGCGCTCTCCAGACCGTACGGTCAAGTTGACGCCGTGGAGCACATCGGGCCCGCCATCGTAGGCGTAGTGGACGTCAAGAACCTTGATCCGGTCATCCGCAGGCACGTCCGTGCGATCGATCTGGTGAACATTGCCGGCTCCGGCCTCGATGGCGTTGACGATACGTCCGAACAGCCATGGCCCGGCCAGTCCGGCGACGGTAGCGAGCGAGTTGAACAGGAGTATCGAGCTGAACGGGCCCTTCTCGCGGCGGATGAGGCCGAACGCCGCGCGACGCGCCTCGGCCGGAGAAGCGGTGGGAAGCAGGTCACCTGCCAGCGCGGCGCCGCTCATCGCGCTGTGCTCGGTGCCGGCGGAATCCCGATGCCTCTCTGCGGCCCGGGATCGTGCTCGTCTTCCAAGCCCCGGGATACCAGTCGCCGGCATCCGGGTTCCCGCTCCAACAGATCGTGGTGGGTCCCTGTAGCGGCGACGCGGCCCTCGACGAGGTAGTGCACAACGTCTGCCCGGTCCAGCAGCAACGGGGAGGTGGTGGTCACCATGGTCGTGCGGCCGCTGCGCCCGTCGTACAGTCGGGCCGCGATCGTCGCCTCGGTGCGCGCGTCCACCGCTGACGTGGGCTCGGCAGCGACGAGCACCTCAGGATCGGCAAACAGCGCGCGAGCGAGGCGGATGCGCTGCCGCTGGCCGCCTGAGAAATTCCGGGCCTGGGACGCGACGGTCGAGGAGAGTCCGTTGGACAAGCCCTTGACGACGTCCTCCGCAGCCGCCTGGTGCAGCGCGCTGAGGACGGACTGATCATCCGGATTCTGTCGGCCGGCGACGACCTGGCGCAGTGTGCCTGCGAAGATGTCAGCTTCGTTGTCGGCCACCAGGATGCGATCGCGAATCCGTCGAGGTGCTATGGCAGCGAGCGGGATGTCGCCCCAGGCAGCCTCCGAGGGCTGAAACCGCCCCATGCGGTCGACGACGGCCTGGGCGTCCTGCGGCCGCGCGCTCACCACGGCCGTGAATCGGCCGACAGCGACCTCGACGCCGGAGGCCGGATCACGCAGGCTGGCGGCTTCGCTCGGCCCGTCGCCCGTCGCGGGCACGCCCGCCGTTTCCTGTCGCAGGTTCAACAGCGCGATGACCCGCCGCGCGGACACCACGGCCTGAGAAAGGTACGAGCCGTTCTCGATCAGTTCCGTCACCGGGATCACGAGGAAGGCGACGTAACCGTAGACAGCGACGAGGTCTCCGATGGAGATGGTGTGCTGGGCGGCCAGCCGGGCGGCCAGCCACGTCACGGCAGCCAGGAAAAGCAGCGGGAGCCCGACGCCGAGGGTGGGTACCCAACTGGCGACAGACGCGACCCGGAAGCCCTCATCGCGCAACTGCCGGGATTCCCTCCGGTAGCGTTCGGCGAATCGGTCCTTCCCGCCGATGCCGTTGAGCAGACGCAGGCCCTCGACGATGTCGACCAGGTGATCCGTCAGCTCGCCTTGCCGCTGGCGGTAGCCCGAGCCGACCTCTCGCAGTCGTCCGAGCACCGGTCCCACGGTCGCCGCGACCACGGGAACCCCGAGCAACACGATCAGCGCCAGCAACGGCGAAATGGACAGCAGCATCCCAGCCACCACAACGTAGGCGACTACGGCGCCCACTCCAGGGCCGACGATGGTCAGACTCTGGCTGATGACCCACACGTCGCCGATCCCGATCGTGGTTATCTCGCCGGCCGTGACCCTGCGTGTGAGCGCGCTCCCCAGCCTGGTGGACTGTTCGACGACCGCGTTGACCGTCCTGAAAGCGGCATCCATACGCACCTTCGTGAGTGTGCGGTGACGGGTGATGGCAACCACACCGTTCAGCACGCCCACCGCGAGAAGCACCAGGACTCAGCCCACCAGCGAGGAATAGTGCCCCGATCGTAGCCCGTCGTCGACAGCGCGGGAGAGCACGTAGGGCGGCAACGTGAGGCCCAGCATCCAGACGACCCCCAGCACCATTGCGAGCAGGACCCGCCGACGCTGGCTTGTGACCAGCCACCAGATGTACCGCAGAGCTCCGCTGACATCCTGGTCACGAGGACTCGTGTGCTGGTCTCTCACTGGTGCAGACCCCATTTCTCACGCGCTGGCGTACAACAGCTCGGCCTCACACATGCACGCGAAGAACACGTCGGACTCCGCCCAGATGTAACGTCCGCAAGGTGAGTTGCGGAACAAGCGCGCGGCGGGTGCACGCCGCACCCATTATTACGAACGGACAGCGGCAGGCCAGCGTCGTGCGTCCAGCCCGCAGCGGCACGCGAAAGCACAAACGAGACGTTCCGTATCGAAGCCGACGCAGGCGCTCGAGGCAGGGCCGCCCCCTACGGGCAGCTGCATCTCAGCCTGGCCGAGGCTGAGCAGTTGCCGCCGAGCTGCGTCTTGCCTTCGGCGATGACGGGCCGGAGACTGTTCGACGTGCCGGACGCGGTGAAGCGGGCCGTCTCGGGTTTGTGGCGCGGCGTCATCAGCGGCGCAGTTCGGCCAGCACCGCATCCGTAAAAGCAGGCCAAGCCTCAACCGCCCACGGCCCGAACGCCCGGTCCGCAAGGGCCACGCAAGCAGCCCCCGCGACGGGGTCGATCCACAGGAACGTCCCCGACTGCCCGAAGTGCCCGAACGTCCGAGCCGAGGACGAACTCCCCGTCCAGTGGGGCGACTTGGAGTCCCGGATCTCAAAGCCGAGCCCCCAGTCGTTGGGGTTCTGGTGCCCGTACCCGGGAAGGACCCCCTTCGTCCCCGGATACTGCACGGTCATCGCCTCGGCCACCGTCCGAGGATCGAGCAACCGCGGCGCCTGCACCTCCGCCGCGAACCGGACGAGATCGTCGACCGTCGAGACGCCGTCCTTGGCGGGCGAGCCGTCGAGCGTCGTGGAGATCATGCCGAGCGGCTCCAGGACGGCCTGCCGGGCGTACTCGGCGAACGGGATGTCCGTCGCCTTGGCGACATGATCACCGAGCACTTCGAAACCCGCGTTCGAGTACAGCCGCCGCGTGCCCGGCGCCGCCGTCACCCGGTGCTCGTCGAAGGCGAGCCCGGACGTGTGGGCCAGCAGATGCCGGACCGTCGAGCCCTCGGGTCCGGCCGGCTCGTCGAGTTCGATCGCGCCCTCTTCGTATGCGACCAGCGCCGCGTACGCCGCGAGCGGCTTGGTGACCGAGGCGAGCGGGAAGCGGTGGCCCGTGGGACCGTGAGCCCCCAGGAGCCTTCCGTCCGCGCGGACGACGGCGGCGGCCGCGGTCGGGACCGGCCAGTTCTCGATCAGCGCCAGGCTCTGCATGCGTACGAGCGTAAGCGCCTTACAAGATCAGCCGCATCGAGGGGTCCGGCTTGCGTACGAAACCGAGCGAGGCGTACAGCGGCTCCGCCTCCGCGGAGGCGTTGAGGTCCACGCTGCCCGCCCCGCGCTCACGGAACCAGTCGAGCAGCGCGCCCATGCACGCGCGTGCATACCCCATCCGCCGCTGGTCCGGGTCCGTGGCGACGCTGAAGACGTAACCCACCGCGCCGTGCGGATTGCCGGCGCGGCCGATCCGGTACTCCATCGTCCCGGCCACCATCGTCGCCAGCGCACCCGGCCGGTCCGGATGGTCGAGGACGAAGGCCGCGAAGTCCCCGTCTGGATCCGTGAGTCTGCCCCGCAACGTGATGGCCGACTCCGCGTGCCAGTCGGTCCGCTCGCCCTCGGCGAAGGCCGAGTCGATCATGATCTGGCGCAGCCTTATCAGTTCCTCGGCGTCTGCGGGTCCGGCGCGGCGTACAAGATTCATGATCGGCACGCTAGCGACCGGGCCCCGCGCCGTCCTCCGATTTTCGCCCGGGATTTGACCGGTCTGCGCTTGCTTGGAGTGCACTCCAAGGTCATAGCGTGGGGGCCATGACGGTGATGGAAACCACGGCCACGCCCGTACGGACCACAACCAGCACCAAGACCGCCACCACAGCACGCAGGACCGGCGCCTCGGCCGCCACAACGATCGACGCCAAGACCGACGTCTGCGCCTCGGCCCCTGAGGCGCATCCGCGCCCGGACGGCCAGGACCGCTACACGATCAGTGAAGTCGTCGCCTTCACCGGACTGACCGCGCACACCCTGCGCTGGTACGAGCGGATCGGGCTGATGCCCCACATCGACCGCTCGCACACCGGACAGCGCCGCTACAGCAACCGCGACCTGGACTGGCTCGCCTTCGTCGGCAAGCTCCGCCTGACCGGGATGCCGGTCGCGGACATGGTCCGCTACGCCGAGCTGGTGCGCGAGGGCGACCACACGTTCCACGAGCGGCAGGAGCTGCTGGAGTCGACCCGTAGGGACGTTCTGTCCCGTATCGCCGAGCTCCAGGACACGCTGGCCGTGCTCGACTACAAGATCCAGTTCTATGGCGGCGCCCGACCGGCGCCGGAGAGGGCTTGAGCCTGATGAGTGGTATGCCGACGATGCGACTGGGGACCGACGGGCCCGAGGTGGGTGCCCAGGGTCTCGGCTGCATGGGGATGAGCTTCGCCTACGGCCCGACGGACGCCGACGAGGCCCGGGCCACCCTGGAGCGCGCGCTGGAACTCGGGGTCACGCTGTACGACACCGCCGACGCGTACGGCATGGGTGAGAACGAGAAGTTCCTGTCTCCCTTCGTCACAGCGCACCGCGACGAGATCGTCATCGCGACGAAGTTCGCCCTGTCCATCCCGCCGGACGAGCCGACGAAGCGGATCATCCGCAACGACCCGCCGTACATCCGTGAGGCCGTCGACGCCAGTCTCCGGCGCCTGGACGTCGACGTCATCGACCTCTACTACATGCACCGCCGCGACCCGAAGGCGCCGATCGAGGAGACGGTCGGTGTCATGGCGGAACTCGTCGCCGCCGGCAAGGTGAAGCACCTCGGGCTCAGCGAGGTCACGGGCTCCGAACTGCGCGCAGCCCAGGCTGTCCACCCCATCGCCGCGGTCCAGTCGGAGTGGTCGCTGTTCAGCCGCGACATCGAGGACCGCGTGGTCCCGGTCGCCGCGGAGCTGGGTGTGACGCTCGTGCCGTACTCGCCGCTCGGCCGCGGCTTCCTCACCGGCTCGTTCGTCAACGCGGACAAGGACCTCACCGCCGACGACTTCCGCCGCCAGCAGCCCCGCTTCACCGGCGACAACGCGGCGGCCAACGCCGCTCTGCTGGAGCCGGTGCGCGCCGTCGCAGACGCACACGGTGCCTCCCTGGGCCAGGTCAGCCCGTCGTCCCCATTCCGGGCACCCGCAAGCGCACCCGTGTCGAGGAGAACGTCGCCGCCACGGGCATCACCCTCACCGACGACGACCTCGCTCTGCTGGAGCCCATCGCCGCCAAGGTAGCGGGAGACCGCTACCCCGACATGTCGTTCACGTCGGCGGGGCGGGAGTAGCGCGGGCCGCGCCGGGCCGAAACGGCTCGGCGCGGACGGCTTCCGCGGTACGGGCCCAGGTACGCGGGCCCGAGGGACGGCGGCCGGGCGAAGGTCCTGGGTGGGGCCGTGGGGCCCGCGTCACAATTCCGCCAGCAGCTCGGCCTTCTTCGTCGTGAACTCCGTGTCCGTCACCAGGCCCGCCTTGTGCAGCTCGCCGAGGTGGCGGATGCGCTCCGCGATGTCGGCCGGGTCGGGCCGCGGGGCCCGCACCCGGGCGACCGGCAGGGACTCGGCTTCCGCCCCCGTGACCGCAGGCGGCCCGGAGGCCCGCACCGCCGCCAGTACCGACGCGGCGAAGGGCAGCGACTCGTGCACCGGCCCGTAGCCGAGCCCGAAGACGACCGACGCAGGATCCTGGTCCGCCTGCGCCGGCCGCGCGACGGACGCCTCGCGGTGCAGCAGCCGCAGATGGCCCTGGAAGACCTCGGGGGAGCGCCACTCGACTCCGCTCAGCTCTCTCACCCGGAAACTCTGGTCGCCGGCCTTCCACTTCGCCGACGAAGCACCCGTCCAGAACCACCGGAAGGCCACCGACTCGCCGTCGAAGGACGCCTTCCCGTCGTACGCCTTGAACTGCAGCGGCGGCTTGGGCGCGGCCACGAGATAGCGCTCCGGGTGCCCGCCGTCGTCGCGTGCGTCGCCAGGTGTGAGCACGGCCCGAAGCTCGTCCGCGTAGTACTCGGCGAGCGTCTCCCGCTCTGCGGGAAGCACAAGCCGGTACGGGTCGCTGTGCTGCTTGAGCTGGCCCGCGGCCGCCTCCATGAGCGGGTCGGCGCCGGGTCTCGGCACGGCATGCAGTACGACGGTCCCGCGCTTCCCTGGAGTCAGGGTCACCGCCGCGATCGCCTCGTGCGGGATGCGGCGCTCGCCGAGCACCTGGAAGAGCTTCGGCGCTCTGATCCCCCGTTCGAAGCGGATGAGCACGGAGTCGGACTCGAACTCCCAGGCGGCATGAAATCCGGCCAGTACGTCACCCATGCGGCTCATCGTATGCGGCACGCGCGCGTGCGTCCCTCCTGCGACGGGCCGGTGTTTCTTCGATTTCTACGCGCGTCGGGCCGTCGTCGCCCCGGACAAACCGCTCCCTGCCCCGGACAAACCGCTCAGGCACGCGTCGTCCTCGCCTGCGCAGCGCACCGCGCGGTACGCACCGACGCCGATCTCGGCGAAGTTGGCGAGGCTCTGGGTGCCCGGCTCGAAGTAGCCCGCGTGCCCCGTCGCACCGTCCGCCGAGAGGACTCGAGCGCCGAACCCCGCGGAGACCGGATCGGCGCCGTGACCGAGCCCGCCGACCTCCAGATACGGCACGTCCCGGATCCAGTCGTCGCTGTCCCGCATGGCCCAGATCCGTGCACCGGTGCCGAGCTTCGAGGCCTTGTCCGCACGCATGCCCGGACTTCCGGCGACGGCTATGTCGGTGACCCGGTCCGGCAGGCCGCGGGCGGCGACGCCGCACACCACGGAGCCGTAGCTGTGGCAGTACAGAGCGACGTGAGAGCGCCCCGGCAGCGCCCGCACGAGTGCGTTGAGGCGCACCGCGCCGCTCTCGGCCCGCATGGCGGTGGCCGCCTCCACGCCGAGCCCGGCGGGCGCGGTGTAGTCGGCCCACGCGATCACGGCGATGGGGGCACCCCCGGAGGAAGTCCGGTGGTGGCCGGCCGAGCGCTCCGCGCGGTACAGGGCCCGGGCCATGCCCACGGGAGCCGAGTACTTGCGGTCGCTCCGCTGAAAGGTCAGCAGATTGGTGTCGACCCCCGGTACCACCACGGACACCCGCTTGGCCCGGTCGAGATTCCCGAAGACCTCGGCGACGCGACCGCCACCCATGGGGTCGAAGGCGAGGATCTTGCGTCCCGGCCGCATCAGCAACTCCAGCCGGTGCATCCGGCGTGCCGCTCCATGCTGACCGGCGGCGGACAGTCTCCTGTCCTGCATGCGCCCCCGTTCGACCTTGCGTGCCTGGTCAAGGGCGATGCGGTTCGCGCGATAGCGCAGCTTCACCGGGGCACCGTTCATATTGCCCACCGCGAGCGGGTAGCGCTGGGCGAGCCCCGTGCGCTGGTACGCGCTGAGCGAGGCGAAGAAGCGGGCGATCCTCCGGGGCGGGGAGTCGAGTCCCGGCAGCGGGCGCCCGTGCAGGTGACCGTGTTCCCAGGCCGACCGGGAGGCCTCGAGCGGCGACGAAGTGCCCCGGTGATGGCGTACGGCCGTCCAGCCGGTGGTGGCCAGCATGACGAAAACGACGGCGAGCGCAAGCAGTGCGCGCCAAACGTTGAGTTGCGGGTGCGAATCCAAAGAAGTCACTGCGGGACACCCTAGGAGAACGGCGCGCCAACCCATGCAACCGGTGAGGGAGATCACGTTTCTCGAGGGGTAATTGGGTTAAAACGGGCGCACCTTGCGCCAGGTCGTCACAGAGCGTGCACGCCACTTCCGTCTCGTTCGGGTCCTCGGCATCTGCGGTTCCAGTCCTCCGCCAGCGCCGGTCCTATCTGGTCGAGATACGACTCGGTGACGCGGCGCATCGACTCGATGCTGGTGTCCTCGCCCGCACCCCACAACCGCCCGGTCAGCCGCATCACCCCGCTGAACGCGGCCACCACGACCCGGGGCCGGGGGTCGGTGTCCACGTCCAGGCCCTCGCGCTCGGCGATCACGCGCGCGACCTCCTCCTCCAGCTCCGAGGAGCGGCGCAGATGGGCGGCGAGGAGCGTGGGTGTCGACTCGATCAACTGATAGGTGCGCATGTGCAGTTCGACGGGGATGACCTCCTCGATGACCTCGCCGAGTGTGTCCCAGCTGTCGAGGAGGGCGCGGCGCAGCGCATCCAAGGGGGCCTCGTGTGCGGGCCTTTCGCGCACGGCCGCGACGAAGTGGGACTCCACCATGTCCTGGACGGCGAACGTGGTCTCTTCCTTGTTGGCGAAGTACCGGAAGAACGTGCGCTGCGAGACGTCGACGGCGGCCGCGATCTCGTCCACGGTCGTCTGCTCGTACCCCTGAGTTGTGAAGAGTTCGAGCGCTGCGTGCAGCAGGGCGTCACGGGTGCGCTGCTTCTTGCGTTCGCGCAGACCGGGCCGCGCCGCCGCGCCGGCTGGTTCCGCAGCTTCCGCCGCCTGTTGCCGCGTCCTCACTCCAAGGCCTCTTTTCGCCTGTTCGGGCAGCTCAGAATACCTCCGGGCAACATGACAGTTACCGACTTGTGAATCGGTTTGTCAACTGTCAGTGACTGTCATAATCTCGCCGGTATGACTAGTCAGACCACCGTCGACAAGACCGGTCCGGCGGACGAGGCCCCGGCGGCCGCGCCCGCACCGGCACCGGCCAAGGGGCTGCGCGGCCACCCATGGCTGACGCTCATCTCCGTCGCGATCGGCGTGATGATGGTCGCCCTGGACGGCACCATCGTGGCCATCGCCAACCCGGCCATTCAGAAGGACCTCGGGGCCTCGCTCGCCGACGTCCAGTGGATCACCAACGGCTACCTCCTCGCGCTGGCCGTCGCACTGATCACGGCGGGCAAGCTCGGTGACCGCTTCGGCCACCGGCAGACCTTCCTCATCGGCGTCGCAGGCTTCGCCATCGCCTCCGGAGCCATCGGCCTCTCGAGCAGCGTCGCCCTCGTCATCGTGTTCCGTGTGCTCCAGGGCCTGTTCGGCGCGCTCCTCATGCCCGCCGCGCTCGGCCTGCTGCGGGCCACCTTCCCCGCCGAGAAGCTCAACATGGCGATCGGCATCTGGGGCATGGTCATCGGCGCCTCCACGGCAGGCGGCCCGATCCTCGGCGGTGTGCTCGTCGAGCACGTCAGCTGGCAGTCGGTGTTCTTCATCAACGTGCCGGTGGGCGTCCTGGCGGTCGCCGTCGGCCTGTGGATCCTCAAGGACCACCGCGCCGAGAACGCGCCGCGTTCCTTCGACATCCCCGGCATCGTCCTGCTGTCGGCCGCCATGTTCGCCCTCATCTGGGCTCTCATCAAGGCCGGTGACTCCTGGGGCTGGGGCAGCGGCAAGACGTGGGGATTCCTCGTCGCCGCGGTGGTCTGCTTCGCGGTCTTCGCCATCTGGGAGACCAAGGTCAAGGAACCGCTCATTCCGCTGGGCATGTTCCGGTCCGTGGCGCTCTCCGCGGGCACGGTGCTGATGGTGCTGATGGCCTTCGCCTTCATGGGCGGGCTGTTCTTCGTCACCTTCTATCTGCAGAACGTGCACGGGATGAGCCCCGTCGACAGCGGTCTGCACCTGATGCCGCTGACGGCCATGATGATCGTCTCCTCGCCGCTCGCCGGCGCCCTGATCACCAAGTTCGGTCCGCGTGTGCCGCTGGTCGGCGGCATGGTCCTGACGGCCGTCGCGATGTTCGGCATGACCACGATGACCATCGACACCGGCACACTGCCGATGTCCGTCTGGTTCGGTCTCCTGGGCCTCGGCCTCGCCCCGGTCATGGTGGGCGCCACCGAGGTCATCGTGGGCAACGCCCCGCTGGAGCTCTCCGGCGTCGCGGGCGGTCTGCAGCAGGCCGCGATGCAGGTGGGCGGCAGCCTCGGTACGGCGGTGCTGGGCGCCGTCATGTCGAACAAGGTCAACTCGGAACTGGCGGGCAACTGGAAGGGCGCCGGCCTGCCGGACGTGCCGCCCCCCGGCCTCGACAAGGCCGCGACCATCGGCTACGTGCCGGAGCAGATCGCCAAGGCGCAGGGCATGACGCCCGAGATCCTCGGCAGGATCACGGGAGTCATCCACGACACGTTCATGTCCGGCATGGGCCTGGCCTTCACGGTCGCCGGCATCGTCTCCGTCATCGCGGCGCTGGTCGCCGTGGGCACGAAGCGCGGCGCCAACGCGGAGGCCGGCGCGGGCGGAGTCCACATCTAGGAGTCCACATCCAGTCGTGGCGCACCTACGTACGAAGGCCCCGCCGCTCCGGCGGGGCCTTCGCCCGCCACAGCGGCACCCGCCACAGCGGCACCCGCCACAGCGGCACCCGCCACAGCGGCACCCGCCACAGCGGCACCCGCCACAGCGGCACCCGCCGTGGCGGCACCCGCCGTGGCGTCTCCGGCGTCCGACAGTGCCGCAACCTGCGCCCGAAGCGCCCTGACCTCCTCCGTCAGCACCTGGATCGCCGCCGTCTGCCGACGCTCCTCCACGTCGTCGTCGAACCGCGCGATGAACCACGCCGCGATATTGGCGGTCACCACACCCAGCAGAGCGATACCGGACAGCATCAGCCCGACCGCCAGCACCCGGCCGAGCCCCGTCGTCGGCGCATGATCGCCGTACCCGACGGTCGTCATCGTCGTGAACGACCACCACACCGCGTCGCCCAGCGTCTTGATGTTGCCCGTCCGGCGACTCCCGCTCCACCGACAGCACCGCCAGCGAGCCGAACATGAGCAGGCCCACGACAGAGCCCGCCACATACGTCGTGAGCCGTACCTGCGACGCCATCCGGGCCCGCCGTCCGACCAGCAGCAGCGTGGAGACGAGACGCAGCAGCCGCACCGGCTGGATCAGTGGCAGCACCACGGCACACAGATCCAGCCGGTGCGATCGGACGAACAACCATCGGTCCTCGGCGAGTACAAGGCGTACGAAGTAGTCGGCGGCGAACGCGCCCCAGACCACCCACTCGACAACCGTGCACGCGACCTCGACGGTCCTGCCCGCATCCGGCTTCACGATCGGTACGGCGTACGCGACGGCGAACGCCACCGCGAGCGCCATCAGCGGCCGCTGTGTGCGGTGCTCCCAACGGATCTGTGCCGGTTGTACGTTCATGCGCGCATCGTAGGGAAAGCGGGCAGGACGCGCGGAACGCCGAAGGGGCGGCGGACCCGCGGCCCGCCGCCCCTTCGAGTGAACTGACGTACTGGAACGTCCTACGCGTCGCCGCCGGCCGCGCCCGGATCGGCCGCCGCCACATCGAGCAGCTGGTAGCGGTCGATCGCCTGCTTGAGCGCCGAGCGGTCGATCTTGCCCGCGTTGGCGAGCTCGGTCAGCACCGCGACCACGATCGACTGCGCGTCGATGTGGAAGAACCGGCGGGCCGCGCCACGCGTGTCGGCGAAGCCGAAACCGTCGGCGCCCAGCGACTGGTACGTGCCCGGCACCCAGCGCGAGATCTGGTCCGGAACCGACCGCATCCAGTCGGAGACGGCCACGAACGGGCCATCGGAGGCGGAGAGCTTCTGCGTCACATACGGGACGCGCTGCTCCTCCTCCGGGTGCAGCAGGTTGTACCGCTCCACGTCGACGGCCTCGCGGCGCAGCTCGTTCCAGGAGGTCGCCGACCAGACGTCCGCCCTGACGTTCCACTCCGAGGCGAGGATCTGCTGCGCCTCGACCGCCCAGGGCACCGCCACACCCGAGGCGAGGATCTGCGCGGGGAGTTCGCCCTGCTCACCGGCCTTGTAGCGGTAGATGCCCTTCAGGATGCCGTCGACGTCCACGTTCGCGGGCTCGGCCGGGTGCTGGATCGGCTCGTTGTAGACGGTGAGGTAGTAGAAGACGTCCTCGCCGTGCGGGTGCTCGGGCGACGAGCCGTACATGCGGCGCAGACCGTCCTTGACGATGTGCGCGATCTCGAAGCCGTAGGCCGGGTCGTAGGCGACACAGCCCGGGTTGGTCGACGCGAGCAGCTGCGAGTGGCCGTCGGCGTGCTGCAGCCCCTCACCGGTCAGCGTCGTGCGTCCGGCGGTCGCACCCAGGACGAAGCCGCGCGCCAACTGGTCGGCCATCTGCCAGAACTGGTCGCCGGTCCGCTGGAAACCGAACATCGAGTAGAAGACGTAGACCGGGATGAGCGGTTCGCCGTGCGTCGCGTAGGCCGAGCCCGCGGCGATCAGCGACGCCGTGCAGCCCGCCTCCGAGATGCCGTCGTGCAGCATCTGGCCGGTCGGCGACTCCTTGTACGCGAGCAGCAGATCGCGGTCCACCGCCTCGTACTGCTGGCCGAGCGGGTTGTAGATCTTCGCGCTCGGGAAGAACGAGTCCATGCCGAAGGTGCGGTACTCGTCGGGCGCGATCAGCACGAAGCGCTTGCCGATCTCCTTGTCCCGCATGAGGTCCTTCAACAGCCGGACGAACGCCATGGTCGTGGCGATCGACTGCTGACCGGTCCCCTTCTTCACGCTTGCGTACGTCTTGTCTTCGGGGAGGGCCAGCGGCTTCGAGCGCACCACCCGGGTCGGGACGTAGCCGCCCAGTCCCTTGCGGCGGTCGTGCATGTACTGCATCTCCTCCGATTCGCGGCCCGGGTGGTAGTACGGCGGCAGGCCGCCCTCGAGCTGCTTGTCGGAGATCGGCAGATGCAGCCGGTCGCGGAAGCGCTTCAGGTCGTCGACCGTCAGCTTCTTCATCTGGTGGGTCGCGTTGCGGCCCTCGAAGTTCGGGCCGAGCGTCCAGCCCTTGATGGTCTTGGCCAGGATCACGGTCGGCTGGCCCTTGTGGGCGCGGGCCGCCGAGTACGCGGCGAAGATCTTCCGGTGGTCGTGACCGCCGCGGCCCAGGTGCAGGATCTGGTCGTCGGTCATGTTCTCGACCATCTTGCGCAGCCGGTGGTCGCCGCCGAAGAAGTGCTGCCGGATGTACGCGCCGGTCTCGGTCGCGTACGTCTGGAACTGGCCGTCAGGCGTGGTGTTCATCTTGTTGACCAGCACGCCGTCCCGGTCCTGTGCGAGCAGCGGGTCCCAGGACCGGTCCCAGATCAGCTTGATGACGTTCCAGCCGGCACCCCGGAAGATCGACTCCAGCTCCTGGATGATCTTGCCGTTGCCGCGCACCGGTCCGTCGAGGCGCTGCAGGTTGCAGTTGACGACGAACGTCAGGTTGTCCAGGCCCTCCCGCGCGGCGATGGACAGCTGCCCGAGCGACTCCGGCTCGTCCATCTCGCCGTCGCCGAGGAACGCCCACACGTGCGACTTCGAGGTGTCGGCGATGCCGCGCGCCTCCATGTAGCGGTTCATCCGCGCCTGGTAGATCGCACTGATCGGACCGAGGCCCATGGAGACGGTCGGGAACTCCCAGAAGTCCGGCATCAGCCGCGGATGCGGGTACGACGACAGGCCGTACGGAGCCTTCGACTTCTCCTGGCGGAAGGCGTCGAGCCGCTGCTCCGAGAGGCGGTCGAGCATGTACGCCCGCGCGTAGATGCCCGGCGACGCGTGTCCCTGGAAGAACACCTGGTCGCCGCCGTCGCCCTCGTCCTTGCCGCGGAAGAAGTGATTGAAGCCCACGTCGTACAGCGACGCCGAGGAGGCGAACGTGGCGATGTGGCCGCCGACACCGATGCCGGGGCGCTGGGCGCGCGAGACCATCACGGCCGCGTTCCAGCGGGTCGCGTTCAGGATCCTGCGCTCGATCTCCTCGTTGCCGGGGAAGAACGGCTCGTCCTTGGTGGCGATCGTGTTGACGTAGTCCGTGCTGCGCATCTCGGGCACGGCGACGCGCCTCTCGCGAGCGCGCTCGATCAGCCGGAGCATCAGATAGCGGGCGCGTTCACGACCCCGCTCGTCGACGGCGGCGTCAAGGGAGTCGAGCCATTCCTGGGTCTCTTCGGGATCGAAATCCGGGACCTGGCTGGGAAGGCCGCCAATGATGATCGGGTTGCGATCGGATCCGGAAGCCACGCTGTTCCTTCACTGTCTGGGAGCCACTGACTGGGACCACTGCTGGGGCTTGGTTCTGCTGGTTGCGCCGATCCCCATCGTGTACCTAGGGGACGGATACGTCATCTCTACCGATAGGTAACCGCTTGTCCGGCAGCCCTGTGGGGGCTCGACCACATAGGAACGATACGCCCGTCTGCGCCTCCCCCAGTGCCTCAAGGGCCTGGGAGGTGCCCCCAGATCCGTAACGGAGTTCGGCCCTCTCTGGCACTCGTGGGGGCGAAGTTGGCAAACTCGGACAGAACAGTGGGCCACGGGTCGTCCGGATGGCGCGATTTCCCGCCTGGAGTTGCGGCGAGACGGCCGGGAACGTCACCGTTTCGGCGGTCTCGGGGGCCGGGTACTTGCGCGATCCGTCCGGCCCGTGTGGACTACGGCCAATGCTTCGCGCACGCGCGTGGCTGGAAGACTTCCCCCAGGGCTCCGCCGGAGCCGGGGGAAACCCCCATAGGAAACATGATCAGGAGGCAACCCGTGAGCGCGACCGCGGACCACGCGGAGGAGCGGACTAACCCTGCCGCGAGGCTGGGGTTCCAGCCCGAGCAGGTGGTCCAGGAGATCGGCTACGACGATGACGTCGACCAGGAGCTCCGCGAGGCCATTGAGGAAGTCATCGGCGGCGAGCTCGTGGACGAGGACTACGACGACGTCGCGGATGTCGTGCTGCTGTGGTTCCGCGAGGACGACGGCGACCTGACCGACGCGCTGGTCGACGCCACCACGCTGATCGACGAGGGGTCTCCGGTGCTGCTGATGACGCCGAAGACCGGCCGTGACGGCTATGTCGAGGCGAGCGACATCAACGAGGCCGCGCAGACCGCGGGTCTGTCCCAGACCAAGAGCGTCAGCGTCGGCAAGGACTGGATCTGCAGCCGTCTGGTCACGCCCAAGGCGGCGGCCAAGAAGCGCTGAACCGGTCCCGGCCCGGCAGCTCGCCCTGCCGGGCCGGGCACGGCCGCCGCGAGGCCCCCACCGACGCACGTCGGGCGGGGGCCTCGCGCATCGCGGTGCACGGGCCACTGCGTAGGGTGGGCGTCATCCGAACAGCCCCATGGAAGGGATGCGTGACTATGGCGATCGAGGTCGGCACCAAGGCCCCGGACTTCGAGCTCAAGGACAACCACGGCCAGGCCGTGAAGCTCTCCGACTTCCGTGGCGAGAAGAACGTGGTGCTGCTCTTCTACCCGTTCGCTTTCACGGGCGTGTGCACCGGCGAGCTGTGCGCCCTGCGCGACGAGCTGCCGACGTTCGTCAACGACGACGTCCAGCTGCTGGCCGTCTCCAACGACTCCCCGTTCACGCTGCGCGTCTTCGGTGAGAAGGAGGGCCTGGACTACCCGCTGCTGTCCGACTTCTGGCCGCACGGCGAGGTCTCGCGCGCGTACGGCGTCTTCGACGAGGAGAAGGGCTGCGCGGTGCGCGGCACCTTCATCATCGACAAGGAGGGTGTGGTGCGCTGGACCGTCGTCAACGGTCTGCCGGACGCCCGCGACCTGAACGAGTACGTGAAGGCTCTCGAGACCCTCTGACGAATCCTCGGCCCGCATGTCCCGGCCCCCGCGTCTCGTGCCCGACACCCTGATTGTCAGGGCTCAGGGCCTGCGGAGGCCGGGAACCCGTCACTAGGATCCACTCGTTGATCCGATGCCAACGCACGACGGGGGCTCCCCGCCCCTGAACACCATTGGGAGGACTCGTGGGAGTCAGCCTCAGCAAGGGCGGCAACGTATCGCTGACCAAGGAGGCGCCGGGCCTGACGGCGGTCATGGTCGGCCTGGGCTGGGACGTCCGTACCACCACCGGTACGGACTTCGACCTGGACGCCAGCGCCATCCTGACGAAGGAGGACGGCAAGGTCCGAAACGATCAGGACTTCGTCTTCTTCAACAACCTCAAGAGCGCCGACGGCTCCGTGGAGCACACCGGCGACAACCTCACCGGTGAGGGCGAGGGCGACGACGAGCAGATCAAGGTGAACCTCGCCGGCGTGCCGGCCGATGTCACCAAGATCGTGTTCCCGGTGTCCATCTACGACGCCGAGAACCGCCAGCAGTCGTTCGGCCAGGTGCGCAACGCCTTCATCCGCGTGGTCAACCAGGCGGGCGGCGCGGAGATCGCGCGGTACGACCTCTCCGAGGACGCCTCCACGGAGACCGCGATGGTCTTCGGCGAGCTCTACCGCCACGGCGCGGAGTGGAAGTTCCGGGCCATCGGCCAGGGCTATGCGTCGGGCCTGCGCGGCATCGCGCAGGACTTCGGCGTGAACGTCTGAGCCAGGCCCGTCTGCTTTCCCGACCGGCGCCGCACACCGAGTGCGGCGCCGGACGGCTTGGGAAACTCAAGCGATCAGCAACCACCCCCGGCCGGGGGTGCGGGGGGCCTGCGGCGGACGGCCGCCGATGTCACGCCGCCCGGTACATGCAGCAGCTCGGGGAGGACCAGATCATGGGCGTCACGCTAGCCAAGGGGGGCAATGTCTCCCTCTCCAAGGCCGCACCGAACCTCACGAAGGTGATGATCGGGCTGGGCTGGGACGCACGCTCCACCACCGGAGCCCCCTTCGACCTCGACGCCAGCGCCCTGCTGTGCAGCGGCGGCCGCGTGCTGGGCGACGAGTGGTTCATCTTCTACAACCAGCTCAAGAGCCCGGACGGCTCGGTCGAGCACACCGGCGACAACCTGACCGGTGAGGGCGACGGCGACGACGAGTCGATCCTGGTGGACCTCTCCACGGTGCCGGCCGGCTGCGACAAGATCATCTTCCCCGTCTCGATCCACGAGGCGGACAACCGCGGGCAGACCTTCGGCCAGGTCAGCAACGCCTTCATCCGCGTCGTCAACCAGGCGGACGGCCAGGAGCTCGCGCGCTACGACCTCAGCGAGGACGCCTCCACGGAGACGGCGATGATCTTCGGCGAGCTCTACCGGTACGGCGGCGAATGGAAGTTCCGGGCCGTGGGGCAAGGGTACGCGTCGGGCCTTCGGGGCATCGCTCTAGACTTTGGGGTCAACGTCTCGTAAAGCCGGGTACGGCGGGGGGAGACCCTCTCCGGATTTCGTCCGGGGGTAGCCCGGGGTAACCCCCCAACACACGATTGGGTAGCCAGTGGTTCTGAAAACCTTCGGCTGGTCGTTCGCGGTCACCGCGCTCGGCTTGGTCGCAGCGGTGTTCTACGGGGGATGGACCGCGTTCGGGATCGTGGCGATCCTGTCCATCCTCGAGATCTCGCTGTCCTTCGACAACGCAGTGGTCAACGCCGGAATCCTGAAGAAGATGAGTGCCTTCTGGCAGAAGATCTTCCTCACGATCGGCATCCTCATCGCCGTCTTCGGCATGCGGCTGGTCTTCCCCGTCGTGATCGTCGCTGTCAGCGCCAAGATCGGTCCGATCGACGCGGTCAACCTCGCACTGACCGACAAGGACCGCTACCAGGAGCTGGTGACCGACGCCCACCCGTCGATCGCCGCCTTCGGTGGCATGTTCCTGCTGATGATCTTCCTCGACTTCATCTTCGAGGACCGTGACATCAAGTGGCTGGGCTGGCTGGAGCGACCGCTGGCCAAGCTCGGCAAGATCGACATGCTGTCGGTCTGCATCGCCCTGATCGTTCTGATGATCACCGCGATGACCTTCGCGACCCATGCCCACCAGCACGGCGGCGCGCACGTCGACAAGGCGGAGACCGTGATGCTCTCCGGCATCGCGGGTCTGATCACCTATCTCGTCGTCGGCGGACTCTCCGGCTTCTTCGAGGACAGGCTCGAGGAAGAGGAGGAGCGCGAGCACGAGGAGGAGGAAAAGGCCAAGCGCGCCGGCAAGCCCGTCTCGGCCGTCAAGCTGGCCGGCAAGGCCGCGTTCTTCATGTTCCTCTATCTCGAGGTCCTGGACGCGTCCTTCTCCTTCGACGGCGTCATCGGCGCCTTCGCGATCACCAACGACATCGTGCTGATGGCGCTCGGCCTCGGTATCGGCGCCATGTACGTCCGGTCGCTCACCGTCTACCTGGTCCGCCAGGGCACCCTCGACGACTACGTCTTCCTGGAGCACGGCGCGCACTACGCGATCGGTGCCCTCGCCGTGATCCTCCTCGTGACCATTCAGTACGAGATCAACGAGGTCATCACCGGCCTCGTCGGTGTCGTTCTGATCGGCTGGTCCTTCTGGTCGTCGGTGCGCCGCAACCGGGCTCTGGCGGCGGCCGAGGGAAAAGCTGAGGCCTCGGACGACAAGGCCGAGGTCTCGTCCGGGGTCTGATCCGACTGGCATCGGCCCGGGTCTGATCCGACGGGCAGCGGCCCGGGTCTGATCCGGCTCGCAGCGGCCGGGGCTTGTCCGGTTTCCGGGTGTGACCGGGTCCGGAGTGAGGAACGCTCAGTGCGGGGCGGCCATCGAGGACGAGTCCTCGTGGCCGCCCCGCGGTCATGTGTACGAGGCGCACATGCGTATGAGGCGCATAGGACGTGGGGGGCGGTATGTCCTTCTGGGACGGTCTGTGGCGCGGTCGCTCGATGCAGTTCGAGTCGGGCAGCGCGGCGAGCAACTCCATCGAACTCACCAAGCGGAACCCGTCGGTCTCGCTCACCCAGCAGGGCGCGGCAACCGGCAATCTGCGCATCAATCTGTCCTGGCAGATGCGTACGTCGGACATCCACGGCAAGCCGCGGGGGAGCGGCAGCCTGCGGCATCCGTTCAAACTGTTCAAGCCCGATGTGGTGCAGGCACACACCCAGGGTGTGGTCAATGTGGACCTCGACATCGGCTGCCTGTACGAGCTGATGGACGGGGACAAGGGGGTGGTGCAGCCGCTCGGCAGTTTCTTCGGCGCCCTCAACGCCCCGCCGTTCGTGAAGCTCAGCGGCGACGACCGGTTCGGCTCCCCGTCGGGCGAGACGATCTACGTCAATCTGGACCACCGCGAGTCCATCAAGCGTCTGCTCGTCTTCGTCTACATCTACGACCAGACCCCAGCCTTCGACCGTACGCACGCCAAGGTGACGCTCTACCCCAACAACGGGCCCCGGATCGAGATCAGCCTCGACGAGCGGGCGCCCCAGGCCCGCTCCTGCGCCGTGGTGTCCATCGAGAACATCAAGGGCGAGCTCATCGTGCGCCGCGAGGTGAAGTTCGTCTACGGCTTCCAGGCGGAGCTGGACCGGCTCTACGGGTGGGGGCTGCAGTGGGGGCGGGGGTACAAGACGAAGACGGGCGGCCGCTGAGGCGCTCCGCTGGGAGGCCGGGAGGGCGTGCCGTACGCCGCCGGGCTGCGGCCGCGCGTGGCCGCGCGCGCACCTCTGTGGGTCGGGGCCGCGCCCCCTGTCTGCAGCTGCGGGCCGACGGGGTCACTGTTGTGGGCAGGCGTTATGCAGGGCGATGGGGGTCCCCCTGCTCTGGGGGCACCTCCCAGCGTTGGCTGGGGGAGAAGCCGAGAGCTTGGAGGAGGGCGGGCGCAACCCACGACGGCGGGCGCGTTCCGTACGGCCTGCGCCCGGGGGCCGTAAACGGCTGAGAGGGGCCCGGCCGCTCACCGGCCGAGGAACTGCGGACCCTGCGGCGGCAGCCTGAAGTTCGGATCCGGCATGGGGGCGATCGGCTGCGGATAGCCGTATGCGGGCCCTGGCTGCGCGGCCGCGGGCTGAGCGGCCGTGGGGCCGGGATAGCCGTACGCAGGTTCCGCCGCAGGCACAGAAGCGGGTGCCTGCGGCGGATAGCCGTATCCGGGCTGGGCCGTCGGCTGTGCTGCCGTCGGCGCCGCTGCAGGCTGCGTGGCCGCCGGCTGCACAGTCGTCTGCTCCGGCGGCAGCGGCAGCGACGCCGGAGCGTCCGGCTCGGCCTCGCCTGCACCCTCCGACTCGTCCACGGAGATACCGAAATCCGTGGCCAGCCCCACGAGCCCGTTCGAATAGCCCTCGCCCAGCGCGCGGAACTTCCACCCGTCCCCGCGCCGGTAGAGCTCGCCGCAGATCAGCGCGGTCTCCGCACCCGTCTCCGGCTTGACGTCGAAGTACGCGAGCGGCTCACCGTCCGCGTCGGCGGCGTCGTGCAGCAGTATGCGCAGCGCCCGGATCTGGTCGAAGGACACATCGTCCGCCGACGCCACGAGCAGCACCCGGCTCACTTCGGCGGCCATCCCCGCCAGGTCCGTCTGGATCGTGTCCGTCAGGCCCTCGGTCACGCGCTTCTTGCCGAGCCGCCAGACCTTGCCCGAGGGGTGGCGGGGCTGGTTGTAGAAGACGAAGTCCTCGTCGGACCGCACGCGGCCGTCGGGCCCCAGCAGCAGCGCCGACGCGTCCACGTCCGGGACACCCTGGCCCGGGGTCCAGCGCAGCACGGCGCGCACCGCCGTGGCCTTGATCGGGACGTTCGAGCCCTTCAGCATCGCGTGCGTCATGCGGTCATCCTGCCCTCCCGGTACGGGTGGGGACAACGCGGGGTTCCCAGGGCCGACTTTCGTCTTGCGCACTTCCGACATGGGCGGGTTACCTGAATTTCATGGCCGGCGGGAACCTCTGACACGGATGTCTACGTACTATTACCGGCCACCATCAACGAGCCACCTTGGCGATACGGGGAGTCACATGCGTCATTTCGGGCACATCGCCCCTGAGGTGCGTCAGCGCCTCTTCCACCAGGAGCCGTGCGACTTCACTGCCGGCTCTCCGGCGCGGATCCTCTCCGTGGCCCTCGGCGCGACCCTGTACAGCCCGGCGACCAGACCACGCCTGGCCGACGACATCGTCAAGCAGGCCGGCCGGGGTGTCGTCTCCATGGTGGTGTGCCTCGAAGACTCGATCGGCGACGCGGATGTCCGGGACGCCGAGGAGAACCTCGTACGTCAGTTCAGCGACCTCGCGGAGCGCCCCACCGTAGTGGCCGGGGACCAGGAGCTGCCGCTCCTGTTCGTCCGGGTCCGCGCCCCCGAGCAGATCCCGAACCTCGTTCAGCGCCTCGGTGCCGCGGCCCGGCTGGTGTCCGGCTTCGTGCTGCCCAAGTTCACCGAGGAGCGCGGCGTGCCCTTTCTCGAGGCGATCGCCGCGACGGAGGCCGCGAGCGGGCTCCGGCTCTTCGCGATGCCCGTGCTGGAGTCGCCTGAGCTTCTGCACCTGGAAACGCGCGTAGAAACGCTGACGGGCATCTTCCGCACCGTCGACAAGTACCGGGAGCGCGTGCTCGCGCTGCGGCTCGGCGTCACCGACTTCTGCTCGGCGTACGGGCTGCGCAGGTCGCCCGACATGACCGCGTACGACGTGCGGATCGTGGCCTCCGTGATCGCCGACGTGGTCAATCTGCTGGGCCGGGCCGACGGCACGGGTTTCACGGTGACGGGACCGGTGTGGGAGTACTTCCGGGTCCAGGAACGCATGTTCAAGCCCCAGCTGCGCCGCAGCCCCTTCCTCGAGGGCCGCGCGGAGGACCTGCGCGAGACGCTCATCGAGCACGACATGGACGGCCTGCTCCGCGAGATCGCCCTCGACCACGCCAACGGCCTGCTCGGCAAGACCTGCATCCACCCGTCGCACGTGCTGCCCGTGCACGCGCTGTCGGTCGTCAGCCATGAGGAGTTCAGCGACGCACAGGACATCCTGCGGCCCGAGCGGTGCGGCGGAGGCGTCATGCGGTCCGCGTACACGAACAAGATGAACGAGGTGAAGCCGCACCGCGCATGGGCCGAGCGCACCATGCAGCGCGCCGAGGTCTTCGGCGTCGTCAAGGAGGATGTCAGCTTCGTCGAGCTGCTCACCGCCGGTCTGGTCGACTGAGGAATGCAAGGAACTGTGAACAACGTGGTGTGGTCCGGGACGTGGGTCGCCCAGCGGCTCGGTGTCGAGCTCGAGGGCGACGAGAAGCTGCACGACCTGCTGGGTCTCGCGCTGCGGCGCAACCCCAAGCGGGCGCATCTGCTCGTGTCGAACGTCCTGGGCAAGCATGTGCCGCAGTCGCCGGCGGTGGTGTACGGCCAGGGGTTCGAGCTCGGCGAGCGGGTGCGGGAGCTGCTCGGCGCCGACGAGGCAGGGCGCGCCGTGGTCCTCGGGTACGCGGAGACGGCCACCGGGCTCGGCCACTCGGTCGCCGACGGCGTGGGGCTCGCCTCGTATCTGCACTCGACGCGGCGCTCCGTGCCGGGAGTAGCGCAGGCCGGCGGCTTCGAGGAGTCGCACTCGCACGCCACCTCGCATCTGCTGCTGCCCGAGGACCCCACGCTGCTCGCGGGCGACGGCCCCCTGGTGCTGGTGGACGACGAGTTCTCCACCGGGAACACGGTGCTCAACACCATCCGCGCCCTCCACGGCCGCTACCCGCGCGAGCGGTACGTGATCGTGGCCCTCGTCGACATGCGCTCGACCGCCGACCAGGGACGCCTCGACGAGTTCGCCCGCGAGATCGACGCGCGCGTGGACCTCGTGACGGCGGCGAGCGGGACGGTGCGGCTCCCGGAGGGGGTGCTGCAGAAGGGCCAGGAGCTGGTCGCCGCGTACGAGTCGGCGCAGCAGCAGGGCGTCCGGGCCGCAGGGGCTGCTGCGGCGGCCACGCGCGTCGAGCTGCACTGGCCGCAGGACGTGCCCGACGGCGGACGCCACGGCTTCACGCCCGCGCACCGCGAGCGCCTGGAGCACGCCCTGCCCGCCATGGCGGAACCTATTGCCGCCGCCCTGCCCGGCGACGCCCGGCGCGTCCTCGTCCTCGGCTTCGAGGAGCTGATGTACGCGCCTCTCCGGCTGGCCGGGGAGCTGGAGCGCACCCTGGAGGCCGACGTCCGGTACTCCACGACGACCCGCTCACCCGTCCTGGCGGTCGACGACCCCGGCTATGCGATACGCAGCCGCATCGTCTTCCCCGCCCACGACGCCCCGGACGACGGACCCGGCGAGCGCTACGCCTACAACGTCGCGGGGGCGGGCTTCGACGCCGTCGTCGCCGTCGTCGACTCCGCGGCCGACACCCCCGAACTGCACGCGCCTGACGGCCTGCTGGCGCAGCTCGCCGCGCACGCCCCGCACGTCGTGCTGGCCGTCGTCCCGTCCTACGTCCCGTCGTACGCCGCCGCGTACGTTCCGTCGCGCGCCCCCGGGCGCCCGCGCGCCACCGAAAGGCACTCCATGCTGCCAGAGCCCCTCCGCGGCCCGGCCTTCTCCTCGTACGCACCCGACGAGGTCGGCTGGCTGCTCCAGGACCTCTCGGACGCCCCGCTCGAGGCGCCGACGGAGGAGCGCGAGGAGGCCATCCAGAGCGGCGGCGCGCACTACGCCGAGTCGCTGCCCGTGGAGTACCAGCCGAGCCCCGCGTACCAGGAGCTCTTCCACGCCGCCCTGGAGGCCTCGGCCACCCGTATCGCACAGGCGGTCGGCGTCGTGACGGAGACCGTGCTCGCCGAGCGGTCACCCCGCCCCGTGCTGGTCTCGCTCGCCCGGGCCGGCACGCCCGTCGGCGTACTGATGCGCCGCTGGGCCCAGCACCGCCACGGCCTCGATCTGCACCACTACGCCGTCTCCATCGTGCGCGGACGCGGCATCGACGCCAACGCCTTGCGCTGGCTGGCCGCCCACCACGACCCGGCCGACGTCGTCTTCGTGGACGGCTGGACCGGCAAGGGAGCCATCACACGGGAACTCGCCCAGGCCCTGGTGGAGTTCGAGAAGGCGGAGGGGGTCAGCGGGTTCGACCCGGAGATCGCCGTGCTCGCCGACCCCGGCTCGTGCGTCCGCACCTACGGCACCCGCGAGGACTTCCTCATCCCCTCCGCGTGCCTCAACTCCACGGTCTCCGGCCTGATATCGCGCACCGTGCTCCGCGCCGACCTGGTCGGCGCGGACGACTACCACGGCGCGAAGTTCTATCGGGAGCTCGCGGACGCGGACGTCTCGGGCGCCTTCCTGGACGTCGTCGCGGCCCGCTTCGACGAGGTCGCCGACGCCGTGGAATCGCAGGTCAAGGAGCTGCTCTCCGCGGATCGGGCCCCCACCTGGGAGGGCTGGGCCGCCGTCGAGCGGATCAGCGAGGAGTACGGGATCCACGACGTGAACCTCGTCAAGCCGGGGGTCGGCGAGACGACGCGCGTGCTGCTGCGCCGCGTCCCCTGGAAGATCCTCGCCCACAGCGGTGCGGGCGCCGACCTCGACCATGTGAGGCTGCTGGCCGAACAACGCGGCGTCCCGGTGGAGGAAGTGTCAGAACTCCCGTACAGCTGCGTGGGGTTGATCCACCCCAAGTACACACGGGGCGCCACGGGCGCCGACGGCAAGGCGGTGAGCAACTGATGACGGTGCTCGTCGCCAGCGACCTCGACCGCACGCTCATCTACTCCAGCGCGGCGCTCGCCCTCGGCATGCCCGACGCCGAGGCACCGCGGCTGCTCTGCGTCGAGGTCCACGAGAGCAAGCCCCTGTCGTACATGACGGAGACGGCTGCCGGTCTCCTCGCCGAGCTGTCCCGCACGGCCGTCGTCGTCCCGACCACCACCCGCACCCGCAAGCAGTACGGCCGCATCCGCCTCCCCGGCCCGCAGCCGCGGTACGCGATCTGCGCCAACGGCGGCCATCTGCTCGTCGACGGCGTCTCCGACCGCGACTGGCGGCGGCAGGTCGATGCCCGGCTCGCCGACGAGTGCGCCTCGCTCGACGAGGTTCGCGCCCACATGCTCGCCACCGCCGACGCGTCCTGGTTGCGCAAGGAGCGCGTCGCGGAGGACCTCTTCGCCTATCTCGTCGTCGAGCGGGACCTGCTCCCCGAGGGCTGGGTCAAGGAGCTCGCCGACTGGGCCGACGGCAAGGGCTGGACCGTCTCCCTCCAGGGCCGCAAGATCTACGCCGTGCCGAAGCCGCTCACCAAGAGTGCCGCGGTGTACGAGCTCGCCCGCCGCACCGGCGCCGAACTCACCCTTGCAGCCGGGGACTCCCTCCTCGACGCCGACCTCCTGCTCGCCGCCGACCGGGCCTGGCGCCCCGGCCACGGCGAACTCGCGGACACCGGCTGGACGGCACCCGGGATCACCGCTCTCGCGGAGCGGGGGGTCGCCGCGGGTGAGGAGATCCTGCGGCGGTTCGCTGCGGGGGTCGTTGGGGCCGCTGCGGGCGACGGAGAGGTCTGAGGCTCTCTTCGGTGCCTGAGGGTCTCTTCGTATCTCTTCGAACGGTGCCTGAGGTTCTCTTTGCCCGCTGTTGCCCGGTGTTGCCCGCCGGGGGAGGACTACTCTCGCAGAGAGCCGGCGGTACTCCACCCTGCGAGAGCTGAGCGAGGAGATCCACGTGACCCACAGCAAGAGCACTCCGCTGACCGAAGAGCTGTACGCGTACATGCTCGGGCACAATCCCCCGCTCGACCCGGTGCAGCGCATGCTCGTCGACGTCACCCACACCCAGCTCCCGCTGGTGGCGGGCAAACAGGTCGCTCAGGAGCAGGGGCCGCTGCTGGCGTTCCTCGTACGGTTGACCGGAGCCCGGCGGATCGTGGAGGTCGGTACCTTCACGGGACTGTCGGCCCTGTCCATGGCGCAGGCGCTGCCACCCGACGGCACGCTGCTGACCTGCGACGTCTCGGAGGAGTGGACCAAGCACGCGCGCGAGGCCTGGGCGAAGGCCGGTGTCGAGGACAAGATCGAGCTGCGGATCGCACCCGCGCTGGAGACGCTGGCCGCGCTGCCGGCGGAGCCGAGCATCGACATGGCGTTCATCGACGCGGACAAGGAGAACTACGTCGGGTACTGGGACGCCCTGGTGCCGAGGATGCGCCAGGGCGGGCTGCTCGTCGTGGACAACGTCTTCCTGCACGGCGGCGTGACCGATCCCGAGGCCACCGGGCCGGCGGCGGCGATCAAGGAGTTCAACGAGCGGGTGAAGGCCGACGAGCGGGTCGAGAGTGTGATGCTCGCGGTGGCGGACGGGCTGACGCTGGCCCGGAAGGTGTGAGTGAGGCCCGGAGGTGTGAGTGAGGCCCGGAGGTGTGAGCCACGTCCGGAAGTGTGAGCCACGTCCGGAAGTGTGAGCCACGTCCGGAAGGTGTCAGCCACGTCCGGAAGGTGTCAGCCACGTCCGGAAGGTGTCAGCCACGTCCGGAAGGTGTCAGCCACGTCCGGAAGATGTGCATGTCCGGAAGACGTGAGCGACGCCGCCTGGTGGCGGCGTCGAGCCCACACGTCGGATAGCGCGGCGGTCAGCCGCAGCAGCCTCCGCCGCAGCAACCGCCACCGCCACCGGCACCACCGCCGGGGCTGGTGCGGCCGGAGGCGGCCGACGCCGACGCCGTACCGCCGACCGCGACTGTCGAGAGCAGCTTGACGGTGTCGTCGTGCCCGGCGGGGCAGTCCGCGGGGTCGGACGACTCGGCCATCGGACGGCTCAGTTCAAAGGTGTCGCCGCAGGTCCGGCAGCGGTACTCGTAGCGAGGCATGCCCACAGAGTATCGGGCGGGTGCGGGGACGGCACGGAGTACCGCGGACGGTTATGGAGCGCGCTCGGCCACCGCGTTCACGTGGTCACCGCTGCGGTGGCCGCCCTGGTGCGACGCCCCTGCTGGTGCTGCTGTCGGCACCGGCGTCCAGACTGGGGTCCGGCCTCAGGTGGCCGCGCCCGGGCAGCGAGCGCTGCCGTTCCTCCTCGGCCGCCTGTTCCGGATGGCGCTGACGCCAGTACGGGTTGTCGTGCGGCAGGGCCGATCCGACCCGGCCGTACATGCCGAAGAACATCAGCATCACGCCGACGACGAAGCTGAACAGCACATTCGGGATGCGGAAGGCGAGGAAGTTGAAGCTCGTGTCCAGCAGGGCGAGGTTGACGAAGCCGCTCAGGATGAAGGCGACGCCGACGATCATGTTGACCGTCGAGGCGAAGTTCCCGCCGATCACCATCCCGACGAAGAGCAGAAGCCCGATGCAGATCGACAGCACGCTCAGCGCGCCGTTGGTACTCAGCCCGGCGACCGTGTCGCCGCGCGTGTCGAAGAAGCCGACCTTGCCGATGAGCCCGAAGATCCCGAAGGCGACCAGTACGAGACCCATCAGACCTGCGCCGACGCGGTAGAACTTGCTGAGGCGGTGGTCGACGGGCAGATGCTCGTCGAGACTGAAGTGCCGCTTGGTCTCCGGGTGAAGTATGTGCGTTGCCATGTCCGCCCTCCTTGCCGCTCGCGGAGGCCGCGCGTACGGGATGTATCGCGGGGAGGCGCGGCATGGCGCCGCGCCGCGTACGTAACACCAGGATCCGCCTGGGGCCCGGACATCGCCAACCTCGTGCGGGCCGCGCTGCATCGGCACGGGTCCCGGGCGGCCAGGAGCGTGGAAGTCGCGGGACGGGTCCCGGGCGGCCAGGAGCGTGGAAGTCGCGGCACGGGCTGTGGCGACATCGCCGCCCCGGGTCGCGCGGGCTCAGGCGCCCGCCGCCCCCCGTTCGTCCCGGATCTGGCCGACAACCCGCGCCACCGCACGCCGCACAGCCTCCGTCTCCGTCAGGAAGTGCCAGTAGTCGGGGTGGCGCCCCTCCAGCGTGGCGATGGCGCGTTCGAGACGGGCCACGGAGTCGTCCAGCGGTCGCGCATGCCGGGGATCGGGGGTATGACGGCCCGCCATCGCCAGTCGCTGCGCGTCGCGGATGGCGAACCGGGTGCGCTCGATCTCCTGCTGCGGGTCCTTGGCCACCGCGTTGAGGCGCTGCAGCCGGTCCCCGGCGGCCGACACCGCCTCGTCTGTCGCGTTCAGCAGCGCCCGTACCGTGGAGAGAAGCGAGGTCGCATCCGGCCAGCGCTGCGCCTCACGCGCCTGCTGCGCCTCCCTCAGCTTCGCCTCGGCCTGCCGGACGTTCTCCTCCGCCTGCTCCGGCACCCGCTGCAGGTCCTGCCAGCACGCGGCCGTGAAGCGGCGCCGCAGCTCGCTCAGCACCGGGTCGACCTGCCCCGCGCGGGTCGTGAGGGCTTGCGCGCGCGTTCGCAGCGAGACGAGGCGGCGGTCGATCTCTGCGGCCCGTTCCGGCAGCCGCTCGGCCTCCGCCCGCACGGCCTCCGCGTCGCGCGCCACTCGCTCGGCCCGCTGCAGGGTCTCGGGTACGCCGTGCCGCCCGGCGCCCTGGTTGAGTTTGGTGAGCTCCGGTCCGAGGACGGCCAGCCGGGCGGCGAGATCGTCGGCTTTCAGCCCCGATCCGCGTACCGCGTCGAGGGCGTTGCTTGCGGCCAGCAGCGACTGCCGGGCCCGCTCGACAGCCGGGGCCAGGCGCGCCAGCTGCGTCTCGGCCTTGTCGAGCAGCGGCCCGAGCCCCTCGGAGAAGCGGTCGAGGTCCTTCTTGACCTTCCCCAGCTCGTCCCTGGCCCTGGTCAGCTCGGTCCGGGCACGCGCCGCCACCGAGGCCTCGAGATCGTCCCGGTCGAGGTCATGGGCGTCTACCGCGGTGATGTACTGCAGGCTGGCCTCGTCGATACGGCGGCCCAGCGACTCGAAGTCGGACACCGCCCGCCGGGCCGCGGGGGAGTCGTCGACCGCGGTGATCGTCTCGATCGAGATCCGCAGATCGCGCTGTGCCGTGTCCAGCTCGTAGAAGGCGGCCGCGGCGGCATCCTTCGCGGCCTGCGCCTCGGCCCGCTGGCTCTCTCCACGCCCGCCGAACCACCGCCGCGTACCGCCACCGGCGAACGCGGCCGGGAGCGTCGCGGCGAGGAGGGGGAGTGGGAGGAGGAACAGGATGGCCATGTCGCGGAAGGTGCCGGCCGTACCGGCCCTGATTCCGGCGGCTGCTCTGGTCCCGGCCTCGGCCGTGGTCCCGGCGTCGGCCGTGGTGCTCTTACGAAGACGGGGACGCACGTACTGACTGGGCGGCACATACGGCGTGAACGGCTGTGGTGTGTACGGCTGTGAAGGTGTCGCCGTCACGTCCCTCTCCCCGTGCTGTCATCCGCAGTGCCCGGTGTCATTCTCCCACCCGTTAAGGACGAACACACGGGCCGTTTAGTTCGCACTCCGCACCGTGACTTTGCCGTCCTCGGTCCCCCAGCCTCGATACGGGTTTGCGGGGCAGGGGCGCAGGCAAGGTAGGCTGTCGAGTCGTCCCGGGCGCGTAGCTCAGCGGTAGAGCGCTGCCCTTACAAGGCAGATGTCGGCGGTTCGAAACCGTCCGCGCCCACCAGCGCAAAGACCCCCAGCCGATCTTGGCTGGGGGTCTTTGACATCCGGATCTGACATCAACGGCGATGGTGGCGATGTCAGGAGCGGTCGAGCCGCCTCCTGAGCAGCCGGTCCATGTGGCTGACGGCCTCGCGCTGGGTGTCCTGGACGACGTGCGTCTAGATGTTCATGGTCACGGCAATCTGGCTGTGACCCAGGATCTCCATGACGACGCGGGGCGCCACACCGGCCGCCGTGAGCAGGGTCGCTGTGCCGTGCCGGGCGTCATGCAGCCGGATGACGCGAAGCCCGGCGTTGCTGGCGACGCGCGTGAACGAGCGGTAGACGTTGCGCTGCTCGATCGGCCGACCGGTGCGCGTCGTGAAGACGTAGTCAGTCTCCGTCCAGCGATCTCCGGCACGCTCACGCATGGCGGCCTGGCGCATTCGCTGCCAGCGCAAGGGAGCGATATCGCGGGCGATGGACGCGGCGAGGGCCGATTCGCCGGGCGTATGGCCGTGTCCGGCGTACTGCCAGTCGGCGAGGGTGAGCACGGTGTCTGGCTCGCGGTCGTCGAGGTCGAGGGCTTCGCGTTCTTGGGCGGTGCGGTAGTCGGCGTCGGCCTGGCGGAGTTCGCCGAGGGTGGTGGAGTAGCGGCGGGACTTTGAGGAGAAGTGACCGCGGAAGCCGAGCATGTGCGCCCAGGCCCAGAGGCGGCGGTCCGGGTAGAGCGGGTCAAGCGTCTTGCAGGCCTTGATGAGGCGGCGGGTGTGGTCGGGGACCTGGTGGCGCTCGAGTTCGGCGAGTTCGCCGATGCGGCGGTCGAAGGTGCCGGTGTTCTCGGCTGCCTTGGTGGCGTACTTGGCGACGTAGGAGGCCACGGCCTGTTCGGTGATGTCGGAGCCGTCGCCGAACGCCTTGACCGGGCGTACGTCGAGCTGGGTGCCCCAGCGGAAGATTCGGGCGGGTTGGTCGTCGGCGGCCGCGGCGGAGACGGACGTGTAGCTGTGGTGGGCGGCGGCGCGGATCGCGTCGGCGAGTAGGCCGACGGTTGCCCACGACGGCGGTGGGCTCTCGGGTCCCTCGGGGCCGTCGAGTCGGATGACGGCGTGGAAGTGGACGGCGCCGCGTTTCCCGCGCACGGCGCGGGAGCGCGCCGCCTTTCCGGCGCGGCCCGCCTCCTGTCTTCGCCCTGGCTGGCCGCGCCCGGCGGCGCGCTCGCGGCTGCGGGCGTGAAGTGGGAGACACCCTCCGTGGCTGGGGCGGTCGGCTCCGCGACTTTAGCCAGCCACTTTGGCGCGAGCCTCGAAGATCATGGCCCCAACGTCGCGCTTTAGCGGGCAGGTCAACAGACTGCCCGACGCGCCGGAAGCTTACGGGGCCATGATCACTCGCGCCAAAGCAGCTCCTGGCCAAAGTCGCTACGCCGACCTAGTAGCTCACTTGCGGGCCAGCGCGGCGCGCACGGCCTTGGTGTCTGTGCCCATGGTCTCGTCGATGTTGACCGCTTGATCGACGAGCCACGCACCCCGTTCGCCGGGAACGAGCCGCAGCGCGGTGTGGATGATCATGCCGGGTGCCGCCGTACCGGCCTCGAAGGTCACCCGCAGTCCGATTCCCGCCGGGTGTGGGCCGAAAGCCTCGACCTCGACCGCCTTACCGGTGGTCACCCGCGCGTCCGGGTACTCGCGGATCCGGGGCGTCCTAGTGATCTCGACGCACTCTGCGATGGTGTCCGCCCCGATGCGCTGCCGCAGGCGTTCGGTCCGGGCTTCGCAGGCGGCCTCCCAATCCCGGTCCACCGAGGCCTGCTGAAAGGCTCGGGCTGCCTCGATCGCAGCCGCCGCGGGCTCCTTGATCGCAGCCGCAGCGGGCTCCTTGCTTCCACCACCACCGCCGCTGGTGTCGTCGTCACCGTCGCAACCGGCCAGCGGCAGGACCATCGCCATCACGAGCGCCCCAGCGGCACGTCCCATCCGAGCAGCCACGTCCTGTCCCCACCCTTCATCGGCCCCCAGCACCGTTCGGAGGATTACAGCACAGGACCGGAGTCGGGCTATGAAGGCCTTCGAGCAGGTCATTACGCAGTGGTCGAGGCGGTCTCGCCGTCGATAGATGGGAAGCTGGGCCGTTTCTGACTTCGGTCGGGACGTAAACTCCTCACCGGCCGCATGAGTGCCGAATAGGCTGCTGTGGGCTCATTCCTGCCGACCGCCCCGAGTACATGACGATGAAGACGGCGGCGACACGCTCTACTTCCCCTCCGCGGAGCCGATCGCTATCAAGCGCGCGGCCGACTGAGTGTCTAACTGCGTGACAACGCCGACGCACAGCGGCGGACAACCCCGCACACCTGCGGACCATCACCACAGCTCAGAGACATACCAATCCGAGGTCCAGACCCCACCCAAGTTGCTTCGGGACGAAGAGGTCACCGCACCACAGCCGCACCAGGGCCCGCTGTACGACGTGGTCAGAGATCACCCCGGTTTACAAACCCGTGGTTGCTGGGCACGCCGTGGTTCTAACCTGCACAGATGGTGCAGGTAGAAGAGCCCGACGGACCGGCAGTCCACATAGGGGGCGGAAGCCCGTATGACATCCAGCTACAGCTCTACCAACTGACGTGCCCCTATGCCGGAGATGGGGACGACCCCACGCGAGACTTCCTCGTGCACGTGCAGGGTGATCATTTGAGCGTCGAGACTTTGGTGAGGACGTGGGACGGTGACGGCCTTGACGTCTTCCTGGCCGCGCTGGCAGAGGACTTCCGAGGGTGGGCGGGGGAGCGGACGTGGAAGTCGCTGGAGCATGATCTGACGCTCTCAGCGGAGCACGCGGGCCACTGCGTCCGCCTCACATGGGGCCTGCATGACCGACTCCCCGACAATGCTTGGCACTTCGAAGCGACGACAGAACATGCGCCGGGTGAAGACATGCGCAATCTCGCCGCTGAGGTCCGTGCGTTCCTACAGTCCGACCCGCAGTCGTAGCCAGCTGTACAGCAGAGAAGTACAGCAACCACAGCAACCTGCCGCACCCAGTGCCACCCCCAGCGCCTTCGGCGCAACCGCGATGACGGTCATCGACCGATCCACATGGAGCTACGGATCAGAAGGCGCTTGTGCAAGGGCCTGCCATTCGGGGCGGGCTCGCTCGGGCAGCCCTCGGCTGAGACCTACCCGTCGACGTGCTCAGACCACCATCCTCGATCAGCTTGCCAATCCTGGAACCAGGCCACGAAGTCAGCCTCTGGCTCGCCTGCCTCCCCCGCGTCCGCGTACGGAGCCGCGCATCCATCTCCCAGCCACCAGACCCGGCCGCGCTGAGGCCCGGTGACCACAAGTACCCAGAACTCGCAGTCACGGTTGCCGCCCAGGAGGACCGAGCCATTCTGATAGATGCCGTGGAGTAGAGGTGAGTGCTCATCGTCGTCGTAGTAGTCGTACTCCCACTGCCACTCCTCCTCCAGAGGGAACGGCTCAGTGAACTTGCGTACAGCCGCTCCATCGAATGGTTCGGGACTGAGCCAGCAATCGGCCTTCCAGCCCTGCCAGTTCTCAGGCAGTCCTCCCAACGGCAGGAGCCGGTGTGCCAGGGACACGCCCTCCAACGAACCGTTGGACACCTCCGCGACGAACGTACGGTAGGGCTCTGGCAGTTCGATGCCGTGAGCGGTTTCCCACGCCCGTACGCCGGCCCAGCCGAGGGGAGACCGTCGAAGATCTCCGGGCACAGCATCGCTGAGGACGGACATTGCACCTCTCAGGCGGTACCGCTCTGAGCTACCTGTCATGTACGTAGTGAACACCAGGCCGGACGGCAAAGGCCGCGACCCAGAGTGCAACAAGAGTCGGCTGCCTCACCGCCACCGCGGCACCGTGCCCCATCCGTGTCCGATCGTGCCAGGAACCGCGGGGAACCACGGTGGCGAGCAGTCACCGCGCAGCGCAACGACCCCCGACCGATTCACCTGGGCAGGGGCTGTTTCACCTTGCGGTGGGTGTGGGATTTGAACCCACGGTGACATCGCTGCCACGACGGTTTTCAAGATCGTCGGCGGCTTGCCCGGGCCATCCAGACTCCGCCGACCTTCGCTTTTCATCGCGTGGGCCTCACGACATGTCCCAGCGCGACGAGACCAACCCCCACGGCGAGCAGTGACAGGGAATGGAAGTTCCAGCTGATCAGCATCAACAGCGCGCCCGCTCCCCAGAGCCGGGGTTGCCGCACTCGTTGCTGAAGCCACTGGCCCGGCATGCGGCCAAGAAGCAGAGCGTGTACCCCAATAACGGCGAAGACGATGGACAGCATGAAAGGTGAATCTTGATCGCGATCGGGGACGGTTTCAGTAGCGTGGCGCTCCAGTGAGACCGGATCCGCGCAAAGCAGCGTGAGTCTGTGTGAGGCGGTGTAGGCCAGTTCGGCAAGGGGCTCGCCCTCGCACACATCCCCACAACTCGCAAACCACACCCTCCACCGGCAGTACTCGTCTGGGGATACACCGCAACCGCCAGATCGACGCCTCCACCACGAACCGTCTGGAGCCGGTCCACACCGGCGATCCGGTCAACCTCACCTCGACGGTGACCTGTACCGCAGTACCGTCCCGGGACCGTCACCTTCACCGACGCTCAGGGGATCGGCTCCGCCACCCTCGTTACCCGAGACTCACCGACGGTGACCTCGCCGTCACGGCGCACATGAGGGCAACACCGTGTGCCACCCTCCACCTCCGATCCCGTCACCGTTCCCGCCGAACTCCGATCCCGTCACCGCCGAACTGACGGCGGGGAACTCACGCGACAGGCATCCCTCACGTGGCTCCGGTCATGCCTGACTGCGGACGACGGCGACGGGGCAGTGCGCGTGGTGCAGCACCGCCTGGCTCACCGAACCCAAGAGCAGCCCGGCAAAACCGCCGCGCCCCCTGGCTCCGACGACCACGAGCTGGGCGGTCTTGCTCGCCTCGATCATTACCTCGCGGGTTTCGCCGCTCACCACTTCTTGCCTGACCGTGACGTCCGGATACCGCGCCGTGCGGCCGGCGAGCGCGTGGGCCAGCAAACGCTCCGCGCTCTCGGCGCCCGTACCGACCGGCGCATAGTCCGGCAGCCACGCGTGCACGGCGACGATCTCAGCCCCGCGTAGCGCCGCCTCGGCGAAGGCGAAATCGACCGCCTTCCCACTGACAGGGGAGCCGTCGACGCCCAGCACGATCGGCCCGGCACCAGCCGGTTCCTCGCGGACCACCATCACCGGACACTGGCTGTGGGCGGCCAGGGACACTGCTGTTGATCCCAGCAGCATGCCGATGAAGCCCCCCATACCCCGGGGGCCGACGACCACCAGGTCCGCGGCTCGCGACTCAGCCTCCAGCACCGCCACCGCGTCGCCGGTCACCATGGCCTCGCTGACCTCCACTTCAGGCGCCACGCTCCGGGCACGCTGCGCGGCCTCGTTCACCAGGCGATTGAGCGGCGACGGGTCCAGCGGCGCATACATGGGCCTGACCGGCCAGCTGAAGGCGTGCACGACACGCAGCTCCGCACGACGCCGCTGGGCTTCCCGGGCGGCCTCTTCCACCGCGGCAAGACTCGACGACGAGCCATCCACTCCTACGACGACCAGCCTGCCCACCGCGCCTCCATTACTCGCTTCAGCTCCAAGCTTCACCCCGGCGATGCGTTGCTGCCATCTGGCCAGGCCGCCTGGGTCGGTCGCGAATTTCAGCATCCCGGCACATCTGCGCGCAGCGCAGATCGACTTCGTGAAGATGTTTGCGGACGCCTTGTGCTTGGACCAGTTCCACCTCAGCGGCAATTCCATGGGCTGCGTCGTCGCCGCGCCTACCGCCGCGACCAGGACGTCTTCGACCCGGGCATCACCGTCGAGGACAACCTCTCCCTGATCGTCGACTACGCCTCGGGCGCCTCCATGACCTACGCGCTCAACGCCCACTCGCCCTGGGAGGGATACGTCATCGGCGTCAACGGCACCAAGGGCCGCGCGGAACTCACCGTCGTCGAACGCGGATCGGTGACCACGGACACCGACGGCCACGTGATCATCGACCCGAGGGGCTGGGGCCGCGGGGGCGGAGTCGGGCAGCGCGGTCAGCCCTTGACCATCCTGCTCTCGGCGCTGGTAAATCCCTTGTCCCACCAGTGTCCATAGCGCCGGTAGACGGCTGGATCGCGGCGGGCGAGCAGTGCTGACAGCGGCTCCGCCTCCTTCAGACCCGGCGGACCGCCTCCGCCACATCGAGGCGCCGGCGTTCGAGCAGGAGCTGACGGTCCAGGGTGGCCAGGGCGAGCTGCCGCGCGGTGAGGCTCATGCGCGGAGTATCCCGCCCTTCCGTGCGCGCGAGGCGGCCGACCAGCCGGCCGAGCCCGTTGCCGTCCTTGGCGTCGGCCGCCGGAAACGGGCCTCCATGACACCCGGAGTGCAGGCTCGTGCATTTCCAGGGCGAGGGCCCTCGACCTCTCAGGTCCAGGGCCCGTTCGCATTTTTCAGGTCTGACATGTCCTCAGCCGGCGGCCTTGGCGATGATGCGATCCATCTCCTCTCGGCCAAAGGCCCGCAGGGTCGTGGTACGGACGTTGCCCACCCCGCCGAGCTGCAGGAGGGCCGCGGTGGCGGTTTCGTCGTCGGGCGCCTCGACGACGGCCACGAGGTCGTAGGGACCGACGGTCCAGTAGATGTTCAGGAGCTTCGCCCCGAGCTTCTGTGCCGCTGAGGTGAAGGCCTCGGCACGCTTCGCGGTGTCCTTGTAGTTTCGGATCCCTTGATCGGTCCAGTTCAGCAACGTGACATACGTCGGCATGATCTTTCACCTTTCATGAGGGAACACATCGAGGCTAATCCTGGGCGTAACCGCCGAAACATGCACAAGATGTGCGCCCGGCGAGCCAGAAGGCCCAGGTCATCCAGTACGAGTCCGGAGGCCTGGTCCCCGTGTCTTTCGCGGCGCCCCTGAGGGGCGCGGTGCCACTTATGGGCCAGATGGGACCGGAGGGGTCGCACACCGCCCGATCTGATCGTCATCGCGCTGTGGCGAGCCTGCCGACGGGCCCTGTGACACGTCTGTGACAGTCCGCGGACGCCGTCATGAAGTCGCCCGTGCAGGCTTTTTTGAAAGAGGACAAATGGCCTTATTCGGACATTTGCCTCCTGCTTCCGAGGGTGTGAGCAGCGATGAACGAGCCGATCCGCCGGAGAACATCCCATGAGCCTGACAGTCACCATGCCGAACGCCGAAGCTTCCGCACCTTCGCTGGCTCCGCGTGAGCGGGAGACGCTGCGGCATATCGCCGAAGGGCGCACCTACGTGCAAACGGCCCGCCACATGGGGCTCTCCAAGCACACGGTCGACGCGTATCTCCGCCGTATCCGGGCCAAGCTCAACATCAACAGCACGGCCGAACTCACCCGAGTGGCCATCTCCCTGGGGCTGTAACGCCGGCCATCGTCGTGACGGCGATGCGAAACCGTCCGCGCTGTAGGATCCGCGACTTCGTTAGCAATGAAGGCCGTCGTTAGCAATGAAGGCCGTTCGTTAACAGTGACTAGCAAATCCGCGACTGCCTTAGCAATGGTTACGGTCGGTAGTGGTCGGCTGTGCGGAACTTCCGGTCTCTGCCTGCCTCGGGCTTTCTGCTATCCGTACGGTCCGACCGCTCGCTCTGCAGACAGGTTCGATCGCGGCGTCTGATTCTCGCCAGCATTCGCCGTGGCCGGTTGATGTGCTTGCTGGGTGCGGCCGCTCAACACGACGGTCGCGAAGCCATCATGAGAGGACCTGACTGTGAAGATCGCGCTCGTCACCGGTGCCAACCGGGGGATCGGTTTGGCAGCTGCTCGGCGGCTCGCACGTGAATGCGGCCACGTGATCGTTGCTGCTCGGAAGTCCGACGCCGGGGCGGAGGCAGCGGATCGGCTGTCTCGTGAGGGGTTCTCGGTGAGCAGCCTCACGATGGATGTCACCGACCCGGCGTCGGTGCGTGCGGCCGCGGCTGAGGTCTCCGAGCGCTTCGGGCATCTCGACGTGCTCGTCAACAACGCGGGAATCCTGCCGGAGGCGACCAACGCCGATCCGAAGGAGGTCCTCGACCTGGCGATGTTCGAGCAGACCTACGCCACGAACGTTCTGGGCCCGGTCGCCGTCGTGGAGGCGTTCCTGCCGCTGATTCGCAAGAGCCCGGCGGGGCGGATCGTGAACGTTTCCAGCACGGTGGGCTCGCTTGCTCATCAGACCGACCCGAACTCTCCGTGGCACTCCATGGTCGTGCCGGCCTACCAGTCCTCCAAGGCTGCCCTCAACGCGATCACGATCGTGCTGTCCAAGGCGCTCGCCGACACCTCCATCAAGGTGACCTCAGTGTGTCCCGGATGGGTACAGACTGATCTCGCGCCTGGCAACAAGGAGCAGGCACCCGTCACCCCCGAGGAGGCTGCCGAGGTCATCGCTCAGGCTGCGGCCCTCAGTACCGCTGACGCGACGGGAACCTTCATCGACGCTAACGGACCCGTGAAGTGGTGAGGCCGACTCGGGAGTCTCCTCGTTCGAAGCGGTCGGGTGCCCGACGCTGCCGCTGACAACGGCTTCGCCCATGCTGACCTGTCCACGTTCTGCCGGCTTGACGAGCTCGGCCTCGTAGCCGTCGGGCAGCGGCTCGAACCTGACCGCGCGGTGATCGCCTGCCGGATCGTCGAGCCGGACCAGTGGTGCCGCCGCTGCGGCTGCGAGGGCGCCCCGCGCGACAGCGTGGTCCGCCGGTTGGCGCACGAGCCGCTCGGGTGGCGTCCGACGATGCTGGAGGTGGTGGTGCGTCGCTATCGCTGCACCGACTGCGGGCACGTGTGGCGCCAGGACACCACCCGCGCGGCGGAGCCGCGGGCGAAGCTGTCACGCCGCGGGCTGCGGTGGGTACTGGAAGGGATCGTGGTCCAGCACCTGACCGTGGCGCGTGTCGAAGAGGGACTCGCGGTCGCGTGGAACACCGCCAACGACGCCGTCCTGGCCGAGGGCAAGCGGTCCTGGCCGAGGGCAAGCGGTCCTGATCGATGACGCGCGCCGGTTCGACGGTGTCAAGGTGATCGGGGTCGACGAGCATGTGTGGCGCCACACCCGCCGCGGCGACAAGTTCGTCACCGTGATCATCGACCTGACTGGGATCCGCGACGGCACCGGCCCAGCCAGGTTGCTGGACATGGTCGAGGGACGCTGCAAGCAGGCGTTCAAGACCTGGCTCGCCGAGCGTCTCGAGTGGCGTTGAGGTGGTCGCGATGGACGGGTTCACCGGCTTCAAGACCGCTACTGCCGAGGAGCTCCCCGAGGCCGTCGCGGTCATGGATCCCTTCCACGTCGTCCGCCTGGCCGGCGACGTCCTCCATGGCCAGATCACTGCTCGAGACCGGCGGATTCAGACCCCAACTACACCCTCGATCGTGAAGAGCCCAGAAACGGGGGACAGCCGTTTTTCGAGAGCAAGGCGGGCGGACCGCCGCCTCACTCGGCGGAGACGGCCGCAGTGCGGCGGGCCCCGCCCACCACGAGCAGCGTGAGGGCGGCGAGGACGGCGCCGATCCACAGCACGCTCGTGGTGGTGAGGCCGTCGACGGCCAGGCCGCCGAAGAGCGCGCCGAGCGCGATGGACAGGTTGAAGGTGGAGACGTACAGCGAGGAGGCGGCCTCGGTGGTGTCCGGTGCGGCGTCGAGGATCCAGGTCTGGAAGGTGACCGGCACCGCGCCGTAGCCCAGGCCCCACAGGACCAGGACGGCGCCCGCGGTGAGGGCGGTGTTGCCGACGAGCGCGAGGAGCACCATGGCCAGAGTGAGAACCACGGAGATGCCCGCGGCGGTCTGCCGCAGCCGCTTGGCTACGAGCGCTCCGGCGATGAAGTTGCCGCAGATGCCGGCGACGCCGAAGGTCAGCAGCAGCACGCCGATCATGTTGTCGTCTACTCCGTCGTCCTGGAGGATCGGCCGGACGAACGTGTAGGCCAGGAAGTGGCCGGTGATGACGAGGAAGGTCATGGCGACACCGGCCCGCACGCCCGCGTTGCCCTTGAAGACCTTCGGCAGGTCCGCGAACTTGATGGTCTGCTCCGCCGGCACCCTCGGCATCAGGAAGACCATGCAGGCGAGAGAGGAGAGGCCGAGGATCCCCACGGCGGCGAACGCGGTGCGCCAGCCGCTGAGGTCACCGATGAACGTTCCGGTGGGAACGCCCAGGACGGATGCGGTCTCGACACCGCCGAAGATGACGGCGGTGGCCCGGGGGACGTGCTTGTCCGGCACCAGCCGCAGCGCGATGCCGCCGGCGATGGACCAGAAGCCACCGACGCTGATGCCGATCAGGAAACGGGCGGCCAGGACGACCGCGAAGCTGGTCGCGAAGGCGGAGGCCAAGTTGGCCGCGCCCACCAGGCCGACCAGGACCGCCAGCACGATACGGCGGTCGACGCGACCGGTGGCCACGGTGACCAGGGGCGCCGCGACGGCGGCGACCAGGCCGGGAACGGTCACCATCAGCCCCGCGGTGCCTTCCGACACGTCCAGGGCCGTGCCGACCGGGGTGAGGAGACCCACGGGCAGCAGCTCGGAGGTCATCAGGGAGAAAATGCCCAGGGTCACCGCCAGGACGGCCAGCCAGCCCTTGACGGGCGAACGGCCTGTGGTGGCGGGCACCGGTGTGTCGACGGTGGTCACGGCTTCGTCAGCCCTTCGGTCGGGAAAGCGGTCCAGGCATGCCGCGGGCGGTGGCCCCGATGGATGGGCCACCGCCCGCGGGGAGGAACTGTCGGTCACTCGGTACCGGGCGTCTTGCGCGTGGTGACGTTCATCCGGTTCCACGCGTTGACGGTGAAGATCAGTGCGATGAGCTGGGCGAGTTCCTTCTCGCCGAAGTGCTGGGCGGCCTCGTTGTAGACCTCGTCCGACACGCCCTCGGGCAGGCGGGTGACGGCCTCGGTCAAGGCCAGGGCGGCCCGCTCCTGCTCGGTGAACAGGCTCGACTCCTCCCAGGCGGAGAGCTGGTAGATGCGCTCCTCCCTCTCCCCGGCCTTGCGGGCGTCGGAGGTGTGGTAGTCGATGCAGTACGCACAGTGGTTGGTCTGGGAGGCGCGGATCTGCACCAGCTCCAGGAGGACGGGGTCGAGCCCCTCACGGGCGGCGGCGTCGAGGGCGAGGACGGCCTTGAAGACCTTGGGGGCGACGGTGGAGAAGTTCATGCGCTGAGGCACCTGAAAAGCTGTCATGCCATGACCCTAAGAGCGGAATCGACCCACGGTATGGTGCATTTCCATGGCAGAAACATGGGTCAATGTTCCCGAGTTCGGGGCCTCCGAGGTCGGACCGGGCCAGGTCGCGGGAACCAACCTCCACCTGGAGCTCTCCGGAGAGGGAAGCCTGCGGAGCCAGCTCATGCACGCCCTGCGGGAGGCCATCCGCTCCGGCCGGCTCGCCCCCGGCACCCGGCTGCCCCCCTACCGAAGCCTCGCCCACGATCTGGGCATCGCCCGCAACACCGTCGCCGACGCCTACGCCGAACTCGTCGAGGAGGGCTGGCTCTCCGCCCGCCAGGGCTCCGGCACCAAGGTCGCCCGGCGCGCCACACCGCTCCCTCCGGACCAGGCGCGCCGCCCGCAGCGCCAGACCCGCCGCCGCATCCTGCACGACCTGATGCCGAGCTCTCCCGACGCTGCCGCCTTCCCGCGTGCCGCATGGCTCACCTCCGCGCGCAGGGGCATCGCCGCGGCCCCGAACAACGCCTTCGGCGTGGGCGATCCGCGCGGCAGGGCGGAGCTGCGTGAGACGCTCGCGGAGTACCTGGCACGCGCCAGGGGCGTGCGCACCGAGCCCGACCGGATCGTGATCTGCTCCGGCTTCGCTCACGGACTGAAGTTGCTGGGCAGCGTACTGAAAGGCCCAGTCGCGGTGGAGTCCTACGGACTGGACTTCCACCGGGGCCTGCTCGAAGACGCGGGCCTGCGCACCGTCCCGCTGACGGTCGACTCGTACGGGGCCCGGATCGACGAGTTGCCGGGCACCAGCGCCAAGGCCGTACTGCTCACGCCCGCGCACCAGTTCCCCACCGGCGGCCCCCTGCATCCAGAACGCCGAGCGGCGGTCATCGACTGGGCCCGCTCCTGCGGTGGAGTGCTCGTGGAGGACGACTACGACGGCGAGTTCCGCTACGACCGGCAGCCGGTCGGCGCCGTACAGGGGCTCGACCCCGACCGGGTCGTCTACATCGGCTCGACCAGCAAGAGCCTCTCACCGGCGCTGCGGCTCGGCTGGATGGTGCTGCCGGGACGGCTCGTCGACGACATCCTCGCCGCCAAGGGGCCCCGGGAGATGTGGTCGGGCGTCGTCGACCAGCTCACCCTCGCCGACTTCATCGCCTGCGGCGCCTACGACCAGCACCTGCGCCGCATGCGGCAGCACTACCGCCGCCGCCGCGACCTGCTGGCGAGCACGCTCGCCGAACGCGCCCCCCACATCAGGGTCAGCGGTATCGCGGCAGGACTCCATGCCGTCCTCGAACTGCCGAAGAACACCGAGGACGCGGCACTGCGCGCGGCCCGGCGGCAGGGGCTGGCCGTCGACGGACTACGCCCCTACCGCCACCCCGACAGCACGATGCCACCGCGTGACGGCCTCGTCATCGGCTACGGCACACCGCAGGACCACGCCTTCGCAGCAGCCCTGGAGGCCCTGTGCCTGGCCCTGCCCGACCAGCCGTCGGACCACCGGCGAAAGCCGGCACCGGCCCGGCCGAGTGGCGGGCCGGCGGCACGGAAGTCATAACCGGAGAACAGGACGGCGACACCCCGGACCGGGTGCCGCCGCCTCGACGCGCAAAACCGGCGTTCACCGCGACTATTGATCCCTCACCGTGTGTCGCCGACCCGATCGCGGAGAACCATCGATTGCTCAGCATCCACCGACATCGCCATTGCTCACTGTGCCCGGATTCCGATGTTTCCGCAGGAACCAGTGCTCATGAAGTCGCGAACCTTACACGCGCACCCACCAGTGCGAAACCCAGAAGGCCCGCCAGTGCGAACCCCGGAAGATCCACCAGTGCGAAATCCAGAAGACCCGCCAGTGCGAAGACCCCCAGCCGATCGAGGCTGGGGGTCTTTGGCATCCAGGCTGGGGGTCTTTGGCATCCAGCCCGGGGGTCTTTGGCGTTCAGAGCAGGGCGAGTTGGTCGCGCAGGGCTTCGCGGTCGAGTCGGGTGTTGCGGGCGATGGCGCCGGCGGTGACGGATTCACCGGGGTGTGGTCGTGTCTAGGCCTACCGGCTTACCCGACAAGCCAGGCGCATCCCGGGCTTGTAATGTCGGCCTCAGGCGCCGAGCTGCACCGAATTGCCAGAATCGATACTTACCAACCTTGCTGTGGACGATATCGGGCCGGGTCTGCTGTCGTGAAGCTGAAGCTCGCCGGCGGGCCGGAAGATGCGGAAAGGGAAAGAATTGGCGCTCAGTAAGATGGCTTCAAAGGTGACATTAGGAGTAGTCGTCGCGGCGGTCTCCACTTCGGCCGTCGCTCCTGCTGCCACGACAACCGTATCCCGTGAGACACGGCACAAAATATTCGCGTTCCAGCGAATCAAGGGCGGCCTCGTTGAATGCTCATCCGCAAAACCCGGACTGGCGAATCTTCTCACTCGGGACATAGCGAAGTCGCTGGTGAGTCGCGACAGCCGCGCCTCGCTGGCGCTGTATGACCGAACCACCCGTACCTCATGCACGTACGGCGCGGACAAGCACTACGACTCTGCGAGTATCGTCAAGCCGATAATACTGGGGGCGCTGCTCCTGGAAAAAGGCGTCGACCTGTCCGAGGGGGAGCAGGATCTGGCCAGGGAGATGATAGTGAGCTCGGACAACGATGCGATGTACACCCTGTGGGAAAACTTGGGCCGCAAAAGGATCCAGAGATTTCTGGACAAGGCCGGAATGAAGAACACCATCCTCGACGAAGAGGATTTCATGGGCCTGACCCAGGTCACAGCAAGGGACCAGGCCAGACTCCTTGAGCTGCTCACCGCCGACGACAACTCGGTCCTGAACGCGGAAGCGCGCACCTACCTTCTGAGCCTCATGCACGACGTGCAGAAGGATCAACGGTGGGGAACTCCCGCCGGGGCTCCCCCGGACGCTGCCGTACAAGTCAAGAACGGCTGGCTTCAGCGTTCCCGGACCGGGCGCATGGATCCCTGGGACCGAGGGGACTGGAAGGTCAACAGCATGAGCGCCTTCACCGGCGGTGCCTACGACTATGGCCTCGTGGTCCTCACCGAGAACAACAGGGTCCCTGAAGGCGAGTCGCCGCAAGTGGGCTGGGACTACGGCATGGATACGGTTGAGCGCGTGGCAAAGGCCATTCACCATGACTTGTACCCGGATCGGACTCCCCGGGTCTCCCAGGCAGTCAAAGGCGATAGGTGAAGCGCCGTAGGCGCAGGTGACCTTGGGATTCGCGAACTCGGGATTCGACGTCAATGCGGGCTCACGCGATAGGCGTGAGCCCGCATCGGTGGTGTGGCCCTTCGGCGGCTCCGGTTATCCGGGCCGTGAAGCGCCAGGGACCGGGGACCGGTGGCGACGTTTCGGTCGTTGCGAGACGGGCAGTCGCGCACCGGTCGGTGCAGTGTCGATGGGAGAGTTAGTCCAGGTCCCGTTCGATCTGCTGCTCCCGGACCTGCTCCTGGCGCTGGGTCTCGAGGTTCTGCACGGTGTAGCGCGCCTGCTGCCCGCTGCCCTGCACGTCCTGGATCACGCCCGACTGCTTCTGGTTCATCTCGTCCCGGTATTCCACCCGGTCGCCCTGGCGGTGTGGCATGGTTGCCTCCCAGTGTGATGTAGGTCGGAGAGGGCTGGCCCGGCTTGTCACGGCCGCGCCGCCCCCGTCCGTGCGCCTGCGGCTCCGAGGCGCCTTGACCAGGACACCTCCGCGTCGATGGCGCGGCAACCGGTGTCGGCCGAACAGGGGAAATCTCGGGGACGTCTCGCCGTGTCGGTTGCCTTTTCCCAACTGGAGAGCTATTGGTCCGCGTTCGGCTCCCGCTCCTCGTGCGCGTGCTTCAGCTTCATGCGGGCATCCACCGCGTCCGGGCCCGACACTTCCGACCAGAAGCGGTGGCACGTCACGAACACCGCGAGTTCTCGTTCGCGTTGGCGGAGCTTCTCCACCTCGGCCTGTTCGTCCGCCGTCCAGCCGGGGGAGGCCGGGCGCTCCACCTTGCGCCAGCCGGTGTCGTCGCTGAAGCCGTCCAGGGGCTCGACCGACCAGGGCAGCCGCTTCAGCAGGGCCAGGAGTTCTGCCCGGACCTGATGCAGCTCCTCCTGACCGGCTAGGAGGTCGCTCGGGAAGTCATGGGTCACAGACACGCCGCAATGCTACGCCTGTTCGATTTTTGGATGCGAGTTCCTTCTGGGACTTCATGCGAACGTGTCGATCCGGGGCGTAAGCCGCTCGTATCACGCTCGTATAGAGGGTTGAGAGTCGGGCAGCGGGGAGAGGTCCGCGCCGTCGTCGGGCCGTGCCCTGACGGCCGCACCACGGCTGGGCGTGTCCCGGCACCCGAAAAATCAGGGGACTTCCGCCGCCGTCCGCCGGTAGCCTCTCGTGATCATGGAACCGATCGACGAGAAGGCCATACGGACATCCTTCGCCAACTGCTCGAAGGGTGAGGCGCAACGCATCAGCCTTCCTCGGGGACTGGCCGAACTGCCCTGGCCGGACATGGACTTCCTGGGCTGGCGCGATCCGGGCGCGCCGGACCGCGGCTATCTCGTCACGGTACGTGACGACCGGCTGGTGGGGGTCACGCTCCGTGCACCGCAAGGCATCCGGCGTGGTTTCACCAAGACGACCGTGTGCTCCCTGTGCCTGACGGGACATCCCGGCACCGGAGTGTGTCTGCTGGTTGCGCCGCGGGCGGGCGTGGCGGGGCGGCAGGGGAATACCGTCGGGGCGTACGTGTGCGCCGACCTGGCCTGTTCGCTCTACCTGCGGGGCAAGAAGCAGACAGGGCTGCGTGTGCCATACGAGGAGACCCTGCCGCTCGAGGACAAGATCGAGCGCACCCTCACCAACCTCGATGCCTTCCTCGACAAGGTTCTCGCTGACTGAGTCCAGGAGCTGAGTCCGGCCGCCGAGTCCGGGAGCTGAATTCGGCCGCTGAAGCCGGGAGCTGAAGCCGGGAGCTGAATCCGGCGCGCCGGCCCCGGGAGCCGAATCCGAGCTGCTGATTCCGGCCGCTGAAGCCGCAGGGGACTGCCACCGGGGTTCCATTCCGGGCCGATTGTCAGTGGCCGGGGTGACACTGGACGCATGTGCCGCAGCATCAAGACGCTCCGTCCGCCCGTACTCCCCGAAGAGGCCACCGGGGAGGAGATACGGGCCGCCGCGCTTCAGTACGTGCGGAAGGTCTCCGGGTTCCGTGCCCCGGCCGCCCACAACCAGGAGGTGTTCGAGCGCGCCGTCGACGTGATCGCCGAAGCGACCGCGGAGCTGCTCGCCGGACTGGAGGTACGGGGGCAGGGGCGGCGCGCCGAGGGGACCGCGCCGCGAGAGGCGGCCGCGGTGGCCGACACGGCCTGACGGGCGCTGCCACGTACGGGGTCCGCCGCAGCCTCAGCCTGCCGGGACCTCTTACGCCTCAGCGGGCCGCCGCATCACATAAGCCGCAACTGCCCCCGCGCCGACCAATGCGGCGAACGAGACCGCCGTGGCGAGCCATGTCGTGCCCAGCCACTGGGCGCCGAAGTAGCCGAGGCCGACGCTGTAGGCGGCCCAGGCGATGCCTGCCAGGGCCGACCAGGGCAGGAACTCGCGGACCTTGCGGTGGGCCGCGCCTGCGCCGAAGGAGACGACCGAGCGGCCTGCAGGGGCGAAGCGCGCGAGGACGACCAGGGCGCCGCCGCCGCGGGCGAGTGCCGAGCCGAGTCGTTCCTGCGCGCTGGCGAGACGGCGCGAACGGGCGATGGCGCGGTCCAGGCGTTCGCCGCCGCGCCAGGCCAGCCGGTAAGCGACCAGGTCGCCCATGACCGAGGCGGTCGCCGCGGACAGGATGAGGACCAGGATGTCGGGGACCTGCCCCGCCTGCCCCGTCTCGGCGCCGGAGCCGGCCGCCGCGGCGGTGGCCGCGGCGATCACCAGGACACCGCTCGGCAGGACGGGGAGGAACACGTCGAAGAGGATGGACAGGGCCACCACGGCATAGATCCATGGGCTGCCGGTCAGCGACCCGACACTCTCCAGCACCGAAACTCCCCAGTCGACAGAACAGCGCCGCGATGTCGCGGGGAGCGGCAGGGGCGGCCTGATGACAGCCATACAGCGTACGCGTGAACGTCACCCCGGATTAACCGGGGCTCGCTTGTCCGTGACGGCCGGGAACGGCGACGGTGCCGGCGCCCGCGTATGCGTGCGGGAACGGCGACGGCGCCCGCCCTCGCGTATGCGTGCGGGAACGGTGACGGCGCCCGCCCCCGCGTATGTGTACGGGAGCGGGCGCCGTCGTGACGCGAGGAACGTTCCGTCAGGCCGTGACCGGTGAGCGCTTCTCCGGAGCGGTCGCCGTCTCCTGCGCGTCCGTGCCACGGGACGCGAAGAGGCGGTCCAGGCCAAACGCGCCCGAGCCGGTGAAGACCAGCAGGAACATCGACCAGCAGTACATCGCCGCGAGCTCGCCGTCGTTCTGCAGAGGCCACAGCGCCGACGGCTGGTGGACCTTGAAGTACGCGTAGGCCATCGCGCCCGACGAGATGAAAGCCGCCGCGCGGGTGCCGAGGCCGAGCGCCACCAGGCCGCCGCCGACGAGTTCGATCACGGCCGCGTACCAGCCGGGCCAGGTGCCCGTCGGGACGGTGCCGCCGCCCATCGCTCCGCCGAGGACGCCGAAGAGCGACGCGGCGCCGTGGCAGGCGAAGAGCAGGCCGACGACGAACCGGAACAGGCCGAGGGCATAGGGCTGGGCGCTGTTGAGACGTCCAGTCATGGTGGGCGGTCTCCTTCGGTTGGGGACGAACCGAGCGAGATAACAGGTTAGGCGTGCCTTGCTGATGGTTGCAAGTTCAACATTCGGCCACCGGTCCGCTGCGAAGGCAACTCCGCTTTCGCTTCCGGTTCCGCGTCGCCGCGCAGGCCGGGCGCTGTGCGAAGCACCTCGCGGGCCACGGCGTCGGCGTCCGACAGCGTGACCGAGTCCACACCCGGCCTGGCCCCGGCCGCGGTCACCCAGTGCACCCCTTCGGTGGTCACCCCGAAGGCGAACCGTCTGGGGTGTGGCCGGCCCTGCCGGTCGATCAGACGGTAGGGGCGCGGTGTTACGTCCAGCCCCCCGGTTTCGTAACGGCCGACGGAATGCGGCCGGCACTGGCCCGTCTTCAGCAGGCCTGCGAGCAGGTCGTCGGCCGTACGTCGCAGGTCCGGTTCCGGTAGCCGCGCCTCGACGAGCGTCGTGACGCGGACGGCGGAGCCGGGCACATCGGGGGAGTGTGCGGCGAAGGCACCGTCCACCGGGCGCACCTCCAGGCGCGGGCCCAGCACCTCCAGCACGCCCGCCTCGATCAGTGCCGCCATCTCCTCGATGCGCCGCCGGGGCGGGCCGATCGACAGGAAGGCGTTGAGCGGGGTGTACCAGCGGTCGAGGTGGTCGCGGCGGGAGGCGCCGGCGAGGCCGCCGTGGTCGACGATCTGACGCAGTTCGTTGCGGAGGTCGCGCAGCACGTCGAGGGCCGCCTTCACCGGGCCGGCGACATTCCCGAGCGCCGCCTGCGCCGCGTCCTCGCGCAGATACGCCAGCAGCCAGTCGCGGAAGTCGCCGGGGCCCGAGAACGAACGATCCCCGTACGGGCGCGAGATCCTGTCCCACGACCAGCGGTCGGCCGCCGCGATCCCGAACTCATCGAGCACGAGGGCCTCTTGAGGACCCCGGTGCGCGGTGGCGAGAAATCGATCGCGGAAGTCTTCCGGCGTCCGGGCGGGGGAGCGTCCCGGGGTCCGGGCGGGGGAGCCTCCCGGGGTCCGGGCGGGGGAGTGTCCCGGGGTCCGGGCGGGGGAGTGCCCTGGTGTCCGGCCGGGCGGGCATCCCGGCGTCACGCCCGCAGAGTTTCCCGGCCCCTCGCCCGTGGAGTCCCCTCGCGTCCCGCCCCTGTCCGCGTCCGCGTCCGCGTCCCGCCGACCCGGTCTCCGCGCCAGCAGCGCCTCGTAGTAGACCGTCTCCACTTCCTTGGCGACCAGCGGCCATATCTCCGTCAGGAAGTCCGGCGGATCGCCGGAGTCCGCACGCTTACGGAAGCCCGCTATCGCCTCGGGCGTCAGGACGGCCGGCTGGTGCCGACCGTAGGGGCCCTTGGCGTTGTCGCCGCGGGCCTGGTACGGGACGCCGCGCCGTGACCCCGCGTACAGCCGCGGCTCGCTGCCGGACGGCAGATAGCGCAGCCCGCGGTTGCCGGGCACGTAGCGGCCGCCGCGGCCTTCGGTCAACAAGGCCATGTGATCGAAGAAGTTGAGGCCCAGGCCCCGCAGCAGAACCGGTTCGCCCGGGGCGACGGCCGACAGGTCCAGGTCGGCGGGGTTGGCGGGCGGGAAGTGGCGCAGGTCGTGCCGCCGCGCGTGCTCCGCGAGCCGCTCCTGGGCCGGGCCGCCGACGACCGGCAGATGACCCTGGGCCAGCACGACGGCAGAGAGGCCACGCAGCTCGACGCCGCTGTCGAGTACGAGGCGCTGGCGGCCGTCCGGTTCGTCGTCGAGCTTGACCGCGCGCGCCGTGTGCACCTCGACCCGCACCGCGGGCGGCGCGCCGCGCACCACCTCGCCGAAGACCCATTCCAGGTAGCGCCCGTAGTAGGCGCGCGTCGGATAGTCGTCCGGTCGGAGGCCGTACGCCGAGCCGCTGCCTCCCTTGTCCTCGCTGCCCCCCTTGCAGCCGCTGCCGCCCCCGCTCTCGCCGCTGCCGCCGCCGCTCTCGCCGTCGCCGCCCCGAGCGTCGCCCCGGTCCCCCCGGCCGTCGCGCTCGGCGGCCCACTCGTACAGGCTCGGGCCCGGTCGCACGGGCCCGGAGCAGTCCACGCTGTCGTCGGTGAACAGCGTCACCTGCGAAGCGACCGTGTTCATCAGCAGTTCGGACGGCTGTGCGGTCCGCCAGACGCGGCCGGCGCCGGGCGGTGACGGGTCGATGACGTGGACCGTCAACTGCGTTCTCGGCGACAGCAGCTCGGGCGCGGAGGCGCAGAGGCGCTCCAGCACACTCGTGCCGCGCGGTCCCGCCCCGACAAGGGCGACGGCCGCGCGGGTCTGCCGGGGACCGGGGCCGTCGGGAGGTCCTGAGGGGTGGGGGGTCGCGGCGGTCAAAAGCGTGGCTCCCGGAGCATGTGCGGCTGCTTGTGTTGCGGCTGTGCTGCTTCTGATGTGGTGGCTGCTGTCGTACGAGGTCCGCCGGAAGCGGACGGTCCGGCTCATCATGCCGTCGGAACCGGGGACAGCCCTACCGATTGGCGGATGCCCGGCCCTCGGTGTGGGCCGTGTCACGGGCAACACGCAGCATCGCAGTCATCGCACTCAACTCGGGCGTTAACGCGTGAGTTCGGACTCTTCCACCTGTTCCAGACGCGGCACGCCGCCACGCCGCCCCGTACGCGCCTGTTCCAGCCGCAGCGCCGCCGAACGGCCGCGCAGAGTGAGCGTCATCAGCTGGTTGCCGAACCAAGGACCGGCTGTTTTCCGCCAGTTGATCGTCGTCTGTCCGTTACGCGCGTGCCGTGCGAAGCGCCGCCCCAGCGCCTGTCCCATGCGGCTCCAGCCGAACCGGAAACCGACCCTGATCGACGCCGGGATGGAGTTGTGCACGGGCGAGCAGGTCAGCTGCAGCACCCGGGCGTCCGGATCGCGCCCCTCCGGCCAGGACGGCTCCGCGACATACGCATGGTGGACGTCCCCGGACAGCACGCAGACCGTGGCCGGCGCTCCCGGACCCGTACCCGCCTCGGCGATCAGCGCGGTCAGCGCATCGAAGGACGCGGGAAAGGCCGCCCAGTGCTCCAGGTCGGCGCGCCTGCGCAGGTCTTCCGCCATACGGGCCCAGCGCGCGCCCCGCTCGCCGCGGCAGAGCGCGGCGTTCCACGCCTCGGCGTCATGGACGAGAGGGGGCAGCAGCCATGGCAGCGACGTGCCGATCAGCAGGTGGTCGTAGGACCCGTGGGCGTCCAGGGCCTGTTCGCGCAGCCAGTTCGCCTCGTCGGCGTCGTGCATCGCGCGGTTGGCCTCGTCCAGGACGCGTGCCGCCCGCGTGTCGACCATCAGCAGGCGTACGCGGCCGAAGTCGCGGCGGTAGCTCCAGCGGACCGACGAAGGATCGGCGTCTGCGCGGGCGGCGAAGGACCGCAGCACCTCGGTGCCGTCGGGCGTCGCGCGGACCGCCGTATACAACGCGTCCCGCTCCAGTTCGTCCGGCGGGAGGTTGCCCAGGTGCTGATGGACCCAGTACGACATCAGGCCGCTCAGGAGGCGCTCGCGCCACCAGGGCGTGGCCCGCATCGCGGCGAGCCAGGACTCGCTCGTGTTCCAGTCGTCGATCACGTCGTGGTCGTCGAAGATCATGAGGCTGGGGACGGTGGAGAGCAGCCAGCGCATCTCGGGGTCGAGCCACGACTCGTAATAGAGGTGCGTGTACTCCTCGTAGTCCGCGACCTCGGTGCCGGGCGGCTCGCGCAGATCCCGGCGGGCCGCCAGCCAGCGGCGGGTGGCCTGGGAGGTCTCGTCCGCGTACACCTGGTCGCCCAGGAGCAGCAGCACATCGGGCCGCTCGGCGGAGGGGTCCGCGGCGAGGCGGGCGGCCAGGGTGTCCAGTGCGTCCGGCCCCACCGGGTCCTTCTCGTCCGCGGGCGCCGCGGCCCACCGGCAGGAACCGAAGGAGACCCGGAGCGGGGAGGCCTCGGCGGCGGAGTCGTGGAGCGTACGGATCGTGCTCGGCGGGAACGGCGAGTCCGGCAGCGGCCACACGGGGGTGCCGTCCAGCATCACCTCGTACGCCGTCTCGGTGCCGGGTGTGAGGCCGGTCACCTGGACGAGCGCGTAGTGGTGCCCGTCGATCTGGAACGTGCGCGCGCGGCCCCACGACCCGTCGGCGCAGCGCACCTCGGCCGTGCACGGACGGCTCGCCTCGACCCATACGGTCGCCGACGAGCCGTCGACATATCTCAGCAGCGGTCCCAGGCGCAGCCGTGCCATGGTGATCACCCTCCTCCGTCGCCCCGTACGGTACGGAACGACGGAGGCCGGCGGGGAGGTTCCGGTAAACGGCGGCCGACGATCTGCGGCCGCTCAGGGTGATCGATTCAGCAGCCGCTGAGGACGAACGGTGATCGGTTCAGCGGCCGCTGAGAACGAACGGTGATCGGTTCAGCGGCCACTGAGAACGAACGGTTCAGCAGCCGTTCAGGGTGCTCTGCAGTGCGCTCTTCTCCGCGGAGTCCACAGAGAGGCCGTAGTAGTACTTCACCTGGACCCAGGCGCGGGCGTAGGTGCAGTGGTACGAGGTGCGGGACGGCATCCAGGTGGCCGGGTCCTGGTCGCCCTTCGACTGGTTGACGTTGTCCGTGACGGCGATGAGCTGAGGACGGGTCAGGTCGTTGGCGAAGGCCTGGCGGCGGGACGTGGTCCAGCTGTCGGCGCCGGAGTCCCAGGCCTCGGCGAGCGGGACGAGGTGGTCGATGTCCACGTCGGACGCGGCGTACCAGGTCGCGCCCTCATAGACGGAGTACCAACTGCCGCTGGTCGCGGCGCAGCTGGAGTCCTGCACGACGTTCGTGCCGTCGCGCTTGAGGACGACCTCACGGGTGTTGCAGGTCCCCGACTGCGTGATCCAGTGCGGGAAGAGGTCGCGGTTGTAACCGGTGCGGTCCTCGGTCGCGACGGTGAGAGAGGCGAGGTAGGTGCGGGCTGTGGTGGCGCTCACAGGGGTGGGGAGGGCGGCCGAGGCTGCCGGACCGTTGAAAAGTCCGGTCATGGCTATCAGCCCGGTGAGTCCGGCGAGTATGCTGAGTCGTCGACGCGCGTAGATCTTGGGCATGCGAACTCCCTTGTAGTGGGGGGCTGTTGACCGTGCAGAGCGCGTTCAGGGTGGCGGCGCCAGGTTTCGAACGGATGCGCGCCAGGTTAGAAAATAGTGACGCGAACATGACACAACAAGAGGTGTGTCGTTCCCGTTGCCGTCACCTCGGGACCAATGGCCCATGCACCCGATGCCTCGACGTCCCGTACGATGGACGGCGCAGAAGGGGAGTAGCCCGATGCCGGACCGTCGACATACTGCTCAGCTCGTCTGAGCCGGCGCCCGGAGGCAGGCCTTGTGGCCGGCCGGCGAGACCTTCGGCAAGCAGTGCTCGTGCACACATCCGTGTGCGTCCATGTGCGCTGCCGTGCCGAGGTGTCGCATGTGAGCAACCTCTCGGCGGGCGGCCCCGACCGATTGAGGAATCTTGATCAGCATCAGTGTGATGGCGCTTGTCTTCGGCGTCGTCTTCCTTGCCGAACTGCCGGACAAGACCGCGCTGGCCGGGCTCGTCCTCGGCACGCGCTACCGCGCGTCGTACGTCTTCGCCGGTGTCGCCGCCGCCTTCGTCGTCCACGTCACGCTGGCCGTCGCGGCGGGCAGTGTCCTGACCCTGCTGCCGGACCGGATCCTCCATGCCCTCACCGGTGTGCTGTTCCTCGGCGGCGCCGCCATGCTGCTCCTGCAGAAGGGCGGGGACGAGGGCGAGGAGATCCGCAAGCCGGAGAACCAGGGCTTCTGGAAGGTCTCGGGCGCGGGCTTCATGCTCATCCTGGTCGCGGAGTTCGGTGATCTGACGCAGATCATGACGGCCAACCTCGCCGCCCGCTACGACGACCCGCTCTCCGTCGGACTCGGTGCCGTGCTGGCGCTGTGGTCCGTGGCCGGCCTCGGCATCCTCGGCGGCCGGGCCCTCATGAAGCGGGTGCCGCTGGCGCTCATCACCAAGATCGCGGCCCTGCTGATGCTGGGGCTCGGCGTGTGGAGTCTGTACGAGGCGGTGGCGCCCTGACGGATTCGTTTTGTATCGTGGAGGAACAAAGTGGCTTCGCCCGTTCACCCTGACCGGCGGGCGGAGCCGCTTGACCTCCCGGACCTGTCCGGAACCCCCTCTCCCCTGGAGCTCTGCCGATGACGGCGCACCCCACCACCGTTCTGACCGCACGTGCACTCCTCCTGGACATGGACGGCACCCTCGTCAACTCGGACGCGGTGGTCGAGCGCTGCTGGCGGCGCTGGGCGGACGGGCACGGGCTGGACTTCGACGAGGTCATCAAGATCGTCCACGGGCGACAGGGGTACGCGTCCATGGCGCTGCTGCTGCCGGACCGGCCCATGGAGGAGAACTACGCGGACAACGCCCGTGTCCTGGCCGAGGAGACCGCCGACGTCGAGGGCGTCGTGGAGATCGCCGGGGCCGGCGACTTCCTCGCCTCCCTTGCCGGGTTGGCGCACGCGCTCGTGACGTCGGCGGATGTCGCCCTGTCCACGGCGCGTATGGCTGCGGCGGGGCTGCCGCTGCCGCCGGTCCGGATCACCGCCGAGTCCGTCGGCGCCAGCAAGCCGGATCCCGAAGGGTTCCTGAAGGCCGCCGCCGAGCTGGGGGTCGACCCCGCCGACTGCCTGGTCTTCGAGGACTCCGAGGCGGGGATCCTGGCGGGGCGCTCCGCGGGGATGCGGGTTGTGGGGGTCGGCCCTCGGGCGGCCCAGTACGGGCCGACGGTGCATGTTGCGGATCTGTCCGGGGTGCGGGTCGAGGGTGGGGCCGACAGGGTTGTGCGGGTGCGGGTGGGGTGACGGCGCCGGGCCGCCGTCCGGCGGCCCGTGCCGGGCCGCGTGTCACCGTGCGGTGCCGTACGCCCCGGGGGCGGCCCTGTCCTACGGGCGCAGGTAACACCGCACGTTGCCGTACGTCGTGGGTTGTGCCCACCCGTTCCTCCCCCAGTGCCTTGAGGGCCTGGGGAACCCCCGGCGGAACGCTTGCCCACACCGGGCCAACGGGGTGCCCCCGCGACGCGTACCCCCACCGGCCTGCGGGCGCCACGCCACCTGAGGGGACGTGCTGGTGGCTTCGGAGCCGTAGGGGAACCCGGAGCCGTCGGGTTCCCCTACGGCTCCGACGTCTCGCTTTCCAGGCTTCGCCGCGTCTGCGGCCCATACGTCCCGTTCTCGCGGATCCCGCGCGCCCTCTGGTAGCGGCTCACCGCGTCCTCGACCGGCCAGTCGTACTCCCCGTCCGCATCCCCCACGTACAGCCTCAACTGCTGCAGGCGCTGCTGCAGTTCCACGACCTCCGGCCCCTCGTCGCCGCGCCGCAACACCTGCGAGCCCCCGTCCCGATCCGTGGGCGTCGAGCTGGCCGTGGCCGTCGCGCTGGTCGCCGACGGTGCCGCCGTCGCGCCCGCCGCCGACCGGGACGACGATGACGTACTGCCGTTCTTCGACGGAGACGGCGACGAGTCCGGAGACGAGGAGCGAGCCGGGGACGGGTCCGCCGACGCCGAGGCGGACCCGGGTACGGACTCGGACGCGGTGCGCGACGTCGGCGCCGGGTCGACGGCATCGGGCACGCTCATGCGGGTGTCGTCCGGGAGGGCACTGCCCCGGTCCGGCTTCTCGTAGGAGAACAGGCCGCTCACGACGGCGCCGGTGGCCAGCACTGCGACCACCGACCCCGCCGCGCCGACCAGTGCGAGACGCCGACGCGTCCGGGGTCTGCCGAGCGGTTCGCCGTACGGCTCATCCTCATACGGTCCGGCAGCCGCGGCAGACGCCCGGCCCGACTGCCCGGCTGCAGGCCCGCCCAACAGTGCGGCCGACTGCCCGCCCGACAGCGCCGCCGACTGTCCGGCCGAGAGCGCGGCAGGCTCTCCGGGCACGGGCGGCCTGTCACCGATCGAACCTCTCGGGTGGCCGGACGACTCGTCGGCCGGGTACTCCGCGAACACCTCCGCCGCCGCGAACAGATCCACATCCGCCGGACTCGGCGCCCCACCCGCTGCACCCGGCTGGAGCGTCGTGCCCACCCCTGGCGCGGCGCCCGAAGGGCCGGCAGACCCAGAGGCCGGCGAGGCGACGGGCCCGGAGTCCCGACGGGCGTCGTGGCCCGAAAGCGAGACGTAGGGGCGGATGCGCAGGGGATGGAAGTCCTCCGCTGCAGCCACGTCGGCGGACCTGGCCTCCCGTACGGCGTCCGCCGACCGCTCGGCGCATGTGCAGGCGGCTGCCCCTTCCTCGTCTCGTGCCATGCCGCATTCAGGACACTGCTGTCCGCTCGTGCTCACCGTCCGGACCCCTCCCTATGAGCTCCAGCGATTATGCAGATCCCGTGGAGGGCGGCGCAGGCGCTCAGGAGGACTCAACAGGCCATAACGGGTGACACCGACCACGATGGAGAGGAACAGGCCCCAGGCCACCAGGAGGTGTCCATGTCCCAGGACGTGAGCGACACACACCCCGCCGGGCATGGCATAGGCCAGGAAGGCCATGTCCAGGGCGGGGTGCTCGCCTCGATCGGCGCGTTGCTGCTCGGCATGCTGCTCGCCGCGCTCGACCAGACCATCGTCTCGACGGCGCTGCCGACCATCGTCAGCGATCTCGGTGGCATGGAGCACCTCTCGTGGGTCGTCACCGCCTATCTGCTCGCCTCGACGGCAGCGACCCCGCTCTGGGGCAAGCTCGGCGACCAGTACGGCCGCAAGAAGCTGTTCCAGGCGGCCATCGTGATCTTCCTGATCGGCTCGGCGCTGTGCGGCATGGCGCAGAACATGCCGGAGCTCATCGGGTTCCGCGCGCTGCAGGGGCTCGGTGGCGGCGGGCTGATCGTGCTGTCGATGGCGATCGTGGGCGACATCGTGCCGCCACGGGACCGCGGCCGTTACCAGGGGCTGTTCGGCGCGGTCTTCGGCGCGACGAGCGTACTGGGGCCGCTGCTCGGCGGGCTGTTGACGGAGCACCTGAGCTGGCGCTGGGTGTTCTACGTCAATCTGCCGGTCGGGATCGTGGCGCTGCTCGTGATCGCTGCCGCGCTGCACATCCCGCGGCGCGCCACCCCGCACACCATCGACTACCTGGGCACGTTCCTCATCGCCTCCGTCGCCACCTGCCTGGTGCTGGTCGCCTCGCTCGGCGGCACCACGTGGGCCTGGGGCTCGGCGCAGATCATCGGTCTTGCCGTGCTGGGCGTCGTGCTGGCCGTCGCTTTCGTGGCCGTGGAGCGCAGGGCCGCCGAGCCGGTGCTTCCGCTGAAGCTGTTCCGGATCAGGACGTTCACGCTGTCCGCGGTGATCAGCTTCGTCGTCGGGTTCGCGATGTTCGGGGCGATGGTCTATCTGCCGACGTTCCTGCAGATCGTGCACGGCATCTCGCCGACCCTGTCGGGCCTGTACATGCTGCCCATGGTGGCCGGCCTGCTGCTGGCCTCCACGGCGTCCGGCCAGATCGTCAGCCGCACCGGACGCTGGAAGGTCTTCCCGGTCGCCGGCACGGGCATCACGACGCTCGGACTCCTTCTGCTGCACCAGCTCGACGAGAACAGCGGTACGGGCGAGATCAGCGCGTTCTTCTTCGTGTTCGGCTGCGGACTCGGCCTGGTCATGCAGGTGCTGGTGCTCATCGTGCAGAACGCGGTGTCGTACGAGGACCTGGGCGTCGCGACGTCAGGGGCCACCTTCTTCCGCTCCATCGGCGCCGCGTTCGGTGTCGCCATCTTCGGCACGATCTTCGCGAACCGGCTCGGCGACAAGCTGACGAGCGCGTTCGCCGGCCGCCAGCTGCCGCCCGGCATCACCCCGGAGACGCTCGAGGCCGACGCCCGCGGCATCGAGCAGCTCCCTGCCGCGCTCCGGCCCGCCGCCCTGCAGGCGTACGCGTCGTCGATCACGGACGTCTTCCTCTACGCGGCGCCGGTCGCCCTGGTCGCCTTCGTACTGTCCTGGTTCCTGCACGAGGACAAGCTGCGCGGCTCGGTGACGGCGCCCGACACGACCGAGACCCTCGCCAGCAACCCCGTCGAACGGTCGTCGTACGACGAGGTGGCGCGCGCCCTGTCCGTGCTCGGCACGCGCGAAGGACGCCGCGAGATCTACGAGAAGATCACCGCGAAGGCCGGCTACGACCTGCTGCCCGCGGCGAGTTGGCTGCTGCTGCGCATCAACCGCTACGGCTCCGCCGAGCCGGGCGTGCTCGCCGAACACAGCGCCGTGCCGCTGAACATCATCACGGCCGCGGCCCGCCAGATCGAGGAGCGGCACCTCGCCGTACGCGAGGGTCTGACGCTCCACCTGACGGAACAGGGGAACCGGGTCGCCGAGAAACTGGCGCAGGCCCGCGAGGAGTCCCTCGCCGAGCTGCTCGGCGACTGGTGGACCCGCGACCGCCCCACCGACCTCGCCCAACTCGTCCGGGAACTCAACAGGGAGCTGTGCGGCAGCGATGCGGAACGGCCGCACGACGGACCGGTCCAGAAGCGGCCGCACGGCGTCGAGGCGGGCGTCTGAGCCGCCAGTGCCGCCAGTTCCGGGTGCCCCCGGCCGGGACTCCTGGCCGTCAGCTCCCGGCCGGTCCGAGCCGTCAGCCCTCGGCCGCGAGCCTCTTGCTGAACCAGTGCTCGGCGTATGCGCTCGCGTTGTACGCCTCGATCTCCTCATAGCCGTGGCGGGCGTACAGCGCGCGGGCCTCCACCAGGTCGTGCCGGGTGTCCAGGACGACGCGGTCGGCGCCGAGTGCGCGGGCAGCGTCCTCGGCCGCCGCAAGCAGAAGGGCCGCGCCGCCCTTGCCGCGCATCTCCCTGCGTACGAAGAACCGCTTGAGCTCTCCCGTCGAGGCGTCCAGCAGCCGCATCCCGGCCATGCCCGCCGGCTCCCCGTCGTACCGCGCGACCAGCAGCACCCCGCGGGGCGGGACGAAATCGGACCCGGGGTCCGCCGCGATCTCCCGCTCCAGCTCGTCGGGCGGCGTCGAGCGCCCCTCGTGGAGCTCATACCAGCGGTCGCTGACCTCCGTGTAGTACGCCCGCCAGAGGGCCACCGCCACGGGGGAGTCGAACGCCTCCGGAGCGACGGTCCACGGCCCCTGTGCCGTGTCCGCCTTCGCCGGCGAGTGAGGCGTTGTGCCCGTGATCCTGTGGGCCGTCGTGCCCGTCGCGTCGGTCATGGCGCTCATTGTCGGGGCGGGCCCGGCGGCGGGTGCAAGCGGATTTAGAGATGCTCACAACGCCTGCCCGGACCGGCGCCCGGCGGGGCTGCGGGCCGGAGACGGGCGGGCGCCGTTTGAGTGCGGGTATCCGGGCAACCCGGCGCAGGGACAGGAGCTACGACAGACCATGCGAAAGACCCAGGAGGGCAGCCGGCCATGTCAGGCCTGACCATCGCGCTGATCGTGATCGCGGTCGTGATCGTGCTCGCCGCCATCGGAGCCTTCGCCGCCACCGCCGTGCTCGGAAGCTCGCGCGGACTGAAGCGGCGCTTCGGACCGGAGTACGAACGGACGGTCGCCCGCCACGACGGCGACACCAAAGCAGCGGAACGGGACCTCACGGACCGCGTGAAGCGGCACGGCTCACTCCGTACGCGCCCCCTGGAACCCGCCGCGCGGGAGGCGTACGAGACCCGCTGGACGGATGCGCAGGAGCGCTTCGTCGACTCGCCGGGCGATGCGGTGACCGAGGCGGACCGGCTGCTCGCGGAGGTTGCGGCGGCCCGCGGCTTCCCTGACGGCGTGCACTACGAGGAGCAGGTGGCCGCCCTGTCCGTGCACCACGGCACGCACGTCGACGGCTACCGCCGGGTGCACCGGGTGGCCCGGGCCGGGACCACCGGCGGCACGCAGAGCAGCCTGTCCGGCACGGAGGAGATGCGCGCCGCCATGCTCGACGCGCGCGCCCTCTTCGACGACCTGGTGGCGGAGCACGGCACCCGCGCGGGCCGGTCCGAGGGGCAGGGCACGGGCCGCAGCAGCGCCGCGGACGCCACGGGCCGGTCTCGCGAGGACCGCGGGGGCGGGCGGTTCCACTCCCTGTGGGCCTTCAACCGGCATCACCCGAAGAGGAGTTGAGCGGCATGGCCGACTACGAGGGCACGGGGACGCTGCTGCCGCCCGATGAACGCGACAAACTGACCGCCCGTCTGCAGCACGCTGTCAACGCGTTCGTCGACAGCCCGAGGGGCGCGGTCGAGGAGGCCGACGAGGTCCTGCACGAGGCGGTCAACCGCGTGACGAAGACCCTCGCACACCGCCGCCGTACGATCCGCACCGCCTGGCAGTCCATGGGTGAGGGCGAGGAGCGCACGGCGGACACGGAGCAGCTGCGCCTGGCGCTGCGGGACTACCGGGAGACGGCGGAGCGGCTCCTGAGCCTGTGACGGACGGACGGACGGTCGGTCCGGACGGCGGTCCGGACGGCGGCCCGGACGGGCGGTCCGGACGGCGGCCCGGGCAGCGATCCGGACAGCGGTCCGCCGGTCGGTGGCGGCGGCCGGCGGACCGCCCTCGAGCGGCCCCTGCTTGCGGGCAGGGGCCGCTTTGTCGTACCAGCTCCTGCCAGCTGGGTCGTACCAGCTCCTGCCAGCTGGCCGGGCTCACCGCTGCCGGCGCTCGTGCCAGTCCCTCACCACGGCCTCGACGTCGAACGGCGCGAGACCCAGCAGAGGGCCGGGCGGCGGCCGGCGCAGCGCTTCGCTGATCTTGTCGTTGATGTCGGCGATGATCCGCCGGACCACGGGCTCCGACGGTGCCGCGGCGGCCGCGGCGCGGGCGTCCTCCGCCTCCTTGCGGAGGGCGAGCGTGGGCGGGAGATGGGAGAGGCCCTCGCGGGCCATCTTCTGCTTGACCCACCACATCTCGTCGTACGAGGTGTCCGGGCCGTCCGGCAAGGGCTTGCCGGCCCCCGGAAGGCGGGCGAAGTCGCCGCGCTCCTCCGCCTCGCGAATCTGCTTGTCGATCCAGGACTCGAAGCTGACACCGGGTGGCTTGCGCTCGGTCATGTGTTCATTGTCTCAGAGGTGAAGCTTCGTCCCGGAGGGGCGGTGGCGGCCGTGTCGTGTGTCACCTCCACGGGCCCGGAGGCTCGCCAGCGGCCTATCATGCGGCCGCGGCGCGGCAACCGTGCCCGGACTTCGGCGATTTGAAGGAGCGCACGTGCTCGAGCTCACCATGGCCTCGGTGTCGGACGCGGACGCAGCGGCTACCGCGGGCATGACCATCGCCGAAGCGCCGAGCGCCCCGGGCGCCGTGCTGCGCGTGGGGCGGGACAAGAGCGTGTGCCGGCTGGTCACGCCCGACGACTGGCTGTTCGTGTCGCGCGTACACCTGGAGTTCGTCTGCGGACCGGATGGGACCTGGACGGTCACCTGGCTGCGCGGCTCGCAGCCGGACCCCTCGTCGGAGGTCCGGCTGGTGAGGGGCGGGGCAGCCCAGCCCGTCGGGTACGGCGCGACGGTGTCGCTGCCGCGCGGCGGCTCCGGCGAGCTGATCATCGCCGACCGGAGCAGGCCGCGCAGTGTGAACGTGGGGTTCTACCACGAGGGCTGAGGCGGCCGGAGGCTTGAGTTCCCTTCCCTCCGACACACGGGCCGGCACGAACCCGTCGTAACCCTTGCTGCCGACGGGCCCCTGGACCGGCCTGGGGGCTTCGCTTCCAGGCCCGGATCGCCCTTCAGCCATGTCCACAAGATCCCCCAGGCAACGCCGGGGTGCCTCAGGAGTGCCCCCAGACTTCCATCACGGGCCTTGGGCGGAAACCCATTCGCCGCGCATCATCGACATCCGGTCAAATGTCCGGAGGCAGTCAGGTGAATCAGGGGTGGCGTGCGTCTCACCCCCAAGGTGATGCGAGGCTCCTCGGGGGCCCTGAGGCTCTCGGGGGCCGGACAGGTCCAGGACAAGGAACCGGGCGCGGGGGCGTGCGGTCCCGTGCGGCAAGGCACGGGGCGACGAGGCACGAGTTGACGGACGGGGCGGGAGGGCCGACGCGGCGTGGCGAACGTGGAGCACGGTGGAGCGGGTAATGCCTTGGGGGCGGGGGCGTCCGGAGTGGCGACGGCGCGACTGGGAGCGGCCCGCGCCGCCCTGTGGGTGATCGCCGCCGTCCTTGCGATACGCCAGGTCGCGGCGGTGCTGCGGCTGCCTCCCGGGGAACGGCTGACCGACCTGGAGACCTGGACCGGGCCGGGCGGTGTCCTTCATGTGGAGGGCTCGCTGTACGACGCGGACGTGTTCACCGGCACTCCTTTCGCCGGCCTCGTGCTCAGGCCACTCACGAGCGCCGCCGAGGAAGCGCTCGGCTGGGGCTGGACCTTCGGCACCCTGCTGCTCGTCGTGGTGCTCGGCCTGGTCGCGGCCCGCGCCCTGCCGCAGCCGGTGTCCCGCCGCACGTCGCTGCTGGCCGCGCCCGTGGCGATCTGTCTGCTGATGATCTCGCTGCCGGTGCGCAACACCCTGTATCTCGGGCAGACCAGCATCCTGCCGGTCCTGCTGGTGCTGCTCGGCTGCTTCGCGGCCCGCGGTGAGCGCCTCAGCGGGGCGCTCATCGGTGTCGCCGCGGCCCTCCAGCCGACCGTGCTGCTGTTCGCGCCGCTGCTGTGGCTCACCGGACGCAGACGCGCCGCCGCCTCCACCGGCGTCACGTTCGCCGCCTGCACCGCGCTGGCCTGGGCGGCCCTTCCGCATGACTCCCGGACGTACTGGGTGCACCATCTCGCCGGCGCGGGCCTCGGCGAGCGCCCGGACAGCCTCGCCAACCAGTCGCTGCACGGCGCGCTGCTGCGGCTCGGACTCCAAGGGCCGCTCGAAACAGCGCTGTTCCTCATGCTGGGCGCGGCCGTCGCCGTCGTCGGGCTGCGCCGCGCGGTGCGGTACGCGCGCGACGGGCAGCTGCTGCTCGCCGTCGCGCTGACCGGCTGTGTCGCTGCCGTGGTGTCGCCGACGACCTGGCAGCACCAGCTGCTGTGGGTGCTGCTCGCCGTGGTCGGCCGGGTCGGCAGGCGGGAGTCGGACCGCTACGTCTGGCCGGTCGCTGTCGTCCTGGTGATGACGCTGCCCGCGAAGATGATGCTGCCGAACATGGCGATGCTCCATCCGCTGCGGGACAACGTGGTGCTGATCGCCGCGGTCGCCGCCGCCTGCGCCGTGCCCTTCCTGCCCCGTACGTCGCCGTACTACCGGACACCGGTCCCGACCGACTACGCCGAGCCCGCCCCGTCCCGGTGGAGCCGCGTGCCGCTGCTGCCCTTCTGGCGCCGCGTGCTCAGCCGCCCGAACCTGCTGCTCGAACTGCTGCTGATACGCGTCGGCTACTCCGCCTACTCGCACGTCCGCCTCGCCGCGACCGGCGGCCGGGCCGCCGCCGAGGAACACGGCGAGCAGATACACGCGATAGAGAAGGCCCTCTTCATCGACATCGAGCACTGGGCCAACCACACCGTCGTGAAGGTGCCCTGGCTGGAGGGCTTCTTCAACTTCTACTACTCGTCGTTCCACTTCGTCGTACCGCTGACGATCCTCGGCGTCCTCTATGCGCGCCGCCCCGCCGACTACCGCTGGGCGCGCTCCGCGCTCGGCCTCGCCACACTCCTCGCCCTCCTCGGCTTCTGGCTCTACCCGCTCGCGCCGCCGCGCCTCATGCCGGACCTCGGCTTCGTCGACACGGTCCACGGTGTCCAGGACTTCTCCCAGCCGGACTACGGGGCGCTGACCGCGCTGACGAACCAGTACGCGGCGATGCCCTCGCTGCATTTCGGCTGGTCACTGTGGTGCGGCATCGTCATCGTCGTCCTGGCGCCGAAGTGGTGGATGAAGGCGCTGGGGCTGCTGCACCCGCTGTTCACGGTCTCCGCGATCGTCGTGACCGCCAACCACTGGGTGCTGGACGCGGCCGGCGGCGCCGCCGTCGTCGGCGCGGGCTTCGCACTCACGCATGTGCTGTCCGGGCCGCGTTCCCGCATCCCGCTGAAGGCCGCAGGCGCCGTCAGCACCGAGCCGGAGAAGGCGCCCGACCGTACTCCGAGCTGATCCGGTACTCGCCCGGCGCGGACACCGTCAGCCGCGTGAACTCGCCGTGCCGCTCCAGGCATCCGCCCTTCGCCCGGAGCCACGGCGAGTACGCGACGCGCACGGTCACCACGCCCGGCCGCGGGACGCGGACCACGATGTCCGAGCTGGTCGTACGCACGACGGTGGCGGGCGTCGAGACCAGCGGCACGGCGTCCTGGACGCGGTAGACGCGCCAGTGCGCGTCACTCCACACGGGTTCCAGCCAGGACGGTCCGCTGCGCACGAGGCGCGCCTCCTGCTCGGCGGGGCCGTCCGGTTTCCCCGACGACAGCACCACGAACCCCACCGCCCACCGGTCCAGCCAGGCCCGGTACGTCGCCGCCGAGAAGGACCCGTCGTAGAAGAGCCGCCCGCGCTCGACGTCGAGCTGGCGGTTCCAGCCGCGCGCCATGTTCACATGCGGCGCGAGTGCGGTGGCCTCGCGATGGTTGCGGGCCGGGACCACCTCGACCCGGCTACGGTCGGCGCCGAGCCGCCGCAGAGCCCCCACCACACCCTTGGTGTCGGCTGCCCAGGCGGGCACGGTCGTCGACACCACCAGGTCGTCCCGGGTCTTCTGCACCACCCACCCCGAGGACAGCACCAGCGCCACCGCGAGCACCAGGCTGCGGACGACGGGCAGGCCCGGCCCGAGCAGCGCGCCGCGCACGGCATGCAGCCCGGGTGCGGACACCACGCCGCGTACGGCGGGCAGCCCGGATGCGAGCAGCGCGGCGAGCAGCACGGCCGGGGCCAGCAGCTCGGTGAGCCGCTCGACGTTCGTTCCGATCGGGGACGGAACCAGATACGTGAGCACTGTGCCGGCGGCGTACACCGCAGCACCCCACCGCACCACCCGCCACGAACGCGGCGCCGCCACCACGACGGCCAGGCTGTACAGAACCGGCGGCCAGATACGGGAGAACGGCATGGGCTGCTCGCCGCTGAACGGAAACAGCAGCGTCGTCACCCCGACCACGACGACAGGCGGCACCAGCAGCACGACGGCCCGGACACGGTCGCGTACGAAGAACCAGCCCGCCCCCGCGACCATGACGAACAGCCCGGCCACCGGACTCGCCATGGCCGCCAGCCCCGCGCACACGGTCGCGAGCCACGCGCGCCGTTCCGACACCAGCAGCAGACAGGCGGCGAGCCCGAAGGCCACGCCCAGTGCGAACGTCGTACGCCCCGACGCCACGTTGCACCACAGGGCGAGCGAGGCGAGCAGGGCAGGCCCCAGCGGCCGTCGTATCCCGGTGCGTACGAAGATCACCGCGGCCAGCCAGGCCGCCGCGAGCCCGGAGATGACCGTTACGGTGCGCACGCCGAGGCCAGCCATCAAGTACGGCGATATGAGGCTGTAGTTGGCGGTGTGCATACCGCCGTACCAGAACAGGCCGTACGCCGATCCGCCGTGCCGGGACGCGAACTCGGCCCACGCCTCCTGGGCCGCCAGGTCGCCGCCGCCCGTGGCGAGGAAGATCCACCACACCGCGTACAGGGACAGCGTGGGGACGGTCGCGATCAGCGGGATGCGATGGCGGCGGACCAGGCCGAGAAGCCCGCGGGGTGGTTGGGGGAGTTCCTTACGGGGTGATGACCCGCCTGCTGTGCGGGGGCCGGACAGCTCGGCGGAGACCAAGGCACTGTTTCCATTCGAAGGCTACGAGGGGCAAGTGAATCAGGTGACACTTGCCTGGACGCTGCCCAGGACGGATTCGTTCACGCGGTCCGGCCTCCGGGAGGCAGGGGCGGGGCGTAGGGGGGATGCCCCTGCCTCCGCGGAGGCAGGTCAACGGGCCGGTGGGGACCGGTCACGCGGTGCTGACCTGGAGCTCCTTCACGCCGTTGAGCCAGGCCGAGCGCAGCCGCCGCGGGTCGCCGGCCAGGCGCAGATCCGGCATGGCCTCCGCCACGGCGTTGAAGATGAGGTCGATCTCGAGGGTGGCGAGGGATTTGCCGAGGCAGTAGTGGGGGCCGCCGCCCCCGAAGCCGAGGTGCGGGTTGGGGTCGCGGGTGATGTCGAAGACGCCGGGGTCGGTGAAGACCTCCGGGTCGTGGTTCGCGGACGAGTAGAAGATGCCGACCCGGTCGCCCTTCCTGATCTGCTGCCCGCCGAGCTCGGTGTCCTGCGTCGCGGTGCGCTGGAAGGAGACCACGGGCGTGGCCCAGCGGACGATCTCCTCGGCGGTCGTCGCGGGACGCTCGCGCTTGTACAGCTCCCACTGGTCCGGGTGGGTCAGGAAGGCGTGCATGCCGTGGCTGATGGCGTTGCGGGTCGTCTCGTTGCCCGCGACCGCGAGCATCAGCACGAAGAAGCCGAACTCGTCGGAGCCGAGATTGCCCTGGTCCCCGGCGGCCACGAGCTGGGTGACGATGTCCTTTGCCGGGCACTCCTTGCGGGCGGCGGCCATGTTCATCGCGTACGAGATGAGCTCGGTGGCGGCTTCGGCGGCCACGTCCTCGGTGATGGCGAACTCGGGGTCGTCGTACGCCACCATCTGGTTGGACCAGTCGAAGATCTTGATGCGGTCGTCCTGGGGAATGCCGATCAGCTCGGCGATGGCCTGCAGGGGAAGCTCGCAGGCGACGTTGGTGACGAAGTCGAAGGAGCCGTCCGGGCCCGCGCTCGCGAGGGCCGTCTCGACGATCGAGCCGGCGCGGGCGCGCAGGGCATCCTCCAGCGAGCGGATGGCGCGCGGGGTGAAGCCGCGCTGCACGATCTGGCGGACCCGGGTGTGTTCGGGCGGGTCCATGTTGAGCATGATCAGCCGCTGGACCTCGATCTGGTCGCGGTTGATGTGCTCGTTGAAGCGGATGATCGCGGTGTTGAGGTTCGAGGAGAAGAGGTCGGGGTGCGTGGAGACGTACTTGACGTCCGCGTGCCGGGTGACGGCCCAGTAGCCCTCGTCCTGGAAGCCGGCGATGCCGGGCTGCTGGGCGATCCAGCGGACCGGTTCGGCCTTCCGCAGCTCGGCGAACTCCGGGAGGGGTACGCGGTGGTGGAGCACATCGGGATCGGTGAAGTCGAACCCTTCGGGCAGCGCTGGACAGGGCATCGGCAACTCCAGGTGTCCTGGTCTGAAGGCTCTGACGGCCCAACCGTCCCCGGGTCTGACGGTCCATCAGAAAATGAAGGTGTCCGGCAAGGTAGTAACGGGTTCTACAAGTCGCAAGGGTCGCGACAGGGTGAATTGCGTGCAGGAGGGGTGCAAGGTGCCGCAAGGTGCGTGCACGACCCTTGCGGCGCGGGGTCCCGGCTCAGCAGACTGCGGGGAGAACTGGTACGCGTTCTAGTTCTTCGATTGTTCGTTGACCGCGACCATCAATTGAGGAACCGACGCGGCGAGCAACCAGGTCCGCGAGAGCGGCGGCGGTTCAGCCGCAAAGAAGGGAGCCCCCATGGCCGCGGAACCCGTCATCGTCGAAGCCGTACGCACCCCCATCGGCAAGCGCGGCGGTGCGCTCGCCAATCTCCACCCCGCCTATCTGCTGGGCGAGACCTACCGCGAACTCCTCGCCCGTACGGGCATCCAGGCCGACTGCGTCGAACAGATCGTCGGTGGCACCGTCACACACGCCGGCGAGCAGTCCATGAATCCGGCGCGCACCGCATGGCTCACGATGGGCCTGGCGCCCGAGACCGCGGCCACCACCGTCGACTGCCAGTGCGGCTCCTCGCAGCAGGCCTCGCACATGACCGCCAACATGATCGCGGCGGGCGTCATCGATGTCGGCATCAGCTGCGGCGTCGAGGCGATGTCCCGTGTGCCGCTCGGCTCCGGCTCCAAGCACGGTCCTGGCAAGCCCTTCCCCGACGAGTGGAACGTCGACCTGCCCAACCAGTTCGAGGCGGCCGAGCGCATCGCCCGGCACCGCGGACTGACCCGCGAGAACGTCGACTCGCTCGGCCTCATCTCGCAGGAACGGGCCGCGATCGCCTGGTCCGAGGAGCGCTTCAAGCGCGAGACCTTCGCCGTGCAGGTGCCGACGACCGAGGCGGAGCAGGCCGGAGGCCAGGGCATGTGGCGGCTCGTCGACCGTGACGAGGGGCTGCGCGACACCTCGATGGAGGCGCTGGGGCGGCTCAAGCCGATCATGCCGACGGCCGTGCACACCGCGGGCAACTCCTCGCAGATCTCGGACGGCGCCGCCGCGATCATGTGGGCGTCCAAGCGGATGGCGCGAGCGCTCAGGCTCAGGCCGCGCGCCCGTATCGTCGCCCAGGCCCTCGTGGGCGCCGACCCGCACTTTCACCTCGACGGCCCCATCGACGCCACGCGGGCCGTGCTCGGCAAGGCCGGGATGTCCCTGAAGGACATCGACATCGTCGAGATCAACGAGGCCTTCGCCTCGGTGGTGCTGAGCTGGGCGCAGGTCTTCGAGCAGGACTTGGAGAAGGTCAACGTCAACGGCGGGGCGATCGCGCTGGGGCACCCCGTGGGGGCGACCGGGGCGCGGCTCATCACCACGGCGCTCCATGAACTGGAGCGGCGGGACAAGGAGTTCGCGCTGATCGCGATGTGCGCGGGCGGGGCGCTGGCGACGGGGACGATCATTCAGCGGCTTTAAGCGGTCGTGCCCTCGTTGTGGGCAGGCGTTCCTCCCCATGTGCCTTAAGGGCCTGGGAGGTCCCTCCAGGGCGATGGGGGTCCCCCTGCTCTGGTCGGCTGACGGCCTCTCCCGCGTCGGATACGACGAAGGCGGCGGCACCCCGCAATGGGGGTGCCGCCGCCTTCGTATGCGACGGGCCTCAGGCCCGAGCGGTCGTCGGCTCAGTACCAGCCGTGCGACTGCCAGAAGTTCCACGCGGCGACCGGGCTGCCGTAACGCGAGTTCATGTAGTCCAGGCCCCACTTGATCTGCGTCTGGGGGTTGGTCTTCCAGTCCGCACCCGCGGAGGCCATCTTCGAGCCCGGCAGCGCCTGAACGAGACCGTACGCACCCGAGGACGCGTTCGTCGCCGTGACATTCCAGCCGCTCTCGTGCTCCACGATCTTGCTGAAGGCCTTGTACTGCGCGGCGTCCGGGATCAGCTTGTGCGCGATCGCCTGGGCCTTGCCGGTGGACGCAGCCGCGGGAGCGGCCTGGGCGGGAGCGGCGGCGAACAGCATGCCGGTGGTGGCGGCGGCCACGGCGGCACCGGTGAGGGCCTTCTTCGGGGAAGCGATGCGGCGGAAGAGAGCGACAGTCACAGGGGGAACCTCTTGGTTGGGGGCAGGGCGTCGCACGCAGCCCACAGCCGTGCACGGGAGCCGTGCGGGAGGCGGGGGAAATGCGTCGGCGCCGCGACCCGTGAGGGCACGTCGGCGCCGTGCGACACATCCAGAGAAGCAGGGCCGCCGAAACGCCGCAACCACCCCTTTTACTAGTGGAAGTCGCATTCGAGAAGAAAGTCCTTTGTGTGACCCGGCTCTCAATCCCCAGGTCAGGCGGGCAATATGACGCGCTCACGTCATGAGGCACGGCTACGAGGCCGTCTAGTAAGTGACCAAGGCCACGTGAAGGGCCTCACTTGCTTGGGTCCCTTTTCGTCACGGACTGCGTGCGAAGCCGCACACTCCGCATATGGCGAATCCGGCGAAATGTGACACAAGCCCCAGGTCGTATGTGACGGAGTTCGCATGCAGGTACCGGCGGTCGGCGCCCGGAATGTAACCGACGCCTCGCAGCGCCCCCAACCGGGCAGAACATGACCGGACGCCCACGAAGTGGCTAGGAGCGATCAGGCGCTTCGAACGTGACCGTCGCCTCGAAGGCGGCCCGCCGCGTGGCGCGGCGCAGCGCCTTGAGCAGGGCGGGCCCGAGCGCCAGGGTGAGCACCACGGTCACCGCGGCCCGGCCGAGGTCCCAGCCGAGCGAAGTGGCCAGGTAATAGGCGACGAAGTGCACCAGATTCTGGGCGAGTGTGCCGTCCGGGTCGCGCGCCATCCCCGGCGGGAGCGCCCCCAACAAGAACGGCCAACCCCACAGGTTCATGATCAGGCCGTACCCGAAGGACGCCACGAACCCGTACGCGGCGAGCATCAGCACCTCGCCGCGCCCCCGCAGCCGGTCCGGGCCCGGCAGTAGACCGGCCCCCATCGTGAACCAGCACAGCGACAGCATCTGGAACGGCATCCACGGGCCGACGCCTCCGGTCAGCAGGGCCGAGGCGAACATCGTCACGGCGCCCAGCACGAACCCGAAACCGGGCCCGAGCACACGGCCGCTGAGAACCATGAGGAAGAACATGGGCTCGATCCCCGCGGTACCCGCGCCGATCGGCCGCAGCGCCGCGCCGGTGGCGGCCAGTACGCCCAGCATGGCCACCGCCTTCGGGCCGAGACCCGACTCCGAGACGGTCGCGGCGACGACCCCCACGAGCAGTACGAGCAGCGCCGCGAACAGCCAAGGTGCGTCCTGCTCATGCGCGCTGAGCCCCGAGTCCGCATCGGCGAACAGGGGCCAGCCGAAGGCGATGACCCCGATGGCGCTGACGAGCACGAGAGCGCCCACGGAACGGGGACCGAGACGGACGGCCCGGGCCTGGGGCTGGCTCTGGTCGTGGGTCTGGGCGTGGGTCGGATCAGTCATGCCAGCGCCTCCCTGACCTGGGACACCGTCAGCCACCGCTCCGGCGCGAGCACCTTGGTGACCTGGGGCGCGAACGAGGGGGATGCCACGACGACTTCGGCGGTGGGGCCGTCCGCCACGATCTCCCCGTCGGCCAGGATGACGACGCGGTCGGCCAGCTCGGCCGCGAGTTCCACGTCGTGCGTGGCCAGGACGACGGCATGGCCCTCGGCCGCCAGCCCGCGCAGGACGGACACCAGCCGGGCCTTCGCCGCGTAGTCGAGACCGCGGGTCGGCTCGTCGAGAAGCAGCAGCGGCGGCCGGGCCGTGAGCACCACGGCCAGGGCGAGCGCGAGCCGCTGCCCCTCCGAGAGGTCCCGCGGATGCGTGTCGTCCGCGATGCCGGGCAGCAGCTCGGACACCAGTGCCCGGCACGTACCCGGCGCCGCGCCCGCGTCGCCGTCGGCGGCCGCACACTCGGCGCCCACGGTGTCGGCGTACAGCAGATCGCGCGGCTCCTGCGGTACGAGGCCGACGCGCCGGACCAGCTCACGCGGCCCCGCACGGTGCGGTACCGCGCCTCCGACCCGCACCGAGCCTGACGTGGGGGCGACCAGACCGACAAGAGTGGACAGCAGGGTGGACTTTCCGGCGCCGTTGCGGCCCATCAGTGCGACGGTCTCGCCGGGGACGGTGGAGAAGTCCACGTGACGCAACGCCTGGACCCTGCCGCGCCGGGCACCGAGCCCCTCGACGACCGCAACGGGCTCGGCATCCGGGGCGGGCAGGCCGGGTGCATCGGGTACGTCGGTGACGTCCGCTACGTCCCGCTTTCTGCGCCAGGGCCGCCACCGCGTGAGCCACGGGCGGTCCTGGCGCGTGTCCGAGCCGGGCCTGGGCGGCGGCGTCGGGCGGGAAGGGGCCGCGTCCACGCGGCCTTGGGCGCCATCCACGCGGTGGTGGGCACGATCCACGCGGTCGTGGGCACGATCCACGCGGTCGTAGGCACGGTCCCTTCGATCGTGGGCCCGGTCCGCACGTCCGCGGGACGGATCCGGCCCGGGTCCCGCCAGCCGTTCCCGCAGCCCCCCGGCCTGCCGCCGGGCGTCCCGCACCGTGAGCGGCAGGGGCGACCAGCCGGCGAGCCGCCCGAGGTCCACCACCGGCGGGTACACCGGCGAGACGGCCATCATCTCGGCGGGCGTACCGAGCACGGGTGCCGCGCCCGGTTCGGCGAGCAGCAGGACCTGGTCCGCGTACTGCACGACCCGTTCCAGCCGGTGCTCGGCCATGAGCACGGTCGTACCGAGGTCGTGGACGAGCCGCTGGAGCACGGACAGGACCTCCTCCGCCGCCGCGGGGTCGAGAGCGGAGGTCGGCTCGTCGAGGACCAGCACCTGAGGATGCGGGGTGAGGACCGAGCCGATGGCCACGCGCTGCTGCTGCCCGCCGGACAGTGTGGCGATGGGCCGGTCGCGCAGATCGGCGAGGCCGAGCAGGTCGAGCGTCTCCTCGACCCGCCGCCGCATCACCTCCGGCGGCAGCCCCAGCGACTCCATGCCGTACGCGAGTTCGTCCTCGACCGTGTCCGTCACGAAGTGGGAGAGCGGGTCCTGGCCTACGGTTCCCACGACGTCGGCGAGTTCGCGCGGCTTGTGGGTACGGGTGTCCCGCCCGGCCACGGTGACGCTGCCACGCAGCGTGCCGCCCGTGAAGTGCGGCACAAGCCCGCTGACGGCCCCGAGCAACGTCGACTTGCCGACCCCGGACGGCCCGACCACGAGCACCAACTCGCCCTCGGGAACGGTGAGTTCAACCCCTCGTACGGTGGGCGCAGAGGCGCCGTCGTACGTCACGGAGACATCCTCGAAACGGATCATGAGGGTTCCTTGGGGAGGTGGGACCTGGGTGCGGGGGAGGGTTCCGGCGGGGCGGAGCCCGTGGTGCCTGCGGAGGCGGGCGGCGCGGCACCAGCGGCCTCGGCCGAGGCGGGCGGCACCGGCACGTGCACCGCTGGAGCCGCAACGGGCGCTGCTGGAGCCGCAACGGGCGCTGCTGGAGCCGGACCGGGCACCACTGGAGCCGGAACGGGCGCCGCTGAAGCCGGAACAGGTGCTACGAGCGCCGGAAGCAGCCCCAGCAGCACCGCCGCCGCGGGCAGCAGCGGCAGCCTGGGCGCGGACAGCGGTACGACGCCGGGGCGGAGGGCCGCGGGATCGTACGAACCGGAGACGATCAGCGCTGCCGCCACCACCACCCCCGAGCCGGCGACCAGCCAGGCCCGGACACCCCACGCGTCCGGCCGGTACCGGGTGCGCACGGACCGTCGGCCGCCCAGCCACAGTCCGGCCAGCGCGGCCACGAGCCCGGCGAGCAGCACGGGCAGGCCATAGGTCGCACCCTCCGCGGTGAGCAGCCCGTACGTTCCGGCGCACACACCGATGAGCCCGCCCAGGGTCAGTACGGCGGTGGTGCGCCGGACGGCGGCCGGAACCTGGGCGGTCCGCCCGTATCCGCGGGCGTCCATCGCGGCTGCCAGTGCCACCGACCGCTCCAACGCGCCCTCCAGAACAGGCAGTCCGACCTGCAGCAACCCGCGCAGGCCGCGGTCCGGACGCCCGCGCAGCCGCCGCGCGGCCCGCAACCGCTGCACATCCGCGATGAGATGCGGCGCGAAGGTCAGCGCGACGACGACGGCGACCCCCGCCTCGTACAGGGCACCCGGCAGCGACTTGAGCAGCCGCGCAGGATTGGCGAGGGCGTTGGCCGCGCCCACGCAGATCAGCAGCGTGGCGAGCTTCATCCCGTCGTACAGCGCGAAGACCAGGCCCTCGGCTGTCACCCGGCCGCCGACGCGCACGCCCTGCGCCCACTCGGGAAGCGGGACCTCGGGCAGGCTGACGACGGTGTGCGTGCCGGGAATGGGCGATCCGAGGAACACCGCGAACACCAGCCGGATCCCGATCACGGCCAGTCCGAGCTTGACGAAGGCACCGTACGACCGCGCCCAGGGCGCCTCCGTCCGCCGTGCCACGACGACGTACCCCGCGACCCCGATGAGGAGTGCGAGCAGCAGCGGGTTCGTGGTCCGCGACGCCGCGGTGCCGAGCCCGAGCGCCCAGATCCACCAGGCGCCGGGATGCAAGGCGTTGCTGCGGTCCGCTTCGGGGGCGAGCCCGCGTCGGAGCGCGGTGCTGGTCATCGTCGTGGCCCCGCTCAGCCTCGGCGGCGGCGTGCCTGCCAGATCACGGCGACGCCCAGCACGGCGACCACGGCGATACCGGCGACCAGACCCAGCGAGGGCCCGCCGCCCGCCGCCTTCGTGGACACCACCGCGTCGTTCCCGTCCGACGACGCCGACACGCCGGGACGCCCGGCGCCGGACACCTGCTCGCCGCACCCTGTCTCCGGATAGCCGGCGATGGCGCACAGCAGCGCGTTGCTGTCGTACCGCAGCGGCCCGGCCACGGCGGCGAGCGCGTCGGCGGTGGTCGCGTCCTCGGCGATCCGCGCGCAGGCGGTACGCGGCTTCGGCGGCGTCTCGCCGTCCGGCGCGTCCTCGGCCGTGCCGAAGTCGAGGACGAGCGCGACCCGTTTGGTGCCGTCCTTCGCCGGGGTGTCGGCGCAGATCGCGGCGAAGCCGGCGTCCCCGCGCGGCTTCGTGGAGTCCTGCGAGTCCTCGCTCACGGCGAACCGGAAGCCCTGCACGGCCCCGTCCTCGGGGCGCACGAACGACGGCCCCTGGCTGGCGTACGCCCATGCGCCGCCGTCTCGCTCCCAGAACGACCAGTAGCGGTAGCCCACGGCCTGCGCCTGCCCGGCACCGAGCAGGACGCCCAGCACGGTGAGCAGCAGGCCGAGGGCCGGGGCGGCGAGCCGGTGCCGTATCACAGCTGCTGCTTCTTGTTACGGCCGCTGAGCAGGAAGCCGATGCCGATACCGGCGACGAGACCGACGCCGATGATCCAGTAGACGCCGTACCCGGTGTTGACCTGCGTGGAGACGTCCTTGGCGCCCTTCTGTTCGGACGCCTGCGGGGCCGGGCCTGTTTCGTTGAGCAGGGAGACCAGGTCCTCGCCGCCGAAGTCGCGCGGGTCGGTACCAGTGGCGTGGGCCGCGAAGACCAGCTGGGCGTACGCCGCGGGCCCGCTCTGCGCGGCCCAGTCGGCGGAGTTCTTCTCCAGCCACGCGATTGGCTTCTTCGTGTACTTGGTCCATCCTTCCGCGGCAAGTGCGACGACCGCGTCGGCGGTGTTGCCGTAGTCGGGCTGGTCTTCGGCACCGGCCAGGACGGACTTCAGATAGCCGTTCACGAAGAGGGTGTCGGCGAGGTAAGCGGCGCCGTTGCGAGCGGCCTGCTCGGGTGTGAGCTTCTTGTCGCTGTTGCCGCAGATGTAACCGTCTTCCGGTTTCTTTCCGGCGGTCGTCACGAGTCCCTTGCCGAGCATGCCGAGCACGCCTGCCGCCGTGGCGTCCGCGTTGGCCGCGAGCTTGCCCTTCTTGTCGGGCTGGTAGGCGAAGGCGCCGCCGCCGTCCTCGTCGCACGGGATGGAGAGCCGCACAAGCGCGTCGTACGGGGACTTGCCACCCTTGGACTTCACATCCGCCGGCTTCTCACCCGCGGCGGCCAGCGCGCCGACAACCACACCCGTGGAGTTGGTGTCGCTCGCCCCGCCGGGCGCGTACCCCCAGCCGCCGTCCTCGTTCTGCACGGACTTGAGCCACGTCACGGCCTTGCCGACCTGCTTGTCGTGGCCGCCGAGCGCGGCGAGCGCCTGGACGGCGGCTGCCGTGCTGTTGCTGTCGACGGCGGTCTTGGCGTCGCACGCCTTGTCCGCGTCGGCCCGGTACGCCGCGAAGCCGCCATCCGCGCACTGCTGCCCCGTCAGCCAGTCGACGGCCTTCGTGGCGGGCTTCACGCCCACGGTGTCCTGCGCCAGAAGCGCGAGAGACTGCCGCCACACACCGTCATACGTCGGGTCGGACGTGCCGTAGAGCCCGGAGGGAAGCGCCACGGACGGCGACGGGGACGCGTCGTCCGCCAGGGCGGCCGGAGCCGTGGCCGTGCCGATCACGGCGATGGCTGCCAGTACCGCGGCGCTGCGGCGAACGTTCATGATCGGCGGGTGCCTCTCCCTGCGGGGAGCCGGGCAGCACGGGCACACACACGGGCACCGGGCGGCTCCGGCTCCGTATGCCTCGACGGTGCCGGTCACCGGCGGGTGCCGGTGACGCGAGCCGGTCACGCTCGACGGGGCATTCCGACTCGCCGACGAGGGTCACGCGATGGCGACGACGACGGCTCACGGCTGCGGGTCAGCGCCGGAATTGCACCGGCTTCCCCCCGGTACGAGCATGATGACGACGGGCCCACTCTACCGGCCCTTACGCGAAGTCCTACTGGCCCGTAGGGCGAGGCTTCCGACCCGCTCGTTCCTTGATCTGCTCGTAGATGGCGTCGTCCATGCCCTCGGACGTCAGTGCACGTCCGCTGTTGAAGACGGGGAGGGGGCGGCTGTGCCGGTCTTGAGGCGTGGCTGTCCCGTGCAGCAGCGCCCCGACCCGCGCGGCGACGGCGACGGTGTCCACCGGGCCACTGGTGTCGACGATCGCAGTCGGCCCGCCGAGCCGCAGCGGTCCCGGATACGACTCCCGCAACGCTGCGATCCTCTTGGCGACCTGCTCGTCGCTCAGGTCGGGGTCGAGATGCCCGGGATGTCGTCGCCGGGCTCGGAACCGCTGGGCCGCAAGCCCCGGATCGCAGTCGCAGTACACCTCTACGAGCCGTGCCCCGAGACCGCGCAGCCGCGCGGGCGCGGTGTCGTGGTGCCACCAGTTGACCAGCACGGCCTGCCCGGCCTCCGCCGCGAGCGCGAAGAGCACCTCGTCGGCAGCCCGGCTGAGCCGCTGTCTCCACACGCCGTCACCGATGCCGAGCGAGTCGTAGAGGGCTTCGAGGATCGTGTCCTTGTCGACGACGGGTAGTCCGAGGCGCGTGCTGATGCCGAGGGCCAGAGTCGTCTTGCCGCTGGCGGGCAGCCCGGAGACGATCACGAATGCCTTGTCGGTCATGATTCACTTCATACCGCACTTCGATCCGAGATCGCCCTCGCTGGTCACGACCCGGGTTCAGGGCTTCCTGACGCGAGTTGGCGGGGTGGAGCACATGCGGTGCAGGGCGGGGCGGGCGAAAGGCAGGCGTGCAGAGCCGACCGTAGCCGGGTGTCGAGCCGGTTGCGCTCGTCGCGGCTCTTGGGCGTAGGCGGGAGGAGCGCAAACGGAGCGGCGACAGTGAGGATGAGTCGTCCCGTGGACTCCAGATCTTTGTGGAAGCGCAGCACATCGAGTCGCTCGTACAACCAGTGCAGTGCCTGCGTGTGCAGGGGCGTGGCCGGTCCGGTCAGCGACTTGAGGAGCAGGTCGGGAGCCGTCCGGGCGGCTGCCTCCGTCACCGGGTGTTCCCGTATCAGGCGTGCGGCGCGTACAACCTGCTCGACCGCCAGGCAGAGCGGGGGGAACGGGTCACCGACCTCGGCGGCCGCGTGCAGCACGCGTCGCAGCTCGCACGCCGGGCGCACTCGGCGAGGTGCGTCAGCTGGCTGCGCGCACGTCTCCATCGCGCTCACCGCCGACCCCGTGTAACCGATCCTCTTGCCCAACTGCTCCTGGGACAGCTTCTGCTGCTCACGCATCGTGCGCGCGATCTCGGCGACGTACCGCCGCATCGGCCGTACGCCCGCCGATCCGCTCGACTGTCCGGGCCGACCATGCTGGAGGCGTTGGCCGGTGGCGTGCTGACCGCGGCAGAAGCGGGGGCGACGCTCGCGCGGCTGCTGCGCGAACTGCATGCCCTTCCGGCCCGTGTATCCGACGACCCCGGCGTCCGTGTCCTGCACCTGGACCTGCACCCGGAGAATGTGCTGCTCACCCAGCGGGGTCCGGTGGTGATCGACTGGGCCAACGCCGAGGAGGGGCACCCGGACCTCGACTGGGGGATGTCGGCCGTCATCCTGGCGCAGGTTGCGGTGAACAGGGAGCCGCACGCGCAGATGGCCCACGAGGCACTGGCCGCACTGCTTGCCGACTGCGCGGACCCGGCTGCCCGGACAGACACGAACTGCGGGGGCCTACACCAGGCCGTGGAGCGGCGGGCGGCGAATCCCACCATGAGCCGACGCGAGGTGGAACTCCTTGACGAGGCACAGACCTTGATACGCGAACTTCTCACTCGGACCGGTCGCTGAACCGCCAGGGGGCCTGGGAACGGCCAAAGGGTGCCGCGGCCGCGTACAGCAGAAGGTCACACCGCCACATACGCCACCGGATCACTCCCCGCCACCGCCTCCGCCCGACCCAGCTTCACCAGGCGGCGCAGATGGGCCTCCGCCTCCGAGACCGCGATGGTGCGTGAGCCGTAGGGGATCTGGTCCCAGGGGCGGTTCCACTCCATGCGCTCGGCGAGCTGCCAGGGGTTGAGAGGGTGGGCGAGGTGGGTCAGGAGGTCGGTGAGGCGGTCCTCGTGGTGGGTCAGCAGCTCGCGTACGCGGGACGCGGCGTCAGTGAAGGCGTGCTGGTGGGCGGGGAGGACCTCTGCCGCGCCCAGGCGGCCGATCCGCTCCAGGGAGTCGAGGTAGTCGCCCAGGGGGTCGGTCACGGTGGCGTCGTCGGGGTCCTCGTGCAGGCCGATGTGCGGGGTGATCTCGGGGAGCAGGTGGTCGCCGGAGAAGAGGCGGCCGCGGCCGGGGAGGCCCGCCGGGTGGTTCTCCTCCAGGTGCAGGCAGACGTGGCCGGGAGTGTGGCCCGGTGTCCAGATCGCCCGGAGGCGGCGGCCGGGCAGGTCGAGGAGTTCGCCGGGCGTGATGTCGCGGTCGGGGAGCGCCGCGTCGAAGCCTGGCAGGGTACGCATGCGGCCGGACGCGCGGACGGCGAGCAGTGGGGCCACATGCTCCTCGGGGGCGCCGGCGGCGATGAGCTTGCCGGTGATGTAGGCGTACCAGCGGTCGGGAGGGTTCTCGCGGGTACGGCGTACGACGGAGGCGTCCGCCGCGTGCATGGCGATCCAGGCGCCGGACGCCTCGCGGACCCTGGCCGACAGGCCGTGGTGGTCGGGGTGGTGGTGGGTGATGACCACACCGTGGATCTCGGCGGGCGAGGTGCCGCAGGCCGTGAGGCCGTCCGCCAGCGCGTCCCAGGAGGCCGGGTCGTCCCAGCCGGTGTCGATCAGCACCGGGCCGCGGTCGGTGTCGAGGACGTAGACCAGGGTGTGGCCGAGGGGGTTGTCCGGGATGGGGACCCTGAGGGAATGCACACCCCCGCGGTGGTCGGTCACCTGTGTCATCGACTCCCCACTCCCTGACGCCTCATCAGCTCTGCTTGCAGTTCTGCTTGGAACAGGATGTTCAACTCCAACTGTAGAGTAGAACAAGTTTCATTGGTCGCTTGAGACGACCGACTTCGGGGCGCCCCAGGTGTGCCGGGCGCCTGGCGGGCGACCCGTCGGGTGTTCCTGTGCCGTCCGTGGACTCCTCCGACTGGAACTGGTATCAGTTCTGATGCAGCGTCAGATATTGGCGTGCACGCCCAGGATCGCCCAGCTCCCCAGGAGGCAGTCGCCCATGACCGAGCTCGTGGAACACGGACAGCTGTTCATCGGCGGAGAGTTGACCGACCCCCTCGGCGCGAACGTCATCGAGGTGATCTCGCCGCACACCGAAGAGGTCATCGGCCGCGTGCCGCACGCCGCGCCCGCCGACGTCGACCGCGCCGTCGCCGCCGCCCGCACGGCGTTCGACGAGGGGCCCTGGCCTCGTATGACACTCGATGAGCGGATCGAGGTCGTCGGCCGGATCAAGGACGCGATAGCGGTGCGCCACGAGGAGATCGCCCGCGTCATCTCCTCCGAGAACGGCTCCCCGTACTCCTGGAGCGTTCTCGCGCAGGCGCTCGGCGCGATGATGGTGTGGGACGCCGCGATCACGGTCGCGCGCTCCTTCACGTACGAGGAGGAGCGCGACGGCGTTCTCGGGAAGATCCTCGTCCGGCGTGAGCCCGCGGGCGTCGTGGCGGCCGTGGTGCCGTGGAACGTCCCGCAGTTCACGGCCGCCGCGAAGCTGGCACCCGCGCTGCTCGCCGGCTGCACCGTCGTCCTGAAGCCGTCGCCCGAGTCGCCCCTCGACGCGTACATCCTCGCTGAGATCGTCAGGGAAGCCGGGCTGCCGGAGGGCGTCCTGTCGATCCTCCCCGCGGACCGCGAGGTCAGCGAGTACCTGGTCGGGCACCCCGGCATCGACAAGGTGTCCTTCACCGGGTCGGTCGCCGCCGGCCGGCGCGTGATGGAGGTCGCGTCCCGGAACCTCACGCGCGTGACGCTGGAGCTCGGAGGCAAGTCGGCGGCCGTGATCCTGCCGGACGCCGACCTCGACACCACCGTGCAGGGCATCGTCCCGGCCGCCTGGATGAACAACGGCCAGGCCTGCGTCGCCCAGACCCGCATCCTCGTGCCGCGCTCCCGCTACGACGAGTTCGCCGACGCCTTCGCCGCCGCGGCGAGCGGCCTCGTGGTCGGCGACCCGCTCGACCCCGCCACCCAGGTCGGCCCGCTCGTCGCCCGGCGCCAGCAGCAGCGCAACCTCGACTACATCCGCATCGGTCAGGAAGAGGGCGCCAAAGTCCTTACGGGAGGCGGCCGTCCGGCGGGTCTCGAGCGCGGCTGGTACGTCGAGCCCACGCTCTTCGGCGACGTCGACAACTCCATGAGGATCGCCCGCGAGGAGATCTTCGGCCCCGTCATCTCCCTGCTCCCGTACGGCGACGAGACCGAGGCCGTGAAGATCGCCAACGACTCCGACTACGGCCTGAGCGGCAGCGTCTGGACGGCGGACACGGCCCACGGCATCGACATCGCCCGCCAGGTCCGCACGGGCACCTACTCCGTCAACACCTTCAGCCTCGACATGCTCGGCCCTTTCGGTGGCTACAAGAACTCCGGCCTCGGGCGGGAGTTCGGGCCCGAGGGATTCAGCGAGTATCTGGAGCACAAGATGATCCACCTGCCTGCCGGATACGAGGGGACAGGCGCGGGCCACGAGGGAGCGGGTGCCTGATGGGCGACCGCTGGCACGTGGAGGTCGACCGTTCCCTCTGCATCGGCGCCGCGATGTGCACCAACCACGCCCCGGACGACTTCCGCCTCGACACCGCCCGCCAGTCCCACCCCGCCGACCCCGACACGGACGCCAACGAGCGGGTGCTGGCGGCGGCGGAGGGCTGCCCGGTGGAGGCGATCACGATCACACTCGTCGGATCGGGGGAACCGGTCTTCCCACCCGAGGAGTAGGTACGGGCCTTCCCGCGGAGGAGTGGTGCGGGCCTTCCCGCGGAGGAGTAGTGCGGGCCTTCCCGTCAGAGGAGTAGGCAGGGACCCGCCCAGCCGGAGGAGTAGGCAGCGCCTCTCCGGCCGAGGAGCAGGCGCCGTCAGCGCGGTGGCGACGTGACGTCGATCAGCCGGCAGACCGTCTCGATGTCGATCTTGACCTGGGCGATCGAGGCGCGGCCCGAGAGCCAGGTGATGAGCGCCGAGTGCCAGGTGTGGCCGATGACGCGGACCGCGGAGAGCTGTTCGGGGGTCGGGTCGTCGATGCCCATGGCGTCGAGGATGATCGCCGTCGTCTGGCGGGAGACCTGGTCGACCTCGGGGCTGACGCTGCGGTCGGCGAACGTCAGGGCGCGCACCATGGCGTCCGCGAGGTGCGGTTCCCGCTGGAGGGCGCGGAAGGCGCGCATCAGGGTCTCGGCGACCCGATCGGCGGGCGACTCGCCGGCCGGCGGGCGCTTGCGCAGTGTCGTGTGCAGATGCTGCAGCTGGTCCTGCATGGTGGCGACCAGCAGATGGACCTTCGACGGGAAGTACCGGTAGAGCGTGCCGAGCGCCACCTGTGAGGACTCGGCCACCTCGCGCATCTGCACCGCGTCGAAGCCGCCCCGGCTGGCCAGTTGCGCGCTGGCGTGCAGGATCCGGCGGCGGCGTGCCTCCTGGCGTTCGGTGAGCGGAGGGGTCGCCGATTGCGCGATCTTGACTTCCGCAGGCATAGGTCCCGTTCCATGACGTTCAGCAAGAAGAGCGAGGAAGAACACGGAAAAGCGATGACACAGCATGGCAGGGCGCCCGGACGGTGCGTGCCGGCCGTGGTGCGAATCACCTGATCCGCTGCTCACAGCGCGGCTACCTGCCGGTAAATTCAGTGGTCCTTGAGCGATCAAGTCTGAAACTTGTTCTAGATTACCGCCCACGCGTAGTCTCGCGTGAAAGTGTCGTGAGAAGGGGGCCCGGAGTGACCGCTGAGGCCATTGAGACAGGCCCTCGTGCGGGCTCCGCCGCCGACTCCGCCCCGCAGCCGTCCAGAGGGCCCGCAGCGCGCGCCGACCGCCGCGCCGGAAGCACCGGCGCCGGTGACGGGCCGCTGCGCATCGCGCTTCTCACGTACAAGGGGAACCCGTTCTGCGGGGGCCAGGGCGTCTACGTGCGCCACCTCTCGCGCGAGCTCGTCCGGCTCGGCCACCAGGTCGAGGTGATCGGCTCCCAGCCGTATCCCGTGCTCGACGAGGGCGAGGGGCTCGAGGGCCTCACGCTCACCGAGCTGCCCAGCCTCGACCTGTACCGGCAGCCGGACCCCTTCCGCACCCCGAAGCGCGACGAGTACCGCGACTGGATCGACGCCCTCGAGGTCGGCACGATGTGGACCGGGGGCTTCCCCGAACCGCTGACCTTCTCGTTGCGCGCACGGCGCCATCTGCGCGCGCGGCGCGGTGAGTTCGACGTCGTCCACGACAACCAGACCCTCGGGTACGGGCTGTTGGGCGGCGCTCCGGCGCTCGGCGCGCCGCTCGTCACGACCATCCACCACCCCATCACCGTCGACCGGCAGCTGGAGCTCGACGCCGCAGCGAACTGGAGGCGGCGCGCGTCCGTCCGCCGCTGGTACGCCTTCACGCGCATGCAGAAGCGCGTCGCCCGGCGCCTGCCGTCGGTGCTCACCGTCTCGGGTACGTCGCAGCAGGAGATCGTCGACCACCTCGGGGTGCGCGGGGACCGTATCCACGTCGTGCACATCGGGGCCGACACCGAACTGTTCTCGCCCGATCCCTCCGTGGCCGAGGTGCCGGGCCGGATCGTGACGACGTCCAGCGCGGACGTGCCGCTCAAGGGGCTCGTGTACCTGATCGAGGCACTGGCGAAGCTGCGCACCGAGAACCCCGCCGCCCACCTCGTCGTCGTCGGCAAGCGCGCCGAGGACGGGCCGGTGGCCCAGGCCATCGAGCGGTACGGGCTCGAGGGCGCCGTCGAGTTCGTCAAGGGCATCTCCGACGCCGAGCTCGTCGACGTCGTACGGTCCGCCCAGGTCGCCTGTGTCCCCTCCCTGTACGAGGGGTTCTCCCTGCCCGCCGCGGAGGCCATGGCGACGGGGACGCCCCTCGTCGCGACGACGGGCGGAGCCATCCCGGAGGTCGCCGGGGCCGACGGCGAGACATGCCTCGCCGTGCCGCCGGGCGACGCGGGCGCGCTGGCCGCCGCGCTCGCGCGGCTCCTCGGGGACCCCGAGCTGCGGCTACGGCTCGGCTCCGCCGGGCGGGAGCGGGTGCTGCGGCACTTCACGTGGGCGCAGGCGGCACGCGGTACCGCCGAGCGGTACCGCGAGGCGATCGCCGAGTCCGCGTCCGCCGGTCTCAGCCACTCCACGGCCGGCGGCCCCAACGGCTCCCCGGGCCAGGTCCTCCAGGCCGCCCCCGAAACCCCCACGACCCCCACCCCCGACCGCGAAAGCAGGGCCACGTGCTGACCGTCGACTTCTCCCGGTTCCCGCTCGCCCCGGGTGACCGTGTGCTGGACCTCGGGTGCGGGGCCGGGCGGCACGCCTTCGAGTGCTACCGGCGCGGCGCGCAGGTCGTGGCCCTCGACCAGAACGGCGAGGAGATCCGCGAGGTCGCCAAGTGGTTCGCGGCGATGAAGGAGGCAGGGGAGGCCCCGGCCGGGGCCACGGCCACCGCCATGGAAGGGGACGCCCTCGCGCTGCCCTTCCCCGACGAGTCCTTCGACGTCGTGATCATCTCCGAGGTCATGGAGCACATCCCCGACGACAAGGGAGTGCTCGCCGAGATGGTCCGGGTGCTGAAGCCGGGCGGCCGTATCGCTGTCACCGTCCCCCGGTACGGGCCTGAGAAGGTGTGCTGGGCCCTCAGCGACGCCTACCACGAGGTCGAGGGCGGCCACATCCGCATCTACAAGGCGGACGAGCTGCTCGCCAAGATGCGCGAGGCCGGACTCAAGCCGTACGGCACGCACCACGCCCACGCCCTCCACTCGCCGTACTGGTGGCTGAAGTGCGCGTTCGGTGTCGACAACGACAAGGCGCTGCCCGTGCGCGCGTATCACAAGCTGCTGGTCTGGGACATCATGAAGAAGCCCCTCGCCACCCGGCTCGCGGAGCAGCTGCTCAACCCGGTCGTCGGCAAGAGCTTCGTCGCGTACGCCACCAAGCCGCACCTGCCCAAGGCCGCGGCGGCCCAGGACGCCAGCGCGGTCGCCGGGGCGGCCCAGGCGTGACGAGCCCCGAGAGGACCGAACACCTCGTCCTGCCCGGCGTCCTCACCGCCGAGCAGGCCGCCGCCACCGTCCGGGCCGTCCTCGGCGTCCAGCGCGAGGACGGGGCGATCCCGTGGTTCCGCGGGCACCACCTCGACCCGTGGGACCACACCGAGGCCGCGATGGCACTGGACGCGGCCGGTGAACACGAGGCGGCCGCCCGCGCGTACGAGTGGCTGGCGCGCCACCAGAACCCGGACGGCTCCTGGTACGCGGCCTACGCCGACGGCGACCCGCATGACGTCACGGACCGCGGCAGCGAGTCCAACTTCTGTGCGTACATCGCCGTTGGCGTCTGGCACCACTACCTCGCCACCGGCGACGACACCTTCCTCGACGGCATGTGGCCCACGGTCCGCGCCGCGGTCGAGTTCGTACTGAAGCTGCAGCAGCCCGGCGGCCAGATCGGGTGGAAGCGGGAGGCCGACGGCACACCCGTCACGGACGCGCTGCTCACCGGCTGCTCCTCCGTCCATCACGCGCTGCGCTGCGCGCTCGCCATCGCCGAGCAGCGCGAAGAGCCGCAGCCCGACTGGGAGCTGGCCGTAGGGGCGCTCCGCCATGCGATACGCCGCCACCCGGAGCGGTTCCTCGACAAGGACCGCTACTCGATGGACTGGTACTACCCGGTCCTCGGCGGCGCGCTGACGGGGGTCGAGGCCAAGTCCCGTATCGAGGAGGGCTGGGAGCGCTTCGTCGTCCCCGGGCTCGGCGTACGCTGCGTCGTCCCCAACCCCTGGGTGACGGGCGGTGAGTCGGCCGAACTCGCCCTGGCGCTCTGGGCGGTGGGCGAGTCCGACCGGGCCCTGGAGATCCTGCAGTCCATCCAGCACCTGCGCGATCCGGAGTCGGGCCTGTACTGGACGGGCTATGTCTTCGACGACGGGGTGATCTGGCCCGAGGAGCTGACGACCTGGACGGCCGGTTCCGTGCTGCTCGCCGTCGCGGCCCTGGGCGGGGACGAGGCGACCTGCGCGGTGTTCAGCGGGGAGCGCCTGCCGTGGGGCCTGGACCCGGACTGCTGCGCATAGCGGGCCGCTGCACACGGCGGGTGCCGTGGGTGCAGCGGCCTGCTGTCGTCAGTCTCGGTGCAGCCGGTTGGCGATCGCGTGCCCGGCGACGAGGTACACGACCGCCGCGAGGCCGTAGCCCGCGACGACGCGCGCCCACTCCGCGTCGAACGTGAACAGGTCGTGGGACCAGCCCGCCAGCCAGCGGGCGGCGTCATGGATGAACTGCACGAGGTCGTTCGCGCGGTTCGCGTCCAGCAGGTACATCAGGATCCACAGGCCGAGGATGACGGCCATGATGTCCGCGACGGTCGCGATGACCGTACCCGCCTGTTTGGTGCCGTTCGGATATCGAGGCGACATACCTCTCGGATTGCCGCTTGTGCGGTCGCGAAACCCCGTGCGGCGGACCTGCTGCTCGTAGGGCTATGAGTTCAGCTCCGCCAGGACGCGCAGCGTGTGCGGGTCCGGTGCGAGGACGAGGAGGTCCGTGACCGGTCCCTTGCGCCACAACTCCAGCCGTTCCGCGATGCGTTCGCACGGCCCGACCAGCGAGATCTCGTCCGCGAACGCGTCGGGCACGGCGAGCACTGCCTCCTCGCGCCGCCCCGCGAGGAAGAGCTCCTGGATGCGCCGCGCCTCCTCCTCATACCCCATACGGGCCATCAGGTCGGCGTGGAAGTTGCGCGAGGCGTGCCCCATGCCGCCGATGTAGAAGCCGAGCATCGCCTTGACGGGCAGCAGACCCTCGGCGACGTCGTCGCAGACCTTCGCGCGGGCCATCGGCGCGATGAGGAAGTCCTCGGGCAGGTGGGCCAGCGACGCTTCGTACACCTCGGTGCGGGTCGGCGACCAGTACAGCGGCAGCCAGCCGTCCGCGATCCGGGTCGTCTGTGCGATGTTCTTCGGACCCTCGGCGCCGAGCAGGACCGGCAGATCGGCGCGGAGGGGGTGGGTGATCGGCTTGAGCGGTTTGCCGGTCCCGGTGCCGTCCTCGCCGCGGTACGGGTGGGCGTGGAAGCGCCCGTCGAGCTCGACCGGGGCCTCGCGCCTGAGGACCTGCCGGATCACGTCCACGTACTCCCGGGTCGCGGTCAGCGGCGACTTCGGGAACGGCCGTCCGTACCAGCCCTCGACGACCTGCGGCCCGGACAGGCCGAGGCCCAGCATCATCCGGCCGCCCGAGAGGTGGTCGAGCGTGAGCGCGTGCATCGCCGTGGTGGTGGGGGAGCGGGCGGACATCTGCGCCACGGCGGTGCCGAGCCTGATACGTGACGTGTGGGCCGCGATCCAGGTCAGCGGCGTGAAGGCGTCGGAGCCCCAGGACTCGGCGGTCCACACGGAGTCGTAGCCGAGCCGTTCCGCCTCGCGGGCGAGTTCGAGGTGGCGGAGGTCCGGGCCGCGGCCCCAGTAGCCGAGTGCGAGTCCGAGGCGCATGCCGGGCCCCCTCCGGTCGCGGTGTACGTAGCTGACGATGCGTCAGTTTCGGTGTCCGGTGATTGTACGGCAACGGCCCCCCGCCCGGAAGGGCGAGGGGCCGACGAGTGGGGCTCAGTGCTACGGCGTCAGCCGCGCTGGATGCCCGTGGTGTCCTGCAGCACGCCGCGGCGGCCGTCCTGCGTCTGGGCCACCAGGGCCGGGCCGCGCTGGTCGACCGCCAGGTACCAGGTGCCGGGAGCGAGTTCGGCGATCGGCGTCTGCGAGCCGTCCTCCGCGAACAGCGGACGCGGCACCGGCACGGCGAACCAGAACGGCGAGAACTCCGCCGCCGGCTGGGCCTGCGGGTGCGGCTGCGGCTGCGGGGCCTGGGCCTGCTGCGGCTGACCCGGCTGCGCACCGTATGGCTGGTGGGGCTGGCCCGGCTGGCCGCCGTAGGGCTGCTGCTGGACGCCCGGGTAGCCGTAGCCACCCTGAGGCTGGGCGCCGTAGGGGCTCGGGGCCTGCGGGCGCGGGGCGGGGAGGAGGGCGCCCTTCAGGGCGGGAACGAGCGGGGTGGCGATGGCGGCGCCGGCCAGGACCAGGGTGGCGATCAGGCCGAGGACGAGGCCGGCACCGGCGTTCTCTGCGTCGATGATCCACCAGAACGAGCCCCACGCGGCGGCGAGCGTCAGCGCCACTCCGAGCTGCCCGAGGTCCAGACCCACCACCTTGCGCGGCTGCGGCAGCCCGCGGGCGACCACGACCAGTGCGGCACCGATCACACCGGTCATGTACGTACCGAGCGCGAGCGAGAGGAGTTCCCAGGAGTTCGGGGAGTCTACTGCCGCGTCGCAGAAGTCGCCGCTGCAGCCGGCTACGTCGAGGAACGAGGCGACGAACAGCAGCACCGCTGCTCCGATCACCACGCCGTCGCCTCTAGTGAGGGAGCGGATATTCACTTCAGATCCTTCGTCGTCGTCTCATCGGTCGTCGGTGGGCGTCGCTGTCGCCATGCCGGCGCGCTGTCGGCCGCCGTTGGCCGCGAGGCTCGCGGTGCGCAGCGCGGGGATGGCCCCCCAGATCGTACGGTCGACATTATCGTCCGGCCGCTCGGGGTGTCGTCCGGGACGGCAGCTACCGGGATCTACCCGCGCAGGAAACTCACGATTCCCTCAGAGATCCCCTGCGCCGCCTTCTGCCGCCATGCGCCGCTCGTCACGAGGGCCGCGTCCTTGCTGTCGCGCATGTTGCCGCACTCGATGAACACCTTGGGAACAGTGGAGAGATTGAGCCCGCCCAGGTCCCGGCGGACGACGAGGCCCGTGCCGTTGCCGACGTAGTTGGAGGGGGCACTGCCGGTCACCCGGACGAAGTTGCCCGCGATACGTTCGCCCAGCTCGCGCGAGGGGCCGACGATCGCGCGGGTGTCGGCGGCACCCGCCTTCACGGACCCGGGAAGGATCACGTGGAAGCCGCGGTTGCCCGCCGCGGAGCCGTCGGCGTGCACGGACACGACGGCGTCGGCGCCCGCCTTGTTGCCGATACGGGCGCGCTCGTCGACGCACGGTCCCCAGGCGCGGTCGCCGTCCTGTGTGAATCTGACGGTCGCCCCCTGCTTTTCGAGCAGCGCGCGCAGCCGACGGGAGACGTCAAGCGTGAACTGCGCCTCGGCGTAACCGGCGTTGGTGGACGTGCCGGTCGTGTCGCACTCCTTGCGGTGGGTGCCGATGTCCACGAGGCGGCTGATCTCGGCCGTGTGCCGGAAGTTCCCCGGGTTGTGGCCCGGGTCGATCACGACGACCTTGCCCTTGAGCGGGCCGGTCGCGGCGGGGGCGGAGGACGAGGCCTCGTCGCCCTGGTTCCCGTCGTTCTTGTCCCCGTCCGTGCCGTCGTCGGCGTCGTCGGGCTTGTCCCGGTCGGACGCGGTCGGGGACGCGGGCGCTGCGCCCGCCGCCGCGGACGACTGCTGCTGCGACGGCGGCGCGGCCTTCGGAGTCCCGCCGTCGCCGGAGTCGGCCACCGCCTGCCAGACGAGCCACCCCGCGAGAGCCGCCGCCACAGGGGCGACGACCGCCACGGTCAGCGGCCCGCGACGGGACCGGCGCGGCGGACGGGGATCGCTGTCCGGGAATGCGTACGACACGGGGCGACTCTAACCGCGAGGTCAGCTGCCGTGGCCGGTTCGACACAGGACGCGCAGCGAGTCGGTCACCGAGACCTCCGTGAACGCGCCGGACTCGAGGGCCCTGAGGTAGACGCGGTACGGGGCCTGGCCGGTGAACTCGTCGGCCGGGTCGGGGAACACGTCGTGGATCACCAGCAGACCGCCCTCGGCCACGTGCGGTGCCCACCCCTCGTAGTCGGCGGTCGCGTGCTCGTCCGTGTGGCCGCCGTCGATGAACACCAGGCCCAGCGGGCTGCTCCAGAGGCGTGCGGCCTGCGGCGAGCGGCCCACGAGCGCGATGACGTGGTCCTCGAGGCCCGCCTTGTGGAGGGTCCGGCGGAACAGGGGAAGCGTGTCCATCCGGCCGATCTCGGGATCGACGGTCTCCGGGTCGTGGTACTCCCAGCCCGGCTGCTGCTCCTCGCTGCCGCGGTGGTGGTCGACCGTGACCGCGGTGACGCCGGCCGCGCGGGCGGCGTCGGCGAGCAGGATGGTGGAGCGGCCGCAGTATGTGCCGACCTCGAGGAGCGGAAGCCCGAGCCGCCCCGCCTCGACCGCCGCCGTGTACAGGGCGAGCCCCTCGGACACCGGCATGAAGCCCTTGGCCGCCTCGAACGCGGCGAGCACGTCCGGCTTCGGTGCCGATGCCGATGCCGATGCCGGTGCCTGGGCGTGTGCCTGGGCCGGGGCCTGTGGGGTGGGCTCGGCTGCCATGCGGGGTTCCTCCGGGTTGGGGCGCCAGGTACGTCTCGTACGTGCGTGTGGGTGCCCCCATGCTGCCGTACACCTCCGCTGCCTGGGGCGACGGGGTGCGGACACTGCTGCTGACCTTCCGTCAGATTGAAACGTGTTCTACCCTGTCGGCGGCTCGGACGACCCAGTCGCGGCGACCGGTGAGCGAGGATTCACATGGGGATCGGCATCACGGCGGAGCAGCGGGAACTGGCCCAGGCCGTGCGCGGCTGGATCGCGCGCACCGTGCCGCCGGAGGAGGCGCGGGGGCTCCTCGACGCACCGCCGGGCGCCGGTGGCCGTCCGGCGTACTGGGACGAGCTGGCCGGGCAGGGGCTGCTCGGCGTCCACCTTCCCGCGGAGTACGGCGGCGGGGGCGGTGATCTCGTCGACCTCGCCGTCGTACTGGAGGAGGCCGCGCGGGGCGCGCTACCGGGGCCGTATCTGTCCAGTGTGCTGGCGTCGGCCGTGCTGTGCCGGGCCGGGGTGGGAGAGCTGGTGCGTGCGCTGGGTTGCGGCGAGCGCATTGGGGCCGTGGCGCTCGGCACCGGCACGATGACGGCTGTCCCGTGCGAGGGCCCTCTGGACCCTGCCGGTGCCGAACGCGGTTATGTGCTCGAGGGCACCGCGCCGCCCGTACTGTCCGGAGCCGACGCCGATCTCCTGCTGCTGGAGGCCGAGGCGGCGGGCGGCACGCTCTGGTTCGCCGTCGACGCGGCCGACCTCGTGGTGCGCCCGCACGACAGCGCCGACCCGACGCGGCCCACCGCCGAGGTCACGGCGGACGGTGTACGGGTGCTGGCGGACCGGGTGCTCGCCGTGGACTCGGCGCTCGTACGGGACCTCGCGGACCTCGTCCTCGCCGCAGATGCCTGTGGCACCGCGGCGTGGGCGCTGGACACGGCCGTGCAGTACGCCAAGGTGCGTGAGCAGTTCGGGCGGCCCATCGGGCGGTTCCAGGGCGTCAAGCATCTGTGCGCGGACATGCTGGTGCGGGTCGAGCAGGCGCGGGCGCTGGTGTGGGACGCGGCACGGGCGGCGGACGAGGCGGCGGACGAGGAGCCGTCCGGTGAGCGAGACGGGTCCGATCGGCCAGGCGTCCGTGGTGCCAGCGGCGTGGTCCGCGGTGTCAGGGGCCTCGTCACCGCGCTCGCCGCCGGTGCCGCGCTGGACGCCGCGTGCTCCTGCGCCAAGGACTGCGTCCAGATCCTCGGCGGCATCGGGTTCACCTGGGAACATGACGCGCATCTGTATCTGCGCCGGGCGCTGGTCGCGCGGCAGCTGGCGGGGAACGGGGACGCACATCGGCTGCGGGCCCTGCGGCCGGCCGAGGGCGGGGCGCGCCGCGAGCTGCGGCTGGAGCTTCCCGAGGAGGCGGAGCCGTATCGGGCGCGGGCGCGGAAGGTGATCGAAGGAGTACGCGGGCTGGACCCGGCAGCGGCCCGCCGTGCGCTCGCGCCCACCGGCTACGCCGCGCCGCATCTGCCCGAGCCGTACGGTCTCGGCGCCGGCCCCGTCCAGCAGCTCGCCGTACAGGCTGAGCTCGCGGCAGCCGGTGTGCGCCTCAGCGACCTCTCCGTCGCCACCTGGGTGGTGCCCTCGCTGATCGCGTACGGGACGGAGGACCAGAAGGAGCGCCATCTGCTGCCGACCCTCCGCGGCGACCTGCTCTGGTGCCAGCTGTTCTCCGAGCCCGGCGCCGGGTCCGACCTCGCATCCCTGCGGACCAGGGCCGAGAGGACGGCGGACGGGCGGTGGCGGATCAACGGGCAGAAGGTGTGGACGTCGGCGGCCCACCGCGCCGACTACGGCATCCTCCTCGCCCGTACGAATCCCGAGGCGCCCAAGCACAAGGGGCTCACCTACTTCGTCGTCGACATGAAGCGCACCGACGGGATCGGTATCCGTCCGTTGAAGGAGATCACCGGCGAATCGATGTTCAACGAGGTGTGGTTCGACGACGTGCTGCTGCCGGCGGACGCCGTGGTCGGCGCGGTCGACGAGGGGTGGAAGGTCGCCCGCAACACGCTCGGCAACGAACGCGTCCACATGGCCGACCAGTTGACGTTCGACACGGGCCTCGAGGCGCTCATCGCGCGCGCCGCCGACCTGGACGGAGCCGGCAGGGCCCGTATCGGGGCGCTCATGGCGGAGGCGCACGCGCTGGCCTGTATCGGGCTGCGCACGACCCTGCAGCAGGTGTCGGGAGTGGAGCCGGGCGCGGGCGCGTCCGTCCGCAAGCTCGTCCAGACCGCGCACCAGCAGAAGGTGGCGGAGCTGGCCCTGGAGCTGCTGGGCCCGGCGGGCGCGGTGCGCGAGGGCGCGGGGGAGCGGGCCGTGCACGGCTTTCTGCTGTCGCGCTGTCTGACCATCGCGGGCGGTACGACGCAGGTGCAGCTCAACGTGGTCGCCGAACGGATCCTCGGCCTGCCGCGAGACTGACGGACGGCGGTGAGGCGAGCCCTGGTTCCTGTCGCCTATGTGGTGAGGCGAGTCCTAGTCCCTCTGGCCGATGTAGCGTGCAGCGAAATCCCGATGCCCTGAAGGCCGGACGATTGAGAGCATGGCACCCATGTCCCGAGCCGCCACCGACACCTCCCCGTCCGTCCGCCGCAGCGCCCCGCCGACCTGGCTGGTGGTCGCCGCGGCCTGTGCCGGACAGTTCCTCGTGGTCCTCGACGTGTCCGTCGTCAATGTGGCGCTGCCCTCGATGCGGGCCGATCTGGGGTTGAGTGCCCCGGGACTGCAGTGGGTGGTCAACGCGTACTCGATCGCCTTCGCCGGGTTCATGCTGATGGGCGGCCGGGCCGGGGACCTGTACGGGCGCAAGCGCATGTTCCTGATAGGCCTCGGCCTGTTCACGCTGGCCTCGCTGGCGGGCGGAATCGCGCAGGAGGGCTGGCAGCTGCTCGCCGCGCGCGCCGCACAAGGGCTCGGCGCGGCCGTGCTCGCTCCGTCGACTCTGACGATCCTCACGTCGGCCGTGCCGGAAGGAGCGGCACGCGCGCGTGCCATCGCGACGTGGACCGCCGTCGGAGCGGGTGGCGGGGCGGCCGGCGGCTTTGTCGGCGGCGTCCTGGTGGACACGCTGTCCTGGCGCTGGGTGCTGCTGATCAATGTGCCTGTCGGCGCCCTCGTGCTGGCCGGGGCCGTGCTCTCGCTCACGGAGAGCCGGGGCGGGGACGGACGGCGGCTCGATCTGCCGGGCGCGCTGCTGGTGACGGCCGGGCTCGCCACGCTCTCGTACGGCATCGTGCAGACGGAGGCCGAGGGCTGGGCAGCGGCCGCCACGCTGGTGCCGCTGTGCGCGGGCCTTGTGCTGCTGGGCCTCTTCCTGCTGACCGAGGCGCGCAGCCCGACACCTCTGATGCCGCTGAAGCTGTTCCGCCTGCGCTCGGTGTCATCGGCGAACGCGGCGATGTTCCTCTGCGGCTCCGCCATGTTCTGCATGTGGTTCTTCATGACCCTGTACGCACAGAACGTGCTGGGCTACACGCCGCTGGGCGCGGGGCTCGCGCTGGTCCCGAGCTCGCTCGCCGTCGTCCTCGGCTCGAAGCTCGCGCCGCGCGTCATGCGGTTCGCGGGCGCCCGGTACGTCGCGGTCGCCGGGACGCTGGTGGCCGCGGCCGGTTTCGGCTGGCAGTCGACGATGGGCGCCCACGGCGCATATGTCACCACCATCATGCTGCCGGGCATCCTGATGATGGCCGGCGCGGGCCTCGCGGCGACCCCGCTCGCCTCCCTCGCCACGTCGGGGGCGCCCTCCGGAGACGCCGGGCTGGTCTCGGGCCTGGTCAACACCTCGCGCGTCATGGGCGGCTCGCTCGGTCTGGCCGTGATGTCGACACTCGCGGCGTCGCGTACCGCAGGCGGCACATCGGCGGAGGCGCTGGCCGCGGGCTATGCACTGGCGTTCCGGACGAGCGCGCTGGTCCTGGTCGGTGGCGCGGTGCTGATGCTGCTGTGGCTGCCGCGGGCCTCGGGCGCCGCGCGCCGCACGGACTCGGCCTCGGCCGGTGGCCGCGCGCCGTCGCCCCAGTGATCGCTCGGTGCCCGCGGCGAGCGGGTGTACTTCCCTAGGCCCTGCTGCCGCGCCTCGCGAACCGTCTCCATGCGGTTGCGCGTCCCGGTCTTGCCGATCGCCGACGACAGTCAGTTCCGCACGTCGTACCTGACAGGACGTCAGGAGCCTTCACAACTACCGGCAGCTGGGCTATACATGGGGTCGCCGGACTGGAACGCGTTCTAGAACGTGCGGGTTTCACGGCCGGTCCGGACGGGCCCGGTCCGGTCCAGTGACGACCTCGGTGCGACCGACGGTGCGGACGGCCGCACCGAGGTCTTTCCCCGCGAGGAGCAGGAGTTCCATGCCCATTGACGCCGCCAAGGCCACCGCCGCCGAGCCCCGGTCCGCGGAGATCGCCTGGGACCACAAGGACGTCCAGCTCTACCACCTCGGCATCGGCGCGGGCGCGAACCCCGACCGGGACAACCCCGCCACCGACCCCGACGAGCTGCGCTACGTCCTCGAGTCCAGGCTGCACGTCCTGCCCAGCTTCGCGACCGTCGCGGGCGCCGGCATGGGCGTCGTGGGCGGCCTCTCCACACCCGGCATCGACGTGAACCTCGCGAACGTCCTGCACGGCGGGCAGACCATCGAGCTGCACCGCCCCATCCCGGTCAAGGGCACAGCGGTGTCCACCTCGCGGGTCGCGGCCGTCTACGACAAGGGCAAGGCCGCCGTCCTCGTACTCCGTACCGAAGCGGCCGACGACGACGGGCCGCTGTGGACGAGCGACGCCCAGATCTTCGTACGGGGAGAGGGCGGATGGGGCGGCGACCGCGGACCGTCCACGCGCCTCGAACCGCCCTCGCGGGAGCCCGACCGGACCGTCGAGCGGGCCGTCCGCCCGGACCAGGCCCTGCTCTACCGGCTGTCCGGCGACTGGAACCCATTGCACGCCGACCCAGAGTTCGCCAAGCTCGCCGGCTTCGACCGGCCGATCCTGCACGGTCTGTGCACCTACGGCATCACTCTCAAGGCGGTCGTCGACACGCTCCTCGGCGGGGACGTGGCACGCGTCCGTTCCTACAGCACGCGTTTCGCCGGTGTCGTCTTCCCGGGCGAGACCTTGCGCATCCGGATGTGGCAGCGGGACAGCAGCGTCCAGGTGTCGGTCACCGCGGTCGAGAGGGACGACGCGCCCGTGCTCGCCGACACCGTGGTCGAGCATTCGTGATCGCTCGTTCGTGATCGCCTTCGTGATCGCCTTCGTCATCGCCTTCTTCACTGCCTGATTGTTCGTAGCCGCCGAAACGCTCATAACAGCGAAACAGTCGTCGACCATTCGTGATCGTCGGACCTCCTGAGGGGAGCCGCACCATGCGCGCAGCCGTACTGCACGAGATCGGCCAGGACAAGCTCGAGGTGCTCGACGACGTCGAGGCGGTGGGCTTCGGCCCGGGCAGGGTCAGGGTCCGCGTACGGGCCGGCGGGCTGTGCCACTCGGACCTCTCCGCGATGGGCGGCGTGCTGCCGCAGCCCGCGCCGTTCATCCCCGGGCACGAGGGCGCGGGCGAGATCCTGGAGGTCGGCGAGGGCGTCACGAACCTCGAGCCGGGCGACCGTGTGGTGGTGTGCTGGCTCCCGGCGTGCGGCCAGTGCCCCTCCTGCAAGCGCGGGCAGACCGAACTGTGCCTCGCCGGGTTCATGAACGCGGGCACCCCCAACTTCAAGCGCCCCGGCGGCGACGTCTTCGGCTTCGCGGGCACCGGCACCTTCGCCGAGGAGGTCGTCGTCGACGCCGCCTGTGCCGTGCCCATCCCGGACGACGTGCCCTTCGACATCGCGGCGCTCATCGGCTGCGGTGTGACGACCGGGCTCGGCGCCGCGCTCAACACGGCCGATGTGGAGGCCGGTTCGTCGGTGGCCGTGATCGGCTGCGGCGGCGTCGGCATCTCGGCGATCCAGGGGGCGCGGCTCAAGGGCGCCGCCGAGATCGTGGCCGTCGACCCCGTCGCTTCGCGACGTGAGGCCGCGCTGAGGTTCGGCGCCACGCGGGCCGCCGCACCGGAGGAACTCGCCGACGCCAAGCAGGAGATCACCGGCGGCGAGGGCTTCGACTACGTCTTCGAGGTCGTCGGAAAGTCCGCGACCGCCCGGACCGCGTACGAGACGACCCGGCGCGGCGGCACGCTGGTCGTCGTCGGCGCGGGCGCCATGGACGACTTCCTGCAGCTCAACATGTTCGAGCTGTTCTTCGACGAGAAGCGGATCCTGCCCTCCATGTACGGCGGCGGGGACGTCATGCGCTCGTACGAACGCACCATCGCGCTCTGGCGCGCGGGGCGCATCGACCTGTCCGGTCTCATCACGCATCGCGTGCCGCTCGCCGAGATCAACGAGGCGCTGGACCAGATGCGCACGGGTGCGGCACTGCGTACGTGCATTGAGATCTGACCGTTCCTGAACGCAACGTCCGTGATCGAAACGTCCGCGATTGAAGGGACCGTGATGTCACTGCCACTCGAGGGCCTGTCCGCGATCGTCACGGGAGCGGGCCGCGGCCTGGGGCGGGCCGAGGCGCTGGAACTCGCCCGGCTCGGCGCGAGCGTCGTCGTCAACGACTACGGACAGCCGGGCAGGGACGGCTCCGGCGAGGGCTCGGCCGGACCCGCCGAGGACGTCGCGGCCGAGATCCGCGCGGCGGGCGGCTCGGCGGTCGCTCACACCGGCGATGTCGGCGACTTCGAGGAGGCCGGTGCGCTGGTCGATCTGGCGATCGGCACGTTCGGCAAGCTCGACATCCTGGTCAACAACGCGGGCATTCTGCGCGACCGGATGATCTTCTCGATGACCGAGAGCGAGTGGGACTCGGTGATCAGGGTGCATCTGAAGGGCCACTTCAACACGACGCACTTCGCGTCCGTCCACTGGCGCGAGCGCTCCAAGGCGACGGGAGGCCCGGTCCACGGGCGGATCATCAACACCTCGTCCGAGGCTTTCGTCGCCGGATCGGCGGGACAGCCCAACTACGCGGCGGCCAAGGGCGGCATCGTCGGGCTGACGACATCGACGGCACTGGCACTCGGCAAGTACGGCGTGACGGCCAACGTCATCTGCCCGCGGGCCCGGACCCGCATGACCCAGGACGTCTTCGCGGCCATTCCACCTGATCCGGGCAACGGGCAGCCCGGTGACGGCCGGTTCGACCCGCTGGCGCCCGAGCACGTCGCCCCGCTCGTGGGCTATCTGGCCTCGCCCGCGGCGGCCCGGGTGAACGGCCAGTTGCTCGTCGTGCACGGCGGCATGGTCGCCATCGTCGAACGCCCCAAGGTGGCCGCCAAGTTCGACACCGCGAAGGAGCTCTTCTCCTACGAGGAGCTCGACGAGCTGCTCTCGCCGTACTACGAGGGGCGTCCGGCGAACGAGACCTTCGCGGCGGCGGAGGTGCTGGGTCTCAAGCGCGGGTAGTTCCGGGGCCGGCTGCTGTCGCGAGCACGGGACGTGCGAGGAGCCCGGCACCTGCGCACATTCCGCGCAGGTGCCGGGCTCCGGGCATCTTCCGTCTCCGCGGGCCTCAGCCCTCGTCGGACGGCTTGCGATGCCGGCCGCGCGGGTCCGGCGTCTCCACCGTGCCGCCCTCCAGGGCGGACTCCGGGCCCCGGTGCCTGCCGTGGCCGTCGGGCTGGTGCGCGGCAGCCCGCGGGTCGTTGGTCGTCGTGTCCGTACTGCTTCTGGTTTCCGTCATCCGGTAGGTCACCCCGTAACAAGATCTTTCGGTGCAGCGGGCGAGTCTAACCGGCGGCCTCACGGCCGTTGAGAGGTGCCTGCTGCAACGGGACCGGGCGTGGTCCCGCGGCCGCGGCGGGGTTCGTCTCCACCCTCTCCCACCGCGGCTTTCGCACCGTTGCTCCGGACCCGGGGAGTGAGCTCGCGTCCGAACCCGAGCCCGCGCCCGAGGCCGAGTCCGATCCCGAGGACGGTCCTCCGCCGGGGGCCGGGGCGGCGGGCCGGGGCGTCTCCGTCGGCGCGGGCACCCGCGCCACCCCGCACGGCACGGCAGTCGTCGCATACGGCAGCCGGAGCACCCCGTCCCGCGTCCACAGGCCGGCCCCGGCCAACCAACCCTCGGGGGCGGGGAGTTGATGCACGTGCTTCTGCGCGGGCCGCCACACTCCCAGCCAGCTGCCCGCCGCGCCGTCGATCCGCAGCGCCACCGCGCTGCTCTCCGGCATCAGCGCCTGCCCCGGCTGGATCGCGAACGGCGTCACCGCGCAGTCGGTCAGCCGCAGGCACTCGGGGAAGCGCACCGGCAGCGTGCTCCCCAGCACCCCCCAGCCCAGCCGGTCATGGCCCGGCGAAGGGGCATCGGAGCGGATCAGCAGCAGCCCGCTGTCGGCGTCCGCGAGCAGCAACCGGTCGTTGCTCTCCTCGGTGATCTGCAGGAGCGGCGACACCTCGCCGCCGCGCTCCAGGTCGACCGCGACCGTCTTGGTGCGCCCGTCCAGCCGCCGGTCCAGGGCGAGCATCCGGCCCGTACGGTCGAGCCAGACGCCGCCCGAGCAGCGGCCGGGAATCTCAGCGACATGCTCGGGCCCGAACGCGCCGCCCGCCACCAGCCATACCGCCGTCGACTGTTCGCCCGCCGCGAGCGCGTACGCGCGCGAGCCGCCGGGCGCGGGCGGCAGCAGGCTCAGCTCTCCGCACTGCACGGTCCCGAGACGCAGCTCGCCGGTCTCCGGACCGGTCGGATAGAGGAGCGAGAAGGCATGCCGTCCGGCCGTGACGCGGTGGATCAGCACGCGCCCGTCGGTGAGGGGGAGCACCTCGGTGCCGGGCTCCTCCGGCTGGTTCGCGGGCAGCGGCACCGCATAGGGCTCGGGCCCGTCCAGCGTCCACCGCTCGGGGAACCAGGACCGACCGTCGTACGCCAGCCGCGCGGCGTAGGAGCCGTCCGCGGCGATCATGCATGCCGTCCGCCGCATGCCGAACGCTTTCTGCTCGTTCTCCGCAACCGACTCGATGGCAAGGGCCGTCATCGTGGGTCACCTCCGGCGCCGAAGCTAGTTTTCGTACGCGTTCGCGTGGCACCAGCGGACACCCGCTTCACACCAAAGGGTGGCGATGCCCCGATTCGCCTGAGGAAGTGGTGGGGCTTGTGCTGAGCCGGGGCGGGTGCCGAAGGTATGTCAAAGGTTAGGGAGCCTCATCAACTGCCGTCTGATCTCTGTTCGAACCAGGGAGCGCCCGCGGCGATCAGCCGGGTCCGCGGGAGCGGCGGCGGCTCGGCAGCAAAGACGAGTTAGCCTGTCCCTCGTGCCCCGTCTGTCTGAAGTCACCGCCGCGCTCGACGCACTCTGGCCCCCCGAGCGGGCCGAGGGATGGGACGCGGTCGGCACCGTCTGCGGCGAACCGGACGCCGAGGTCTCGCGAGTGCTGTTCGCGGTCGACCCCGTCCAGGAGATCGCCCACGAGGCCGTGAAGCTCGGCGCCGACCTGCTGGTCACCCACCACCCGCTGTATCTGCGCGGTACGACGACGGTCGCGGCCTCCCACTTCAAGGGCCGCGTCGTGCACACCCTGATCAAGAACGACGTCGCGCTGCACGTGGCGCACACCAACGCCGACCGCGCCGACCCGGGCGTATCGGACGCCCTCGCGGGCGCGCTGGACCTCCGGGTCGTGGGACCCCTCGTCCCGGACCCGACGGATCCCGAGGGCCGCCGCGGCCTCGGCCGGGTCTGCGAGCTGGACCACCCGCTGACCGTGCGCGAGCTCGCCGAGCTCGCCGCGAAGCGGCTGCCCGCCACGGCGCAGGGCATCCGCGTCGCGGGCGACCCGGACATGCTGGTGCGTACTGTCGCGGTCAGCGGCGGCTCCGGCGACAGCCTCTTCGACGACGTGCGTGCCGCCGGCGTCGACGCCTTCCTCACCGCGGACCTGCGCCACCACCCGGTGTCCGAGGCCCGCGAACACAGTCCTCTCGCGCTGCTCGACGCGGCGCACTGGGCCACCGAGTGGCCCTGGTGCGAGCTGGCCGCAGCCCAGCTCGACGAGATCTCCGACCGGCACGGATGGGGACTTCGCGTCCACGTCTCGAAGACGGTCACCGACCCCTGGACCACCCACGCGGCGTCAGCCGCACCCACCCCTTCTGGAGCCCCCAACTGAACGCCGCGCCCGCCGACCAGATCCGACTCCTCGACGTCCAGGCCCTCGACGTACGCCTGCAGCAGCTCGCGCACAAGCGGAAGTCGCTGGCCGAGCACGCCGAGATCGAGTCGCTGAACAAGGACCTGACGCAGCTGCGCGACCTGCTCGTCGCCGCGCAGACGGAGGAGAGCGACTGCGCCCGCGAGCAGGACAAGGCCGAGAAGGACGTCGACCAGGTCCGGCAGCGCGCCGCCCGCGACCAGCAGCGCCTGGACTCGGGCGCCATCACCTCGCCGAAGGACCTGGAGAACCTCCAGCACGAGATCGCGTCCCTCGCCCGGCGCCAGGGCGATCTCGAGGACATCGTGCTCGAGGTCATGGAGCGCCGCGAGTCCGCGCAGGAGCGGGTCGCCGAGCTGACGGAGCGGGTCTCGTCCGTCCAGTCGAAGATCGACGACGCGACGGGGCGCCGCGACGCCGCGTACGAGGAGATCGACGGCGAGACGGCGTCGGTCACCAAGGAGCGCGAGGTCGTGTCCGCCTCCGTGCCCGCGGACCTGCTGAAGCTCTACGACAAGCTGCGCGGGCAGCAGGGCGGCATCGGCGCGGCCCGGCTCTACCAGCGGCGCTGCGAGGGCTGCCGCCTGGAGCTCAACATCACCGAGCTCAACGAGGTGCGGGCCGCGGCCCCGGACGCCGTGGTGCGCTGCGAGAACTGCCGCCGCATCCTGGTCCGTACGTCCGAGTCCGGCCTGTAACGCGCTGCCAGGGCGGCTGCGCATGCGTGAGTTCATCGTCGAGGCCGACGGCGGCTCCCGGGGCAACCCGGGGCCCGCGGGCTACGGCGCCGTCGTGAAGGACGCGGCCACGGGGGAGACCCTGGTGGAGGCCGCCGAGTACATCGGGACCGCCACGAACAACGTGGCCGAGTACCGGGGCCTGCTCGCCGGCCTCAGGGCCGCGCACGAGCTGGACCCGGCGGCGCGCGTGCGCGTACGGATGGACTCCAAGCTGGTCGTCGAGCAGATGTCCGGCCGGTGGAAGATCAAGCACCCGGGCATGAAGCCGCTCGCGGCGGAGGCGAAGACGGTGTTCCCGCCGTCGCAGATCACCTTCGAGTGGATCCCGCGGGAACAGAACAAGCACGCGGACCGGCTGGCCAACGAGGCGATGGACGCGGGCAGGCGGGGCGAGCAGTGGGCGGCTTCGCGCTCTTCGGCGGAGCTGGGCGCCGGCCCGTCCGGTCCCACCGTGCTCGTCCCGTCGGGGCCGCCCGGGGACGCGGCAGCGGGGGCGGCCAGGGCTCGGGCAGCGATGGCGGGTGCGGCTTCGCGCGGGGGTGGCGGGGCGGAGACGGCCGCCGCCGCGGGGCGGCAGGGGCAGGCCGCTGCTGATCTGCTGGAACAGGGGGTGGGTCAGCGGCCGGGAGCCGTGGCGTCGGAGGCTGCTCCGGGCGCGACCGCCGAGCGTGGCACGGTCGAGGGCGGCGCCAGGAGCGACGCGGGCAGGCACGCTGGGGTCGGCGCCCCGCCGTACGCCGAGGCGAAGGCCGGCGCGGGCGCGCAGGTCGATGCCGGGACGACGGCTGGCGCTGTCGGCGAGGCTCTTGGGGGCGCCGGGGTTGATGTGCGGGCGAAGGCCGGCGCGGGCGCGCAGGCTGGCGTCGGTGCGGATGCCGGTGCCGGTGCCGGTGCCGGTACCGGTACGAAGAGGGGTGCTGTCGCCGAGGCCCCTCGGGAGGTGGCGGCTGACGTGCGGGCGAAGGCCGGCGCGGATGTGCGGGCGGCTCGGAGCGTCGCCGTGGGTACGCCGCCCGTCGGCTGGGCTGCGCCCCCCGATCTGGGGGCGCCCGCAACGCTCGTACTGCTGCGGCACGGCGAGACCCCGCTGACCCGCGAGAAGCGGTTCTCCGGCAGTGGCGGCAGTGACCCGGCGCTGTCGGACGCGGGCCGCGCCCAGGCCGACCGTGTCGCGGCGGCGCTCGCCGCCCGCGGCACGATCCAGGCCGTCGTCTCCTCACCGCTCAGGCGGTGCCGCGAGACCGCGGGAATCGTCGCCACCCGGCTCGGACTCGAGGTGAGCATCGAGGAGGGGCTGCGTGAGACGGATTTCGGCGCGTGGGAGGGCCTGACGTTCGCGGAGGTACGGGACCGCTACCCCGACGACCTGAACGCCTGGCTCGCCTCGGCGAAGGCGGCACCGACCGGTGGCGGCGAGAGCTTCGCGGCGGTCACCCGCCGGGTCGCCGCGACCCGCGACAAGCTGATCACCGCGTACAGAGGCCGCACGGTCCTCCTGGTCACGCATGTCACCCCGGTCAAGACGCTGGTACGCCTCGCACTCGGCGCCCCGCCGGAGTCCCTGTTCCGCATGGAACTCTCGGCGGCCTCGCTCTCCGCCATCGCGTACTACGCGGACGGGAACGCGAGCCTGCGGCTGCTGAACGATACGGGGCACCTCCGGTAGGCCAGGGGCTCCGCCCCTGGACCCCGCTGGGGGCTCCGCCCCCAGACCCACTTGTCGCCCTTGCGGGCTCGTCCTCAAACGCCGGACGGGCTGATATCACGCAACGCCGCCGCCTCCCGCGCCAGCGTCTCCACCCGGTCCCAGTCCCCGGCCGTGACCGCGTCCCGCGGCACGATCCAACTGCCGCCCACGCAAGCGACGTTCTTCAGGGCGAGGTACGCCGCCGCGTTCGCGAGGCCGACGCCGCCCGTCGGGCAGAACCGGGCCTGGGGGAGCGGACCGGCGAGGGACTTCAGATACGCGGTGCCGCCGGCCGCCTCCGCGGGGAAGAACTTCATCTCGTTCACGCCGCGCTCCAGCAGCGCCACGACCTCCGACGTCGTCGAGACGCCCGGCAGGAACGGCACGCCGGACGCCTTCATCGCCTCCAGCAACCCGTCCGTCCAGCCGGGGCTGACCAGGAAGCGGGCCCCGGCGGCCAGCGAGTCGGCGACGTTCGCGGGGGAGATCACGGTGCCCGCGCCGACCACCGCGCCCGGCACGTCGTCCGCGATCGCCCGGATCGCGCCGAGCGCGGCGGGCGTCCGCAGCGTCACCTCGATCGCCGGCAGCCCGCCCGCGACCAGCGCCCGCGCCAGCGGCACGGCATCGGCGACGTCCTCCACGACGACGACGGGGAGAACGGGGGCGAGGTCCAGTACGGATGAGGAGAGCGGCGGCGTAGTCATGGGGCTCATCCTGCCGCGCCGTATACAGCATGTGCAAAGCGCGTTGCGCATACTGCAATGGATGGACTTCGGGTCTCAAATGGACTTCGGGCTCAGTGGATCTCCGTCACCACGACATCCAGCGCCCACGCCCGCCCCGCCTTGGCAGGCGGCTCCGCCTCGACCACGTAGCCGAGGTCCCGCAGCGCGTCGACCAGCGCGGCCGGGTTCTTGGGCTCGGCACCGGACGTCAGCAGGCCCCGTACGATCCGGCCCTTCGTCGCCTTGTTGAAGTGGCTGACGACGGAGCGCTTCTCCACGCCGTCGACCATCTGCGAATGCAGCACTCGCACGGTCGCCGTGCGCTCGGCGACCTCGCCCTTCGGCTTCCACGCGGCCGCGTACGCCGACGACCGCAGGTCCAGGACCAGCCCGTCGCCGGCGGCCTCGGGCATGACCGAGGCCAGCGGTGCCCGCCAGTACGCGGCGAGCGCGCCGAGCGCCGGGAGCTTCACTCCCATCGAGCAGCGGTAGGACGGGATGCGGTCGCCGACCCGGACCGCGCCCCACAGCCCCGAGAAAACCAGCAGCCAGCGCTTCGCCCGCCGCTTCGCGGCCGGGTCGAGGGACGCGAGGTCCAGCGCGTCGTAGAGGACGCCCGTGTAGATCTCCCCGGCCGGCCGAGCGCCTGCCGTCCGCAGCTCCGCGTTCTTGGCGATCTCGCCGCGCAGGCCCTCGCTCAGACCGAGCACCTCGCGGGCCTTCTCGTTCTCACCGGGGTCTCCCGCACACAGCTCGACGAGCTCCTCCAGCACCGCCTGCCGCGCCTCGGTGAGCCCCGGCAGCGACAGCGAGTCCAGCTTCAGCGGCGCGCCGCGCCCGGACGGGGCCTTGCCTTCGGACGGCGGCAGCAGCACGAGCACAGCGGATCTCCTTCAGGGCGTGAGGGACAGCGGAACGGGCACGGTGCGATGCGGCGCCCGGCGTCAGGGTACGGGGTGCCCTGGGGGCTGCCTGTGGGCACCGGGTGCCGCTTGGCGGCTTCCGCCGCTGCGCGGCCGACCCGCCCCGCCCGACCACCACAGGGCTGACCGTCGGCCCTCGCCGTTACGGCGTACAGACGCGGACCGACGCGCAGCGAGGGGGCGACGCCGGCTGACCGCCGCGGTCACCGGACCCGCCCCGCGGCACCGGGCACCCGGCCTGTCCGGCCCGCGCCGGCACCCGAACCCGCCCCGCTGCCAGGGCGAATCCGCCGCACCCCGCCGCGACAGCGGATCCACCCCGCCCGCCGCCCCGCCTACCACAGCATGCCGTCGCCCCCGCCCCGGCCTACGCTCGGTCCATGCCCCGCCGTCATCTGAAGGTGACCGCCGCCGTCGATGCCCCGTTGCGGACGGCGCTGCGTGGGCTGCGTGTGGAGCTCGCGGTGCCCGAGACCTTCCCGGCCGCCGTACTCGACGAGGCGGAACAGGTCGCGCAGGCGCCACGGCTGCCCGATCGCGACGCGACGGACCTGCCCCTCTTCAGCATCGACCCTGCCGCTTCCCAGGACCTCGACCAGGCGATGCACCTGTCCCGGCGCCCCGGCGGCGGTTTCCGGGTCCGTTACGCGATCGCCGACGTGGCCGCGTTCGTCACCCCCGGGCTGGCCCTCGACACCGAGGCCCACCGCCGGATCACCACCCTCTACTTCCCGGACCGAAGGGTGCCGCTGCACCCGGCCCTGATCGGGGAGAGCGCCGCCAGTCTGCTTCCCGGTCAGGCCCGCCCGGCCGTCCTGTGGACCCTCGACCTCGACGCCGACGGCCGCACCGTCTCCACCGACGTACGCCGCGCCCTGGTCCGCAACCGCACCCGGCTCGACTACGCAAGCGCCCAGCGGCACATCGACGCGGGCACCGCGGAGGAACCGCTCGCTCTCCTCCGGACCGTCGGCACACTGCGCGAACGACTGGAGGCCGAACGCGGCGGCATCTCCCTCAACGTCCCCGAACAGCAGATCATCGAGACACCGGCGCACGGGCCGGCCGCCGGAACCTACGCACTCACCTACCGCGCCCCGCTCCCCACCGACCGCTGGAACGCCCAGATCTCCCTGCTCACCGGCATGGCGGCCGCCGAGCTGATGATCACCCGCGGAACCGGCGTCCTGCGTACCCTCCCCGCCGCCCCCGACGGCGCCGTCGGCCGCCTCCGCCGTACCGCGAAGGCCCTCGGCATCGACTGGCCCCACCACGTCCCGTACGCCGAACTGGTCCGCTCACTCGACCCGCGCCAGTCCCGTCACGCGGCGTTCCTGCAGGAGTGCACGACCCTCCTGCGCGGCGCCGGATACACGGTCTTCAGCGGCGGCAGGGTCCCCGAGTTCCCCCTCCACGCCGCCGTCGCCGCGCCCTACACCCACTGCACCGCACCCCTGCGCCGCCTCGTCGACCGCTATACGTCCGAGGTGTGCGTGGCGGCCGTCGCGGGCCGGGAGCCGCCCGAGTGGGTGCTCGCGGACCTCGACGCACTGCCCGCGAAGATGGCGGAGGGGACGCGGCGCGCGGGCACGGTCGAGCGCGAGTGCCTCGACATCGTCGAGGCCGCGCTGCTCATGGACCGGATCGGCGAGGTCTTCGACGCCTGTGTGGTGGACGTCAAGGAGCACGAACCGACCGCCGGAACCGTGCAGTTGACCGCCCCGGCGGTCGTCGCCCGCATCGAGGGCGGTACGGAGCCGCTGCCGCTGGGGGAGCGGCTCCGGGTCCGGCTCAGGCAGGCGGATCCGGGCAGGGCGAAGGCGCTGTTCACCCCCGCGTGACGTCGCGGGCTCGTGGATCCGCGGGACTCGTCGATCCAGCACCTCGGCGAGGTCGCGCCCGGCGTCGTCCGCGAGCGCGTCCCACACCTCGGCGAGCCCAGCCCCGGCTCCGTCAGCCCGCCGGATATGGGCGAGAACGACGGCGTGCCGCAGCCCGTAGTCGCGGTAGCCGTTGGCCCGCCGCTCGGGCTCGGGCAGCAGCCCGAGATGGTGATAGTGCCTGATGGTCCGCGTCGTCACACCGACGACGGCGGCGATCTCTCCGATCTGCATGCGCCCAGTGGAAACATTGACGCTGCGGCAGGGTCAAGCGGAGGTGAGGGGTTCTACGGAGCACGGGAACGCCGACAACTTTCCGTGATCGTGTGCCACGATCGAGGTAAGAACCCTCGATCTCAGGGACGGCTGATCTCGAATGTCCCAGTCTGGCGAGCGACCGAAGAAGGGGCGTGACATGACTGCCATGGCACAAGAGCCGCTCATGCAGGCGGACCTGCTGCTGGAGGGCTTCCTGGCGCTGGATACGCCGGAGGGCTTCCGGGCCGAACTGATCGAGGGGGAGATCGTTGTGACGCCGCCGCCGGACGGGGATCACGAGGACTACATCAACCAGATCGTGAAGCAGGTGCTCAGGCGGTCCCGAACCGACATGGACGTCTCAGGCAACAAGGGACTCAAGCTGAAGAGAGCGGGCGACTGCCCGAAGGACCATGTCATCCCGGACAGCACCTTCGCTCCCAGCGCACTTCGCCTCTTCCGCGGCGCGGAACCGTGGATGCCCTGCCCCGACGTGGCCATGGTGGTCGAGGTGACGTCCTCCCGGCCGAGCGTCGACCGCGAGGCCAAGCGCCGGTGCTACGCACGCGGCGAAATCCCCCTTTACCTGCTGGTCGACCGTGACAAGTCCTCCGTCACCCTGTTCAGCGAGCCCGAAGACGGCGACTACCGGCAGCACTGCGCGATCAGCTTCGGCAAGACGCTGCCTCTCCCGGAGCCGTTCGGCTTCGACCTGGAGACCGCGGAGTTCCTTTGAGGGCCTTCACGCGAAGGCCTCACGTAAAGGGACCCACGACCCGCCCGACCCTGCACGCCACCGGCCCCCGCGCACACCGGTACCATGGTCCACACGGCAGACGAGCCGGGCGGACGGCCGCGTGAAGATCCCCTCGCAGGGAGCTTCCCGAGGAACGTCCGGGCTCCACAGGGCAGGGTGGTGGCTAACGGCCACCCGGGGTGACCCGCGGGACAGTGCCACAGAAAACAGACCGCCGGGGACCTCGGTCCTCGGTAAGGGTGAAACGGTGGTGTAAGAGACCACCAGCGCCTGGGGTGACCCAGGCGGCTCGGTAAACCCCACCCGGAGCAAGGTCAAGAGGAGCCGCCGTAACAAGCGGCTCTGCGCGGACGATCGAGGGCTGCCCGCCCGAGTCCGCGGGTAGACCGCACGAGGCCGGCGGCAACGTCGGCCCTAGATGGATGGCCGTCGCCGGAGGGCCCGCGAGGACCCTCCGGAACAGAACCCGGCGTACAGCCCGACTCGTCTGCCCTGTGGCCCTCACCAGGGAAAAGTCCGACCAGGGCCACAGGCCTCCTGCTGTTGGAGCTCCCCCCGCGTACCTGGGGATTCCCGGGGGTTCCGGTCACGTGCGCGTGAACACGTATGTCACCGACGGCGAGCCATACCGGATGTGGTCGTCGTCCACGCGCGCGACGTGCCAGCCGTCCGTCGCCTCCGAGGCGCACTGGTGATCCTCGGGGGAGAAGTCGGTCATCTCCTGCTGGTCGAGGAAGATCCGGGTCGAGGTCACGCCGGTGATGGTGTGGACGTACCGGCACCAGCCCTCGTCGTCGTAGTACGTCACGGTCACCGTCTTGCCGTTGTCCGGTGCCGACGGGATGACGACCGTGTCCTGGCCGTCCGCCCACGTGCCGGCGAACGCGGCCGGGAACTGCGCCCCCGAGTCCGGCGTCGAGTCATCGCCCGCCGGCGGACCCCCGGCCTCGTTGTTGTCGCCGTCCTCTCCGGCGTCGCCCGACGACGGCGACGGGTCCGCGCCTCCGCTGGGATCCGGCGGTGTGGCGCTGCCCGACCGCGATGCGGACGCCGAAGGCGACGCCGAGTCGGACTCCGAAGGCGACGGCGAGGCGGACTTCTGCGGCACCGCCGAACTCGCGGACACGGAAGGCCCGTCGCCGGGCAGCCGCGCACTCCCGTCCGCGCCGCCCGATCCCTCCCTCTCGGCCCAGGGCAGCAGTACCCAGGCGCCCACGCCCGTCACGACGACGGTCACGAACACGAGGCATACGACGAGCAGGCGCCGCGCGCGGGTACGGCCCCGCGGCTGCTGCGAGGGGTCGGTGGGAGCGGCTGCGGCTTCCGGACCGGAGCCGCCCGCCGTGCCCGCACCCCGTCCCCGCAGCACGACGGTGCCCACGTCGTTCTCCCCGGCGTCGCCAGCACTGGCGTCAGCGGCTGCCAACTCCTCAGCCGTACGCCGCGCCTGGCGCTCGAGCAGCTCCACCAGGTCGGCAGGAAGCCAACCGCCCTCATCCCCGTCAGCCGTCCCGGTCGAGCCGTCGGTCTTCCCGGCCGAGCCGTCAGCCGTCCCGGCCGAGTCGTCGGTCTTCCCGGCCGAGCCGTCAGCCGTCCCGGCCAAGCCGTCGGTCTTCCCGGCCGTTCGTTCCAGCACCTCGTCCACACTGGGCCGTTCTTCCGCAGGCTTCCGCAGGCAGGCGGCGACCAGGGCGTGCAAATCCCCGTCCATGGAAGCGAGTTCACTGAGATCGGGCTCGCCTTCCACGATGCGGAACATCTGCGCGTGCGGCCCGATGGCCGGGTCCCCGAACGGCGCGACTCCGGTTGCCGCGTACGCCAGCACCGCACCCAGGCAGAACACGTCCGCGGCGGGACCGATCTGCTCGCCGAGTACCTGTTCGGGGGCCATGTAGCCGGGTGAGCCGAGGGTGATGCCGGTACGGGTGAGGGTCGTAGCGGTCTGGGCGACGTGGCGTGCGATGCCGAAGTCGATGACGCGCGGCCCCTCGGGGGCGAGCAGCACGTTGGACGGCTTGAGGTCGCGGTGTACCAGGCCGGCGGAGTGGATCGCGCGCAGCGCCCGCCCGAGCCCGTCCGCCAGCGCCCACAGGGAACGCGCGGGCAGCGGTCCGTACATCGAGCCGACGACTTCGGCCAGCGACAGCCCCGGCACGTACTCGGTGGCCACCCAGGGCGTCTCCGCCTCGGTGTCGGCGTCGAGTACCCGCGCCGTCCGCTCCCCGCCGACCGTGCGCGCGGCTCGCACCTCGCGCCGGAACCGATTGCGGAACTCGTCCTGGCCGGCCAGTTCCCGGTTGACGACCTTCAGCGCCACCGCGCCGCCGCCGTCGGCCGCGCGTGCCAGATAGACCCGCCCCATACCGCCGCGCCCGAGCAACCCGAAAACCTGGTAACCACCGACAACCCGCGGATCGTCCGCCCCCAGCGCGTCCATGACAGATCACCATACCGGCGGGCCACGCCCGCCATGAACGCACCGCATGGCCCCAGGGCCTGCCCTCAACTCCGCTGCTCACTCATCAAGTTGAGTGAACCGCGATTTGACAGCCTCACAGCGACCCCGCTAGATCTGGCCACATGACATTCATTTTCAGCTCGGGGGTCCGTGGTGCGCGTCGCGTTCGTCGGTAAGGGCGGGAGCGGCAAGACCACGCTGTCGGCCCTCTTCTCACGTCATCTGGCCCGCTCAGGCGCGCCCGTCGTCGCCATCGACGGCGACATCAACCAGCATCTGGCCCAGGCCCTCGGTCTCGACGACGGTGAGACCTTCGACGCGCCGCCCCTGAGCGCGCGACTGGCGGAGATCAAGGACCATCTCCGGGGCGACAACCCGCGTATCACCTCGAGCGCAGCCATGATCAAGACCACCCCGCCCGGCCGGGGCTCGCGCCTGCTGCGACTGCTCGGTGACGACGCGGTGCACGCCCACCACGTCCAGAACGTGGGCGGGGTGCCGCTGATGGTCACCGGTGAGTTCGACGAGAGCGATCTCGGAGTGGCCTGCTACCACTCCAAGCTCGGGGCCGTGGAGCTGTACCTCAACCATCTCGTCGACGGGCCCGGCGAGTACGTCGTCGTCGACATGACCGCCGGCGCTGACGCCTTCGCCTCCGGGCTGTTCACCCGGTTCGACATGACGTTCCTGGTCGCCGAGCCCACCCGCAAGGGCCTCTCCGTCTACCGCCAGTACCGCGACCACTCCGAGGAGTTCGGCATCCCGGTCGCGGTCGTCGGCAACAAGGTCACCGGCGAGGACGATCTGCTCTTCCTCAAGGAGCACGTCGGCGACCATCTCCTGGCGTACTTCGAGCAGTCCTCCTGGGTGCGGTCCCAGGAGCGGGGGCGTCCTCAGGGTGACCTGGAGCCGCACAACGTCCATGCCCTGCGCCAGCTGCGGACCGCTCTCGACGGTCGGACCAAGGACTGGGAGGCCTTCCAGAAGCACGCCGTCGAGTTCCACCTCCGCAACGCCGCGGCCTGGGCCGACAAGGCCACCGGAAGCGACCTCTCCGCGCAGGTCGACCCCGGCTTCCGGCACGGCCCGGCCGCCCTGGGCTCGGCCTCTGCCTGAGTGCGGCCGCCCAGACTCCCCGCCCAGCCGGGGCAGCCGTCAGGAGGTGTCCAGGGCCCTCCGGAGCACCCCGACCCCCTGCTCGACGGCGGCCCCGGCCGCCTGGGTCTCGCGCAGGGGGTCGAGCATCACGAAGTCGTGGATGACGCCCTCGTACCGCCGACGCCGGAGGACGTGAACGAGCTCCTCGTCCCAGGCTGCGCCCGCAGCGTGTCCGGCCACGACGCCGAATACGCCGAACGGGCGTTCACCGTGCGAGCACCCTCACGGCGCGATCCGAGGAGATTTCCGCGTCCATCGCGTCGTCGCTGCACGTCCTCACTGCGCGTCGTCACTGCGCGAGTGAGCGGGCCGTGACGCGGGCGAGGTGGGAGGCGAAGACCTCCTCCGCGGTCCATGGGCGCAGCCTGCCATGACCCCGACCGCCACCACTCGAACGGCCGCACGGGCCGGGTGCCGGGCCCGGTGTGATGCGACGGTGGAGAGGGCACTCGCGAAGCCCTGGACCCGTACGTCCCTTGAACCGCACGCCCCGAGGAGTTGCCGTGACCTTTATCGACCGACGTGACCTGGGCCTTCTGCTGCTTCGCCTCGGAACCGGCGGGGTGCTCGCCGCCCATGGCACCCAGAAGCTCTTCGGCTGGTTCGGCGGCGGCGGAATCGAGGGCACCGGCGCCATGATGGAGTCCGTCGGTTACAAGCCGGGCAAGGCGAGCGCCGTCGCCGCCGGGCTCGTCGAAACGGGTGGCGGCGCGCTCCTCGCCCTCGGTCTCGCGACGCCCGCGGCGGGAGCGGCCGCGGCCGGCGGGATGGCGGGGGCGGCGGCTGTGCACGCACCCAGCGGTTTCTTCGCCCAGAGCGGCGGATACGAGTACGCGGCGTTCCTCGGCCTCGTGCCGGCCTGCCTCGCCATCAGCGGGCCGGGCCGCATCTCCCTCGACCACGCCCTGGGCCACCTCGTCAACCGCGACTGGATGGTCCCGGTGGCGTTCGCGGCCACGGCCATCGGCACGATGGGCGTGATCGCGGCACGGAACAGGCACGTACGACTGGCCCAGGCGGCGCCCTCCGAGCAGGAGGTGAAGGAGGGACCGTTCGGCGAGGAGCCCGCGGGCGGAGCTGCGGCGCAGGGGGTATGAGGTCCCGGCTTCCCGACCTCAGGAATCAGGCCTGAGTCCGGCAGAGGGATTGCCTTCGCGTGCACTCCAACTCGTAGCGTTCAGCGGTATGGAGACCAACGAAGCGGACTCGTCGTACACAAGGACCCTCGGACGCAGCGGAATCGAGGTGAGCGCCCTCGGTTTCGGCTGCTGGGCCATCGGCGGCGAGTGGCAGGCCCCGGACGGGAGCCCGCTCGGGTGGGGCAAGGTCGACGACGAGGAGTCGGTGCGCGCCGTGCGCCGGGCGCTGGACCTGGGTGTGACCTTCTTCGACACCGCCGACGTGTACGGGACCGGGCACAGCGAGCGCGTACTGGGACGGGCCCTCGGCAGGCGCAGGGCGGACGTCGTGGTGGCCACCAAGTGGGGCAACCTCTTCGACGAGGAGCGCAAGGCCCTCACGGGCAGCGACGACTCACCGGCGTACGTACGGCGTGCGCTGACCGCCTCGCTCGCCCGGCTCGGCACCGACTACGTGGACCTCTACCAGCTGCACCTGTCCGACGCGGACCCCGAGCGGGCCGCTCTCCTGCGGGACGCCTGCGAGGATCTCGTACGCGAGGGGCTCATCCGCGCGTACGCATGGAGCACCGACGACCCGGCGCGCGCGGCCGTCTTCGCCGCGGGCCCGCACTGCGCGGCCGTCCAGCACCGCTGCAACATCCTCCAGGACGCGCCCGAACTGCTCACGCTGTGCGAGGAGTCGGACCTCGCCAGCATCAACCGCAGCCCGCTCGCGATGGGGTTGCTGACCGGCAAGTACGTGCCGGAGAGCACGCTCGCCGCCGGTGACATCCGCAGCGCGCCGCCCGCCTGGCTGCCCGGGTTCGCCGCGGGCGGCGGCGCCGATCCGGAGTGGCTGGCGCGCGTCGAGGCCGTACGGTCCGTCCTGATGAGCCGCGGGCGCACCCTCACCCAGGGCGCACTGGCCTGGCTGTGGGCGCGCAGCCCGCGGACGGTCCCCATTCCCGGCTTCAGGACGGTGGCGCAGGCGGAGGAGAACGCGGGGGCGCTGGCGTACGGGCCGCTGGCGAAGGAGGAGTTGGCGGAGATCGAGCGCGTACTCGGGGCTCAGGGATCCACGAAGGCGTGAACCAGAACAACCGCTCCGCGGCGGCCCAGGGCGTTCCCGCGCTCCCCATCGCGGGCCCCCCTTGGTCACCTGGTCACCGCGGAGCGGTTGTCCACCCCCGTCGAAATGGTCCTGTGGGCCTTTTGCTGCGCGGTCAGTGGCAGTTCTTGTAGCCGTCGTCCGACGTCGTCCAGGAGCAGGAGTCCAGCAGCGTGCCGTTCGGCTTGATCAGCCGCGCCTTGTCGCTGGTGTTGTTCCAGACGTACCAGCCGCGTCCCCAGTAGCGGACGCCCGCGGCGTTGGTGCCCTTGCCGGTGCGGACCTTGACGGTCTTGCCGGCCCCGATCCGGTAGCTGCCGAAGGTGTACGTGTAGCCGGTGTTGTCCTTCAGTTTGTAGCCCTTGAGCTGGATCGCGGAGCCGGTGTTGTTGTGGATGTTCACCCACTCCGCGTTCAGTGAGGAGTTGGAGCCGCCGTCCGAGCCCGGGCTGTCGTACTGGATGTAGCCGAGGTGCAGACCGCTCTGGTGCGCCGCCGAGGCCGCCGAAGCCGGGGTTGCGACGAGCAGGGGCGCGGTCAGGGTCGCTAAGGCGACGGCTGCCTGGACCAGGGAACGTATGCGCAAGTTGTGCTCCAACTGTGAAGGTCCGGTGGAGAGGAGTTGAGCATAGGGGCTCCACCTGACCCAAAGGTGGCGGTGTCTCACATTCCGCTTGTGCAAATTCTTCTTGTGCGGGTGTGTGCGGATGTGAGTGGGTCTTATGCGGAACTCATACGTCCGCCATCTTCTTGTTGTGCACGTGACAGGCGTCGGTCGCCCCCCGCAAATTCAATGCCCCTGACAACAACCGTCAGGGGAGGGCCAGATGACACCCGCACGTCCGACGCCACCGTCCGAGCACGACCCCGAACTCCGCGCCGCCGCCCGCCACCTCGGCCGCCGCCGCTTCCTCACCGTCACCGGCGCGGCCGCCGCGCTCGCCTTCGCCACCAACCTGCCGGCCGCGGGCGCAGCGAGCGCCGCCGAACTCGACGCGGCCCAGATCACCGAGAACCCGTTCACGCTCGGCGTCGCCTCCGGCGACCCGCTCCCCGGTTCCGTGATCCTCTGGACCCGGCTCGCCCCCGCGCCGTACGAGCCCGACAGCGGTCTTCCGCAGGAGCGCGTCACCGTCCACTGGGAGCTCGCCCACGACTCCGGCTTCCGTCGGATGGCCAGACGCGGCACCGCCACCGCGCACCCCGAGTTCCACCACTCCGTCCATGTCGAGGTCTCCCACCTCGACGCCGGACGTGTCTACTACTACCGCTTCCGCGCCGGGAGTTGGGTCAGCGAGACCGGCCGCACCCGCACCGCGCCCGCGGCCGGCAGCCGGCCCGGCGCGCTGACGCTCGCCGCGGTCTCCTGCCAGGCGTACCACGACGGGTACTTCACCGCGTACCAGCACCTGGCGCAGGACGACGTCGACATCGTCTTCCACCTCGGCGACTACCTCTACGAGTACGCCGTCAACTCGGTGGGCGGCTACCGCAACTACACCGACCGCACCCTGCCCGCCCACTTCAACCGCGAGACCATCACGCTGGAGGACTACCGCCTGCGGTACGCCCTCTACAAGTCCGACCCCGACCTGCGGGCCGCGCACGCCGCGCACCCCTTCGTCGTCACGTGGGACGACCACGAGACCGAGAACAACTACGCGGGCGACATACCCGAGAACTCCGTACCGCCGGAGGAGTTCCTGCTGCGCCGGGCCGCCGCCTACCGCGCCTACTGGGAGAACCAGCCGCTGCGCCGCCCGCAGCAGCCCGAGGGCCCCGACATGCAGCTCTACCGTCGTCTCCACTGGGGCCGGCTCGCGCAGTTCGACATCCTCGACACCCGGCAGTACCGCTCCAACCAGGCGTACGGGGACGGCTGGCAGTACCCGGGCCCCGAGTCCGAGGACCCCTCGCGCACGCTGACCGGCGAGACCCAGGAGCGGTGGCTGCTCGACGGATGGCGGAACTCGCAGGCACTGTGGAACGTCGTGCCGCAACAGGTCACCTTCTCGCAGCGGTACAACACCACGACCCTGCCGTCCAAGGTGTCCATGGACGCCTGGGACGGCTACCCGGCCTCCCGTGAACGCGTCCTCGCCGGGGCGGAGTCGGCCGGAATCGACAACCTGATGGTGCTCACGGGCGACGTGCACGTCGGCTACGCCTTCGACATCAAGCGGGACTTCGGCGACCAGGCCTCGAAGACCGTCGGTACCGAGATCGTCGCGACGTCCGTCTCCAGCGGCCGGGACGGCGCGGACAAGCCCGCCAACTGGGACACCTATATGGCGGCCAACCCGCACATGAAGTTCTACAACGGGCGTCGCGGCTATGTGACGGTCGAGCTGGGCGCCGGGTCCGCACGCGCCGACTTCAAGACGGTCAGCGCGGTGACGACGCCGGGGGCGCCGATCACCACGGCCGCGTCCTTCGTGACGGAGGCGGGGAACCAGGGGCTCAACCCCGCCTGACCGGGATCGAGCCCGCCTCACGCGGACGCGGAGGCGGGCGCCGGAACCGGCTCAGGCCGACACGGCCTGAGCCGCGAGGTCCGTCTCGCCGGGATAGCGGACGCCGATGCGGTCACGTACCGCGTCGAGCGTCCGCATCACCGCGAGGGAACCGTCGAGCGGCACGAGCGGGGACTCGGTCTCGCCCGCGCGCAGGCAGCGCATGACCTCCACGGCCTCGTGCTTGAGGCTGGCGGCCGTGCCGGCGGCCGGGTCCGCCACGAACTCCTCCGGGTCGCGGCCGTCGCGGTGCAGTACGAAACGGTCGGGGTGGAAGAAGCCGTACGGGATGTCGATGCGGCCCTGCGAGCCGGTGACGGACGCCATGACGGGGGTGCCCCCGATGATGGAGCAGTGCACCAGGGCATGAGCACCGCTCTCCCACGAGAGCAGCATTCCCGTCTGGAGATCGACGCCCTCGTCGGAGAGCACCGCTCTGGCCGTGATGTCCGACGGCTCACCCAGCAGCAGCTGCGCGAACGACACCGGATAGACGCCCAGATCCAGCAGCGCGCCGCCGCCCTGGGCGGGATCCCGCAGCCGGTGCGAGGCGGGGAACGGGCCCGACAGCCCGAAGTCGGCCTGGACGGTGCGGACTTCGCCGATCGCACCGTCGTCCACCAGCGCCTTGAGTCGCCGTATGAGCGGGTTGCAGTACATCCACATGGCCTCCATCAGGAAGAGGCCGCGCTCCCTGGCCAGGCCCACCAGCTCCTCGGCTTCGCGCCCGTTGAGCGTGAACGACTTCTCGCACAGCACGTTCCGGCCCGCCTCCAGGCACAGGCCCGCCGCCTCGCGGTGCGCCGAGTGCGGCGTCGCCACATAGACGACGTCCACCTCGGCGTCCTCGGCCAGGGCGCCCCAACTGCCGTACGCCCGCGGGATGCCGAAGCGCTCCGCGAAGGCCTTCGCCGAGGCGTCCGTCCGCGAGGCCACCGCGACGACCTCCGCGTCCGGCAGGTCCAGCAGATCCGCGGTGAACGCGGCTGCGATCCCGCCGGTCGCCAGAATTCCCCACCGCACCGGTTGTGTCGTCATCGAGGTTCCCTCCCTGTTCGCCCTCCGGCGGTCTCGACCACCGCGTTCGAGCTGAGAGCATATGGGGCGGAATCAAGGACCGGGAGGGGGGCCATGCGCGAGCGCGGCCGGAGGAAGTCAGCAGACGCAGGGGCGGACGGCGCCATAGGCCATGGCCCCGTGGAGGACGGCCCCACAGACGCGGGGCAGCGGGGTTCCAGAGGGGTGAAGGGCGGAGAGGGTCAGGCTGCCGGGCCCGTTGCCGCCCGCCGCACCGGACTGCTCGTCACTCTGGTGCTCGCCGGGCTCACCGCCGTACCGCCGCTCTCCATGGACATGTACCTCCCGGCGCTCCCGGAGGTCACCGACGCGCTGCACGCGCCCGCGGCGACGGTTCAGCTGACGCTGACCGCCTGCCTCGCGGGCATGGCGCTCGGGCAGCTCGTCGTCGGACCCATGAGCGACAAATGGGGCCGCAGGCGCCCGCTTCTCGCCGGGTTGCTCGTGTACATCGTCGCCACCGCGGTGTGCGCCTTCGCGCCCAGCATGGAACTACTCATCGCTTTCCGCCTGGTCCAGGGCCTGGCGGGCGCCGCGGGCATAGTGATCGCCCGCGCGGTCGTCCGCGACCTGTACGACGGCGTGGAGATGGCCCGCTTCTTCTCCACCCTCATGCTGATCTCCGGCGTGGCCCCGATCGTCGCCCCCCTCATCGGCGGACAGGTGCTGCGGATCACCGACTGGCGCGGCGTCTTCGTCGTCCTCACGGTGATCGGCGTCGCCCTCACCGCGCTCGTCTGGCGCGTGCTGCCGGAGACACTCGACCCCGACCGGCGGCACGCGGGCGGCACCGCCGAGGCGCTGCGCACCATGCGCGGCCTGCTCGCCGACCGGGTCTTCACCGGCTACATGCTCGCCGGCGGCTTCGCCTTCGCCGCGCTCTTCTCCTACGTGTCCGCCTCGCCGTTCGTCATCCAGGAGATCTACGGCGCGTCCCCGCAGACCTTCAGCCTCCTCTTCGGCATCAACTCGGTCGGCCTGATAGCCACCGGCCAGATCAACGGAAAGCTGCTCGTCGGCCGGGTCAGCCTCGACAAGGCCCTCGGCTTCGGCCTCGCCGTCATCACCGCCGCCGCCACGGCCCTGCTGCTCCTGACGACCGGCGTCTTCGGACCCGACGCGGGACTCGTCCCGATCTCCGCCGGACTCTTCGTGCTGATGTCCGCGATGGGTCTGGCCCTGCCCAACACCAACGCGCTCGCCCTCATGCGCACCCCGCACGCCGCGGGCTCCGCGTCCGCGCTGCTCGGCACGTCCTCCTTCCTCATCGGAGCGATCGCCTCGCCGCTCGTCGGCATCGCCGGCGAGGCCACGGCCGTCCCGATGGCCGTCGTCCAACTGGCGTGCGCACTGGTGGCGGTCGCCTGCTTCGTGGCACTGTGCCGTCCCTGGCAGCCGCGCGCACAGGAAACGAGCCTGCGCGCCGGAAGCGGGGCCCCGCAGCGGAAGAGCGCCCGGGAGGAGGCGGAGCACTGAGCGCACCACGACTGCGCACCGGCACCCCGGAGCGCGCAGGGCTCGACCCCGACGAGATGCGGCGGCTCCTGGCGGAGGTGCGGGCGCTGCCCGAGGGGGAGCGGCCCTGGTGCGCGGGCGTGGTCGTGCTCGCCGGGCGCGGCCCGGTGATCGCCGTCGAGGAGGCGTACGGCTGGGCGGAGCGCTACGCGGCGTACGACCCCGAGACGGACACGGGCGTCGAGCTGCCGCGCGAGAGGTGGGTGCCGATGACCACCGACACCTCTTTCGACCTGGCGTCGCTCACCAAACTCTTCACCTCCGTCGCCGCGGTGCAGCAGATGGAACGCGGCACGCTCGGCATCGACGCGCGCGTGGCGGCGTACGTTCCCGAGTTCTGGGCGGCGGCCGAGCACGGCATCACCGTGCGGCAGCTGCTCACCCACACCTCCGGGCTGCGGCCCGAACTGCCGCTGTACGACTGCCCGGACCAGGCGGCACGCCTCGCCGCGCTGCGGGCCGAGGCCCCAGTCACCGAGCCCGGCACGTACTGCTACTCCGACCTCAACATGCTGCTGCTCCAGCACGTGCTCGAACGCATCGCGCGCCGACCCCTCGACGTCCTCGTACGGGACGGGATCACGCGGCCCCTCGGGATGACGGCCACCGGCTTCGGCCCGCGCCCGGGTGCCGCCGCGACCGAGGACCAGCGCAGGACCTGGGCGAAGGCGGACCGCGGGATGCTGCGGGGCGTGGTGCACGACGAGAACGCCTGGGCGCTGGGCGGTGTCGCGGGTCACGCCGGTCTCTTCTCGACGGCGCGGGATCTGGCGGTGCTCTGCCGGGCGCTGCTGGCCGGCGGCTCGTACGGTACGGCGCGCATCCTCGGCCCCGACTTCGTGGAGCTGATGCTGACGCCTCCGGGGCTGGGCTTCCGTATCGACCAGCCGTGGTTCATGGGCGAGCTGGCGGGGCGGGGTGAACCCGGCGGCCCGGGCGCGGCGGGGCACACCGGGTTTACGGGCACGTCGCTGGTCCTGGACCCGGCGACGGACACGTTTCTGGTGCTGCTGGCCAATACGGTGCATCCGCGGCGGCGGGAAGCGGGCAGCAGACCCCGGGCGGCGGCGGGCACACGGCTCGCCCGGGCCGCGCGGGGGCGGTCTTAGAATCGCTGGGTGAACGCCCCTGTTTCCGCTACCCCAGCCGAGACCCTGCGCACGGCCCTCGCCGGCCTTCTTGACGGTCTGCCGCCGACGCAGGCCGCGCAGGCCGTGGACCGGCTGATCGCCAACTACCGGGGGCGCACTCCCACCGACGCCCCGGTGCTGCGTGACCGCTCGGACGTCGCCGCGTACGCCGCGTACCGGATGCCCGCGACCTTCGAGGCGGTCCGCTCGGCGCTGGGCGCGCTTGCGGAGGCCGCGCCCGCCGAGTGGGCGCCGGACAGCCATGTGGACGTGGGCGGCGGGACGGGCGCGGCGACCTGGGCCGTGGCCGCGACCTGGGACGGCGAGCGGCCGGTGACGGTGCTGGACTGGGCGGAACCCGCGCTGGCGCTGGGCCGCGAACTGGCCTCGTCCTACGAGCCGCTGAAGTCCGCGGTGTGGCAGCGCTCTCGTATCGGATCGGCGCTCACCATCGAGAGCACTGATCTGGTGACGGTGTCGTATGTGCTGGGCGAGCTGACCGACGGCGACCGTCGGGCGGTGGTGGACGCGGCGGCGAGCGCCGCGCGGTCCGCTGTCGTGATCGTCGAGCCGGGGACGCCGGACGGCTACGGGCGGGTGATCGAGGCCCGCGACCGGCTCATCGCCGCCGGGTTCCGGATCGCGGCGCCGTGCCCGCACAGCGCCGCGTGCCCCATCGTCCCGGGCTCCGACTGGTGCCACTTCTCGGCCCGGGTGAGCCGGTCGTCCCTGCATCGCCAGGTGAAGGGCGGCTCACTGGCGTACGAGGACGAGAAGTTCAGCTACGTGGCGGCCACCCGGTTCCCCGTCGCCACGGCTGAGGGCCGTGTCGTCCGGCGGCCCCAGATCCGCAAGGGCCAGGTCCTGCTCGACCTGTGCTCGGCGGACGAGGCGCTGCGCCGCGAGACGGTGACCAAGCGGCACGGGACGCTGTATCGGGCGGCTCGCGATGCCGACTGGGGGGACGCGTGGCCGCCGGCGGCCGCCGACTGAGGCGGCACCCGCCCGGCCCCGCCGCGCCTACCGACCTCCGGCCCCCGTCAGCAGCGTCGGTGCGTCTGTGATCACGCCGTTGCAGCCCAGCCGCAGTACGCGGTCGCGCTGTTCGCGGGTGTTCACCGTGTGCGCCCACACCCGGGGGATGCCCGAGCGCACGGCGCGTACGAGATCGGAATCACGCGCCCGGTAGTCGACGTCAAGGACGTCCACGAAGGACGCCCAGCGCTCCGGCCGGTCCGTGCGCATCTGCTTGTGCGAGCGCCACAGCTGGGAGACGAGCCCCAACCGGTGGGCGCGCCGGGCGACTTCGGGGTCGTTGGAGTTGACCAGCACCGAGCGGATCAGGCCGCGGGTGCGGATCATCCTGGCGAGCGTGTCGAGGCTGTCCGGGTCCTTGGCCTCCAGCATCAGGACGACGTGGCCGCCGAGGCGGTCGAGCACCTCGGCGACGGTCGGCGGCCGCTCGGCGCGCCAGCGGCCCGGCAGCTTCGGGTCAGGCCGCAGCCGTACCTTCTGCCACTCCCCGAGGGTGAGCCCGCGCACCGGGCCCTTCGTGCGGGTCGTGCGGTCCAGGGTGGCGTCGTGCATCGCCACCACGGTGCCGTCGCGCAGCATCCGCGTATCGACGTCGAGGGCGTGGGCCGAGCCCCGCCGGTACGTCGCCATCAGTCCCGACATGCTGTTCTCCGGCACCTCCAGGGCGCCGCCGCGGTGTGCGGTGTAGACGACGCGGGGGAGCGCGTCGATCGTCAGGGGGGCGCCTCCCCATTCCAGGGGAGTGAGGCCCGCGGCCGGGCCCGCGACGGTCAGCGTCGCCAGGCCGGCCAGCACAGTCCTTGTGACCATGGCGACCACGGTAGGGGGAGGTATGCGGTAAATGTCCGCATTGACACCCGCGGTTGGTATCGCCCCACGTACCCCGGATGTGGACTGCGGTCACCGGGGGCTCAGGATGGTGGCACCATGGACGAAACGTCGGCGAGATGAGGGGATACATGGGCGCAGGGTTCGGCCACCGGTCCGGCGGGCAGGGCAGGATTTCCCAGTGGCTGCGCGCTCGTCGTCCGAAGGACACGGGCGATGACGCCCGTCGCGAGGCCCTGTTGCTGGCCGTCGCCTCGGAGGGACTGCCGCTCGCGCCGGCCGCGTACCCCTCGGGGTACGGGTGTTCCTGCGACCGTATCGGCTGTCCCACGCCCGCCCGGCACCCCGTCTCCTTCGCCTGGCAGACCCAGTCCACGACGGACCGCGCCCAGATCGAGCGGTGGGCGCGGCATCAGCCGCAGGCCAACTTCATCACCGCGACCGGCATGGTCCACGACGTGCTCGACGTGCCCAGGGAGGCGGGGCTCGAGGCGTTGGAGCGGCTGCTCGCCGACGGGATCGACGTCGGGCCCGTCGCCGAGTCCGGCGGCGACCGTGTGCTCTTCTTCACGGCGACACGCGGTACGCCCGAGGATGAGGACGAGTGGTGGCCCTGCGAGCTGGACTGCCACCCCGAGACGATGGACGAGCACCCGGGCCTGCGGTGGCACTGCCGCGGCTCGTACGTCCTGGTCCCGCCGGCCCAGCTGCCCGGCGGGGCGAGCGTGACCTGGCTGCGCGGGCCGGAGCTGGCGCTCCCGGACCCGCTGACGCTGCTCGAGACCCTGACGGATGCCTGTGCCCGCTATGCGGGGCAGGAGCCGGACCACCTGACCGCCTGGCCCCTGCGGGGCTGACGTGCCTGCCTGGCCCCTGCGGGGCTGACCCTCCGGCCGTCACTGGCCCCTGCGGGGCTGACCCTCCGGCCGTCACCGGCCCCTGCGGGGCTGACCTGCCTGCCTGACCCCTGCGGGGCTGACCCTCCGGCCGTCACTGGCCCCTGCGGGGCTGACCCTCCGGCCGTCACCGGTCCTCGCAGCTCCGGCCCTCCCAGCACTGGCCATCGCAGCAACGGCCCCTTCAGGGGGGGCGGCGCGCGCGTCGGCCAGGCGTCCGTTCGGCCCCGTCGAGAGGCGGTCCCGGCCGCCTACTCGCCCCTCGCCCCCGTCAGCCCCTGGATCCGGCTGAGGATCTTGATCCTGTCGTCCGAGGCGGTCTTCGCCGGGTCCAGCACTGCCTGGTTGGAGACCCACTCCAGGGTGAGCGACTGCTTGGGCTCGCCCGTCATCAGTGCCTCGATGTTCGCGTCGTTGACCGTGAGGGTGACACCCTGCGCCGCGGTCTGCTTCTCGTAGTGGTGCGTGGTGAAGAACACCAGCGCCCCGCCGTCGTCGGTGCGCAGGCCCACCGGCGCGTAGTCGCCGGACGTCAGAGGCTCGTCGACGTACTGCCGGGCCAGGCCGGGCCTGCTGGCGTTCTTCTCGCGGGCGGCGCGCCACTGCGAGGTGTGCGTGCCGGGCGCGAAGGAGGTGCCGCCGTCCTTCAGATAGGTCGCGTACGAGCGGCTCAGATCCTTCGGCTCGACCGCCAGGTCCGCGGCGTTCGCGGTGACCGGCTCCGCCCAGCCGTCCTTGTCCTTCTTGAACTCCGGTATGTCGTCGGGGGAGAGGACCGTCAGATACGAGACCTCCCACACCTCGTCCGCGCCGCCCCGCGTGAACACCAGCAACCAGCGGGCGTTCTCGCTCTTGTTGGAATGGGTGTCGGCGACGAACCAGCGCGGCCAGCCGGCCTTCTTGGGGATGGTGAACTCCGCGTCGGTCAGCTTCAGCGGCACATGGGACGGGTTGCCGTCCGGATGGTTCGTATGGCCGGCCTTGTGCTTCGCGGCGTCGATGTCGGCGAGCGCGCCGGTCACGCGATCCGCGTCCACGGACTGGTCGTACATCTTGTCGGCCTTGTTGTACGCGATCAGGAAGTCCTTGAGGGCGCGTGCCGCCTCGGCCTTGGTCGCGGCCGGGACGACCTCCCGCTCCCCGTGCACCGTCACGCACCCGCTCGCCGTCACCGACAGGGCGCTCATCAGCGCCACCGACACGGCCGGTCGGCTGAGACTGCGAAGCTTAGACATCGGGTTCCCCTCACCTTCCCCTTCCCGGGGCCGAACCTTACCGGGGTCAGGAACAGCGCGAGTGCGGGGATCACGTACGGCGCCCGCACCGTGACCTCGGTCGCGGGAACCGGGGCGGCGGTGCGGGCACTTGGATCAGCGCGGGCCGATGATCAGCCGGCGATTCGTCCGGTCAGATCTCCTCGCCGACGGGACGGGCCTCCTTCGCCCTGGCGCGCCCGGATCCCACGCGCATCGGGGAGAGGAACAGCGCGAGCGTCGGGATCAAGTACAGCGCCCACACCGTGACCTGAAGCACCGTCGGGTTGGGCTGGAAGTTGAACACACCCTTCAGCAGCGTCCCGTACCAGCTGTCCGGCGGGATGGTCTCGCTGATGTCGAAGGCCTTGTTGGTCAGGCCCGGCAGGATGTCGGCCTCCTGCAGGTCGTGGAAGCCGTACGCGAGCACGCCCGCCGCCACGACGACCAGCATGCCACCCGTCCAGGTGAAGAACTTCGCCAGGTTGATGCGCAGCGCCCCGCGGTAGAAGAGCCAGCCGAGCGCGACCGCCGTGGCCAGACCGAGCACGACGCCGGCCAGCGGGGCGTACGTGCCGTCGTTCGAGGCGCGGACCGACGCCCACACGAACAGCGCGGTCTCCAGACCCTCGCGGCCGACCGCCAGGAAGGCGGTGGCGACCAGCGCGCCCGTGCCCATCTGCAGCGCCGCGTCCAGCTTCCCGTGCAGCTCGGACTTCAGATGGCGCGCGGTGCGGCGCATCCAGAAGACCATCCACGTGACCAGGCCCACGGCGAGGAGCGACAGCGTGCCGCCGAGCGTCTCCTGCGCCTCGAACGTCAGCTCCTGGGAGCCGAATTCCAGCGCGCAGCCGAAGCCGAGCGCCAGCGCGACGGCTACCCCGATGCCGATCCAGATGGGCCGCAGCGCGTCACGCCGCCCGGTCTTCACCAGATACGCGATGAGGATGCAGACGACGAGGCTCGCCTCGAGCCCCTCGCGCAGGCCGATCAGATAGTTGGCGAACATCTCACGCCTTCCCGGAGAACAGGGCCCGGCCCCACCAGTCGTCCTTGTCGCGGACGCCCGGCGGGATCGCGAAGATCGCGGAACCCACGTGCTGGATGTACTCGTTGAGGGCGTCGGCGCGCGCCAGGCTCTGCTGCACCGGGATGAAGCCCTTGCGGACGTCGCGCTGGTACGCGAGGAAGAACAGCCCTGCCTCCAGGCGGCCGAGGCCGTCCGTGCCGTCCGTGAAGGAGTAGCCGCGCCTCAGGATCTTCGCCCCGTTGTTGGTGTCGGGGTGCGCGAGCCTCACATGCGCGTCCGGCAGCATCGCCTTCAGGAACGGCTCGTCCCGCTCCTTCGCCTTGCCGACCGGCGCCCCCTCACCCTTGTCCCGGCCGAAGATGTCCTCCTGCTCCTGCAACGAGGTCCGGTCCCACGTCTCGATGTTCATCCGGATACGGCGCGCGACGAGATACGAACCGCCGGCCATCCACGCAGGGCCGTCCGAATCGGACACCCACACGTGCTTGGCCAGTTCAGCCGTGTCCGTGCCCGCGATGTTGCGCGTGCCGTCCTTGAAGCCCATGAGGTTGCGCGGGGTCTGCTCCTCGGGAGTCGTCGAGGACGTCTTGCCGAAGCCCAGCTGCGACCAGCGGATGGCTACCTTGCCGAAGCCGATGCGGGCGAGGTTGCGGATGGCGTGCACCGCGACCTGCGGGTCGTCCGCGCAGGCCTGGATGCACAGATCGCCGTCGCTGCGCGCCTTGTCGAGGTTGTCGCCGGGGAACTTCGGCAAGTCCAGCAGGGCCTCCGGCCGCTGCTCCCGCAGCTCGAACCTGTCGAACAGGGACGGCCCGAAGCCGATCGTGAGCGTCAGCCGTGAGGGCTTGAGGCCCAGCGCCTCGCCGGTGTCGTCCGGCGGCGCCTCGGCGAGACCGCCGTACGCGCCCTCGCCCACCGTCCGCCCGGCGGTCATCCGGTCCGCCGCCTTCGTCCAGTCGTTGAGCAGCTGCACGAACTCGGCACGGTCGTCCGTCTTCACGTCGAACGCCGCGAAGTGCAGCCGGTCCTGCACCGGAGTGGCGATGCCCGCCTGATGCGCCCCGTGGAACGCCACGGCGGCGCCGGACTCGGCCGCGGGCGCGGGGGAGTCCGCCGACCGCGCCACCGCGACGGCGCCGCCCGCCGCGGCGGCACCGAGCGCGAGCCCGGCACCGCCCCAGCCGAGCAGCGAACGCCGCGACGGGACAGTGGAGTTGGCCACCGGCGCAGGCGCCGGTTCCTCCGCGGTCCCCGTCGGCTGTTCCGGCTGGTCGGAGAGTTCCTGCTGTTCCTGCGCTACGGGCTGTTCCGCCATGGTCTTCCCTGCCTGACGTCCCTGGACCTGCTGCTGCCTACTTGACGACGACCGCGGCCGCGAGCTTGGACAGCGGCTCCGCAAGCGCGTTGACGGCGTCCGACAGCTGCTTGCGCTCGTCCTCGCCGACCTTGTCGTAGGAGGTGAACTCGTAGGAGTCCTTGTTCTCGCGGTACTTGTCGAGCAGCGCGTCGAGCGCCGCGAACTGCTTGTCGAGCTCCTTCGTCAGCGCGGTGTCGTTCTCGGAGGCGACCGGCTTCAGCAGCTCGTACGACTTCTCGGCGCCCTCGACGTTCGCCTTGAAGTCGACCAGGTCGGTGTGCGAGTAGCGCTCCTCCTCGCCGGTGACCTTGCCGGTGGCGACCTCGTCGAGGAGCTCCTTGGCGCCGTTGGCCATCGAGGTCGGGGTGATCTCGGCCTTGCCGACGCGGTTCTGCCAGTCGGTGAGGTCCTTCACCAGCAGATCGGCGAGCTCCTTGTCCCGGTCGGTGATCTTCTTGTCCTGCCAGAGGGACCGCTCCAGGCGGTGCCAGCCGGTCCAGTCCTTCTCCAGGTCCTGGCCCTCCTCGAGACCGTCCTCGCGGACGTCGACCTTCGGGTCGATGTCCCCGAAGGACTCGGCGACCGGCTCGGTGCGCTCCCAGCCGATACGCGAGTCGGCGTACGCCTTCTTCGCGGCCTCGATGTCACCGTCCTTGACCGCGTCCGCGAAGACCTTCACCTTCGGCAGCGTCTCGTCGGCCTGCGCCTGCACGTACTTGCGGTACGCGGCGACAGCCGCGTCGAGGCGCGGGTCGCGCTTGGCGGTCGTACCTCCGCCGGTCGCCTTCACGTCCTGGCGGATGCCGTCGCCCTTCATGCCGGGCTTGCAGGCGATCCGGTAATCGCCCGCCTTCACTTCAGCGGTGACCGTCTGCTTGGTGCCCGGGCCGATGTTCTCGCGCTCGGTGACGACGCGGTCGTCCGGGAAGAGGATGTAGACCTCGGTGACCTTGGAGCCCTTGTTCTCGATGGCGAGCTCGATGTGCCCGGCCGGGAACTCCTTCTTGGAGACCTCGCACTTGGTGTCGGTCGCGGTCACCGCGATGACGCTGTCATCGCCCTGTGCACTGCTCTTCTCGGTGCAGCCCGTGACGGCGGTCAGAGCGGCCGCGGTCGCGGCGGCGGTGACGACGGAGAGTCTTACGGCTCGCATTCGGGCTCCAAGGAGGTTCATGGAAAGGGCACAGATAAGAGGTGAGGCGGGCCTAACTTATCTGAGCCTTACCTCACCAGTACCTGCCCGTCCAGTGAATCTCCTCTCATTGCAGACGTACGAGCACGACTTGATCACGGTGGCCCAAAGCAAACCTCATACTCCGGTCAAGTGCGGGTCAAGGGCCCCGCTTTGGGCTGATCACGACGCCGCCGGCCCCGGGGCGACGACCTCGCGGCGCGGGTGATGTTTCAATGCGCGGGTGACTAGCTTCGACGTACTGCGGGTCTTCTGCGGGCCGGGCGGTGGATACGGCAACGAGCTGGGCGTCGTCCGCGACGGCTCCGTGCTGCCGGACCCCGACGACCGGCAGGCGTTCGCCGCCAAGCTCGGCTTCAGCGAGACCGTGTTCGTCGACGACCCCGAGCGCGGGGTCATCGACATCTACACCCCCACGCTGCGGCTGCCCTTCGCCGGCCATCCCTGCGTGGGCACGGCGTGGCTGCTCGACGTACCCGAGCTGGTCACCCCGGCCGGGGTCGTCGGCGCCCGCCTGGACGGCGAGTTCAGCTGGATCGAGGCCCGGGCCGAGTGGGCGCCGCCGCGTACGCTCCGCCAGTACGGGTCGGCGGCCGAGGTCGACGCCCTTCCCGTCCCGGCGCCCGGGGAGTGGATCTACGCCTGGGCCTGGGAGGACGAGTCCGCGGGGCGTGTCCGCGCTCGGGCCTTCCCTGGTCGCGACGACGGTATCGACGAGGACGAGGCGACGGGGGCGGCGGCTCTGCTGCTCACCCATGAGCTGGGCCGTGCGCTGAACATCATCCAGGGGAAGGGGTCCCAGATCCTTACGGCGCCGGGGCCCGAGGGGTGGATCGAGGTGGGCGGCCGGGTGCGACAGGCTGGATTTTCCAGCCCGTCTGGGGGCACCTCCTGGGGGCACCCCCAGCGTTAGCTGGGGGAGTTAGCTGGGGGAGCTTGAGGACCGGGGGTCCAGGGGGCTGGCCCCCCGGTTACGGGAAGGGGCGGGGTGGGGGGATCAAGCACTCAGCGGGAACTCATCCCCCAGCGCCCTGAACACCGCCGTGTTCAGGGCGAACGCCCGCTTGCACTCCGCGACGATCCGCTGCTTCTCGAGGTCGTCCACCCGCACCCGGTCGAGCAGCTCGCGATACCCCCGCTTGAACGCGGCCGGGTTGGTGATCCCCTCGAAGACGTAGAACCGCACCCCGTCACCCTTGCGTGAGAAACCCCAGGTCCTCTCCGCCTTGTCGCGGATGATCTGGCCGCCGGACAGGTCGCCGAGATAGCGGGTGTAGTGGTGCGCGACGTACCCGCCCGGCCATGTGCGCGCGCACTCGGCGACCCGCGCCGCGTACGCCTTCGTCGCCGGCAGCGCGGCCAGCGTCGAACGCCACCCCGCGCCCCGCAGATGCGCGAGGTCACGCTCCAGCGCGGACAGCCGCAGCAGCTCAGGCCGTAGGAACGGACCCGCCACCGGGTCGTCCGCCAGCCTCTGCGCGCCGCTCTCCAAGGCCTCGTACACGAACCACAGCTGCTCCGTGTACCGCGCGTACGCGTCGACGCCGAGCCTGCCGCCCAGCATGTCGCTCATGAACGTCGTGGTCTCCGCTTCCGTGTGCGCATCGTGCGACGCGGTGCGGATGAGCGTCGAGAACGCCGTGGCCGGCGTGTCCGACGAGTTCATGAGGACCTCCGGGGCGAAGGGGAGCGACGGTAGCCGGTCAATATCTTTTATGGTTAGGGTCACCTAAGTCAACAGTTTCCCGACTCCCTGTCGGTAAAACCGTACCTCCGATTCCCGGTGTCACCCACATGGAAGAAGCCCGCTCTTAGAGCGGGCTTCCCGATGAGGTGCTTGAGGTGCGGAGCTACGGCAGCGTGAGGATCTCGGCCCCGGTGTCCGTGACGACCAGCGTGTGCTCGAACTGCGCGGTCCGCCGCCGGTCCTTCGTCACGACCGTCCACCCGTCGTCCCACATGTCGTACTCATGCGTGCCGAGCGTCAGCATCGGCTCGATCGTGAACGTCATGCCGGGCTGCATCACGGTCGTCGCGCGGGGGCTGTCGTAGTGCGGGATGATCAGGCCGGAGTGGAACGACGAGTTGATCCCGTGACCGGTGAAGTCGCGGACCACGCCGTAGCCGAAGCGCTTGGCGTACGACTCGATGACGCGGCCGATGACGTTGATCTGGCGGCCCGGCCGGACCGCCTTGATCGCGCGGTTCAGGGACTCACGCGTCCGCTCGACGAGCAGCCGCGACTCCTCGTCCACGTCCCCGACCAGGTACGTCGCGTTGTTGTCACCGTGCACGCCACCGATGTACGCCGTGACGTCCAGGTTGATGATGTCGCCGTCGCGCAGGATTGTGGAGTCGGGGATGCCGTGGCAGATGACCTCGTTGACTGAGGTGCACAGCGACTTCGGGAAGCCGCGGTAGCCGAGCGTGGAAGGGTAGGCGCCGTGGTCGCACAGGTACTCGTGTGCGACCCGGTCCAGCTCGTCCGTGGTCACGCCGGGCGCGATGATCTTCGCGGCCTCCGCCATCGCCCGCGCCGCGAGGCGCCCCGCGATCCGCATCAGCTCGATCGTTTCGGTGCTCTGCACCTCCGGGCCTGTGTACGGCGTGGGGCCGGGCTTGCCCACGTACTCCGGGCGCCGGATGTTTCCCGGGACCGTGCGGGTGGGAGAGAGCTCCCCTGGTACGAGCAGTGACTGGCCAGACATATCAAGGAGTGTATCCAGCAGCCGTGGGGCACCATGGCGGCGTACTCCGAGGATCCATGAGGAACTCAGGCGATGAGGAGCCGGTGCGATGGCCCTGTTCAAGAAGCGGACGGTCGGGAAGCCGGGCGAGTGGTACTACTGCCTGGAGCACAAGAAGGTCGAGGAGGGGCCGGAGTGCCCAGGGAAGGACCGCTTCGGGCCGTACGCCACCCCGGCGGAGGCACAGCGGGCCCTGGACATCGCGGCCGAGCGGAATCTCCAGTGGGAGAACGATCCCCGGTGGCATGACGCCGCCGCGCGGGGCGAGGACGACGACTGAGCTGAAATAGCCCGTCCGGCGATTGAGGACGAGCCCGTCAGGGCGATCCGGGGTCCGGGGCGGAGCCCCGGCGGCACGCCGTCACCACCGTGACGGCGGCGGAGCCGTCAGCTGGTCCGCCAGGCGGGACAGGCGGTCGCGGAACCGCCTGCGGCCCCGCGTCTGGGGCAGCGTGTTCTCGCCCGCCGCCGCGCTGACCAGGTGCTGGACGGTGTCCAGGTCGAGCTCGGGGTTCTCCGGTACGGCGAGGGCCTCGTGCGCCATGGCGTGCAGGTCGCGGTCGCCGGAGTCCAGCGCGAACACGGTGGCCCCGGACCGCCGCGCATCGTGCACCCGCTCCAGCAGCGGTGCCCCCGGTGCGTCCGGCGCCACCACGAGCAGCGTCTCACCGCGTTTCGCCGCCTCGACCCTGCCGAGCCCGACGGAGAGGTGCGCCGGGTCGCCGGGGCGCACCCGGTGCCGTACGAGTGTCGGGGACAGCGCGGGTGTCCCCGACCACGCGGCCTCGTCCACGAGGTGCGCGGCCAGATGCCATGGCTCGTAGTCCTCCGTGCCCACCAGCAGCAGCCCGCCGCCGTGCGGCACGACGGAGGACCGCAGCGCGGCCGCGAAGTGGCGCGTGGTGCCGAGCCACTCGGTTCCGGCGAGCACTTCGCGCAGCAGCGCGACCCGTACGGCGTCCATGTGTCCGCATCCTGCCGCAACTGGTAAGTGGTCAGGCCGAGTTCACCGCGAATTCGCTCAAGGTGGGCAACAGGCGGCGAAACTGAGCCGCTGATCAGTCGGCTGCGGGTTCAGTGCGGTGACCGGGCGGTCACCGAGAGGGGGGAGGCCGTCATGGCAGGCGAGGTTTCCGTACCGTTCCGGGCCGGGCGTGAGGGGTACGCGAGTTTCCGGATCCCGGCAGTGGTCCTCACCGGGAAGGGCACGGTCCTCGCGTTCTGCGAAGGGCGTGTCGGTTCCCGCGCGGACCACGGGAACATCGACATCGTCCTCAAGCGGTCCACCGACGGCGGCCGCACATGGGGCCCGCTCCAGGTGGCCGCCAGGAACGGCGACCATCTCTCCGGCAACCCGGCACCCGTCGTCCTCGACACCGGCCGGATCCTGCTGGTGCACATACGGAACGCCGCCTCGGCGACCGAGGACGCCATCCGGCGCGGCAAGGTCACCGCCGCGGACGGACGCCGCGTATGGCTCCAGCACAGCGACGACGACGGGCTCACCTGGTCGAGGCCGCGGGACATCACCGGCCGGACCAAGAAGGCGGCCTGGCGCTGGTACGCCACCACGCCCGGGCACGCGATCCAGCTGACGAGCGGCACGGCGAAAGGACGCGTCGTCGTCCCCGCCAACCACTCGCTCCCGCCCACCGGCACCGACAACGGCACCGAAGGCAAGTACAACGGCGGCCACTGCCTCCTCAGCGACGACCGTGGCGCCACCTGGCGGATCGGATACGTCGACGACAACACCAACGGCGTCGTCAACGTCAACGAGACGACCGCCGCCGAACTGCCCGACGGGCGTGTGTACTTCAACACCCGCAACGACTCTCCCTCCCCGGGCAACCGCGCGGACGCCCACTCGCGCGACGGCGGCCAGACCCTCGTCAAGCCGTTCCGTCCGCAGGCGGGCCTCACCGGGCCCGTCGTCGAGGGCAGCGTGCTCCAGCTCCGCGACCCGGACCTGCTGCTCTACTCCGGCCCCGCCGATGGCTCCCGGGCCCTGATGACGATCCGCAGCAGTACGGACGGCGGCACCACCTGGCGGACCGCCTACACGGTCGACGGGCTCCCCGCCGCGTACTCCGATCTCGTACGCGTCGACGCGGCGACCGTCGGACTCCTCTACGAGACGGGTGACTTCAGCGCGTACGAGACGATCACGTTCCGGCGCGTGCCCGTGGCGGAGCTGTAGGGAACCTGCAGTCGCGGGCCGAGCTACCCGGAGGGGCCGTACGGCGTGATCCAGCACACTGCCCGGGCGAGGTGATCCCTGCCGGGGCCTGCACGTATCGTCGCCGTATGACTTCCAGTGATGACGCGAAGACGGCTCCCGCCAAGGCCCCCGCCAAGGACCCCTGGGACCTGCCCGACGTGTCCGGTCTCGTCGTCGGCGTCCTCGGCGGCACCGGCCCGCAGGGCAAGGGCCTCGCCTACCGGCTCGCCAAGGCCGGCCAGAAGGTGATCATCGGCTCGCGGGCCGCCGACCGGGCACGGACGGCGGCCGACGAGCTCGGGCACGGCGTCGAGGGCGCGGACAACGCGGAGTGCGCGCGCCGCAGCGACATCGTCATCGTCGCCGTGCCGTGGGACGGGCACGCGGCGACCCTCGAGGCGCTGCGCGAGGAGCTCGCGGGCAAGCTCGTCGTCGACTGCGTCAACCCGCTCGGTTTCGACAAGAAGGGCGCGTACGCGCTGAAGCCGGAGGAGGGCAGCGCCGCCGAGCAGGCCGCCGCGCTGCTGCCGGACTCGCGGGTCACGGCCGCCTTCCACCACCTGTCCGCCGTCCTGCTCCAGGACCCGTCGGTCGGGGAGATCGACACCGACGTGATGGTGCTGGGCGAGTCCCGGGCCGACACGGACATGGTCCAGGCGCTCGCCGGGCGCATCCCCGGCATGCGTGGCGTCTTCGCCGGACGGCTGCGGAACGCCCACCAGGTCGAGGCGCTGGTGGCCAACCTCATTTCCGTGAACCGCCGCTACAAGGCGCACGCGGGGCTGCGCGTCACGGACGTGTAGCCCGCCCCTTTCCTGTGAACCGTGGGCATGGGGGACACTGGACGGCGTACCACCTCACGCCCCCGACAGGAGCCGACCCCCATGCCCCGCCTCGCTCTGTACACCCTCGCCGTCTGCCTCCTGTCCGTCGCCGCGGCCGTGGTCTCCTTCGTCCAGGGCAGCTGGCTGGGCATCGTGTGGGTGCTGCTGGCCGGGCTGTCGTCGAACATGACGTGGTACTACGCGCGCAAGGCGAAGGTCGAGAAGGCCGCGAGGGCGGCGGCGTCGTCCCCGGGGGAGCGGGGCACCTCCGTCACGCGCTGACGGAACGGGGCCGTTACGCGCCGACGGAGCAGACGGCGTTCGTCTCCGTCCAGAAGCGGTACAGCGACTGGCCGCAGTAGCTCTGGAACTCGTTGATGCCCAGGCTGTCCAGAATCGCGTGGATCGCGTCGAAGAACAGGACGTTCACCTCCGGGATCCACAGGATCGCGAACACCGCAAGGAGGCCGAACGGCGCGAACGGCTCCACCTGCCGGCGGATCCGCTGCGACAGCCAGGGCTCGATCACGCCGTACCCGTCCAGGCCGGGAATCGGCAGGAAGTTCAGGATCGCCGCCGTCACCTGGAGCAGCGCCAGGAACGCCAGCGCATAGCGGAACGTGACCGGTACACCGTCCAGCGCGTCCAGCCAGAACGGCGCCGTGCACACGACTGCGAACAGCACGTTGGTGAGCGGCCCGGCTGCGGAGATCAGGCTGTGCTTCCAGCGGCCCTGGATCCGGCCGCGCTCGATGAACACCGCGCCGCCCGGCAGACCGATCCCGCCCATCATCACAAAGAGGACGGGCAGCACGATCGACAGCAACGCATGGGTGTATTTGAGCGGGTTGAGGGTGAGATATCCCTTTGCTCCGATCGAGAGGTCGCCGCTGTGCAGCGCCGTACGCGCGTGTGCGTACTCGTGCAGGCAGAGGGAGACGATCCAGGCCGCCGTCACGAAGAGGAAGACGGCGAATCCCGGCTGCTCGGCGAAGCCGGTCCAGGCGGCCCAGCCCGCGACCGCCGTAATGGCCGCGATCCCCAGAAAGACGGGGCTGATCCTCCGGTCGCTGCGGCGCAGGGTGGCGGTGGCCATGGGCGGTCTCCTGAGGCTCGGGTGAGGGTGGGACGTGCGGGGGCGGTCTGATCGACCGTATCGGTGGTGTGGAGGGAACGTCCTGCGGACGGGCTGGGGTTCCTGGACTCCTCCCCGTTCACTCGTCCCGGTTCCTGCCGGGTCCGAAACCCGGAAGCGGTGCCCGGCCGTCCCCGGAGACAATGGACCCCGTGCGCTACCGCTTCCTCGGCCCCACCCAGGCACTCCGCCCCGACGGCACCCTCGTCCCGGTCGGCGGGGCGCGGCTGCGTGCGCTGCTGACGGTGCTGGCGCTGCGGGCGGGACGGTCCGTGCCCGCCGCCGTACTCGTCGACGAGGTGTGGGGCGACGAGCCGCCGGCGGACGCCACGGGAGCGCTGCAGGCGCTGGTCGCGCGGCTGCGCAGGGCGCTCGGCGCGGACGCCGTCGCCTCCGTGGGCGGCGGCTACCGGCTGTGCGCGACGGCCGAGGACATCGATCTGTACCGGTTCGAGCGGCTGGCAGGAGAGGGTGCGCGGGCACTGTCCGACGGTGACCCGGCCAAGGCGGCGGTGGTCCTCGACGACGCGCTCGCCCTGTGGCACGGTCCCGCGCTCGCCGACCTCCCGGACGGCGCCGCCGAGTCGGCCCGTTGGGAGGCCCGGCGTCTCGACGCCCGCCGCACCCGCCTCACCGCGGCGGTCGCCCTCGGCCAGGCGGAACAGGTGCTCCCCGAGCTCGCCGCCCTGTGCGGCAGCCACCCACTCGACGAGCCCCTTCACCTCCTCCACCTCCGCGCCCTCCGTGCCGCGGGCCGCACGGCCGAGGCCCTCGCCGCGTACGAGTCCCTGCGCCACGAGCTCGCGGACCGCCTCGGCTCGGATCCCGGACCGGAACTGCGGGCATTGCACACGGAGCTGCTGCGGGGCGCCGCCCCGGAGGAGCGGGGCCGCGCCGCGGCCCCGTCGCCATCGCCCTCGTACGCCGGATCCGCGGTACCCCGCGACCGTACGACGCCTCCCGCCCCGGACGGTACGACACCGCCGCCCGTCGACCGTGCGACGCCCCCTCCCCCCGACCGTGCGACGCCCCCTCCCCCCGGCAACCTCCGCGCCCGCCTGACCTCCTTCGTCGGCCGGGAGGCCGACATCGACGCCATCCGGGGCGACCTCGCGGCGACCCGGCTCGTGACGCTGCTCGGACCCGGCGGGGCCGGCAAGACACGGCTGTCGCAGGAGGCGGCCGAGACCGTCAGGGACGCGGCGCGCGACGGGGTGTGGCTGGCCGAGCTCGCGCCGGTGGACGATCCGGAGGCCGTGCCCGAGGCCGTGCTCACCGCGGTCGGGGCGCGGGAGACCGTGCTGCGCGGCGCCGGTGCCGAGGAGATGCGGGCCGTGGCCGACCGGCACGACGATCCTCTCGTACGCCTCGCCGAGCACTGCGCCAGGCGCCGCATGCTGCTCATCCTCGACAACTGCGAGCACGTCGTCGACGCGGCCGCCCACCTCGTGGAGCACCTGCTCGAACGCTGCCCCGAGCTGAGGATCCTGGCCACGAGCCGCGAACCCCTGGGCGTGCCAGGGGAGTTGCTGCGCCCCGTCGAGCCCCTGCCCCTGCCGGTCGCCCTGCGGTTGCTCGCCGACCGGGGAGCCGCGGCCCGCCCCGGCTTCCGGATCGACAGCGACGAAGAAGCCGCGGCCGCCGCCGCCGAGATCTGCCGCCGCCTCGACGGGCTTCCGCTCGCCATCGAACTGGCCGCCGCCCGTCTCCGTATGCTGACGCTGCGTCAGATCGCCGACCGCCTCGACGACCGCTTCCGGCTGCTCAGCTCCGGAAGCCGCACCGTCCTGCCCCGCCAGCAGACACTGCGCGCCGTGGTCGACTGGTCCTGGGATCTGCTCGACGAGGACGAACGAGCCGTCCTGCGCCGACTGTCGGTCTTCGCGGGCGGCTGCGACCTCGCCGCCGCCGAGGCCGTGTGCGGGGCCGCGGCTCTGCAGGCGATCGGCTCTCTCGTCGACAAGTCCCTGGTGGTCGCCGCGCCTTCGGCGGGCGGTGACATGCGGTACCGGCTCCTGGAGACGGTCGCCGAGTACGCCGGCGAGCGGCTCGACGAGGCCGGTGAGCGCGAGGCCGTCGCCCGCGCCCACCTCACGTACTACCGGGAGCTCGCCCGCCTCGCCGACCCGCTGCTGCGCGGCCCCGGGCAGAGCGCCGCGATCGAGCGGTTCGAGACCGAGTACGAGAACCTGCGCACCGCGCTGCGGCACGCCGTCGCCGCCCATGACGAGCAAGAGGCCCTGTGCCTCGTCCACTCCCTCTTCTGGTACTGGCAGATGCGGGATCTGCGCATCGAGGCCCGCAACTGGTCCCGGGAGGTCATGGCGCTCGGTCCCGACCCCTTCACCTCGCCCGCGCAGCCCGTCCCACCGGTACACGAGCGGTGCACGGACGCGCCCCCGCCGATGAGCCCCGAGCTGCTCGAAGAGGCCCGGCGCGGTGTGCATCTCGTCCATCTCGCCTGCATGGACACGGAACTGGACGCCTGGAACACACCGCAGGCCCAGGCGAAGCTGCGCGCCATCAGCGAGACGTATCGCCCGGGGATGCCGCAGACCTGCCGTAGCCCGGGCAACCTCTGGTTCTTTGCCGTGCTCCTGACCGGCGACATGAAGCGGACGCACGCCGTCATCGACGAGTCCATCCGGACCTGCCGCGAGCTCGGCTACGCATGGGAGCTGGGCATGGCCCTGCAGTTGCGGGCCAACATCCTCGCCAACCGCAGCGACTGGGCGGGAGACGCCACCCGCGACGCCGACGAGGCCCTGGAGGTCTTCACCCGGCTCGGGGACGCGTGGGGCACCGCCGAGGCGCTCTCCGCCCGCGGCGAGGCCCAGGAACGCAAGGGCGAGTACGCGGCCGCCGCCCAGACGTACGAGGCGGCGATCACCTACGCGCAGCGGCTCGGCGCCCGCGCGCAGGCGGCCGTGCTCCGCGCCCGCCTCGGCGCCGTCCTCATCGAGTCGGGGGAGCCCGAGCGGGGTGAGGAGATGCTGCGCGATGTCGTGGAGCAGAGCCGCGGAACCGCCAACGACGCCATGCCCGCGGCCCGCCTGTTCCTCGCGATGTGGCTCGGCCGCACCCGCCGCACCGAGGAGGCGCGGGAACAGCTGGAGGCGCTGCGCAGCGATTTCGGAGCCGCCGCGTTTGTGGTCTTTGCCGGGTTCATGCTCGGTGTGGAGGCCTGGCTGGAGGTGGTCGACGGCCGGTACGAACAAGGTCTGGTGAAGGCCCGGCAGGCGATGGAGCGGTCCCGCGAGCCGCTGGCGCACATGATGGCGCCCCAGATGCCGTCGGTCCATCTGACCACCGGAGCCGTCGCACTCGCCGGTCTGGACGGCGGCGGCCGCGCACGCGACGCCGCCCGGCTGCTGGGCGCGGCCCGGGCCCTGCTGCCGCCCCGGCATTTCTCCACCCCGCTGGAGCGCGAGATGCACGAGCAGGGCGAGTCGGCGGCACGCGCCGTGCTGGGCGACGAGGCCTACGACGCCGCATACGCCGAGGGGGGCGGCCTCACTCTCGACGAGGCCGCCGCCCTGCTCTGAGCTCGCTGAGCTCGTTGAGCTCGCGGAGCTCGGACACCGAACTGCGACGCGCACCGACCCGGGCCCAGCGGGACGAGCTCAGTGCCCAGCGGGACGAGCTCAGTGCCCACCGGGACGAGCTCAGTGCCCACCGGGACGAGCTCAGCTCTTGGTGCGGAACTTGTGGATCGCGATCGGCGCCATCACCAGCGTGAGGAGCGCCGACCAACCGAGGGTCACCCACAGGTCGTGCGTCAACGGGCCCTGCACCATCAGTCCGCGCGCGGCGTCGGCGAGTGAGGACAGCGGGTTGTAGTCGGTGAAGGCCTGCAGCCAGCCGGGCATCGACTCGGTCGGCGCGAAGATCGACGAGCCGAACTGCAGCGGCATCAGCACCAGGAAGCCCATCGCCTGCACGGACTGGGCGTTCTTCATGGTCACGCCCAGCGTGAGGAACACCCACATGAGGGCCGAGCCGAACACCACCGACAGACCCACGGCCGCGAACAGGCCGGGCCAGTTGGTGATGTCGAAGCCGACGAGGACGCCGACGACCAGCAGGATCGCCGTCGCGATCAGCATGCGCATCAGCTCGACCACGATCTTGGCGATCAGCACGGAGCCGCGCCCGATCGGCAGGGACCGGAAGCGGTCCATGACGCCGCTCTGGAAGTCCTGGTTGAAGCCGGTACCGACGCCCATGGAGATGTTCATGCTCGTCATCGCCATCAGACCCGGAACCACGTACTGCACGTACTGGTCCTGACCGCCGCCCAGCGACTGGCCGATGGAACCGCCGAAGACGTACACGAACAGCAGCGTGAAGACGACCGGCATCAGGATGGCGTCGAACATCGACTCCGGGTCCTGGCGGATCCACAGCAGGTTGCGGCGGACGAGGGCGCCGGTGTGGCGCAGGTGGCCGCGCAGACCGATACGGGCGTCGGCCTTGATGTCTGTGGTGACGGGGACGGTGGCGGCGCTCATACGGAGACCTTCTCGAGCTCGGTGGGCGTGGCGTCCTGCGGGGCACTGGCGCGGTGGCCGGTGAGGGACAGGAACACCTCGTCCAGGCTGGGCAGTTCGGTGGTGATCGAGGCGATCGTGACGCCGCGCGCGACGACCGCTCCGGTCACGGCGGTCAGCTGCTCGTCACTGAGGATGGGGACCAGGAGGGTGCCGCTGCCGGCGTCCACGGTCGTCGTGGCGATGCCGGTGATGCCCAGCTCGTCGAGCGCGGAGGCGAGCGGGCGCAGCTCCACCGGGTCGGCCGGGCGGATGCGCAGCGTACGGCCGCCGACCTTGGCCTTCAGCTCGTCGATGGCGCCGCCCGCGATGACCTTGCCGCGGTCGATGACGGTCAGCTCGGAGGCGAGCTGTTCGGCCTCTTCCATGTACTGGGTGGTGAGCAGGACGGTGACACCGTCGCCGACCATGCGCTGGACCTCGTCCCACACCTCGTTGCGGGTGCGCGGGTCGAGACCGGTCGTCGGCTCGTCCAGATAGAGGACCGCCGGGCGGCCGATCATGGAGGCGGCCAGGTCGAGGCGGCGGCGCATACCGCCCGAGTACGTGCTCGCGGGGCGCTTGGCCGCCTCGGTCAGCGAGAAGCGCTCCAGCAGCTCGTCGGCGCGGGCCCGGGCCTCCTTGCGGGGCAGGTCGAGCAGGCGGCCGATCATGTAGAGGTTCTCCCAGCCGGGGAGCTTCTCGTCGACGGAGGCGTACTGGCCGGTGAGACCGATCACCCGGCGCAGCTGCCGGGGCTGTCGTACGACGTCGTGGCCGGCCACGGTCGCGTGCCCTGCGTCGGGCGTGATGAGGGTGGACAGGATGCGCACGAGGGTGGTCTTGCCGGCGCCGTTCGGCCCGAGCACACCCATGACGGTGCCCTCGCGGACGTCCAGGTCGACGCCGTCCAGCGCCTTGGTCTCGCCGTAGTGCTTGACCAGTCCCCGCACGGTGACGGCACTGTTCGCGCCGCTGGGGTTCTTGTCGATTCGCGTCATGCCGACGAGGGTGCCAGCCACCACTGACAATCCACCGACAGGCCGCCGACAGCCACCTGCATCTCGCCGACAGCTCTGCACGGCGCAGGCCTACATCACTTGGCCCGTCCGGCGTTTGAGGACGAGGCCGTTCAGGCCGAAGGGGGTCTGGGTGCGCAGCCTCCAGGGACGGGCGGAGGCGGCAAAGGGGCAGCCCGCCGACGGGGGAAGATCGGCGGGCTGCCCGTGGTGCGGCGATGGCTCAGTGGCAGCGCCTAAGCGGCCCCGGGGAAGTTCAGGCACGCCCCCACGCCGCCCGGCACGCTCCCCCACTGCCTTAAGGGCGTGGGAGGTGCCCCCACTCGCCGCACCGACCAAAGGCCCAAGTAGCTCCTCCCCCATTGCCTTAAGGGCATGGGAGGGACCCCCATCGAGGACCTTCGTCCGGCACGCCGAGAGCACGCACCGAACGACGCGGGAACGCACCCGCACTTCCCCGGCACCGCTTAGTGGACGGAGTGCTCCTCCAACGGGAACGTTCCGCCGACGACATCCTCGGCGTACGCCTTCGCCGCGTCACCGATGACAGACCGCAGATCCGCGTACTGCTTCACGAACCGCGGCATCTTCCCGCCGGTCAGACCAAGCATGTCGGTCCACACCAGCACCTGCGCGTCGCACTCCGGACCGGCGCCGATGCCGACGGTCGGGATGTGCAGGCTCCGGGTGACCTCGGCCGCCAGCTCGGCCGGGACCAGCTCCAGCACGACCGCGAACGCGCCCGCGTCCTGCACGGCCTTGGCGTCGCGCAGCAGCTGCTGGGCGGCCTCCTCGCCGCGGCCCTGGACGCGGTAGCCCATGGCGTTGACGGACTGCGGGGTGAGCCCGATGTGCGCCATGACCGGGATGCCGGACTCGACAAGCAGCTCGATCTGGCGGTGCGAGCGCTCGCCGCCTTCCAGCTTCACGGCGCCGACCCCGGCCTCCTTGATCAGCCGGGTCGCGCTGCGCAGCGCCTGTACAGGGCCCTCCTGGTACGACCCGAAGGGCAGGTCGGCGACGATCAGCGCACGGTTCGTGCCGCGCACGACGGCCGCGGAGAGCATCGTCATCTCGTCGAGGGTGACGGGCACGGTGGTCTCGTACCCCAGGTGGCAGTTGCCCGCCGAGTCGCCGACGAGCAGGACCGGGATGCCGGCCTCGTCGAAGACGGACGCGGTCATCGCGTCGTATGCGGTGAGCATCGGCCACTTCTCGCCGCGCTCCTTGGCGGCGGCGATGTCGCGCACGGTGATACGGCGAGTGCCCTTGCCCCCGTACAGCGCCTTGCTGCTGTCGGACGTGCGGCCAGTGTCCTGGCCGGGCTTCTGGGCAGCCGAGAGCTGCGTCATTGCAACGGCTCCTTCTGTCATCTCGAGGCGCCCTGACGGCGTCCCCGGATCAGGTCCATGGTGGCACTACGTGCCGCCCGACGGCTAGACGGCCCCCCTTACGGACGTAGGAGCCCCGTATCACCTACGACCGTATGAGCCCGTATCACCGGCCCCTGGCCCACCGCTCACCGGCCCCTGGCCCACCGCTCACCGGCCCCCGTGCCCACAGCCGTAGGACCTTGTCGCCCCAACGTTCCGTAACGTCTCCGTAAAGGTTTTCCAATACGAGACGGTCTCGTATCGAATTGCGCCTAGGCTCGGCGCCATGACTTCTCCTGCCGTTCCGGGCCCCCGGATACCGGAGGCCGTCCACCGGCGCCGCTGGGCGATTCTGGGCGTCCTCATGCTGAGCCTGCTGATCGTGGTGCTCGACAACTCGATCCTCAACGTCGCCATCAAGACCATCTCCACCCCGGCACCCGTCGGCCTCGGTACCACGCAGAGCGAGCTCGAGTGGGCCATCAACGCCTACACGCTGGTCTTCGCCGGACTGCTGTTCACCTCCGGCCTGCTGGGCGACCGGCTCGGCCGCAAGAAGGTCCTGCTGGCCGGTCTGGCCGTCTTCGGCATCAGCTCGGCGCTCGCCGCCCAGTCCGGGTCGCCGGAACAGCTCATCGCCTTCCGTGCCCTGATGGGCCTCGGCGCCGCCTTTGTGATGCCCGCCACTCTGGCCGTCCTCATGAACGTCTTCGAGCGCGAGGAGCAGCCGAAGGCCATCGGCATCTGGGCGGGCGGCGTCGGCCTCGCCATCGCCATCGGTCCCATCACCGGCGGCGTGCTTCTCGACCACTTCTGGTGGGGCTCGGTCTTCCTGATCAACGTGCCGATCGTGATCCTCGCGGTCGCACTGATGCTGTGGCTGGTGCCGGACTCCCGCGACCCGAACCCCGGCCGCATCGACCCCGTCGGCGTCGTGCTCTCCGTCATCGGGCTCGTCCTGCTCGTGTACGGCATCATCAAGGGCGGCCAGCTCGCCGACTTCACCGACGCCGCCGTGCTGGCGACCATCGCCGCCGGCCTCGCCGTGCTCGTCGCCTTCGTCGTGTACGAGAAGCGCAGCGACCACCCGTCCGTCGACGTCACGTACTTCAAGAACAAGGTCTTCTCGGCCGCGATCGCCGCCATCGCGCTGGTCTTCTTCGCGCTGATGGGCGTGACCTTCTTCTCGGTCTTCTACACCCAGAGCGTGCGCGGGTACTCGCCGCTGCAGACCGGTCTGCTGATGCTTCCGCTGGCCGCCGCGCAGCTGATCTTCGCGCCGCGGGCCCGGCTGCTCGTCGACCGTTTCGGCAACAAGGCCACCACCACGGCCGGCATGCTGGTCATCGCCGCGATGCTGGCCGCGTTCGCCACGCTGGAGGCCGACACGCCGATCTGGATCCTCGAGGTGATCTTCTTCCTCATGGGCGCCGGCATGGCGCACATCATGACGCCGACCAGCGTCGTCATCATGCAGGCCCTGCCGCGCGAGAAGGCCGGCTCCGCCTCCGCGCTCAGCAACACCTTCCGCCAGGTCGGCGGCGCCCTCGGTATCGCCGTCCTCGGCTCCGTGCTGTCGACGGCGTACCGCAACGGCATCGAGGACAAGCTCGGCATGCTCCCCGCCGGCGCCCGCCACACCGCGGGCGAGTCCATCGAGGCCACACTCGGCGTCGCCGCGAAGCTCGGCGCACAGGGCAAGTCCCTGGTCACTCCGGCGAATGACGCCTTCCTGCACGCCATGCACGTCACGGCCCTGTGCGGGGCGGGCGTGGCGCTGCTCGGCGCTGTGGTGGTGGCCCTGTTCCTGCCGGGGCGTGCCCCGGCCGTGCAGAAGGAGGTGGAGACCGAGGAGCTGGTGGCCGCGGAGAACTGACACCCGGTCGGGTGCTCCTCCACTGCCTCAAGGGCATGGGAGGCACCACCAGTGCCTGCGCACCCGGCTTCCCGGACCCCGGCCCGAATACAGGGAGAATCGGGAGAGGCGAAGGTGAAACGAAAGGGCGGAGCATTGGTGGACCTCGCGGAACAGCAGGAGCAGCGGAGGGGCCGCCCCCGCAGCGAAGCGGTGGAGCGCGCCATCATCGACGGCGTCGTCGCGCTCGTGGAGGAAGGCGTGCCGCTCGCCGAGGTCTCCATCGAACGGGTGGCACGCACGGCGGGCGTCGGCAAGGCCACCATCTACCGCCGCTGGAGTGGCAGGGAGGAACTCTTCTGCGACGTACTGCGCGCCGTCGAGCCCGAAGACCCCCAGCTGACCGGCGCATCCATGCGCGAGGACCTGATCGCCCTCCTGGAGTCGATGCGCCTCCGCGGCCTCGCGAACCGGTCCTCCGCGCTGCTGCACAACGTGTATGCCCAGATGAAGAGTCAGCCGAAAGTCTGGGCGGTGTACCGCGCCACGGTGATAGAGCCGCGGCGCAGGCTCAGTCTCGAGGTGCTGCGCCGGGGAGTGGAGAACGGCGAGATCCGCGACGACGTCGACCTCGAGCTCGTCAACGACCTGTTTACCGGCCCGATGCTCGTACGGTCCGTGATGCGGCCCGACGACGCCGAGCTGGAGGCGGGGCTTCCGGAGCAGATCGTCGACAGCGTGCTGCGGGGGCTGCGCCCGTGACGTGAGGCCGCGCCCGGACTGCCGGGTGCGTCTGTGCCTGACGGGTTCTTCTGTGCCTGACGGGTTCTTCTGTGCCTGTTCGGTGCGTGCCTCTGTGCCTGGAGGTGCATCTGTGCCACGGGCTGCTTGTGTGAACGTGCGTAAGCGGATGTGAGCGTTTCGTCACAGAGAGCGGTTACGGTCAGCGCATCCGGAACCCGGGAAGCAGACTTGTTCGTCCTCGCGCCCGTACGGCCGTCAATGGCGGCAGGGAACGACTCCGTTCATCGCCTAGGGTCGTGAAGGGGCGGGGGAACGGTGTGCACGGCAGGCAGTGAGGCGACGGTATGGCGCAGGCGTACATGACGGAGACGGGCAGCGGCGGCTCGGGGCCCGAGCGCCAGGGGTCCCGGCTTCGGCGCCTGGTGGACCGCTGGCGCGGCGACCGCGGCATCTGGCGGCGCGGCCTCGTCGTCGCCGCGGTCGCGGTCGTACTCGCGCTGGTGATGCTCTTCCACGCACAGATCCCGAACACGGTCGGCAACCTCGGCAGCCTCACGGAGACGTTCCTGCCCTGGCTCGGCGTCCTCGTGCCGCTGCTGCTGGTTCTGGCGCTGGTCCGCCGCTCGGCCATCGCACTGATCGCGGTGCTGGTGCCGGCGATCGTCTGGCTCAACCTGTTCGGCGGGCTGCTCACCGACAAGACGGGCAGCGGCGGCAACCTGACCGTCGCCACCCACAACGTCAACGCGGACAACGCGGACCCGTCCGGCACCGCCCGCGACGTCGCCGCCTCCGGCGCGGACGTCGTGGCGCTCGAGGAGCTCACCGACTCCGCGGTGCCGGTCTACGAGAAGGCGCTGGCGGGGACGTACAAGTACCACTCCGTCGGCGGCACCGTCGGGCTGTGGAGCAAGTATCCGCTGAGCGGCACCGAGCCGGTCGACATCAAGCTCGGCTGGACGCGGGCCATGCGGACGACGGTCACCACCCCCGAGGGTGAGGTCGCCTTCTACGTCGCGCATCTGCCGTCGGTCCGGGTCAAGGCCGACGCCGGGTTCACCGCCAACCAGCGCGACAAGAGCGCGGACGCGCTGGGCGAGGCCATCGCCGACGAGAAGCTGAAGCGGATCGTCCTGCTCGGCGACCTCAACGGCACGATGAACGACCGCGCGCTGCGGGCGGTCACCTCGCAGATGCGCTCCACGCAGGGCGCGGCGGGCAGCGGCACGGGCTTCAGCTGGCCGGCGGCGTTCCCGATGGCGCGGATCGACCAGATCATGGTGATGGGCGTGGAGCCGGTGTCGTCATGGTCCCTGCCGCAGACGGGCAGCGACCATCTCCCGATCGCCGCGAGGGTCAAGCTCTGACAGGGCCCCTGCTTTGACCCGGGCCGGGATCCGCCCCTGGGTCTGCTTTCGCGCGGCCGCCTCGATTTCGCGCGGCCGCCTCGAGGCAACCCCCACTTAACCCCGCGGAATACTGAGCCTGAGAGACTTTGTTCCGTACTTGAACATACGAAAGTCCCTCCCGCTCCGTGAAAGGTCCCCATCCCTCATGCCCCTGGCCCTGCTCGCCCTCGCCGTGGGCGCCTTCGGCATCGGCACCACCGAGTTCGTGATGATGGGCCTGCTGCCCAACGTCGCGGACGACCTGCACACGTCCATTCCCACCGCCGGGCACCTGGTCTCCGCGTACGCGCTCGGCGTCGTCATCGGCGCCCCGCTGCTCGCCGCGGTCACCGCCCGGCTGCCCCGCCGGCACGTCCTCATCGGCCTGATGGTGCTCTTCGTCGCGGGCAACGCGCTGTCCGCGGCCGCCCCCGACTACCACTGGCTGGTCGCCGCGCGCTTCGTCAGCGGACTCCCGCACGGCGCCTTCTTCGGCGTCGGCGCGGTCGTCGCCACCGGCCTGGTCGCCCCCGAGCGCAAGGCCCGCTCGGTGTCGCTGATGTTCCTCGGCCTGACCGTCGCCAATATCGCGGGCGTGCCCGTGGCCACGCTCATGGGTCAGCACTTCGGCTGGCGGGCGACGTTCCTCGGGGTCAGCGCGATCGGGATCGCGGCCGTCGCGGCCCTCGCCCTCCTGGTCCCCGCCGACCGCGGCCACGCCACGAGCACCGGCCTGCGCGGCGAACTCGGTGCACTCGGCTCGCTCCCCGTCTGGCTGGCGCTCGCCACGACCGTCGCAGGCTTCGGTGCGCTCTTCGCCGCGTACAGCTACATCACGCCGATGCTCACCGGCACCGCCGGGTACTCCGAGGCCAGCGTCACGCTGCTGCTCGCCCTCTTCGGCGTGGGCTCCACGGTCGGCAACCTGCTTGGCGGCCGGCTCGCCGACCACTCACTGCGCCGCACGCTCTTCGCCGGACTCGCGTCGCTCACGGTCGTGCTCGCGCTCTTCCCCGTCCTCATGCGCACCGAGTGGAGTGCGGCGCTGGCCGTGATCCTGCTCGGTGTGGCGGCCTTCGTCACCGGGTCTCCGCTGAACATGATGGTGATGGAGAAGGCCGCGGCTGCGCCGTCGCTCGCGTCCTCGGCGAACCAGGCCGCGTTCAACCTCGCCAACGCGGGTGGGGCGTGGATCGGCGGTGTCGCCCTGGCCGCGGGCTTCGGTCTTACGTCGCCCGCGGTGGCCGGCGCCGGCCTGGCGGCGCTCGGGCTCGGTGTCGCGACGCTTGCGTACGCGGTGGATCGGCGGCGCGCGCCCGCCTCCACGGGCCGCCTGGTGGCGGCCCATGTCCCACAGCGGCGGGAGGCTGCGCGCCGCTGAGCCGTACCCGGCAGAGGTACGACGCGGGGGCACCCGCCGTCGTGGGTTGTGCCCACCCGTTCCGCCCCAGCGGAACGACTGCCCACAACGGTGAAGGCGGACCGCCACTGGCGGATAGCCGCCCACGTGCCTGAGGGGACGTGGCGATATGTGCGCCCGCAGCGGCTGGCGCAACGTGCGGGCTCGCCCGACGATGGACGGCTCGGCGCCAGACCGAGGACGTACATACCGCCGCGGCCCCGCCCCGAAGACGGAGGGGCGCGAACCCCCGACGAGAGAGTGAGCCCCGCGACGGACAAGGCGGGGCACCGAACGTCGGAAACGGTGGTGCCCTTGTCCGCTGCACCAGCGGACAAGGGCACCACCGCCCCGCGTACCCGAGGCGTCAGCCGCTCTCGCGCCAGCGGTTCGTGATCGGCAGCCGCCGGTCCTTCCCGAACCCCTTCGCGGAGATCTTCGTGCCCGGCGGGTACTGCCGCCGCTTGTACTCCGCCGTGTCCACAAGCCGCAGCGTCTTCGCGACCATCTCCCGGTCGAACCCGGCCGCCACGATGGCGTCGGCGCCCTGGTCGCGGTCCACGTACAGATCGAGGATCGCGTCCAGCACCGGATAGTCCGGCAGGGAGTCCGTGTCGACCTGGCCGGGCCGGAGCTCCGCGCTCGGCGGCTTGGTGATCGAGTTCTCGGGGATCGGCGGCGTCTGGCCGCGCTCGGCCGCTGCCTGGTTGCGCCACTCCGCGAGCCGGAAGATGGACGTCTTGTAGACGTCCTTGATCGGCCCGTACGCGCCCACCGAGTCCCCGTAGAGCGTCGAATAGCCCACGGCCAGCTCGGACTTGTTGCCCGGCGCGAGCACGATGTGGCCCTCCTGGTTGGAGATCGCCATCAGCATCGTGCCGCGCAGCCGCGACTGCAGGTTCTCCTCGGCGAGCCCGGTAAGGCCCAGTTCACGCATGTACGCATCGAACATCGACTCGATCGGCACGGTGCGGAAGTGCAGCCCGGTGCGCCGCGCCAGCTCGGCCGCGTCGCCCTTGGAGTGGTCCGAGGAGTACTTCGACGGCATCGAGACGCCGTACACGTTGTCCGCACCCAGCGCGTCGCACGCGATGGCGGCGGTGAGCGCCGAGTCGATGCCGCCGGAGAGGCCGATCAGCACGGTCTTGAAGCCGTTCTTCGCGACATACGCGCGCAGGCCCACGACCAGCGCCGAGTAGACCTCCTCGTCGTCGTCGAGCCGGTCCGCGTACCCGCCGGCGAGCTCAGGCTCGTACGCGGGAAGGGGCTCGGACGAGATCGTCAGGTGGTCGATCCGCAGCCCGTCGTCCACGAGGCCGGACGGGGGCTCGGGGCTCGCGGCCGGCAGATCCAGGTCGAGGACGACGCACCCCTCCGCGAACTGGGGAGCACGGGTGACGACCTCGCCGTCCGCGTCGACCACGATCGAGTCGCCGTCGAAGACCAGTTCGTCCTGGCCGCCGATCATCGCGAGGTACGCCGTGGTGCAACCGGCCTCCTGGGCGCGCTTGCGCACCAGCTCAAGCCGCGTGTCGTCCTTGTTCTGCTCGTACGGCGAGGCGTTGATGGAGATCAGCAGGCCGGCGCCGGCGGCACGGGTGGCAGGGACGCGGCCGCCCTCCTGCCACAGGTCCTCGCAGATGGCGAGGGCGACGTCGACGCCGTGCACCCGCACGACCGGCATGGTGTCACCGGGCACGAAGTAGCGGAACTCGTCGAAGACGCCGTAGTTCGGGAGGTGGTGCTTGGCGAAGGTGAGCGCGACCCGGCCGCCGTGCAGGACGGCGGCGGCGTTCTGCGGGGAGCCGGCCGGCTGTCCGTACTTCGGCTGGGCGGACTCGCTCCGGTCGAGATAGCCGACGATCACCGGCAGCTCCCCGAGCCCCTCGTCGGCGAGGCGCGCGGCGAGTGCCCGAAGCCCGCTCCGGGAGGCCTCGACGAACGACGGGCGCAGGGCCAGGTCCTCGACGGGGTAGCCGGTCAGCGCCATCTCGGGGAACGCGACGAGATGCGCCCCCTGTTCGGCGGAGTGCCGGGTCCAGCGGATGATCGCCTCGGCGTTCCCGGCGAGATCGCCGACGGTCGAGTCGATCTGATTCAGGGCGAGGCGTAGTTGAGGCACGGGCTCAGTGTAATCGTCAGAGCGACACGATGTAGGGGCGTCCGATGTGGGCCGCCCCACTGCCGGGACCACGCTGCCCGCGGCTCGGGGCCCCGCGGCGGCCTGCTGCCGCGTCCTTGGACGCCCGACGGCCGGTGCCATGGTCCGGGCAGCGGTGCCGGGGTTCACGGTCGGGGCGCTGCTGCCGTGCGCCCCGAACACGCATCAGCGAGGTCACACTGCCGTCACGTGAGGTAGCCGAGGTTGGTCATCATGCCGGACTCGGAGTGGTACTGGTTGTGGCAGTGGAGCATCCACAGGCCCGGGTTGTCCGCGTCGAAGTCCATGACCAGCTTGCGGTGCGGCAGCACCGGGGCCGTGTCCTTGCGCGCGCCGATCGAGTCGATGCCGGCCAGGGCGAAGGTGTGGCCGTGCAGATGGATCGGGTGCCACATGTCGGTGGCGTTGATGACCGTGAGCCGGATCCGGTCGCCGAAGCGGATCGGGTGGCGCTGGCTCAAGCGGTAGGGAGTGTGGTCGAAGGACCAGTTGAACTTCCGCATGTTCCCGGTCAGCCGAAGGCGCATCTCGTGGTCCGGTTCGCGCCGGGAGAGGGCCACGGACTCGTCCGGCACCAGGCGTCTGGCCGGCACCAGCTTCCCGTTCAGCTCCGAGGGGCGCACGCCGTACTTCGGAGCGGTCCCGCCGCCGGTGCGCAGGATGGCCAGCGCCGCGTCCTTCTTGCCCTCGGCGAGTGCGACCAGAGGGAACACCCCGTCCTTGGCCGTGACGCACACGTCGTACCGCTCGGCCATGCCGATCAGCAGTGCGTCCGTCTTCGTATGCCGGACCGGGTAGCCGTCCGTGTGGGTCACGGTCATGTCGTGGCCGCCGAGGGACACCCGGAAGGCCGTCTCTCCTCCGGCGTTGATGATCCGCAGCCGGATGCGGTCGCCGGGGCGCGCCCGGAACTCCGAAGGCGCCGTCGGCAGGCGTCCGTTGATCAGGTAGAAGGGGTAGTTCACGGTGCCGCCCATGCCGTGCAGCAGCCTGCTGTGGCTCCCTTTGAGGATGCGGGAGGGCCCGGAGGACTTCTTGCCGTCCGAGGATCCATGGCCGGAGTGGCTGCCACCCTCCTCGCCCATGTCCATGCCGCCGCCCAGCTCGGCGAGCACACCGTCCGGAGTGGAGCCGTCCACGCCGTCCAGCCAGTCGTCCAGGACGACGACCCACTCCTTGTCGTAGGACAAGGGTTCCTTGGGGTCCTCGACGATCAGTGGCGCGTACAGGCCCCGGTCCAGTTGCATGCCCGAGTGCGAGTGCAGCCAGTACGTGCCCGAGTGCTCGACTGCGAAGCGATAGAGGAAGTCCTCACCGGGCTTGATCGGGCGCTGGGTGAGGTCCGGGGCGCCGTCCATGTCGCAGCGCAGGCGAATGCCGTGCGAGTGCAGCGTCGTCGATTCGGGCAGGTGGTTGGCGAGGGAGATCTCAAGGATGTCGCCGGCGGTGACCCGGACCTCCTTGCCGGGCAGCGCATCGCCGTACGCCCACGACCTGACGGTTCGGCCGCCCAGGTCGATGGGCGTCGGGGTAGCCGTGAGGTCGAACTTGCGGACGGGTCCGGATCCGCGCTTCTTCTCGGCGGCCAGGACCTCGGGCCCGCTCGGCTCCACGTATCCCTTGGGTCCTTTGGGGACGAAGGGCTCGATGACCTGTCCGCCGGGGCCGAGACCGCCGTCCGGGGTGCGTGAGCCGGAACGGGGGCGGGAGCCCGAGTCGGAACATGCGGCCAGGAGGCCCGAGCCGGCGACCGCAATCGATGCACCGAGCACGGTGCGCCGCGTGTGTGTACGCATGACTGGATAACACCTATTCGTGGGGGTGCGTATGAGGTGCGTATGAGCAGTGGAGGACAGGCGCGTCTGCTGCTTCCCCTGCATCGCCCGGACGCGGCGCGGAGGCGCGGCCGCTTTGTACGCGGACGGGGTACGGCGAAGCAGCCGATACGCCGGCCTGGATGCGCAGCACCGACAGACGGGAGACGAGGGCCCGGCGTGATGGCGGTTCAGGCCGCGGCGTGCGTGGCAGCCGCGTGCCCGGTGCCGCCCGCAAGAGCAGGCCCGGAGAGGGGACGCGGCGCCCCGGCCGTCAGCAGCAGGAGCGTGACGCTCCCAGCGTGGCCGTGCATATGGAGAGCGGGGCTCTGCTCGGGATCATGAAGGCGGGCACGCGCGCGTGGCCTCGCGCACCGCGCTCGCCCGGCCGCGCGTGCGGCAGTGCACCGTCAGGCGTACGAATCGTCGAGCGGCCGGAGAAAGCGCCGCGGGCCGCGTCGCACGGCAGCAGCAACGGCATCAGCCGCTGGGCTGCTGTCGTACGCGCGCGTGGCGCACTGCTCCCGGTCGTCATGAGCCGCACACTATCCCCGCCCCGCGGCCACGGCCCGTCGGCCTACGCCGACCGGGCCGATTTTGGGCTGATCTTGGCAGTGGTGCACCCGGACAGCACCGCGCCCGCCCCCAGGACGGGGCGGGGCCGGTGAAGCGCCGGCCGGGAGCCGGGCGGCGCGGGCCGGTAGCCATACGCAACGTCTGCGTCCGGCCGACCAGGAAGCGCGTCCCTCCTCAGGACCGCGCCTTCGCGCCCCGCTCCGTCAGCATGTTCGTCATCAGGTCGATCTCCGACTCCTGCGCATCGACCATGCCCTGCGCAAGCCGCTTCTCCACGCCGACCGCGCACTTCTCCACACAGCCCTCCGCCATGTGGATACCGCCCTGGTGATGGGTGACCATCAACTGCAGGTAGAACACCTCGGCCTGGTCGCCGCTGAGCGTTTCCAGCTTCTTCAGCTCGGAGTCGGTCGCCATGCCCGGCATCAGCGCACCGTCCCCGCCCGAGGCCATGTCGCCCATGCCCATCCAGGTCATCGGCGGGTCGGCCGAGACCTTGGGCAGCTCCCACAGGTCCAGCCAGCCCAGGAGCATTCCGCGCTGATTGGCCTGCGTCTGCGCGATGTCGTACGCGAGCCGCCGCACCTCCTCGTCGTCGGTGCGGTCGCGCACGATGTACGACATCTCGACGGCCTGCTGGTGGTGGACGGCCATGTCCCGGGCGAAGCCCGCGTCCGCGGATTCCGCAGTCGGGGTCGCGGGACCGGCCGAGTCCCCGTCGGTGACCGCGTAGGTGATGGCCCCGCCCGCGAGGAGTACCGCCGCCGCGGTGCCGGCGATCCAGCCCGCGCGCCTGGCGGGGCGGGCGGGCGTCGCCGGACAGTCCGGGCGGGCGCGCGTGGCGGTATCCGCCGGGCTCACTGGGAGAGGCCGCCGGTGCAGGCGGCACCCGGCTCGGGCGTCTGCTTGCCCTGGACGTACGTCTCGAAGAACGTGTCCAGGTTCGGGTCGCTGGCCCCGGTCACCGTACGCTGCTTGCCCCAGGCGCTCAGCATGATCGGGTCCTGCTGGTCCTCGACCGGGCTCATCAGCGTGTACGGGGTCTTCTTGACCTTCTCCTCGAGCGCCTTCACATCCGCCTCGGAGGCCTTGCTGTTGTACGTCACCCAGACCGCACCGTGCTCCAGCGAGTGCACGGCGTTCTCGTTCTTGACCGCCTTGGTGTAGACGTCGCCGTTGCAGTTCATCCACACCTGGTTGTGGTCGCCGCCCACCGGCGGTGTCATCGGGTAGTCCACGGCCGTGGCGACGTGGTTCTGGGACAGCTTTTCGCTCCAGGTCTTCACGCCGTCCTTGTCCGTCGTGAAGTGACCCGCGCTCTTGGAGTCGCTCGCTGTACCGCCCTTGTCCTCGGACTGGGAGTTCACGAGGACGACACCGCCGACGACGAGACCGGCGACGACCACGACGCTGGCGGCGATGGTGAGCGCGCGATTGCGGCGTTCGCGGGCACGCTCGGTGCGCCGCATCTCCTCTATTCGTGCCTTGCGCGTGGCGGTGCTGCTGTTGTTGGCGGAACCCATGGGTCGAGTCCTTCGGGGGAAAGGGACGATCGGGCCCGCTGATCGTAAGGGGGCCGAACGGCGGCGTGGGTGGTCGGGGCACAGGAAAGGCCGGATCGATACGCAGCCTGATACTCCGACGAATAATTTGAGAGACCGAGCAGGCGGCCGTTACGGATGTCGGTCCGAGCAGGCAAGATGGGCGGCAGAGCAGTACCCCTGCCGTACACGAGGCGTTCAGACGGAGGTCGGCCGACCGATCAAGGTCCGCAACGCACGTGAAATGGTGTTGTGGTGGGATGCTCATGTGCCCTGGTGTCCCCGAGCGCGGGAGCAGGCGGCCTGACCAGCAAGGATGGGTGGAAGCGGAAGATGGACAAGCAGCAGGAATTCGTGCTCCGGACCCTGGAGGAGCGCGACATCCGGTTCGTACGCCTGTGGTTCACGGATGTGCTGGGCTTCCTGAAGTCGGTGGCCGTGGCACCGGCCGAGCTGGAGGGCGCCTTCGACGAGGGCATCGGCTTCGACGGCTCCGCGATCGAGGGCTTCGCCCGTGTATACGAGTCGGACATGATCGCCAAGCCGGACCCCTCGACCTTCCAGGTCCTGCCGTGGCGCGCGGAGGCCCCGGGCACCGCCCGTATGTTCTGCGACATTCTCATGCCGGACGGCTCCCCGTCCTTCGCGGACCCGCGCTACGTACTGAAGAGGGCCCTGGCCAAGGCCTCCGACCTGGGCTTCACCTTCTACACGCACCCCGAGATCGAGTTCTTCCTGCTGAAGGACAAGCCGGTGGACGGCTCGCGCCCCACGCCGGCCGACAACTCGGGCTACTTCGACCACACCCCTCAGAACGTGGGCATGGACTTCCGCCGCCAGGCGATCACGATGCTCGAGTCGATGGGCATCTCGGTCGAGTTCTCGCACCACGAGGGCGCGCCGGGCCAGCAGGAGATCGACCTGCGGTACGCGGACGCGCTGTCGACGGCCGACAACATCATGACGTTCCGGCTGGTCATGAAGCAGGTCGCGCTGGAGCAGGGCGTGCAGGCGACCTTCATGCCCAAGCCCTTCAGTGAGCACCCGGGCTCGGGCATGCACACGCACCTGTCGCTCTTCGAGGGCGACCGCAACGCGTTCTACGAGTCGGGCTCCGAGTACCAGCTCTCCAAGGTCGGCCGCTCCTTCATCGCGGGCCTGCTGCGGCACGCGGCGGAGACCTCCGCGGTCACCAACCAGTGGGTCAACTCCTACAAGCGCATCTGGGGCGGCTCGGAGCGCACCGCGGGCGCCGGCGGCGAGGCCCCCTCGTACATCTGCTGGGGCCACAACAACCGCTCCGCGCTCGTCCGCGTCCCGATGTACAAGCCCGGCAAGACCGGCTCGGCCCGCATCGAGGTCCGCTCCCTGGACTCCGGCACCAACCCGTACCTGGCCTACGCGGTGCTCCTCGCGGCCGGCCTCAAGGGCATCGAGGAGGGCTACGAGCTCCCGGCGGGCGCCGAGGACGACGTCTGGGCGCTGTCCAACTCCGAGCGCCGCGCGCTCGGCATCGAACCGCTGCCGCAGAACCTCGGCGAGGCCCTCGCGCTGATGGAGCGCAGCGACCTGGTCGCCGAGACCCTCGGCGAGCACGTCTTCGACTTCTTCCTGCGCAACAAGAAGCAGGAGTGGGAGGAGTACCGCAGCGAGGTCACGGCGTTCGAGCTGCGGAAGAACCTGCCGGTGCTGTAACCGCAGGTCAGCCTGGGTATCCCGCGAGAACGGCACGCAGGGCCGACGGTCGCGAACCGTCGGCCCTGCGGCATCTCACTGGCCCTGGGCCGTCTCTGGGCCGTCCGGCGCCGAATCGGTGCCCTCATACTTGCCGACCACAGCCCTTCGGGTCCGCCCGTCGCTGCTCGGCATGAGGTGCGTGTAGACCCGGAGCGTGAACCCCGGATCACTGTGTCCGAGGTACTGGCTCAGTGCCTTGATGTTCTCTCCGGCGTCCAGCAGGACCGAGGCGTAGAAGTGCCTCAGCGCATGCATGCCGTGCTCGCGGGCGGCCTGGTGTCGGTCGCCCGGCTTCGGCTCGGGGATCACCCCGGCAGCCACCAGGGCGGGCTTCCAGACGCGAGTGTTGAAGTCGGTCCGGCGGACGGCGCCCCCGCCATCGGGGCAGCGGGAGAGGTGGCGTGCGGGCCGGGCAACGAGGCCGGGCAGAAAGGGCCGACACGACCGAGGCGCCGTACCGCCATCGTCACGGATGCGAGAGCGTGAGCGGACCAACGCCAAGGAATGGGCCGAGGGGGAGCAGCTGCTGCCGCGCAGTGGCTGAGCCCGTCGTGGGCGCTCCGCTAGGTGCACCGCCGTTAAGACGTTGTCTCACATGGTCATGCGGAGTGGCGGAGACCAGCGTCTCGGGTGGAAGTTGCCTTGTGCCACGGGCGACTACTGGCAGACTTCTCGGGTGTTTCCTTCGCGCCCGTTCGCCTTGTCTGGCCCGCGCGTTCGTCTGGAGCCGCTGTCCCTTGAGCACGCCGAAGGGTTGTGGGCCGTGGCGGACGACGAGGTCTTCGCAAAGCTGCCGTACGACCGTCCGCCGACGGTGCACGCCATGTGTGAGTGGATCCATACTGCGCTGAGTCGTGGGGCGGTGCGGCTGCCTTTTGTGGTGGTTGTTGGCCAGGAGGTGGCTGGGACCACGTCGTACTGGTATCCGGATCCGGTGCGTCGGCAGGTGGAGATCGGATCCACGTGGCTGGGACGGGCCTGGTGGGGTGCGGGAATCAACCGGGAGGCGAAGCGCCTCCTGCTGGAGCATGCCTTCACCGAGCTGGCCTGCGAGAAGGTGATGTTCCGCACAGACCCTGAGAACATCCGATCTCAGCAGGCACTGGAACGTTTGGGGGCGGTGCGGGACGGACTGGTCCGTCGTGACTGGCCGCGCCGGGACGGGACATGGCGCGACAGCGTCTACTACTCGGTCCTGCGCAACGAGTGGGCAGGTCCATAAGCCTGTCCGATCCGCGGGCCAGCGTAATGGGCCATGATCACTCTCGCCAAAGCAGCTCCAGCCCAAGCCGCTCCGCCGACCTTCGCCTCGGACAGGCTCAATCGCCTCGGATCCGGGCGTGCAGATGCATGTCGTGTCGGCCGTCGTCATGCACGGCGGCGCTGCGCTTGGTGCCTTCCAGGAGGTAGCCGGACTTTGTGGCGACCCTGCATGAGGCATGGTTGCGCGTCGAGTGGTCCAGCTGCAGACGGTGGAAGCCGATCTCGTCCAGGGCCCAGGCAGTGAGCGCCGACAGGGCGCGCGAGGCGACACCGGCGCCGCGGGCGGCCGGGAGCACCCAGTAGCCGACGCCGGCGATGCCGTCGTCGAAGTCCAGGCCGCCCAGCGCAATCCGGCCGAGCACCTCGCCGCCGTCGCGGGTGGTGATCGCCCAGTGGCCGCCCTTCTCGCGTTGCCAATCCTGGCGGTATTCGTCGAACCACTCCCGGACCTGGGTCTCGGTGGCGGGCCGACGCGTGTGCCAGCGGCGGGTCTCGTCGTCCTGGTAAGCGGAGAGGAATGCTGGTGCGTCGGCTGGTTCCCAGGGGCGAAGCAGCAGGTTTCCGGTGGCGGGAAGCACGGGTTGCGGGGAGTCGGCGAGGAAGCCGGAGAGAATGACGGGCGGCGTCGACAGAGCGCGAGTCATGGACCATGATCGCCCGACGATGGCCACACACGTCAAGGTCGCAGACGCAGCTCCTCACCAGGTGACCGGTCCGTCGACCCTGGGCCGAGCAGGGTCGGTGTGGGAAGAATCACGCCGACATTTGCGAGCGCGGGAGGAGGCCATGTGTGCCCCTACGTGCCCGATCGGACGGCCAAAGGCGGGGAGCAGCGGGGAATCTCGGCGAGCCTCCCAGGAACGCGCAGGTCAGCGTCTTGCCAGGTCAGGCGCCACCCGGTTACCCGATCTTCCAAACTGGCGCTCTTGGCCCGGCTGCTTCGACGCTTGGCTGAGTCTTTGAGCGAACCCTAGACTCCGGACTGTGCCCGCCCTCCGAGACAAGCTCAAGCACGCCTTCTGGTCCATAGATCGGATGCTCGGCGGACAGCAGCCACCGACTCGATCCCAGCGCTTCTCCGCTCGCCATCCAATCGGCATCGGTGTGTGCACCGGGGTACCGATCCCGATCCTCAGCGCGGCGGCCACACTCGGGGATCATGGATCGTTGGGTGAGGTGTTGATCGCGGGAGGCTTGGGCGCAGCTCTGGGGACTGTCTTCGGGTTGACGGCCCTGGGGGAGCGCTACAGGCAGCGCCGTCTCCAACGTCTGGGCCTCTGGAGCGCTCCCTCCAGCGATCGTCCAGGCGGCGGCTAGACGACTCCGGAGGCATTGCAGTACAGCAGCGAAGTACAGCAACCGTGGCAACCGCAGGCGAGCGCCCCGACGCTGACAACCGTTGACGGCTCAGCCGCAGGTCACAGCGTTGATCGGTTAGGCGACCGCAGGTCAGAGACCCGGCGTGTCACTTCTGGGCGATCAGTTGGTGACGCATCGGTAATGGGTGGTCAGCCGTCCTTCATCGTCCAGGACGTGGAAGGCGAGCGCGGGAGGCTGATCCAGGTCGACGTAATCCTGAGGGTTGGCGCGGCGCTCCCAGGGAAGGCGGAGCGTGGAGACGACGCCCGGTGCCACCAGCAGCGGGCGCCCGGCAAACGTGGTGGCCGCGGCTGTGTGGGCATGCCCGCACAGGAAGGCCACGAGGTTGGGGTGGCGGTCGGCGAGCGCGGCCAACCGCTCCTCCCCGAACTGGCGGATCCCGTCGATGAAGGGCTCGTGCAGCAGGGCCGGGGGATGGTGGAAGCCGACCAGGACGGGCATCGTTCCCGGGGTTTGGGCCAGAACGCCCTCCAGCCACGTGAGCGTCTCGTCCTCCAGGTAGCCCTCGTGCTTGTCCGGTACCGAGGAGTCGCACAGCGCGATGACGACATCGGCGGCGCGGTGCACCTGATTGACCGGTGCCGCCGACCCCGGTTGCCCCAGCAGGTGTTGACGGAACGCGCCACGGTCGTCGTGGTTGCCGGGGCAGACCAGCATCGGGTGCCGGGAGACCAGCAGTTTGCGAGCCTGCTCGTACTCGGCGGGCAGGGCGTGGTCGGCGATGTCACCGGTGACCAGGACGGCACCCAGGTCGTAGGGGAGGTCGTCGAGGTGATCCATGACAGTTCGGGTGCGGTCGATGCTGCGTTGCCCGTCGTCGATATGGATGTCGCTGAGGTGAGCGATCACGACCACTGTCGGGACTCCTTCTTCGCTTCGTTTACTCGGCCATGAACCTACGGGGCCAACTGGCTATGGAGACGGACTGTCACTCGATGGCACCGCGCGCCGCCTCGCCCAGGACCTCGCCCATGTACCTGGCGTCGGATTCGCTGGTGCGCCAGTTGCTGAACGCGGCTCGCAGCGCCGGCCTGCCCGAGGGAACTTACAAGGCACGGGTCGGCGACCCAGGCCCGCCGCGTGCCACGGTCGTGCCACAACAGGCAGTCAACCACGGTCAATGGTGGTTCGTAGCGGCCGAGATGCCCCACCGGCGCGGTACCGCGCCGTAGCCGAGGTGACCTGGGCGACGGCTCATAGATCACCACCAGGCTTACAAGGCCGTGGTCGTCCGACGCACCATAGGCGCACCAGATGGAGCGGGGAACAGCGGGGAATCACGGTGACAGCGAGGTAGCCCGCCAAGGCCGCGAGCCGATCGTTCGCCGAGGTCAGAGGCCGGATGTACCCCTGGATCATCGCAGCTTCCCAAGCTGAGAGCGCGAGCGCGTTCGTAGCCTGGCCAGCGTCAACGTTGCCAGTGCTCCTCGCCTCCAGGCCCGACGATGACAGGGGAAATGCCACGTCCGATCAAGTGCCAGGACTCGAACTGCGCGTCCGGGCCGATACGCAAGCCGGCGCCGTCGCCAAAGTCGATGCTCAGGGCACCGCGGCCCTGGACATCAACAGCCGTGATCGACTGTCCGAAGAGACCGAGCACCGGGGCGAGATTTACCCCCGAGCCCGGCTCCAACTCGTGCCATTCACCGCCCGCGTCTCGGAGCAGAAACGGTGTTTCCACGATCAACTCGGCATCCACGCCGTGTCCTCCGCCCGCAGCGGGAGCGGACAGGTTCAGCCGCACCTGGTGATCGAACGCCGTGCGCTCGACGAGGCATCCGATCAGAGCTGTGGATCCTTGACCTGTACACAAAGGCGATCCCCGTCTCTGGCGGTGCCTGGTTGCCGGAGAGCGGTACAGCAGCGAGGTTCCGTCATCGCCCGGCGGCGTCTCCCATCGGCTACGAGCGACCGCAATGACCATCACTGACTGATCTGGTAGAGCTACGGATCAGAAGGCAGCCTTGTCCTCCACGTGCCCGATCGAGTACAGCAACCGGACAGGCAGTGTCCCACGTGTCCGACTGTCCTGTTAGAGCCCTGACCTGCACGAATAGACCGGACACCCCCAAAGGGGCAGTGTCCGGTGTGTCCGGCTTGAAAGGCTGCACCACGCAGGTATCCGTGGTGCAGCCCTCTGGTACGGCGCTCAGCGGGACGGCCGGAGAGGCGGCCGGAATGCTCCCCTCCGGCAAATGCGTGGCAAAGCCGGACGTCCGGAGCGAACTCCAAACAGCAAACGCGCAGCTCAGACGCTTACGTGATCGTGAGCGCGCATCTCTCTTCTAAAGCGCCTCCGCGGTCACTCAAGGCACTAGGCAGATCGCCGTGCATCGGGCAGGTCGAGCGGCTCATGGTGATGCCACAGTAGGTGTCGGTCACCGCGGCGCAGCTCTGCGTCTCCCCATTCGAGGCGCATGACCCCGGTGCCCATGGCGCACGCGTAAGCCAGGAGAACCAGCCCGACATCGGGGTCAAGCTGGCTCAAGTCCTTGTGGAACTCCTGTTCTTGCAGCTCCTCAAGCCTAAGGTCCAACTCCCCGTGCAGGGGCTCCGGACCATGGCGGCGAATCAAATCGGCTCGGAGGCCGACCGCACGGCGAAGACGAGTCACCGTGACCGGTACGTCTCGCTTGGCGTAGCGGATCGGGTACAGCACCTGGCCGGCAACAACCATCACCGTGCGCGCTGGTCCCGCACTCGCTCTTTCCGTCCGTCGCCCGTCCAGGGCCGTCCGAGGTGTGGCGGTGCCATGGCGGTGGAGCGGCTGAGGCGCGACCTCTGCCGCGGTGGTACACGTTGTGTACCATGGGGTTATGGCTCTTAAGCGCACCAACGTCTACGCCGACGACAGCGACCTTGCTCTGATCAAGGATGCCGCCGCCCGTCTGGGTGTCCCGGAAGCCGAGATAATCCGTGAGGGCATCCATCGCATTGCCCTGGCCCATCGCGTCTGGAACGAGCCGTTCGTCAGTGACGAGGAGACGTTCGACCTGGGCGGACCTTAACCGGCGACGAGATCCGTGCAGCAGTCATTGAAGGCCATGAGGCACGGGAACGCGGGAACAGGGGGCATGCGGCGTGATCGCTGTCGCCGACACGTCCGGACTCCTCACCCTCTTCAACCGTTCCGATCCCGACCACCACACCGCAAGGAAAGCCGCGGACCAGTGCGGGTTCCTCGTCGCAACGCCCTTGGCCCTGACCGAGGTGCATCAGGTGGCCACCAGCCGCGCCGGGCGCGCCGCGGCCGATGGAATCCTCCGCTCGCTCACGGCTCGTGTTCGGCAGATGCGTCTGGTCCTGGCCTCGATGACGCCGGAGATCCTTGATGCCGCTCTTTCCGTACGGGCGCGGTATGCATCGCTTGACCTTGACCTTGACCTGGTGGACGCGGTGAACGTCGCTCTCGCCGCCGAGTACGACACGGATGCTGTCCTGACCCGGGACATCCGCGACTTCCGGACCGCCCGTCCGCTGGGCGGCAGACACACCCACTTCCGGATCCTGCCCGACGATCTCTAGCTCCTCGGGACGGCGTGTCCGTCCGTCCGGACGGTCTCAGATCGCATCGCGCAGCGGTCGCGTCTCCCGTACCCGGTACTCCTGGATCGCCCAGCCGTTGCCGTCCGGGTCCTTGAAGTACATGAAAGTGGCGCCGTCGCTCGGGGCGTAGGTGACCGGGGCGGTGACCTCTAGGCCGCGTTCGACCAGCTCGGCGTGGGCCGCCTTGATGTCGGATACGCACAGCTGGAGGCCCTGGTACGAGCCGGGGGCGGGCGTCGGGCCGTCCATCGTGTTCCAGAGGCCGTCACTCAGTGCGATCGAGCAGCCGGAGCCGGGCGGGGTGAGCTGGACGATGCGCAGGCCCGGCATGACCTCCTCGTCGATGTCGACCGTGAAGCCGAGCTTGTCCCGGTAGAAGTCCCGTGACCGGTCGACGTCGCTGACGGGCAGGGGGATCACTTCGAGCGTGTATTCCATGCGGGTTCTCCTGGTCGGGGAAGATCGGTGGACGGAACAGGGGGGTCTTCGCCCCGGCAGTATGTGGAGTCGCGGTCCTTGACGTCAGCGGAACCGCCAGCGGGTCTGGTTGAACCGTTCGCCCTTGCCGAATCCGAAAGCCGTGCGCGGAGCCACTCGGAAGACCGGGGCGCGGCCCGGACCGTGGTGAAAGTACCCGTCCCGCACCTCGAAGTGCCAGATGCTGCCGTACTTGCGCTCCCAGGCCTCCGCGAGCCGGCGCAGCCGGGCGTCGTCGCTCACGCGGACCGCCTCGCCCTCGACCACCAGGTCGTGGCCGGCGTTCCAGGTGTTGGTGCCCGTGGTCAGGACCACCTGCGGGTTCTGCTCCAGGTTTCTCGCCTTGCGCTCCTCTGGGCCGGTGCAGAAATGCAGCGCGCCGTCGAGCCACACCGCGAGCAGCGGCGACGGGGGTCCCCCCATGCCGTTCAGGCTATGGGGGAGTGCGGGCGCCCGTCCGGGCGTACGGTCGAAAGCCAGAAGAGCTCCGCCGTCGTGAGCATCGCCTCCGCATCGGACCATTCGGCCGCCGTGGCCTCGGCATCGCTGTAGCGTGCGTCGAGCTCGGCGCGAGGTTCCTTGTGGGATTCGTTGCGGGCTCCTGTACGGGTTGCGTCGGGTGGTTCCTTCTGCGGCATGTTCCGGCCTCCTCCTCGATGGTGGCTGCGGAGTACAGACCGCGCAGCGGGAACGGAACTCATCGGTTCCCGTGTTCCCGCCGAAGGCGCGCGCGAGGGCTTCAGCTTCAGCCCTGGGGGGTCGCATCCTCGTGGTGGCGGCGCGGAGCGCCGCGGTATCGCTGGTGCCTTCTCGGCCGCGAAGCGGCCGGGTGTTCTGCTCTGTCTTACGGAGCCTGTGCTGCATACAGGCA
>NZ_JACEHE010000014.1 GCF_013778455.1 Streptomyces himalayensis subsp. himalayensis | reverse complement strand
GGGCCTGGGTCCGGGACCGGGGCTGGACCGAGGTCCGGGTCCCGGGCCGGATCGGGGGCTGGGCCGGGAGCGGGGTCCGGGGCTGGGTCTGCGGACGGGTTGGGAGCGGGCTCCGGGGCTAGGTTTGCCGACGGGTTGGGAGCGGGCTCCGGGGCTAGGTTTGCGGACGGGTTGGGAGCGGGCTCCGGGGCTAGGTTTGCCGACGGGTTGGGAGCGGGCTCCGGGGCTAGGTTTGCGGACGGGTTGGGAGCGGGGTCCGGGGCTGGGTCTGCGGACGGGTTGGGAGCGGGCTCCGGGGCTGGGTCTGCGGACGGGTTGGGAGCGGGGTCCGGGGCTGGGTCTGCGGACGGGTTGGGAGCGGGGCGCCGGGGTCCTTCGGGTTTCCACGGGCGCGGTTCCGATCATGGTCGTGGCGATCGTGACGAGCGGGGTCGTGACGAGCGAGGCCGTGACCATCGAGATCGTGAAGATCACGCCCACGGTGATCAGGTCCACGGTGATCAGGTCCACGGTGATCAGGTCCAGGGTGATCAGGTCCACGGTGATCAGGTCCAGGGTGATCAGGTCCGCGGTGATCAGGTCCGCGGTGGTTCAGTTCTTGACGGGGCCCGCGAGGAGCCCCGCCGCCCTCCTGATCCTCACCCTGCCCACGGCGATCCGGTGGCCATGGGCGAAGCCGACGAGGGAGCGGCTCCATGACCGACATGGACGTACCGACCGGGCCCAGAGGCCGCCACCACCCGCCCGAGGGCGACGCCCGCCACGCGGGCACGACACCGGCGACACCGGAGGCGGACGGCTACGTACCCGACGGCGAGGCCGCGTCGCCCGGCGGCCCGGCGGGCCCACGCCGCGCACCGGACGACGGCGCCCATGTCACGGACGGCGCCCCGGACCCCGACCCCGCCCCCGAAAGCAAGCCCGCCGGGCCACGCCGCGCCCCGGCCGATGCCCCCGTCACGGACGTCGCCCCAGCCGATGCCGTCCCCGTCACGGGCATCGCCCCGGCCGTTGACGGCGCCTCCGTCCCGAACGTCGCCCGGCCCCCCGTCCGCCGTATCGAAGGCCTCCTGCTCGGCCTCTCCGCAGGCGACGCCGCCGGGTGGCCGGCCGCTCGGCATCGGGCCGCTCGGATGCCCGAGTGGACGCGGCGGCTGACGCGGGAGCTGGACACCTTCGCCGAGGAGAACGCGACCACCACGCTGCCCGTCCCCATCGCGCTCAACCAGCCCCCGGAGCCCCTCCGCCTCGGCCCCTCGGACGACGCCGAGTGGGCCGCGTTCGCTGCCGGGGCCGTGCTGTGCGCGGCCGACAGCAGCGCCCTCGGCGACCTCGGCAGCGGACGCCGGATGCGCGCCGCCATCGACCTCTCCTGGAACGCCCTCGCCAGCGAGGTCGCCGCGGCCGCCGACCGCGCCCCCGAGGTCGAGTCGGCCGTGCTCCAGCTGCGCGCCCGCATCTCCGTACGGGCCGGCCTCGGCAACCTCGCGACCGGTCTGCGACCGCCCGCCACGGGCCACGACAACCCGCACTACTTCGACGACGCGGCCTGCGTACGCGCCTGCGTGCTCGCCGTCGCCCACCCGGGTGACCCCGAGGAGGCCGCTGACCTCGCCGAGTTCGACGCCCGCTACACCCAGGACGGCGACGGCGTGCACGGCGCCCGCGCCATGGCCGCCGCGGTCGCCGCCGCGCTCGGCGGCGCGGACGTCGACACCTGCGTGGACGCGGCGCTCGCCCAGCTGCCCGAGCCCACGGAGGTCGGCCGCAACGCGCGCCACGCCCTGAAGCTCGCCGGCGACGCCAACAGCGCCTTCGGCCTCGTACCGCTCCTGGAACATCAGATCGTCGACCACGTCTACAGCTACGGCATCGCGGCCGCCGAAACCGTCCCCGTCGCCCTCGCCCTCGTCAGCGCCGCCCGCGGCCGGCTGCAGGAGGCCGTGCCCGCGGCCGCGTGCCTGTCGCGCGTCGCCGACTCGGCCCCCGCCCTCGCCGGCGCCCTGGCCGGCGCGCTCGGCGGGGGCGACGCCGTGCCCGCCGCCTGGCGCGACGCCTGCCGCACGCTCCCCGGCTGCGCCCTCCCCCGCCTCACCGGCACCGACCTCGTGGAACTCGCCGAACACCTCGCACACACGGAATTGACCGGTACGGAGGGATGATTCACACATGCAGGAAATTAGCGACGTAAACGACGGAGCAACCGACGACGTGACCCTGGAGGAAAGGATCGCCGGTTGCCTCGTCGGCGCCGCCGTCGGCGACGCGCTCGGCGGCCCCGTCGAGGGCTACTCCCCCGAGCAGATCGTGGAGCGCCACGGCGGCCGCGTACACGGCATCGTGGGCCCCTGGCACGGCGACGGCTGGCGCACCGCCCGCCCCATCGCCCCGTACCACAAGGGCGACGGGCACATCACCGACGACACCCTGATGACACACGCGCTGGTACGCGTCTACTCCACCGTCCGCGACCACCTCGACGCCTACGCGGTCGCCGAGCACCTGGTCCCCGAACTGATCAGCCGTCCCGTCTGGATCCCGGAACTGGAGTCCGAGGCACTCCCCCTCCAGCGGATCTTCCTCGCCGAGAAATGGCTGGTGGCGCGGCTGCACTACGGCCATGTGGATCCCCGCGAGGCGGGCACCGGCAACATCGTCAACTGCGGTGCGGCGATGTACATGGCCCCGGTCGGCCTGGTCAACGCGGTTGATCCGCGGGGCGCGTACGCGGAGGCGATCGACGTCGCCGGCGCGCACCAGTCGTCGTACGGGCGCGAGGCCGCGGGCGTCTTCGCGGCCGCCGTGGCCGCGGCATGCCGGCCCGGCGCGACGCCCGCGTCGGTCGTCGACACGTGCCTCGCCGTCGCGAAGGACGGCACGCGCGCAGCCATCGAGGCGGTGTGCGAAGTGGCCGCCCGTCACACGGAGTTCGAGTCCGCGCTGGCGTCGCTGCGCGCGGCGGTCGAGCCGTACGACACGGTCGGCGCCGACTACCGCGCGCCCTCGCTCGGCGCCCGCCGCCCCTCGCGGCTGCACGCCATCGAGGAACTACCGATCGCGCTCGGGATGCTGGTCGTGGCCGCCGGCGACTACCGCCAGGCGGTTCTGGGCTCGGTCAACTACGGCCGGGACTGCGACTCGATCGCCACGATGGCGGGCGCGCTCGCGGGCGCGCTGGGCTCCGAAGTACCGGACGAGTGGGCGAAGGCCGTGGCCGAGGCCAGCCGCCTGGACCTGTACGCACCGGCGCGGACACTCGCGGAGGTGACCCGCGAGGTCTTCGCCCGCGACGTACGCCGCCGCCGCGCCCACGAGGCCGCGTTCGCACAGATCGCAGGCCTCCGATGACGGGCGTCCCGCCCCGGAAGCCGGGCAGCCCGGCGCTGCGCCTCACCTGGGTCCAGCCCGAGGACCTGCTCGGCCACGAACTGCGACAGGCCGCGGAGGACGGTCGCGAGGCCTCACCCATCGCGGCCCGCTGGCGAGCGGCGGGCGGCCGGGAGGCCCCGCCCCGCGCGGGAGCGTCCCCGGATCCGGCGCCCACACACCTTCGGGCACTGGCAGAGCAACTCCTGGCGGAACTGGCCGCACTGCCATCACGGTTGGCAGAAACAGAGCCAACAGACCTGGACGACATCAGGGCCGCATGCGCCGTCACCAACGCGGGGCCTGGGGGCGTCCCCCCAGTTCCGGGAAGGGGCGGGCTGGGGGAAGAAAAACCCCCACCCCCAGCCGACCTCCTCCCCCGCCTCGAAGCCGCCTGGCTCGGCAGAGCCACCGGCTGCCTCCTGGGCAAGCCGGTGGAAAAGCTTCCCCTGAAAGGGATCCGAGCCCTGGCCCGGGCAACGGGCAACTGGCCCCTGACCACCTGGTTCACAGCCCAGGGCGTCCCCGACGCCCTGACCCGCACATACCCCTGGAACCGCCGCTCCGCAGCAACCTCCCTCGCCGAGAACATCGACGGCATGCCCGAGGACGACGACCTCAACTACCCCCTGCTCAACCTCCTGCTGCTCCAGCGGTACGGCCCCGCCTTCACCACCACGGACGTGGCCCGGCTCTGGCTCGACGAACTCCCCGCCGCCCGCACGTTCACCGCCGAACGCATCGCGTACCGCAACCTCCTCGACGGCATCGAGCCACCGCACACGGCCCGCCACCGCAACCCCTTCCGGGAGTGGATCGGCGCCCTCATCCGCGCCGACGTGCACGGCTGGACGCACCCGGGCGACCCGGCCGCCGCGGCCGAGCAGGCGCACCGCGACGCGGTGCTCACGCACACCGCGAACGGCGTGTACGGCGCCATGTTCGCCGCCGCCGCGATCGCCGAGGCGGCGGGCGGGCGAAGCGACGTCCACCAGTGCCTGCGCGCTGGCCTCACCGTTGTACCGGCGGACTCCCGCCTGGCCCGCGCCGTACGCCACGGCATTCAACTCGCCCAAGGCGAGGGCGACTTCGACAGGGTGGTCGACGAGCTGCACGCCACCTACGGCACGTACCACTGGGTGCACGTCATCCCCAACGTCGCCCTGCTCGCCGCCGCGCTGACCCACGCGGACGGCGATTTCACCGGCTCCATCTGCCGGGCGGTCTCCGGCGGCTGGGACACCGACTCGAACGGCGCGACCGCCGGTTCGCTCGCGGGGCTCCTCGCGGGCCGCCCGGACGCGCTGCCCGAGCGCTGGACGGCCCCGCTCAAGAACCGCCTCGCCACATCCGTCGCCGGCTTCGACGGCGTCGGCTTCGACACCCTCGCCGAGCTCACCCTCGCCCAGCTGACCCAAGCCCAGCCGCCGCACGCCAAGCCCACCCACGCCGAGGTCGGCCACGTACAAGTCGGCCCCGTACAACTCACGGACTCCCCACACACCCAAACCCGCGTCACCTACCGGGAGGCACGTCACCCATGACCCAGATCGTCGTGTTCGGCAGCGCGAACATGGACCTCGTCGCCTACGTCGCGAAGGCCCCGCAGCGCGGAGAGACCGTCACGGGACGCGAGTTCCGGGCGCTACCCGGCGGCAAGGGCGCCAACCAGGCGGTGGCCGCGGCCCGCGCGGGCGGCACGGTGTCGATGATCGGCGCGGTGGGCGCCGACGCCTACGGCACGCAGCTGCGCGCCACGCTCGAGCACTCGGGCGTGGACACCGACCTTCTGCGCACCGCGGAAGGCCCGTCCGGCATCGCGCACATCGTCGTCGACGACGAGGGCGGCAACGCCATCGTCGTCATCCCCGGCGCCAACGGCACCGTCACTTCCCTCGCCCCGGGCGACGAGGCCGTCATGGCCCTCGCCGACCTGCTGCTCCTGCAACTGGAGATCCCCTTGGAGGGCGTACTGGCCGCGGCCGAGGCCGCGCGCCGGCACGGCGTACGCACCGTCCTCACCCCCTCGCCCGTCCAGCCCCTGCCGTCCGGGCTCCTCGCCGCCACCGACCTCCTCGTACCGAACGAGCACGAGGCCGCCGCGCTCACCGGCGTCACCGACCCGTACGAGGCGGCGGACGCCCTGCTGGAGCAGGTGCCGGAGGTCGTGGTCACGCTGGGTTCGTCGGGCTGTCTCTACGCCTCCCGGGGCGGCGACAAGATCACCGTCCCGGCTCCCCATGTGACGGCCGTGGACTCGACCGGCGCGGGCGACGAGTTCGTCGGCTCCCTGGCCGTGGCCCTGGGCGAGGGCAGGCCGATGCCCGAGGCCCTGGCCTGGGCGTCGTCCGCTGCCGCGCTCTCGGTCCAGCGGCTGGGAGCGTCGGCCGCCATGCCCTGCCGTGGCGAGATCGACGAACTGGCCGTGCACGAGGAGCAGGAGCAGCATGAGCAGCAGGACAAGCAGGGCGAGCACCTCTCATGAACTCCGCAGCCGACACCGGCGTGAACGCCGGAACAGCGCAGCCGGTCACCGGGACGCAGCAACCCGCCGGCGCTGGAACGCCGCCGCCCCTCACCGGCCTCCGCGTACTCGACATCGCGACCCTCTTCGCCGGGCCGATGGCCGCCACCCTGCTCGGCGACTTCGGCGCCGAGGTGATCAAGGTCGAGCATCCCCGCAGACCCGACCCGTCCCGCGGCCACGGCCCGTCGAAGGACGGAATCGGCCTGTGGTGGAAGCTGCTCGGCCGCAACAAGCGCACGATGACCGCCGACCTGTCCACGGCGGGCGGCCGCGAGACGCTCCTGCGCCTGGCCGCCACCGCGGACGTCATTGTCGAGAACTTCCGCCCGGGCACGCTGGAGCGCTGGGGCCTGGGCTGGGAGGAGCTGTCCGCGGTCAACCCACGGCTGGTCCTGGCGCGGGTCACGGGCTTCGGCCAGTTCGGCCCGTACGCGCACCAACCGTGCTTCGGCACCCTCGCGGAGGCCCTGAGCGGCTTCGCCGCCGTGACCGGCGATCCGGACGGCCCGCCGACCCTGCCCCCGTTCGGCCTCGCCGACTCGATCGCGGGCATCACGACGGCGTACGCGGTCATGACGGCGCTCCATGCCCGCGAGCGCACGGGCCGCGGGCAGGTCGTCGACATGGCGATCATCGAACCGATCCTGACCGTCGTCGGCCCCCAGCCGCTCTGGTACGACCAGCTGGGCCACGTCCAGCCGCGCACCGGCAACCGGTCGGCGAACAACGCACCGCGCAACACGTACCGCACCTCCGACGGGCATTGGGTCGCCGTCTCCACCTCGGCGCAGTCCATCGCGGAGCGCGTGATGCATCTGGTGGGCCGGCCGGAGCTGATCTCCGAGCCCTGGTTCGCGACGGGCGCGGACCGGGCCCGCCACGCCGACGTCCTCGATGAGGCGGTCGGCACCTGGATCGCCCGGCGCACCCGCGACGAGGTGCTCGAGGCTTTCGAGAAGGCGGAGGCGGCGGTCGCTCCCGTCCAGGACGTACGCGACATCATGGACGACCCGCAGTACGCGGCCCGCGATGCGCTCACGACCGTGGACGACCCGGAACTCGGGCCGCTGCGCATGCAGAACGTCCTCTTCCGCCTCACCGAGACCCCGGGCGGCATCCGCTGGGCGGGCCGGCCGCACGGTGCGGACACGGAAGCCGTCCTGACGGAAGTGGGCCTGACGGAACAGGAGATCGCGACCCTGCGCTCGGAGGGTGCCGTATGAACCGCACGAACGGCATGAACGACATGCACGGGGTGCACGGCATGGACGGCATGCACGGCAGCGACGGCATGCGGGGCACCGCCGCTTGGCCGCCCGCCCCGCCACCGCTGACCTGGCTGTACGCCCCCGGAGACCGGCCCGACGTGGCGGCGAAGGCCCTTGCATCCGGCGCCGATGTCGTCGTGATCGACCTGGAGGACGCGGTGGCCCTGCACCGCAAGGAGTACGCGCGGGCGGCCACCGCGGAACTGCTCTCCGTAAGACCTCCCGTCCCGGTCCATGTCCGGATCAACACGCTGGACAGCCCCTTCGCCGAGGCCGACATCCGGGCCGTCGCCGCCCTGCCCGGACTCTCCGCGCTGCGGCTGCCGAAGATCACGTCCCCGGACGACGTCGTACGCATCGCGGAACTCGCCGCGCCCGCGGAGGGCGGTGCCCTCCCGCTCTACGCCCTCCTGGAATCCGCCCTCGGCGTGGAGCGTGCCTTCGCCGTGGCGAGCGCCCATCCGGCGCTGCGAGGCATCGCGCTCGGCGAGGCCGATCTCCGGGCGGACCTGGGGGTGCTGGACGATGCCGGGCTCGACTGGGCGCGCGGCCGTATCGTGCTGGCGGCGCGCGCGGCGGGGCTCGCGCCGCCCGCCCAGTCCGTGTACCCGGACGTACGCGACATCGACGGGCTCGCGGCCTCCTGCGCCCACGGCCGCGCCCTGGGGTTCCTCGGCCGCATGGCGATCCACCCGCGCCAGCTCGCGGTGATCAAGCGGTCCTACCTCCCGTCCCCGGCGGAAATCGCATCAGCGGAGGAGATCCTCAAGAGCGCCACGTCGGACTCCGGAGCCCTGGCCCTCCCGGACGGCCGCTTCGTCGACCCGGCAATCGTGGCCTGCGCCCACCGCACACTGGCACTGGCCCAGCACGCGGACTGACCGGCCCGAAGGGCCGGGTCCCGCGCGGTCGGGTCGCGGACGGCCGGGTCCCGGACGGTCGGGTCGCGGACGGTCGGGTCGCGGACGGTCGCTTCGCGGACGGTCGGGTCGCGGACGGTCGCTTCGCCGGACCCGGCAATCGGGGCCCGCGCCCACCGCACACCGCACACCGGCACTGGCACTGGCACTGGCACACGGGCTGAGGGCCCGGTCGGCCCGGAGGGCCGGGATGCCCGGTGGCCCGGCATGCCCCGTTCTGCCTCCGCTCCTGCTGATCGGCTCAGGCCCCGCTTGATCCCGTCCCGTCCTGCCCGCGTCCGCGCCCGGACCGGCCCATACGGTTGCGCAGCGAGGTGGACGGCCCAGGGCCGGGGGACCGGGGCCGCACACGACGGGGCCGCCGGACATCTCGTCCGGCGGCCCCGTGTGCGTACTCGGTACGTACAGGCCCCGCTCGTCGTGCTCGCGGCCCCTCAGCTCTTCTTGGCCGCCCCGGCCTCGTCCTTGTCCTCCGCGGAGCCCGACGGCTCAGGTACGGCGGCGTCCTCCGGGGCTTCCGACGCCTTCTCGGATTCCCGCCGAGCGTCGTCGGCCGACTCCTTTTCACCCTCAGTGGCGGCCTTCCCGCCCTCGTCGGAGGCGCCCTCGTCGGAGGCGCTCTCCTCGGCGGACTTCCCACCCTCGTCGGAGCCCTCGGCGCCCGGTTCCACGATCTCCTCGCGTCCTGGCCGCCGCTTCGACGAGATCACCATGTAGATCACCGCGAGCAGGAAGACGAGCACCGCGGTCCAGTTGTTGAGCCGCAGCCCGAGGATGTGGTGCGCCTCGTCGACGCGCATGTACTCGATCCAGAAGCGGCCGACGCAGTAGGCGGCGACGTAGAGCGCGAAGGCCCGCCCGTGCCCGAGCTTGAAGCGCCGGTCGGCCCAGATGACGAGCAGCGCGACGCCGATGCACCACAGCGACTCGTAGAGGAACGTGGGGTGGTACGTGCCGGGGATCCGGCCGTCCTCGGACGACGTGATCTCCACCGCCCACGGCACATCGGTGGCCCGGCCGTACAGCTCCTGGTTGAACCAGTTGCCCCAGCGGCCGATCGCCTGGGCGAAGGCGATGCCCGGCGCGATCGCGTCGGCGTACGCCGGGAGCGGGATGCCCCGCCGTCGGCAGCCGATCCAGGCGCCGAGCGCGCCGAGCGCGATGGCGCCCCAGATGCCGAGGCCGCCCTCCCAGATCTTGAAGGCGTCGACCCAGTTCTCACCCTCGCTGAAATACAGCTGGTAGTCGGTGATCACGTGGTACAGACGCCCGCCGACCAGGCCGAACGGCACCGCCCACACGGCGATGTCGGCCACGGTGCCGGCCCGCCCACCGCGGGCGAGCCATCGTTTGTTGCCGAGCCATACGGCCACGAAGACACCGATGATGATGCAGAACGCGTAGCCGCGCAGCGGAATGGGGCCGAGGTACAGCACACCGCTCGACGGGCTGGGAATGAAGGCAAGTTCCATGGCAGGGTCGACGCTACCGTGCCGGACGGGAGTCGCGGCAACCCACCGGGCTACGGGTCCATAACGCCGGTCCGTCACGTCCGTGTCCACTGACACCGGTCCGTGCCGGGCGGGCCCGGCACGGACGTGTCGCTGCGGCCTCGGTCAGGCGTGCCGCGGGGGCCTCGACGAGAGGCCCTAGGCCTTGGCGGCCTCCTCCACCATCTGCTTCAGCTTGTCCGGCGTCAGCGGGTTCTGCTTGTCGCTGTACACGTTCTTGCCGTTGAGCAGGATGGTCGGGGTGCCCCCGAAGCCTCCGGCCTCGAAAGTCTGGTTGGACTTGGCGACCCAGCTGTTGTGGGTGCCGTCGTTCAGGCACTTCTCGAACGCGGGGGTGACCAGCCCGTCCACCTTGCGTGCCAGGTCGATCAGCTTGCTGTTGTCGGCGAAGTCGTCGTCCGTCTCCGCGGGCTGGTTCTCGAAGAGCACGTCGTGGTACGCGGTGAACTTGCCGGCGTCCTGGGCGCAGGCCGCCGCGTTGGCCGCGCGGAGGGAGCCGCTGCCGCCCATGCTCTTGTCGATGAGCGTGGCCAGGCGGTACTCGACGCGGAGCTTGCCCGCCTCGGTCAGCTCATGGATCGTCGAGCGGTACGTGTCCTCGAAGTTCTTGCAGGCCGGGCAGCGGAAGTCCTCCCAGACCGTGAGCGTCGACCTGGCGGTGTCCTGTCCGACGGGGATCACCAGGCTGTCCTGCCCGGACGCGCCGGTGGGCGCCGCGACGGGGCCCGAGGTGTCGGGCTTGTCCTCGCCGGTGTTGGCGGCGATCACGCCGATCACGGCGGCCAGTGCCAGCACGCACACCACGGTCGACCCGACGATCAGCGTCCGGCGCCGTCTCTCCCGCGCCTTCTGCCGCTCTCGCTCGACCGCAATCCGCTCGCGTGCGGTGCGCTTTCCCTCACGGTTCTTGTCACTCACACACCGCCAAACGAACCGGGGAGGCACCAGCGTGCCTCCCCGGTCCCAGGACCACCCAAACGGGTTATGCACCCTTAGGGGCGATTCGTACGGAGGGGTCACCTCGTACGGGTCACCGGCCCGCGTGACCGGTCAGAGCTCGCCGCGCCGCCAGGTGACCGCCGCGGGCTACGCCTTGCCGCGTCGTACGCCCTGCGCGAGCTCGCCCGCGAGCACACGGACCGCCTCCAGGCCCGCCGCGTCGTCCTCCGCGTCCAGCATCCGCTTGACGAACGCGGAACCGACGATGACGCCGTCGGCGAAGCCCGCGACCTCCGCGGCCTGCTCGGCGTTCGACACGCCGAGGCCGACGCAGACGGGCAGCTCGGTGGTGGCACGCGTGCGCCGTACGAGGTCCTGCGCCTGTGCGCCCACCGACTCGCGGGTGCCCGTGACACCCATCAGCGAGGCCGCGTAGACGAAGCCCGAGCCCGCCGCCGTGATCTTCGCGAGCCGCTCGTCCTTGCTGCTCGGCGCGACGACGAAGACCGTGGCGAGGCCGTGCTTCTCGGCGTGCTCGCGCCAGATCGCGGACTCCTGGACAGGCAGGTCGGGCAGGATGCAGCCCGCGCCGCCCGCCTCCGCGAGCTCGGCGGTGAAGCGCTCGATGCCGTAGCGGTCGATCGGGTTCCAGTACGTCATGACGAGCACCGGCTTGCCCGTGGCCTCGTACGCCTCGCGCACCGTGCGCATGACGTCCGCGATCTTCACGCCGCCGCGCAGCGCGATGTCGTCCGCGGTCTGGATGACCGGACCGTCGAGCACGGGGTCGCTGTGCGGCAGCCCCACCTCGACGACGTCGGCGCCGCCGTCGAACACGGCCTTGATCGCCTCGATGCCGCCGTCCACGGTCGGGAAACCGGCCGGGAGATAGGCGATGAGAGCGGACCGGCCCTCGGCCTTGGCAGCCGCGAGAGTGTCGCTCAGCAGTTGGCGCTTTCCACCGATGAATGCAGTGCCGCTCACTTCGCGTCCCCCCGGATCTCGGCGCCCCCGCCGTTCGCGTCCGCCTCGACGGCCGCGTCCACCGCGGCCTGGTCCTTGACCTCGTTCCGGTCGTACAGCCCGAAGTAGCGGGCGGCCGTGTCCATGTCCTTGTCGCCGCGGCCGGACAGGTTGATGATGATCAGCCCGTCCTTGCCCAGCTCCCTGCCGACCTCGAGGGCCCCGGCGAGGGCGTGGGCGCTCTCGATGGCCGGGATGATGCCCTCGGTCTTCGACAGCAGGCGCAGCGCCTGCATCGCCGCGTCGTCGGTGACGGCGCGGTACTCGCCGCGACCGCTGTCCTTGAGGTAGGCGTGCTCGGGCCCGATGCCCGGGTAGTCCAGTCCGGCGGAGATCGAGTACGGCTCGGTGATCTGGCCTTCCTCGTCCTGCAGGACGTACGACCGGGAGCCGTGCAAAATGCCGGGCTCGCCCGCGGTGAGGGTAGCTGCGTGCTCGCCCGTGTCGATGCCGTGGCCTGCGGGTTCGCAGCCCACCAGGCGTACGGACTCGTCGGGGATGAAGGCGTGGAACAGGCCGATGGCGTTGGAGCCGCCGCCGACGCAGGCGACTGCGGCGTCCGGCAGCCGGCCTGCCCGCTCCAGGATCTGGCGGCGGGCCTCCACGCCGATGACGCGGTGGAAGTCGCGCACCATCGCGGGGAAGGGGTGCGGTCCGGCCACGGTCCCGAAGAGGTAGTGGGTGTGGTCGACGTTGGCGACCCAGTCGCGGAAGGCCTCGTTGATGGCGTCCTTCAGCGTCCGGGACCCGGACTTCACGGCGATGACCTCGGCGCCGAGCATGCGCATACGGGCGACGTTGAGGGCCTGCCGCTGGGTGTCGATCTCACCCATGTAGATCGTGCACTCGAGGCCGAACAGCGCACAGGCGGTGGCCGTCGCGACTCCGTGCTGGCCGGCGCCGGTCTCGGCGATGACGCGCGTCTTGCCCATGCGCTTGGTGAGCAGGGCCTGGCCGAGCACGTTGTTGATCTTGTGCGAGCCGGTGTGGTTGAGGTCCTCGCGCTTGAGGAAGACGCGGGCCCCTCCGGCGTGCTCGGCGAACCGCGGGACCTCGGTGAGCGCGCTCGGGCGCCCGGTGTAGTTCACGAGCAGGTCGTCCAGCTCGCGGGCGAACTCGGGGTCGGACTTCGCCTTCTCGTACTCGACGGCGACCTCGTCCACGGCGGCGACCAGCGCCTCCGGGATGAACTTGCCGCCGAACGCGCCGAAGTACCCCTCGGCGCTGGGGACCTGACCCTCCGGGTCGGGAATGAAGAACTCGCTGGGCATGCGAACCTCGCAGGGGCGTTGTGCCCCGTCTCTCGGGTTTGCCACTGTTGACATGGTCACGGTACGTCAACAGCCGCTTCCTATGGGTTATATGATTTGGCAGTCGGTCACAGCGGAGCGCCTGTCATCGGCGAGGTGTGACTCGTGCACGACCGGAGGATCGTGCCGAGAGAGCTACCCTCCCCCAGTGCCTTAAGGGCCTGGGAGGTACCCCCAGGCGCTCGCAGCCGAGGACCGCGGGGAGGGCGGACACGCCCCGCTGAGGACTCCGCGCAGCCTGCTGGCTGTAAGACGCGGATCGCCGAGGTGGATCAGCGGGCCCTCCGACCCCGAAGACCGTTCGCGGGGCAGTCCGGGACCTCCCGGAACGCGGAGTCGGCCAACGGCCGACAATGCGAGGAACGGTTGACGACGGTCGCGGTAGCGCTGCGCCAGTCCTGCCCTTCCGCCTGTGGGCGGAAGGGCGGCGCTGCCTCAGGCAGCGCGGAGCCCCCGGCGGAGGCGCGTGGCGCGCTCGCGCCATCGCATGCCGTTGACCTGCCCGGGTTCGTCGCCGATCACATAGCGCACACGCCGCCCATGCACCCGCCGGGCCGGCGCCCGGCAGCCACGCGGACGACAGCCGCGGGCAAGGCGCGCGTACGGGTCACGGGGCGCCGCCGCGACCCCACCCGACCGCGCGCAGGCGACGGCACCGGCCGAGCAGGGGCTCGTCCGGTGCCGGGCTGCGACGCGGCTGACGGTCACGGCCGGGATCAGCCCCTGCCGTGCCGCAGCGCGGGATGCGCACCCGCGGCGACGAGGTCGGAGACAGCCGTCTTCGGGTCCTTGCCGGTGACGAGGGACTCGCCGACCAGGACGGCGTCGGCACCGGCGTTGGCGTAGGCGATCAGGTCGTGCGGGCCGCGGACGCCGGACTCGGCGACCTTGACGATCGAGTCGGGGATCTCGGGCGCGACGCGCTCGAAGGTCGACCTGTCGACCTTGAGGGTCTTCAGGTCGCGCGCGTTGATGCCGATGACCCGCGCGCCCGCGTCGATCGCCCGCTCGGCCTCCTCCTCGTCGTGCACCTCGACGAGCGGCGTGAGCCCGATGGACTCGGCGCGCTCGATCAGCGACTCGAGTGCGGGCTGGTCCAGGGCCGCGACGATCAGCAGCGCGAGGTCGGCGCCGTACGCCCGGGCCTCCCACAGCTGGTACGACGTGACGATGAAGTCCTTGCGGAGCACCGGGATCTCGACCTTGGCCCGGACGGCCTCCAGGTCGGCGAGCGATCCGCCGAAGCGGCGCTGCTCGGTCAGGACGGAGATGACGGCCGCGCCGCCCGCCTCGTAGTCGGCGGCGAGCCCGGCCGGGTCGGCGATCGCGGCGAGGGCACCCTTCGACGGGCTGGAGCGCTTGACCTCGCAGATCACGTTGACGCCGTCGCCACGCAGCGCGGCGACGCCGTCCTTGGCCTGAGGAGCCTTTGCCGCACGCTCCTTGAGCTCGTCGAGGGTGACGCGTGCCTGCCGCTCCGCGAGGTCGGCGCGGACTCCGTCGATGATCTCGTCGAGCACACTCACGCGAGCGGCCCCCTTCCTGACGGTTGCGGCACTGAAGCTGTTCGAACTGACGCACCGGCATTCCGATGGTCACTTGCGATGGTATCCGCAGGAGGGCGAAGGCCCTGCATCGAGCGGTCCTCGGTCCCACTACCTGGACATTCGCATGTTGATCAAGGGCGCAGCCAGCCACCGAAGGGCAGGTTTCGGACAACCGTGAACGCCAGGACCAGCACACCGATCCCCCAGAGCTGCACCGGCCGGAGATCGATCCGCGCCGGCCGCCCCCGCACCACCCTGACGGCCCAGACCACCCACAGCACGGCGAAGAGCACGTAGCCGGCGACGGCCAGTGCGTTGTCGCCGAAAGCGGTCGCGAAGTCGCCCTGCGCGAACGCGTGCGCACTCCGCAGACCACCGCAGCCGGGGCAGTAGATGCCGGTGAACCGGAACAGCGGACAGACCGGGTAGTGCCCGGGCTCATTGGGATCGACCACACCGACGTAGGCGAACACGGCGACAACCGAACCGAGCACACCGACGGGCACGAGCAGGCGCCGGAGGGGGGTGGCCGGTGAGGGGGCGTCCTGCGGGCGAGGGGCCGGAATGGGGGTCGCCGGGGTGGAGGCGGTCGGGCTGAATGTAGCCGGGGTGGTGTGACCTGCTGCGCCCACGTGGCCGGGCGGCACACCACGGCCCGCGGGGGCGTCATGGCCGGTGGGCGCGGCGTGAGCGGTGGACGCGGCATGACCGGTGGGCGCGGCATGGCCGGTGGGCGCGGCGTGAGCGGTGGACGCGGCATGACCGGCGGGCGCGGCATGGCCGGCGGGCGCGGCGTGACCGGCGGGCGCGGCGTGACCGGCGGACGCGGCATGGCCGGTGGGCGGTGTGCTCCGGGGTTCGGGGTTCACGCGGGCATTGTCCCCTGGAGCGAGGCAGGCTCGCCCGCCGGAGTGCATCCTCGTCGGCTCAGCCGGTAGACACCGGTACACGAAGGAGGCGGCGCCGGCGCGGAGCCGGTACCGCCTCCTTCGTGCGGAGATTTCTCGATGCGGAGAATCAGGGAGCGTCAGCTCTCGGCCCGTGCGGCCTGGGGCTGCGGCCGCTTCTGGCCCAGGCCGGCCGCGCTCATGGCGCCGCCGACGATCGCACCGGCGCCGATGATCACCATGCCGGCCCAGAAGCCCAGCGGGTTGGCCATGACCATGAAGGCACCCGCGACGCAGAAACCGATGAAGGCGATGATGACACCGGTCCACGCGGCCGGGGTGTGTCCGTGTCCGTGGCTGCCCGCCATTGCTTTGCTCCTCGTTGCTCTCGTTGCTGTGTGCGCGATACGCGGCTGTGTGCGTGACGTGCTACGCGGTGGTGAGCCGGACGCTCGGAACCCATTCTCCCGTACTCGCACATATGCCTGAGCCGCGGGGGTCCCGGACCGCCGGGCCCGAAGACCTCAGAGCCCAGGGACTTCCGGCCACGGGAACGGTCTCGGGTCCGGTCCCGGCCCCGGACCCGGACCTGGGTTCATCCCTCACTGGTCAGGCCCGCCCCGGATTCAAGCCGCACAGGTCCGGTCCGGTCCGGCCCGGGTCCGACCGGGTTCATGCCTCGCGGGTCGGGTCCTCACCGCGGTCGAGGGCCTTCCAGAGGTCCTCGGGCCGGTCGGGGTCGACGACCGGGGCCTTACGGGGACGGGGCGTGCCGTCGCGCTCGTACCGGCCGGACATGGCGGGCCAGCCGCGGCCGTAGCGCAGGGCGAGCAGGCCCGCGAGGAGCAGGAGTGCACCGCCGGCGGCCGCCACGTAGGGCCATGCGGTGTGGGTCAGCGCATCCACGGTGGCGGCGGTGTTGCCGGACACCTCGGCGGCCTTCTCGTCGAGTGCCGAGCCGTCGCCGGCACCGAGCACGCCCGCGGCGACGGTGCCCGCGCCGGAGAGCGCGAGGAGGGCCGAGACGAGCACGCGGCCCGCGCGGCGCACCGCGAAGACCGCGACGAGGGCGGCGAGGCCCACTATCGCGAACGCGGCCGGTACGCCGGTGACGTCGCTGCCCTTGGCCGTCAGCGGGAAGTCACCGCCCGCGACGGAGGCCGTGCCCCCGGCCCACTCCTGCCGGGAGGCGAGCAGCACGACAGCCGCGCCGACGGCCCCCAGCAGCAGGGCGGCTGCGAGGCTGCGGCGGCCGCTGCGGGCGGCGGAGGTCGCGGACGCCCCTTCACGGCCTTCGCGACGGGGCTGGGGAACTGCTGCAGAAGTCACCCGTCCACTATCCCCCACGCCCATCGGTGCCCGACGGGGCGGGGTGCCGCACCCCTGCCGGTGCCGCGCCCAACAGGGTCAGCGCCGCGCGCCTCCCGCTCACAGCGGCGGCACCCTACGAAACAGCCGTGTCCAGCCGGTTCGCCGTGTGGACCGCTCGCAGCACCGCCGCCGCCTTGTTGCGGCACTCCGTGTCCTCGGCGAGCGGGTCGGAGTCGGCGACGATGCCGGCGCCCGCCTGGACGTACGCCGTGCCGTCGCGAAGGAGCGCCGTGCGGATGGCGATGGCCGTGTCGGAGTCGCCGGCGAAGTCGAGATAGCCGACGCAGCCGCCGTAGAGGCCGCGGCGCGCGGGCTCGAGCTCGTCGATGATCTGCATCGCGCGGGGCTTGGGCGCGCCCGACAGGGTGCCCGCGGGGAAGCAAGCCGTCAGGACGTCGAAGGCCGTACGCCCCTCCGCGATCTGTCCAGTCACGGTCGACACGATGTGCATCACGTGCGAGTACCGCTCGATGGACATGAAGTCGACGACCTCCACCGAGCCGGGCTCGCACACCCGGCCGAGGTCGTTGCGCCCGAGGTCGACGAGCATCAGATGCTCGGCGCGCTCCTTGGGGTCGGCGAGCAGCTCGTCGGCGAGCGCCTGGTCCTCCTGCGGCGTGGCACCGCGCGGCCGGGTCCCGGCGATGGGGTGCACCATCGCCCGCCCTTCCTCGACCTTCACCAGGGCCTCCGGGCTGGACCCGACGACGTCGAAGCCCTCGAAACGGAAGAGGTACATGTACGGCGAGGGGTTGGTCGCCCGCAGTACGCGGTAGACGTCCAACGCGCTTGCCGTGCACGGGGTTTCGAACCGCTGCGAGGGTACGACCTGGAAGGCCTCGCCCGCGCGGATGCGCTCCTTGATGTCCTCGACGGCGTCCTGGAAGTCCGGCCCGCCCCACAGCGCGGTGAACTCCGGCAGCTCGGACGGCGGGAGCGCCGCCGGGGGCTGGGCGATCGGCCGGGAGAGGTCCGCCTCCATGGCGTCGAGGCGGGCCACCGCGTCCGCGTAGGCCTCGTCGACCCCCGTGTCGAGGTCGTTGTGGTTGATCGCGTTGGCGATGAGCATGACGGTGCCGTCCCAGTGGTCCAGCACGGCCAGATCGCTGGTGAGCAGCATGGTCAGCTCGGGCAGCTTCAGATCGTCGTGCTCGCCGGGGCCGATCTTCTCCAGGCGGCGCACGATGTCGTACCCGAGGTAGCCCACCATCCCGCCGGTGAACGGCGGCATTCCGGCGCCCAGATCGTGCGGCGTGTGCAGCGCCTCGACGGTGGCGCGCAGGGCGGCGAGCGGGTCGCCCTCGACCGGTACGCCGACCGGCGGGGCGCCGAGCCAGTGCGCCTGCCCGTCGCGCTCGGTGAGCGTGGCGGCGCTGCGTACGCCCACGAAGGAGTAGCGGGACCAGGAGCGGCCGTTCTCCGCGGACTCCAGCAGGAAGGTGCCGGGGCGCTCGGCGGTGAGCTTGCGGTACAGCCCGACGGGTGTGTCACCGTCCGCGAGCAGCTTGCGGCTGACGGGGATCACGCGGCGGTCGGTGGCCAGCTTGCGGAACGTCTCGAGGTCCATGGCGGCCGACCTTACTGACTCAGAGGGAGGACATCGGCGTCGAAGCACGTACGGGCGCCCGTGTGACAGGCGGCGCCGACCTGGTCGACCTTCACGAGCACGGTGTCGGCGTCGCAGTCGAGGGCGACGGACTTGACGTGCTGGAAGTGTCCGGACGTGTCGCCCTTGACCCAGTACTCCTGGCGGCTGCGCGACCAGTACGTGCACCGCCCCGTGGTGAGCGTGCGGTGCAGCGCCTCGTCGTCCATCCAGCCGAGCATCAGCACCTCACCGGTGTCGTACTGCTGGGCGATGGCGGGCAGGAGCCCGTCCGCGCTGCGCTTGAGGCGCGCGGCGATCTCCGGGTCCAGGCTGCTGGGAGGGGGCGTGCTGCTCATGGGTGCCATTGTGCGGGATGGGTACGACAACGCGGCGCGCCGTCCGCCCGGTGGACAGCCCGCGGGCGGGGCAGATGACGGTCCGCGCACACGGCTGCATCGGCCCACGCGCGCGTGCCCCGCCGCCCAGGCGCGCGCCCGCACGGCCCCGGTACCGTGGCAGGCACCGGGGCGCGGCCGTACCCTTGGCCCCATGTCGACCCATGCCAAGCGCGAACGACTGCTCCTCGCCGACCTGTTGGAGGCGGCGGGGCCCGAGGCGCCCACCCTCTGCGAGGGATGGCAGACCCGTGACCTCGCCGCGCACGTCGTGGTGCGCGAGCGCCGCCCGGACGCGGCGGGCGGAGCCCTGATCAAACCACTGGCGCCCCGCCTGGAGCGGGTGATGGCGGAGTTCGCCGCCAAGCCGTACGAGGAACTGATCCAGCTCATCCGCACGGGTCCGCCGCGGTTCTCGCCGTTCGCGCTGAAGCAGATCGACGAGGCGGCGAACGCCGTGGAGTTCTACGTCCACGCCGAGGACGTGCGCCGCGCCCAGCCCGACTGGACCCCGCGCGAGCTCGACCCGGTCTTCGCCGACGCCCTCTGGTCCCGCCTGGAGCGCTCGGCCCGCGTCCTGTGCCGCGGTGCGACGTCGGGCCTGGTCCTGCGCCGCCCGAACGGCCAGACGGCCGTGGGCAAGCGCGGCACTCCGGTCGTCACGGTCACCGGGGAACCGGGCGAGCTGACGATGTTCGCGTTCGGCCGCCAGGAGGCGGCGAACGTGGAGCTGGAGGGCGACAAGGACGCGATCGCGAAGCTGCACGAGACGAAGCAACTGGGGATCTGAGCCGCCCTGCCGGGTCCCTGGAGCGGCCTTCAGCCGGTCAGGGGCTGGAGCCGGATCATGGAGATGTCCGGGCGCACTTTGGCGATCGAACCGAAGTCGTCGTCCACGTGCAGCAGAGTCAGACGATGCTGTTCGGCTGTCAGTGCGATGAGGATGTCCATGGGCGAGGGCCCACGATGATGGCCGATCCTCACCAGATCGCGCTGGACCGCGGTCACCTTCGGCCATGGCTCCTCAAGAGCGGGAACCCAGCCGAAGGTCCGACCGAGCATGGTGAAGAACGGCTCGTAATCCCGATCCGCCCGCAGACCAGGCATCAGCTCGGACTCAACAGGCGGGCAGATGGAGACGAGTCCCCGGGCCACTCGCTCGGGCCAGGGATCACCGATCTGCCGCCGCAGCATCCGCCAGACCGCCGAGGTGTCGGCAAGGTAGCTCACAGGCCTGATCGCTCCCGCTCCTCGAGCACCTCGAAGTCGAGGAACTGATCGGCGTTGTCCTGAAGCCACCGCAGCGCGCGGGCGCGGTCATCCGCGCTGATCGCGGCAGCTATGGAAAGTGCTCGATTGATGGTGTCGCGCTTCGTCGCCGTACCGAGCTGCTGCTGTGCGAAGGCCAGCATCTGGTCATCGACGTCCACCAGCGTCTTGGACATGCCAGCCTCCTCAGGCACGGAGATATACGAGGTAGCAACAATATATCTAGCCCAGGTTCCGGCGTCCACCGGCCGATTCAGCGCGGGGTTCCAATCACTTGAAAGCCGCCCGCCGAGCGCCCTTGGCCGCCTCATGGGCCGCCGCTGCCTGGTCGAACTCGCCCGCGGCGCCACGCGCGGCCAGCTTCTCTGCGGCCTCCAGTCGACGCACCCGGGCCACGTAGTCGCGCAGGGCCGCGTTGACCGTGTCCTGCTTGCTCGTCGAGCCCATCAGCCGCATGGCCTCAGCCAGCGCCTCCTCGTCCAGGTCGATCTGCGTGACGGACATGGAGCACCACCTCCCGTGTGCGATGTACACAACCAAGGTGCCGCGCATGCATCACGGCAAGCGGCGGTTTGCGCCTGCCTCACCGCACGGGGTGCCCCGCCGCCCGCAACGTCTCCTTCACCTCACCGATCCGCAGATCCCCGAAGTGGAACACCGACGCCGCCAGCACCGCATCCGCGCCCGCCGCGATCGCCGGCGGGAAGTCGGCGAGCTTGCCCGCGCCGCCGGAGGCGATGACGGGGACGGTCACGTGCTTGCGGACGGCCTCGATCATCTCGATGTCGTAGCCGTCCTTCGTGCCGTCGGCGTCCATCGAGTTGAGCAGGATCTCGCCCGCGCCGAGTTCGGCCGCGCGGTGGGCCCATTCGACGGCGTCGATGCCGGTGCCCTTGCGGCCGCCGTGCGTCGTCACCTCGAAGCTCCCCGACGGGGTCCGGCGGGCGTCCACCGACAGGACCAGCACCTGGCGGCCGAACCGCTCGGCGATCTCGCGGATCAGGTCCGGGCGGGCGATCGCCGCCGTGTTGACGCCGACCTTGTCCGCGCCGGCGCGCAGCAGCTTGTCGACGTCCTCGGGGGTGCGTACACCGCCGCCCACGGTGAGCGGGATGAACACCTGTTCCGCGGTGCGGCGCACCACGTCGTACGTGGTCTCGCGGTTGCCCGACGACGCCGTGATGTCCAGGAACGTGAGCTCGTCCGCGCCCTCGGCGTCGTACACCTTCGCCATCTCGACGGGGTCGCCCGCGTCGCGCAGGTTCTGGAAGTTCACGCCCTTGACGACCCGGCCGTTGTCCACGTCCAGGCAGGGGATGACTCGGACCGCCAGGGTCATGGCCTCAGGCTCCTCTGAAAGCTTCTAGTTCTACTTCGACCAGGATGCGCGAGTCGACGAAACCCTCCACGACCAGCATGGTCGCGGCCGGGCGTACGGAGTCGAAGAGCTCCTTGTGGGCCCGGCCCACCTCGTCGACGTCCCGTGCATGGGTCAGATACATACGCGTACGGACCACGGACTCGATGCCGAGCCCGAACTCGCCGATCGCTTCGAGTGCGTGCGAGAAGGCCACCTTGGCCTGCTCGTACGGGTCGCCCTCGCCGTACAGCACGCTGCCCTTGAAGGACGTCGTGCCGGCGACCAGGACGCGGTCGCCCGCCGCGACGGCGCGTGCGAAGCCCATGGAGTCCTCCCAGGGCGTTCCGCTCTGCACGCGCCGCACGGCATCGGACGTCATGACGCCACAGCCTCCAGGGCCTCTTCCAGCGTGAACGCCTTCGCGTACAGGGCCTTGCCCACGATCGCGCCCTCGACGCCCAGCGGGACGAGCTCGGCGATCGCCCGCAGGTCGTCCAGGGACGAGACGCCGCCGGAGGCCACGACCGGGCGGTCGGTGGCCGCGCACACGTTCTTCAGCAGCTCCAGGTTCGGGCCCTGCAGGGTGCCGTCCTTCGCGATGTCCGTGACCACGTACCGCGCGCAGCCCTCCTTGTTGAGGCGCTCCAGCGTCTCGTAGAGGTCACCGCCGTCGCGGGTCCAGCCGCGGCCCCGGAGGGTCGTGCCGCGTACGTCGAGGCCGACGGCGATCTTGTCGCCGTGCTCGGCGATGACCTTGGCGACCCACTCGGGGGTCTCCAGGGCGGCCGTGCCGAGGTTCACGCGGGTGCAGCCGGTGGCGAGGGCGGCGGCGAGCGTGTCGTCGTCGCGGATGCCGCCGGACAGCTCGACCTTGATGTCCATGGCCTTGGCGACCTCGGCGATCAGCTCGCGGTTGTCGCCCGTGCCGAACGCGGCGTCCAGGTCGACGAGGTGCAGCCACTCGGCACCGGACCGCTGCCAGGCGAGGGCGGCCTCCAGCGGGGAGCCGTACGAGGTCTCCGTACCGGACTCGCCGTGCACGAGGCGGACGGCCTGGCCATCGCGGACGTCCACGGCGGGGAGGAGCTCGAGCTTCGCGGAAGCGGAAGAGGAAGACGTCGAGGGCATCAGAGGGTTCCGATCCAGTTCTTGAGCAGCTGCGCTCCGGCGTCGCCGGACTTCTCGGGGTGGAACTGCGTGGCCCACAGGGCGCCGTTCTCGACGGCCGCCACGAACGGCTTGCCGTGCGTGGACCAGGTGACGACCGGGGCGCGCATGGCCGGGTTCGCGGTTTCCATGGACCAGTCGTGGACGGCGTAGGAGTGCACGAAGTAGAAGCGGGCGTCGGGGTCCAGGCCCTTGAACAGCTCCGTGCCGGCCGGGGCCTCGACCGTGTTCCAGCCCATGTGCGGGACGATCTCGGCCTGGAGCGGCTCGACGGAGCCGGGCCACTCGTCGAGGCCCTCGGTCTCGACGCCGTGCTCGATGCCGCGCGCGAACAGGATCTGCATGCCGACGCAGATGCCCATCACCGGGCGCCCGCCGGAGAGACGGCGGTCGATGATCCAGTCGCCGCGGGCCTCCTTCAGCCCCTTCATGCAGGCGGCGAAGGCACCGACACCGGGGACGAGGAGCCCGTCGGCGTTCATGGCCTTGTCGAAGTCACGCGTTATCTCGACATCGGCGCCCGCGCGGGCGAGGGCACGCTCGGCGGAGCGTACGTTCCCGAAGCCGTAGTCAAAGACGACTACTCGTTTTGCAGGGGAGGTCGAAGGGGTCGCAGAAGTACTCAATTCCACACCTCCAGCCGGAGGACGCCCGCCACGAGACACATCGCGGCGCCGATGGACAGCAGCACGATGAGGCTCTTGGGCATCTGCTGCTTGACGAAGGAGTAGATGCCGCCGAGAAGGAAGAGCCCGACGACGATCAGGACGGTGGAGAGTCCGTTCATGGGATTACAGCGCGCCCTTCGTGGACGGCAGGATGCCGGCCGCGCGCGGGTCACGCTCGGAGGCGTAACGCAGCGCCCGCGCAAGGGCCTTGAACTGGCACTCCACGATGTGGTGCGCGTTGCGCCCGTACGGCACGTGGACGTGCAGGGCGATCTGCGCCTGGGCGACGAAGGACTCGAGGATGTGCCGGGTCATCGTCGTGTCGTACTCGCCGATCATCGGCGCCATGTTCTCGGGCTCCGTGTGCACGAGGTACGGGCGGCCGGAGAGGTCGACGGTCACCTGGGCGAGCGACTCGTCCAGAGGAACAGTGCAGTTCCCGAAGCGGTAGATCCCCACCTTGTCGCCGAGGGCCTGCTTGAAGGCGGCGCCCAGCGCGAGCGCGGTGTCCTCGATGGTGTGGTGCGAGTCGATGTGCAGGTCGCCCTCGGTCTTCACCGTGAGGTCGAACAGGCCGTGGCGGCCGAGCTGGTCGAGCATGTGGTCGTAGAAGCCGACCCCGGTCGACACGTCGACCTTTCCGCTGCCGTCGAGGTCGATCTCGACCAGGACGGACGTCTCCTTGGTGGTGCGCTCAACACGGCCTACGCGGCTCATGCGCTCTGCTCCTTCTTCAACTCACGGACCGCGTCGAGGAACGCGTCGTTCTCTTCGGGGGTGCCGGCGCTGACCCGCAGCCACCCCGGTACTCCGTTGTCCCGGACCAGGACGCCCCGGTCGAGGATCTTCTGCCAGGCCGCGTGCGCGCCGCCGTCGCCCTCGAACCGCCCGAACTGGACGAAGTTGGCGTCGGACTCGACCACGTCGTAGCCGATGGCGCGCAGCTCGGCGACCAGCCGGTCTCGCTCGGCCTTCAGCTGCTCGACGTACTTCAGCAGCGTGTCGGTGTGTTCGAGAGCGGCCAGCGCGGTGGCCTGGGTGACGGCCGACAGGTGGTACGGCAGCCGTACGAGCTGGACGGCGTCCACGACCGCCGGGTGCGCGGCGAGATAGCCGAGGCGCAGCCCGGCCGCGCCGAACGCCTTGGACATCGTCCGCGAGATGACGAGGTTCGGCCGTCCTTCGAGCAGCGGCAGCAGCGAGTCGCCGTGGCTGAACTCGATGTACGCCTCGTCGACCACGACCATGGACGGCTTGGCCGCCTGCGCGGCCTCGTACAGCGCGAGGACCGTCTCGGGCGGGACCGCGTTGCCCGTGGGGTTGTTGGGCGTGGTGATGAAGACGACCTCGGGCCGGTGCTCGGCGATGGCCTTCTCGGCCGCGGCCACGTCGATCGTGAAATCGTCGTTCCGCGGCCCCGAGATCCAGCCGGTGCCGGTGCCGCGGGCGATCAGCCCGTGCATCGAGTACGAGGGTTCGAAGCCGATGGCCGTGCGGCCGGGGCCGCCGAAGGTCTGCAGCAGCTGCTGGATGACCTCGTTGGAGCCGTTGGCGGCCCACACGTTCTCGACGCCGACCAGGTACTTGCCGGTCTTCGTCAGGTACTTGGCCAGCTCGGTGCGGAGCTCGACCGCGTCCCGGTCGGGGTAGCGGTTCAGGTTCCGCGCGGCCTCGCGCACACGCTCGGTGATCCGCTCGACGAGCGGCTCCGGGAGCGGATACGGGTTCTCGTTGGTGTTCAGCCGGACCGGCACGTCCAGCTGGGGCGCCCCGTACGGGGACTTGCCGCGCAGCTCGTCCCGGATGGGCAGGTCGTCGATCTTTACGTCGCTCACTTGCTCTCCGGAACCTTCCATCCGAACCTCGCCTTGACCGCCGCACCGTGCGCGGGCAGGTCCTCCGCCTCGGCCAGCGTCACCACGTGGTGCGCGACCTCCGCGAGCGCGTCGCGCGTGTAGTCCACGATGTGGATGCCGCGCAGGAACGACTGCACAGACAGGCCCGAGGAGTGGCAGGCGCAGCCGCCGGTCGGCAGGACGTGGTTGGAGCCCGCGCAGTAGTCGCCGAGCGAGACGGGCGCCCAGGGGCCGACGAAGATCGCGCCGGCGTTCTTCACCCGGTCCGCCACGGCTACCGCGTCCGCGGTCTGGATCTCGAGGTGCTCGGCGCCGTACGCGTCGACGACCCGCAGGCCCTCCTCCAGGCCGTCGACCAGCACGATCGCGGACTGCTTGCCGCTCAGGGCCGGGCCGATCCGGTCCTCGATGTGCTTGGTGGCGGCGACCTGCGGCTCCAGCTCCTTCTCGACCGCGTCCGCGAGGTCCGGGGAGTCGGTGACGAGGACGGCGGCCGCGAGCGGGTCGTGCTCGGCCTGGCTGATCAGGTCGGACGCGACGTGCGCCGGGTCGGCGGTGTCGTCGGCGAGGATCGCGATCTCGGTCGGCCCGGCCTCGGCGTCGATGCCGATACGCCCCGTGAAGTACCGCTTGGCCGCGGCGACCCAGATGTTGCCGGGTCCTGTGACCATGTTGGCCGGGGCACAGGACTCCGTGCCGTACGCGAACATGGCGACGGCCGTGGCGCCGCCGGCCGCGTACACCTCGTCGATGCCGAGGAGCGCGCACGCGGCGAGGATCGTCGGGTGCGGGAGGCCGCCGAAGTCCTTCTGCGCGGGTGAGGCGAGGGCCATGGACGGGACGCCCGCCTCCTGCGCCGGGACCACGTTCATGATCACCGACGAGGGGTAGACAGCCCGGCCGCCCGGCGCGTACAGGCCGACGCGCTCGACCGGCACCCACTTTTCGGTCACCGTGCCGCCGGGCACGACCTGCGTGGTGTGCGTGGTGCGCCGCTGCTCGCGGTGGACGATGCGGGCGCGCCGGATGGACTCCTCCAGGCCCGCGCGCACGGCGGGGTCGAGCTCCTCGAGCGCCCGGGTCAGCGCGGCCGCGGGGACCCGCACCTGGTCAAGGCGTACGCCGTCGAACTTCTCCGCGTAGTCGATCAGCGCCGCGTCGCCCCGATGATGCACGGCCTCGCAGATCGGACGCACCTTCTCCAGGGCGGCCGCTACGTCGAAGTCGGCTCGGGGCAGCAGGTCGCGCAGGGCGGGGCCCTCGGGAAGGGCGTCGCCGCGCAGATCGATTCGGGAGATCACATGGCCAATTCTCTCAGACCGGCGCCGGCGCCCGGACGTCTGTATCAGTGACTGATACAAACGTCGGCATCCACTGATACGGATGGTCCGCAGCTACCGGCTGTGCGGCCTGGTCCGGTCGGCACAGGCCCTCCGTATTCGCACACGAAATCGCCACTCCGAGCGTTCAGCCGGTCACGGAGCGGGCATGACCGGTTGTACGAACCCACGAGTAGCTGAGGTTCTGTTCAAACGGGGAGGAAGAAGAGACGTGGTCGACACCACGGGCACCGGCGAGCCGCCGGAGGGTCTGACAGACGTCGAGCGCGGGATGTGGCAGGCGTTCCGCAGCGGCGCGGTGTACGACCTGAGCAGCGGCGACCGGACCGTCGACGATCCGCACGGCAGTCACGCATGGGGCCCGGAGCGCAGCGTGCGGGCGCGGATCGTGTGCTGGCTGCTGCTGGACGGGCCGCCCGCGCTGGCCGGGCGCGTCTCCGCGCTGAAGCTGGTGGGGGTGCGGATCACGGACCTTCTCGATCTCGCGGGCGGGACGGTCGTCCCGTATGTCGAGATGAATGCGTGCCGGTTCGAGAAGGAGATCCTGCTGCCGGAGGCCCGGTTCACCACGGTCCGGCTGGTCGACTGCTCGATCCCCCGGCTGGAGGCGGCCCGTGTGCACACGGAGGGCGATCTGCATCTGCCGCGGTGCCGCTTTCACAACGGGATACGTCTGACGGACGCCCAGATCGGCACGGATCTGCTGCTCAACCAGGCAGTCGTGCACCGGGACCGGCGCGGGCGTTCGATCATGGCGGACGGGCTGACCGTGGGCCAGGATCTGCAGGCCGAGATGCTCCAGGCGCACGGCGAGCTGAGCCTGCGCGGCGCGAAGGTCGGCGTCTCGCTGAGCCTGCGCGGCAGTCGGCTGGCCAACCCCGGGGGCCGCAGGGCGCTGAACGCCCCCCAGCTGACTGTGGAGCGCTCCCTCTATCTGACCCCGGCGGGCCTGGGCAATCCCGTGCTGACGAGCGGCACGACGCCGGCCCGCGGCACCCGGGTCCAGCACTTCGAGTGCCTGGGCGGGATCCGGCTCGACGACGGGCGGTTCGGTGACGCCGTCGACCTGGAACAGGCGCACTTCGTCATGGAGGACGTCCAGGAGCTGTCGCTGCGCCGCATACAGACGCCCGAGCTGCGCTTCCTCGGCCGCCGGCCCGAGCGCGGCCGGGTCGTGCTGTCCGGGGCGAGGATCGTCAATCTCGTGGACATGGCGGCCAGTTGGCCCGGCCCCGGCGGTCTCGCCATGGGCGGCTTCGCGTACGAGAACCTGGTGCCGCGCCGGAGCTTCCCCCTCGCACGCCGGCTGGACTGGGTGGCCGCGGCCACGCCCGAGTACAACCCGGAGCCGTACGAGCGGCTTGCGACGGTGCTGCGCAACAGCGGTGAGGACGCCGACGCCCGCGAGGTGCTGCTCGCCAAGCAGCGCCGCCGCCGCGAGACGCTGCCGCTCGCCGGGAAGCTGTGGGGATATGTGCAGGACTGGACGGTCGCGTACGGGTACCGGCCCGGGCGGGCCGCCGTGTGGATGACCGTGCTGTGGGCGGTGAGCGCGGTGGCGTTCTCGCAGGCCGACCATCCGCCCCTCAAGGGCGGCGGGGAGCATCCGGACTGGAACGCCTCGCTGTTCGCGCTGGACCTGCTGCTGCCCGTCATCGACCTCGGCCAGGAGGGCTACTGGAAGCTGCACAGCGGCTGGCAGTGGGCCGCGGCGGCGCTGATCATCGTGGGCTGGATCCTGGCGACGACCGTGGCGGCGGGGGCAACGCGGCTGCTGCGCAGAGGCTGAACCGTTATCGGGCGCGGACAACCATCGCTGCATTTCAGCGGTCTTCACACCGCAACCATCAATTGAGGAACCCCGACGGCGAGCAACCAGGTCCGCGAGAGCGGCGCCGGTTTAGGCGCAAAGAACAGTCGCCGGTTCAGGCGCAAAGAGAGGTGTGGCCGCACCATGGCACTGCTGCACGCGCTGCTTCGCGCCGCCCGCATGGCCAGGCACACCGCGCGCCTCGCCGCGGGTCTGCCCGCCGACGACGAGGTGCTCCTGGACGCACCCGACGACCGCCTCGCACCCGCCCTCGTCGCCGCCGGCCGGGGCGAGTACGACATGGCAGCCAAGCTGCTGGCAGGGACCCGCGAGGCCGCCGAGTGGGAGAACCGCGACCGGTACGTGATGCGTCTCGCGAGCTTCGCGCAGTCCCGCCCCGAGTGGTTCGCGTACTGGCAGTTCGCCGCCCCGCACGACCCCGACGCGCTGCTGGTGAAGGCGCAGCTCGCCGTCGCCCGCGGCTGGGAGTCCCCGGCCCGCGCCGAGCTGCTGCGCGAGGTGGCCCCGCTGATCGCCGCCGCCGCGGACGGCGACCACCGCGACCCGGTGCCCTGGCGCATCGCCCTGGACCACGCCCGCGGCACCAACGCCCCGCACACCGTCTTCGAGGAGCTGTGGACGGAGGCGGTGCGCCGCTCGCCGCACCACTACGGCTGCCATGTGGCGGCGCTCAAGTACCTGTCGGCCGCCTGGTACGGCTCGCACCGCGAGTGTTTCGACTTCGCCGAGCGGGCGGCCCAGGACGCGCTGCCCGGTTCCCTGGTGCAGGCGCTTCCCGTGCGCGCCGCCTTCGCGTATCTGACGAGCGATCCGAGCGGCGGCCCGGTCGGTCTCGCCGCGCTGGTGCCCCGCGAGCGTCTCGATGCGGCCGCCGATCTCGCGATCGCGCTGTCGTACGAGTACGCGGCCGCGGACCCCTGGCCCGCGGAGGTCCGCAATCTCCTCGTCTACGTCCTCGTCCGGCTGGAGCGCTGGGACGACGCCCTGGAGCAGCTGCGGCTGACCGGCCCGTACGCGACCTCGTTCCCCTGGGACCGGGTTTCGGACGATCCGCTCGGACAGTTCCTGGAGCTGCGTGACGGCGTCCGCATAGCGGTCGCCTCCGCCATGCCGCTGCGCAGCCGCCCCGTGCAGAAGGGCACCGGCGGTCACTAGTGCCCGGCGACCATTAGTCTTTTACGTCGTGACCACCGTCCGGCTCCCGCTCTTCCCTCTGAACTCGGTGCTGTTCCCGGGGCTCGTCCTGCCTCTGAACATCTTCGAGGAGCGCTATCGCGCCATGATGCGCGAGCTTCTCAAGACGCCCGAGGGCGAACCACGCAGGTTCGCCGTCGTCGCGATCCGCGACGGCCACGAGGTGGCGCCCAGCGCACCCGGCCTGCCCGACCAGACCGCACCGCCCGAACGCGGCCCGGCAGCCGGCTTCGGCGACGACCCGGTGAAGGCGTTCCACGGCGTGGGCTGCATCGCGGACGCGGCGACCATACGGGAGCGCGAGGACGGCACCTTCGAGGTGCTGGCGACCGGCACCACCCGGGTCCGGCTGCACTCGGTCGACGCCTCCGGGCCGTTTCTGACCGCCGAACTCGAGGAGCTGGCGGAGGAGCCCGGCGACGAGGCCGGCGCCCTGGCCGAGGGGGTGCTGCGCGCCTTCCGTACGTACCAGAAGCGGCTGGCCGGGGCGCGCGAGCGGTCCCTGTCGACGGGCGCGGAGCTGCCGGACGAGCCGTCGGTCGTGTCGTATCTGGTGGCCGCGGCGGCGATGCTCGACACCCCGACGAAGCAGCGACTGCTGCAGGCGCCGGACACGGCGTCGCGGCTGCGCGACGAACTGAGGCTGCTGCGTACCGAGACGGCGATCATCCGTCATCTGCCGTCGCTGCCGGCGAACGACCTGACCCGCGCGCCGACCAGCCTCAACTGACGCGTAGGGGCGTCGACGACGGTCGACGGACGACAAGTCTCAACTGCCGCAGCGGAGAAGCCGGATGGCGAAGAAGTCGAAGAAGCAGAACCAGTCCGGGGGGACCCCGGCGACCGTGGCCCTCACCGCCGCGGGCACGTCCTTCACGGTCCACGCGTACGAGCACGACCCGGCGCACCCCTCCTACGGTGAGGAGGCGGCCGAGGCCATGGGGGTGTCGCCGGAGCGGGTGTTCAAGACCCTCGTCGCCGAGGTCGACGGCGAGCTCACGGTCGCCGTCGTGCCGGTCTCCGGCTCACTCGACCTGAAGGCGCTGGCGTCGGCGGTGTCGGGCAAGCGCGCGGCGATGGCCGACCCGGCGGCCGCGGAACGCACCACCGGGTACGTCCGCGGCGGCATCTCACCCCTGGGCCAGCGCAAGAAGCTACGCACGGTGCTCGACGCGTCCGCGGAGAAGCACGAAACGATCTGCGTCTCGGCGGGGCGCCGGGGCCTGGAGATCGAACTCGCCCCGGGTGATCTGGCGACGCTCACGGACGCGGTCGTGGCCCCGATCGGCCGCGCGTGACGCACCGCCGTTGACGTAGTTGTGCGCAGGCGTTCCGCAGGGCTTGTGCCTCTGGGGGCACCTCCTGGGGGCACCTCCCGGATGGAGTCTGGGGGAGGTAGCTGGGGGAGGGGTGGTGGCACAACACCACGACAGCGGGTGCCTCCTACGGCTGCGGCTGGGCCCCGTACGGCCCGGGGTACGGCTCAGGATCCCGCGGCCCGAACAGCGCGGTCAGCCCAAGATGCACGGCCATGGCCGCAACGGGCCACGCCAGCAGCGCCCCCTTGGCGTTCAGCTTCAGCGGAGCCTCGAACGTGACGCCCTTGCCGACGGCCTTGGCGTGCGCGACCACGTCCTGCGCCGGCCCGAGCCAGACGCCGAGCCGCCAGGCCAGCACCGAGCCGAGCAGCCCGCCCAGGGCGAGGCCGACGACCAGCGGGACGCCGCCGCGCCTGCGTACAGCGAAGACGACGAGCCCGCTGACCGCACCGAAGGCGAGCGCGAGCAGGGTGAAGGTGCCGTCGACGGCGATCGCCTGCTCGCCCTCGGTGTCCTTCAGATAGACGGCGCTGTCGTCGGCGACCAGCGGGACACGCGGCGCAAGCCAGAGCCACAGCAGTCCCAGCAGGACACCGCCGACGGCCACCGCGACCGTGATCAGGGCGGCCTGCCGCAGTTCGGTCTTCATCCCGGGGCCGTCCTCTTCGTATGCGTACGAGACAGGAGGCACCGCATGTCCTCCGGCGGGCGGGGCCTGCCAGGGGTTGTGCGGGGGCGGTTGGTGCGGCGGTGGCGTCAGCGGTGCGGTCACCCTGACATCGTGCCAGCCCGGGCCGCCGGACGCGTCACCGGACGGCTGCCCGGCGGTACGCCATGGTGGCCACGGTCAGCGACACGACGCCGACACCCGCGCAGACGGCGAGGTCGAGGAGGACCGCGGCCCAGTCGGGGTGCGGGCCGAAGGTGCGGGCGAAGGCCTCCACGCCGTACGTGGAGGGCAGCAGGTCACGCGCGTACTGCACGACGGACGGCAGCCGGTCCGCAGGAAGCACGCCGAGCAGCAGCGCGGCGGACATGCCCAGCTGTCCGAGCAAAGTGGCGAGCTCGGGCCGGGGCGCGAGCAGCCCGAGGGCGGCGCCGAGCCCGGCGAGCGCGGCACCCGCGAGCGGGATCACCGCGGCGAGCACCCACAGGTGCGCGAGCGGCAGCTGGAAGAGGGTGCAGCCGACGACGGCGGTGACGAGCGTGCCGGGCACGGTGAAGGAGGCGTACGCGGCCGCGGCGCCCAGCACGACGGCGGCGGGCGGCACGGGCAGCGTCGCGTAGTGGTCGAGCCCCCCGTCCGCCCTGAGCTGCCCGAAGTACTGGGCGAGCAGGTTCAGCGCGACGAACGCGACGACCAGGACGGATGACCCGGCCACGACGGCCCTGGCCTCTCCCCCGCCGTCGACGACGCCCCGCATCAGGATCATGATCCCGATGGACTGGAACGTGGCCACGAAGAGAAGCGGAATCCGGGCGACCCGCGCCCGGGAGAGCTGCGCCTTGTATACGGCCGCGAGGGCGGGAAACAGGCGGGCGGGCGGTGCGAGCACCGCGGCGGCACCGCGGACGGCCTCTCCGCCGCCACCGTCGCTGCCGCCGCCCGCATGGACGGGGGCCTCCAAGGGCACGGCACTCATCGCACACCACTCCTGTCCGGGCCGTCGACGCTCCCGTGTGCGCTGTGTGCGCCATCGGCCCAGGTCACACCGTGGACAGCCGTCACGACTTCACCAAGCCCTTCACGCTGTTCTCGCTGCCGCCGAGGGCGAGGTAGACGTCCTCCAGGCTCGGTGTGGCGAGCGTGAAGTCGTCGAGGGCCGCGAAAGCGGCGCCGCCGGTGACCGCGGCGACCGCGGCACGGGCCTCGTCCGGGGCCAGGCGCAGCGCCCAGCGGCGGCCGGACTCGACGGCAAAGCCGCGCAGCGCGGCGACCTCCGGTACGTCGAGCGGCGCCCGCTCGCGCCACACGAGTTCCACCCGCACCTCCCCGGCGACCTTCTCCTTCAGCCCGGCCGGGGTGTCGCAGGCGATGACGCGGCCGCGGTCGAGGACCGCGACCCGGTCGAGGACCGTCTCGGCCTCGATGACGTTGTGGGTGACGAGCAGCACCGTCGTGCCGCGCTCGGCGCGGCGCCTGTCGACGGCGGCCCACACGGCGCGGCGCGCCAAGGGATCCATGCCGCTCGTCGGCTCGTCGAGCACGAGGAACGGGCGCTCGCCGACCAGCGCGGCGGCGAAGCAGGCGAGGCGCCGCTGCCCGCCGGAGAGCTTCTTGAGCGGCCGCCCGGCAAGGCTGCCAAGACCGAGTTCGTCCAGGACGGCGTCCCGCTCGGCCCGTGCACTCCGCGCGTCGAGTCCGCGCAGCCGCCCGGTGGTCTCGGCGGCGAGCGACACCGTCAGCTCGTCGAGGGCGGTGGACTCCTGCCCGAGGTAGGCGAGGATCCGCGCTGCCCGCTCGGGGTGGCGCACGATGTCGTGACCGAGGATGCCGATGCTTCCGGTGTCGGGCCGCATCAGCCCGGTCAGCTGGCGTACGAGGGTGGACTTGCCGGCGCCGTTCGGCCCGAGCAGCCCGAAGATCTCACCGCGCCGGATGTCGAGGTCGACGCTGTCGGTGGCCCGCACCTCGGGCGCCCCGGGCGCCCCGCGCCGCCCGCGCGTGGCGGGATAGGTCTTCACCAGCCCCCGCACGGCGCACACGGCATCGATACCGTGTCCTGACAGTGCGGTGCGCGTACTCACAAGGGACGAGCCTAAGGGGTCGAAGCCTCGGCGGTTGCGCCGGGGCCGAGCCCCCGCGCCGCCGAGCCGACGGGACCGCCTGTGAGGAGTCGTACTGCCCGGCCTGTGGGCAGTCGTCCGCCAGGGGCGATGAGGGTCCCCCTGCTCTGGGGGTCCCTCCCAGGCCCTGAGGCACTGGGGGAGAAGCCGAGAGCTTGGGGCAGGGTGGGCACAGGCGGGGCCCACGACGCCGGGTACACCGCCTTACCCCCGGGCGCCCCCGGCAAGGGGTGCCCGATCACTCCCCGGCAGGGGCGTGCTCCGCCGCGGTCCGCGCATCGACCTCCCGCCAGAACCCCGCCCGAATCGCATACCGGTCATGCTCATCGATCTGGTCATCCTTATGGGCGAGCAGCCCAAAACGCGCCGCATACCGCAGCAGCTCCCCGTCGATCCGGTGCGGAATCCGCGGATACATGGTGGACAGCCTCTGCACATGGTTCTGGTCCGGCAGCCGCTCCATCCAGCGGCGGGCGAAGACCTGCCCCACCTCGTAGGGGTCGCCGCCGACCGTCGTGATGTCCTCCTCGCGGTCGGCCCACCCCTGCTCCGCGGTCGTGAGCTGGGCCAGCGTCGGCAGCGACGCCGCCTCCGCGGGCTCGGCGATGCCGGTGCGGTCGACCCAGCCCTTGTCGGACGACCAGCGCAGCGTCGCGGTCGCGGGATGCTGCGCCGCCTGCGTGCCGGGGCCGCGCAGGGCGGCCAGGTCCTTCGGTGTGGGCACCCCCTTGGCGGCGGCCGGGCCGCGTTCGCCCGTCCCGTTTCCCGTACGGGCCGCCGGCGGGTGCTGCACCCCGGACGGCTCACCGTCAGGCCGCTCGCCCGCCGCGGCGAGCGCCGACTCGGGCAGCGGCGCGGAGAGGATCGCGGCGATCTCGGGGCGGGGCGCGGGCGGCGTCGTGCAGATCCCGCCGAGCTCCTTGGCCCGTACGGCCTTGGTGATCCAGGCCCGGTCGAGGACGCGCCGCTCGTCTGCCTCCGCGACCAGGTCCTCGGACTGGTTGTAGTCGCCGTCGGCGGCCTGGACGGCCCAGAGATGCACGGCGACCCCGTGCTCCTTCGCCGCCATCATGCCGGGCAGCAGATCACCGTCGCCGGTCACCAGCACCACATCGGAGCAGGCCCGGTTGCGTGCCAGTTCGGTGAGCTCGGCGTGCATCGCGGCGTCGACGCCCTTCTGCGCCCAGCGCCCGTCGCTGCGGGTCAGGGCGCCGAGCCGGACGGTCACCCGCGGCATCACGCGCAGCCTGCGGTGTTCCGGCTGCGGCACGCGGTCGGGGGCGCCGTCGAACCAGTAGATGCGCAGCAGCGGCCGTTCCGTATCCGACTCGGCGCGTTCGCGCAGCCCCTGGATGAGGGCGGCGTGGTCGACGGTGATCCGGGACCGGGACGGCTCCCCGGCGAGGAGACTCGCGGCGGCCCCCAGCAGATACCCGGCGTCCACCAGGACGATGCAGCGGTCCACGCGATCCACCCTCTTTCCCTGGGGATTTCCTCGAGGTTTCCCTCAAGGTTCTTCGGAGGCCCGCAATTGACACGAGTGCGGGTCTGCTTCGGGTTTCCTTCGAGTCTGCCCGACCATGCGGGTGTTAACGGCCCGAACTCGATCTTCGGCGTGGCGTCTCGGCGGATTGCTTCCCTGCATCCCTTATTACGCACGGTAATTCTCTGAAATGCGGCGCTTGTCATCGTATGTGAATCTGGTCCCGTCTCTGGCCCCCAGATCCCCCACAGGAGGCAGATCACCATGGCCAAGAACAAGAACCGCAAGCAGGGTGCCCAGCAGGGTCGCGCTTCGCAGGCCGAGCACGCGGCGCAGGAGGCGAAATCGGTCGCGACCGAAGCGCACTCGGAGATACCGCAGGGCAACCCCGCTGATGTTGCCCGTAAACAGCAGCGCCGCTTCGGCCACAACTGACGCCTTTCCGTAAGGCTCACGCGCCGTAGGCACGCCAGGAGGGGCGCACCCGATGTCGGGTGCGCCCCTCAACTGTTCCTGCTCCGACGTGCCTCGGTTCAGCCCGCCAGGCAGGACGGGCCCAGCAGCACCTTCAAGTCGCCGAAGAGCGCCGGGTCGGGCTGGACCCGGTGCCGGTCGAGCCGCAGCACCGTTGTCTTGCTGGCGCCCTGGAGCTTGATCCGCACCTCGCTGTTGCCCTTGTGGTGGCTGAGGATCTCGCCGAGGCGGCTGACCATCGGCGGGGTCACGCGCGTGGTCGGGATGGTGATGACCACCGGGGCGTTGGCGCCTGCGTTGGACAGGTCCGGGACCATCAGTTCCATCGCGACCAGCCGCGGCACGTCCTCGCGCTTGTCGAGCCGGCCCTTGACGAACACCACGGCGTCCTCGACGAGTTGCGTGGACACCAGCTGGTACGTGGCCGGGAAGAACATGCACTCGATGGAACCGGCCAGGTCCTCCACGGTCGCGATCGCCCACGCGTTGCCCTGCTTGGTCATCTTGCGCTGCAGGCCGGAGATGATGCCGCCGATGGTGACCACGGCGCCGTCGGCGTGCTCCCCTCCGGTGAGCTGGGAGATGGCCGCGTCGGTCTTGTCGGACAGGACGTGCTCGATGCCGAAGAGCGGGTGGTCGGAGACGTAGAGACCGAGCATCTCCCGCTCCTGGGCGAGCAGATACGTCTTGTCCCACTCGTCCTCGGAGAAGGTGACGTCGAGCCCGAAGCCCGGCTCGCTGGTGTCCTCGTCCATGCCGCCGAAGAGGTCGAACTGCCCCTCGGCCTCCTTGCGTTTGACCGCCACCACGTTGTCGATCATCGGCTCGTACTGCGCGGTGAGGCCCTTGCGGGTGTGCCCCATGGTGTCGAACGCGCCCGCCTTGATGAGCGATTCGGTGGTGCGCTTGTTGCAGACGACCGCCTCGACCTTGTCGAGGTAGTCAGGGAAGGACGTGTACTTCCCCTTGGCCTTGCGGCAGCGGATGATCGACTCGACCACGTTGGTGCCGACGTTGCGCACCGCGGACAGGCCGAAGAGGATCACGTCGTCGCCCTGCGCGGCGAAGTTGTGCTCGGACTCGTTCACGTTGGGCGGCAGCACCCTGATGCCCATGCGGCGGCACTCGTTGAGGTAGACGGCCGACTTGTCCTTGTCGTCCTTGACGGAGGTGAGCAGCGCCGCCATGTACTCGGCGGGGTGGTTGGCCTTCAGATACGCGGTCCAGTACGACACGAGGCCGTACGCCGCGGAGTGCGCCTTGTTGAACGCGTATCCGGCGAAGGGGACCAGCACGTCCCACAGGGCCTGGATCGCCTGGTCGCTGTAGCCGTTCTTCCGCGCGCCGGCCTGGAAGATCGCGAAGTTCTTCTCCAGCTCCTCGGGCTTCTTCTTGCCCATCACGCGGCGGAGGATGTCGGCCTCGCCGAGCGAGTAGCCGGCGATGATCTGGGCGGCCTTCTGCACCTGCTCCTGATAGACGATCAGGCCGTAGGTGACGTCCAGGACCTCCTTGAGCGGGGCCTCCAGCTCGGGGTGGATCGGGGTGATCTCCTGCTGGCCGTTCTTGCGGAGCGCGTAGTTGGTGTGCGAGTTCATGCCCATCGGGCCCGGCCGGTACAGGGCCGAGACGGCGGAGATGTCCTCGAAGTTGTCGGGCTTCATCAGCCGCAGCAGGGACCGCATCGGGCCGCCGTCGAACTGGAAGACACCGAGGGTGTCACCGCGCTGGAGCAGGTCGAACGTCGTCGGATCGTCGAGCGGAAGGCTCAGCAGATCGATGTCGATGCCCTTGTTGGACTTCACCATCTTGACGGCGTCGTCCATGATCGTGAGGTTGCGCAGGCCCAGGAAGTCCATCTTCAGCAGGCCGAGCGACTCACAGCTCGGGTAGTCCCACTGCGTGATCGTCACGCCGTCGGTGTGCCTCACCCACACCGGGACATGGTCGGTAATGGTTTCGCTGGACATGATCACGCCGGCCGCGTGCACACCCATCTGCCGGACCAGGCCCTCGACGCCCTTGGCGGTGTCGATGACCTTCTTCACATCCGGCTCGTTCTCGTACATCCCACGGATCTCGCCCGCCTCGCTGTACCGCGGGTGCTGCGGATCGGTGATGCCGGAGAGCGGGATGCCCTTGCCGAGGACGTCGGCGGGCATGGCCTTGGTGAGGCGGTCGCCCATCGCGTACGGGTAGCCGAGGACGCGCGCGGAGTCCTTGATCGCGTTCTTGGCCTTGATGGTGCCGTACGTGCCGATCATGGCGACCTTGTCGGCGCCGTACTTCTCTGTCACATACCTGATGACCTCGACGCGCCGACGCTCGTCGAAGTCGATGTCGACATCGGGCATCGAGACGCGCTCGGGGTTGAGGAACCGCTCGAAGATCAGGCCGTGCGGGATCGGGTCGAGGTCGGTGATGCCCATGGCGTACGCCACGATCGAGCCGGCCGCCGAACCACGGCCCGGGCCCACCGCGATGCCGTTGTTCTTGGCCCACATGATGAAGTCGGCGACCACGAGGAAGTAGCCGGGGAAGCCCATCTGGATGATGACGTCCATCTCGTAGTCCGCCTGCCGCTGGCGGTCCTCCGGGATGCCTCCGGGGTAACGGCGCTCCATGCCGCGCCGCACCTCCTCCTGGAACCAGGTGACCTCGGTGTAGCCCTCCGGGATGTCGAACTTGGGCATGAGGTCGCGCTTCTCGAACATCCCGGTGGTGTCGATCTGCTCGGCGACCAGCAGCGTGTTCGCGCAGCCCTGCTGCCAGGCGTCCGAGGAGTCGATGGCGTACATCTCGTCCGTGGACTTCAGGTAGTAGCCCGTGCCGTCGAACCTGAAGCGGTCCGGGTCGGAGAGGTTCTTGCCGGTCTGGATGCACAGCAGCGCGTCGTGCGCGCCCGCCTCGTGCGCGTACGTGTAGTGCGAGTCGTTGGTGACCAGCGGCGGGATGCCGAGCTTCTTGCCGATCTCGAGGAGGCCGTCGCGGACGCGGCGCTCGATCTCGATGCCGTGGTCCATCAACTCCAGGAAGTACCGGTCCTTGCCGAAGATGTCCTGGTACTCGGCGGCCGACTTCAGTGCCTCGTCGAACTGGCCGAGGCGCAGCCGCGTCTGGAGCTCACCCGAGGGGCAGCCGGTGGACGCGATGAGCCCCTCCGACCACTGCGAGATGGTCTCCTTGTCCATGCGCGGCCACTTCTGCAGCCAGCCCTCCTTGTACGCGTCGGAGGAGAGCCGGAAGAGGTTGTGCAGACCGGTCGCGTTCGCCGCCCAGATCGTCTTGTGCGTGTAACCGCCCGAACCGGACACGTCGTCCTTCTTCTGGTGCGGCTGGCCCCACTGGATCTTGCGCTTGTTACGCCGGGACTCGGGGGCGACATATGCCTCGATCCCGATAATCGGGACAACCCCGGCCTTCTTCGCGGAGTGGAAGAAGTCATACGCCCCGTGGAGGTTGCCGTGGTCGGACATGGCGATGTGCGTCATGCCCATCTCGTTGCACGCGTTGAACATGTCCTTGAGCCGCGCCGCACCGTCCAGCAGCGAGTACTGGGTGTGCACGTGCAGGTGCGTGAACGGCGGCTTCGACACGGTCTGGCCTCCAACGGCAAGCATCGACGACAGTCGGGGGGACAGCCTCGAAGTCTATGCCCGGGTACTGACAGACGAGGCCACTCCAGGGACACGAGCGACGCGATCCGGCGCGCCGCCCGGCACGCGCGCGTACCACTGCGCGACACGCGTCGGGCCGCGCGCGTACCACTGCGCGACACGCGTCGGGCCGCGCGCGTACGACCGCGAGACACACGCCGGGCACGCCCGCGTACGAGCGCCAGGCACACGCCGGGCACGGCCCGCGTACCAACGCCGGACGCTCGCGGGACACGCCCCTGCGTACCACCGCCGGACACACACCGGCCACGCCCGCGTGCCGCAGCAGTGACCACAGGGCGGGCACTGACGCGTACTGTCGTCCGTTGGAAGTGGACGGAACGCCGTCCCAGACACCACGCACACCAGCCGTACCAGGAGGCACCCAGCGATGTCGGTCCCGCAGCCCAGCGCCGAGCAGCGCGGCGACGAGATCCTTGCCGTCTTCGAGACCGCCTTCGGCGAGCTGCTGGCCGCCGATCCCGCGGCGTTCCGCGTGAAGTTCCGGAAGATGGCGGCCTCCGCCTTCGCCTTCTACCGGGGCACGGCGTGCCTCTTCTACCACGACCTGGAGTCCGAGAAGCACGGCGGCCCGTACCTGGACGACCGCACCGCGCGTGTGTGGATCCACGGCGACCTGCACGCGGAGAACTTCGGCACGTACATGGACTCCACGGGCCGTCTGATCTTCAACGTCAACGACTTCGACGAGGCCTATGTGGGCCCGTTCACGTGGGACCTCAAGCGCCTGGCCGCCTCACTGGCGCTGATCGGGTACGCGAAGGCGCTGAGCGACGAGCAGATCACCGAGCTGGTGCGGGTCTTCGCGGAGGCGTACCGCGAGCGCATCCGCGCCCTGGCGACCGGCGCCAAGAGCGACGAGGTGCCGCCGTTCACGCTGGACACGGCCGAGGGCCCGCTCCTGGACGCGCTGCGCGACGCCCGCTCGCTGACCCGCTTCGGGCTGCTCGAGTCGATGACCGAGATCCGCGACTTCGAGCGCCGCTTCGCGCCGGGCAGCGGTTCGCTGGAGCTGGACGCGGCCACGCGCTACAAGGTGCTGGCCGCCTTCGACGGCTATCTGGAGACACTGCCGGAGTCGTCCCTGTCCCGTCCCGACTCGTACCGCGTGAAGGACGTCGTCGGCCGCCGCGGCATCGGCATCGGCTCCGCGGGCCTGCCGTCGTACAACATCCTGCTGGAGGGCAACAGCGACGCCCTCGAGAACGACGTCGTGATCTACATCAAGCAGGCCCAGACCCCGGCCGTCTCGCGGCACATCACCGACTCGGCCATCCGCGAGTACTTCCAGCACGAGGGCCACCGCACGGTGATCTCGCAGCGCGCCCTGCAGGCGCACGCCGACCCGTGGCTCGGCTGGACGGAGCTGGACGGTGCCGGCCAGCTGGTCGCCGAGGTCTCGCCGTACGCCGTCGACCTGGACTGGTCCGACATCGACGACCCGGAGGAGATCGCCGCCGTGGTCGCCGACCTGGGCCGCGCCACCGCCACGATGCACTCGGCCGCCGACGACCAGTCCGGCGAGTCCCTGGTCCCCTTCTCCACGGAGCGTGCCATCGACGCGGCGATCGCGGCCGACGAGGACGGCTTCGGCGAGCTGCTCGTGGAGTTCGCGCACAGCTACGGCGCACGCGCGCGTGCCGACCACCAGATCTTCCTCGACCTTTTCCGTAACGGCCGGATTCCGGGTCTTTAGGCATCGGCTCTGTAGCCGCCGGGACGCTCACAGGGATCCTTTAGGGGTCCCTTATGAGATCCCATGGCACACTCCTCCGCGATACTGCATTTCCCGGGCTACCCCCGGACCGCCTGCCCGGCTGCAATTCCCGGGGGACAACCCCCGGGCCCCCGGCCCGAAAGAAACCGATCCTCGTGGGCATATCCGAGACAGCGCTCAGAACCCTGCGCGCGACGGTCTTCACGGCACTCGTCGTGTTGCTCTCCGTCGCGTCGCACGTCCTGCTGTCCCGGACGCCGCTGCCGCTGGCCACCGTCGCGATCATCGCCGCCGTCGTGTTCGCCGTCGCCTACGCGCTCGCGGGCCGCGAGCGCGGGTACGGGCAGATCGCAGCGCTGCTGATCCCACTGGAGCTGGCCGCCGACACGGTGTTCACCGCGGGCCAGCACGTCTGCTACGGCAGGGCGGGTGGCCCGGTCGCCGGCCCGCTGCGCTCGGTCGGGCTCGACGTGCTGTGCGGCGGCGGCGATGTGGGCTCCCCGCTGGCGCAGGTGGCGGGCGGGGACACCGGCCGGGCCGCTGCGCTGCTGGCACACGCCGACCCGGCCACCGCCTGGCTGCTGCTCGGCGCCCATGTCGGCGTCGGTCTGCTGGCGGCCGCGTGGCTGCGGCGCGGCGAGCGGGCGCTGGCCCAGCTGCTGAGGGCCGTGGCGGCGTGTACGTTCCGGCCGCTGCTGATCGCGGTCGCCGCCGTGACGGCGCATCAGGCACCCGGGCACCGCAGGGCACGGCCCGCGCACCGGGTGGGCACAGCGCTCACGCGCTTCCTGGTGCACTCCGTGGGACGACGCGGACCGCCGCGCTCGCCTGCTTTCGCCTGATCAGTGCGGTCAGAGTAGAGCGGTCGGCCCCCTGAGCGGTCGGCCCCTGAGCGGTCGGCCCCCTGAGCGGTCAGCCCCTGAGCGGTCAGCCGCCTCAATCCCCGCGTACGCAGGACGTACGCAGCCACGCCATCAGTCATCACACGGAGAAACACCACCATGAGCAAGAGGAACAGCCAGGCGGCGAAGACGGCGGCCCGCGAGCGGCTGCGTGCCGAGCGCGAGCGGGAGGCCAAGAAGGCGAAGGTGAGGCGGCAGATCATCGTCGCCTGCTCCGCCATCGGCGTGCTCGCGATAGCCGGGGGCGTCGGCTTTGCCATCGTGCAGGCCAACGAGCCCTCGACCTGGGAGAAGGCCGCCGACGCGAAGGTGGTCGCCCCGGCCAACACCTCGGGCACGAACGGCACCACCGTGGTCGTAGGCGAGTCGTCCGCCAAGAACACCGTCCACCTCTACGAGGACCCGCGCTGCCCGGCCTGCGCCTCCTTCGAGCAGACCGTCGGCGAGACCGTCAACAAGGGCATGGAGGACGGCGAGTACAAGCTCTCCTTCACCATCGGCACCTTCCTCGACGGCAACCTCGGCGGTGAGGGCTCGAAGAACGCGCTGAGCGCGCTCGGCGCCGCGCTGAACGTCAGCACCGACGCGTTCATCGACTACAAGACCGCGCTCTACTCGTCGAAGTACCACCCCGCGGAGTCGACGGACGAGTTCGCCAAGGACAGCTACCTGATCAAGGTGGCGAACACGGTGGACGCGCTGAAGAACAACAAGAAGTTCCAGGACGCCGTCGAGAAGGGCACCTACGACGCCTGGGCGGTGAAGATGAGCGAGTCCTTCGACAACGCCGAGGGTGTCGAGTCGACGCCGACCATCAAGATCAACGACAAGAAGATCGAGAACCCGAGCACCGTTGCCGAGTGGGAGACCGCGCTGAAGACGGCGGGCGTCACGCAGTAGCGGCGAGGGCGCCCCGCAAGTACGGGCGCGCCCAGCGAAGTCCGGCGCGAGCGTCACCAGATGGCGTGCCGCCGAAGGGCGGGCGAACTTTTCGAGTTCGCCCGCTCTTGCTTTATACCGATCAGTAATCTGATCGGCCGTGACCAGACGACTCAGCTCCCTCAACTCCCCCAACTCCCCCAACTCCGCCGCGCCGCGCCGCCGTACGGTCGTCAAGGCCGCGGCCGCCACCGCCGTGCTCGCCCCGCTCGCCGCCGCCACCACGGCCGAGGCCGCCGATGGCCCCGCCTTTCTGCACGGGGTGGCCTCCGGCGACCCGCTGCCCGACGGCGTCCTGCTGTGGACCCGGGTGACCCCGGTCGCGGAGGCCGTGCCGGGGTCCGGCAAGGGCCCGGACACCGAGGTGAGTTGGGAGATCGCCGAGGACAAGGGTTTCACCACGGTGGTGGGCCGGGGCACGGCCACCGCGAAGGCCGGCTCCGACCACACGGTCAAGGCCGATGTAAGGAGCTTGCGCCCGGCGAGCGTCTATTACTTCCGCTTCCGCGCGGGCAACGCCGTCTCCCCCGTCGGCCGTACGCGCACCACGCCCGCGTACGACGCCTCCGCGTCCGGCGTCCGGTTCGGGGTGGTGTCCTGCTCCAACTGGGAGGCTGGCTGGTTCTCCGCGTACCGCCATCTCGCGGGCCGCACCGACCTGGACGCGGTGCTGCATCTCGGCGACTACATCTACGAGTACGGCACGGGCGAGTATCCGGCGGCCCAGTACGGGGTCCGTAAGCACGAGCCGCAGCACGAGATCGTCACGCTCGCCGACTACCGCACCCGGCACGGCAACTACAAGACCGACCCGGATCTCCAGGCCCTGCACGCCGCCCATCCCGTCATCGCGATCTGGGACGACCACGAGTTCGCCAACGACGCCTGGTCGGGCGGCGCCGAGAACCACACACCGGGCACCGAGGGCGACTGGGCGCAGCGGCAGGCCGCCGCCAAGCGGGCGTACTTCGAGTGGATGCCGGTGCGCCCGTCCACCGAGGGCACCGTCTACCGCAGGCTGCGCTTCGGCAAGCTGGCCGACCTGCATCTGCTGGACCTGCGCTCGTTCCGCTCCCAGCAGTCGACGGTCGGCAACGGCGACGTGGACGACCCCGAGCGTACGATCACGGGCCGCGCCCAGCTCGACTGGCTGAAGTCGGGCCTGGCCGGTTCCGACGCCGCCTGGAAGCTGGTCGGCACATCGGTGATGATCTCGCCGGTCGCCTTCGGGTCGCTGTCCGCCGATCTGCTCGGCCCGCTCGCGGAGCTGCTCGGCCTGCCCAAGGAGGGCCTGGCCATCAACGTCGACCAGTGGGACGGCTACACGGACGACCGCAAGGAGCTCATCACGCACCTGCGGGACAACGGCATCACGAACACCGTCTTCCTGACCGGCGACATCCACATGGCCTGGGCCAACGACGTGCCGGTGAAGGCGTCGACGTATCCCCTGTCGGCGTCGGCGGCCACGGAGTTCGTGGTCACTTCCGTGACCTCGGACAACCTCGACGACATCCTGCATGTCGCCCCGAACACGGTGTCGCTGGTCGCGGAGGCCGCGATCAAGGGGGCCAACCGCCATGTGAAGTGGCTGGACATGGACTCGCACGGCTACGGGGTCCTCGATGTCACCGCAGAGCGCTCGCAGATGGACTACTACGTACTGTCCGACCGCACCGACCCCAGGGCGACGGCGTCCTGGGAGCGTTCGTACCGCACCCTCAGCGGCACTCAGAAGGTCGAGCGGGTCTACGCGCCGGTGCGCTGAGTCCGTCTCCCGGGTCAGCGCCCGAAGCTCTCTGCCGGAGTACCGGCCGATCAGATCCGGCCAAGGTCACCTCTGTTAAGGACAGGTCACACCGCTACGGCGGGTGCTGCGCGCCGCGTTCCGAATGCGGACACACCACCCGCCCCGGCAACGCCGGCCGTTACGCGCGCATCTCGAACTCCGGGATGCGCCATGGGATTTCTTCTGATAGGCGCGATTCGCGGCCCGCGCGATTGGGCCAGATCGATTCTCTGTGATTCCTGGCATGGGCACGTAATCTCCCCCGGACGGCGAGGAAGACCTCCTCGCCCGCGTCCGCGAGGAGTCAGTCACCATGCGCGCTCTTGCCCACATATCTCCGCGTCTGCGCAGGCGCTTCATCGGTACGGCAATCATGGCCGGAACCCTGGCCCTGGCCCCGCTCTCCACGGCCACGGGGACGGCGGCCGCCACCAAGGCGCCCACCGCCGCCGAGGAATGCGCCGACGACACCCAGGCCACCGCCCGCAAGGCCCACTCGTCGGAAGCCGGGCACGCCCATGAGCCCAACGAGATCAGCGAGGCCAAGGCCAAGGCCATGGACGCGGATCTGAAGCAGAGACTCGAGAAGCTGCGCACGGAGGGCAAGGGACTCTCCGCCGCCGCGGTCACCACGATCCCGGTGTACTTCCACGTCGTCCACGACGGCACCACCGGCAAGCTCACCGCGACCGACATCAGTCAGCAGATGAACGTGCTGAACTCGGCGTTCGGCGGACAGGGCACCGGAAACACCGACTCGGGCTTCCAGTTCACGCTGGCAGGCACCGACTACACCGACAACGCCGCCTGGTACAACGGCATCACGCCCGGCTCCACCGCCGAGTCGGCGATGAAGTCCACGCTCCACCAGGGCGGCGCCAACGCGCTCAACTTCTACACGGCGAACCTGGGCGACGATCTGCTGGGCTGGGCCACCTTCCCGTCCTCGTACAAGTCGAAGCCGTCCGACGACGGCGTGGTCGTCCTCGACACCTCACTGCCCGGCGGCTCGGCCACCAACTACGACGAGGGCGACACCGCCACCCACGAGGTCGGCCACTGGCTGGGGCTCTACCACACCTTCCAGGGCGGCTGTAACGGCAAGGGCGACTACGTCTCGGACACCCCCGCCGAGGCGAGCCCGGCGTTCCAGTGCCCGACCGGACGCGACACCTGCACCAGGCAGACGGGCGTCGACCCGATCCACAACTTCATGGATTACACCTACGACGCCTGCATGTACCAGTTCACCGCGGGCCAGGTGCAGAGGATGCAGGACAGCTGGGCGGCGTACCGCGCGGCGGGCTGACGCACACGTGACGCAGAGGCGGGCGGCGCCGAACCTGGTATGACCCAGGGCCGGCTACAAGCTGTCCAGGAACCCCAGCGCCGTCCGCCACGTCGCCTCCGCGGCCTCTGCGTCGTAATCCGGCAGGCCGGGGTCGGTGTAGATGTGCCCGGCCCCGGCGTACCGGTAGATCTCGACGTCCGCGCCGGCCTTGCGCATCTGCAGATACCAGGCGCTCAGCCAGTCGTCGGGCTCGAAGGGGTCGGGCTCCGCGATATGCAGCTGGACGGGCAGCTCGTCCACGGACGCGTTCGCGGCGATGTCCGACGTGCCGTGCAGAAGCAGCAGCCCACGCGCCTTCTCGTCGCCGAGCGCCAGCGTCTGGGCGAGCGCGGCTCCGAACGAGAAGCCCGCGTACACCAGGCCCCGCTCCGAGTAGGGGGCGGCGGCCAGCACGGCGCGCCTGAGCAGCTCGTCCTTGCCGATCTCGTCCTTGAAGTCCCTGCCGTCCTCGACGGTGTCGAAGACGCGGCCCTCGAAGAGATCGGGGGTCCACACCTCGTGCCCGGCTTCGCGCAAACGGTCGGCCGCCGCGCGCACCGCGGGCCGGAGCCCGTACGCCGAGTGAAACAGCATGATGTTCATGGGGCCCATGGTGCCAGTCAAGGCGGCATGTTCAGGGTCGCCGGGACTGGTTACGGTCGTAGGCATGGAGAACGTACTGCGTCCGCTGATCGTCGTCGGTGGCTCGGTCGTGCTCACGCTGCTCGTCGGCTGGGCGGTGGACCGGCTGTTGCGCCGGGCCGACGCCCGGCACAGCGAGACACCGCTGTGGGGACTGCTGCGCCGCTGCCGCCTTCCGTTGCAGGTCGTGCTCTGCACGGCGCTGTTCCGGGGGTCGTACGCGCAGGCGAGGGTCGCCGAGAACCACGCGGCGGCGATCGGCCGTGTCCTGACCCTGGTCCTCATCGGCTCCACCGCCTGGCTGGTGATCCGTATCGCGGCGGCGGTGGTCGAGTCCTCGTACGCCCGTTACGCCGCGGCGCGCCGGGACCCCGCCCGGGTCCGCAGGGTGCGTACGCAGGTGACACTGATCCAGAGGGTGGTCTCCGCCATCGTCGGTGTGGTGGCGGCCGCCTCGATGCTGCTGACGTTCCCGGCGATGCGGACGGCTGGTGCCTCGCTGCTCGCCTCGGCGGGCATCCTCGGCATCGTCGCCGGTATCGCCGCGCAGTCGACGCTGGGCAATCTCTTCGCGGGGCTGCAGATCGCGTTCGGCGACATGGTGCGGCTCGGCGACACGGTCGTCGTGGACGGCGAGTGGGGCACGGTCGACGAGATCACGCTGACATTCCTGACCGTACGGACCTGGGACGAGCGGCGGATCACGATGCCGGTGTCGTACTTCACCAGCAAGCCGTTCGAGAACTGGTCGCGCGGCGGCGCCCAGATGACCGGCACGGTCTTCTTCCACCTCGACCACCGTGCTCCGGTGCCCGAGATGCGCGAGAAGCTCGCGGACATCGTGCGCGACTGTCCCGCTTGGGACGGCCGCGCCTGGGGACTGGACGTGACGGACACCACACCCACCACCATGGAGGTACGGGCTCTGGTCACGGCCAAGGACCCGGACGACATCTGGACGGTACGGGTCACCGTGCGCGAGCGCCTGATCCAGTGGCTGACGGAGGAACACCCGTACGCACTACCGCGCATCACCACCGCACAGGCTTCGCTACCACCGACGATCCCGCATCAGGTCCGTACGCCGGGGTCGTCCATGGATGGGGTGGCGCCGAGGAAGGGGCGGGGGTAAGTGCTCGTCGCGGTGTGGGCCCGTCAATGCCCCCGTTCCGCACCCCCATTGACCTGCACAACCTGCGCCGTGATGTGGCTGGCCGAAAGCGAGGCCAGCCAGTGAAGCGTGGCGGCGACATCCCCCGGCGTGCCGGCCCGCCCCGTGGAGGTCTCGGCGATCAGCTGCTGCCGCCGCTCCTCGGTCATGTGCTCCCCGAAGAAGTCGGTGTCCTCGATATAGCCGGGGGCGACGACGTTGACCGTGATGCCCCGCGGCCCGAGCCTGCGGGCGAGGTCGAAGGCGTACGGGTGGAGGGCGGCCTTGGATGCCGCATAGGCGCCGGAGCCAGAGCCGCGGTAGGCGGCGATGGAGCTGAGGAACAACACCCGGCCGCCGGGTGAGGCGAGCCGGTCGCCCAGGGCCTCGGTGAGCAGGGCGGCGGTGAGCGTGTTGAGCCGGAAGGCGACGTTCCAGGCGTGGGCGACGGCGGCCAGCGGGTCGTCGGCCCCCGGCCCGGGCCCCGGCTCGAGCAGGCCGCTGCCGCCCGCGCTGTGGATCAGCACGTCCACGGTGCCGAGCTCGGCCGCCACGAACTCCGCGACCCCGCGTACCTCTTCGACATCGGAGAGGTCCGCGGCATACGTCAGCGCGCCCGGCACCCCGGCCTTCTCCAGCACCTCGGCGCGGCGCCCGAGCAGCAGCACCTGGTCCCCGTCCGCCGCGAAGGCGAAGGCCGCCGCGAGACCGATGCCCGTACCGCCACCACTGATCACCACGTTCCGAGTCATGCGGCGACGTTACCTCGCGATTCCTGCGCGGCCGCGTCACAGCGGGCCAAGTGGGCGTACTTATCAGAGCGTTCACACGGGTACGTCTCCATGGGCGCCGTCTCACCTCAGACTGCGCACGTCCAGATGCCGCAGCACCCGGTCGACGATCTCCGGGTCGGCACCCGGTTCGCTGCGCGCGGAGAGCACCTCGTGGCGTGCGGCGGAGAGCATCTCGCCCTGGATGCGTTTGATGCGTCTGATGCGCTCCACGCGGTGGGCCTGTGCCTCGCGCCGTTCCTCGTCGCCCATGTCGGGACTGATCCTCAGTCCGATGTCGAGCGCGCGGCGCAGCAGCTGTTCGCTCACCTCCTCCGGCAGCTCCTCGACCTCCTGGATCTCCTTGAGCCGATGCCGGGCGGCCTTGGCCGCGCGCACCGCGAGGTCCTTCTCGAGGGCCCGTTCGGTCTCGGTGTCCGCCTGCACCCCGAGCTTCCTGACGAGCCACGGGAGGCTGAGTCCCTGCACGACGAGGGTCGCCATGACGACGCCGAAGGCGATGAAGACGATCTCGTCACGGTCCGGGAACGGCGAACCGTCATTCATCTGCGCAGGAATGGCGAGGGCCAGCGCGACGGTGGCCGCATCCCGGCCCACCACATGACGACCGTCTCGCGCATGCTGAGGGGGATGTCCTCGTCGGAGCGCCGCGCATGCAACCGCTTGGCCAGCCAGGTCGCCGGCAGCAGCCACAGCAGTCGTACGAGGATCACCACGCCGACGATCGCGGCTGCCCAGCCGAGCATCTCGCCCCAGCGGCCGGACGCGGTGCTGACGGCGTTGTGCAGTTCGAGCCCGACCAGGCCGAACGCCGCACCGGTGACCAGGGTGTCGACGACGTTCCAGAAGGTGCGTCCGGTGAGGCGGGTCAGCACGTCGTCGGCGTCGAGGGCGTATTCGGCGAGGAACAGCGCCGTAGCGAGTACGGCCAGGACCCCGGAGCCGTGGAGCTCCTCGGCCAGGACATACGAGACGTAGGGCACCATCAGGGTCAGGCCGACCTGGAGGGTGGCGTCGCCGAGCAGGCCCATGAGCTTGTTGGCCGCCCAGCCGAGGGCCAGGCCGACCACGACGGCGACGACGGCGGACCGCACCAGTTCGAGGACGGCGTCGGGCAGCGAGAAGGAACCGCTGACGGCGGCGGTGATGGCGACGTGGTACAGCACGATGGCGGTCACGTCGTTGAACAGTCCCTCGCCCTCCAGGATCGAGACCATGCGGCGCGGCAGGCCCAACTGGCCTGCGACGGCGGTCGCCGCGACCGGGTCGGGCGGGGCGACCAGTGCGCCGAGCGCGACAGCGGCGGCGATGGGCAGCCCTGGCACGATGGCGTGGGCGACGGCGGCGACGGCCGCCGTGGTGACGAACACGAGAGCCACGGCCAGCAGGAAGATCGGTCGCTTGTTGGACGCGAACTGCCGCCAGGAGGTGCGCTGCGCGGAGGCGTAGAGCAGCGGCGGCAGCACGGCGGGCAGGATCAGCTCCGGCGGGACGTCGACATTCGGCACCTCGGGCACGAGCGCCAAAACGATTCCGCCCAGCGTCATCAGTACGGGCGCGGGAAGCCCGAGCCTGTCCCCCAACGGCACGCTCACCACGGCCCCGAGCAACAGGACGAACAGCAGGGCCAACTGATCCACGGAGCAGCTCCGACCACTCTTGACTGACGAGGCATCAAGCGTGCCATGCGGGCATGGCCGGAACCGGGCTCCGCCACCGGGGGCGTCTCAGCCCGTCTGGGCGGCACCCCGTATCAGCCTGGCTGGGCGGCACCCCGTATCAGCTCGTCTGGGCGGCACCTCATATCAGCCCGTCTGGGCAGCACCCCATATCAGCCCCTCTGGGGTGCCGTATCAGCCCGTCTGGGGGCACCTCCCAGCGTTAGCTGGGGGAGTTTGAGGACGAGCCCGAAGGGCGATTGCGGGGGGTCCAGGGGGCGGAGCCCCCGGGGGGCGTGGGGGCTTGCCCCCACAAAGAGGGCGGGTGGGTGGGGACGAACGCCGCAGGAGGCGGCCCCAACGGGCCGCCTAGAGAACCCTCCGCATCGCCCGATGCGGAATGCCCGCATCGGGAAACTCCGCCCCGTACGCCACGTACCCCAACCGCTCGTAGAAACCCAGCGCATGCGTCTGCGCATGCAGGTCCACCGCCGACAGCCCGCGCTCCCGCGCCGCGTCCTCGATGGCGCGCACCAGGGCCGCCCCGACGCCGAGCCCCCGCGCGTCCTTGGCCACCGCGAGCCGTCCCAGGGAGCCCACGGCCGGATCACCACCGGTCTTGGCGGCCGCCGCCTCGCCGTACAGCAGGCGCCCCGTGCCCAGCGGAACCCCGTCGCCGCGCACGGCGAGCACATGCACGGCGTCGGCGTCGTACGCGTCGTACTCGATGTCCTGCGGGACTCCCTGCTCGACGACGAAGACCTCCTTGCGCACCGCGAAGCACGCCTCGCGGTCCGCCGCGTCCTCGGCCACCCGCACCACGTACGACGGGAGGCTCTCGTACGGCGGAAGGCTCATGCGTACGTCTCCGCCCGCACCTGGTCCAGGGCCTGCTGCAGATCGTCCGGGTAGGCGCTCTCGAACTCGACCCACTCCCCGCTGCCAGGGTGGTCGAAGCCGAGCCGGACCGCGTGCAGCCACTGCCGGGTGAGGCGGAGCCGCTTGGCGAGCGTCGGGTCGGCGCCGTACGTCAGATCCCCGACGCACGGGTGGCGGTGCGCCGCCATGTGCACGCGGATCTGATGGGTCCGCCCGGTCTCGAGCTTGACGTCGAGCAGCGAGGCCGCGCGGAAGGCCTCGACCAGGTCGTAGTGCGTGACGGACGGCTTGCCGTCGGCCGTCACCGCCCACTTGTAGTCGTGGGTGGGGTGGCGCCCGATGGGCGCGTCGATGGTGCCGCTCGTCGGATCGGGGTGGCCCTGCACCAGCGTGTGGTAGCGCTTGTCGACCGTACGCTCCTTGAACTGCCGCTTCAGCGACGTGTACGCCCGCTCGGACTTGGCCACCACCATCAGCCCGGACGTGCCCACGTCCAGCCGGTGCACGATGCCCTGGCGCTCGGCGGCGCCGGAGGTCGAGATGCGGTACCCCGCGGCCGCGAGCCCGCCGATCACCGTCGGGCCGCTCCAGCCGGGGCTCGGATGCGCGGCCACACCCACCGGCTTGACGATCACGACCACGTCATCGTCGTCGTGCACGATCTCCATGCCCTCGACGGGCTCGGCCACCACCTGCACGGGCGCGGGCGCCTGCGGCATCTCGACCTCGAGCCAGGCACCGCCGCGCACCCGCTCGGACTTGCCGACCGCAGCACCGTCGACCAGCACCTTGCCTGCCGCCGCCAGCTCGGCGGCCTTCGTACGGGAGAAGCCGAACATGCGGGAGATGGCGGCGTCGACGCGCTCGCCCTCCAGGCCGTCGGGCACGGGCAGGGTGCGGATCTCGGGAATCGTGCTCACCCGTCGAGTATGCCGGACGGGTCCGACAGCCCTTGACCAGAGCCGTACGTCAGTCCTTGTGGACGGTCCCGTCCGGGTCGAGCCCGCGGAACGACAGCACCACGATCAGGATGCCGCCGCACACGATCGCCGAGTCCGCGAGGTTGAACACCGCGAAGCCCTTCGGCGCGATGAAGTCGACGACCGCGCCCTCGAAGACACCCGGCGAACGGAACAGACGGTCGGTGAGGTTGCCGAGCGCCCCGCCGAGCAGCAGGCCGAGCGCGATCGCCCACGGCAGGCTGTAGAGCTTGCGGGCGAGGCGCGCGATCACGACGATCACGGCCGCCGCGATGACCGTGAAGATCACCGTGAAGGCCTCACCGATTCCGAAAGCGGCTCCCGCGTTCCGGACCGCCTCGAACCTGAGCCAGTCCCCGATGATCTCCACCGGCTCGTGGTGCTCCAGCTTCGCGACCACGATCATCTTGCTGACCAGGTCGAGGGCATAGGCGAAGGCGGCCACCGCGATCAGCACGAGCATCTTGCGCTTGCCCCTGGGCCGCTCCTCGGCGGACGACCCGGTGGTCTCCTCGGAACCGCCCTGCCGCTCCGATGCCGCATCGCCGCCGGACTGCTCCGGCGGCACGGCCCCCGCCGCCTCTGGGGTATCCGGCGTACCGATGATGCGCTCCGCCTCTGCCACGTGAGTCCCTCAACCTAGGTGCCTGACTGAGGACGAGAGTACGACACGCGCGTACGGCCCCACGTGCTGAGGAGCCGCTTGGCGGCGCGCGAGAGCACCCAGCGGTACGGCGGCCGAGTGCTCACTGGTGCCGCTCCTGCTTCTGCTTGCACTCCACGCACAGCGTGGCGCGCGGAAACGCCTGCATACGGGCCTTGCCGATGGGGTTGCCGCAGTTCTCACAGAGCCCGTACGTCCCGGTCTCGATGCGCTGCAGGGCGTGCTCGGTCTGGACGAGCATCTCGCGGGCATTGGCGGCGAGCGCCATCTCGTGCTCGCGGGTGATGTTCTTCGCACCGGTGTCCGCCTGGTCGTCGCCCGCGCCGTCCCCAGAATCACGCATCAGGCCGACGAGGGACGCCTCGGACGACTCGAGCTCGTCACGCAGCCGCGTCGCCTCGCTGAGCAGCTCGCCCCGGGCCTCCTCTACCTCCTCCGGGGTCCAGGGGTCCTCCCCCGGCCGTACCGGGAGCTCTCCCGGCTCCACGCCACGCGCCTTGGGCACCGCGGTGGCCTTCGCCGGATCCGTGGCCGTGTGCGGAGTCTTCTTCGCAACCACAGTCGTGACTCCCGTCGTCGTCGCGGCCTGCGCCGCGTCCTCGGCCGCGGACGCGACCGTCTTCTTGGCCGTGCTGTTCGAGGCCGAGGCCTCCGCGGACGTGCCCGTTCCTGCCATACCTTCCGCGGCGGCGCCTTGAGCGACCTCCTGTACGGGCTGTGCGGGCCGTGCGGGCGCGTAGTTGACTGCGGCCTCGCTGACTGCCGCCTCGCTGACTGCGGCCTCCTCGGCCAGCGCCTTCTCGGCATCTATCGCGGCCGGCGACTTCCTGGCCGGTGCCCCTTCGCCCGGCGCGTCTTTGCCGGGAGCCTTCTTCCTGCCCGGTGTCTTCTTGGCAGCCTCCGCGGTGACCGTCTTCCTGGCCGCCGTCTTCGCGGGTACGGAGGTCCTGGCCGCCGCACGCTTGGCCGGGGCCTTGCTGGCGGGCGCCTTCTTGGCCGCGGTCTTTCTGGCCGGGGCCTTCTTGGCCACCGCCTTCGTCGCCGTGGCCTTCTTGGCCGTGGCCTTCTTGGCGGCGGTCTCGGTCGGGCTCTGCGTCACGGACGCCTTCTTGGCGGGCACCCTCTTCTCGGGCTCCTTCACCACGGCCGCCTTCTTCGCAGGGGCCTTTTTTGCGGGAGCCCTCTTTGCCGCGGCCGTCTTTGCGGGAGCCCTCTTTGCCGCGGCCGTCTTTGCGGGTGCCTTCTTCGCGGGTGCCTTCTTCGCGGTGGCCTTCTTCGCGGGTGCCTTCTTTGCGGTGGCCTTCTTCGCGCGTGCGGGTGCCTCTGCGGTCTTCCTCGCGGCGGGTGCCTCCGCAGCCGTCTTCTTGGCCACCGTCTTCTTGGCCACCGTCTTCTTCGCCGCCGTCTTCTTCGCAGACGCCCCCGCAGCGGCCGTCTTCTTGGCCACCGTCTGCTTCGCCGCCGTCTTCTTCGCAGACGCCCCCGCAGCGGCCGTCTTCTTGGCCACCGTCTGCTTCGCCGACGCCCCCGCAGCGGCCGTCTTCTTCGCCGCCGCCTTCTTCCCCACCGCCTTTTTCGCGGCAGCCTTCTTCGCCGGTGCCTTCGCCGCGACCGACTCCTTGCCTGCTTCCTTTCCTGCCGCAGCCTTCTTCGCCGGCGTCTGCGCCACAGTCGCCTTCTTGGCGGACGCCCTCTTCGCGGGACTCTTCCTCGCGGCCGCCTCCTTCACGGCGCCCTTCCCGGCCGCCGCCCTGTCCTCCGGCGCCTCCGCAGCGGCGGTTCCGGCCACCGCCTCCACCGCCTTCGCCGCGGCCGTCTTCCTGGCCGTCGTCGCCGCCGTCGCCCGCTTGGCAGATGTGCTCTTCGCCGGCGCCTTCCGACCCCCGGACTTCCCACCGGACACGGCCGCCTTCCCGGCCGTACTCTTCGCTCCGGGTCCGCTCGGGCTCTGCTTCCGCGGCCCGCCCGCCGTCTCCTCGGCCGCGTCCGTCATCGCAGGCACTTCCCCGGCAGTGGCCCTCCTGGCCGCCGCCGAGGATGCCGTCGCCTTGGCGCCCGTCTTCGTGACGGCTTCCTTCCCGGCCGGCGCCTCCTTGACGTGCGCCTTCTCACCGAGCCCCTGGGCTGTCGCGGCCTCCCGGGCCATGCTCTTCACGCCCATGGAGCCCATGGTCCTCCTGGCGACGTCGACCGCCGCCCGGAAGACCCACAGTCCGGCCGTGCTCTTCTTCCCGCCCGTGTCCTTGGCCGCCGCGCCAGCCATACCAGTCGATCTGACGGACGCCGAGTCCTGTACGGCGGTCTTCTTCGCCACCATGGCCGCGGCCCCTTCACATTTTGTGATCTTGCTCGCGAATCGTGCTGGGACGATAAATCGACTTCCGGCCCGCGGCAACGGGGCACGCCGCCCGATTCGCCCGCCCCGCGGGTCCGCGCGGCAAGCCTGCATGCGTTGTGCCCAGCTCATCGCCAGGTATTCCGCCGAGCAGGCCGAGCCGGGAAACGGTGGTCCGCGGACGGCCGGACATGGCCATTTGGCGCAGAGCGCGCGCAGCCCGGGGCCGACTGGCGCCCACCTGCCGACCCACCTGCCGACCCGCCTTCCGGGGCCCGCCCGCCCCGGGTCCCGGAAAACCGGTCGGCCGCGTCTCGCGGGGCGCCGTACACTATGGGGGTCTCCCCTGCTCTGGGGGCACCTCCCAGCGTTAGCTGGAGGAGCAGTCGAGAGCTTGGGGGAGGAGCGAAAAGCGTGGATGGGGACGAGTAGCGGCGTACGCAGCCATGAGCGACCCGGGGACGGTGCGAGCCCGGGGGCCAGCGCGACGTGAAGATCACCCCGGAGCCGCCGGAAGAACGCCGAAGCCTCGCAGAGACGAGCGGACGCCAGTAGACCCGGCATCGCGACCCCAATGAGGGGGCTCATCGGCGTACGTACACGCGCCGAGGGGCCAAGGAGGGTGGTACCGCGGGAGCGCACAGCGCCTCTCGTCCCTCCGACGGAAGACAGCAGTCCGTTGGAGGAGCTCTTCGATGACGCCGCCCCAGTACCGACAGGTACCCGCCCAGGTAGACCTGCCCGCGCTCGAGCACGCCGTGCTCGACTTCTGGCGCGAGCAGAAGATCTTCGCCAAGAGCCTGGAGCAGTCCGAGGGCCGCCCCGAGTGGGTGTTCTACGAGGGACCGCCCACCGCCAACGGCATGCCGGGCGCCCACCACATCGAGGCCCGGGTCTTCAAGGACGTCTTCCCGCGCTTCCGCACCATGCGCGGCTACCACGTGGCCCGCAAGGCCGGCTGGGACTGCCACGGCCTTCCGGTCGAGCTGGCCGTCGAGAAGGAGCTCGGCTTCAGCGGCAAGCAGGACATCGAGGCGTACGGCATCGCCGAGTTCAACGCCAAGTGCCGCGAGTCCGTGACCCGCCACACCGACGCCTTCACCGAGCTCACCAACCGCATGGGCTACTGGGTCGACCTCGACGACGCGTACTGGACGATGGACCCCGAGTACGTGGAGTCCGTCTGGTGGTCGCTCAAGGAGATCTTCAACAAGGGCCTGCTGGTCCAGGACCACCGCGTCGCCCCCTGGTGCCCGCGCTGCGGCACGGGCCTGTCGGACCACGAGCTGGCCCAGGGCTACGAGACGGTCGTGGACCCGTCCGTCTACGTCCGCTTCCCGCTCACCTCCGGCCCGCTCGCGGGCGAGGCGGCGCTGCTGGTCTGGACGACCACGCCCTGGACGCTGGTCTCGAACACCGCGGTCGCCGCGCACCCCGAGGTGACGTACGTCGTCGCGACGAACGGCGAGGAGAAGCTGGTCGTCGCCGAGCCGCTCGTCGCGAAGTCCCTGGGCGAGGGCTGGGAGGTGACGGGCCAGACCTTCACCGGCGCCGAGATGGAGCGCTGGACATACCAGCGACCCTTCGAGCTCGTCGAGTTCCCGGCCCCGGCCCACTTCGTGGTCAACGCCGAGTACGTGACGACCGAGGACGGTACGGGTCTGGTCCACCAGTCCCCGGCCTTCGGTGAAGACGACCTCAAGGTCTGCCGGGCGTACGGCCTGCCGGTCGTGAACCCGGTCCGCCCGGACGGCACCTTCGAGGAGGACGTGCCGCTCGTCGGCGGCGTCTTCTTCAAGAAGGCCGACGAGGCCCTGACCAAGGACCTGCAGGACCGCGGCCTGCTGCTCAAGCACCTCCCGTACGAGCACAGCTACCCGCACTGCTGGCGCTGCCACACGGCGCTTCTCTACTACGCGCAGCCGTCCTGGTACATCCGCACGACGGCCGTCAAGGACCGCCTGCTCGCCGAGAACGAGAAGACCAACTGGTACCCGGACTCCGTCAAGCACGGCCGCTACGGCGACTGGCTGAACAACAACATCGACTGGGCGCTGTCGCGCAACCGCTACTGGGGCACTCCGCTGCCGATCTGGCGCTGCGCGGAAGGCCACCTCACCTGCGTCGGCTCGCGCACGGAGCTCACGGAGCTGACCGGCACCGACCAGTCGGGCCTCGACCCCCACCGGCCGTACATCGACGAGGTCACGTTCCCCTGCCCGGAGGACGGCTGCGGCCTGACGGCGACGCGCGTCCCGGAGGTCATCGACGCCTGGTACGACTCGGGCTCGATGCCGTTCGCGCAGTGGGGCTACCCGTACAAGAACAAGGAGCTCTTCGAGAGCCGCTACCCCGCGCAGTTCATCTCGGAGGCCATCGACCAGACGCGCGGGTGGTTCTACACCCTCATGGCGGTCGGCACGCTGGTCTTCGACAAGTCGTCGTACGAGAACGTGGTGTGCCTCGGCCACATCCTCGCCGAGGACGGCCGCAAGATGTCCAAGCACCTGGGCAACATCCTGCAGCCGATCCCGCTGATGGACCAGCACGGCGCGGACGCGGTCCGCTGGTTCATGGCGGCGGGCGGCTCCCCGTGGGCGGCGCGCCGCGTCGGCCACGGCACGATCCAGGAGGTGGTGAGGAAAACCCTCCTCACGTACTGGAACACGGTCGCCTTCCAGGCGCTCTACGCCCGTACGTCGAACTGGACGCCGTCCGCCTCCGACCCGGCCCCGGCCGACCGCCCGCTCCTGGACCGCTGGCTGCTGTCCGAGCTGCACGCGCTCACCGACCAGGTCACGCAGTCCCTGGAGGCATACGACACCCAGCGCGCCGGCAAGCTCCTGTCGGCGTTCGTCGACGACCTGTCGAACTGGTACGTACGCCGGTCCCGGCGTCGCTTCTGGCAGGGCGACGCGGCGGCGCTGCGCACCCTGCACGAGGTCGTCGAGACGGTCACGCGACTGACGGCCCCGCTCACTCCGTTCATCACCGAGCGGGTGTGGCAGGACCTGGTCGTGCCGGTGACGCCTGGCGCGCCCGAGTCGGTGCACCTCTCCTCCTGGCCGGAGGCGGACCTGTCCGCGATCGACCCGGAGCTGTCGAAGCAGATGGTGCTGGTGCGACGCTTGGTGGAGCTGGGCCGGGCGACGCGCGCCGAGTCGGGCGTGAAGACCCGTCAGCCGCTGTCCCGCGCGCTGGTCGCGGCCGCGGGCTTCGAGTCCCTCTCCCCCGAGCTCCACACCCAGATCACCGAGGAGCTCAACGTCTCCGCGCTGGCCTCTCTTTCGGAGGTCGGGGGCTCGCTGGTGGACACGACCTCCAAGGCCAACTTCCGTGCGCTGGGCAAGCGTTTCGGCAAGGGCGTCCAGGCGGTCGCCAAGGCCATCGCGAACGCCGACGCGGCCGCGCTGTCCCTCGCTCTGCGTGAGGGCACGGCATCGGTCGAGGTCGACGGCGAGACCGTGACGCTGGCTCCGGACGAGGTGATCATCACCGAGACTCCGCGCGAGGGCTGGTCGGTCGCCTCGGACGCGGGTGCCACGGTCGCGCTGGACCTGGAGATCACGGAGGAGCTGCGCCGGGCGGGCCTCGCCCGTGACGCGATCCGCCTGATCCAGGAGGCCCGCAAGAACAGCGGCCTGGACGTCGCGGACCGTATCGCCCTGCGCTGGACGGCGACGGACCCGGCGGCCGTCACCGCCCTGTCCGAGCACGCGTCGCTCATCGCGGACGAGGTCCTCGCGACGGACTTCGCCCAGGGCGAGCCGGACGCCACGTACGGCGAGCCGTTCACGGACGAGTCGCTTACCCTGACGTTCCGCCTCCGCAAGGCGTAGGCCGCACGCCCCGACGGGCGACCGAAGGGCCCGGTACCCAAAGAATCTTGGGCGCCGGGCCCTTCGGCGTTTTGTACCGTCGCACACCTGCTTGTACCTGTCGCGCAGCTGCGCTGTAGCCGCTGTGACCGCTGTAACCGCTGTAACCGCTGTGGGTACGGCGGGGACCGCCCCCACGCCAGTGGAAACCCGGCGGCAGAAGCGCACACCAAAGGGCCGGGCCCCCGGATTCTCCGGGGGCCCGGCCCTTTGAAGCGTTGCCGACGCCTATGCCCTGCTCACGCCGCCGTCAGTTGTCGTCCTCATCGATGAGGAACCCACGCATCGGCGAGGGAGCCTGCTGCATCGGCGAAGGCCCCTGCGGCCGCACCGGCGCCATCGGCTGCGTCATCGCGGGCGACATCTGCTGCTGACCGCCGTAGGAGGGGCCGGCCGGCGACGGGTTGCCACCCATCGTCTGATTGCCGCCGTACGACGGGGCGCTCGCGCCGGCCGGTGCCATGGAGGGCGCCGGGGACGGCGGCAGAGAGGCCGTCGCCGGGGTCCGCGGCGGAGCCAGCGAGTCGTCGGCCTGGGTCTCCAGCTGACGCAGCTGCGACTCCAGGTAGGACTTCAGACGCGTGCGGTACTCCCGCTCGAAGCCGCGCAGGTCCTCGACCTTGCGCTCCAGCGTCGCGCGCGCGGACTCGAGGGAGCCCATCGCCACGCGGTGCTTCTCCTGGGCGTCCCGCTCAAGCGCGTCCGCCTTGGCGCGCGCGTCGCGCTCGAGGCCCTCGGCGCGGCTGCGCGCCTCGCCGACGATCTTGTTGGCCTCGGAACGGGCCTCCGCGATCGCCTGGTCGGCGGTCTGCTGCGCAAGGGACAGCACGCGAGCGGCGCTGTCACCGCCGGGGCCCTGACCGGGCTGCGGCAGCTGCGGCCCATGGCCGCCCATGGGGCCGCCCATCGGGCCGCCCATCTGCCCCTGCATCGGACCCTGGCCCATCGGGCCGGGACCACCCGGGCCGGGGCCGTGGCCACCGGGACCTGCGGGCAGCTGCGGTGCGCCACTGGGCAGCTGGGGCGGGCCGCCCATCTGGTGCTGCTGATGCTGCGGGTGCTGCTGCTGCGGCGGCACCGGCGGTCCAGATATGGCAGCGGGTACCGGAGCGCCGGGACGATCCTGCTGCTCGGGCGGCTTCCGCATGGCCTGCTGCTGGTTCTGGGCAGCGGCCCGCGTCGCGGCGGCCAGTTTGGCGCGCAGGTCCTCGTTCTCCCGGAGCAGGCGGGTCAGCTCGGCTTCGACCTCGTCGAGGAAGGCATCGACCTCGTCCTCGTCATAGCCTTCTCGGAGGCGGACGGTCGTGAACTGCTTGTTCCGCACGTCCTCGGGGGTCAACGGCATCTCTTCACCTCAACGTAGTCGTCGGCATTCGGCAAGACCGTATCGTTCACAGCCGGCTCACGATGGAGATCAGGATGTAGACGATGATCATCAGGACGAAGAAGGACAGGTCGAGCGCCACGCCCCCGAGACGCAGCGGCGGAATGAACCGCCGCAGAAGCTTCAGCGGTGGATCGGTGACAGTGTAGGTGGCCTCCAGAACGACCACCATCGCCTTGCCGGGTTGCCACGAGCGGGCGAACTGGAAGACGTAGTCCATGACCAACCGGAAAATGAGCACGATGAGGAAACACATCAGCGCGATGTAGAGAACGTCCAAGACCACGCTCATGACCGTGCTTCCCTCTCCCCTGTTTCGTGCCTCGTGTCGGCCTGCGTCTCAGCTCTGGTTGAAGAACCCGCCCTCTGCGATGCGGGCCTTGTCCTCCGCCGTGACATCGACGTTAGCAGGCGACAACAGGAACACCTTCTGCGTCACGCGCTCGATACTGCCATGAAGACCGAAGACCAGACCCGCGGCAAAGTCGACAAGTCGCTTCGCATCCGTGTCGTCCATCTCTGTCAGATTCATGATCACCGGGGTGCCCTCACGGAAGTGTTCCCCGATGGTACGGGCCTCGTTGTAGGTCCGCGGGTGCAGTGTGGTGATGCGGTAGGGCTCCCTCTCGGACACAACCTTGGGCATGATCACCGGCGCGTTCTTCTCCAGGCTCTGACGTTCAGGTGTGATGGATGACACGGGGGCAATTCGTGCCGGACGCGCCGCTTCTGCCGGAATCGCGACCGGTTCCCGTTGTGCCGGAGGTTGTACTACTCGTACCGATTCTTCCCTTTGGGGCTGGTGCGACTGGTGCGGCGGCTCATGCCGCCGACGGTCGCGCTCGGGCTCCGGGTCCAGTTCGGGCTCGAAGTCGTCGTCAGGGTCGAAGCCCCGGCCGTCGTACCCATCGTCCTCCACGAGGCCGAGGTAGACCGCCATCTTGCGCATCGCGCCGGCCATGCTCTGAATCCTCCGCTCTGTGGTGGATCGGCGTGGTGGATCGGCTGACGCCAACCAAGTGCCCGCGATCCACAAGTCCGCCCCGCTATCGGCGGGAATGACCATATTTTCTGCTGTGGTCCGACTTCTTGGCGACGTTACCCGAGCCTGGGTCGGACTCCGAGTACCGCCGTACCGACGCGCACATGTGTCGCCCCGGCCGCCACGGCCTGTTCGAGGTCCGCACTCATCCCTGCTGACACCATGTTCGCAGCCGGATGACTCCGGCGCACGAGGGTTGCCAATTCCATCAGCCGGTCGAACGCAGCGCGTTGGCGGCCCGCGTACGGTCCGGTGAGCGGCGCGACCGTCATCAGTCCCTCGAGCCGGAGCCCGGGCGCGCCCGCAACGAGGTCGGCCAACTCTTCGATTCCGCCCGGCCCCACGCCGCCCCGCGCCCCCCGGCCGCTCTCGTCCGCGTCGAGCGCGACCTGGATGAGACAGCCGACTTCACGCTGGGCCCGGGCGGCCTCCTTCGAGAGCGCCGTGACAAGCCGGGAACGGTCGACGGACTGCACCACATCGGCATAACCGACCACAGAACGGACCTTGTTGGTCTGCAACTGGCCGACAAAGTGCCATGCAAGAGGCAGATCCGAGCATGCGGCGGCCTTCGGGGCGGCGTCCTGGTCGCGGTTCTCGGCCACGTGCCGCACACCGAGTTCCGACAGGATCCGCACGTCGCTCGCCGGATAGGTCTTGGTGACCACGATCAGGGTCACTTCTTCGCGTTTGCGGCCCGCCGCCGCGCACGCCGCGTCGATACGCGCCTCGACTTTCGCCAGATTCGCGGCGAGTTGAGCCTTACGGTCCGTCATGCCCATCAGTCCAGCCAGACATAGCCCGCGAGCCGCCCGGTGGTGCGGTCGCGGCGGTACGAGAAGTGGTCGCCCGACTCGAGCGTGCACACCGGCGCCTGCTCCAGGTCGCGCACCCCGAGCCGCTCGAGCTGTGCATGCACACCGGCGGTCACGTCGACCGCGGGGGTGCCCCAACTCGTCTCGGAGTACGCCACCGGTTCGACGGCGGCGACTTCGGTCCGCATCACGTCGGGCACTTCGTAGCAGCGCCCGCAGACCGCGGGGCCGGTACGGGCGGTGATGCGGTCCGGCTCGGCGCCCAGCTTCACCATCGCCTCGACGGCGGCGGGGACCACCCCGGCCACCATGCCCGGCCGTCCGGCGTGGGCGGCGGCCGCGATTCCGGCGACCGGGTCAGCCAGCAGGACCGGGACGCAGTCCGCGGTGAGTACGGCGAGTGCGAGGCCGCGCCGGACGGTGACGATCGCGTCGACCGACGGCAGCGGGGACGTGTCCCATGGCCCGTCGACCACGGCGACGTCGGCCCCGTGCACCTGGTTCATCCACACCACACCAGCAGGATCGAGCCCGAGCGACTTGGCCGCCAGTTCGCGGTTGGTGCGTACGGCGTCGGGGTCGTCGCCGACCGCACCGCCGAGATTGAGCTCCTCGTACGGAGCGGCGCTCACCCCGCCCCACCTGTCGGTGAAGGCGAAGTGGGCGCCGCCCACGATGTCGTGCTGTCCTATCACTTCAGCGTGTCCGGTCCGTCACTTCAGGAAGTCCGGTACGTCCAGTTCCTCGGCCGCGCTGTCCGAGTACGTCCGGGACGGCGGCACCGGCGGCGGCAGCTCGCTCGCCGCGACCGGCTCGGGCTCGGCGGAGGCGTTGTCCTCGCGCGGGGTGACGCTGCCGAGGCCGCCGAAGGCCGGGCGGGTCTCGGAGGGGCGGGCCGGCGTGGGCTCCTCGCGCTTGGCGGAGGACGCGCCGAGGACGTTGTCCCGCTTGGCCGGGGGCTGCCCGCCGTCGAAGCCGGCGGCGATCACGGTCACCCGGACCTCGTCGCCGAGTGCGTCGTCGATGACCGCACCGAAGATGATGTTGGCCTCGGGGTGGGCGGCCTCGCTCACCAGCTGGGCGGCCTCGTTGATCTCGAAGAGACCGAGATCCGAGCCGCCGGAGATCGAGAGCAGCACTCCGCGGGCGCCGTCGATGGACGCCTCGAGCAGCGGCGAGGAGATGGCCATCTCGGCCGCGGCCACCGCGCGGTCGTCGCCGCGGGCCGAGCCGATGCCCATGAGTGCCGAACCCGCCTCGGACATCACGGACTTGACATCGGCGAAGTCGAGGTTGATCAGGCCGGGCGTGGTGATGAGGTCCGTGATGCCCTGGACACCGGAGAGCAGCACCTGGTCGGCGGACTTGAACGCGTCCAGCACGCTGACCTGGCGGTCCGAGATGGACAGCAGCCGGTCGTTGGGGATGACGATGAGGGTGTCGACCTCTTCGCGGAGCTCGGCGATGCCGTCCTCGGCCTGGTTGGCGCGGCGGCGGCCCTCGAAGGTGAACGGGCGCGTGACGACGCCGATGGTGAGTGCTCCGAGGGAGCGCGCGATGTTGGCCACGACGGGTGCGCCGCCGGTGCCGGTGCCGCCACCTTCGCCGGCGGTGACGAAGACCATGTCGGCCCCCTTGAGGACCTCCTCGATCTCCTCGCGGTGGTCCTCTGCGGCCTTGCGGCCGACGGCCGGGTTGGCTCCGGCGCCGAGTCCGCGCGTGAGTTCGCGGCCGACGTCGAGCTTGACGTCGGCGTCGCTCATCAACAGCGCCTGCGCGTCGGTGTTGATGGCGATGAACTCGACACCCTTGAGACCGACCTCGATCATCCGGTTGATGGCATTGACACCACCGCCGCCGACACCGATGACTTTGATGACTGCGAGGTAGTTCTGCGGTGCTGCCACGTCGAAGGCCTCTCGCCTCGAGTTACGTGTCGCCGCCTCGCGAGTGCTGCGATCCGACGACTGATGCCGAATGGGACGGTCCGAACGCCGACCCGAACCCTAAGCCTGAAGTTTAGGGTTACCCGTGTGCCTGTTGCTGGTTTTCGTTTGACCCTTACGAACAGGACACTAAGTCGACAAGTGGCGCACGTTCAACGAACACGCCGAACCTCCCGTTTTTCTTTTCACCCTATGTGATCACCCATAGCGATGAACAACCAGGGTGCTGGCCTGCGACGACGTCCGTCAACTCCCTGACAAGGAAGGGGCGGTGGGAACGCTGACGTCGAAGTGCCGGGCCCCCGGGGCTGCTTTCATCAGGGCGGAGAGTGTGGCAGCCTTCGCGCGCCCCCGCTCACTGCTCCCCCAGGCGACGGTGCGATCGCCTGTCAACTCCAGCGAGATGGAGTCATACGTACGGACCTTGACGATCCGGGTGATGCGGGCCACCGCGGCCGGGACGTCGCCGGCGACCCGTACCGCCTCCCGCACGAGACGCTCCGCTCCGAAGCGCTGTCTGCTCGCCGACTGATCCGCCGTCAATTCCAGCATCGGGATGCCCTTGGGGGCGTTGCCGACGGTAGCGAATCGGACCCCTTCGGCGTCCACTTCGATGAACTTTTCGTCCTTTTTGATAAGGAGTACCGGCTTGCGTTCGGTCACTTTGAGTGCGATTCCATGCGGCCAGGAACGGACGACATCAACCGAGTCAATTCGGGGCAATTTCCGGCGCAACCGATCCTCAATCGCATCGGTGTCGACTGAAATCAACGGCGAGCCGACCGGAACAGCGGCTGCTTCGCGCACCGCTCCGGGCGTCAGGACCTGCGTGCCCGAGGTGGTGACCTTCTCGACGCGCAGCCACTGCGAGCCGTAGAGCACCCAGACGGCTCCCGCACCGAGCAGGGCGACGACGACGATCAGCAGGATCAGGACACGGAGACGTCGCACCCGGAGCCGCGGCCTGCCGCCGGGCCCCGGTGGCAGGGGCGGGCCGGACGCCGGCGGCTGCCATTCACCATGCTCGGCGGTAGTCGCTCCGGCCACGCTCCCCTGCCTTCTGTCACATGCGCGCAGTGCCCTAGCGGCGCGAGGCGATCGCCTCGTACACCATGCCGACCAGCAACTCGTCGGCGTCCCGGCGGCCGAACTCGGCGGCGGCGCGGGACATCTCGTACAGCCGGTGCGGGTCCGCCAGCACCGGCAGGACGTTGCCCTGCACCCACTCGGGCGTGAGCTCGGCGTCGTCGACGAGGAGCCCGCCGCCCGCCTTGACCACCGGCTGGGCGTTGAGCCGCTGCTCTCCGTTGCCGATGGGCAGCGGGACGTATGCGGCCGGAAGCCCGACGGCGGACAGCTCGGCGACGGTCATCGCGCCCGCGCGGCAGAGCATCATGTCCGCCGCGGCGTACGCGAGGTCCATCCGGTCCACGTACGGTACCGGGATGTAGGGCGGCATTCCCGGCATGTTGTCCACATGCGGCAGTTCGTTCTTGGGGCCGACCACGTGCAGCACCTGGATGCCGGACTGCTGGAGGAACGGGGCGACGCGCTGCACGACCTCGTTGAGGCGGCGGGCGCCCTGCGAGCCGCCGGAGACGAGCAGCGTCGGCAGGTTGGGGTCGAGCCCGAAGGCGGCGCGGGCCGCTGGACGCACGGCGGCGCGGTCCAGCGTGGCGATGGAGCGCCGCAGCGGGATGCCGACATACCTGGCATTGCGCAGCTTGCTGTCCGGCGTGGAGACGGCGACCTGGGCCGCGTACCGCGAGCCGATCTTGTTGGCGAGGCCAGGGCGGGCGTTGGCCTCGTGCACCACGATCGGCACCCCGAGCCGCTTGGCCGCCAGATAGCCGGGCAGCGCCACATAGCCGCCGAAGCCGACGATCGCGTCCGCCTTGGTGCGCTCCAGGATCTGCTCCGCCGCCTTGATCGTGCCGCGCAGCCGGCCCGGGACAGTGATCAGCTCGGGCGTGGGCTTACGGGGCAGCGGGACGGCGGGGATCAGCGCGAGTTCGTAACCCCGCTCCGGTACGAGACGGGTCTCGAGTCCGCGCTCCGTGCCGAGGGCCGTGATCCCCACGGTCGGGTCCTGCCTGCGCAGGGCGTCCGCGAGGGCGAGCGCGGGCTCGATGTGGCCGGCGGTCCCCCCACCGGCGAGTACGACATGCACCGAAATTCACCGCTCTCCGGACGTACGCGCCGTGGCGCGCCGTCGCATCGTGTTCCATCTCCGAGGCCCCCGAACACTCTCGGAGCCTCTCACCGCAGCCCGCTTTCTACCAAAGACAGGTTGCCGCATCGCAAGCGCCGCCCGTGCGGCGGGTTCCTCGCGTGCGAACGCGATCAGCAGCCCGATGGCGAACATGGTCGGCAGCAGGGCGGACCCACCGTAGGAGAACAGCGGGAGCGGGACTCCGGCGATCGGCAGCAGGCCGAGCACCGCACCGACGTTGACCACGGCCTGGGCCGTGATCCAGGTGGTCACGCCTCCCGCGGCATACCTCACGAAGGGGTCCTCCGTGCGTCCGGCCACGCGGATACCCGCATAGCCTAGAGCCGCGAAGAGTGCGAGAACCGACAGCGTCCCCGCGAGGCCGAGCTCCTCCCCGGTGACGGCGAAGATGAAGTCCGTGTGCGCTTCGGGCAGTTGACCCCATTTTTCCACACTGGCACCGAGGCCGGAACCGAAGAGTCCGCCGGAGGCCAGGGCATAGATGCCGTGGACGGCCTGCCAGCACATGTCGTTGGGGCCGGGCTCGGTGGCGCCGATGCACGAGAGCCGGGCCATGCGGTTGGGGTTGGTCTTGATGAGGATCGCGCCGATCAGGGCGGCCCCGGAGAGCACGCCGGCGAAGAGCCGGGTGGGAGCCCCCACGAGCCAGAGCAGTCCGAAGAGGATCGCGGCGAGGATGATGGCCGTGCCCATGTCGCCGCCGAGCATGATCAGCCCGAGCAGCATGAACGTCACCGGAACCAGCGGCACCAGCATGTGCTTCCACTGGCTCAGCAGCCGTTTGTCCTGTTTGCGGGCCAGCAGATCGGCCCCCCACAGCACCAGGGCCAGCTTGCCGAACTCGCTGGGCTGGAGCTGGAAGGGGCCGCCAAGCGAGATCCAGTTCTGGTTGCCGTTGACCGCCATCCCTATCCCCGGAATCTGCACGAGGACCATCAGGAAGACAGAGCCGGCGAGCATCGGATACGCCAGCGCACGGTGCAGCTTGACGGGCATCCGCGCGGCGATGAGCAGCAGCAGCGCACCGATCACGGCGGCCACGAACTGCTTCCGGAAGAAGTACGAGGCGGGCAGCGACAACTGCAGCGCCTTGATCATGGACGCCGAGTACACCATCACAAGGCCGAGCACGGTGATCAGCAGACTGCTGCCGAGGATCACGTAGTACGCGGTGAGCGGCCGGTCCCAGGCACGGCGGACTTGGGTGTGGAGCCGCCGGAGGGGGTTGTCGCGCGGGGGACGGAGAGGGGTGGGGCGTACGGGGGGCCGCTTGGCAGGAGTACGACTGGAGCTAGCAGGCATCAACAGCACCCCCGCCACCGCTGTGGGAGATCGTCCCGCTGGGGGTCCCCCCGGGCCCTTCAGGCGCTGGGGGAAATGGGGGTACCTCCCATGCCCTTAGGGCAATGGGGGACGGCTGGCACAGCGGACGACCACCGGCGGACACCCGCCGACGAAACCTCAGCCACGACGCTGCCAACGCGTCCCTCCCATGGGTTCCGGCGCGCCCGCGGCGAACGCGGACCCAACCCCGCTCAGGGCGCCTCCGGCGCCATGGCGCGAACCGCCTCCGCGAACGCCTCACCGCGCTTGTTGTAGTTGGTGAACATGTCCATCGACGCACAGGCGGGAGCCAGGAGCACCGTGTCCCCGGCCTGCGCCAACTTCGTCGCCTCCCGGACCGCCACCGGCATCGCCCCAGTGTCGGTCCGGTCGAGCTCGACGACCGGCACTTCGGGCGCGTGTCGCGCAAGCGCGTCCCGGATCAGCGCGCGGTCCGCGCCGAACAGCACGGCGCCGCGCAGCCGCTGCGCCGACCCAGCGACCAACTCGTCGAAGGTAGCACCCTTCGCGAGCCCGCCCGCGAGCCACACGATCGAGTCGTAGGCCGCCAACGAGGCTTGCGCTGCATGAGTGTTGGTGGCCTTGGAGTCGTCGACGTACACAACACCGGCCACGTCCGCGACGTGCGCGATGCGGTGCGCGTCCGGGCGAAGGACCGCAGCCCGTCGCGTACGGCGGACGCGGACACACCGAAGGCGCGTGCGAGGGCCGCCGCGGCCAGCGCGTTGGCGATGTTGTGCGGCGCGGGCTGATTTACATCTGATACTTCCGCGAGCTCCTGCGCCTGCTTGTGACGGTTCTCGACGAAGGCACGAATGCCCTCCACAACGCCGAGTTGGGACGGCCCGGGGGCGCCGAGCGTGAAGCCGATCGCGCGGCAGCCCTCCTCGACGTCGGCCTCGCGCACCAGGTCCTCGGTGGCCTTGTCCGCCGTGTTGTAGACACAGGCGGCGCTAGTCGAGGTGGTCCGGCGCGAGGTTCCACCGCTGCGGAGTGGACACGCAGGCCCGGCGCCCAGTGCAGCTGGTAGCTGGACAGCTCGACGGCGAAGATGTCGTACGCGTCTCCCTCCCGTCGCCCACCAGCGCCCTCAATCGAACGCGCTTCGCGCGCAGCCCTGTCTCCGAGCACCACGTCGATGATCGGCGTGCCGATGTTGCCCACGGCGGCCGTGCGCAGCCCCGCGGCGCGCAGGATCGACGCGAGCATCTGCGTGGTCGTGGTCTTGCCATTCGTACCGGTGACCGCGGGCCAGGGCGCGGCGTCCGGGCCGCGCAGCCGCCAGGCGATCTCGACGTCGCCGACGACGTCCACGCCCGCTTCGGTGGCCGCCTTGAACAGCGGCGACGACGGCTTCCAGCCGGGCGAGGCGACGACGAGGTCGGTGCCGTCGGGCAGCGTGTCCGCGTCCCCGAGCCGCACGGTGACGCCGAGCTCGGCGAGGTCGGCCGCACGGGCGCGCAGCACCTCGCCGCCGTCGACCACGGTCACGGTCGCGCCGAGACCGGCCAGGGCGCGGGCGGCACTGCTGCCGCTCACGCCGAGACCGGCGAGGTGGTGACGATGCAGTCGACGTGCGGCGGTCAGGTCCGCGTCGAGCCCGGCCGAACGCTGAGGACGCACAGTTCACTGCGGGTACCTGTAGGGCCTGCGCAGTCATGCCGTGCTTGACGGGGTGCATAGCGGGTCGCCGTTGTCCGCGGTGGCCAGGGCGGCGCACCGCCGGGTGCGGATGAAGGTGCCGTCCAGCAGCAGGCGGCGCTCGTCCCCGGCGTCGGCCAGGGGCGGCGCGAACCGCGCCACCGCCTCCAGTCCCTCATTGACGTACCGGCAAGCGGTCTCGGCGCCGATCCAGAATCCTCGCCGACCTGGGCGAATGTGTCGTCATTGGCGATGTAGACGTGCAGCACCATGGCCTCGCCCCAGCTCGTCAGAGGGCGCCAGCAGCCGCCGACCTGATCTCTTGAGGCGGCAATCGGGTTTTCCAGCTCAGGAGACCAGGTCCGACGGCACGTCGCGGTTGGCACGACTGATGATCACGAAGCTACTTGTGTTATCTGGCGTTGGCACTCCCGGTGAGGAGCTTCACTGCGTCACGGCCCCGGGGCGACCAACCGTGCCCCGTTCACGCGCAGCCATCGCGATCAGACTCGCTCACTCAACGGAGGAGCAGTCAGCCGGGTCCGTATTGTTGTTGCGCCACTGAGCGTAGTCCGTGCTCCCCGACACGACTACGCTGTGGTCGTTTTCGTCTACGAGCCGGACGCGGAATTTGATGCAGTTGCCCTCCGCGAGGTCGTAAGGAACACCCCAGCTCCCCTCCGCCGACGAATTTGAACCGTCGTAATCCCCATCGGTGTAGAGATCATACCGAAAATCGTCGGGGTCCTTCGTCTCGTCCCAGACCGTAACGTGTACGTCCTTGCCGTCATTCTGGCTGTCGTGCGCTATGACGATGTCGCCGTACGGGTCAAAGTAGACATAGCCACCTGGGTCACCGTCATTCGTCCACATCGTCCTGTTTGCGGCTGAGGCAGGGGTTGCGGTGACCAGAAGGAACACCCCAACGGTGGCGGAAGTCACCGCCGCTGCACGCAATTTCCGAGTGAAAAGCAAGGATAATCTCCTAGATTCCTGGACATGGGAGCGCATCCCATGTGATGCAGGATCATTCTCCCGTGTAGCCGTTGGGTCAATCATCGCGACTCCCCTTTAGGAGGATTCGCAACAGTTGATCAGCGCGCCGTTATTTGATCGTTACATAAAGCTCGGCCTGAGGAGTAACGACAGGACGGCATCGTAAAAGTGGAACGAGGGCCGCTTCCTTCCTCCAGTGCCGAAGGATGGTCTGGAGTAACGCCGCGCCGCACTGCTTGATGTCGACTCGGTGACCCAGCTGGGGCGCTGGCGTCACAACTACCTGCGGACCATGCGGCTTACAGCTACGCGGTAAGAGTCCTCACCCTCCTTTACCTGGAGCCGCAACAGATGCGGTGGCCTCGACTCACCTCGACGAACTTGACACTCCGCAGTCTGCCCGCAGCCGAGGCGGCCTGCATAACACCCCGACCACAGTCCCGCCCGATCCGTCCTACGCCGCCCGACCGATTGCCTCGTGCACCATGCCGGCAAGCAGATCGTCCGTATCACGCCGTCCGAACTCCGCGGCGGCGCGGGACATGTCGTGCAGCCGCTGCTGGTTGGTGAGCACCGGGAGCACGTTTCTCGCGCACCCAGTCCGGGTTGAGCTCCGCGTCGTCCACCAGCAGGCCGCCCCCGGCGTTGACCACAGGCTTGGCGCTGAGCCGCTGTTCGCCGTTGCCGATGGGCAGCGGGACATGCTCGGCCCCAGCCCGACGGCGGACAGTTCGGCGGCGGTCATCGCGCCCGCGCGGCAGAGCATCATGTCGGCCGCGGCGTAGGCGAGATCCATCCGGTCCACATACGGTACCCGGGTGATAGACTGGCATCCCCCGCATGTTGCCCACATGCGGCAGTTCGTTCTTGGGGCCGACCACATGCAGGATCTGCACGCCGGAGCGCTGCAGATACGGGGCCACGCATTCCACGACCTCGTTCAGCCGCCGGGCGCCCTGCGAGCCGCACCGATGCCGAGGCCGCGAACAGCGCGACCACCGACAGCGTCCCCGCGAGGCCGAGTTCCTCCCCGGTGACGGCGAACCTGCACCAGCACCATCAGGAAGACAAGCCCGCCAGGATCGGATAGGCCAGCGCCCGGTACAGCTTCACGGGCATTCGCGCCGCCGCGTACAGCAGCACACCGCCGATCACGGCGGCCACGAACTACTTGCGAAAAGTACGAGGCGGGCACGCGACAGCTGCAACGCCTTGATCATGGACGCCGACTACACCATCACCAGCCCGAGCGCGGTGATGAGCAGACTGCTCCCGGGGATCAGGTTGTAGGCGGTGAGAGGCCTGTCCCAGGCGCGCCGGACGCGCAGGACGAGGCTACGAGGTGGCATCGACGTCCCCGGCTCAGTCGCTGGCGGCACCGAGTTCACGGACGGCGTCCGCGAAGCGGTCTCCGCGTTCGTTGTAGTTGGCGAACATGTCCATGGAGGCACAGGCGGGAGCCAGGAGCACCGTGTCCCCGGCCTGCGCCAACTTCGTCGCCTCCCGGACCGCCACCGGCATCGCCCCAGTGTCGGTCCGGTCGAGCTCGACGACCGGCACTTCGGGCGCGTGTCGCGCAAGCGCGTCCCGGATCAGCGCGCGGTCCGCGCCGAACAGCACGGCGCCGCGCAGCCGCTGCGCCGACCCAGCGACCAACTCGTCGAAGGTAGCACCCTTCGCGAGCCCGCCCGCGAGCCACACGATCGAGTCGTAGGCCGCCAACGAGGCTTGCGCTGCATGAGTGTTGGTGGCCTTGGAGTCGTCGACGTACACAACACCGGCCACGTCCGCGACGTGCGCGATGCGGTGCGCGTCGGGCCGGAAGGCGCGCAGGCCGTCCCGTACGGCGGCCGGCTCGACGCCGAAGGCGCGCGCCAGGGCTGCGGCGGCCAGCGCGTTGGCGATGTTGTGCGGGGCCGGCGGGTTGACGTCGCAGACCTGGGCGAGCTCCTGGGCCTGCTGGTGCCGGTTCTCGACGAAGGCGCGGTCGACCAGGATGTCGTCCACCACGCCGAGTTGGGACGGCCCTGGCGTACCCAGCGTGAAGCCGATCGCGCGGCAGCCCTCCTCGACGTCGGCCCCTCGCACCAGGTCCTCGGTGGCCTTGTCGGCGACGTTGTAGACGCAGGCGACCTTGTTGCCCTCGTAGATACGGCCCTTGTCGGCGGCGTACGCCTCCATGGAGCCGTGCCAGTCGAGGTGGTCGGGGGCCAGGTTCAGCACGGCCGCGGAGTGGGCGCGCAGGGACGGCGCCCAGTGGAGCTGGTAGCTGGAGAGCTCGACCGCGAGGACGTCGTACTTCTCGTCGCCGAGGACGGCGTCCAGCAGCGAGACCCCGATGTTGCCGACCGCAGCCGTGCGCAGCCCTGCCGCCTGGAGGATCGAGGCGAGCATCTGGACGGTCGTGGTCTTGCCGTTGGTGCCGGTGACCGCGAGCCAGGGAGCGGCGTCGGGGCCGCGCAGGCGCCAGGCCAGTTCGACATCGCCCCAGACGCGGACGCCCGCCGCGGCTGCCGCTGCGAACAGCGGCTTGTCCGGCTTCCAGCCGGGCGCCGTGACGATGAGCTCCGTACCCTCCGGCAGGGTCGCCCCGTCGCCGAGCCTGACCGTGATGCCCTCGGCCTCCAGCTCGGCGGCCTGCGCCCGGGAGCGCTCGTCGTCGCCGTCGTTGACGACCGTGACGACCGCGCCCAGACCGTGCAGGACCCTGGCCGCCGGGACACCGGAGACGCCGAGCCCGGCGACGGTGACGTGCTTGCCCTGCCAGTCGGTCACTTGTCGGCCGCCCATCCCGCGTAGAAGAGTCCCAGTCCGACGATCACACAGATGCCCTGGATGATCCAGAAGCGGACTACGACGAGGACCTCGGACCATCCCTTGAGCTCGAAGTGGTGCTGCAGCGGTGCCATCCGGAAGACGCGCTTCCCGGTGAGGCGGAACGAGCCTACCTGGATGACCACGGACATGGTGATCAGGACGAACAGCCCGCCGAGGATGGCGAGCAGCAGCTCGGTGCGCGAGCAGATCGCCAGGCCCGCGAGCGCGCCGCCCAGGGCGAGCGAACCGGTGTCGCCCATGAAGATCTTGGCGGGTGAGGTGTTCCACCACAGGAAGCCGAGGCAGGCGCCCATGAGGGCGGACGCGACGATGGCGAGGTCGAGCGGATCTCGTACCTCGTAGCAGGCGGGCGCCTTGGTGAGCGTCTCCGCGTTGGCGCAGGACTCCTGCCACTGCCAGACGCCGATGAACGTGTACGCGCCGAAGACCAGCACGGAGGCGCCGGTGGCGAGGCCGTCGAGACCGTCGGTGAGGTTCACGCCGTTCGACATGGCGAGGATCATGAACAGCGCCCAGACGACGAACAGTACCGGGCCGATGGTCCAGCCGAAGTCCTGCACGAAGGAGAGCTTGGTGGAGGCCGGGGTGTTGCCGCGGTTGTCGGCGAACTGCAGCGCGAGCACCGCGAAGGCGATGCCGACGATCAACTGGCCCGCCATCTTCGCCTTGGCCCGCAGACCGAGCGAACGCCGCTTGACGATCTTGATGTAGTCGTCGAGGAAGCCGACCAAGCCCATGCCGCCCATCAGGCCGAGCACCAGCAGACCGGAGAACGTCGGCGGCTTGCCCGTGATCACCTTCGACAGGAAGTACGCGGCGATCGTCGCCAGGATGAACGCGATGCCGCCCATGGTGGGCGTACCGCGCTTGCTGTGGTGCTCTTTAGGGCCGTCGTCGCGGATGTACTGGCCGTAGCCCTTGCGGGCCAGCAGCTTGATCAGCAGCGGCGTGCCGATCAGCGTCAGGAAGAGACCGATGACTCCCGCGAACAGGATCTGCTTCATCATCGGGCGGCAACCTCACCCTCGGCGGCGGCCGTGTCCTGTTCGAGCAGCGCCATTGCAACCCGCTCCAGGCCCACCGACCTGGAGGCCTTCACGAGTACGACGTCGCCCGGGCGCAGCTCGCTGCGCAGCAGGTCGACGGCCGCCTGTGCGTCGGACACGTGCACCGACTCCTCACCCCACGAACCCTCGTTGTATGCGCCCATCTGCAGCCAGGCGGCTTCCCTGCCCCCGACCGCGACGAGCTTGCCCACGTTCAGCCGGACGGCGAGCCGTCCGACCGCGTCGTGTTCGGCGAGCGCCTCGTCACCGAGCTCGGCCATCTGACCGAGCACCGCCCACGTGCGGCCCCCCTTGGCCCGTGCGGCCTCGCCCATCGCGGCGAGTGCGCGCAGAGCGGCCCGCATGGACTCGGGGTTCGCGTTGTAGGCGTCGTTGACGACCGTCACGCCGTCCGGGCGCTCGGTGACCTCCATACGCCAGCGGGAGAGGGAGCCCGCCTCGGAGAGCGCGAGGGCGATCTCTTCCGCGGACATGCCCAGCTCATGGGCGACGGCGGCCGCGGCGAGCGCGTTCGACACGTGGTGCTCACCGTACAGGCGCATGGTCACATCGCTGCACCCGGAGGGTGTGTGGAGGCTGAACGAGGGCTGTCCTGCCTCGGTGAGCCGGACGTTTTCGGCGCGTACGTCCGCGTCGTCCGACTCTCCGAAGAGGATCACGCGCGCCTTCGTACGCGATGCCATGGCACGTACGAGGGGGTCGTCGGCGTTGAGGACGGCCGCGCCGTCCTCGGGGAGCCCCTCGACGAGTTCGCCCTTGGCCTCGGCGATCTGCTCCCGGCCGCCGAACTCGCCGATGTGGGCAGTGCCCACGTTGAGTACGACGCCGATTCTCGGCGGGGTCAGGTCCGTGAGGTAGCGGATGTGGCCGAGGCCGCGGGCGCCCATCTCCAGGACGAGGTAGCGGGTCTCCTCGGTGGCACTGAGCGCGGTGAGCGGCAGCCCGATCTCGTTGTTGAAGGAGCCGGGTGTGAAGACCGTCGGAGCCTTGGTCCGGAGCACCTGCGCGATGAGGTCCTTGGTGCTCGTCTTGCCCGCGGAGCCGGTGAGGGCCACGAGCGTCGCGCCCAGCCGCTCGACGACGGCGCGGGCGAGGGCGCCCAGCGCCGTCTGCACGTCGTCGACGACGACGGCGGGGACGCCGACGGGCCGCGACGCGAGTACGGCGACCGCGCCCGCGGCGACCACGTCGGCGGCGAAGTCGTGGCCGTCGACGCGCTCGCCGGCGAAGGCGACGAAGAGGCTCCCGGGCTCGACCTCGCGGGAGTCCCGGACGACCGGTCCGGTGACCTGCACGGACGGATCCGGTATGTCGTGGGTCTGCCCGCCGACGATTTCAGCGATCTCGGCGAGGGAGAGGGCGATCACAACTTCATCCCTGGGTGTTCTGGATAGCTTCGCGGAGCACCTGGCGGTCGTCGAAGGGGCGTACCACTCCGGCGATGTCCTGGCCCTGCTCATGGCCCTTGCCGGCCACCAGCACGGTGTCGCCGGGCCGCGCCAGGGCGACGGCGGCGGCGATGGCGGCGGCCCGGTCCTCGAAGACCTGGACCTCGCCGCGTTCGTGGGCCGGCACCTCGGCGGCGCCGGCGAGCATGGTGGCCAGGATGGCCAGGGGGTCCTCGGAGCGGGGGTTGTCGGAGGTCAGTACGGCGGTGTCGGCGAGGCGGGCTGCGGCGGCGCCCATCGGCGCGCGCTTGGTCTTGTCCCGGTCGCCGCCGCAGCCGAGCACGACGTGCAGCCTGCCCTCGGTGATCTTGCGCAGGGCGCGCAGGACCGACTCGACGGCGTCGGTCTTGTGGGCGTAGTCCACGACAGCGAGGTAGGGCTGGCCTGCGTCGACGCGCTCCAGGCGGCCGGGGACGCCCGGCACGGCGGCGATGCCGTTCGCCGCGCCCTGCGGGTCGAGTCCGGCGGTGGCGAGGGCGACGATCGCGGCGAGCGTGTTGGCGACGTTGAAGGGGCCCGGCAGCGGCGACTTCGCGGTGATGCGCTCGCCGCGCGGGCCGACGGCGGTGAAGTGGGAGTCCATCGGCCCCACCACGACGTCCTCGGCGCGCCAGTCGGCGTCGGGGTGACCTTCGGCGGAGAAGGTGACGACCGGTACGGACGCCTCCTTGGCCAGCCTGCGGCCGTATTCGTCGTCGACGTTGACGACGCCCTGTTTGCTGCGTTTCGGCGTGAAGAGCTGCGCTTTGGCCCGGAAGTAGTCCTCCATGTCGGAGTGGAACTCCATGTGCTCCGGGCTGAGGTTGGTGAAGACCGCGACGTCGAAGACGCAGCCGTCGACCCGGCCGAGAACCAGAGCGTGGCTGGAGACCTCCATGGCGACCGACTTCACACCGCGCTCGCGCATGACGGCGAACAGGGCCTGGAGGTCGGTGGCCTCGGGGGTGGTGCGCTCCGACTTGATGCGCTCGTCGCCGATGCGCGTCTCGACCGTGCCGATGAGTCCGGGCATCCCGTCGGAGACTGCGAGCCCGCCCCGGATCAGATACGCGGTCGTGGTCTTGCCCGACGTACCGGTGATGCCGATCTGCAGCAGGTCGCGGCCCGGGTGGCCGTAGACGGTCGCAGCCAGCTCGCCCATGCGCCCGCGCGGGTCGTCGACGACCAGGACCGGCAGGGCCGTGGCGGCGGCACGTTCGGCACCCGTCGGATCGGTGAGGATCGCCGCGGCGCCGAGGCCGGCGGCCTGCGCCGCGAAGTCGGCGCCGTGGAAGCGGGCGCCGGGCAGCGCGGCGTAGACGTCGCCCGGGCGCACAGCGCGGGAGTCGTGCGTGATGCCACTGACCTCCGCGGCGCCGGGGACGGTGACCCCCAGCTGATCGGCGAGCTCCGCGAGTGGTGTCGTGGAGGCCTGGACCGGTCGTGGCGGCCCTGGATAGGTCACAGGAGCGCCCTTCTGGGTGACGTCGTACTGATCAGCATGTGGCACGGCGGTGAGCGTACCGGGACCACCCCCGCCGGAGCTAAACGAGCTCCGTGGGGGGCGCTGGTTCCCGGAGTCGGGGGTGATGGTTCTCACGGGCGGTTCCTGGTCGCTCTCAGGGCTTGCTCAGGGCTTGAACTCGACGGGCAGCCGTGCCGGCTCCGCTCCGGTGGGCGGCACCTGGAGTGTCTTCAGAGCGAACTCCATCACCGTCTTGTAGATGGGTCCGCAGATCTGGCCGCCGAAATAGCTGCCCTTCGTGGCGTTCTGGATGGCGCAGTAGACGGTGACGCGCGGATTGTCGGCGGGCGCGAAGCCGGCGAACGACGAGGTGTAGCCGCGGTACTTGCCGGTGACCGGATCGACACGGTTGGCGGTTCCGGTCTTGCCCGCGACCCGGTAGCCCGGGATACGGGCCTTGACGCCCGTGCCCTGCTCGTCGTCGACGACCGACTCGAGCATCTGCGACAGCGTCTTCGCGGTCTTCTCGCTGATGACCCGGGTCTTCTTGGGCTTGGCTGCGGGGGTGAAGCGCCCGTCGGGTCCCGTGGTGCCGCGCACGAGCGTGGGCTCGACGCGTACGCCGCCGTTGGCGATCGTCGAGTAGACGGAGGCGGCCTGCATCGCGTTGATCGAGACGCCCTGGCCGAAGGGGATCGTGTACTGCTGCGACGTCGACCAGGTGTCCGGTGGCGCGAGGATGCCGGCCGTCTCACCCGGGAAGCCGAGCCCGGTGGCGCCGCCGATGCCGAACTTGCGCAGATACGAGTAGAGGACCTGGTTGGCCTCGGCCTGCGTCTTGCCGAGCTGGCCGGAGGCGAGGATGGTGCCGATGTTGCTGGACTTGGCGAGCACGCCGTTGAGCGTCAGATACCAGGTCGGGTGGTTCACGTCGTCCTGGAACAGCCGGTCACCGCGGTGCAGCCGGTTCGGCACCGTCACATGGGTGTCGGGTGTGGCGACGTTCTCCTCCAGTACGGCGGCCATGGACATGACCTTTGCGGTGGACCCCGGCTCGTAGGCGTCCTCGAGCGCGAAGTTGTGCATGTCCGCCGAACTGGCCTGCGAGAGATCGTTCGGATCGAAGCCCGGGGCGTTGGCCATGGCCAGGACCTCGCCGGTCCTGGTGTCCTGCACGATCACATAGCCGCGGTCCGCCTTGGACTTCTTCACCTGCTCGGCGATGGCGTTCTGCGCGGCCCACTGGATGTCGCGGTCGATGGTGAGCTCGACTTCGGATCCGGGCACGGCGGGCACCTCGCTTGTCCCGGCCGTGGGGACCTGGCGGCCGCCCGACTGGGCATAGGTGATCTTGCCGTTCTCGCCGGACAGGTCCTTGTCGAGCTTCTCCTCCAGGCCGCCCGCGCCCTTGCCGTCGGCGTTGACCCAGCCCAGTATCCCGGCGGCGAGCTCGCCGTTCGGATAGACGCGCTTGCTGCTCGGGTCCTGAAAGACGCCCGCGAGGACGTTGCCGGTCCTGCCGTCCGTCTGCGCCTTCTCCTCGAGCGCGCTCTTCAGGTCCTTGATCTGCTTCCAGACCTGCGGGGTCTGCCGGGAGGCCAGTCGGACGTAGCGGGTCTTCGGGGTCCGGAGCTTGGCGGCGATATCCGCCTGGTCCTTGTCGAGAATCGGTGCGAGCAGTGCGGCCGCCTGCTCGGGCGCGTCCGCGATCTTCGTCTGCTTCTGCGTGAACATCGTGGGGTCGGCCGTGATGTCGTACGCGTCCTCGCTGGTCGCCAGCTCGACGCCGTTGCGGTCGGTGATCCCGCCGCGCTCGGCGGTGAGTGTGTGGCTGAGGTACCGGTTCTTCTCGGCCTTCGCGGCATACGCGCTCGCGTCGACGGCCTGCACCTGGAGCAGCCGTACCACGAACGCCAGCATCACCAGGGTCAGTCCGAGGCTGACCATGCGCAGCCGTGGGCGTGGGCTGCCGAGGCGGATGGTGCGAGGACCGGGCGCGCTCGCCCGGGGGCGGGGCCTCGGGGCGGCCGAGTGGTACTGGCGCCCGGCGGGGCGCGCTCCTTGTCCCGGGCGCCGAGGAGTGCCGGGGCGCGCGGGCCTGGCGGGTCCTGGCACCCTGCGCCGCGGGGGTTCCCTGTCGGTCACGTCCGTCACCTGCCGGAGGTCGTGGGCGCGGGCTTCGGGGGCGATGCGGGCGCCGGGGCCGTGCCGGCGGGAGCCGGGACCGTACCGGCGAGCGGTGTGGCGGTCCGGGAGGGGGCGGCCGAGGGCTTGGTCGTAGGCGCGGAAGGGGCGGCTGCCGAGGGCTTGGCGGACGCCGCCCCGGACGGGGTCCCCGAGGCGGCAGGGGACGGCGGCACCGTGTTGCCCGCCACCGCCTCCGGCGGGGTCGCGGACGGCAGGCGCCAGCCGGACGGGGTGGCGGCGGCCCCCGGCATGCCCTTGACGGTGCCGTCGGGGTTCAGGAACGCGGGACTGCCGCCGGGCACCATGCCGAGCTCACGCGCGCGGCGCTGCAGGGCCTCGGGAGCGGAATAGGCGTCCACATCCCGCTGAAGGGCCTGTTCCTCCTCGGTGAGGGCGGTGGTCTCCTTCTTGAGGTCGTTCAGCCGAAACGACCCTGCGTTGAGCGCGGAGTTCAGCATCAGCAGCGTGATCAGCCCGCCGGCAAGCAGCACCACGACCAGCAGGACGAACGGGGTGCGCGCGGCCTGGCTGGGGCCTGCCGGCAGCAGCCGCGCAAGCCTGGCAGCCCTCCCCCTCAGCTCCGGTCTCCTGCTCATTCGCCCCTCCCCCGGCGTACGGATCCGCGTGCGCGCGGCGTCCGCGTCGCACTGCGGACGCCACTCATTCAGCTTCCTCGCGGATGCGCTGCGCACCACGCAGCCGCGCCGGGGCGGCCCGCCGGTTCTGGGCGACCTCTTCCTCGGTCGGCAGTTCCGCGCCGCGCGTCAGCAGCTTGAGCCGCGGCTGGTAGCGCTCGGGCACGACGGGCAGGCCCGGCGGCGCGGTGTTGGCGGCCCCGGCCGCGAACACCTGCTTGACCAGCCGGTCCTCCAGCGAGTGGTACGACAGCACGGCGATTCGGCCACCCACCGCGAGGGCCGCCACGGCGGCGGGAATGGCCCGCTCCAGGACGGAGAGCTCGCCGTTGACCTCGATACGCAGTGCCTGGAAGGTGCGCTTGGCGGGGTTGCCGCCGGTGCGCTTGGCGGCCTGCGGCAGGGCGTCACGGATGAGCTCGACGAGCCGGGCGCTGTTGGTGAAGGGCTCCTTCTCGCGTTCCCGCACGATGGCGGAGACGATCCGCTTGGCCTGCTTCTCCTCGCCGTAACTGCGCAGGATCCTCACCAGCTCACCGGCGGGATAGGTGTTGAGCACCTCGGCCGCGCTGATGCCGGACGACTGGTCCATCCGCATGTCGAGGGGGGCGTCCTGGGCGTAGGCGAACCCGCGGTCCGCCTCGTCGAGCTGCATGGAGGAGACACCGAGGTCGAACAGGATGCCCTGGACGCGCGGGATGCCGAGCCGGGCGAGTACGTCGGGCAGCTCGTCGTAGACGGCGTGCACCAGCGTGGCCCGCTCGCCGTAGGGAGCGAGCCGCTCGCCGGACAGGCGCAGCGCCTCCTTGTCCCGGTCGAGGCCGATCAGGCGCGCCGAGGGGAAGCGGGTCAGCAACGCCTCGCTGTGTCCGCCGAGGCCGAGGGTGCAGTCGACGACGACGGGTTCGGCGACGCCCGGCTGCTCGAGGGCCGGGGCCAGCAGGTCCAGGCACCGCTGGAGCATCACCGGGACGTGCCGGGTCTGGTCGGGGTTCATGCTGTGCTCCGCGCGGGCCAGCAGTCGTCGGAGGCGCCCCTCGTTCTGGTTCGCTCGCTACGCTCGCTCACGGCGCGCCCTCTCAGGTCCGGCGCGGCCGCCGCACGCACCGCCGGGTCCCCGCCCTCCCCCAGCCGACGCTGGCAGGTGCCCCCGGAACGGGAGCGGGCCGGCACCGGGAAGGTGGCGTCAGCCGACCGGGAGCGGGAGGAGGCCGAGCCGCACGTACGCGCCGCGCACGCGGGGAGATCTCCGGTGGTCACCGGGCGTCTCCGTGGATAACAGTCCAGCAGGGAGAGCCTCTCGCCTCCCGCTTCGCGTCACTTTAGTCCACCCTGTCTCGCGGTCAATCAACCGGCCTGCGCGTCGCGAGCCGGTGCCCGGCGGCGACGTGGACGCGGACGCGGCCCCGGGCGGAGTCACCCGTACGGATGCACCGGGGGGCCTGGCTTATGGGGTAGGTCACAACAACGTTCATTGACGTTCTTTGTCCCGCCTCACAGCGGGCCTGATCCGGTCGTGACCAGTACCTTCATACACATGACGACTTCTGCATCCGTACCCACAGAGCCCCAAGGCGCCATACGCGGCGGCGGCACCGTCACGGACCGGCTCGTCGAGGCGAACCACAGGTACGCCGCCGCCTTCACCGATCCGGGCATGGACGCACGGCCCGTTCTGCACGTCGCCGTCGTCGCGTGCATGGACGCACGGCTCGACCTGCACGCGGCGCTCGGCCTGGAGCTCGGCGACTGCCACACCATCCGCAATGCCGGCGGTGTCGTCACCGACGACGTGATCCGCTCCCTCACGATCAGCCAGCGCGCGCTCGGCACGCGCAGCGTCGTCCTCATCCACCACACCGGATGCGGCCTGGAGAAGCTCACCGAGGAATTCCGGCACGAGCTGGAGATGGAGGTCGGCCAGCGCCCGTCCTGGGCGGTCGAGGCGTTCCGGGACGTCGACCAGGACGTCCGCCAGTCGATGCAGCGGGTGCGTACGTCCCCCTTCCTGGTGCACACGGACGATGTGCGCGGATTCGTCTTCGACGTGACGACGGGCCTGCTGCGCGAGATCGACCCCGCCTGACCGCTCTTTCTGACTGCACGCGCCTGACCCCGGTCGGGCGCGTCTGACGCACACATCGGCCGCGCCCACCCCGGAAACAGTCTCAAGCCCTGACATAACGGCGCCAGTTGTCCACAGTCGAGTGACACGAACCGGTAACGGCAACAAGAATGCCCTTGTGGCACCGCGCGGAACTTTTCGCGTGTGGTGTCCGTGTTTCGGGGTGGGCCGGTCCGCATCGCAGAGCGTCGGCCCTGGAATGGTCCCCTGTTCCTGACGGAGCGCGGGGAAGGGCCGAGGAGGGCCGGGTGACGACCTATGACGATCGAGCGAGCCTCACAGATCTGACCACCACAGCGGAGCGTGTCCGCAGGTCGGTGGAGGGTGTGATCGAGGGCAAGCCCGAGGTCGTACGGCTTTCGCTGACCGTACTGCTCGCCGAGGGGCATCTGCTCATCGAGGATGTCCCGGGCGTCGGCAAGACCATGCTGGCCAAGGCGCTCGCACGGTCCATCGACTGCTCGGTGCGACGCATCCAGTTCACGCCCGACCTGCTGCCGTCGGACATCACCGGTGTGTCCATCTGGGACCAGCAGCGGCGGGACTTCGAGTTCAAGCCGGGCGCGATCTTCGCGCAGATCGTGATCGGCGACGAGATCAACCGCGCCTCGCCGAAGACTCAGTCGGCGCTGCTCGAGTCGATGGAGGAGCGCCAGGTCACCATCGACGGACACACGTACGAGCTGCCCAGCCCCTTCATGGTGGTGGCCACGCAGAACCCGGTCGAGATGGAGGGCACCTACCCGCTGCCCGAGGCGCAGCGCGACCGCTTCATGGCCAGGGTGTCGATCGGCTATCCGAACCCGGAGGCCGAACTGCAGATGCTGGACGTGCACGGCGGCGTCTCGCCGCTCGACGACCTCCAGCCGGTTGCGCATGCGCACGAGATCGCGAAGCTCATCGACGCGGTGCGCCAGGTGCACGTGGCCGAGGCGGTGCGCCGCTATGCGGTGGACCTGGTGGCGGCGACCCGCAACCACCCGGACCTCAGACTCGGCGCGTCGCCGCGAGCGACGCTGCATCTGCTACGGGCGGCGAAGGCGGCCGCGGCGCTCAGCGGCCGGGAGTTCGCCCTGCCGGACGACGTGCAGGCGCTGGCCGTGGCGGTCCTGGCGCACCGCCTGCTGCCCACGGCCCAGGCGCAGCTGAACCGGCGCACGGCCGAGCAGGTCGTCCTCGAGATCCTGCAGCGCACCCCCGTACCCGCCGCTGCTCCACAGCCTGGTGGCTTCGCCACGGGCCGTGGCCAGGGCTCCCCGGTCTACGGTCAGCAGCCGCCCGGCACCCGGAGCCTGTGATGACGGCCGCGGGGCCCCCGACGGCAGCGCCCGAGGAGGGCGCGGAGAAGGGCGGCCTCCGCACGGCACTCGCCGGGCTCACCACGCGCGGGCGCTCGTTCCTGGCGGCGGGCGTCGCTGCCGCCATCTGTGCCTACGTGCTGGGCCAGGGCGATCTGCTGCGTGTCGGTCTGCTGCTCGCCGTGCTGCCGCTCGTCTGCGCGTTCGTGCTCTACCGCACCCGCTACCGGGTCGCGGGCAGCCGGCGGCTCTCCCCGGGCCGCGTGCCCGCGGGGTCCGAGGCGCGCGTCCATCTGCGGATGGACAACGTCTCGCGGCTGCCCACCGGCCTGCTGATGCTGCAGGACCGGGTGCCGTACGTCCTGGGGCCGCGGCCCCGCTTCGTACTGGACCGCGTGGAGGCGGGCGGCCGCCGCGAGGTGTCGTACCGCGTCCGCTCGGATCTGCGCGGCCGCTATCCGCTGGGCCCGCTCCAGCTGCGTCTGACGGACCCGTTCGGGATGTGCGAGCTGACCCGCTCCTTTTCGACGTACGACACGCTGACCGTGATCCCGCGAGTGGAGCCGCTGCCGCCGGTGAAGCTGACCGGCGAGGCCAGGGGCTACGGCGACGGGCGGCAGCGCGCGCTCGCGCTGGCCGGCGAGGACGACGTCATCCCGCGCGGATACCGCTACGGCGATGATCTGCGCCGGGTGCACTGGCGGTCCACCGCGCGGTACGGCGAGCTGATGGTGCGCCGCGAGGAGCAGCCGCGGCGGGCCCGCTGCACGGTGCTGCTCGACACCCGCGGCCTGGCCTTCCAGGGCGCGGGCCCCGACTCGGCCTTCGAGTGGGCGGTCTCCGGCGCCGCGTCCGTCCTTGTACACATGCTCGAACGGGGCTTTTCGGTCCGGCTGCTGACGGACACCGGGAACTCGGTGCCCGGCGAGGGCTCGGACGGTTTCGCGGGCACCGCCCAGGAGTCGGCGGACGCGGCGGGCCTGATGATGGACACCCTCGCGGTGATCGACCACTCGGACGGCGCCGGGCTCTCCCGGGCGTACGACCTGCTGCGCGGCGGAAACGAAGGGCTGCTGGTCGCCTTCCTCGGCGACCTGGACGAGGAGCAGGCGACGATCGTCGCGAAGATGCGCCGGCGCAGCGGCGCCGCGGTCGCCTTCCACCTGGACAGCACGACTTGGGCCCAGCGCCAGGGCGCCACGCCGGCCGGCGACGCCGAGGAGCGGCTGCGGCTGCTCCGCGAGGCGGGCTGGACGGCCCTGGCGGCCGGGCCGGGCACGAGCGTCGCCGACCTGTGGCGCCAGGCAGACCAGCACCACGCCTCGGCGGCGTCCGCGCCGTCGGGGAGCACGACGGGGGGATGGTCTTGACTGGGATGCTCTTGACTTCTCCCCCAGCTGAAGCGGGGGGATTCGACCCTCGCGGGTTGAGCCTTCGGCTTCTCGGACAGCAGCTGCCCCGAACCAACGGCAAGGGACGTTGGTACGCCCAGCGGTCTTACGCCGGCTCCAGGGACCTGATATCCCGCCGGCCCGGCGGTAGGCCCAGCCAGCCCTGCTCCTCAGGAGTCCGATCCCACCCCCGCCTGAAGGCGGGGGTAACCACGGAGGAACCCTCATGAGCGGACGAGCGCGGCTGGCGCTGTGTGCGACTGCGGCCACGTTGATGGCCGCGTGTGCGTTGCTGCCGCTGGTCGGATCGTCGACGTGGATCGTGCAGGCCGCGCTCCTGCTGACGATCCAGGCCGGTGTGGGCGCGCTGGCCCGGCGGGTGCCGTTGGCACGGCCGCTGACGGTGGCGGCCCAGGCGCTCGTGACGCTCCTGCTGCTGACGGTGGTCTTCGCGCGCGGGCAGGCGATCGCGGGCGTGCTGCCCGGGCCTGAGGTGTTCCGGGAGTTCGGCCTGCTGCTGCAGGACGGCGCCGAGGACGTCGGTCAGTACTCGATACCGGCACCGCTGTCGGACGGCATCCGGCTGATGCTCGTCGGCGGCGTCCTGGTGATCGGCCTGATGGTGGACGCGCTGGCGGTGACGTTCCGCAGCGCGGCCCCGGCGGGCCTGCCGCTGCTCGCGCTGTACTCGGTCGCCGCCGGCCTGTCGGACGGCGGCGCGGGATGGGTGTGGTTCCTGCTGGCGGCCGCCGGGTATCTGCTGCTGCTCCTGGCCGAGGGCCGGGACCGGCTCTCGCAGTGGGGCCGGGTCTTCGGCGGCGCGCCGCGCTCGGGCGGGTTCGCCGGCGGCCTGGAGAGCCCGTGCGGCGGGGCGGTCTCCCCGGTCCGCACGGGGCGGCGCATCGGCGCCCTGGCCCTGGGCATCGCGCTCGTGGTGCCGCTCGCCCTGCCCGCGCTGGACGGCGGCCTGCTGGACGGCACCGGAACCGGCACCGGCACGGGCCCGGGCGGCGGAGGCACGATCTCGGCGGTGAACCCGCTGGTGTCGCTGCAGAACAGCCTCAACCAGCCCGAGGACCGCGAGGTCATGTCGTACCGCACGAACAGTGAGGACACACAGGACCTGTATCTGCGGATCGTCTCCCTCGACGAGTTCGACGGCACGGCGTGGAAGCCCTCCGTGCGAAGCATCACGGCTGTGCCGGAGACGTTCCCGAATCCGCAGGGCCTCGGCGGCGACGTCCGCAGGACCGAGATCGAGACGAGGATCAAGGCCGCCAACTGGTACGCGCAGGACTGGCTGCCGATGCCGTATCCGGCGAGCCAGGTGGACATCGAGGGCCGCTGGCGGTACGAGCCGATGGGCCGCACGCTCGTCGGTGACCGCGGGCAGACCACACGCGGCGCCCAGTACGACGTGAAGAGCCTCATAGTGCAGCCGACGGCCGAACAGCTGGCCGTGGCCCCGGCGCCGCCGTCGGACCTGAAGCGTGAGTTCACCCGCGTGCCGGGGTCGCTGCCTCCGGTGGTGGCGGCCACGGCCCGCCAGGTCACCCGGGGGGGGGCGAACGACTACGAGCGTGCGGTCGAGCTCCAGGACTGGTTCGCCTACGAGGGCGGCTTCACCTATGACACGCAGGTGCAGGCGGGCAGCGGTTCCGCCGCGATCGCCCGCTTCCTGAAGCAGAAGGAAGGCTTCTGCGTCCACTTCTCGTTCGCGATGGCGGCGATGGCCAGGACCCTGGGGATACCGGCCCGCGTGGCAGTGGGCTTCACCCCCGGATCACCGGAGACCGACGACTCGATGTCGGTAGGCCTGCGGGACGCGCACGCCTGGCCGGAGCTGTACTTCGAGGGCGTGGGCTGGACCCGCTTCGAGCCGACGCCGAACCGTGGCACCGTGCCCGACTACACCCGCTCGGACACCCCGGTCGGCAGCCCGAGCAGCTCGGCGCTGCCCCAGCCGAGCACGTCGACGGCACCGTCCGCAGCGCCGTCGGCCTCCGAGAGCTGCCCGGTTCAGGAGAGGCGGGAGGGCGGCTGCGCCAGCACGGCCCCGCAGGCGACGAACACCTCCGACGCCGGCGGCCCGCCGTGGCGTCTCATCCTGGGCGTGACACTCGCCGGGCTCGTCGTGCTCATCGTGCCCTTGCTGCCGACGCTGTGGCGGCTGCGGGTCCGCGGCGCCCGGCTCCGTTCCCCCGGGCGCACGGAGGCGGACGCGGCCACCCGCACGCTCGCGGCATGGCTGGAAACCACGGACACGGCATGGGACCACGGCATCACACCGGACGACTCCCAGACCCCGCGCAAGGCGGCCGCCCGGATCGTACGGCTCGGACAGCTCGGTCCGGAGGCCGCGGAATCGGTCCACCGACTGGCGGCCGGGGTGGAGCAGGTGCTCTACGCGCCGCGTCCGCAGCCCTCGGCGGGACTCGCCGACGACGTACGTCGCGTGAGGGACGAGCTGGGCACCAAGGTGAGCAGGGGCACGCGGCTCCGAGCGGTGTTCGCCCCGCGTTCAGCTGTCCGGGTGCTGTGGACCGTCTCCGACCGCTGGACGACGCTCAGGGCGGCCTGGACGGAACGGTGGTCGACGCGCCGCCCTGCACTGCGGCGGCCGTGGTCGCCCCGCCAGGAGCGTTGAGCCCGGGGTGAGTCCCGCGGGTTCGGAGCTGCTGGGCTCCGAGCCTTCGGGTTCGGTCGCCTGGCCCGGTTCGCGCGATGACCCGCACCGCCGGCGCTTGCTGCCCGGCTCCGCCTACGGGGAACGGGGACCGCGTGGCGGTTACTGCCCGGCTCCGCCTACGGGGAACGGGGACCGCGTGGCGGTTGCTACCCCGGCTCGGGAAGGCGGCCGCGTGAGGTTGCCGCCTGGCACGGGCCTGCGCGGAACCCGCACCGCGCGGCGGTTGCCACCGCCCGGCTCCGCCCGCGCGGAACGCGCACCGTCGTTGGCAAAGCCGTCGTACGCCAAAGGGGTGGCCACCCGAAAGTGGGCACCCCTTACGTACGTCCGTCTGTCCACGTCCGCCCGTCGTCAACAAAACCGCTCGGCACCGGCCCCAAAGGGGCAGGTGCCGAAAGGCGGTGGAGCTCAGTGGCCCTGTTCGTCGCGGCGGCGCTGCCAGCGCTCTTCGATGCGGTCCATCATGGAGCGCCGCTGCCTGCCCTGACGGCGCGTCGGAGCGGCTGCGCCCGGCGCTCCGGCGGCGGCTTGCTCACCCGGCTTCGGCGCCTTGCGCCAACCGGTGACGGCGAGCACTGCGCAGCCCAGCATGACGAGGAATCCCACCACGCTGATCCAGATCTGCTGTGCAACCATTCCTGCCATGAGGAGCGCGATACCCACCAGGAAGCCCGCGACCGCCTGATAGACCCGTCGCCGGGTGTATGTACGCAGCCCGCTTCCCTCAAGCGCTGTCGCGAACTTGGGATCTTCGGCGTACAGCGCTCGCTCCATTTGCTCGAGCATTCGCTGCTCGTGCTCCGAGAGCGGCACGGAGTCCTCCTCATCGTGCAGTCGCCGGGGCGACCGGGGGTCCCCTTCAGGATAGGCAGGGAATCGCCCCCGTGAAACCCGCCCCTCTACGCCAATTCGCCATGCGAGACCGCCACGGCGCGTCGGCTCGCTGAAGCGTGCATTCCCCAACAGCCGACGGGTCATGCCGGAACCGTCTCCCTCGATCATACGGCCCGAGACGCCCGATCGGGGGGCCTGTGGCGTACTCCATCTGCGGCTGCGCCGCTGATCAGCGGCGCATGCACCACAGCGCACTCAGACCTCGTCGCGCTCCTGCTTCTCACCGAGCACATGGAGCTGGGTCGCGACGGAGTGGAAGGAAGGCATCTCCGCGGCGGCCGCCTCGAGCTTGAGCAGTGCATCGAGGGCGCCCGGCTCCGTGTCCACCAGCACTCCCGGCACCAGGTCGGCGAAGACCCGCACGCCGTGCACCGCGCCGACGGACACGCCCGCATCCGATACCAGTCCGGTGAGCTGATCGGCCGTGAACCGGCGGGGCACGGGGTCGCCTTCACCCCAGCGCCCGGCCGGGTCGGTGAGCGCGTGCCGGGCCTCCGTGAAGTGGCCGGCCAGCGCCCGGGCGAGCACCGCGCCGCCGAGGCCCGCGGCGAGCAGGCTCAGCACGCCGGAGGGGCGAAGCGCCTCGACCGCGTTGCGTACGCCCTCGGCGGGGTCGTCCACGTACTCCAGGACGCCGTGGCAGAGCACGACGTCGTATCCACCGCGCTCGGCGACGTCGAACAGCCCGTGGGCGTCGCCCTGGACGCCGCGCACCCGGTCCGCTACACCGGCCTCGGCCGCACGGCGCTCCAGCGCGAACAGCGCGTTCGGGCTGGGGTCGACGACCGTGACCTGATGGCCCAGGCGGGCCACGGGCACCGCGAAGTTGCCGCTGCCGCCCCCCGTGTCGAGGACGTCGAGCGACTCCCGTCCCGTGGCCTTCACCCGGTCCTCGAGGGCGTCCTTCAGGACCTCCCAGACCACGGCGGTACGGAGAGAGGCGCGGGGGCGCATCGGGTCCGACACGGCAGTTGACTCCTCGGCGCGGCACCGCCTCGTGTGCGGCGGAGCAATGGGCCTTCCGCGCCCGGTCGGGCACGGGAAGGGTGCAGGCGCCTCCACCTTATTGCCTTCCGCGCGGTGCCCCGGCATCCGTACCGGCTGCCCGGTTCACCGCATGGGGGAGGCCCCGGGCGGTCCCCCACCCGGTGGTGAGTCCCCTGGGCGGCCCCCTGCCCGGTGGTCCGCCGGGTGAGTGGCAGCGCATGCGCGTCCGGTCTCACCCCGCGTCGGGGACCTCACCACCCTCGCCGTCCGGCCTGGGCTGGGGCAGTACGGGCTGCAGCACCAGCATCCGCTCGACCAGGCGCAGGAACATCGCCACGTCGCGCAGCAGGTCGTCGGCGTCACGCCGGCTGGCCGCGCCCTGTATGCCCGCCTCCGCGCGGGCCCGGCGGCCGGCGCCGGAGGCGAACAGGGCGCTCCACTCGGTGAGTTCGGGCGCGATTTCGGGGAGCACCTCCCAGGCGCTCCGGATCCTGGCGCGGCGTCGCGCCGACGGCTCCGGGCGGCCGCGCACGGCGAGAACGGCGGCCGCGGTGCGCAGGGCCGCGAGGTGGGCGGTCGCGTAGCGCTCGTTCGGGGTTTCCAGCAGGGCCGCCTCTTCGAGTCCCGCGCGGGCCTGGGCGAGCAGGTCGAGCGCGGCGGGCGGGGCCGTGGCCCGGCGCAGCACGGGGTGCACATCGCTCGCCGGGCCTGTCAGTGAGGGGGCAGGGCCGGAGGCGCGGCGCCGACGTGCGGCGGCTGCGGACGAACTGGCCATGACGAACCTCCTGTCGTCTGTGTGACGGCACTGTGGCCGTATGTGCCCATCGTGAAGTACGCCACTGACAATCGGCTCTGACCTGGGACTTTGCTTCGAAGACAGGTTCGGGCTAAGTTTTTGCACTGACCAGTCAGTTCAAAAGGGAGAACGTTCAACGGCCTGGGCGAACAGCCGGGTCGAAGAAGCCGGCCCAACGGGCACGCTTCGGGGAGGGGGAATCCGTGGACCGTTCGCACGGCGTTGCCGTCAGTGCCCAGGGGCTCGGGCTTCGGGGCCCGCGCGGATGGGCGTTCCGCGGCGTAGGCATCGATGCGGAGTCCGGGTCGCTGATCGCGATCGAGGGCCCGTCCGGCTCCGGCCGCACCAGCCTGCTGCTCACGCTCACCGGACGCATGAAACCGACGGAGGGACGGGCGACCGTCGGTAGGTTCTCGCTGCCGAAGCAGATGACGGCCGTGCGGCGCATCAGCGCGCTCGGCCCTGTCCCCGGAGTCACCGATCTCGAACCTGCCCTGACCGTCGCGGAACACCTGCACGAGCGAGCCCTGCTGCAGCGCCGCTTCGACGGATCGCTGCGGGCGCTGCTTCGCCCGCGCGCGGAGAGGGCGGCCGAGGCGCGTCTGCGGATCGAGTCGGCGCTCTCGGCCGCCGGTCTCGACGCCTCGGCTCTGCCCAAGGGTCCCCGCACGGCCGTACGGGATCTGGAGCGGCTGGAGGCGCTGCGGCTGTCGGTGGCGCTCGCGCTGATCGGCCACCCGCGCGTGCTGGGCGTCGACGACACGGACCTGAAGCTCTCGGACACGGAACGCGCCGAGGCCTGGGCGCTGCTGCGGTCGATCGCCGAGGCGGGGACCACGGTCGTGGCGGTGTGCAGCGAGGCCCCCGAGGACGTCCTGACGGTGTCCACGGCAGCCCGCCCCGATGACCCCGACGAAGCCGCGGACTCCGACGAAGCCGCGGACTCCCACGAAGGCGCAGGCAGCGACACAGCGACAGGCCCAGACACAGCCCCAGGCACGGACGAGGACGAGAAGGAGACGGCGGATGCGCTCGCCGAAGCTGGCCGCGCTTGAGCTCAGGCGCTTCGGCAGGGGGAGGCTTCCGCGCGCGGCCCTCGCGTCGCTGCTGCTGCTCCCCCTGCTGTACGGCGCGCTGTATCTGTGGTCGTTCTGGGATCCGTACGGCCGCCTCGACCGCATACCCGTGGCGCTCGTCAACGAGGACAAGGGGGCGACCGCCGCGGGCAAGAAGGTGGCGGCGGGCGACGAGATCGCCGAGCAGCTGCGGGACAGCCAGGTCTTCCAGTGGCACGAGGTGAGTGCCGCCGACGCGCGCGCGGGTGTCGAGGACGGGACGTACTACCTGTCGCTGACGATGCCCTCCGACTTCAGCCGGCGCATCGCCTCCAGCGCCGCCACCGGCACCCACTCCGCCGATTCCGCCACCGACACCGAGCCCGCCGATTCCGCCACCGGCTCCCGCTCCGGCTCCGGCTCCGGTCCGCAGACCGGCGCGCTCCAGGTGCGTACGAACGACGCGAACAACTACATCGTCGGGCAGATCTCCCGGACGGTCTTCTCCGAGGTGCGCTCGGCGGCCTCCACCAGCGCCTCGCGGTCGTTCCTCGACGGGATCTTCATCTCGTTCTCGGACATCCATGACGCGACCGAGAAGGCCGCAGAGGGAGCCGACGAGCTCAAGGGCGGCATCGGCAAGGCCAAGAAGGGTGCGGAGGATCTCGCGGACGGGCTGAAGGACGCCAAGGACGGCAGCTCCGGGCTGGCCGAGGGCGTCAGTCGGCTCGACAGGGGCGCGGGTGATCTGGAGCTCGGTTCACAGCAGGTCGCGGAGGGCACGCAGAAGCTGGCCGACAAGGTCAACAGGGCAGCGGACCAGGTCCGCCCGTTCCTCGAGGACAACGGAAAGACGATCGCGGACGCCGCGCGGATCGTCGCGGACTCGACGGGCGTGGTCCGCGGCCATCTGGACACGTTCGTCAGGACAGCGCCGCTCGCCGAGAAGGGCACCCGCGAGGCCTCCGCGACCTTGGACGCCGTCTACGCGAGACGCTGCGAGAAGCCACTGGTGGCCGATCCGGCCTGCGGGGACCTGAGGAAGGCGAAGGACGCGGCGGCCGAAGCGGCCCAGCTCGCCAAGGACGTCAACACGGTGGTGCAGGGCTACGACGGCGACGTCGCCGCCCTCGACAAGGACCTCGCGACGCTGCAGAGGCAGGCGAACGCGCTCGCCAAGACGGCACCTCACCTCGACGAAGACCTCGCCACGGCCGTAGCCGAGATCAACGAGCTCAACGACGGAGCCGCCAGGGTCGCCAAGGGCGCCGCGACACTGCACTCCGGCCTGACCACCGCAAAGTCCGGCTCCGCCGAGCTCGACGCGGGCGTCGGCGAGCTGAAGGCGGGCGCGAGCGACCTCGACGGCGGCCTGTTCAAGCTCGCCGACGGCTCCGGAGAACTCGCCGGCGGCCTCCACGACGGCGCGGACCAGATTCCGGACTACGACAAGCACGACCGCGACCGGCGCACCGAGGTCATGGCCGACCCGGTCCAGCTCGCCTCCCAGTCGCTCCACAAGGCGCCCAACTACGGCACCGGCTTCGCCCCGTACTTCATCCCGCTGTCCCTCTGGGTCGGCGCGATGGTGGCGTACATGCTCATCCAGCCCCTCAACCGGCGCGCGCTCGCCGCGGGCGCCTCCGCGTGGCGCATCGCGCTCGCGGGCTGGCTGCCGGTGGCCGCGCTGGGCGTCCTGCAGACGGCCGCCCTGATGGCGGTCCTGCACTGGGGACTGGGCCTGGAGATGGCACGGGCGGCCGGGACCGTCGGCTTCCTGTGCCTGGTCACGGGGTGTTTCGCGGCTATCGTGCAGTGGCTGAACGCACGCTTCGGGGCCGCCGGGCGCATCCTCGTACTGGCCTTCCTGATGCTGCAGCTGACGTCCGCGGGCGGCACGTACCCCGTGCAGACCAGCCCGCAGTTCTTCGGCGCTGTCCATCCCTTCCTGCCGATGACCTACGTCGTCGAGGCGCTCAGGCGACTCATCACGGGTGGTGGTCTGGGCCCCGTCTGGGAGGCGTGCGCCGTGCTCGCGGCGTTCACGGCGGGCGCCCTCGCTCTCACCGCGGTCTCGGCGCGACGCAGGCAGGTCTGGACGCTGGACCGGCTGCACCCGGAGCTGAGCCTGTGACAATCAGGGCCATGGAAAGCAGCAAGGCCATGGACGGCGTCGGCGGCAGCGCCGTGGACGGCAGCAGAGGCACGGGGGGCGGCAAGGCCGTGGACGGCGGCGGCACACGGCGCCAGGCGACCCGGCAGAAGCTCTACGAGGCCGCCGTGAGCCTCATCGCCGAGCAGGGCTTCTCGGCCACCACGGTGGACGAGATCGCCGAGCGGGCCGGGGTCGCCAAGGGCACGGTCTACTACAACTTCGCGAGCAAGTCGGTCCTCTTCGAGGAGCTGCTGCGGCACGGCGTGGGCCTCCTCACCGCCTCCCTGCGGGAGGCGGCCGAGAGGACCGCGAAGGACGGCGGCAGCAAGGTCGACGCACTGGACGCGATGGTCCGCGCCGGACTCGTCTTCATCGACCGCTATCCGGCCTTCACCCAGCTGTACGTCGCCGAGCTGTGGCGCACCAACCGGGCCTGGCAGTCCACGCTCCTGGTGCTCCGCCAGGAGGCCGTCGCGGTCGTGGAACGGGTGCTGCGCGACGGCGTCGACAGCGGCGAGCTGAGCGAGGAGATCGACGTCCCGCTGACGGCGGCAGCGCTGTTCGGGATGGTGCTGGTGGCGGCGCTGGACTGGAAGGCGTTCCAGCCGGAGCGCTCGCTCGACGATGTGCACGCCGCACTGTCCCGTCTGCTGCAGGGGCGCGTGGCCGGAGGGCGCTGAGCCGGCGTCGTACATCACAAGAAGCGCGGCGGTACAAAAAGCGCGCCGGTCCGGCGCGGCCTCATCTCCCTTGAGGCCTCACCGGACCGGCGCATCCCCCGTGGTCTCCCGTCCCCCGTGGTTCCCCCGTCCCGTTCCCCCGTCCGTTTCCCCCGTTCCCCCATCCCCCGTCCCCGTCCTGCCTTCGGCAGGAGGAGCGGCCAAGGGCGCCGCACCGTTCCGCCGCCCCGTGTCGGCGGTCCGGCGCCGGCGCCCCTTTCCGTGCCCTAACTCTTCCGTCTGCGCAGGTCGCAGCCCATCCGCATACCTACTCAACTCGCCGCCTAGGTACGGATACTCAGACATGTGTGCTCATCCTCAGGAGCGAGCGTCGCCTGCTGGTGACGATCGCGTCCGTTCCCGTACTCGCCCGGGGCCGGGTGGCGCCCTCGGCCGCCCGGGCGGGAACCGGGGTGCGGCACTCCCGGTGGCTGCCGGACGGGACTGTCAGTGGGGGCCGATAAAGTCCCTGACATGGCACGGATTGCGGTGATCGGCGCTGGGATGGGCGCCATGGCGGCTGCTGCCCGGCTGGCCGTCGGGGGCCACCGGGTGGTGGTGTACGAGCGCGCGGGGACGCACGGCGGGGCGCTGGGCCGCGTCGAACGCGACGGCTTCGCCTTCGACACGGGCCCTGGACTGCTGCAGCTGCCCGCGGTGTTCCGGGATCTGTTCCTCAAGACGGGCAAGGAGCCCCTGGAGCGGTGCGTCGAGCTGTCCCAGGTCGAGCCCGCGGTGCGGCATGTCTTCGCGGACGGCACGGAGGTGTCCCTGCCGAACGCGTCACGCGCGGGCGTAGGCGAGGCGCTGGACGCCGCGCTCGGCGGGGGCGCGGGGGCGCGCTGGGCGGCGTTCATGAACCGTGCCCGTGAGGCCTGGGACCGCTCCCGCCGCCCGCTGCTGGAAGAGCCGCTGTGGCCGAACTGGCAGGTCCTGGCGGAGCGGGAGCCGTATCCGGCAGCAGTGCAGCGGCGCCTGCTGCGCAGGGACCGGGTGGCGACGACGCTCACGGAGGTCGCCGAGCTGGAGCTGGGCGGCGAGCCGCGGCTGCGCGCGCTGCTGGAGCACTATGCCCTGGCGTACGGCCTGGACCCGCGGACCACACCGCCGAGCGCGGCCGTCCTGCCGTACATGGAGCAGACCTTCGGCGCCTGGTACGTGCGCGGAGGGCTGAGGGCGCTGGCGGATGCGGTGTACGAGCGGTGCCTGGCGCGGGGGGTGGAGTTCCGCTTCGGCGCGGAAGTGACCCGGATCGTCGAGAAGGACGGCCGCGCGGCGGGCGTGGAGCTGTCCGATCGGTCGGCCGAGGACGCTGCTTTCGTGGTCGCGGGCGTCGCGCCGGGCGTGCTGGACGGCCTGCTGCCCGGGCCCCCGATCCGCGCGACGGGCGAGGTCCCGTCGCAGGCGCAGGCCGGGCTGCCGAGCCGGCTGACCGTGCTGCTCGCCCTGCGAGGCGGCCGTCCCGAGGACACTCCGTACCGGACGGTGGTGCACGCGGGCGACCGTCAGGACGAGCTCGACCGCCTCTTCGGACCGCGGCCGGCCGTCGCGGTCTCGCCGTCCGTGACAGTGCTGCGCCCGGGCGACCCCGAGCTGGTGCCCGACGCGGAGCACGAGGCCGTGACGCTGACCGTCACGGTCCCGGCGCACGCGGAGGTCTCGGAGGCCGACGTGGAGCGGGTGCTGACGGTCGCCGAACGGGCCGTGCCCGGCCTGCGGGACCGCCTTCTGTGGCATGAGGTGCGCACCCCGGCGGACGTCGCGGCGGCCACGGGAGCCGACGGCGGCTCCGTCCCGGCGCCCGCGCTGGCCTCGGCCGGCGGCCGCCTGCTGCACCCGTCGAACAGCACACGCATACCGGGGCTGTTCGCGGTGGGCGGCTGGGCGCACCCAGGCGGCGGGCTGCCGCACGCGGGCATGTCGGGCGCGCTGGTAGCCGGACTCATCGTGGAGGGGCCGGACTTCCGCGGTTCGCAGTGAGACCAGGCGGCCCGGGGAACCCGTCGCGCGGAGCCACGGAGCCACGGAGCCACCGGCGGGCCGGTGGGCCCGGGCTCAGTAGCGGTACTGCTGCTGGTTGTACCCGGTGTCGTAGCCGCCCTGGTCCTGTTGCGGATAGCCCTGTTCCGGCGGGAGTTCACCGCCGTACGGCTGCTGGTCGCCGTCGCGCTGCTGGGGCACCCACACACCGCCGGGAGGCGTCTCCCCGCCGTATGCGGGAGCCGCGTACGGATCCTGGGGGTAACCACCCTGTCCGTACTGCTGGCCGTATGCGTCGTACTGCTGCTGGCCGCCGTACGTGCCCGTCGCGGCGTACGGGTCGGTGTAAGCGTCGTACTGCTGCTGGCCGCCGTACCCGTCGTACTGCTGCTGGCCGTATCCGGCGTAGCCGTCGTAGCCGTAGCCCGCGTTCTGCTGCGCGGACGCGGCGGGCTCGTACACCGGGTTGCCGTACACGCCGTACTGCCCGGTGTCGTCGGGCATCGGCTGCGGCTCGTACACGGCGGGTCCGTCGCCCTGGCGGTACGTTCCCTCGCCCGGCTGTTGGTACGTTCCCTCGCCCGGTTGCTGGTACGTTCCGTCGCCCGCGTACCCGTAGGCGAACGCGCCCTCGTCAGCCTGTGCACGGGCCTGGGCGTCGGCCTCCGCGTACGCGTAGCCGGGCCGGGCGGACTCACTCTCCTCGAGGCCGGACACCTCGAGCGTCGGCTCCTGGCGGGACGGCGGCTCCGCCTCGCGGCGCCTGCTCACGCCCGGTACGCCGCCCAGCGCCCAGCCGGTCGAGAAGCCGCGGCGGAACGAGAGCGTGACGTACGTCTGCCCGACGGCGAAGGCGGCCGCCCCGATCCCGATGACCACCACCGAGGGCATCAGCACGCCGAGGACCACCCCGAGGAAGCCGACGAAGGCGAGCAGCCGCCAGCGAAGCCGTGCCTTGTACTGCAACAGCACCTCGCCGAGCAACCACAGCGCGACGATGCCGAATGCGATGTAGAGGACCGTCCAGCCCATGTACGCCCCTCTCCTGCGGCCGCCGCCCCTCTGGATGCGGCCGGTCTAGGCCTGTGGGTGGTGCAGGCCCAGATTCTCGTAGATCTCCAGCGTCGCCGTGGAGTTGTTGAGGGTGATGAAGTGCAGTCCTGGAACGCCTTCGCTCAACAGCCTCGCGCAGAACTCCGTTGCGAACTCAATGCCAATGGAGCGTACAGCGGCCGGATCGTCTTTTGCTGTGAGGATCCGCTCTTTCAGAGAGTCCGGGATGGCCGCGTTGCTGAGCTTGGGCAGCCGTTCGAGCTGCTTCACGCTGGTGACGGGCATGACCTCCGGGATGATCGGGGTCGTGCAGCCGGCGGACTCGACCCGGTCCCGCAGGCGCAGATAGGACTCGGGCTGGAAGAACATCTGTGTGATCGCGTAGTCGGCCCCGGCGCGGCACTTGTCGATGAAGTGCTGTACGTCCGTGTCCTCGTCCGACGACCGCGGGTGCGTCTCGGGGAAGGCCGCGACGCCCACGCAGAAGTCGCCGGATTCCTTGATCAGCCGCACGAGTTCGGCCGCGTAGGTCAGGCCCTGCGGGTGCGGGATCCAGTCGCCCATGGGGTCGCCGGGCGGGTCGCCGCGGACCGCGAGCATGTTCCGGATCCCGGCGTCGGCGTACTGCCCGATGATGTTGCGCAGCTCCGCGACGGAGTGGCTGACCGCGGTGAGGTGGGCCACGGGGGTGAGCGTCGAGTCGGCGGCGATCTGCTCGGTCGCTTTCACCGTGCCTGCGCGCGTGGAGCCGCCGGCACCGTAGGTGACGGAGACGAAGCTGGGTGCGACGGCCTCGATACGGCGCAGCGCGTTCCACAGGTTCCGCTCGCCCTTCGGGGTCTTCGGCGCCCAGAACTCGAAGGAGTACGTGGTTTTGCCGGTGGCGAGCATGTCGCGCACGGTTCGTGCGCGATCAGTCCTGGTGGAGGCAGTTCCGAGGGCCATACTCGCAGGTTAGCCAGGCACTGGCGGTCCCCCAACCAGAGCAGGGTAAATTGCCCTTTTTGCCGGACTGTTGTCCACGTATCGGACGGGCGGGCACAGATCAGCTGATCCGATGACGCCGATCGATCACGTGCGCCCATCGATCACGGGGCGGTCAGGCCGCCCGCAGTCGCTTCGCGAACTCCGCCGCCGCTGCCGCCGGGTCGTCGGCCTCGGTGATCGCCCGGACGACCACGACGCGGCGGGCACCGGCTTCGAGCACCTCGTCCAGGTTGCCCAGATCGATCCCGCCGATGGCGAACCACGGCCGGTCCGTGCCGAGTGCCGCCGTGTAACGCACCAGGTCAAGGCCGGGTGCATGGCGGCCGGGTTTGGTGGGCGTCGGCCAGCACGGGCCCGTGCAGAAGTAGTCCACTCCGTCCTGGACGGCAGCCGCCGCGGCCTCCGAATCGGCGTGGGTGGAGCGGCCGACGAGTACGCGGTCGCCCAGGATCGCACGGGCAGCGGGCACGGGCAGGTCGCCCTGGCCCAGATGCAGCACGTCGGATCCGATGGCGTGCGCGACGTCCGCACGGTCGTTCACGGCGAGCAGCCTGCCGTGCCGCTGGCAGGCGTCGGCGAAGACGGCGAGGTGCTCGAGCTCCTCACCGGCCTCCATGCCCTTGTCGCGCAGCTGCACGATGTCGACGCCGTTCTCGAGGACGGCGTCGAGGAACTCCGGGAGGTCCCCCTGCCGCTTGCGCGCGTCGGTGCAGAGGTAGACCCGCGCGTCGGCGAGCTGCGCCCGCAGGGCGGCCGCGGGGTCGGTGGCCGGGGCCGTGGCTGGGTGAGCGGTGTCGTTCTTGGGCATACGTGTCCCCCGGTGGCGGCGTTGCGGCGATCGATCTGGGTGGCCGCGGGCTCCCGAGCGCCGGGCTCGGGAGCCCCTGGATGTCAGACGGCGAGCGCCTGCGCGCGGCGCTTCACCTCGGTGCCACGGTTCTCACTCAGCGCCTGGGCAGGCGTGCCGGGCAGGCTCGGGTCCGGGGTGAAGAGCCACTCGAGCATCTCTTCGTCTGTGAAGCCGTCGTCCCTCAGGAGCGTCAGGGTGCCGGTCAGGCCCTTGACGACCTTGTCGCCGTCGATGAAGGCGGCAGGCACATGCAGTGCCCGGTTCTCACCGCGGCGCACCGCGATCAGCTGGCCCTCCTTGACCAGCTGCCGGACACGCGTCACCTCGACACCGATCCTTTCGGCGATATCGGGCAGAGTGAGCCATGCGGGGACGAGAGCATCGATCTTTGCGTCAATCTCGGTCACGGGACAAGCCTGCCATCCCCGACTGACAGTCGGAAGCCAGGCGCCTCCCGGCGGGGGGCCGCCGTGCCGGCGGTGGGCGCTTTTGACCGGCGCGGACGGCGCACCGTGGGCTGCCCTGCTGAGTGGGCGCGTCGCCCGGTACGGGGCACGCCCCGTCTGCCGTACGACCCGATCTCACCCGCCGTAGTGGGTTGTGCCCACCCGTTCCGCCCTGCGGAACGCCTGCCCACAACGGAGGTCAAGCCGTCGCGGCCTTCAGCGGTCGCGACGGATCCGCCAGCAACGTCGCGTCCATCGGGTTCCCCGCCTCGATGAGTCTGCGGCCCTGTGCCAGGTCGCGTGGGCGGCCCACCGCGAGGAGTGCGACGAGGCGCTCGTCGCGTAGCCAGCACACCGCCCAGGCGGCCCCCGAGGGGTCACCCCGCCACACCATCGCGTCCGCGGCGGCGTGGTGCCCCGCGTACTGCACGAAACGCCCGAACTGCTCCGACCAGAAGTAGGGCACGGGGTCGTACGTCTCGGGGGTCTCCCCGATGATGTTGGCGGCCACCGTGCGCGGGCCCTGGAGGGCGTTGTCCCAGTGGTGGACCATGAGGCGCTCTCCGTACCTTCCCGAAGGGAAGGAGGAGCAGTCGCCGACCGCGTAGACATCGGGCGCCGAGGTCCGCAGACGGTCGTCCGTCACGACCTCCCGGTGGCTGCCGAGCTCGATCCCGGATCCCTCGAGCCACCGTGTGGCGGGCCGCGCGCCGATACCGACGACGACGGCGTCCGCGGGCAGCCGGGTGCCGTCCGCAAGGACGACCGTGCCGGGTTCGACGCGGTCCACGCGCGCGTGCGTGCGCAGATCCACACCGGCGTCGGCGTACCACACCTCCATCGGCGCGGCGACCTCGGCGGGCAGCGCCCCCGCGAGCGGCCGGTCGGCGGCCTCGACCACGGTCACCGCGCAGCCCGCCTCGCGTGCGGCCGTGGCGAACTCCGCGCCGATCCAGCCCGCGCCGACGACCACGATGTCGTGCTGCTCGGCCAGTACGGGCCGCAGCCGCTCGGCGTCGTCCAGCGTGCGCAGCAGATGGACACCTGGGACGCCCACCGCGCCGGGCAGCTGGATCGGTTCGGCACCGGTGGCCACGACCAGCACGTCGTACGGGACGGGCCCCTGCTCCGTGTCAAGCTCATGCTCGGCCGGCCGCAGCCCGGTGACCTCGCGGCCCAGGTGCAGTGCGAGGCCGAGCGCCTCGAAGTCGACGTCGAAGGCCGACCCCTCGGCCTTGCCCAGCAGCACGGCCTTGGACAGTGGCGGCCGGTCGTACGGCTGGTGCGGTTCCGCGCCGATCAGCGTGATCTCGCCGGCGAAGCCCTGCTCGCGCAGCGCAACAGCGGTGTGTACGCCGGCCATGCCCGCGCCGACGATGACGACGCGGCGCTCCGCCTGCCCGGAACTCCCGCCCGGGGCGTCCTGTGCTGTCCGGCTGCCCGCCGGGGTCTGCTCGTTCACCCGATCACCATAATCAACTGACGTTCTGTCAGTCAGTGGGCGTGGAGGACATCAGCCCGGAGGGTATCTGCTCCACGACGCTCGTCCCGCTGCCGTTCTGCGACTCCCACTCCCAGGTCTCCTCCAGCCGCACCCTGCCGTCCGCCAACTCGACGACGGTCGACACGCAGTGACCCGAGGAGGTCGTACCGTCCCGCTTCAACTGCACGTACCGGAAGTCGAGGCGGTCGCCTTCTCGCGTACCCACGAGATGGCCGCGCACGACATCGCCGCCCGCATACTCGGCCCAGACCTCCCCGTCCTTCTCGTGGTACGTGAACCGGGTCCGCGTACCGACCTGACCCGGCGCCTGGTCGGCTACCGGAGCGAGGACGAGACCGTCGAGGGACCGTACGGACGGGCGGCGCATGGGCGAAGGCTCCCTTACTGAGGTGCGGGACGAAGGGCTAGGGTGGCCACCGTACTCGCGGGAGCCCGGACGTACCGGGCTGAGAGGGAGGCTGGGACGGCCTCCGACCGTACGAACCTGATCCGGGTCATGCCGGCGAAGGGAGGGGCTCGACGCCCATGCCAGCACGCGATGTGCGCAATTCACCCGATTCAGCATCGATCGCTTCCGGTCCCGATTCTCCGATCCATCCGGGTTCCTCACCCGACGTCCTTGTGGTCGGCGGCGGCATCATCGGGCTCGTCACGGCCTGGCGGGCCGCGCAACGCGGGCTGTCCACCGCCGTCGTGGACCCCGAGCCGGGCGGCGGGGCCGCCCAGGTGGCCGCGGGCATGCTCGCCGCCGTCACCGAACTGCACTACGGCGAGCAGACGCTGCTCGGCCTCAACCTCGAGTCCGCGCGCCGCTATCCGGGCTTCGCCGCGGAGCTCACCGAGGCGACCGGACAGGACCTCGGCTACCGCCGGTCCGGCACGCTCGCCGTCGCGCTGGACGCCGACGACCGCGCCCACCTCCGGGAACTGCACGCACTGCAGCGCCAGTGCGACCTCGAGTCGGAATGGCTCACCGGGCGCGAGTGCCGACGCCTGGAGCCGATGCTCGCGCCGGGGGTGCGCGGGGGGCTCCGGGTCGACGGCGACCACCAGGTCGATCCGCGGCGCCTCGCCAAGGCGCTGGTGGCGGCCTGTGAGCGGGCCGGGGTGACCTTCCACCGGCTCTGGGCGGACCGCCTGACGGTGGTACGCGACCGGGCCACCGGAGTCGTCCTCGCCGACGGCACCCGGATCACCACCGGTCAGGTGGTCCTCGCCGGGGGAAGCCTCAGCGGCAGACTCGACGGCGTCCCCGACGACGTACTGCCGCCCGTGCGACCCGTGAAGGGCCAGGTGCTGCGGCTGGCCGTGCCGGGGCAGTACGCGCCGTTCCTGAGCCGCACGGTGCGCGCCGTCGTCCGCGGCAGCCAGGTCTATCTGGTGCCGCGTGAGAACGGCGAGCTGGTCGTGGGCGCCACCAGCGAGGAGCTCGGCTGGGACACGACGGTGACCGCGGGCGGCGTGTACGAGCTGCTGCGCGACGCCCACGAGCTGGTGCCCGGCATCACCGAGCTGCCCCTCACGGAGACGCGCGCCGGACTGCGGCCCGGCTCACCGGACAACGCGCCGCTGCTCGGCCCGACGGCCCTGCCCGGCCTGCTGCTGGCCACCGGCCACCACCGCAACGGCGTGCTGCTCACACCGGTCACCGGCGACGTGCTGGCGCACGCCCTGACGACCGGCGAACTGCCCGAAGAGGCACGCCCCTTCACCCCCGCCCGCTTCGGCCCGGCGCTCACCGCCCGCACGGCGCGCAGCGCACTCACAGAGCCGACCCCTCAGCCGGCCACAGAGCCGGCCGCCACCTTCACGGAGCAGCCCGCATGAGCCGCCCGGTCAGCACGTCGATCAGCATCTCGGTCAACGGCGAGCCGCGGGAGGTCCCCGCGGGCACCGCACTCGGCACACTCGTCGCGACGCTCACCACCGCACCGTCCGGGGTCGCCGCGGCGCTCAACGAAACCGTCGTCCCGCGCGCGGAGTGGCCCACGACCGCGCTCACCGAAGGGGACCGCATCGAGGTCCTCACCGCAGTCCAGGGAGGCTGAGCAGACTCATGGCAGACGACCCCTTCGTCATCGGCGGGCTGTCCCTCTCCTCCCGCCTGATCATGGGCACCGGCGGCGCGCCCAGCCTCGACGTGCTGGAGCGGGCCCTCGTCGCGTCCGGAACGGAGCTGACGACGGTCGCCATGCGCCGTGTCGACCCGGGCGTCCAGGGCTCGGTGCTCTCCGTCCTCGACCGCCTCGGCATCCGCGTACTGCCGAACACGGCGGGCTGCTTCACCGCCGGCGAGGCCGTACTGACCGCCCGCCTCGCGCGTGAGGCCCTCGGCACCGATCTGGTCAAACTTGAGGTCATCGCGGACGAGCGCACACTGCTGCCCGACCCCATCGAGCTTCTGGACGCAGCCGAGACCCTCGTCGACGACGGCTTCACCGTCCTGCCGTACACGAACGACGACCCCGTCCTCGCGCGGAAGCTCGAGGACGTCGGCTGCGCGGCGATCATGCCGCTCGGTTCGCCCATCGGGTCCGGTCTCGGCATCCGCAATCCGCACAACTTCCAGCTGATCGTGGAGCACGCGCGCGTGCCGGTGATTCTGGACGCGGGCGCGGGCACGGCGTCGGACGTCGCGCTGGCGATGGAGCTGGGGTGCGCGGGTGTGATGCTCGCCTCAGCCGTCACCCGGGCCCAGGAGCCGGTGCTCATGGCCGAGGCCATGCGGCATGCGGTCGAGGCGGGCCGCCTGGCGCGGCGGGCGGGGCGGATTCCGCGGCGGCACTTCGCCGAGGCGTCCTCTCCCACGGAGGGTCTGGCCCGGCTGGACCCGGAGCGGCCGGCGTTCTGACACCGGTGCGCCCGGCGTCCCGGTGACGGCCGGAACCTCCGGTGGCAAGGGTCACAGCTCTGCCGCATTCCCTGCCCGGAATTCCCGCGGCGGACGGCGGTGACAGTCCCGGCTCGTACACTCGCCTCCGTGGACACGACCCTTCAGGACCCCCTCGTCGGGCAGATGCTCGACGGGCGGTACCGCATCGACGCCCGTATCGCGGTCGGCGGGATGGCCACGGTCTACCGGGCCGTGGACACCCGCCTCGACCGTGTTCTCGCGCTCAAGGTGATGCACCCTGCGCTGGCCGCGGACGTGTCGTTCGTCGAGCGCTTCATCCGTGAGGCGAAGTCGGTGGCGCGGCTCTCACACCCCAATGTGGTCGGCGTCTACGACCAGGGCACGGACGGCGGCTACGTCTACCTGGCGATGGAGTACGTGGCAGGGTGCACCCTGCGTGACGTGCTGCGCGAGCGCGGGGCCCTGCAGCCGCGGGCCGCACTGGACATCCTGGAGCCGGTGCTGGCCGCGCTGGGCGCCGCGCACCGCGCCGGGTTCGTGCACCGCGACATGAAGCCGGAGAACGTCCTGATAGGGGACGACGGACGGGTCAAGGTCGCCGACTTCGGTCTCGTACGGGCCGTGGACACCGTGACCAGCACCACCGGCGCCGTCCTCGGCACCGTCTCGTATCTCGCGCCGGAGCAGATCGAGCACGGCACCTCGGACCCGCGCGTCGACGTGTACGCGTGCGGTGTCGTCCTCTACGAGATGCTGACGGGCGGCAAACCGCACTCCGGCGAGTCCCCGGCCCAGGTGCTCTACCAGCACCTCAACGAGGACGTGCCGCCGCCGTCGGCCGCCGTGCCGGGCCTGCCCTACGCGCTCGACGAGCTCGTGGCGTCCGCGACCGCCCGTACGCCGGGTGTGCGCCCGCAGGACGCGGTGGCGCTGCTGGCCGCCGTCAGAGAGGCGCGGGCCGGGCTCACCGACGAGCAGCTGGACGCGGTGCCGCCGGGGGCCCGCGGCGATGGGCACGACGGGCGTGACATCTCCGGGGACCGTACGAGCGTGATTCCCCGCGGGCTGTCCATGCCGCGGCCGCTGCCCGTCCATGACGACGCCCCTGACGAAGCCGTGCTCAACCGCACGAGCCGGTTCGAGTCCCCGCCTCCTGCTCCTCCGCGGCGCCCGAGGCGCGATCGGCGCGGCATTTTCGCGGTGATCGCCGCGGTGCTGCTGGCGCTGGGGCTCGGTGCCGGCGTCTGGTACATCAACTCCGGCCAGTTCACGAAGGTGCCGCCGCTGCTGGCGAAGACCGAGGCCCAGGCGAGGCAGCAGCTCGCGGACGCCGGTCTCGAGGTGAACGGCGTCAAGCGCCGGTACAGCGACACCGTCACGCGCGGCACCGTCATCAGCACCAGCCCCGAGCCCGGAGCGCGCATCCGCCACAACGACGGCGTGACGCTGACGCTCTCGCTGGGCCCGGAGACCGTGAAGGTCCCGGATCTGCAGGGCGTGACCCTGGCGAAGGCGAAGTCCGCGCTGAAGGACGCCGGTCTGGAGCCCGGCATGGTGACCAGGGCGTTCAGCGAGGAAGTCGGCAGGGGCTCCGTGATCAGTACGGACCCGGGGGCGGGCACGGTGCGCAGGGCCGGCTCGGCCGTCGCGCTGACCGTCAGCAGGGGCAGCCCGGTGGACGTGCCCGATGTCACGGGCGAGTCCGTCGAGGACGCGACCGCCGACCTGGAGGAGGAGGGCCTGAAGGTCGAGATCGCCTCCGTCCGGGTCAACTCCGAGTTCGACGCGGGCACGGTGGCCAGGCAGTCGCCAGCCGCGGACCGCCAGGTGGCGGAGGGCGACACGATCACCCTCACGATCTCCAAGGGCCCGGTGATGGTCGAGGTCCCCGACGTGGTGGGCGACAACGTCGACGACGCCCGGCAGAAGCTCGAGGACGCCGGGTTCGAGGTCGAGGAGGACCGGGGCCTGTTCGGGTTCTTCGGCGACACGGTGAGGAGCCAGTCGGTGGACGGCGGCGACGAGGCCCCGAAGGGGTCGACGATCACCCTCAAGATCGGCTGAGGGGCGCATGGCCAGGCGCGTGCCCGGCCACGCGGCCCTGGGGCGCCCATCCCCTGCCGGAGCGCCCCCGGCCTCGTGACACCCTGAAGGGTGTGACAAGCCAGCAGTCCCGTAATCCCGTCGGCAGCCATGTCCCCGTGGCCGGCGGCCTCTCCACCATCGGTCTGTCGTACGCACGCGAGATCGGCGCCGAGACCGTCCAGGTCTTCGTCGCCAATCCGCGCGGCTGGGCGACGCCCGTCGGCAATTCGAGGCAGGATGAGGAGTTCCGCGCGGCCTGCGCTGCCGAGTCGATTCCCGCGTACGTGCACGCGCCGTATCTGATCAACTTCGGTTCGCACACCGAAGCGACCGTCGAGCGGTCCGTGGAGTCGCTGCGGCACTCACTGCGCCGCGGGCGCGAGATCGGCGCCCTGGGTGTCGTCGTGCACACCGGCTCGGCGACCGGCGGACGGGACCGCGCGGTCGCGCTCAAGCAGGTACGCGCACACATGTTGCCGCTGCTCGAAGAGCTGACCGACGACGACGATCCGTACCTCCTGCTGGAGTCCACCGCAGGCCAGGGCGCCTCGCTGTGCTCCCGCACCTGGGACTTCGGCCCGTACTTCGAGGCTCTCGACGCCCACCCCAAGCTCGGCGTCTGCCTGGACACCTGCCACATCTTCGCGGCGGGCCACGACCTGACCGGCCCCAGCGGGATGAGGCAGACTCTCGACCTACTGGTCGACACAGTCGGCGAGGGCCGTCTCCGGCTCATCCACGCCAATGACTCCAAGGATGTGGTGGGCGCCCACAAGGACCGTCACGAGAACATCGGCAGCGGCCACATAGGCGAGGACCCGTTCCGCGAGCTGTTCAGCCATCCCGCGACCCAGGGCGTACCGCTGATCATCGAGACACCGGGCCGCAAGGAGGGCCACGCGGCGGACGTTGCGCGCCTGAAGAAACTCAGGGACGGCTAGACGGCTGACGCCCGCCTGCCGGCAGTGAGGCTCAGGGCGGGGAGGCTTCACAGCAGGAAGGCTTCACAGCAGGAAGGGTCCACAGCAGGAAGCTCAGAGCTCGGGCCCGTCCCCGGGCTCCTCCTGGTACGAGTAGCGCTGCTCACGCCAGGGGTCGCCGATGTTGTGGTAGCCGCGCTCCTCCCAGAAGCCGCGCCGGTCGGCGCTCATGTACTCGACGCCGCGGACCCACTTGGGGCCCTTCCAGGCGTACAGATGGGGCACGATGAGCCGCAGCGGAAAGCCGTGCTCGGCGGTGAGGAGCTCGCCGTCCTTGTGGGTGGCGAAGATCGTCCGGTCGGACATGAAGTCGGACAGCCGCAGATTCGAGCTGAAGCCGTACTCTGCCCAGACCATCACATGGGTGACATGGGGCGCGGGCGGCGCGAGCTCCAGGATCGTCATGGCACGGACGCCGCCCCATTCGGCGCCGAGCATGCTGAACTTCGTGACGCAGTGCAGATCGGCCACGACCGTGGAGTACGGCAGGGCCGAGAACTCCTCGTGCGTCCAGCAGTGCTTGTCCCCGTCGGCGGTGGCGCCGAAGACCCGGAAATCCCAGCGCTCCGGTCGGAACTTGGGTACGGGACCGTAGTGCGTGACCGGCCAGCCCTTCTGCAGTCGCTGTCCCGGCGGCAGCTCGGACTGCACTGCTTCCCGAGATTCGCGACCCGAAGGATGACCCATGCCTCCATCCTGACAGACCGGAGGGAGTGCAATTGACCGGCCCCGCACCGATTCGGGCAACTCCTACTAAGCGTGCACTTACTGGACGATCTACCGCGCCGGTGCAAGGATGCGCGCCATCTGCACTGCCAGTCACGCATGTGGAAGGAGCCTCTGCGATGCAGGGCGACCCCGAGGTCATCGAATTCCTGAACGAGCAGCTGACCGGCGAGCTCACGGCGATCAACCAGTACTTCCTGCACGCGAAGATGCAGGAGAACTACGGCTGGACGAAGCTCGCCAAGTACACCCGCGCTGAGTCGTTCGACGAGATGAGGCACGCGGAGGTACTCACCGACCGGATCATTTTTCTCGAAGGCCTCCCCAACTACCAGCGACTCTTCCATGTCCGCGTGGGGCAGACCATCACCGAGATGTTCCAGGCCGACCGACAGGTCGAGGTGGAGGCGATCGACCGCCTCAAGCGCGGGATCGAGGTGATGCGCTCCAAGGGCGACATCACGTCTGCGAACATCTTCGAGTCGATCCTCGCGGACGAGGAGCACCACATCGACTATCTGGACACGCAGCTGGACCTGGTGGACAAGCTGGGCGAGGCGCTCTACATCGCGCAGGTCATCGAGCAGCCGGACGAGAGCTAGCCGGGCAGTCGGACGAGGGTCGGCCGTCAGTCAGCGAGAGCTGGTCCACGGATCGAGCGGTAAAGGAGCAGAAAGGCTTCTGCGGGCCCATGCCAGGCCGGCTGAGCAGGGTGGCTACGCCGCGCCCTCGAGCTGCTCGAGCTCCGGCTCCGTTGCCAGCGCGGCGACGCCCAAGCCCTGGTCCACCAGCTCGCGACGGGGGCATGCGCCCCGGCCGAGCAGTGCCTGGATGCGGCGTACGCAGGAGCCGCAGTCCGTGCCCGCCTTGCAGGCCGACGCTATCTGGCGGGGGGTGCAGGCACCGTCCTCCGCGTGCTTCTTCACCTGCGCCTCGGTCACACCGAAGCAGTTGCAGACGTACACGCGGTTCACCTCCCCGGTGATGTTCGGGATCGTTCGTAGCGCCGTCCCGATTCGTCGGTGAGGCTAACCTAACCTTACCCGGGACGTCGAGGGCGTAAAAGCCCCGGACGCACCGGTGGGGCGCGGATCACATGGATCCGCGCCCCACCTTCATGCGTAGAGGCATGCGTAGAGGACCGCTTACTGGTCCCGGTACATCTCGGCGACCAGGAAGGCCAGGTCAAGCGACTGGCTGCGGTTCAGCCGCGGGTCGCAGGCCGTCTCGTAGCGCTGGTGCAGGTCGTCGACGAAGATCTCGTCGCCGCCGCCCACGCACTCGGTGACGTCGTCGCCGGTCAGCTCCACATGGATGCCGCCCGGGTGGGTGCCCAGCGCCTTGTGGACCTCGAAGAAGCCCTTGACCTCGTCGAGCACGTCGTCGAAGCGCCGGGTCTTGTGGCCGGAGGCCGCTTCGAACGTGTTGCCGTGCATCGGGTCGGTCACCCAGGCCACCACGGCGCCCGAGGCCGTGACCTTCTCGACCAGCTCGGGCAGCCGGTCGCGGATCTTGTCCGCGCCCATCCGCACGATGAAGGTCAGACGGCCCGGCTCGCGCTCGGGGTCGAGGCGCTCGATGTACTGCAGCGCCTCCTCGGCCGTCGTGGTCGGGCCGAGCTTGATGCCGATCGGGTTGCGGATCTTCGACGCGAACTCGATGTGCGCGCCGTCCAGCTGGCGGGTGCGCTCACCGATCCAGACCATGTGGCCCGAGACGTCGTAGAGGTTGCCGGTGCGCGAGTCGACGCGGGTCAGCGCGGACTCGTAGTCGAGCAGCAGGGCCTCGTGCGAGGAGTAGAACTCGACGGTCTTGAACTCCTCCGGGTCCGTGCCGCAGGCCCGCATGAAGTTCAGCGCGTTGTCGATCTCGCGCGCCAGCTGCTCGTAGCGCTGGCCCGAGGGGGACGACTTCACGAAGTCCTGGTTCCAGGCGTGGACCTGGCGCAGGTCGGCGTAGCCGCCGGTGGTGAAGGCGCGCACCAGGTTCAGCGTCGAGGCGGAGGCGTTGTACATCCGCTTCAGCCGCTGGGGGTCCGGGACGCGGGCATCCTCGGTGAAGTCGAAGCCGTTGACGGAGTCGCCGCGGTACGTCGGCAGGGTCACGCCGTCGCGGGTCTCGGTCGGCTTGGAGCGCGGCTTGGAGTACTGACCGGCGATCCGGCCGACCTTCACGACCGGCACGGACGCGGCGTACGTCAGCACGGCGCCCATCTGGAGCAGGGTCTTCAGTTTGTTGCGGATGTGGTCGGCGGACACGCCGTCGAAGGCCTCGGCGCAGTCGCCGCCCTGGAGGAGGAACGCCTCGCCCCTGGCGACGGCTCCCATCCGGGCACGCAGCTGGTCGCACTCGCCTGCGAAGACGAGAGGCGGATACGACTCGAGCTCCGCGACGACGTCGCGCAGAGCCTCGGCATCGGGGTACTCAGGCTGCTGCGCCGCGGGAAGGTCTCGCCAGGTGTTGCCACCGGCAGCGGTGGACTTAGCGTTCACGGTCACGTGCCCCACATTACGGGGTCGTGTCGGGCACCCCCGAGCCCGCTCACCAAGTGAGACGGTGCGCGCTCGTTCGACGACGCCTGTGGCGAGTGGTACAGGGCTCCGACCTGCGCGTACGGGAGGCCGCGGTCCGCACGCGCGGTGGCGGAGGGGCCCGTCGCGTCCCGCGGCGTGAGCCGCAGTTGTGTGCGGCTTGTGCCTTGGCCCCTGTTTTGAGGGCCCACCGCTCCCCGTCTTCGGGTAGGGTGCCGGGCATGTTCGCGCACACGATCCAGAACTGGTGGTGGACCGCTCACTCGGCGGCCCACTGACTGCGCGTACTCGAAGACTCGCGAAGGCCGCCCGAGGGGCGGCCTTCGGTGTTTCCAGGCCGTTCCTCCCAGCACAACCCCAGGGAAGGAACCCCGCCGTGGACCTGCACAGACTGCTCGACGACGACTGCCCGCCCTTCGCCCTGCTGCGCCGCCGCACGCCCGGGCGTGCCGCCGACGGCTCGGACACGGTCGAGGTGCTGCTCGGCCCCGTCCGCGAGGTCGAGCGCCTCGCCGACATTCCCGTGGGCGACCGGCCGTCGCTCGCGCTCGTCCCTTTCCGGCAGATCCGGGAGCGCGGCTTCGACGTGACGGACGACGGCACCCCGCTCGCGGTGCTGACCGCCGAGGAGACGTACGAACTGCCGCTCGCCGAGGCCCTGTTGCAGCTGCCCGCCCATGACGTACGGGTCGAGGGCGGTGCCTTCGACGTGGCCGACGAGGAGTACGCGGAGATCGTCGGCCGGGTGCTGCGCGAGGAGATCGGGCAGGGCGAGGGCGCGAACTTCGTCATCCGGCGGACGTACGAGGGTGAGATCCCGGGCTTCACCAGGGCCGATGCCCTCGCGCTGTTCCGGCGGCTGCTGGTCGGCGAGCGCGGCGCGTACTGGACGTTCGTCGTGCACACCGGCGACCGCACCCTGGTCGGGGCCAGCCCGGAGGTTCACGTGCGCATGTCCGGCGGGACGGTCGTCATGAACCCGATCAGCGGGACGTACCGCTACCCGGCCGAGGGGCCGACCGCCGAGAGCATGCTGGAGTTCCTCGGCGACGGCAAGGAGATCGAGGAGCTCTCGATGGTCGTCGACGAGGAGCTCAAGATGATGTGCACGGTCGGCGACATGGGCGGTGTCGTCATCGGGCCGCGGCTGAAGGAGATGGCCCATCTCGCGCACACCGAGTACGAGTTGAGAGGCAGGTCGTCGCTGGACGTCCGCGAGGTGCTGCGCGAGACCATGTTCGCGGCGACCGTCACCGGCTCGCCGGTGCAGAACGCGTGCCGTGTCATCGAGCGCCACGAGGTCGGCGGGCGCGGCTACTACGCGGGGGCCCTGGCCCTCGTCGGCCGGGACGCCGGCGGGGCCCAGACCCTCGACTCGCCCATCCTCATCCGTACCGCCGACATCGACGCCGCCGGGCGGCTGCGGGTCCCGGTCGGCGCGACGCTCGTGCGCGGCTCGGACCCGATGAGCGAGGTCGCCGAGACGCACGCCAAGGCGGCAGGGGTGCTGGCCGCTCTGGGGGTGCGTCCGGGCCGGCCGCGCGAGGAGCGGGAACGGCCGGGGCTGGCGGAGGACCCGCGCGTCCAGGCCGCGCTCGACGGCCGCAGGGCCGCGCTCGCGCCGTTCTGGCTGCGGATGCAGGGGAGGTCGGCGGCCCTGGAGGGGCATGCGCTGGTCGTGGACGGCGAGGACACGTTCACGGCGATGCTCGCGCATGTGCTGCGTGCGTCGGGCCTGGAGGTGACGGTGCGGCGGTACGACGAGCCAGGGCTGCGGGATGCGGTGCTCGCGCACGAGGGTCCGCTGGTGCTGGGCCCGGGGCCCGGCGATCCGGGCGACACGGGCGACACGGGCGACCCCAAGATGCGATTCCTGCGGGCGCTCACCGCCGAGGTGATCGGGACCCACCGCCACGGAGTCCTGGGCGTCTGCCTCGGCCATGAGCTGATCGCGGCCGAGCTGGGCCTGGAGATCGTCCGGAAGGAGGTGCCGTACCAGGGCGCGCAGACGGACATCGATCTCTTCGGGCGCCGGGAGACCGTGGGCTTCTACAACAGCTTCGTGGCGGCGTGCGACGACGACGCGGCCCTGGAGCTGTCGGCGCACGGCGTCGAGGTCAGCCGGGACGCGGCCACGGGCGAGGTGCACGCGCTGCGAGGACGGGGCTTCGCGGGACTGCAGTTCCACCCCGAGTCCGTGCTGTCGCTGCGCGGGGCGGCGATCGTGCGGGAGCTGGTGGGTCAGCTCTTGGGGGCGGACGGCACCAGGACGTTGTCGGAGCGGCGGCCCGCCTTGTAGTCCAGGACGTTCTGCAGCGTGGTGTCGATGATCTGGCCGACGGCGTCGGATGTGTAGTACGCCTGGTGCGAGGTGACCAGGACGTTCGGGAAGGTGACGAGGCGGGCCAGGGTGTCGTCCACGACGATCTCCAGGGACTTGTCGAGGAAGAACAGCCCTGCCTCCGCCTCGTACACATCGAGTCCGACGCCCGTGAAGCGGCCCTTGCGCAGCTCGTCGACGAGGGCCCGGGAGTCGATGAGGCCGCCGCGGCTGGAGTTCACCAGGATCGCGTCGTCCTTCATGTTCTTCAGGGCCGTCGCGTCGATGACGTTCTGGGTCGCGGGGAGCAGCGGTACGTGCAGGCTGATCAGGTCGGCCTCGGCGAAGAGCCGCTCCTTCTCGACGTAGTTCATGCCGAGCTCGACGCAGGCGGGGTTCTCGGCGACGTCCCAGCCGAGCAGGTTCATGCCGAAGCCGTGGGCGATCCGGGTGAAGGCCTCGCCGATCTTGCCGGTGCCGAGCACTCCGACGGTACGGCCGTGCATGTCGCGGCCCATCAGGCCGTTGAGCCGGAAGTCGAAGTCGCGGGTGCGGGTGGAGGCGCGGACGATCCGCCGGTTGATCGCCATCGCCAGCGCCCAGGCGAACTCCGCGACCGAGTACGGCGAGTAGTACGAGACCCGGGCCACGGTGATGCCGAGGCGCTCGGCGACCTCCAGGTCGATGTTGTTGAAGCCGGTGGAGCGCTGGGCGACCATCCGCGTTCCACCGGCGGCGAGCGTGTCCAGGACGCGGCCGCTCAGGTCGGCGTTGACGCTCGTGGAGATGATCTCGTGGCCCGCCGCGATGGGGGCGGTGTCCTCGTTGAGGAAGACATCGAGGCACCGGATGTCGTCATGACCAGCGAATGCCTTCTCGATCAGCGGCTTCTCATCGGACTGCACCCCGAAGGCAATGATCTGCACGGCTTCTCCCGTCTTACTGGGCTATGGGCCGATTCCTGGGCTATGGGCCGATTACTGGGCTATGGGCCGACATCGCGAATATACGACCCATAGCCCGGGCGTGCCCTGCGGGGAGAGAGCGCCCCAGGTCAGCCGAAGAACACCCCGACCTCCTCGTACAGCTTCGGGTCCACCGTCTTCAGCTTGGCCGTGGCCTCCGAGAGCGGTACGCGGACGATGTCCGTGCCGCGGAGGGCGACCATCTTGCCGAAGTCGCCGTCGCGCACCGCGTCGATCGCGTGCAGCCCGAAGCGGGTGGCGAGCCAGCGGTCGAAGGCGCTGGGGGTGCCGCCGCGCTGGACGTGGCCCAGCACGGTCGTACGGGCCTCCTTGCCGGTGCGCTTCTCGATCTCCTTCGCCAGCCACTCGCCGACGCCGGAGAGCCGGACGTGGCCGAAGGAGTCGAGCGAGCCGTCCTTGAGCACCATGTCGCCGTCCTTGGGCATGGCGCCCTCGGCGACGACCACGATGGGTGCGTACGACGCCTTGAAGCGGGAGGTGACCCAGGAGCAGACCTGGTCGACGTCGAAGCGCTGCTCGGGGATGAGGATCACGTTGGCGCCGCCCGCGAGGCCGGAGTGGAGCGCGATCCAGCCGGCGTGACGGCCCATCACCTCGACGACGAGCACGCGCATGTGCGACTCGGCGGTGGTGTGCAGGCGGTCGATCGCCTCGGTGGCGATGCCGACGGCCGTGTCGAAGCCGAAGGTGTAGTCGGTGGCGGACAGGTCGTTGTCGATGGTCTTCGGTACGCCCACGCAGTTGATGCCGTACTCGTCGGCGAGACGTGCCGCGACGCCCAGGGTGTCCTCGCCGCCGATCGCGATCAGGGCCTCCACCTCGTGCTTGGCGAGGTTCTCCCGGATCCGGCGGATGCCGTTCTCCTCCTTGAGGGGGTTCGTGCGCGACGAGCCGAGGATGGTGCCGCCCCGGGGGAGGATGCCGCGCACCGCGGGGATGCCGAGCGGCATGGCGTCGCCCTCCAGCGGACCGCGCCAGCCGTCGCGGAAGCCGGTGAAGTCGTAGCCGTACTCCTGCACGCCCTTGCGGACGATGCCCCGGATGACGGCGTTGAGCCCGGGGCAGTCGCCGCCTCCGGTCAGTACTCCGACCCGCATGGAAATGTCCCTTCGCTCCGGTATGAGCTGATGCGGGTCACGCTAATGGTGATCCACGTCACTTCGGGACAGGGCGGAGGGTCAATTCCGGTGAATTATCGAGGCATTGATCGAGACCCTTTCACCCGAACGAGCGGCTGCCGGTGCGGGTGAGGTTGACGGGCTTGACGCGGGACACGGTTCACTCGTCATCGAGGCCACGCTCTATCGCGTACCGGACGAGCTCGACCCTGTTGTGGAGTTGGAGCTTGCCGAGGGTGTTCTGCACGTGGTTCTGCACGGTGCGGTGCGATATGACGAGCCGTTCGGCGATCTGCTTGTAGCTCAGGCCCTTGGCGACCAGCCGCAGCACCTCGGTCTCGCGCTCGGTGAGCTGCGGCGCCTTGGGCCCGTCCGGGGCGGAGGGCGCGGGCTCGGATGCCAGCCTGCGGTACTCGCCGAGGACCAGGCCGGCGAGACCGGGCGTGAAGACGGCGTCGCCGACCGCCGTGCGGCGCACCGCGTCGATCAGCTCCTCCGTGGACGCCGACTTCAGCAGATAGCCCGTGGCACCGGACTTGACCGCCTCGAGGACGTCGGCGTGCTCACCGCTCGCGGACAGGACGAGCACGCGCAGCGTCTTGTCGGTCCCGACGAGTTCCTTGCACACCTGGACGCCCGGCTTGCCCGGAAGGTTGAGGTCGAGCACGAGCACATGCGGCTCGACGGCGCGGGCGCGGCGCACGGCCTGCTCGCCGTCGCCCGCCGTGGCGACCACATCGAAGCCGGACTCGGCGAGATCGCGGGCGACGGCGTCCCGCCACATCGGGTGGTCGTCGACCACCATCACCTTGATCCGCCCATGCTCCTGCCCTGGCCCCTGCTTCTGCGTCAACTCCTGTGCCTGTGCGGCCGTTTCGTTCTTCTCGCTCATCTCCGTGTCGCCTTCCCCCGTGGAACCTTCAGTTCGACCTCTGTGCCCTGACCCGGTACCGAGATCACCTCGGCCGTGCCTCCCATGTCCCGCAGCCGGCCCCGGATCGACAGGGCCACACCGAGGCGGCCCTCCCCCTCGGCCTGGGCAAGCCGCCCCTCGGGGATGCCGGGACCGTCGTCCCGCACGGTCACGATGACCGCGTCCGGCTCGTCCTCGACCAGGATCCAGGCCCGCGCGCCGTCGCCGGCATGGTTGCGGACATTGTCCAGGGCGGCACTGACAGCGGCGGCGACCTCCTTCGCCGCGGCGGGTGCGAGCAGCACCGGGGCGCCCGGCTCCGAGAGGGTCACCCGCGCTCCGGCGTGCGGTGCGAGCAGCGAGCGCAGGTCGCACGGCGCGTCCGCGGCGTCCTCGTCGTCCGGTACTTCCACCACGCGTACGACCGCCCCCTGGGAGGCGTCCTCCGACGCGTGCGAGGCGGGCACCAGGCCCCCCGCGACCAGCGCCCTCAGGGCGGCCTCCTGCTCACCCGCCATGCGGCCGAGCTCAGCGGCCTCACCGCCGAGCGCCGAGCCGCGGCGCTGCACCATGGCGAGGACCTGGAGCACGCCGTCGTGGATGTCCCGGGCAAGCCTTTCGCGCTCGCGCGTCGCGGCCTCGATCTCCAGGGCGCGGGCGAGGGTGCGCTCGGAGGCGCGGGCGACCTCGACGACGTAGCCGATGGCGATGGAGGCGACCCAGACCAGCAGGACGTTGTGGAAGGTGTCCTGGCTGAGCGCGCCGCGCTGGACGATGTTGGCGCCGCCGACGAGCGCGGAGGCGACGGCCGCCCAGCGCCAGCCGCCCTTGAGGGCGTACGCGAGGACGGCGCCCGCCGTCCATATGGTCGGCAGGGTCGGTCCGCCGGCCACGATCCGCTCGTGCGCGTCGGCGACCGGTGTGAGCAGGATGCCGGCGAGCGCGATGGTGAGGTCGGTGACGAGGAACCACCTGGTGCAGCTGGCCGCGCTCGCGACCTGGCGCAGCGTGGCCAGCGTCCAGACGAGGAGCACCGCGAAGTAGGCGACGGCCACCCAGGGGCGCACGAACTCGTCGTACGCGGAGACGAAGAGCGCGATCGCGTACAGCATGGTGAGGACGCGGTACGCGGTGAGCGCACGCCACAGCGGCTGCTCGACCGACATCCTCATGACTCGCTCGCGCTTGGCCATGCTCCCCCACCCTCAGGTTCCCCACCCTCGGCGCCGCCGGCGGCGGCGCCACTACGAGCCGGACCGCTCCCGCTCCGTTCCGCCCTTGTCGCCGGCGTCCTTCACCGCTCTGGCCTCCGCCTTGGCCGCTTCCCTCTCGGCCTTCGCGGCCTCCGCGATCTGCCGCTTCGCGGCCGTCGCGTAGATGTCGACGTACTCCTGGCCGGAGAGCTTCATGATCTCGTACATGACCTCGTCGGTCACCGCGCGCAGCACGAACCGGTCGTGCTCCATGCCGCTGTAGCGGCTGAAGTCCAGCGGCTTGCCGATGCGGATGCCCGGGCGCATCAGCTTCGGGACCACCTTCCCCGGCGGCTGGATCTTCTCGGTGTCGATCATCGCGACCGGGATGACGGGCGCACCGGTGGCGAGCGCCACGCGCGCGAGGCCTCCGGGCTTGCCGCGGTAGAGGCGCCCGTCGGGCGAACGGGTGCCCTCCGGGTAGATGCCGAACAGTTCACCGCGCTCGATGACCCCTATGCCGCTCTTGATGGCCGCCTCGCCCGCTCCCCGCGCGCCCGAGCGGTCCACCGGCAGCTGGCCGACGCCCTTGAAGAAGGCGGCGGTCAGGCGTCCCTTGATGCCGGGCGTGGTGAAGTACTCCGACTTGGCGATGAAGGTGATCTTGCGGTCGAGGACGGCGGGCAGGAACAAGGAGTCCGAGAACGACAGATGGTTGCTCGCGAGGATGGCCGGGCCCTGGGCGGGCACGTTCTCGAGCCCTTCCACCCAGGGCCTGAAGGCAAGCTTCAGCGGCCCTCCGATGGAGAACTTCATTGCCTCGTAGATCACCCGGGTGCCTCCTGTTTCCGTGGATCAGACCTTAACCCGTGCGGGGTCCTGGCTCCGCCTGAGCAGGCGGGCTCGACCGCGCCCGGATCTGGTCGGTGTCAGTACGGTCGCGTACGGTGAAGTACGCCTCCGAAGTGGGTCCACGCACGTGGTCGCCGGACCATTGCCGGGGGTACCCCGTCCGAGCCTCATGAACTGGAGACCGAAGGTGCCGGTCCTTCCTGGAGCCGAGCCGTACCGCCACGAGGGCGGAGAGGTCGGCGTCCTCCTCTGTCACGGTTTCACCGGTTCCCCGCAGTCGCTGCGTCCCTGGGCCCAGTATCTCGCCGGTCGCGGGCTCACGGTCGCGCTGCCGCTGCTGCCCGGGCACGGCACGCGCTGGGAGGACATGCAGCTCACCACCTGGCAGGACTGGTACGCGGAGGTGGACCGCGAGTTCCGCGCGCTCGTCGAGCGGTGCAAGCAGGTCTTCGTCGTCGGCCTGTCCATGGGCGCCGCGCTCGCGCTGCGGCTCGCGGCCAGGCACGGGGACGCGGTAAGCGGCGTCGTCGTGGTCAACCCGGCGAACAAGGTGCACGGCCTCTCGGCGTACGCGCTGCCGGTCGCGCGGCACCTCGTCAGGACGACGAAGGGGATCACCAGCGACATCGCCAAGGAAGGCGTCGAGGAGATCGGCTACGACCGGGTGCCCCTGCACGCCGCGCACTCCCTGCGGATCTTCTTCCGGCTGGTCGACGGCGAGCTTCCGCAGGTCACGCAGCCGTTGCTGCTGCTGCGCAGCCCGCAGGACCATGTGGTGCCGCCTGCCGACTCGGCCCGCATCCTCAGCCGGGTCTCGTCCACGGACGTCACGGAGATCCTGCTGGAACAGAGCTACCACGTGGCGACGTTGGACCATGACGCGGACCGGATCTTCGAGGAGAGCCATGCCTTCATCGGCCGGCTCGCTCCCGGCGCCGGCACGGAGCCGGGCGAAAGCGGGACCTCCGTCGCGGCGGGGATCCCGGAGAAGGCCGGCGGAACAGAGGACCCGGTCGGGGACAGGGAAGGGACGGCCACCGGTGGCTGAGCACGACGCGGACCGCGACGAGGGCCGCGAGCCGGAGGAGCGGGGCGTGCCGTTCGACGAGGCGGCCGCCTGGGCGGCGATCGTCGCCGGGTACGGCGAGGAGCCACCGGACCCGCCGGGCGCGAAGCCGTTCAAGTCGGTGGAGGACCTGGCGCTGCTGGAGATCGAGCACAACGCCCCGGGGCCGGCCGGCGCGGACAGGGATGCCGACGCGGACCAGGCCGAGGAGGCGTCCCCGGACGCACGGAACAAGCCCGACGAGGCCGACAAGACCGGCAAGCCCCTGGGCAGCTCCATCGCCTACGCCCCCGGCGTCGGCCCCCGCGACTACGTGGCACCGGAGCCGTCCGACGACGACTTCGACGCGGACGACGAGGGGCACTTCGTACCCCCGGAGCCGCCGCCCCTGCCCACCGCCGACACCACGGCCAAGTTCGCCTGGCTCGCCGTCGTCGGCGGCCCCGTGCTGCTGCTCCTCGCCATACTGCTCGGCTGGGACATGACCTGGTGGCTGACGACTCTCGGCATCGGCGGCTTCCTCGGCGGCTTCGCCACGCTCGTGGTGCGGATGAGAGACGACGACGAGGAGGACGACGACCCGGGGCGCGGGGCGGTGGTCTGAATCCCGGCGCCGTGCTGGCGTTGATGTGCGTCCCGGCGCTCCGAGAGCGGCGCCCGTTTAGGCGCAAAAAGGCGCAATTCTGAGGGCGGCCAGGACCGGCAGATGGTCCGTGGCCGCCCTCAGGTCCCTCTCGTGGACTCCAGGGTGACCCACAGGAACCCCGCAGCCGAGGATCTCCACGCCGGACGTCGCGAAGATCGCGTCGATGCGCTGGTGCGGATCGGCCGGGGTCGACGTGTACTCGGCGCCCCACGGCCTGGTGGCCCAGCCGTCCTGGAGTTCCGCGGCGAGCCGGCGGAAGGTGCGTCCGTCCGGGCGTTCGTTGATGTCGCCGCCCGCGACGGCGTACGGCACGCCCATCCCGGCGAGCCGGTCGAGCAGCATCCCGCCCTGCTCGTACCGCTCGTCCTCCTGCAGGCTCAGATGGCAGCTCAGTACGCCGAGCCGGGCGGCGTCCCCGAAGCGTACGACCGCGGTCGCGAAGCCGCGGCGATGCAGGCCGGGCGTGAGCGGCAGCAGGACGTCCTCGGTCCGCTCGACCGTGGCGCGCAGCGAGCACAGCAGCGCGGGACCGGCCGCAGTCGCCCCGCCGGAAAGGGTCACGAGACCGGAGGCGGCCGCGAGCCGGGCCAGCTTCTTGCGCCAGCGGAAGAACCGCGGCGCCTCCTGGATCAGTACGAGATCGGGCGCGCAGGCGCTGATCACCCGGGCGAGCGCGGCGGTGTCGTCGCGCATGGACCGGATGTTGTAGCTGAGCACCCGGATGATGGCCGAACCGTCGGGCTCGATACGGGAGTTGGGCAGCGGACTGGCGGGTGGGCTCGTCGGCATGGCGATCAAGATACGGCAGGGCGGTCGAGGCTGGTCTCTCCGAGCAGCACGCTAGCCGTCCTCAACACGACAGGGCGCGCCGTCCCCGACACGGCAGCGCCCGACACGGCAGCGCCCGACACGGCAGCGCCCGACACGGCAGCGCCCGCCGTGGCCCCCCATGGGGCGCGGCGGGCGCTGCCGGACGGCGCGTGACGCCTTGTGTCACATGATGGGGTCGGGCTCCCGAGCCAGGTCCGCGGCGCCGACCAGGCCGGCCTTGTTGCCGAGCTGGGCGGCGATGACCTCGGCCTGCGGACGCCAGTTGCCGCCGACGAGCCAGCGCTTGAAGGACTTGCGGATCGGGTCGAGGACGAGCTCGCCCTCGTCCGAGAGCCCGCCGCCGACGATGAACGCCGACGGGTCGAACAGCGAGGCGAGGTCGGCGAGGCCCGCGCCGGCCCAGCGGGCCAGCTCACGGTACGAGTCGACGGCGACCGGGTCGCCCTGGCGGGCCGCCATCGAGATGTGCTTGCCCTCGATGCCGTCGGGGGTGCCGTCGCCCATCGACAGCAGCACCGTGGCGTTCTCGGGCGTGGCGTTGGCCCGCTGCTTCGCGTACCGCACGAGGGCGCGCCCGGACGCGTACTGCTCCCAGCAGCCCTGGCTGCCGCAGCCGCACAGCAGGCCGTCCGGCACCATGCGGATGTGCCCGAACTCGGCGGCCACACCGAAGTGGCCGCGGCGCAGCTTGTTGCCGATGATGATGCCGCCGCCGAGGCCGGTTCCCAGGGTGATGCAGATGACGTTGCGGTGGCCCTTGCCCCCGCCGAACTTGTACTCGCCCCAGGCGGCCGCGTTGGCGTCGTTCTCGACGACGACCGGGAGGCCCACGCGGTCCTCGACCTCGGACTTCAGCGGCTCCTGCCGCCAGTCGATGTTGGGGGCGAAGTAGACGGTGGAGCGCTGGCGGTTGACGTATCCCGCCGCACCGATGCCCACGCCGACGATCTCGTGTCCTGCCCGCGCGCCCTCCACTGCGGAGGCGATGGCGTCCACGATGGCCTGCGGTGTGGTGGGGGTCGGCACCTTGAAGGTCGAGAGGATGTTGCCGTCCTCGTCGACCACGCCGGCCGCGATCTTCGTGCCGCCGATGTCGACGCCGATGGTGAGTCCCATGTGTCCCTCAGTTTTCGGTCGAGCCCCGCTAAGGCCAACCGTACCGCTTGCCGGGGACCCGCTCAGTCCAGGTCGATGTGTTCTCCGGGGCCCGGACCCTCGTCCTCGGGGCCGGGGCCGGGGCCGCGGGTCCACCGCCGCTCCTGCGACTCGACGGCCGAGCGGTAGGCGGCCAGCAGCTCGGATCCGGCGGCCGCCAGGTGGTCGAAGACCTCCGGGTTGCGCTCGATCACGGGCTCGACGGCGGCCTTGGCCTGCTGCACGAACTGGTTGACCACCTGCTGTGCGGCGCCTCCCGCGGCCGCGCCGAACAGCGGCGACTGGAGGCCGGAGAGCTTGTCGGCCACGGCGTCGACGAGCTTGCGCAGCTCCTCGGCGGCCGAACCGGGCTGGGCCCCGTGCTCGGCGCGGCGGCGCGCCTTCTCGGCCTCGAGGTCCTCGGCACAGGCCTTCGCCCAGGCGTCGGGGTCGAACGGTCCGGCGGCCTGCGCATCGTCGCCACGGACATGCGCCTCGTCGGCGGGTCCGGATGCGTCGGGGGTACCTCCCATGCCATTGAGGCTATGCGGGGGGTCGGTGGCGTCACTCATGAGGACAGACTCCTGCAGAGACCGGGGCTTGTGTCTTCGACGTTACCCGAACGGAGGTACGCCATTCACCGCACTGGGCCACAGATCCGGGTCCGGGACGAACCTGATGCGCAGCTCGCCGTCGCGCAGCCCCGCCCCGGCGACGGTGCAGCGGCGCAGCACCGACGGCAGCGGAACGATCCGGCGGAACTGCCCGGCGGTGACGACGATTTCGTCGCCGCGCCGGATCAGCTCGAGCTCGTCCCGGGCGCCGCCGGGCAGCGGGATGTGCCAGACCAGCATGCCGTCGTCGGCGAGGCGGTCGGCGACGGGCCAGCTCACGGGGGTGGGGGCGGCCGACGTCAGGGGCGCGTCGAGGGCCGCGAGGTCGTCGGCGCCGCGCGGGTCCCGGCCCAGGTGCGCCACCTCACGGACCGCGTACGTCCCGTCCCACTCGGCGAGCACCTTGCGCTGCTGGGCGGCGACGCCGCCGAGCCAGGGGTCGGCGGACGCCTCGGGCAGCACGCGGTTGGCGATCAGCACGTCCGTGCGCAGGCTGTGCAGGGCGAGGCCGGTGGCGGCGGTGCGCACGGCGTCGGCGCCCGCGGGGCCCGGCTCGGCGACCATCCGTACCGTCGTCTCGGGATCCTCGAGGACGGCCTGGACTCCGGCGAGTTCGAGGTCCCACCGGGCGGCCGTCTCGTACAGCCATGCGCCCGGCATGGGCACGCCGGCGAGGCGGCCGAGCACGGGGCGCAGGGCGCGGGCGGCCTGCCGCTCGGCGGGCAGCAGGCGGCGCAGATAGCGGCGCAGCTGCTCCGGCAGCGCGAGGACGGCGAGGGCCTCCGGGGTCGGGGGGAGGTCCACGACCAGCAGGTCGTACGGTGCGGCGGCCGCGTCGCGCAGGGCGCGCAGCAGGGCCAGTTCGCCGCTGCCGGGGAGCGGGGTGAGCTCCTCCTCGTCGAGGCGGGCGGCGCCCAGCAGGTCCAGCGCCGGGGCGGCACGGTCCTGGAGGGTGAGCAGATCGTCCCGGAAACCTTCCGCCGGGTCGGGCCGCAGCGCCGTGAGGCCCGGCTCGGGCTCGACCGGGTCCGCGCCGGTGGGCACGCCGAGCGCGGCGCCCAGGGTGTCGCTCCGGTCGGCGGAGATCACGAGGGTGCGGGTGCCCTGGCGGGCGGCCTGGAGCGCGGTGGCTGCCGCGAGGGTGGTGCGGCCTGAGCCGCCGGGGCCGGTGAGGAGGATGGCGCGCATACGCTCCCTAGCGGGGCTGAGGTTCTGGTCAGCGGCACCCGCCGTCGTGGGTTGTGCCCACCCGTTCCTCCCCCAGAGCCTTAAGGGCCTGGGGGCACCCCCAGCGGAACGCCTGCCCACAACGGTTACGCGGAACGCCGACCCACAACGGGTACGGGCTACTTCGACTCCACGCGCTTCTTCAGGCCTGCCAGGGCGCGGTCGATGATGACCTTTTCCGCCTTGCGCTTGATCATGCCGAGCATGGGGATCTTGACGTCCACGGTCAGCTGGTAGGTGACCTCGGTGCCGCCCTTGCCCGCGGGCTTGAGGATGTACGAGCCGTCCAGGGACCGGAGCATCTGGGACTTGACGAGCGTCCAGCTGACCTCGTTCTCGCCGGTCCAGGTGTACGCAAGTGTCTGGTCGTCCTTGATCGCGCCCGCGTCCATGACGAGGCGCACCTGCTCGGCGCGGCCCTTGTCGTCGGTGGCCAGGACCTCGGCCTCCTTCACCTCGCCCGTCCAGTCCGGGTAGCGGGCGAAGTCCGCGATCACCGCCATGACGTCGGCCGGCTCCGCCTCGATGGTGATGCTCGAGCTGGTGTGTTCCGCCATCGCCGTGGCTCCTCCAGATACGGTCCGGTCAGGACAGATGTCCATGCAGCGTGAAGGCTACCGCGCACACGTCCGCGGGCCGTCACCCGTCCTCGCGTCTTCTCGGCCCGACCGCTCCGGGGACCGTCTCCAGCCCACCCCGGCGAGCCCTCACCACTCCAGCGCGAAGGGCCGCCCCGACCCCGCGAAGTGCCCGACGTTCACGCACTCCGTGGCACCGATGCGCATGCGACGCACCAGCGGCTGATGGACATGGCCGAAGAGCGAGTAGCGGGGCCGGGTGCGCCGGATCGCGTCCAGGAGGGCGCGGCTGCCGCGCTCGAAACGGCGCGCCACCGTGTCGTAGACGAGCTCGGGGACCTCCGGCGGGATGTGCGTGCACAGCACGTCGACCTCGCCGACGGCCTCGATCTTGGCGGCGTACTCCTCGTCGCTGATCTCGTAGGGCGTACGCATCGGGGTGCGCAGTCCGCCGCCGACGAAGCCGAAGACCAGTCCGCCGATCTCGACGCGCTCGCCGTCGAGCACGGTGGTGCCGGGCCCTGCGTACTCGGGCCAGAGGTCAGGCATGTCGACATTGCCGTAGGTCGCGTACGTCGGAGTGGGGAAGGCCGCGAACATCTCGGCGTACTGCTTGCGTACCGCCTTCTCGATGGCCGTCGCGCGGTCCGTGCCGATGCCCGCCCACAGCCGGGCGCCGAGGGTGCGGGCCTCCTCGAAGCGGCGGGCGGCGCGCAGCTCGACGATGCGGTCGGCGTTCTCGCGGCCGAAGAGGTCGGGGAAGATGCCGCGCGAGTGGTCGGCGTAGTCGAGGAAGAGGACGAGGTCCCCCAGGCAGACCAGCGCATCGGCGCCGTCGCCGGCTCTCGCCAGATCGCGGGCGTTGCCGTGCACATCGCTGACCACGTGGATTCTGGTCCTGCTGTAACCGACGTGTGTAGCTGCCATGGTGATCACCCTAGAGCTGCCGGTCAAACGTGGGTAGAGGGTCCCGGACCTGCGGTAACTTCCCAGTCGGGAATTGCTTGGACTACTGTGCCCGAAGCATCGCCATGCACATGTGACGCAGCGAACATCTGGCCCGGACCCCCTATCGGAGAGGCCGTACCGATCGGTAACGTCCGGGCAGTCCAGTTGTGCTCAGGGTTTCAACTACTGAACCCGATGAGCACGCCCTGCCCGAGCCTTGGACCGCACCGTCGCATACGCACACTGTCGTGGCGCCGGTGCCCTATGAGGAGCAGCAGTCTTGCGCGAGTTCAGCCTTCCGGCCCTGTACGAGGTCCCTGCGGACGGCAATCTGACCGATATCGTCCGCAGAAACGCCTCACAGCACCCGGACGTCGCCGTCATCGCCCGTAAGGTCGACGGTGTCTGGCAGGACGTCACCGCCGCGGCCTTCCTTGCCGAGGTGCAGGCCGCCGCCAAGGGCCTGATCGCCTCCGGTGTGCGCCCGGGCGACCGCGTCGGACTGATGTCCCGTACGCGCTACGAGTGGACCCTCCTCGACTTCGCCATCTGGAGCGCGGGCGCGATCACCGTGCCGGTGTACGAGACCAGTTCGCCGGAGCAGGTGCAGTGGATTCTCGGCGACTCGGGCGCGGTCGCCTGCATCGTGGAGCTTGACACGCACGCGGCCGCCGTGGAGTCCGTTCGCGACCGGCTGCCCGCCCTCGGCCCGGTCTGGCAGATCGAGGCCGGCGCCATCGATGTCCTACGCCGCGTGGGCAAGGACGTCGACGACGCCACCGTCGAGGAGCGCAGCTCGGTCGCCAAGGCCGACGACCCGGCGACCATCGTCTACACCTCGGGCACGACGGGCCGCCCGAAGGGCTGTGTGCTGTCGCACCGCAGCTTCTTCGCGGAGTGCGGCAACCTCGTGGAGCGGATGCGCCCGCTGTTCCGTACCGGCGAGTGCTCGGTGCTGCTCTTCCTGCCGCTGGCCCATGTCTTCGGGCGGCTGGTGCAGGTGGCGCCGATGATGGCGCCGATCAAACTCGGCTGCGTACCGGACATCAAGAACCTGACCGACGAACTCGCCTCCTTCCGGCCGACGTTGATTCTCGGCGTGCCGCGCGTCTTCGAGAAGGTCTACAACTCGGCGCGTGCCAAGGCGCAGGCGGACGGCAAGGGCAAGATCTTCGACAAGGCCGCGGACACGGCGATCGCGTACAGCCGCGCCCTGGACACCCCGTCGGGCCCGTCGCTCGGCCTCAAGATCAAGCACAAGACCTTCGACAAGCTCGTCTACAGCAAGCTGCGCGCCGTGCTCGGCGGGCGCGGTGAGTACGCGATCTCGGGCGGCGCGCCGCTGGGTGAGCGCCTCGGCCACTTCTTCCGCGGCATCGGCTTCACGGTCCTCGAGGGCTACGGCCTCACGGAGTCCTGCGCGGCCACCGCCTTCAACCCCTGGGACCGGGCGAAGATCGGCACGGTCGGGCAGCCGCTGCCGGGCTCTGTCGTGCGGATCGCGGACGACGGTGAGGTGCTGCTGCACGGTGAGCACCTGTTCAAGGAGTACTGGAACAATCCCGCCGCGACCGAGGAGGCGCTGGCCCACGGGTGGTTCCACACGGGCGACATCGGCACGCTCGACGAGGACGGCTATCTGTCCATCACCGGCCGCAAGAAGGAGATCATCGTCACCGCGGGCGGAAAGAACGTGGCCCCGGCGGTGATCGAGGACCGCATCCGGGCCCACGCGCTGGTCGCCGAGTGCATGGTGGTCGGCGACGGCCGTCCGTTCGTGGGCGCGCTCGTCACGATCGACGAGGAGTTCCTGGGCCGCTGGGCCGAGGACCACGGCAAGCCGGCCGGCGCCACGGCTGCGTCCCTGCGCGAGGACCCCGACCTCGTCGCCGCCATCCAGAACGCCGTGGACGACGGCAACGCGGCGGTCTCCAAGGCCGAGTCCGTACGCAAGTTCCGCATTCTCCCGAGCCAGTTCACGGAGGACTCGGGCCACCTGACGCCGTCGCTGAAGCTGAAGCGGAACGTGGTGGCGAAGGACTACGCGGACGAGATCGAGACTCTCTATCGCGCCTAAACCGGCGCCGCTTTCGCGGAGCTGGTTGCTGTCCGTTGGGGTTCCTCAATTGATGGTTGCGGTGGGCGGGCGGGAAGTAGTTCCGCTCCGCCCACCACAGCCGTTCCCGGCTACCGGGGCCCACCCGGGTCCTATGTCCGTAGGGCTACAGCAACGCCTTCAGCCGCTCCGCCAGCAGGTCCCAGCGCCACCGCTCCTCGACCCACTCCCGCCCCCGCTCCCCCATCCGCTTCCGCAGCTCCGCATCGCCGAGCAGCGCGATGATCCGCTCGGCGGCGGCCCCGGGGTCCCCTCCGGGGACGACCCACCCGGTCTCCCCGTCGAGTACCGCGTCCGGCGCCCCGCCGGAGTCCCCCGCGACGACGGGAAGCCCGGTCGCGGAAGCCTCCAGGTACACGATCCCGAGCCCCTCGACGTCGAGCCCCCCGCGCCGCGTCCGGCACGGCATGGCGAAGACGTCCCCCGCGCCGTAGTGGGCGGGAAGCTCCTCCCACGGCACGGCCCCGGTGAACCGCACGGACGGGGCGACGCCGGTCTCGTCCGCGAGCCGCCGCAGCTCCTGCTCGTACGGCCCGCCGCCCACGACGAGCAGCACGGCCTCCGGCTCCTTCGCCAGGATCTGCGGCATCGCGCGGATGAGGGTGTCCTGCCCCTTGCGCCGCACGAGACGCGAGACGCAGACCACGACCGGGCGGTCGGTCAGACCCAGCCGCTCGCGGACCGCGTCGCCGCCCGAGCCGGGGTGGAAGGTCTTTTCGTCCACGCCCGGTGGCAGCTGGACCATGCGCGCGGCCGCCTCGGGCGTCAGCGCGGCGGCGATCCGGGAGCGGGTGTACTCGCCGAGATACGTGAGGGTGTCCGTCGAGTCGCCGATCCGGCGCAGCAGCCCGCGGGACGCGGGCAGCTGGGCCCACCCGGCCTCGTGGCCGTGCGTCGTGGCGACCAGCCGTTCCGCACCGGCCCGGCGCAGTGCCGGCGCCATCAGCCCGAGCGGCGCGGCCGCCCCGAACCACACCGACGTACAGCCGTGCTCCCGCAGCAGCGACACCGCGCACCCCGTCACACGCGGCGTCGGCAGCAGCATCGTCGTACGGTCGCGTACGACGGTGAAGGGCTGCTCCGCGTCGAAGGCCGCCGTGGCCTCGACACCCTCGCGGCTCCGCTTCCAGGTGGAGGCGTAGACGACGAGTCGCTCCGGGTCCAGGCGCAGCGCCATGTTGTGCAGGAATGCCTGAATTCCGCCCGGTCTGGGCGGGAAGTCGTTGGTCACGATCAGGGTCTTGTGCATCGTGGCGACAGTACCGAACGGTCGAGCATCATGGCTCTCGCACAGGTCAGCCCGGCATCATGGCTGCTGTGGCGAGGCGAACACGGACGAGGTGGGCATGGCTGGAGCACGTGGGACCCGGATCCCGGCATACGTCTGGATCCTGGCGGCCTGGGGGCTGAGCCGGACGCTCCTTCTGCTCTTCGTCTTCAAGGTGTTCGTCTTCCCCGGACCCGATGTGACGAGCGACATCTCGGTGATCTACCAGGGCTGGTACGAGGTGCTGCGCACCGGCACCTTCCCGCTCGACGACGTCACCTGGCAGTACCCGCCGGCCGCCGCGCTCGCCGTCCTCTCCCCCGCCCTGCTCCCCTTCCTCGACTACGCGTCGGCGTTCTTCGTCCTGGCCTTCCTCGCCGACGCGCTGGTGCTGGCGCTGCTGCTCTATGCGGGCGGACGGCCCGGCAAGACGCTGCGCGGCGTCTGGGTGTGGGTCGCGGGCGTGGCGCTGCTCGGGCCCACCGCGTACGCCCGCTACGACCTGATGGTGACGGCCGTCGCGGTGGCGGCCCTGCTGGCGGGTGCGCGGCGTCCCCGCATGATGGGCGCGCTCGCGGGCTTCGGCGCGCTGCTGAAGGTGTGGCCGGTACTGCTGCTGGTCGGTGCGGTGCGCGAGGACCCCGTCGCCGGTGAGGGACGCCCGAGGTGGCCGCGAGCCTGGTCCGCGGCGGCCGTCACCGGCGGCCTGACAGCGCTCGTGTTCATCGCCGCCATGCCGGGCGCCCTGGCGTTTCTGACCTTCCAGCGGGACCGCGGCACCGAGGTCGAGTCGCTCGGCGCGCTGGCCTTCCACACGGCACGGCACTTCGGCTGGTCGGGCCAGGTGCTGCTCAACTACGGATCGGTGGAGTTCCTGGGCCCGTACGTGCCGCTGGTGAGCATGCTCGCGCAGGCGCTGTCGGTGCTGGCCCTCGGCTGGCTGGTGGTGTGGCGGCTGCGCGCCCGCACCTGGTCGGCGAGCACACCCGCGGACGCGGCCTTCACGGCCGTCCTGCTGTTCACGGTCACGAGCCGGGTGATCAGCCCCCAGTACATGGTGTGGCTGGTGGGTCTCGCCGCCGTGTGCCTGCTCTTCCGCGGCAGCCGGATGGCGGTGCCGGCCTGGCTGGTGCTGGCCGCCACCCTGGTCACACTGCTGGAGTTCCCCGTCTGGTTCTCGCACGTGGTGGCCAGCGACGCGCTGGGCGTCACCCTGCTCTACGTACGCAACGGCCTGCTGGTCGCCGCGACCGTCACCGCCGCCGTGCGTCTGTGGCGGCACACGGTGTCGCAGCCGCCGTCCCCCGAGCTCCGCCCGCTGCCCGCCCAGGCCGCCCGCGACAAGGAGGTCCTCAGACCTTCCTGAACGCCGGGCGCCGGCATGCGACGGCCGCTCGCGCCGGAGAAGACGTCACGTGCCCAGCTGGTCCCGCAGATAGTCCCGCCACCGCTCGGTGAACCCGGCGGGCGTGGTGTCGAGTACGTCCAGCAGGGCCGCCTCGACCGCGTCCTGCCGGTCCTTGTGCGCGCCCACCGCGCGGTAGAAGTCGTTCAGCCGCTCCTCGCCCCAGTCGCGGGCGATCATCCGGCAGGCCAGCCACCCGCCCTCGTACGCCTCCGCGAGGCGCGCCGCGTCGCCCCCGAAGCCGAAGTCCTCGTCGTCCGGCAGCGCGTCCGGCAGCCCCCCCGCGCGCACCGCGCGGGCCAGCTCGGGCGCGGCCTGCTCGGCCGTACGTCCCGTGCCGCGGTAGCCGACCCAGTCGGCGTAGCCCTCGGAGAGCCACAGCGGGGTCGCGGCCGATGTGTGCGCACGGGTGGCCACGTGGGTCGTCTCATGGGTGAGGACGACCTGGCGGCCGAAGGCGCCGAGCACGCGGTACGCCTCGGGATTGATCACGATGCGGTCCGCCGGCGCCTTCGCCGAGGCTCCGGCCTCGCCCGTGGTCACAGCCGCCATCCCGCGGTATCCGGACGCGGGCGCCCCGAGCAGCGCCGCCATGCCGTTCAGCGACTTCGGCACCAGGACGACGACGCGCCCCGCCCAGTCGCCGCCCCAGGCGTCCCGCACCGCGGGCACCGCACGGTCGGCGAGGTCCGCGTACCGCCGCAGTTCCTCCCCGGCCTGCCCCACGCCGAGGACGAGGCTGTGCGCGCCGCGTGCGACCTGGACAGGGCCCTGCTCCCACAGCTGCTCGGCGGTGCCCTCGGCGGGGCGGTCCGAGGTGACGTACCAGCTGCCGTCACGGCGCTCCAGCCGGAGGGTGCGGGCCGCGTCCACCGTGCCGCGGTCGTAGCCGTCCAGCCGGTAGCGGAGACCGACATCGGCCGTGGCGCGCGGGCCGGAGCGGTCGATGCGGGTCAGCCGGTACTCCCAGGCGGCCAGCGGGACGTCCTCGAGGTTCTCGAACTCCGCGCGTCCCACGCCGCCCCGGCCGGTGGTCAGATACGCCTTCTCGTCCCGGTGCAGCACCGCGTCCGCGCGCCGGTCGAGGAGACGCTGCACCTCGGCCGCCGCCGTGTCGCGCGCCACGGGCCCGCCGCATCCGACGAGCCCGCAGAGCAGGGCGAGCAGCGCGCACCACAGGACCACCATCCGGGAACCACGCCGTCGACCAGCCACCTTTCCGATCGTACGGGCGGCACGGCAGGGATCGGACCCGCGTGACGCCGGACGGGAGCGGCTCAGACCCGCGTCACCGACGAGACCGGCATCATTCCCACGGGGTCGTAGCGCACGGGGGCGCCGGGGTAGGGCGCGTGGACGACCTGGCCGTTGCCCACGTACATCGCGATGTGGCTCGCGTCGGAGTGGTACGTCACGAGGTCGCCGGGCCGCGCCTCGGCGAGCGAGACCTGGCGGCCCGCGTACCGCTGGGCCTGCGACGTGCGCGGCAGCCCCACGCCCGCCTGCGCGTACGACCACTGCATGAGCCCCGAACAGTCGAAGCCCGACGGTCCGTTGGCGCCCCACACATAGGGCAGTCCGATGGCCGAGCGGGCGGCGGCGACGGCGGCCGCGGCCCGCGCCGACGACGGCAGGGCGGAGCCGGACAGGTCCAGAAGCGGGGTCCGACCGGTGTCGCGCGAGACCCTGTCGTAGGCCTCCCGCTCCGCGGCCGGCAGCGCGTTGAGCAGGCGCCGGGCCTCGGCGAGCTTGTGCTCGACGCTGCGCTTGTGGCGGGCCACTTCCTTGCGGCTGAGCTCCAGTTGCGCGAGCCGGTCGGCGGCCTCCGTGCGCTCCTGGGCGAGGGCGCGCTGGGCTTCCTGGACGTCCTTGAGCCGGTCGGCCTGCCGGGCGCTCACGCGGTCGAGGGTCGCCGCCTTGTCGAGATAGCCGTCCGGGTCGGCGGAGAGCACCAGGGCCAGCGCGGGATCGATGCCGCCCGACCGGTACTGCGCCCCGGCGAGCGCGCCCAGCGCGCCGCGCATGGTGTTGAGGCGCTCCTGTCCGCGGGCGATCCGGTCCTGGGCCGTCTTCACCTGGGCGCGCAGGCTCTCGGCGCGCTCGTCCGCGGTGTTGTACGCCTCGGTGGCCTTCTCCGCCTGCTCGTACAGCCGGTCCACCTCGGCGCCGACGTCCTGCGGGGTCTCCCGCGGTGCGGCGCCGGCCGGTGCGGCGGCGAGGGCCGCGGCCGCGGTGGCGGCTGCGGTGGACAGGACGGTGACGGTGGCGCCGCGCCCGCTCCGGTCGAGGCCGGAGTGTGCGCGGCGGCGATGGGACCCCACGGGTGACCGCTCTCCCTTCCGCTGACGGACCCCCGGTACCGGGGGAAACGAGGGCAGACAGTAGCCGGGCGACCACGCGGGGACCAAAGGGCCGGGGCGAGTCGAACAACGCGACGCCCCGTCGGAGACGCAGGTCACCGACGGGGCGCGGGGTAAGCGGGAGGTACCGGAATTCCCCCGATCGGGGGCGTTCCCGGACCGCTCGTACGACGACTCAGATACGGACGCCGAACTGGAACGGCATGTTGTTGATCGACTCGTAGCGGACGACCGTGCCGGTCCGGGGCGCGTGCAGGATCTGGCCGTTGCCGGCGTAGAAGCCGACGTGGTGCAGGTCGCCGTAGAAGAGGACCAGGTCGCCGACCTTGAGGTCGCTCTGCGAGTAGATCCGGGTGCCGGCGCTGGCCTGCGCCTGCGAGGTGCGCGGTATGGAGACGCCGGCCTGGGCGAAGGCCCAGGAGGTGAGGCCGGAGCAGTCGAAGGAGCTGGGGCCGCTGGCGCCGTAGACGTACGGCGAGCCGAGCTTGCTCTGGGCGGCGGAGTAGGCCGCGGCGGCACGGCCGGAGGCCGCCTGCCCGCCGCCGAGGGCGCTGCGGGCGCTGTCGCGGCTGGCGCGCTCCTCCTCGGCGGCCAGGGCCGCCTTCTCCGCTGCGGTCAGGGTGTTGAGGACCTTCTGCGCCTCTGCCAGCTTGGCCTGGACCTTCTCCTTGTTCTCGCGGAGCTCCTTGCGGGTGGCCGCGAGGTCGGCGAGCTTGTCGGAGGCCTCCTGGCGCTGCTGGGCGAGGGAGCGCTGCTTCTCCTGGATCTTCTTCAGCGCATCGACCTGCTGGCTGCTCAACTGGTCGAGCGTGGACGCCTTGTCGAGGTAGTCGTCCGGGTCGGAGGAGAGGAAGAGCTGGATGGAGGGGTCGATACCGCCCGAGCGGTACTGGGCGCTGGCCAGCGAACCGAGGCCGTCCCGCAGGTCGTTGAGCTCGTCCTGGCCGCGTGCGACCTTGTCCTGCAGATTGTCGATCTGCTTGTCGAGCTTCTGCTGCTTCTCCTTGGCGCCGTTGTACTTCTCAGTCGCGTGCTCTGCCTCTTCGTAGAGCTTGTCGACCTTGGCCTTGACCTCGTCCTTGCTGGGCTTGGCACTCGGGGCCGCGTTGGCGGCCTGCGAGGTCAGCGCCACGGCTGCGGCGGCGGTTGCGGTGAGCACGGTCACACGGGTGCGGCTCGGCTGCTTGGGTCGACGGTGGGACGCCACGAAGGCGAGCTCCTCTTCCTCCAGCCGCCTACCGAACGAGGTGGGCGGTGCCCCTCCACCGTCGCTCCCAATGAGCGATCACCCGAGTGGAGGTTCGACGCCAGACCCTAGTGACCCAACTGTGATCAGTTCAAATCATCCTCATAAAAATCTCCGTCACACAGTGCATTCTTTGCCGCGAACTCACGTGCAGTGATGCGCGTCTGACACTACGTTGCGTGAAGGTCTCGCGAATTCGGGCATTGCACCCAGACGTTACTGATGGGACCTACGAGACCTACGCCGCTTACGGGAACAGGACTCGCTTATTCCGCTTAGCCGCGCGAAAAGCGCTTCAGGAGCACCGCCGAGGCGACCGGCCGCGCCCCCACCTTCGCGACGCCGTCGGCCACTTCGCGGTCGGTCGAGACGACCACCACGGGCCGGCCCGGCGGCTCGGCGCGCACCAGCTGACGGATCAGCTCGTCGGCTGTCACACCGGGCTTGGAAAACAGCACCCGGACCCCGCGCGGCGGCGCGAGCAGCACGGGCGCGGCGAGCTCTGCCCCGTCGAAGACACACGTGACCTCGGCACCGGTCTGGGCGGCGAGCAGGGAGAGCTGGCCGAGCAGCCTCAACCGCTGCTTCTCGAGCGGCATCTGCGGATAGCCGGTCTTGGTGACGTTGTAGCCGTCCACGACCAGATGCACCTGGGGCAGCGCGAGCAGCTGGTCCAGGATGGCCGGGTCGCTGTCCGACAGCGCGCGGGCCGCGATGTCCTTGGGGGTCATGCGGCCGGGCTCCACCGCGTCCACGGTCTCGGCCGGGCGCCCGGAGACGGGCGGCAGCGCCAGTTCACGGCGCAGCCCCTGGGCAGCATCGAGGACGGTGTCGAGCAGCAGCCGTACGCGCATGTCCTCGACGCTGCGGCCCTCGCGCGCCGCCCGGCGGCTCGCCTCCAGCGCCGCCTCGGTCTCACCGAGTCGCGCCTTGAGCCGCCGCGCCTCGCTCTCCGCTGCGGACAACTGCGCCTGGCCCTCGGCCCGTACGGCATCCGTCTCGGCCCGTGCCTTGCGCAGCGCGGCCTCGCCGCGCTTGACGTCGCTGAGGGCCGCGCGCAGCTTGCGCTGCAGCGAATCGGCCTCCTTCTTGGCCGACTCCAGCTCCGTGCGCAGCCGTTCCGTGTCGATCCTGGTCTGGTCGCGGGCCGCGGCGAGCTCCTCGCGCAGCCGCTCCAGCTCGGCTCTGGTCTCCTCGTCGGCGCGCTCGGCGTTCGCCCGCTGGGCCTCCTCGCCCGCGGCGGTCACCAGCTTCACCCAGCCCGCGGGGCGGAGCACATAGGCCGCGGCCGCGACGTCCAGCGGGTCCGCGGCCGGGGGCGGTGCGCCCGAGTCGAGTGCGCCCGCGAGTTCGGGCTGGGCCTCGCGCAGCCGTTCCGCGATGCGCTGGCGGAAGATGGGGTCCGCCTCCATGGCCGCCGCCATCGCGTTGCCGGCGAACTTGGCGCGGCGGCTCGGCGTGAAGCGCGCGTACTGTCGGAGCTGCGCGGGCAGTTCGGTCAGGGTCAGTCCGCCGAAGCCGTCCGAGACGATCTGGACGACCCGGCGCCGCACTCCGTCGGGCAGCGGGCGGTCGAGCACCTCAGCGGTGCCGTCGGCCGGCTCCCCGCCTGTGGTCTCCACCATCCGTCACCCCAATTGGTTGTGCGAAGGCCCGCTCCCTCAGGAGCCGGCGCCCGGCCTGTCGACGAGTTCCACCTGGTCCACCGCGTTGCACCAGCGGCAGCGCACCGACTCGATGGTCTCACTCACCGTCTGGCGCTCCTCGACGGTGGGCTCCCCGGCCAGATCGAGATGCACGTATTCGACGACCTTCGACGAACGGGTCACGTCGAAACGCGTGAGATTGCCGCAGAGCGTGCAGCGCCAGCGGGTCTGGGCCGTCGGAAGGGGAACCGTCATCGTGCTGTCGCTTCCTTCGAGTTTCTCGGATGCACCTGTTTCCCGGATGCACCTGTATCCATGGTGCGTCCGTTTACCTGGTGCGGATGGCACGTAACCCTACGGCCTGCCGGATACCCCGTGCTCGGGCCCTGGTCGCGGCGAGGCGGTCCGCACGGGTTGGTCCCGTTACGTCATGCTCTGACCGTGATGGGAAAACGGCGTGGTGGCCTGGGCGCGGCGGCACGACGGGCGATGCGGGGCCGGACGGCCCCCGTGACATACGGCGTGATGGCCCTGTGCTGTCTGATCTTCGTCACCGGGCCGGCCGCCGCACTGAACCCCGTGTACGGCAGCGGCGACGAGCTGATCGCCGCCCAGGCGGCGTACTTCGAGCGCTGGGGCGTGGTGCCCGCGGAGCTGTTCAGCGGGGCGCCCCGGGCCGTCCTCACCCCCGCCACGGCGCTCTTCGTGCACGGCAGCTGGCTGCATCTGCTGGGGAACATGCTGTTCCTGTACGTCTTCGGCGTGATGGCCGAGGAGCGCATGGGCCATATCGAGTTCGCGCTGTTCTACGGCGGCTGCGGCTATCTCGCCCTGGTGGGATATGCCACCGCGCACGCGGGGTCGCAGCAGACGCTGGTGGGCGCTTCCGGGGCGATCTCCGCGGTCCTCGGCGCCTTCCTCTTCCTCTTCCCGGGGGCCCGCGTCACCAGCCTCTTCCCGTTCCTGTTCTTCCTGCCGCTGCGCTTCCCGGCCTGGGTGGTCCTGCCCTTCTGGGTCGCGCTGCAGTGGATGGCGATCAGCCGCCCGAGCCAGGGCCCGGGCGTCGCGTATCTGGCCCACCTGGTGGGCTTCTCGCTGGGCTTTCTCTATGCGTGGGCGCGGTACGGGCGGCGGGAGGGAACGTATGGCAGGGCTAGAGTGAAACCCCAGCCCGCGGCCACTGAGGGAGACAGCAAACCGTGATCACCGCGATCGTGCTCATCAAGACCAGCGTGGACCGGATCCCGGAGATCGCCGAATCCATCGCCGCGCTGGACAGCGTCAGCGAGGTCTTCTCGGTGACCGGCACCTACGACCTGATCGCCATGGTCCGGGTCAAGGCCCACGACGACCTGGCCGACGTGATCCCCGGCCGCATCAGCAAGATCCCGGGCGTCGAGGCCACGGACACGCATGTCGCGTTCCGTACGTACTCGCAGCACGACCTGGAGGCGGCGTTCGCGATCGGTCTCGATTCGTAACCGTGCCGCCGCGCGGGGTGGTGCGGTGGCCCGGCGATACGCAGATGAAGAGCTCTTCATCTCCGGCTCATCCCCGCGGCGCCTCGGGGCGCGCAGGATCGCCCCATGGTCTTCTCCCACCGCATGGCCGCCCTGGCCGCCGTCGTGGCGATACCGCTGGGCATCGCCGCGACCAGCTACGCCCTGACCGACAGCCCGGACGAGCCCCCGGTGCCGCCCAAGGTGGTACTGGACAGCGGCTCACCCTCGGCCACGCCCACCAGCCCAGAGCCGACACCGAGCGACGAGGTCGTGTCCCGGCCTCCGGTCAGCGACAACCCCACGGGTGACGATGACGACGACAGCGGCACGGGAGACGGAGACGACGACGGGCCCGGCGACGACGGCTGAGGCCGCGCGCGGGCGGATATCCGCCCGGGTCCGCATCCTTCTCTGGCTGCTGCTCGTGATGGCGGTGGCGTTGGCCGCGGTCGCCGCGACCACCCGTTCGATCCTGCTGCGCGATGTCGACCACCGGGTGAACCGGCTGCTCGCCCAGGAGACCGGCGAGTTCGCGCACTTCGAGGACCGTGGCGTCGACCCCGGGACCGGTCGCCCGTTCACCGATCCCGCGCGGCTGCTGCGGGTCTTCCTGGAGCGGCAGTACGCCGATCCGGACGAGGAGCTGATCGGCCTGGTGGGCCGGCCGGGCGCGACACCCGCACAGCTCACCCAGCCGCGCGAGATCGACGTGAAGCGGCCCCTGCACGAGGACTCCGACGCCCGGCGCCGTATCTTCGAGTCGCCTCGGTCCACCGGCACCCTGCACCGCGCATCGGGCGAGATCCGCTGGGCCAAGGTCACCGTGGCCCGGCACGACGGTGAGGCGGAGGCGGCGTTCGTGGTCGCCTTCCATCCGGGGCGCGAACAGGCGGGCGCGGACGAGGTGTTCCGCATCCTGCTCGCCATCTCGGGGGTGGCCCTGCTGATGACGACGGGCATCGGCTGGGTCGTCGCGGGACGGATCCTCAAGCCGGTACGGCTGGTGCGCACCGCGGCCGCGCAGCTCACCGAGCAGGACCTCACCCGGCGCATCCCCGTTCGCGGCCGCGACGACATCGCCGCGCTCACCGAGACGTTCAACGCGATGCTCGACCGGCTGGAGCGCGCCTTCGCCGCCCAGCGCGAGTTCGTCGACGACGCCGGCCACGAGCTGCGTACACCCATCACCATCGTGCGCGGCCATCTGGAGCTCATGGGAGACGACCCGGCCGAGCGCGATGAGACCCTTCGCCTTGTCACCGACGAACTGGACCGGATGAGCCGGATCGTCGAGGACCTGCTGCTGCTCGCGAAGGCCGAGCGCCCGGACTTCGTCAGGCCCGAGCCGGTGCAGCTCGCCGAGCTCACCGCGGACGTCTTCGTCAAGGCGCGCACTCTGGGCGACCGCCGCTGGGAGCTGGTCGAGACGGCCGACCGGGAGGTGCGGCTGGATCCGCAGCGCATCACGCAGGCGATGGTGCAGCTCGCGCAGAACGCCGTGCAGCACACCACGCCCGGGCAGCCGATACGCATCGGCTCGCGCAGCACGGGCCGGGGAGTCGAGCTCTACGTCGCGGACTCGGGGCCCGGCGTGGACCCCGAGGACGCCGAGGTGATCTTCGAACGGTTCCGCCGCGGCACTGCCCGCCGCGGCGCCCGCACCACCGGGGCGGGGCTGGGCCTCGCCATCGTCAGGGCGATCGCGGAGGGCCACCGGGGACGGGTACGGCTGCACGGCACGGAGGGCGGCGGCGCGACGTTCGTGCTCGTAATGGAGGAGGAACGCCCATGAACGGGCACGGGAACGTGACCACGAAGAGGGACGGGACGTGAACCGGATACTCATCGTCGAGGACGAGGAGCGCATCGCCTCCTTCGTGGAGAAGGGGCTGCGCGCCAACGGCTTCACCACGACGGTCGTCGCAGACGGCGACACCGCCTACGAGTACGCGGTGACGGGCGGCTTCGACCTGGTGGTGCTGGACATCGGGCTGCCGGGCCGGGACGGCTTCACGGTGCTGCGCGAACTGCGTGAGGCACGGGTGACGGTGCCGGTGATCGTGCTGACCGCCCGCGACTCCGTACGGGACACGGTGGCCGGCCTGGAGGGCGGCGCGGACGACTGGATGACCAAGCCGTTCCGCTTCGAGGAGCTGCTGGCGCGGGTGCGGCTGCGGCTGCGCACCGCGGCCAGGGCGCCGGAGGTGACGGTGCTGCGCAGCGGCACCCTGTCGCTGGATCTGCGCACCCGCCGGGCACGGGCCGGGGAGCGGACGGTGGACCTGACGGCTCGTGAGTTCGTGCTCCTGGAGCTCTTCCTGCGCCACCCCGGGCAGGTGCTCTCGCGCGAGCAGATCCTGTCGCACGTGTGGGGATACGACTTCGACCCGGGCTCCAACATCGTGGATGTGTACGTGCGGGCGCTGCGCAAGAAACTGGGGGCGCAGCAGGTCGAGACGGTACGCGGGATGGGGTACCGCCTGGCGGTCTGACCGTCGATCTGACGCGTGTCATGAAATTCCCTTCATGTACGGCTCATCGAGGACTCACCGCATACGTGAACGCTCGATGGCGTGACCCTGAACCTGCGGAACACCGCGACACTGTGCGTCGCGCTGTCCCTCTGCGCACTGCTGCTGGTGCCCGGCAACTTCCCCGGGCTCAGCGGTGACGCCCGTCTGACGCTCGCCGTCTTCGCCCTCGCGACCTGCGCCTGGATCGGCACGACGGTCGACGACACGTACATCGCGCTGGGCGCGGGACTGGCACTCACCGCCACCGGCGTGATCAGCAGCGAGACGCTCTTCGGGACGCTCGGCGACGCGACGGTGTGGCTGCTGATCTGCGCCTTCGTTCTCGCCGCCGCCGTGGCGCGCAGCGGGCTCGCCGGGCGGGCCGCGGCCTTCCTGGTCAGCGGAGCGCGCACCGTACGGCAGTTGGTGCATCTGACCACCGCGGCGCTGGTCGTCACCGCCTTCGCGGTGCCCGCCACTTCCGGCCGGGCCGCGCTCGCGCTACCCGTCTTCCTCGCCCTCGCCAAGGCGCTGGCCGACCGCAAACGCCTGGTCGTGATGCTGGCGTTGCTGTTCCCGACGGTGATCCTGCTGTCCGCGGTCGCGACTTTGATCGGTGCGGGAGCGCATCTGATCACCGTGTCGGTGCTGTGGGAGGCGACCGGGGAGCGGATCGGCTTCACGCAATGGCTGCTGCTCGGACTGCCGTTGGCGGTCGCCTCATCCCATCTGGCGGCGGAGGCCGTGCTGTTGACCACGACCCGGCGCGCCGACCGTCGCGTCCCTGTCCGGATCACCGCCGAACAGATCCAGGAGCACAGCGACGACCCGGTCACCGGTCCCTGGACGCCCGCGGAGACGCGCTGTCTCCTGCTGCTCGGCACGGTCGTCGCCCTGTGGTGCAGCGAGCCGCTGCACCAGGTGCCACCCGCTGTCGTGGCCCTGATCGGAGCGGTCGTCGCGGCCTCTCCGGCGCTCGGCACCGTACGACTGAAGGACGCCCTGAAGACCGTGCCCTGGTCGCTGCTGCTGTTCATGGCGGCGACGATGGCGATGGGCGTGGCACTCGCCGATTCGGGGGCGGCGAAATGGCTGGTGGCCGGGGTTCCCCTCGATATGTCGCCCTGGCTCTTCCTGGCAGTCGTCATAGCCGTCAGCACCGCGGCGCATCTGATCCTGCAGTCCCGCTCAGCGCGCTCGTCCGTACTGGTGCCGCTGGTCGTCGCCGCCGCGGCCGCCGCCGGAGTCAACCCGGTCGCGGCCGCCCTGGCCTCCACCGCGGCAGCGGGCTTCTGCCACACACTCCCGGCATCGGCGAAACCGGTGGCGCTGTTCGCCGACATACCCGGTACGCCCACCTACACCCCACGCGACCTGCTGCGCCTGTCCGCCGTGCTGGCCCCGCTCACCGCCGCGCTCGTCCTGCTCTTCGCCCTGGCCGTCTGGCCGCTGCTCGGCGTCCCCGTCCGCTGACCACCCCAAGGAGCCCCCATGCTGACCCGTATCGCCGTCGCGCCCAGCGGCTTCAAGGAGTCCCTGTCCGCGCGTGACGCCGCCGAGGCCATCGCGGCGGGCGTACGCCGTGTCGTCCCCGGCGCCGAGGTCGATCTCATCCCGCTGGTGGACGGCGGCGAGGGCACGGCCGCCGCACTCGCCGCGGCCCGTGGCGGCCGGCTTGTCGCACTGCCCGCGACGGGCCCGGTCGGTGAGCCGGTCGGCACGCACTTCGCGCTCCTCGACGCACGCACAGCCGTCGTGGAGATGGCGGCGGTCGCGGGCCTGTCCCTCGTCCCGCGCGGCCTGCGCGACCCGGGCACCACCACGACGTACGGAGTCGGCGAGCTGATCCGCGCCGCGCTGGACGCGGGAGCACGCCGGGTCCTCGTCGGCTGCGGCGATTCGGGTACGTCCGACGGGGGCGCGGGAGCCCTCCAGGCTCTGGGCGCCCGGCTCCTGGACGCGAACGGCTGGGAACTGCCCCCGGGAGGACGTGCGTTGTCCCGTCTCCACCGCATCGACCCGTCGCACCTGGACCCGCGCCTGCACGACGCCGAACTGCTGGTCGCCTGTAATCCGTTCAACGTGCTGTGCGGCGAGCGTGGCGTCGCCCGCGTCTTCGGCCCGCAGAAGGGCGCGACGCCCGCGCAGGTGGAGGAGCTCTCAGCCGCGCTGGAGCGCTGGGCGGACGTCCTCACCCGCGACCTCGACGTGCGCACGGACCTCTACCGCGGCCCCGGCACGGGCGCGTCCGGCGGCCTGGGCGCCGGTCTCGCAGCGGTCGGCGCCCGCCTCCTCCCCCGCTTCGACGTCCTCCTCGACCACCTCGACCTGGACGCCCGGCTGGCCCGCGCCGATCTCGTCATCACGGCCGAGGGGGCGCTGGACCACCAGACCCCACGCGGCAAGGTTCCCGCCGAAGTGGCCCGGCGGGCCAAGCGGTTCGGACGCCCGGTCCTCGTCCTGGCCGGCACGATCGGCGAGGGGGCGCACCGGGTGCGGGCCTCGGGCGTGGACGCGTACAGCGCGATCCTGCCCGCGCCGGTCTCGCTGCACGAGGCGCTCGGCCGCGGCGGCGAGTTCCTCACCGACGCGACGGAGCGCGCCCTGCGCATGATCCTTCTGGGCGCCCGGCTGCCGTACCGCCCGGACCCTCTGCCTCAGGCGGAGGTGTCAGGGACGCAGCGCCCGTCCTCGGTGCGGTAGTTCCACTTGGCGCCGTCCCGGACGAGCTCCTTCACCGCCCGCACGAACCGCTCGACGTGCTCGTCCGGCGTGCCCGCGCCGAAGCTCACGCGGATGGCGTTGAGCGACTTCTCGCCGGGCGCAGCCTCGGGGGCACCGCACTCGCCCTGCGTCTGCGGCTCGGTGCCGAGCAGGGTGCGCACGAGCGGGTGGGCGCAGAACAGGCCGTCGCGTACCCCGATGCCGTACTCCGCGGACAGCGCGGCCGCGAAGTGGGAGCTGTTCCACCCGTCGACGACGAACGAAAGAACACCCACACGTGGCGCATCGTCGCCGAACAGCGAGAGAACCCGCACCTCGGGCACCTCGGCCAGGCCCGCCCGCACGGCCGAGACCAGCTGCTGCTCCCGCGCGACGAGGGTGTCGAACCCGGCCTCGGTGAGCGCCTTGCACGCCGACGCGATCGCATAGGCACCGATCACATTGGGCGAACCGGCCTCGTGACGCGCGGCGGTGGTGTGCCACTCCACGTCCACACCCCCGTCCGTGCGCCGCGCGACCTTGCGGCTGGCGCCGCCGCCCGCGAGGTACGGCTCGGCGTCCTGCAGCCAGTCGCCGCGCCCGGCGAGCACGCCCGATCCGAACGGTGCGTACAGCTTGTGACCGGAGAAGGCGACCCAGTCGACGTCCAACTCCCGTACGGAAACGGGGTGGTGCGGGGCGAGCTGGGCGGCGTCCAGCACGATCCGCGCGCCGTGCGAGTGCGCGGCGACGGCCAGCTCCCGTACGGGCCACAGCTCACCGGTCACATTGGACGCGCCGGTGACGCAGACCAGCGCCGGCCCGTAGGGATCCCGGTCGGCAAGGGCCCGCTCCAGCGCCCGCACGGCCTCTTCCGGCGTACGGGGGGCGTCGAGATACGTCACCCGCGCCTCGCGCCATGGCAGCAGGGACGCGTGGTGCTCGGTCTCGAACACGAACACCTCGCACTCTGCGGGCAGCGCGGCGGCCAGCAGATTGAGCGAGTCGGTGGTCGACCGGGTGAAGACCACCTGGTCGCCATCGCGGCAGCCGAGGAACTCGGCGACGGCGTGACGCGCGTTCTCGAAGAGCTCGGTGGACAGCTGCGACAGATACCCGGCGCCGCGGTGCACGCTGCCGTAGTACGGCGCGTACGCGGCCACGTCGTCCCAGACGCGCTGCAGCGCCGGAGCGCTCGCGGCGTAGTCGAGGGCGGCGTACGTGACCTCGCCGCCGGTGACGAGCGGGACGAGGACATCGCGCCCCAGAACGGGCAGGGCCCCGGAAGTGTCACGGCAAACGGACTGGTCGGCGGCAGCGGTGGAGACGGACATGGCGAACTCCCGTGAGAGATAAGCGAAATGACTGCGCGAGCAGGCGTGACAGCTCAAGCGCAGCAGAAGGGTGAAAGGTGAAAAGGGGGTGTGCGAGAAGGGGCTTGACGCCCTATCGCATTCGCTTGCTCACGAGACAGCTCCTCGAGGACCAGGACCCCAGGAACCGAACAAGGGGTCCGCGCTTGCCGCAGACCTCGCTGCCTGCGGCCTGGTCTTCACCCGGGGCACCCCGCCACGGACGGAGGGTTGCCGGACAGCGGGCCGGGGCCTGTTCGCTGTCACTCATGACCTGTTGAGAACTATGCCAGATGATCGCTGCGGTGCAACTTCTGTCCGCATCGCGGACGGAAGTTGCACCGCCTTTACGGCGCCCACGCGGATGTCTGCACAGGTCCGACGCGGGGGCACCGCCGCCGTGGTGTTGTGCCCACCCTCCCCCAGCTACCGCTGGGAGGTGCCCCCAGCCCTGCGGAACGATTGCCCACAACGGTACGACGTGCGCCGCCCTCACCGTCACCGGCCACTGGCCGGTAGCCACCCGACGGCCGAAGGGGACGTGGCGGGATGTGCGCCCGCAGCGGCTGGCGCAAACTTCGGGTTCCCCCAACAACTACGGCTAGGCGCCAGACCTGGGGGCACCTCCCAGGCCCTTAAGGCACTGGGGGAGTACATCCCGGCGCGGCCCCGACCCACCCACCGGCCGGAGGCGCACCGGAAGCGCACCGGCAGACGCGCGAACACGCCGCACACCCACCGGCAGGTGGCGAACCATCCGGCCGGCCGCAGGCCAGGGGGTGCCCAACCCCCGCCCGCCCAACGGCTAGTTGCTCGCCGCCACCCACCGCTCCAGCACCCGCCGAGCCGCCCCCGAGTCGATCGACTCCGCGGCCCTCTCCATCCCGGCGCGGATCTGCTCGGCCAGCGATCCCTCGCCCGGCGAGAGGGCCACCAGGGCCGCCGCCGAGTTGAGCAGCACGGCGTCCCGTACGGGCCCGGTCTCGCCGGCCAGCAGCCGGCGGGCCACGTCCGCGTTGTAGGACGCGTCAGCGCCCCGCAGCGCCTCCACCGGTACCAGCTCGATCCCGACGTCCCGCGGATCGAAGCTCTCCTCGCGCACCGCCCCGTCCCGCACGATCCACACCCGCGAGGTGGAGGTCGTCGTCAGCTCGTCGAGCCCGTCGTCCCCGCGGAACACCAGCGCGGACGAGCCCCGCTCGGCCAGTACCCCGGCCATGAGCCCCGCCATCCGGGTGTCGAAGCAGCCGATCGCGGAGGCGGTGACCCGGGCGGGGTTGGTGAGGGGGCCGAGGATGTTGAACGAGGTCGCGATCCCCAGATCCCGCCGGACCGCACCGACGAACCGCATCGCGGGATGGAACTTGGCCGCGAAGCAGAAGGTGATCCCGGCCTCCTCCACCACCTGCGCCACACGCTCGGGCGACAGGTCCAGGTTGATGCCGAGCTTCTCCAGAACGTCGGACGACCCGCTGGCCGAGGACGCCGCCCGGTTGCCGTGCTTGACGACCTTCGCCCCCGCCCCCGCGATCACGATGGACGACATCGTCGAGATGTTGACCGTCCTGGCGCGGTCGCCGCCCGTACCGACGATGTCGACGGCCGGCCCGGGGATGTCGAGCGGCTGCGCGTGCGCGTACATCGCCTCGACGAGACCGGTGATCTCCTCGACGGTCTCTCCCTTGGCGCGCAGCGCCACCATGAAGCCCGCGATCTGGGCGTCCGAGGCCTCGCCGCTCATGATGCGGTCCATCGCCCACGCCGTGTCACCGGCGCTCAGGTCCTGCCCGCCGAGCAGGGCACTCAGTACCTCGGGCCAGGAACGGCCCGCCGCGGTGTCGCCTCCTGCGGGGGTCACAGCGCTCATATGCCGCTCCTGGGTTCTTTCCCGGACGCGGACGGCGCTCGTACACGGAGATCCCGGCGGAGATCCCGCAGGGGCCCCGTACGAGGCCCCGCCCCGGGTCTCGTCTACGGATGGGACCCACCCTATCCAGGCCCGGGCACGGCAAAGAGCCCCGTCCAAGCAATGGACGGGGCTCTTCCCCAGCTGACGCTGACCCCCAGCCGTGGCGACCTTCAGGTCAGAGCTCGGTGATCAGTGGTGGCCGTGGCCGCTCGTGATCTCCTTGAACTCATCGACGGTGGGCTTGGGGATCTGGTGGCCCTCGCCGTAGTAGTTCTCCGAGAGCTTGGCCCGCAGCTTCTCCGAGGCCGGGATCTTGCGCTCCACGCCGTACTCGTCGACCTTCGGGCCGATCTCGACCGGCTCGTACTGCTCGTGCGCCGTGAGCGTGTGCAGCTGTTCCTGGCTGAGCGGCTCGTGGATCTCGATGAACTCACCGTGCGGCAGGCGCTTGATGATGCCGGACTCGCGTCCGTGCAGCACCTTGTCCCGGTCGCGTCGCTGCAGGCCGAGGCAGATCCGCTTGGTGACGATGAACGCGATGACCGGTGCGACGAAGAACGCGATCCGGACGAACCAGGTGACGGCGTTGATCGACAGGTGGAAGTGCGTGGCGAACAGGTCGTTGCCACCACCGATCAGCATGACCACGTACCAGGTGATCCACGCGACACCGACGCCCGTACGGGTCGGGGCGTTGCGCGGGCGGTCCAGGATGTGGTGCTCGCGCTTGTCGCCGGTGACCCAGGACTCGATGAACGGGTAGACCGCGATCGCGACCAGAACCAGCGGGAAGATCATCAGCGGGATGAAGACGCCCAGGACGAGCGTGTGGCCCGCGAAGTCGATCTCCCAGCCCGGCATGGCACGGATCAGGCCCTCGGAGAAGCCCATGTACCAGTCGGGCTGTGCGCCGGTGGACACCTGGTCCGGCCGGTACGGACCCATGGCCCAGATCGGGTTGATCTGCACCAGCGCCGCGATCACCGCGATGACACCGAAGACGAGGAAGAAGAAGCCTCCGGCCTTGGCCATGTAGACCGGCAGCAGCGGCATGCCCACGACGTTGTTGTTCGTCCGTCCGGGGCCCGCGAACTGCGTGTGCTTGTGGTAGAAGACCAGGATCAGGTGGGCCACCACCAGGCCGAGCATGATGCCCGGCAGCAGCAGCACATGGACCGCGAAGAACCGGGCCACGAAGTCGCCACCGGGGAACTCGCCGCCGAAGAGGAAGAACGACAGGTACGTGCCGACGATCGGCACGGACAGGACCGCGCCCTCCATGAAGCGGACACCGGTGCCGGAGAGCAGGTCGTCCGGCAGCGAGTAACCGGTGAAGCCGGTGAACATGCCGAGGACGAACAGCAGGAAGCCGAACACCCAGTTGATCTCACGCGGCTTGCGGAACGCGCCCGTGAAGAAGACGCGCATCATGTGCACGAACATGCCCGCGAGGAAGACCAGCGCCGCCCAGTGGTGGATCTGCCGGATGAGCAGACCGCCGCGGACGTCGAAGCTGATGTGCATCGTCGAGTTGAAGGCCTCGGACATCAGCTGACCCTGCAGCGGGACGTAACTGCCGGTGTACTCCACCTCGTTCATCGACGGGTGGAAGAACAGCGTCAGGTACACACCCGTGAGGATGATGATGATGAAGCTGTAGAGGCAGATCTCGCCCAGCATGAAGGACGGGTGGTCCGGGAAGATCTTGCGCATGTTGGCCTTGGCCAGGGAGTAGATCCCCAGCCGGCCGTCGGCCCAGTCGGCTACCCGCTCGCCGGCCGGTGCCTTGCCCCGTGCGTCTTTGGTCGTCGTAGTACTCATCCGCGCTCCCAGAAGGCAGGGCCGACGGGCTCTTCGAAGTCGTCGCGCGCCTCGAGGTAGCCCTCGTCATTCACACCGATCCGCAGCTGCGGCAACGCGTGACCGGCCGGGCCGAAGAGCACCTTGCCGCCGTCGGCGAGGTCGAAGGTGGACTGGTGGCACGGGCAGAGCACGTGGTGCGTCTGCTGCTCGTACAGGGAGATCGGGCAGCCCACGTGGGTGCAGATCTTCGAGTACGCCAGGATTCCCTCGTGCGACCACTCCAGGGTCTGCTTGTCCTTGATGTTGTCCGGCTGGATACGGACGAGCATCAGGGCCGCCTTGGCGATCTCCCTCTGGAAATCGTGGTCGTGCTCCTCCAGACCCTCCGGCTGCGCGAAGGTCAGCGAACCGACGGCGATGTCCGAGGGACGCATCGGCTCGTGGGTGTTCTGGTTGATCAGGAGCTTGCCCGACTTCCACAGGGTGTGGCGGAGCTTGTCCTCGGGCAGCGGACCGAGGTCGCGCAGCAGGACGAGACCGGAGAGCGGCACCAGGGTGAGCGCACCGAACATGGTGTTGCGGATCAGCTTGCGCCGACCGATCGCGGACTCCTTGGCACCCTGCTTGAAGTCGGCCAGGACCTTCGCCTTGACCTCGGGCGTTGCCTCGATCGGGTGACGCTCGTCGACGAGCTCCTCGTCGGACATCAGCGTGCGGGCCCAGTGGACCGCGCCGGCGCCGATGGCGAACAGCGCGACGCCGAGGGTCATGCCCAGCGCGAAGTTGAGCGCGCTGATGTGCCCGATCGGCCAGACGAAGATGTTCTGGTCGATCGGGATGGCCACGTACGAGGCGATGAAGCCGATGGTGGCCACCATGGACAGCGTGAACAGGAGGGCGACCGTGCGCTCGGAGCGCCTGGCGGCCCGCTCGTCGATGTCCTGGATGCGGTGCTCGTGAGGCGGCAGCCCCGGGTCCGCGAACGGGTTCTCCTCGTCCGCGAGCGCTACGGCACCGTGCTCGTCCTGCGCGGTAGGCAGGTTCTCTTCGGGAATGTCTTGGCTACTCATGACTTCTTGGCCTTTGCGGTCCGAGCGGCGACCCAGATGGCGACGGCGACCAGGGCGCCGAGACCGAAGATCCAGCCGAACAGGCCCTCCGTGACCGGCCCGAGGCCGCCCAGGTTGAGGCCGCCCGGCTCCACGGTCTCATCGCTGTTGACCGCGTCGAGGTACGCGATGATGTCCTTCTTGTTCTCCTCCGACATCGTCGTGTCGGGGAAGGACGGCATGTTCTGCGGGCCGGTCAGCATGGCCTGGTAGATGTGCTTGGGGTCCACGTCATCCAGGGCCGGGGCGTACTTTCCGTGCGTCAGCGCGCCACCCTTGCCGGTGAAGTTGTGGCACTGGGCGCAGTTGGTACGGAAGAGCTCACCGCCCCTGGCGATGTTCGCGCCCTCGGGGCTGTACTGCTCCTCGGTGGGGACGGCAGGACCGGCACCCAGGGAGGCGATGTACGCCGCGAGCTGGTCGATCTCGGCCTGCGTGTAGATGTTCTTCTTCTTCGGCACCTGGGCGCCGGGCTGCTGGGCCGGCATACGGCCGGTGCCGACCTGGAAGTCGACCGCCGCGGCACCGACACCCACCAGGCTCGGGCCGTCGGAGGTGCCCTGACCGCCCGTCCCGTGGCAGCTGGCGCAGCCCACCGAGTAGAGCTTCTTGCCCTCGTCGATGGCGAGGGACTGGGAGGTTTCTTCGGCCTGTGCCTTGTCCGCGGGCGCGAACACGGCGTACAGCCCCCCGGTGCATGCCAGCGCGAGGAGTAGGACGACGACCGCCGCCAGCGGATGGCGTCGTCGTGCGGAGAGCTTTTTCACGGATTACCCCGGTGTCAGGATCTTCTGCGTCGATGCTTCTGGGATGGATCGGTCTCGAGGACGATCCGATTACTTGATCATGTAGATCGTGGCGAAGAGGCCGATCCAGACGACATCGACGAAGTGCCAGTAGTAGGACACGACGATGGCTGCGGTCGCCTGCTCGTGGGTGAACCTCCGGGCCATGTACGTCCTGGCCAGGACCAGCAGGAAGGCGATGAGGCCGCCCGTCACGTGCAGGCCGTGGAAGCCGGTCGTCAGGTAGAACACCGAGCCGTACGGGTCGGACGAGAGCGAGAGGCCCTCGTGCTTGACCAGCTCCGTGTACTCGAAGACCTGACCGCCGATGAAGATCGCACCCATGATGAAGGTCACGATGAACCACATCCGGAGCTTCTTCACGTCACCGCGCTCGGCGGCGAACACGCCGAGCTGGCAGGTGAGGGAGGAGAGCACCAGGATCGTGGTGTTCGTCGCCGAGAACGGGAAGTTCAGGGCGTCCGCCTTCTCATGCCAGAAGTCCGGACCGGTCACCGATCGCAGGGTGAAGTACATCGCGAAGAGGGCCGCGAAGAACATCAGCTCGGAACTCAGCCAGATGATGGTTCCGACGCTGGTGAGGTTCGGCCGATTGACCGACGGGTGCGCGTGCCCGGTTTCTACTGTCGTTGCTGTCGCCACGACCGACATTATGTCGGTCGCTTATCCCGCCCTCACTACGGGGGGTGCCGTTCGGAGTGTCCCCCGCGTGTGTGCAGCCCATACGGCCCATTGGAGGGCCCCTGGCAACAGGTGTTGACGGGCGGTTGCAACAGGTGTTGACGGGCGGTGCGAGGGAGTAGCATCCGGCGCAACGGCATCCGAAGAGTTCCCGACCAAAGACGCGGAGGAACAATGCAGCCGACGGCCACGGTGCTGGTCTACAGCAACGACGCGAGCACCCGCGAACAGGTCCGGTTGGCGACCGGCCGCAGGCCGGCCGCAGACGTTCCCGCCGTCGAGTTCGTCGAGTGCGCGACGCTTCCCGCTGTCCTGAAGGAGCTGGACCGGGGCGGAGTGGATGTGTGTGTGCTGGACGGCGAGGCCAAGCCGGCGGGCGGCATGGGCGTGTGCCGCCAGATCAAGGACGAGGTCTTCCGGTGCCCGCCGGTGCTGCTGCTCATGGGGCGGCCGCAGGACGCCTGGCTGGCCACCTGGAGCCGTGCGGACGCGGCGGTGACACTGCCGGTGGAGCCGGTGGAGTTCGCCGAGGCGCTGGCCGGTCTCCTGCGCAGCAGGCGGGCTGTGGGGGCCTGAGGGCCCCCGTAGGTCGTGACTGACCGCGGGCGTCAGACGCCCGCGGTCAGTCAAACGCCCGGGCGCAGCCGCGCCATTTCCGCCGGACCGGGGCCGTCGGGGGTCCCGCCGAGCACGGCGCTGCCGGCGCGCCAGTCCTTCCAGCTGAGGTTCCAGTCGCCGAAGCCGTTGCCGAACGTGTCCATGTCCCGGCCGTTGCTGTTGACGACCTTGACGATGTCGCCCTGGTTGAACGTCCGGAAGAACCAGGAGGCGTTGGAGGTGCTCATGCCGACGCATCCGTGGCTGACGTTGGCGGATCCCTGGGAGCCCACGGACCAGGGCGCGGCGTGCACGTACTCGCCGCTCCAGGTGACCCGCGTCGCGTAGTAGACCGGCAGGTCGTACGACTCCGAGCTGCCCGCGGCGATTCCCACGGTGCTGCTCCGCATGCGGACGTAGTAAGCCTTTTCGAGCACCACCTTGACGCCGTTGCGGGTCTCGAAGCCCGGTTTGCCGGTGGTGACGGGGATGGTGTTGATCACCTTGCCGTTGCGGTAGACCGTCATGGTGTGGCTCGCGGCGTCCGTCACGGCCTCCAGGCGGTCGCCGATGGTCAGACTCAGCGGCGCCGACGCCGCGCCCCAGAGGCGGTCGCCGACCTTGATGCCCTCCAGGGTGCTGCGTACGTCGAGGGTGGTGCCCGGCGCCCAGTACTCCTTGGGCCGGTAGTGCAGCGTCTTGTCGTCGACCCAGTGCCAGGCGCCCTCCGCCGAGGGGCGTGCGTCGACCTTGAGGGCGCGCTCCACGACGGCCCTGGCGGCCTTGTCCTGCACGGGGGCGCTGAGCTCGGCGGTGACCGGCTGGCCCACGCCGTAGGTTCCCGCCTCGGGCCCGAAGGTGACCTGCACCCGCTTCTTCTGGTCGGCCGGGCCCGTGTCGAAGGTGAGGACCTTGCGGCCCGGTTCGCCCTCGCCGTTCTCGGTGCTCACCCGGACCGTGTAGCGGGTGCCTGCGGCGAGGGGGGTGGTGCTGTGCCAACGCGTGCCGTCGGCGGACAGTTCGCCCGGGACGTAGCGTCCTGACGCGTCCGTGGCGGTGACGTCGGTGATGCGTCCTGACCCGCCCTGGGTGGTGATCTCCAGGGGCTTGTCGGGGTCCGCCTTCTCGTTCCCCGAGGGGCCGTTGAAGACGATCTGGTCCGCTGCGTCGAACGGCTGTGCAGAGAGCGGGTTGCCGTCGAAGCTGCACGAGACAGAGGTGGCGCCGAACGCGACCACCAGCACAGTGCAGCTTATGACCGAGCGGATTCGCGATGTGTGGCTCATGGACCCACGCTAGAAAGCTTCGTCATCCGGAGCGCGTCATGTAACCCGTACGGGTGTGTCCGTTGCTGCATACGAGGGAGCCCGGACACTCCTGACGGTGTGTCCGGGCCCCTCGGTGTTGTGATCGTGTTATTGGTTCTGGTTCTCGCCGCGGTAGTACTCGAAGACCCAGCCCCACAGGCCGATCAGGATGATCGGCAGGGAGAAGTACAGCAGCCACCAGCCGAAGATGACGCCCAGGAAGGCGAACGAGCCACCGATGCCGAGGGCGAGCGGCTGCCAGCTGTGCGGGCTGAAGAAGCCGACCTCACCGGCGTCGTCCGCGACGTCGGCCTCCTTGTTGTCCTGAGCACCCGCGTCGACCCGCCGGGCCGTGAAGGCCAGGTAGTAGCCGATCATGATGGCCAGGCCGAAGGCCAGGAAGAGCGCCGTAGTACCGGCCGGCTCCTTCGACCACACGCCATAGACGATCGCCATGACGAGGATGAAGACGCTCAGCCAGATGAACATCTTGCCCTGGATCTTCACTTGCCGGTCTCCTTCTCGACAGCGATGGCGCTGGCACCGTGACCGGCGTGACCGAGCGGTTCGAGAGCGGTGATCTCCGGGTGGTGCAGGTCGAACGCCGGGGATTCGGAACGGATCCGGGGCAGCGTGAGGAAGTTGTGCCGCGGCGGCGGGCAGGACGTCGCCCACTCCAGCGAGCGGCCGTAGCCCCACGGGTCGTCCACGCCGACCGGCTTGCCGTACTTGGCCGTCTTCCAGACGTTGTAGAAGAACGGCAGGATCGACAGGCCCAGCACGAACGAGCTGATCGTCGAGATCGTGTTCAGCGCAGTGAAACCGTCGGCCGCGAGGTAGTCCGCGTAACGACGCGGCATGCCCTCGGCACCCAGCCAGTGCTGCACCAGGAACGTGCCGTGGAAGCCGATGAACAGCGTCCAGAAAGTGATCTTGCCAAGCCGCTCGTCCAGCATCTTGCCGGTGAACTTCGGCCACCAGAAGTGGAAGCCGGCGAACATCGCGAACACCACGGTGCCGAACACCACGTAGTGGAAGTGCGCCACCACGAAGTACGAGTCCGAGACGTGGAAGTCCAGCGGCGGCGAGGCCAGGATGACACCGGTCAGACCACCGAAGAGGAAGGTGATCAGGAAGCCGATCGACCAGAGCATCGGCGTCTCGAAGGACAGCGAGCCCTTCCACATCGTGCCGATCCAGTTGAAGAACTTCACACCGGTCGGCACCGCGATCAGGAACGTCATGAAGGCGAAGAAGGGCAGCAGCACACCGCCCGTGACGTACATGTGGTGCGCCCACACCGTCACCGACAGACCCGCGATCGAGATCGTCGCCGCGATCAGACCGATGTAACCGAAGATCGGCTTACGCGAGAAGACCGGGATGACCTCGGAGATGATGCCGAAGAACGGCAGGGCGATGATGTACACCTCTGGATGGCCGAAGAACCAGAAGAGGTGCTGCCACAGCAGTGCGCCGCCGTTGGCCGCGTCGAAGATGTGCGCTCCGAACTTGCGGTCGACCTCGAGGGCGAACAGCGCCGCCGCGAGGACCGGGAAGGCCAGCAGCACCAGCACACCGGTGAGCAGCACGTTCCAGGTGAAGATCGGCATGCGGAACATGGTCATGCCCGGCGCGCGCATGCAGATGATCGTGGTGATGAAGTTGACCGAGCCGAGGATCGTGCCGAAGCCGGAGAAGGCCAGACCCATGATCCACATGTCGGCGCCCACGCCCGGCGAGCGGACCGCGTCCGACAGCGGCGAGTAGGCGAACCAGCCGAAGTCGGCCGCACCCTGCGGGGTGAGGAAGCCGGCCACCGCGATCAGCGAGCCGAACAGGTAGAGCCAGTAGGCGAACATGTTCAGCCGCGGGAACGCGACGTCGGGCGCGCCGATCTGCAGCGGCATGATCCAGTTCGCGAATCCGGCGAACAGCGGCGTCGCGAACATCAGCAGCATGATCGTGCCGTGCATCGTGAACGCCTGGTTGAACTGCTCGTTCGACATGATCTGCGTGCCGGGACGGGCCAGTTCGGCGCGCATGATCAGCGCCAGCAGACCGCCGATGCAGAAGAACGCGAACGACGTGACCAGATACAGCGTGCCGATCGTCTTGTGGTCGGTGGTCGTCAGCCACTTCACCACGACGTTGCCGGGCTGCTTCTTGCGTACCGGCAGCTCGTTCTCGTACGAGTCGGCTGCTGCGGCACCCTGGGGTTCGTTGAGGATGCTCACGTGGTCTTCACCTCGCGGTTCTTTTCGTGCGTCGTCTGCTCGATGCCGGCCGGGATGTAACCCGTCTGGCCCTTCTCCGCGAGCTCCTCGAGGTGCTGCTTGTAGCGCTCGGGAGAGACGACCTTCACGTTGAAGAGCATCCGGGAGTGGTCGACGCCGCAGAGCTCGGCGCACTTGCCCAGGAAGGTGCCCTCCTGGTTGGGGGTCACCTCGAAGGTGTTGGTGTGGCCCGGGATGACGTCCTGCTTCATGAGGAACGGCACCACCCAGAAGGAGTGGATGACGTCACGCGAGGTGAGGACGAAGCGGACCTTCTCGCCCTTGGGGAGCCACAGGGTGGGGCCCGGGTTCTTCGTCTGCGGGTTCTGGTCGCCCGGGATGCCGACGTCGTAGACACCGCCGGCGTTGGCCGGGAAGTCGTCCTTGAACTTCTGCGGAATCGCGTCCAGGTTCTCGTCGGTCGCTGCGTTGCCCGTCGAACCCGGCACGTTCTCGACGTAGTTGAAGCCCCAGCTCCACTGGAAGCCCACCACGTTGATGGTGTGAGCGGGCTTGTCGGAGAGCGCGAGGAGCTTCGACTCGTCACGTGCGGTGAAGTAGAACAGCACCGAGACGATGATGATCGGGACCACGGTGTAGAGCGCCTCGAGGGGCATGTTGTACCGGGTCTGCGGGGGAACTTCGACCTTGGTGCGGCTGCGCCGGTGGAAGAAAGCACTCCACAGGATCAGACCCCAGACCAGCACGCCCGTGGCGAGCGCGGCCGCCCACGAGCCCTGCCAGAGGGAGAGGATCCGCGGAGCCTCTTCCGTGACCGGGGTGGGCATACCCAGGCGGGGAAAGTCCTTGTATGTGCAACCGGTGGCGGTCGCCAGGACCAGGCCCGCAGTCAGTGCCTGCAGCAGCTTCCGCCGCATCGGGCGCCGCGGCGAGCGGTCGGAGCCGTTGGGACTCACGTAGCGCCTTCCCGAGAGTCTCGCCCGCGCTGTTGGCTGCGGCCTTCTCGCTGGTCGGTCGCCGCCCTGCGTCGGGCAGGGGTTTGGATGTTTATGCGGACCAAACCCTACTGGACGCTTTTTTGGGCCGCGCGGGGAGGGTGCCCAACGCGCCGCCCGACTCCCCGAAGGAGTGCTGTTTCCTCTGCGGGACCCCGCCTGGACTGCGGATCCGCCGCGGGCGAGGCCCCCGGAATGCCCTGCTCCGGGCATGGCCTGACGCCCTCTCCGGCACAGGAGTTAGCGTGTTTACGTGCCTTACTTCGACGCCGCTTCCTCGGCTCCTCTCCACCCCGTCGCCCGTCAGGCCCTGCAGGCCTCGCTCGACGAGGGGTGGGCCGATCCCGCCCGGCTCTACCGCGAGGGGCGGCGCGCCAGATTGCTGCTCGACGCCGCGCGCGAGGCGGCCGCCGAGGCGGTCGGATGCCGCCCCGACGAGCTCGTCTTCACCTCGTCCGGGACGCGCGCGGTGCACTCCGGGATCGCGGGGGTGCTGGCCGGGCGCCGACGCGCCGGACGTCATCTCGTCGTGTCAGCCGTCGAACACTCGTCGGTGCTCCATGCCGCCGCGACCCACGAGGGGACGGGCGGGACGGTGACCGAAGTGCCGGTGGACCGCGCCGGTTCGGTCGCGGTGGAGGCGTACGCCGATGCCCTGCGCGAGGACACGGCGCTGGCCTGTCTGCAGTCCGCCAACCACGAGGTCGGGACCGAACAGCCGGTCGCCGAGGTGGCCGAGGCGTGCCGGGCGGCCGGGGTGCCGCTGCTGGTGGACGCGGCGCAGTCGCTGACGTGGGGTCCCGTGCCGGGCGACTGGTCGGTGCTCACCGGCAGTGCCCACAAATGGGGCGGTCCGGCGGGCGTCGGGCTGCTCGCCGTGCGCAAGGGCGTCCGGTTCGCGCCCCAAGGGCCCGCGGACGAGCGGGAGTCGGGGCGCGCGGCGGGCTTCGAGAACATCCCGGCGATCGTCGCGGCCGCGGCCGCGCTGCGTGCCGTACGGGCCGAGGCGGCCGCGGAGGCCCCCCGGCTGCGGGAACTGACGGAGCGGATCCGCGCGCGGGTGCCCGAGCTGGTGCCGGACGTCGAGGTGGTCGGCGACCCGGTGCGCAGGCTGCCGCATCTGTTGACGTTCTCCTGTCTCTATGTCGATGGAGAGACAGTGCTGCACGAGCTGGACCGGGCCGGTTTCTCCGTGTCGTCCGGTTCGTCGTGCACGAGCTCCACGCTGACCCCGAGCCATGTGCTGCGGGCGATGGGCGTGCTGAGCGAGGGCAACGTACGGGTGTCGCTGCCGCTCGGGACGCCGGAGGAGGACGTGGAGCGTTTCCTGGAGGTGCTCCCGGGGGTCGTCTCCGACGTCCGCCGGAAGCTGGGCGCGCCCGAGGCCGCCGCCCGGGGCACCGAATCGGCGTCCCTCGTCGTCGACTCCCTCGGCAAGCTCTGCCCGATCCCCGTGATCGAGCTGGCCAAGGTGATCGGTGACGTGCCGGTCGGCGGCACCATCACCGTCCTCGCCGACGACGAGGCAGCGCGCCTGGACATTCCCGCGTGGTGCGAGATGCGGGGGCAGGAGTACGTGGGCGAGGAACCGGCCGAGCGGGGGGCGGCGTACGTCGTACGCCGCCTGAGCTGAGCCGCTGCGACCTGGTCCGGCCCTGGGACCGAGCTCTAAGGAATCAGGCCAGGTGGGCCTGGACCTCGACTGCCGCCTCGTGGCCGTAGGCCTTGGTGAAGCGGTCCATGAAGTGGCCGCGGCGCAGCTGGTACTCCTGCGTGCCGACCGTCTCGATGACCAGCGTCGCCAGCATGCAGCCCACCTGGGCCGCCCGCTCCAGACCGACGCCCCAGGCCAGGCCGGACAGGAAACCGGCGCGGAACGCGTCGCCGACGCCGGTCGGGTCGGCCTTGACCTCCTCCTCGGGGCAGCCGACCTCGATCGGGTCCTCGCCGTCCCGCTCGATGCGCACGCCCCGCGATCCGAGCGTGGTGACGCGGTGGCCGACCTTGGACAGGATCTCCGCGTCGGTCCAGCCGGTCTTGGACTCGATGAGCCCCTTCTCGTACTCGTTGGAGAAGAGGTACGCGGCCCCGTCCAGCAGTATCCGGATCTCCTCGCCGTCCATGCGGGAGATCTGCTGCGAGAAGTCGGCGGCGAAGGGGATGCCGCGGCTGCGGCACTCCTCGGTGTGCCGCAGCATCGCCTCCGGGTCGTCGGCGCCGATCAGTACCAGGTCGAGGCCGCCGACGCGGTCCGCGACCGCCTTGAGCTCGATCAGCCGGGCCTCGCTCATCGCGCCCGTGTAGAAGGAGCCGATCTGGTTGTGGTCGGCGTCGGTGGTGCAGATGAAACGGGCGGTGTGCAGCATCTCGGAGATCCGGACGGAGGCCGTGTCGACACCGTGCCGGTCCAGCCAGGCCCGGTACTCGTCGAAGTCGGCCCCGGCGGCACCGACCAGGATCGGCTTGGTGCCGAGCTGCCCCATGCCGAAGCAGATGTTGGCGCCTACCCCGCCGCGGCGTACGTCGAGGGCGTCGACCAGGAACGAGAGAGAGACCGTGTGCAGCTGGTCGGCGACCAGCTGGTCGGCGAAGCGGCCGGGGAAGGTCATCAGATGGTCGGTGGCGATGGAGCCGGTGACTGCGATACGCACGGCGAGGACACGCTCCTGCGGGATTCGATGGGAGCGCGTTCAAGCGCTCTCGGCAAGGTGGTGGTGGGCGACGGTGGGCGCTGGCTTCACGCTACCGGGTTCGCGCACCAGTGCTGAAGTGGCAAAACTACCGGATAGTAGGGCTTTGTCGCCGAGGCTCGCGCTGCTTACGGTTCCGTTATGACGAACTTCAAGGTCAGGGAATCCGCTCCGCTCGACGGTCCGCTCGACCTCGAAGGGGGGCTCGCCTCGCTGCGCGGCGACTGCGCCCGGATGGTGCCGCACTGGGTGGCGCCCGCCGAGGAGGCTCCGCGGCCCGTGCCGCCGTCCCATATACACGGTGTCGTCGTACCTCCGAAGTCCGCGCGGCTGCTGGACGCGATGTCCGATTACGGCGACTGAGCGACGGCTTACGGCGACCGAGCGACACCGAACGGCACCGAACGGCACCGAGCGACACCAAGCGACGGGGAGGGAACCGCCCGCTCATCCGCTGCGTCCCATCGCTGTCCCCCGTGAAGGGGATGCGGACTACGACCCTCCCCCGGTCCGGCCTTGATTCCGGTCGGCCAGAGGGGCTCCAGGGACGACAGTGAAGTCGAAGGAGCGATGCGGTGAGCACCGACGGACCCGACAACGACGCGGCCGTTCCGCGCCGGCGGCGTAACCCGCTGGCCGTCGCCTCGGTCGCGGCCGCAGTGCTGCTGGCCGGTGGTGGCGGGGCCTATTTCGCCGCGACCGCATCCGGCGGCGGTGGCGGCGGTACGGAGACCGGTGCCCCGGCCGGAGACGGCAGCAATCCGCCCCCGCTCGCGCTGGACGGCTACACGGAGAGCCCCGGCGAGGGCATCGCTACGGGTGAGCCCGACCCGAACGGTCCGGCGTACCGGGCGACCGGCAAGCTGCCCGAGGGACCGGATACGGCCGCCGTGTACCGCGCGCAGGGCGAGATCAGCGCCTCCGAGGTGACGCGACTGGCGAAGGCGCTCGGCGTCGAGGGCACTCCGAAGGTGTCGGCCGGGGCCTGGAAGCTGGGCCAGGAGAAGGACGGCTCGGGCCCGTCTCTGCAGGTGACCAAGCAGGCGCCCGGCTCCTGGACGTTCTCGCGGTACGCACCCGGGGCGAGCGACAACTGTGAGAGCGCCACCAAGCAATGCACCGGCACTGCCCCGGGCGGCGAAGGCGACGCGGTCAGCGAGCAGGTCGCGAAGAAGGCCGCCGCTCCCGTGCTGAAAGCGCTCGGCCAGGACGACGCGAAGCTTGACGCGCGTCAGCTGATGGGGGCGGTACGCGTGGTCAACGCGGACCCGAAGGTCGGCGGGCTGCCGACGTACGGCTGGTCGACGGGCATCCAGGTCGGCGCGGACGGCCAGGTGGTGGGCGGCAGCGGCCAGTTGAAGAAGCCGGTGAAGGGCGACACGTATCCCCTGATCAGCGCCCAGGAGACGCTGGATCTGCTGAACAGGTCCGCCACGGGCGGCGGGCGCGTCGGCATCGGCGGCTGCGCCAGCGCCGTACCGCTGGAGGGGCAGGACGCGAAGGACGCGCCGTGTGACAGCACCGCCTCCCCTGCCGTGCCGGGGACCGTCGCCGTGCGGGGCGCGACGTTCGGGCTCGCGGTGCACTTTGTGGAGGGGCGGCAGACCCTCGTGCCGTCCTGGCTCTTCGATGCGCGGCCGAAGGGCGCCGAGGACAGCTTCACGATCACGCATCCGGCGGTGGACCCCGAGTACCTGAAGGCGCCGGAGCCTCTCAGCCCGGAGCCGGCTGAACCGAGCCCGCGGCCCAGCACTCCGGACGGCGGGGACGAGTCGGGCAGCACCACGCGGGGCGTGCACGTCGAGTCGTACAGCGCGGACGGGCGGTCGCTGACGCTGCACTTCTGGGGCGGCGTCTGCAGCGACTACTCGGCGTCGGCGAGCGAGAGCGCGGACCAGGTGACCGTGACGGTCACCGAGACGCCGCAGGAGCCCGGCAAGGTCTGCATCATGATCGCCAAGGAGCTCAAGGAGACGGTGACGCTGGAGCAGCCGCTCGGCGACCGGAAGGTCGTGGACGCGACCGGTGGCGAGACGGTGCCGCGGAAGTAGCGGCGCCTACGCCCACGGCGGCCCTTGGCGGCCTCGGCGAATACGAAGCCCCTCGGGGGACGCGAAGCCCTCGGGTGACGCGAAGCCCCTCGGCGGATACGAGGGGCTTCGGCGGACGCGAAAGGGCGGCGGCCCCCTGTACGGGGTGCCGCCGCCCTTTCGTGGTCCTCGTCCGGCCGGATCGTTCGCGGTACGGCCGGAGCGGAGGCTCAGCTGAAGGAGTCGCCGCAGGCGCAGGAACCCGTCGCGTTCGGGTTGTCGATCGTGAAGCCCTGCTTCTCGATGGTGTCGACGAAGTCGATCGAGGCGCCGCCCAGGTAAGGAGCGCTCATCCGGTCGGTGACGACCTTCACACTGCCGAACTCCTTGACGACGTCGCCGTCGAGCGAGCGCTCGTCGAAGAAGAGCTGGTAGCGCAGGCCGGAGCAGCCGCCGGGCTGAACGGCGACGCGCAGCGCCAGGTCGTCGCGGCCTTCCTGGTCGAGCAGGGCCTTGACCTTGGCCGCGGCGGCGTCGGTCAGGATGATGCCGTCGGTGACGGTGGTGGTCTCGTCCGATACGGACATCTACATCTCTCCCGGGTTGTACGGAGACTGCTTGCCGACGGTTGCAACCGGCGGGGCCGCGGATTCATTCCGGGCCGAGTGCTTGTCTTCGACTTGTCCTTCGCTTGCTCTCCTCATGCTCGCACATGGAATTGCGAAGCGGCATGGGACGTTGTGGACGGTCGGCCGGCGGCCCGCCGGGTGACCGCCATGCGGCCACCGGGCAACCCCGGGGTGGTCCTCAGGCGGCCTCCTTGGAATGCGTCACATCGACGCGATGGCCATCGTCAAACTGACGTGAACCGGTTATGATAGATAGCGTCATTTCGACGAAAAGGCGAAGTCCCGCAATCCCGCTTGATCCAACCGATCCAAGCGAGCCGCAGAAAAGAAAGGGTGCGTGTCGTGACCACCGCCCAAACCCGTCAGGAGCTCGACGTCCAGCCGACGCCGCTCGCACTGCTGCTGCTCGGCCGTGAGGCCGACCCCAGGAGCGAGCGCGGCGTCGAATGCCCCGGCGACCTGCCCCTGCCGTCCGACCCGGACCTGGTGGAGCGCGCCCGGGCGGCCAAGGAGAAGCTCGGCGACAAGGTCTTCGTGCTCGGCCACCACTACCAGCGCGACGAGGTCATCCAGTTCGCGGACGTCACGGGTGACTCCTTCAAGCTGGCCAAGGACGCCGCCGCGCGCCCGGAGGCCGAGTACATCGTCTTCTGCGGTGTGCACTTCATGGCCGAGTCCGCCGACATCCTGACGAGCGACGACCAGAAGGTCGTGCTGCCGGACCTCGCGGCCGGCTGCTCCATGGCCGACATGGCGACGGCCGAGCAGGTCGCGGAGTGCTGGGACGTGCTGACCGATGCGGGCATCGCCGAGCAGGTCGTACCCGTCTCGTACATGAACTCGTCGGCCGACATCAAGGCGTTCACCGGCAAGCACGGCGGCACGATCTGTACGTCGTCCAATGCCAAGCGGGCGCTCGAGTGGGCCTTCTCCCAGGGTGAGAAGGTCCTCTTCCTGCCGGACCAGCACCTGGGCCGCAACACCGCCGTACGTGACCTCGGCATGTCGCTCGAGGACTGCGTGGTCTACAACCCGCACAAGCCCAACGGCGGGCTCACCGCGGAGCAGCTGCGGGACGCGAAGATGATCCTCTGGCGGGGCCACTGCTCGGTGCACGGGCGGTTCAGCCTGGACTCCGTGAACGACGTGCGCGAGCGCATCCCGGGCGTCAACGTGCTGGTCCACCCCGAGTGCAAGCACGAGGTCGTCGCGGCCGCGGACTACGTGGGCTCGACCGAGTACATCATCAAGGCGTTGGAGGCGGCCCCGGCCGGTTCCAAGTGGGCCATCGGCACGGAGCTGAACCTGGTCCGCCGCCTGGCGAACCGCTTCGCGGACGAGGGCAAGGAGATCGTCTTCCTCGACAAGACGGTGTGCTTCTGCTCGACGATGAACCGGATCGACCTGCCGCACCTCGTGTGGGCCCTCGAATCGCTGGCCGAGGGCAACCTCGTCAACCGGATCGAGGTCGACCGGGAGACGGAGCAGTTCGCGAAGCTGGCGCTCGAGCGGATGCTGGCGCTTCCGTAAGCGTCTCTGATACGCCGAAGGGGTGCCCCTCTGATGAGGGGCACCCCTTCTCTTTTGTTGCGGCCACTACACGCCCGTTGTTGCGGCTACTACACGCCCGCAGGCTCCGGTTCGCCGGATTCCGCGTCCGTCTGCTCGGCGGCCGGGATTCCGGCCTTCTTCGCCCGCTTCGCCGCCTTCTTCTTCGCGCGGCGCTCCTTGCGGAGTTCGATCATCGCGTACAGCGTCGGGACCAGCAGCAGCGTCAGCAGCGTCGAGGTGATCAGGCCGCCGATCACCACCACCGCGAGCGGCTGGGCGATGAAGCCGCCCTCGCCCGTGATGCCGAGCGCCATGGGGAGCAGCGCGAAGATCGTCGCCAGAGCGGTCATCAGGATCGGGCGGAGGCGGTGGCGGCCGCCCTCGATGACCGCTTCGACGGTGCCGTAGCCCTGCCTGCGGTACTGGTTGATCAGGTCGATCAGCACGATCGCGTTGGTGACCACGATGCCGATGAGCATCAGCATGCCGATCATCGCCGGTACGCCCATCGGGGTGCCCGTGACGATCAGCAGGCCGATCGCGCCGGTCGCCGCGAAGGGGATGGAGACCAGCAGGATCAGCGGCTGGACGAGCGACCGGAACGTCGCGACCAGCAGCATGAACACGATCGCGATCGCCGCCAGCATCGCCAGGCCGAGCGACGCGAACGCCTCGTCCTGGTCCTCCGAGACACCGCCGATCGCCGCGGTGGCGCCCTCCGGGAGATCCAGCGCGTTGATCTTCGTCTGGAGCTCGGTGCTGACCGCGCCCGTGTTGTCGCCGGTCGGCTTGGCCGTGATCGTGGCGGCGCGCTGGCCGTCGATACGGGTCATCGAGACCGGACCGTCGACAAGCTTGACGTCCGCGATGTCGGCGAGCCTCACACCCGGGCCGAGCTGCACCTTCTTCAGCTCGGCCAGCGTGTCCGCGGGCTTCGCCGAGCGGATGACGATGTCCCGCTCGGTGTCGTCCAGGACGGCCTTGCCGGTGGTGGTGCCGCGCACCGCCTGGGCGACGGCCTGGCCGAGGGTCGTGTCGTTGAATCCGGCCGCGGCCGCCTTGTCGTTGGCCTTCACCGAGATGCGCGGCACCGACTGGGACAGGTCGCTGGTGACGTCCGTGACGTCGTCGAGCGTGGCGACCTCGTCGCGGACCTCGTCCGCGGCCTCCCGCAGGACGTCCGCGTCGGCGGCCTTGACCACGACGCTCAGGTCCTGGCTGCCGAAGCCGTCCCCGGCCGCGATGGTGGTGGTCCCGATTCCGGAGAGCTTGCCGAGACCCTCGTCGATGCGCTTCTGGACGTCGTCGTACGACGCCGATTCCGCCACCTTCACCTGGAACGACGCCTGGTTCGTGTCCGTACCGCCGCCGAACGCCGCCATGAAGCCGGAGGAGCCGATGGTGACCTGGTAGTCCTCGACGCCCTCGACGCCGTCGAGCATCTTCTCGATCTTCTTCGCGGACGCGTCGGTCTTCGCCAGGCTGGTGCCCGGCTTCAACTCCTGCTTGACGGTGAGGACTTCCTGCTCGCCCTGGTCGAAGAAGTTGGTCTTCAGCAGGGGTGCCATGCCGAAGGTGCCGATGAGGATCACGACCGCGAGGGCCAGGCTGGTGAGGCGGCGGCGCGTCGCGAAACGCAGCACGGGGACGTAGAGGCGCTGCAGCCAGCTGCGGGCCTCCTTCTCCTCGGCCTTGCGGCGGGCCTCCTCCGGGTCGGCGTCCCGCACGTCCTTGGGGGCGCGCAGGAACCAGTACGACAGGACGGGCACGACCGTCAGCGACACGAGCAGCGAGGCCAGCAGCGCCGCCGTGACCGTCAGCGAGAACGAGCCGAACAGTTCGCCCACCATGCCGCCGGTCAGACCGATGGGCAGAAAGACGGCGACGGTGGTCAGCGTGGAGGACGTGACGGCGCCCGCGACCTCGCGTACCGCCTTGAGAATCGCCTCCTGGCGCTCCTCGCCGTAGCCGAGGTGCCGCTTGATGTTCTCCAGGACGACGATCGAGTCGTCGACGACGCGGCCGATCGCGATGGTCAGCGCGCCGAGCGTGAGCATGTTGAGGGAGAGGTCGCGCGTCCACAGGACGATGAGCGCGAGCACCACCGACAGCGGGATCGAGACCGCGGTGACCAGCGTCGAGCGGATCGACGCGAGGAACACCAGGATGACGAGGACCGCGAAGACCAGACCCAGCGCACCCTCGGTGGTCAGGCCCTCGATGGACTTGGAGACCGCGGGGCCCTGGTCGCTGACGACGGTCAGCGTCGCGCCGGAGCCGAGGTCCTTGCGGAGGTCCGGCAGCTTGTCCTTGACCTCGTTGGAGATGGTGACGGCGCTGCCGTCGTTGTCCATGGTGACCATGACGGCGAGGCTCGGCTCGCCGTTCGTGCGCGTGAGGGAGGTCGCGGCGGACGGCTCCTGCTCGACGGTGGCGACGTCACCGAGGCGTACGGGCTTCTTGGCGCCCTCGCCCGTGACCATCAGGTCCTTGATCTGCTCCAGCGAGGTGAAACCACCGCCGACCTGGACGGTGCGGTTGGCGCCGTCCTCGTCGAAGGAGCCGGCCGGGACCGTCGCGCCGCCCGCCTGCAGGGCCTGGCCGAGCGCTGCCGGGCTCAGGCCCGCGCGCGCCAGCTCGCCGTTGTCGGGCGTGACCGTGACCTGGAGGTCCCTGACACCGTCGACGGTGACCTGGCCGACGCCGTCGATGTCCTCGAAGGCCGGTACGACGGTGCTGTCGAGCTGGTCGGCGAGCGCCTGCTGGTCCTTGTCGGAGGTGACGGCGAGCACGACGGTCGGGATGTCGTCCGTGGAACCGGCGACGACCTGCGGGTCCACGTCGTCGGGCAGCTGGGCGCCGGCCCGGTTCACGGCCTGCTGGACGTCGGCGACGAGCTGCTGGGTGTCGTTGCCGTAGTCGAAGGACGCCATGATCAGGGCATTGCCCTCGCTGGCCGTGGAGGTGATGCCGGTGATGCCGTCGACGGCCTCGATGGTGTTCTCGAGCGGCTCGACGACCTGCTTCTCGACCACGTCGGGAGACGCACCCTGGTACGGCGCCAGCACGGACACCATGGGCAGTTCGATGGACGGCAACAGCTGCTGCTTGAGCTGCGGGATCGCGATGGCGCCGAAGACGATCGCGACGATCGACATCAGCCCGATCAGGGCCCGTTGGGCAAGGCTGAACCTGGACAGCCAGGACATGGGGACGGTCTCTCTTCTGTGGCTTACGCGGCAGGAGAGGGCGCAGATCAGCGCCCGCCATACACCCTGCGGCATCCGCGAGGCCCGATCCGTCGCTCCCAGGTGCCCATTCCTCATCCGGCGCATACTGCGGTCGGAGTACGCGCCGTCCACCCAAGGGTCCACCTCCCGGTTCCGGCCTCCCGGACCCGGTGTCCTGGATTGGACATCCCTGGTCGCGCCTGGATGTCCGTTGACGGCCCTGAACGTCCCCGGGTGAACCCGGATGTCACATCACGTCACCCTCGGGCGGACCAGCCCGGATTCGTACGCGATGACGACGAGCTGTGCCCGGTCGCGGGCGCCGAGCTTGGCCATGGCACGGTTGACATGGGTCTTGACGGTGAGCGGGCTGACCTCGAGGCGCTCGGCGATCTCGTCGTTGGAGTGGCCGCCGGCGACCTGGACCAGCACCTCACGTTCCCGGCCGGTGAGGGCCTCGAGGCGTTCGGCGTGGACGAGGTCGCCGCCGCCTTGCGAACCATTGCTCTGTGCCAGGAATGTGGCGATCAGCCCCTTGGTGGCCGCCGGGGACAGCAGGGCCTCTCCCCCGGCCGCGACCCGGATGGCGCTGAGCAGCTCCTCGGGTTCCGCCCCCTTGCCGAGGAAGCCGGAGGCGCCGGCCCGCAGCGACTGCACGACGTACTCGTCGACCTCGAACGTCGTCAGCATGACCACCCGCACATGCGCGAGCGCAGGGTCGGCGCTGATCAGGCGGGTGGCGGCGAGGCCGTCCGTGCCCGGCATACGGATGTCCATCAGCACGACGTCGGCGGCCTGCTCCTTCGCCAGCCGCACCGCCTCCGCACCGTCCGACGCCTCGCCGACGACCTCCATGTCGGGCTCGGAGTCGACGAGCACACGAAACGCGCTGCGCAGCAGCGCCTGGTCGTCGGCGAGCAGCACCCGAATGGTCATACGCGGTTCCCCGTCTGCGTCTGTGTCTGTGTCTGTGTCCGAGGCTCTGTCCGAGTCCCTGTCCGAGTCCCTGTCCGAGTCCCTGTCTGCGTCTCTTCCGTGGCCTGGCGCGCACGGTTCTGGACCGGCAGGATCGCATGGACCCGGAACCCGCCTCCGTAACGGGGGCCGGCGGTGCAGCTGCCGCCGAGCGCGGTGACCCGCTCCCGCATGCCGAGCAGCCCGTGCCCGCCGCCGTCCTGCGGCGGGGCGTCCTGACCCCGTCCGTCGTCCAGCACGGTCACCTCGAGATCGGGGCCTACGCGGACGACGCTGACCTCGGCCTTGGCCTGCCTCCCGGCGTGCTTCTGCACGTTGGTCAGCGCCTCCTGGATGATGCGGTACGCGGCGAGGTCCACGGCCGCGGGCAGCGGCGCCCCGTGATCGGCGCGGGCCACCTCCACCGGGAGGCCCGCATGGCGGAAGGTGTCGACGAGTTCGTCGAGACGGTGCAGGCCCGGAGCGGGCTCGGTGGGCGCCTCGGGGTCTCCGGTCTGCCGCAACAGGCCCACGGTGGCGCGGAGTTCGTTGAGCGCGGAGCGGCTGGCCTCCCGTACGTGGGCGAGGGCCTCCTTGGCCTGGTCGGGCCGCTTGTCCATGACGTGCGCCGCGACCCCGGCCTGGACGTTGACGAGCGCGATGTGGTGCGCCACCACGTCGTGCAGATCGCGGGCGATCCGCAGCCGCTCCTCCGCGACCCGGCGCCGGGCCTCCTCCTCGCGGGTGCGCTCGGCCCGTTCGGCGCGTTCCCGGATGGCGCCCACGAAGTCGCGGCGGCTGCGGACGGCGTCGCCCGCTGCCGCGGCCATACCGGTCCACGCGAAGACGGCGATGTTCTCCTGCGCGTACCAGGGCAGCGGTCCGGCCAGCATCCCGGCCGCCGTCAGCACCGTCATCGTGGGCAGGGCGACCCGCCAGGTGGTGGACCGGTCGGTGCGGGCGGCGACGGTGTAGAGCGCGACGACCGCGCACATCGCGACGGGGGTGCGCGGGTCGCCGGTGACCAGCTCCACGAGGGACAGGGCACCGGTCGCGGCCAGCACGATCATGGGGCGCGCCCGGCGGAGGACCAGCGTGCCGGCGCCGAGCACCATCAGGCTGAGGCTGAGGGCGTCGGGCGTGTGCGTGCCCCACTTGGGGCCGCCGTGGCGGCCGGGGTCGGCGAAGGAGCCGACGATCATGCAGACGAGAACGGCGGCCGCGAGGGCGGCGTCCAGGGCCCGGGGGTGGGCCTGCAGCCAGGTCCTTGCGCGGGTCCAGGGGCCTGGGCTCTGGGGAGGGGTCACGTCCAGCCACGGTACGGGGCCCCGGCGGGCGGCGGAACGGGCGGGCTTGCGATGGGGCGCCCTTCACATGCGCGTGCCGCCGTCGTGGGCGGGGAGCGGACGCCGAAGTCAGCCGGGGATCAGGCCGAAGCCAGCCGGGGATCAAGCGGCCGTCGTGGGCTGGGAGCGGACAGCCGAAGATCAGACCGCCGTCAGCCGGGGATCAGGCCGCCGTCGTGGGCTGGGAGCGGACAGCGGGAGATCAGACCGCCGTCAGCCGGGGATCAGGCCGTCGTCGCTCAACAGCTCCCGGACTTCCTCCAGGGTGGCGTCCGGGGCCGGGAGGATCAGTTCTGAGGGTTCCAGGGAGTCGTCCGGGAGCGGGGTGCCCAGTTCGCGGACCTTTTCCAGGAGGGCGTGCAGGGTCTGGCGGAAGCCGGGGCCGTCGCCGCTCTCCATCTCGGAGAGCAGCGCCTCGTCCAGCTTGTTCAGTTCGGCGAAGTGGCTGTCTGCCAGCTTCACCTGCCCCTCCCCCATGATCCGTACGATCATGTCGCCCTCCTCGGACGTGATGGCGGCGGCGGGGTGGCTACTGCTTGTCGAAGCGCGGGGTGTCCTGCTGCTGGGACTGCTGCTGTCCCTGGCTGCCGGCCGTGCCGCCCTCGATCGCCTGCTGCTGGGTGGAACCACCGGCCAGCTCGGCCTTCATGCGTTGCAGCTCCAGCTCTACATCCGTACCACCGGAGAGCCGGTCCAGCTCGGCCTGGATGTCGTCCTTGGCCATGCCCGAGGGGTCGTCGAGGGCGCCGGAGGCCAGCAGCTCGTCGATCGCGCCGGCCCGCGCCTGGAGCTGCGCGGTCTTGTCCTCGGCGCGCTGGATCGCCAGGCCCACGTCGCCCATCTCCTCCGAGATGCCGGAGAAGGCCTCGCCGATCCGGGTCTGCGCCTGGGCCGCGGTGTAGGTGGCCTTGATGGTCTCCTTCTTCGTGCGGAAGGCGTCCACCTTGGCCTGCAGCCGCTGGGCCGCCAGGGTGAGCTTCTCCTCCTCGCCCGACAGGGTCTGGTGCTGCGTCTCCAGGTCCGTCACCTGCTGCTGGAGAGCGGCGCGGCGGGAGAGCGCCTCGCGGGCCAGGTCCTCACGGCCCAGCGCCAGCGCCTTGCGGCCCTGGTCCTCCAGCTTGGCCGACTGGGTCTGGAGCTGGTTGAGCTGCAGCTCCAGGCGCTTGCGGGAGGTCGCAACATCGGCGACGCCGCGGCGCACCTTCTGAAGCAGCTCCAGCTGCTTCTGGTACGAGTAGTCGAGGGTCTCGCGCGGGTCCTCGGCCCGGTCCAGGGCCTTGTTCGCCTTCGCGCGGAAGATCATCCCCATACGCTTCATGACACCGCTCATGGGCTTCGCGCGCCCCCTTCTGACGGACTCCAGCTCCCAGGTCTTCAACAGAACCCACAGTACGGGCCCTGCCTCCATTACCGCACTGTTCGGGGACCGATGCGCTCATCCCCAAGGACGACTGCTTGCGGCCCTGCTCCGGCGTAGGGAGTAGGTGTCTCCCAGGGATCACTGAGGAGAACCGCCGACGACGTCCGGTCTGCCCCACTCCATACGCACGGTGGTGCCTGTACAGACGTACGGTGTTGCCGGATCGTTCCCCACCGGGCTGGGGTCCATTCCCCCGCACCACGTACCCTTGGATTTTGTGTTCCGTAGCCGTGCCAAAGAAGAGAAGGCACCCGCCGCCAAGGCGTCGGTGACCAACTCCAACGAGACCCGTGACCCGCAGGCCCCGAAGGGTCGTCCGACGCCCAAGCGCAGCGAGGCCCAGACGCAGCGCCGAAGTGTCGCCAACACCAAGCTGACGCGCAAGGAGGCCGCGAAGCGGCAGCGCGACGAGCGCCGTGCGCAGATGGAGCGGCAGCGCCAGGCGCTGGCGAGCGGTGACGAGCGCTATCTGCCCGTCCGCGACAAGGGCCCGGTCCGGCGGTTCGCGCGTGACTTCGTGGACTCGCGGTTCAGCATCGCCGAGTTCTTCCTGCCGCTCGCGGTGATCATCCTCGTCCTGAGCATGGTCCGCGTGCCGGCCATCCAGAACGCCGCACTGCTGCTGTGGCTGTTCGTGATCGTCCTGATCGTCGTCGACTCGATCGGCCTCGCGATCCGGCTGAAGAAGCAGCTGAACACGCGCTTCGCGGACCAGCCCAAGCGGGGCGCCGTCGCCTACGCCCTGATGCGTACGCTCCAGATGCGCCGGCTCCGGCTGCCGAAGCCGCAGGTCAAGCGCGGAGAGCGGCCCTGAGCGCAGAGGCTTTCACGCGGGGGGCGGCCACCTGGCTGCAGGGGCTCGGGGGCTTGCGCAACGCCGTACGTCAGGAACTGGTGGCGCGGCAGCTCGACGAGCAGCTGGCGGGGTGCTTCCCCGTCGGACAGCGGCTGCGGGTGCTCGATGTCGGCATGGGCCAGGGCACGCAGGCGCTGCGACTGGCCCGAGCCGGCCACAAGGTGACCGGCCTGGAGCAGGACCCGAAGATGGTCGCCGCGGCGCGTGAGGCGCTTGCCGCCGAGCCGGAGGGCATACGGCAGCGGGTGCGGCTGGTCGAGGGCGACGGCCGGGACACGGGCGTGCACTTCCTGCCGGGCAGCTTCGACGTGGTGCTGTGCCACGGCGTGCTGATGTACGTCGAGGAGCCGGACCCGCTGCTGGCGGGCCTCGCCCGGATGCTGGCCCCCGGCGGGCTGCTGTCGTTGCTGGTACGGAACGCCGACGCGCTGGCGATGCGGCCGGCGCTGGCCGGCGACTGGGCCGGGGCGATGGAGGCGTTCGACACCGACGCCTATACGAACCGGCTGGGGCTGCGTGTCCGGGCCGACCGGCTGGACGCGCTCACCGCCACGCTGGCGGGGATCGGCGCGCCGCTGCGTGCGTGGTACGGGGTGCGGGTCTTCACGGATACGGCGGCCGATGACGCCGCCGTCCCTGACGACTTCGGCGCGCTCCTCTCCGCGGAGGAGCGCGCCGGGCGGACGGATCCTTACCGCCGGGTGGCGGCGTTGCTCCATCTTTGCGGGGTGCGGGGCTGAGCTGGGGCCTGCCCCGCACGTTTGCCCGCAACGCTCCGTCAGGCCTGGGACGGTCGTTCTGGACGACTCGTCAGGCCTGGGAACCGTCTGTCAGGCCTGGGAACCGTCCGTCAGGCCCGGGACGGTCCGTCAGGCCTGGGCCTCCTCCGCGTGGAGGCTCATCGGGCCGTAGATCAGGGTCGCGTCCTCGAAGAGCGTCACCTGGTCCGCTCCGCCGTCCGCGAGTTCCCTCCAGTGCTCGCCGATCCAGGACTCGGCGTCCCCCTGAGTGGTGAACTCCTCCGGCTGCACGGCCGGCTGGACCTCCGTCCCGTCCGACTTCTCGAAACGCCACGTCCACGCCGCCATGCCGGCCTCCCGAGGGTGTAAGAGGTGCTTCCAAAGCTGCTGCAAAGCGGCTTCGAGGCTGCTCCGAAGTGACTTCGGAGCAGCTGAAGCCGATTGAAGCCTAGCCGGACGCGCAGCGGCGGCGACGGCGCGGGAGGATCTTTCCGTGGAACTGACTCTGCTCGGCACCGGAGGCCCCGAGGGTCTGCCGCGCCCCGGCTGCCCCTGTGCCTCCTGCTCGGCCGCGCTCGGCGAGGCGGCGCGTGCCGCCACCGCGCTGCTCGTGGACAGCACGCTGCTGCTCGATCTCACACCGGGCGCGGCGTTGGCCGCCGCCCGTGCGGGACGCATGCTGGGGGGCGTACGCCAGGTCCTGCTCTCCCACCCCCACGAGGGCCCGGCGGTCGAGGTGCCTGCCGGGCTGCCGGGGCCCGCCCGGGTGCCCGACGGACGCGAGTTGGCGCTGATGAGCGGCCACCGGGTGCATGCGCTGGCGATGGACGCGCCGGGCACCGGGTACGAGGTGACGGGCCCGGACGGGCAGCGGCTGCTGTACATGCCGCCGGGGGCCGCGCCGGCGGGACTGGAGGAGGGGCACGCGCCGTACGACATGGTGCTGGCGGACGTGGTCGGCCGGCCGGACGCGCTGGCGCGGCTGCGGGCCGCGGGGGCGGTGACCGCCACCACCGACGTGATCGCGGTCCATCTGGACCACGACGTGCCGCCCGGTGCGGAGTTGCGGCGCCGGCTGGCGGCCGCGGGGGCGCGAGCCGTGCCGGACGGGACGACGCTCGTGGTCGGCTCCTACGAGGACGTGCCGGACGTGCCGCGCCGGACGCTGGTGCTGGGCGGGGCGCGTTCGGGGAAGTCCGTGGAGGCCGAGCGGCGGCTGGAGTCCTTCCCGGATGTGCTGTACGTGGCGACGGGCGGCGCGCGGGGCGGTGACGCCGAGTGGGCGGACCGGGTGGCCGCGCACCGCGAGCGGCGGCCAGGCTCGTGGCACACCACCGAGACCTGCGATCTCGTGCCTCTGCTGGAGCAGAGCGGGCCGCCGTTGCTCATCGACTGTCTGTCACTGTGGCTGACGTATGCCATGGACGCGGTGAACGCGTGGGACGACGCCGAGTGGGCGGGGGGCGGCGAGCGTGCGCTGCGCAAGCGGGTGGTGGAGCTGACGGACGCGGTGCGCCGCACCCGGCGTACCGTCGTGGCCGTCTCGAACGAGGTGGGCTCGGGCATCGTCCCGGCCACCGCGTCGGGCCGCCGCTACCGCGACGAACTCGGCCGCCTGAACGCGGCGTTCGCGGCCGAGTGCGAGCAGGTGCTGCTGGTGGTGGCGGGTCAGGCACTGGTGCTGCGCGGCTGATCTCCGGGGCGCTGCGCGCCCCGGCACCCGACGGTGGCTGGCACGCCACCTGCCGGTGGGTGGTCGGGGCGCGTGCGCGGCTGCGGGTCCGCGCCGGTGCGCCACCTGCCGGTGGCTGAGTCGGGGCCGCGCCGGGATGTACGTCCTCGGTCTGGCGCCGAACCGTCATCGTTCGGGGAGCCCGGAGTTTGCGCCAGCCTCCCCCAGTGCCTTAAGGGCCTGGGAGGTACCCCCAGCGGGCGCACATCCCGCCACGTCCCCTCCGGCACGTACGCGGCTACTGGCCGGTGGCCGGTCCCGCTGGGCGGGCGTGCCGCTCCAGGTGGGCACAACCCACGACGTAGGGTCACCCGTCCTCGTTCCTGCGGGCAATCACCCGGTAGGCGTTGGCGAAACGCGTGCGGCTCGTCAGAGGCGCGAGGATGTGGTCGGCGGCGCGGGCGGCGCCGACGAGCGGGCTCGAGGCCCAGCTCAGGGCGGTGCGGGCGGTGCGCTGCAATCCGCTCGGCGGCCGACTGCGCCACGGCTGGTCGGCCGCAGGCAGACAGCGGTCGAGGGCGAGCGCGACCCCCGTCCCGAGGTCGAGCGGGACATGGGCCTCGCGGCGGTCGACGGCCGCCACCGTGTAGCCGAGGCTCTCCAGCTCCCGCAGCAGGTTCCCGAGCGGGATCAGATGCAGGTGCAGCGGCTGTACGTACGACGCCCACCACCGGCCCAGCACCCGGGCGTAGCGGCTGTCCGGGTCGACCGCCTCGATCAGCAGATGCCCGCCGGGCCGGAGCACGGCGTGGGCGGCGGCGAGTTCCTCGCGCGGATCGGCGGTGCGCTCCAGGTGATGGAGCATGCTCAGCACGTCGTAGCGGCCCGCGAGCCGTGGCGCCAGCTCGGTGAGGGAGCCCCGGTGGCCCTCCTCGATGCGCCCGGCCCGGACGCCCTCATGGACGGCCGCCCCTTCGTCGACCCCGTCGAAGGCCGTGTACGGGTGGACGTCCCGGGCGGCCTCCGGGAAACGGGCGTGCCCGGTGCCCACGTCGAGCCAGCTCTCGGGCTCGCCGAACGGCAGCATCGCCTGGGCGATGGCCTGGTGGCGCCTGGCGTCGTACCGGGCGCCGAAGACCGGCCCGGCGTCGCCGCAGCCGGGCCCGTCGTGGGCGTCCCGGCGGTAGAAGGCCCGGCCCTCGGGGGTGAGGCGGGGGTTCTGGAAGGAGTGGGAGCAGTCCAGGCACTCCTCGAGGACGAAGGTGCCGGGCTTGTGCTGGACGAGATCGGTGGTACGGAGCCGGATGCGCAGCCGCTCCGAGCCGCACCACGGACAGTCGGTGCGGCGCGGCTCGTGGAACCGGTCGGTGCCCTGGGCGAGTTCACGCAGACATGCGGGACGCCGCTCGGCGACGGTCTGCCGGATGGCGGCCTGCTGGATGGCAGCGTGCTGGATGGCCTGCTGAATGAAGGGCATGGCTACTCCGTGGATCACCGCGGGCCGGGCGAGCGAGTAAAGCGAGTAACGAGCAAAGCGAGTAATACGACAATTCCGTATGAGTCGGAACGTAGAGGATCACCGGCACGGTCGCAACGACGGCGCCGGAGGGGGTGGGGCACATGGCGTAACCCATGGCCCGCGCCACGGAGGACGGCGCGCGGACCGGTCTCATGTCTGACGGCCGGGACGGCGGCCCGCCTCAGGCGCCGGCCTCGGCGCCCCGCCCCGGGCAGCCCGTCAGCAGCTCCGTTCGATCGCTGCCGGTACTGTTCGGCGAATGAGCTCGCTGAATCTCGACGACTTCACCGATCTGATCGAACGCCCCGACGGTGGCGTGCGCCGTGATGCCGAGGAACGCCGGGAGCGGCTGGTCGTGCCGCCCGGGGCGCTCGGCCGCCTGGACGAGCTGGGCGAGTGGCTGGCGGCCGCGCAGTCCAGCGTGCCGGTCAAGCCGATCGAGCAGCCCCGTGTGGTGCTGTTCGCCGGCGACCACGGGATCGCCGAGCTGGGCGTCTCCGCCCGGCCGGCCGGAAGCGCGGCGGAGCTGGTGCGTGCCGTGCTCGCGGGTGAGAGCGCGGTCTCGGTGCTGGCCCGGCGGCTCGGCGTACCCGTGCGCGTCGTCGACATGGCACTGGACTGCGACCCGGACACCCTCCCGGCCGACGTCGTGCGGCACCGCGTGCGGCGCGGCTCCGGACGTATCGACATCGAGGACGCCCTCACCATCGAGGAGGCGGAGGCGGCGTTCCGCGCGGGCATGGCCGTCGCCGACGAGGAGGCGGACGCCGGCACGGATCTGGTCGTCCTCGGTGATCTGAGCGTCGGCGGTACGACGGCCGCGTCGACGCTGATCGCCGCGCTGTGCGGCACGGACGCGTCCGTGGTGACCGGGCGGGGCGGGCGCCACATCGACGACCTGGCCTGGATGCGCAAGTGCGCGGCCGTACGGGACGCGCTGCGCCGGGCCCGGCCGATGCTCGGGGAACAGCTGCAGCTGCTGGCCACGGTGGGCGGCGCGGACCTGGCGGCCACCACGGGCTTTCTGCTGCAGAGCGCCGTGCGGCATACGCCCGTGATTCTCGACGGGGTCGTCTCGGCGGCGTGTGCCCTGGTGGCGCAGCGGGTCGCCTTCCGTGCGCCCGACTGGTGGCTCGCGGGCCAAGCCAGCGGCGAGCCCGCCCAGGCGAAGGCGCTCGACCGGATGGCCATCGAGCCGCTCCTCGACCACGGGGTGTCGGTCGGCGAGGGTACGGGGGCGCTGCTGGCGCTGCCGCTTGTGCAGGCCGCTGCCGCGTTGGCGGCGGAGCTGCCGGAGGTCGACGGCAAGGCCGAGTAGGCCCTGCCGGCCCGGGCTTACGGCGGACACGTCCCGCCCGGGCGGGCCCAACGCCCGATGTGCTGTACGTCGTGGGCTGTGCCCACCCTCCCCCATTTGGCATGGGAGGTGCCCCCATCGCCCTGGGGGGCACCTCCCAGCGTTAGCTGGGGGAGGAACGATTGCCCACAGCAGTGCCATCAACCTCCGTCCGGTCTGCCGCCGAGCCAGTCCTGGAGACGGCGGCTGGGACCCGCCCAGCGGCGGTCGTGGCGGTACGCGCGCAGGCCGGCCCTGGCCCGGGCGCGGGGCCGCCGGGCGTAGAACCGCTTCGCCCACGGCGAGCCTGGCCGGGCCAGCCGGATCGCGCCGAACAGCGCCACCAGCGGCACCACCGTGCCGAGCACCGCCACCCTGGGCTTGCCCTTGCCGAGGGCGACGAGGGCGAGGAAGAAGTTCATCGCGGCGTTGATGACGACGATGCCGCGGTTCTGCCGTTCCCCGGGCGTCAGGTCGTTCACGCCGAACGGCAGGAAGCCGCCGAGCACCAGCGCCACCAGGGCCGTCGTGAGGACGACGACCTCCACGCTCATGCGGCCCTTTTCGCTCCAGTAGACGTCGTCGAGATGGAGGATCAGCGCGAACTCGTCGAGGACCAGGCCCGCCCCGATACCGAAGAGCACCGCCGAGAGCAGGGCTCCGACGTCGTGTGCGCCGGTGGCCACGGCGCCGAAACCGCCGATGACGGTCAGCACGACGCCGGGCACGACGTGGTGGATGTGCACTGCGCCCGTACTGACGTTGCGGAAGGGGCCCTTGCCCGCCCGGATCATCCGCGTGATCATCCGGACGGCGAGAAAGGTCCCGACGAACGCGAGCAGCGCGAGCAGCAGCGGCAGCTTGCCGGGCTCGACGACGTTCCGGTACCACCATTGCCCCATATACGTAATTTAGTGGCGGTTCGCGAGACGAGCCCGCGACGTCCCGCCGCCCGGTGCCCGGTTAACCTGCGCCAATGTCCGAGACCTCGCCCTCACCCGCCCCCGGCCCGGCAGGCCTCCGCTTCGCCTTCGGCACGTTGACCGCGCTCCCCGTCCGCGTCCCCCGGTGGGACCGTGAGGCGGCCCGTGCCGGGATGCTCTGGGCCTCGGTCGCGGGCCTGGTCATAGGCCTGTTCGCCGCGGCCGTCGGCGGCGCCCTGCTGCTTGGGGGCTCGGGCCCGCTGCTCGCCGCCGCGGCCACCGCCGCCGTACCCGCCGTGCTCACCCGCGGCCTGCATCTCGACGGCCTCGCGGACACCGCGGACGGCCTGGGCAGCGGCAGGCCCGCCGAGGAAGCGCTGCGGATCATGAAGCAGTCGGACATCGGCCCCTTCGGCGTCATCACGCTGGTCTTCGTACTGCTCGCCCAGGTGGCGGTGCTCTTCCAGGCGTACGAGGCCTCGTGGGCCCGCGGCGCCGTCGCGGCCGCCGTCTCGGCGACCGCAGCCCGCCTCGCCCTCACGCTGGCCGCGCGCACGGGCGTCCCCGCGGCCCGCCCCGACGGCCTGGGCGCCGCGGTCGCGGGGACGGTGCCCGTGCGCGGGGCGCTCCTCGTGACGGCCACCGTCGTCTGCGCGGCCGCGGGCGCCGGCGCGCTCTTCGGGGCGCACGACGCGATCCGGGGTGCCGCGGCGGTGCTCTTCGCGTGCGCGGCCGCCGAACTGCTGCTGCGTCACTGCACCCGTCGCCTCGGCGGAGTGACCGGCGACGTCTTCGGTGCGCTGGCGGAGACTGCGGCGACGGCCGCGCTGCTCGTGTTCGCGCTGGGATGACCCCGGTCTGCCGGAGCACGCACCGCACTCCTACGACCCCCGGCCTCGCGATCAATCACAGGACGAACCTGCGAAAATGAGGCTGTCGAAACAGTGAACTCCGCCCCAACGGAACCGGACGCCCGGCACCACTCGTTTCTCAGACCACACCAGCACCGGGCGTGTGGATGACGCGGGCACCACAGCCGGATGAACACACGCGGGCATGAGCGAACGGCGACCTCGCGCGTAGGCTCACTTCCGGCACTCTTCCGGCCCGGCGAAGCGGCGCCGGGGAAGTGCGGGTGCGTTCCCGCGCCGTCCCCGGGGTCGCCTGGCGCCGCGCCCGGTCGAACCACCCCTCTCGACCTCACACAACGGAAGCGAGACATCACCACCGTGACTGCTCTGACTCTCAGCACCGCGGCCGCGTCCGGCCTGCGCGCCGACGCGATCGTCGTCGGTGTCGCAAAGGGCGCGAAGGGCCCGGTCGTCGCACCCGGCGCCGAGGCCGTCGACAAGGCGTACGACGGCAAGCTCGCGTCCGTCCTGGAGACCCTCGGCGCCTCCGGCGGCGAGGGTGAGGTGACGAAGCTGCCCGCACCCTCCGGCTTCAAGGCGCCGGTCGTGGTGGCGGTCGGCCTCGGCGCGGTCCCGGACAACAGCGACCAGGGCGAAAAGGACGCGTACGCCCCCGAGACTCTGCGCCGCGCCGCAGGCGCCGCCGCCCGTGCGCTGGCCGGTTCCAAGAAGGCCGCGTTCGCGCTGCCGCTCGAGGACGCCGAGGACATCGCCGCCGTCGCCGAGGGCGCCCTGCTCGGCGCGTACGCCTTCGACGCGTACAAGGAGAACGGCCAGAACGGCAGGAACGCGAAGAACGGCAAGGCCCCGCTCGCCGAGGTCGCCCTGCTCGGCGCCAAGCCGCGCGACAAGGCGCACCGGGCGGCGGTCGAGCGCGCCACCGCCGTGACCGAGGAGCTCAACCGCGCCCGCGACCTGGTCAACACGCCGCCGAACGACCTCAACCCCGAGGCCTTCGCCGCCGTCGCCACGGCAGCGGCCAAGGAGCACGGCATCAAGGTGCAGGTGCTCGATGAGAAGGCGCTCGCCAAGGGCGGATACGGCGGCATCCTCGGCGTCGGCGCCGGCTCCGCCGCCCCGCCGCGCCTGGTCAAGCTGTCGTACACGCACTCCAAGGCGAAGAAGCACCTCGCCTACGTCGGCAAGGGCATCACGTACGACTCGGGCGGCATCTCCCTCAAGCCGGCCGGTCACAACGAGACGATGAAGTGCGACATGAGCGGTGCCGCCGCGGTGTTCGCCGCGGTCGTCGCCGCCGCCCGCCTCGGTCTCGAGGTCAACGTCACCGGCTGGCTGGCGCTCGCCGAGAACATGCCGTCCGGCTCCGCGACCCGCCCGGGCGACGTGTTGCGCATGTACAGCGGCAAGACGGTGGAGGTGCTCAACACCGACGCCGAGGGCCGGCTCGTGCTGGCCGACGCGCTCGCCAAGGCCTCCGAGGAGAAGCCGGACGCGATCATCGACGTGGCGACGCTGACCGGCGCGATGGTGCTGGCGCTCGGCAACCGCACCTTCGGCGTCATGGCCAACGACGACGCCTTCCGTACGGCGGTGCACGAGACGGCGGAGGAGGCCGGCGAGGCGTCCTGGCCGATGCCGCTCCCGTCGGACCTGCGCAAGGGCATGGACTCGTCGACCGCCGACATCGCCAACATGGGCGAGCGGATGGGCGGCGGCCTGGTCGCAGGGCTGTTCCTGAAGGAGTTCGTGGGCGAGGGCATCACCTGGGCGCACCTCGACATCGCGGGCCCGGCCTTCAACGAGCAGGGTCCCTTCGGTTACACGCCGAAGGGCGGCACGGGCTCGGCTGTCCGCACGCTGGTGCGGCTGGCTGAGCGCACCGCGGCGGGCGACCTCGGCTGACGCGGCGCACCGGGCGCGCGGTGTATGCCGCGCGCCCCGGTCGGGTCGTGTGGCGCGTCCCGCAACGCGTCGGCGTGCCGTACTCACCGACCTGCCCCCGCCCCCGTGAGGCCGGGATGAGCCATCTCACACACCGGCCCGGCGTCCCTCCTGCGCCGGAAGGGTGCGAAGATGGGTTCTCGGCAGGACAGGGCCCCCACCACAGGGCCGAAGAAAGAGCGGCCGAACACCAGCCGACCGGCCGGTCGACCCCCGGTGAAGGGGACCGGCGCCGGCGCACATGCATGGAGGACGTGACGTGGCGAACGACGCCAGCACCGTTTTCGACCTAGTGATCCTCGGCGGTGGTAGCGGCGGTTACGCCGCGGCTCTGCGCGCCTCTCAGCTGGGCCTGGACGTCGCCCTGATCGAGAAGAACAAGCTCGGCGGCACCTGCCTGCACAACGGCTGCATCCCGACGAAGGCGCTGCTGCACGCCGGCGAGATCGCCGACCAGGCGCGCGAGGCCGACCAGTTCGGTGTCCTGGCCAGCTTCGAGGGCATCGACATCAAGGGCGTCCACAAGTACAAGGACGACGTGATCGCGGGCCTCTACAAGGGTCTGCAGGGCCTGGTCGCCTCCCGCAAGGTGACCTACATCGAGGGTGAGGGCCGCCTGTCGTCCGCCACCTCCGTGGACGTGAACGGGCAGCGCATCCAGGGCCGCCACATCCTGCTGGCGACCGGCTCCGTACCGAAGTCGCTGCCGGGTCTGGAGATCGACGGCAACCGCATCATCTCCTCGGACCACGCGCTGGTCCTGGACCGCGTCCCGCAGTCCGCGATCATCCTGGGCGGCGGCGTCATCGGCGTCGAGTTCGCCTCCGCGTGGAAGTCCTTCGGCACCGACGTGACGATCGTCGAGGGCCTGAAGCACCTCGTCCCGGTCGAGGACGAGAACAGCTCGAAGCTTCTTGAGCGCGCCTTCCGCAAGCGCGGCATCAAGTTCAACCTCGGCACCTTCTTCGAGAAGGCCGAGTACACGCAGGACGGCGTCCGCGTGACCCTCGCCGACGGCAAGACCTTCGAGGCCGAGGTGCTGCTCGTCGCGATCGGCCGCGGCCCGGTCTCCCAGGGCCTGGGCTACGAGGAGGCCGGCGTCGCGATGGACCGCGGCTACGTCCTCGTCGACGAGTACATGCAGACCAACATCCCCACCATCTCCGCCGTGGGCGACCTCGTCCCGACCCTGCAGCTCGCGCACGTCGGCTTCGCCGAGGGCATCCTGGTGGCGGAGCGGCTGGCCGGTCTCAAGGCCGTGCCGATCGACTACGACGGTGTGCCGCGGGTGACGTACTGCCACCCCGAGGTCGCCTCCGTGGGCATCACCGAGGCCAAGGCCAAGGAGATCTACGGCGCGGACAAGGTCGTCGCTCTGAAGTACAACCTCGCGGGCAACGGCAAGAGCAAGATCCTGAAGACCGCGGGCGAGATCAAGCTCGTCCAGGTCAAGGACGGTGCCGTGGTCGGCGTCCACATGGTCGGCGACCGCATGGGCGAGCAGGTCGGCGAGGCCCAGCTGGTCTACAACTGGGAGGCGCTGCCCGCCGAGGTCGCGCAGCTCATCCACGCCCACCCGACGCAGAACGAGGCGCTCGGCGAGGCTCACCTGGCCCTCGCGGGCAAGCCGCTCCACTCTCACGACTGACCTTCGGTCACCGAGTCGCCTCATCAGGGCGCGACGACCACAGACTTCCGCAATTTCGTAAGGAGCAACCGAAACCATGGCGGTTTCCGTATCCCTTCCGGCGCTCGGTGAGAGCGTCACCGAGGGCACTGTCACCCGCTGGCTGAAGGCCGAGGGCGAGCGCGTCGAGCTCGACGAGCCGCTGCTCGAGGTGTCGACCGACAAGGTCGACACCGAGATCCCGTCGCCCGCTGCCGGTGTGCTGGCCTCCATCAAGGTCGCCGAGGACGAGACGGTCGAGGTCGGCGCCGAGCTCGCCGTCATCGACGACGGCACGGGTGCGCCCGCGGCCGCCCCGGCCGCCGCCGAGGCCCCGGCTCCGGCCGCCCCGGCTCCGGCTCCGGTCGCCGAGGCCCCCGCCCCGGCTCCGGCCGCGCCCGCTGCTCCGGCCGCCCCGGCCGGTGGCGCCGCTGCCGGTACCGACGTCGTCCTGCCCGCGCTGGGCGAGTCGGTCACCGAGGGCACCGTCACCCGCTGGCTCAAGGAGGTCGGCGACTCGGTCGAGACCGACGAGCCGCTGCTCGAGGTCTCCACCGACAAGGTCGACACCGAGATCCCGGCCCCGACGTCCGGCGTTCTCCTCGAGATCGTCGTCGGCGAGGACGAGACGGCCGAGGTCGGCGCCAAGCTGGCCGTCATCGGTGCCCCGGGTGCCGCTCCGGCGGCCGCCCCGGCTCCGGCTCCGGCCGCCCCGGCTGCCGCGCCCGCTCCGGCTCCGGCCCCGGCGGCGCCTGCCGCTCCGGCTGCCCCCGCGGCTCCGGCCGCCCCGGCCGCTCCCGCTCCGGCTCCCGTCCAGGCCGCTGCTCCGGCTCCCGTCCAGGCCGCTGCTCCGGCTCCCGCGCCGGCCGCTCCGGCCGCTCCGGCTCCGGTGACCCCGGCTCCGGCCCCGACCGCGCCCGTGGACGAGGGCGCGTACGTGACCCCGCTGGTGCGCAAGCTCGCCGCCGAGCACGGCGTCGACCTGTCCACCGTCAAGGGCACCGGCGTCGGCGGCCGCATCCGCAAGCAGGACGTCATCGCCGCAGCCGAGGCCGCGAAGGCCGCCGCCGCTGCTCCGGCTCCGGCCGCCGCCGCCCCGGCCGCCGCCAAGAAGGCCCCGGCCCTCGAGGTGTCCCCGCTGCGCGGTCAGACGGTCAAGATGACCCGCATGCGCAAGGTCATCGGCGACAACATGATGAAGGCGCTGCACTCGCAGGCCCAGCTGACCTCGGTCGTCGAGGTCGACGTCACCAAGCTGATGCGGCTGCGCGCCGCGGCGAAGGACTCCTTCGCCGCCCGCGAGGGCGTGAAGCTCTCCCCGATGCCGTTCTACGTCAAGGCGGCGGCCCAGGCGCTGAAGGCCCACCCGGTCATCAACGCCCGGATCAACGAGGACGAGGGCACCATCACGTACTTCGACTCGGAGAACATCGGCATCGCCGTGGACTCCGAGAAGGGTCTGATGACGCCGGTCATCAAGGGTGCGGGCGACCTGAACATCGCCGGTATCGCGAAGAAGACCGCGGAGCTGGCCGGTGCGGTCCGCGCCAACAAGATCACGCCGGACGACCTCGCCGGCGCGACCTTCACGATCAGCAACACCGGCTCGCGCGGTGCGCTGTTCGACACGGTCATCGTGCCGCCGAACCAGGTCGCGATCCTGGGCATCGGCGCCACCGTCAAGCGTCCGGCGGTCATCGAGACCGCCGAGGGCACCGTCATCGGCGTCCGCGACATGACGTACCTGTCGCTCTCCTACGACCACCGTCTGGTGGACGGCGCGGACGCCGCCCGCTACCTGACCGCGGTCAAGGCGATCCTGGAGGCCGGCGAGTTCGAGGTCGAGCTCGGTCTGTAGGGCCGGTCAGGGCCGAGACCGGAAACGGGTCGACGCCTGTAAGGCTCACCACACCTGCGCGAACGCCCCCGCCCGGAGCATTTCCGGGCGGGGGCGCCGCCGTATTGTCTAGACGTCAGCCGTCACCAGAATTGTCTGGACGTCAGCCGTCACCAGACGTCAACGCCCTTGGGGTCGCCCGGCACGCATCCGGACGACACCCTGCAGAAGGAGCACCGCATGACCGCGCCCGTCGTCCACTCGCTGCGCGAACAGATCCGCGAGCACATCGTGGAGGGGATCGTCAGCGGGCGCTGGAAGCCGGGCGAGCGGATCGTGGAGCGACGTATCGCCACGGAGCTGGCGGTCAGCCAGACGCCCGTACGGGAGGCCCTGCGCGAGCTGGAGAGCCTGCGGCTGATCGAGTCGGCGCCCAACAAGGGCGTACGGGTGCGGAATTTGACCGCCGCAGACCTGGAGGAGAGCTATCCCGTGCGGGCCGGGCTCGAGGCGATCGCCGCGGAGCTGGCGGCCGAGCGGCTCGCCGAGGACTGCTCGGCGCTGGAGCCGCATGTGGCGGCGCTCTACGACGCGGACCGCATCTCCGACGGGACGGCGCAGGTGCGGCACACGGTGGCGTTCCACCGGGAGATGGTGCGGGCGGCCGGTAACTCCGTGCTGCTGCACACGTGGGAGGGGCTCGGAATCGAGGTCTTCACGGCCCTCTCCATCCGCTGGCTGGGGACGGTCCAGCAGTCGTACGCGGAGGAGCACGAGGCCCTCGTCGACGCCTTCCGCCGCCGGGACCCGCGCATCGCGGACCTGGTAAAGGCCCACGTCCTGGGCTGCGCGCCGCGCGCGTAGGCACGCCGCCCGCCCGCCTTCCGCCTAGGGGCGGAACGACTGCCCACAGCGGAGGGCGGCGGGGCGATGGGCGCCAGCCCGCACGCGGGGGCGGTGGTGGGCGGCGGCCCACAGCGGAGCGACTCGCCGCTCAGAAGTGGGGCGCCACCTGCGAAAACAAGGCACCCCGTGCCTGTCGCCAAGGCACCCCGTGCCGACTTTTGCGATCGAGACAAGAAATACACGCTCGCCCTTTGATCGATCATCGATCAGGGGCTTACAGTCATCGACGGGCTTTCACCAGAGCCCTCCGCCCTGTCCTGCCAAAGACCAAGGGCACCCCCGAACCCTTACCGACAAGGGAACCCCCTTCGACTACGGAAGGCGGCGCAATGACCGACCCCACCGCAATCCAGCCGAGCGAGCTCGACCAGCTCCCGGACCGGGACCCGGAGGAGACCGCCGAGTGGCAGGCCTCCCTGGACGCCGTCGCCCGGGAGGCGGGCCCGCATCGTGCCGCGTACCTGATGCGCCGCACCCTGGAGCGCGCTGAGGGCGCCGGTCTGGCGCTGCCCAAGCTGCTCGAGACCGACTACGTCAACACCATCCCCACCGCCGCCGAGCCCACCGTGGACGGCGACGAGGAGATGGAGCAGCGGATCACCGCGTGGAACCGCTGGAACGCGGCCGCGATGGTCACCCGCGGCTCCAAATACGGCGTCGGCGGCCACATCGCCACTTTCGCCTCCGCCGCCTGGCTCTACGAGACGGGCTTCAACCACTTCTTCCGCGGCAAGGAGGGTGACGGCTCCGGCGACCAGCTCTACATCCAGGGCCACGCCTCCCCCGGCATCTACGCCCGCGCCTTCCTCGACGGCCGCCTGAACGAGTCCCACCTCGACAACTTCCGGCGCGAGGCGGGCGGCAACGGCCTGCCCTCGTACCCGCACCCGCGGCGCCTCCCCTGGCTCTGGGAGTTCCCGACCGTCTCCATGGGCCTCGGTCCGCTCTCCGCGATCTACCAGGCGCGCTTCAACCGCTACCTGACCAACCGCGGCATCAAGGACGTCTCCGCCTCGCACGTGTGGGCGTTCCTCGGCGACGGCGAGATGGACGAGCCCGAGTCGACCGCGGCGCTCGCGCTGGCGGCTCGCGAGGGCCTGGACAACCTGACCTTCGTCATCAACTGCAACCTGCAGCGCCTCGACGGCCCGGTCCGCGCCAACTTCAAGATCGTGCAGGAGCTGGAGGCCCAGTTCCGCGGCGCCGGCTGGAACGTCGTCAAGTCCCTGTGGGGCAACGCGTGGGACGAGCTGTTCCAGCTCGACACCACCGGCGCCCTGGTCCGCCGCCTCCGCGAGGTCCCGGACGCGCAGGTGCAGACGTACCAGACCCGCGACGCCGCCTACATCCGCCAGGACTTCTTCGGCGCCGACCCCGCGCTCGTCGAGATGGCGAAGCTGCTGAGCGATGACAAGATCCTCGAGTGCTTCCACCTCTCCCGCGGTGGCCACGAGCCGCGCAAGGTGTACGCGGCGTACAAGGCGGCCGTCGAGCACAAGGGCGCCCCGACCGTGATCCTCGCCCAGACGGTGAAGGGCCACACCCTCGGTGAGGGCTTCGCGTCCAAGAACGCAAACCACCAGATGAAGAAGCTGACGGTGGACGAGTTCAAGACGATGCGCGACCTGCTCGGCCTGCCCATCGCCGACAGCGCCTTCGAGGGCGGCCAGGTGCCCTACGGCCACCCGGGCGCCGACTCCCCTGAGGTCCGCTACCTCCAGGAGCGCCGTGCGGCCCTCGGCGGCCCGGCCCCGGCCCGCCGCGTGCACCCCGTCGCGCCGCTGCCCGCCCCCGCCGACAAGGCCTTCGCCGCCTTCGACAAGGGCTCCGGCAGCCAGTCCGTCGCCACCACCATGGCCTTCGTACGCCTGGTCAAGGACCTGATCCGCGACAAGGAGACCGGCAAGCGCTGGGTGCCGATCGTCCCGGACGAGGCGCGCACGTTCGGCATGGAGAGCCTCTTCCCGTCCCTCGGCATCTACTCGCCGAAGGGCCAGACGTACGAGCCGGTCGACCGCGACCAGCTGATGTACTACAAGGAGGCCAAGGACGGCCAGATCCTCAACGAGGGGATCACCGAGGCCGGTTCCATGGCGGACTTCATCGCCGCCGCCACGTCGTACTCGACGCACGGCGAGACGATGATCCCCTTCTACATCTTCTACTCGATGTTCGGCTGGCAGCGCACCGCCGACCAGATGTGGCAGCTCGGCGACCAGCTCGGCAAGGGCTTCCTCGTGGGCGCCACGGCCGGCCGCACGACGCTCACGGGTGAGGGCCTGCAGCACGCCGACGGCCACTCGCCGGTGATCGCCGCGACCAACCCGGCGGCACTGACGTACGACCCGGCGTTCGCGTACGAGGTCGCGGCGATCGTCAAGGACGGTCTGCGCCGGATGTACGGCGAGGCGGCCCCCGGCGAGGACCAGGACGTCTTCTACTACCTGACCGTCTACAACGAGCCGATGCCGCAGCCCGCGAAGCCGGCGGGCGTCGACGAGGGCATCGTGCGCGGCCTGTACCGGTTCAACACCGCCGAGTCCGCCGGGCTCACGGTGCCCGCCAACGCCCCGCGCATCCAGCTGCTGGGCTCGGGCACCGCGATCCACTGGGCGCTCGAGGCGCAGAAGCTGCTCGCCGAGGAGTGGGGCGTGGCCGCCGACGTGTGGTCCGCGACCTCCTGGAGCGAGCTGCGGCGCGACGCACTGGAGGCCGACGAAGCGCTGCTGCGCGGCGAGGAGCGCGTCCCTTACGTCCGCCATGCGCTGGCGGGCGTCGAGAGCCCGGTTCTCGCGGTCAGCGACTACATGCGCCAGGTCCCCGACCAGATCGCGCAGTGGGTCGAGCAGGACTACTCCTCGCTGGGCGCGGACGGCTTCGGCCTCTCCGACACCCGCGACGCCGCCCGCCGCCACTTCGGCGTCGACGCCCAGTCGATCGTCGCGGCGGCCCTGGCCCAGCTGGCCCGCCGGGGCGAGGTCCAGGCGTCGGCCGTGAAGGAAGCCCGGGAGCGGTACGGGCTGTAAGCGGTCCCGCCGCTGACCTCTGTGGGCAGCTGTCTCGCCGTACGCGAGGCAGCTGCCCACTGCTGTACGGGCATGACGTGGGCCTCCGCCTGGCTGCGGGAGCGCTTGGCCGAGGCCGCGGCCCGTAGGGCGGCGCTCTACCCGGTCCCGGACGAACCCCGGCGGTCAATGCGCGCATAACGGAACAGCCGCATCCGTCCCACTCCGCGTGCATCGCCCCTCCCCAGGGCCGATGCTGGTGGCGTGATGGACGAGACGGAGTTCTGGGAGATCGTGGACAGCACCCGCGAGGCGGCCGGGGGCGACCCCGAGGACCACGCCGAGCTGCTCGTCGAAAGGCTGCTGCAGTCCGATCCGGACGCCGTACTGGACTTCGCCCGGCACTTCGAGTCCCGCTACAACCGCGCCTATCGCTGGGACCTGTGGGGCGCAGCCTGGGTCCTGCTCGACGGTGCGAGCGACGACGCCTTCGACTACTTCCGCTGCTGGCTGATCGGCCAGGGCCGCGACGTCTTCGAAGGCGCCCTGCACGACCCCGACTCGCTCGCCGCCCTCCTCGAGGACTTCGACGAGGAGGTCGACGGCGACGGCGAGGAGCTCGGCTACGCGGCGGACGAGGCGTACGAGGAACTCACCGGCACCGTCGCTCCCGACCTCGGCATCCCACCGGCGCCGCCGGAGCCCGAGGGCACACCGATCGACTTCGAGAACAAGGCGGCTCTGGCGGAGCGGTATCCGAAGCTGTGGGAGCGGTTCGGGTCGTAGCGGCGGCGGTCCAGGTCGTAGAGGCGGCGGTTCAGGTCGTAGCGGCGGCGCGAAGGCCCACCGTCCGGGCTACGCCGCGGCCCGGCCCCACTGCGCGGCCTCCGGCGCATCCGGCGCGTGCGGGTCGGCGAAGTGGTGCGGCGGAGCCGCGTTGGCCCGGTCGAGGGCGGAGGCGGTGGCGGCGGTGGGCCCCACGACGACGGACGCGGCGACGCAGAGGACGGTCCACGGGCCGCGGAGCATCGCGCTCGGCCAGGACGTCTGCGCCTGGGAGTCGTCGGCCTTCTCGTGCTCCTTCAAGATCTCCACCTCCGGTTCGGTACGTTCACGCCAGGGCGCTCGCCTCAGCGGAAGCTGTGCGCCCGATACGGCATCCCTGTGTTGTTCTGGGCAGGCGTTCCGCGCTACGGGCGGCGGCCCTCCATACGCGCCGCCGCGTCCCGGATCGACGGCAGCTGTGCCATCAGGGCCTCCCCAGGGCATTCGGTCAGGTTGCCGTCGGTGTGGCCGGACACGGCATGGAAGCGGGCGCGCGTGCCCGCGGGGTACTTGCTCAGGCTGTTGGTGGACACCAGGTCCACCTGACTGCGCGGATCGATGCCGGACAGGCCGAGTTTCCAGGCGGCGATGGCCGCGATGGCGTCGGTCATGACCTTCGGTACGTCCGTCCCGGCCGTGAACGTACCGATCGCGGCGACGCCCACCGTCCGCTCGTTGAACCCCTGGGTGTGCGCCCCGACGACGGGCTGATCGGCGCTGCCGGCGCGGCCCTCGTAGATGGTGCCGCAGCGGTCGACGAGGAAGTTGTAGCCGATGTCGTCCCAGTGCCGGGCACCGGCCTGGCCTGTGTACATGTCACGTATGGTGCGCGGGGCGTCGGCGCAGTCGTAGTCGTTCGGTGTGTCGGTGTGGTGCACGAACACCGCCGTGACGCGGTCGGCGAAGCGGGGTGGCGGGCGGCTGAACGCCTCCTGGCCGCCCTGGCCCAGCCACTGCGCCCTGGGGACGATCTGCGGTCTCGGAGCGGTCCACGCCGCGCCCTGGGCCGACTTGGGGCGTGCCGTCTGGGTCCGCCCGGGCGATGCGGAGTGCCCGCCGACGCCCACCGCGCAGAGCACGAGGAGCGCGAAGGCCACGGCACCGGGCACACAGCACAGCACGATGCGAAGGACACGCATGTCCAACACTCTCCGCCGCCAGGACCGCCGGCGACATGCGGTGTAAGCCACACGGGTGAGCCGGGGCCGACCCGAGGCGAGGGCGGCCTCAGCGACCGCCCGGCGGGCGTGGGCCCGGCTCCGGGGCGGAGGCCTCCGGTACGAAGCCCTCCGGTGAGAAGGCCTCCGGTGCGAAGACGAGCATCGTCGCGTCGTCCTGGACGCTTCCGGCGAAGTGGACCAGGTCCTTCCACACCACGTCGGTCGTCATGGCCAGGTCGTCCTCGTTGAGTACGAGCAGCCGGTCGGCGAGCGGATAGAAGGCACCGGAACCGTCGCGTGACTCGGTCACCCCGTCGGTGACGACGAACAGCCGGTCGCCCGGCTCCAGCGGGACGGTGAGCTCCTCGGGCGGGTCGGCGGCGATGCCGAGGCCCAGCGGCAGTCCGGCCGGCACCCGCAGCTCGGTCGCCGTACGGCCGCGCAGCAGCAGCGGGCGGGGATGGCCGCAGGAGAGGATGCGCACCGCCCGGGCGTCGTCCGTGAACTCCAGCAGCAGTGCCGTCGCGAACAGTTCCGCGTTCCCCACCTCGGCCGCGTCGACGACGAGCCTGCGGTCGAGCCGCCCTGCGACCCCGGCCAGATGCGGCTGGTCGAGCGCGGCCTCCCGGAACGCGCCGAGCAGGGCCGCGACGGTGCCGACGGCGGCGAGGCCGTGCCCCTGCACATCGCCCACCACCGCCCGTACGCCGTAGGGGCCGTCACGCACCTCGAAGAGGTCTCCGCCGACCAGGGTCCCGCTCTGCGCCGCCCGGTACAGGCCGGCACAGCGTACGGGCCCCACGCGCTCGGGCAGCGGCGGCAGCACGGCGAACTGGACGGCCTCGGCGATCGAGCGCACCGATACCAGTTGGGCGTCGCGCCGCTCGCGCACCCAGGCGATGGCCACGCTGAGCAGGGCGATGAAGGCGACGGTGGCCAGGTCGATCTCGCCGGGGCGACCGAGGTCGATGGGCGGGACCTCGAGCAGGACAAGGACGATGCCGCCGAGCAGGGCCGTGATCGCGGGACCGTACGAGAGCGCCGCCAGCGGCGGGATCGCGGCGAGCAGAAAGCCGACGTCGAAGGTGCGCGAGGTGGTCAGACCGGCGGCGGTGAGCCCGACGAGCAGTACGAGGGGGAGCAGGCGGAGCCAGCGGGGCGGCGGCGCGCCGCGCAGCCACGTGCGCTCCTCACGGTCCTGGCGCCGAGACGCGGCCCCGCTCATCACCGCACTCCTTCCGGCCGCGCCCGCTCATCACCGCACTCCTTCCGGCCGCCCCCTTCACGCTCCTACGCCGGGGGCACGGCCGCACGCCGGGCCGCGCCCGGTCGGCCGATCACCTTAAAGACCGCGCCCCATCAGCACGTCGTCCACGTACTCGCCGTCGAGGAAGAACTCGCCGGGCTGAACCCCCTCGACCACGAATCCCTCGGACTCGTAGAGCTTCCGGGCGGGCGTGTTGGGGCCGAGGACGCGCAAGGTGATGCGGCGGGCACCCTGGCGGCGGGCCTCGTCCACGGCCGCCCGGACCAGCGCACGCCCCACGCCCTGCCCGCGCGCCTCGTCGGCGACGGCGAGCCCCTGGATCTGCCGCACATGCGCGTTCGACAGCAGCGGGGTCGGAATACCCAGCCGCACATAGCCCACGATCCGGCCGCCGGACTCGGCGACGAGATGGTCACGGGGGCCGAAGCGTTCACTGAAGAAGGTCTCGTACGGAGGCTGCTCCCTGGGCCTGACGGCATGCAGCGTGGACCAGGCCGCACGGTCGAGGCGCCCGAGCGCGTCGTCGTCGTCAGGCAGCGCGAAGCGTATGTATGGCACAGGCATGGGGGCACTGTACGACCGGGGCCGGCCTCCGCTCCGCGGCCTCCGGCGGCAGGATGGGCCCATGCAGCGATCTCGGATTGCCGTGGCCGGCTCGACCGGCCTCATCGGTACGGCGCTGGTGCGCTCGCTCACCGCGGACGGCCACGAGGTGGTACGGCTGGTGCGCCGGCCCCCTCGCGCGCCGGACGAGGTCCAGTGGGACCCCATGCGGCAGTACGTGGACACCGCGGGCCTCGCGGGCTGCGACGCCCTGGTGAACCTGGCGGGCGCCGGGATCGGCGCCCACCGCTGGACGGCGGCGTACAAGCAGGAGATCCGCGACAGCCGGGTCCTCGGCACCGCGGCGCTCGCCGACGCGGTCGCCTCCCTGGACGAGCCGCCGCGCGTGTTCCTGTCCGCCAGCGCGATCGGCTTCTACGGCGACACGGGCGACCGCCCGGTGGACGAGAGCGCCCCTCCGGGTGAGGGGTTCCTGCCCTCGATGGCCGTGGAGTGGGAGGAGGCCGCGGCCGCCGCCGAGGAGGCGGGTGTCCGCACCGTGTTCGCACGCACCGGGCTGGTGGTGGCGCGTGGCGGCGGCGCGTGGGGGCGGCTGTACCCGCTCTTCAGGGCGGGGTTGGGCGGGCATCTGGGCGACGGGCGGCAGTACTGGAGCTTCATCGCGCTGCACGACGAGGTGGCCGCGCTGCGGCATCTGCTGGACACGGAGGAACTGTCCGGGCCGGTCAATCTGACGGCGCCGCATCCGGTCACCAACCGTGAGGTGACCGCGGCGATGGGGCGCGTCCTGCACCGGCCGGCCGTGTTCCCCGTACCGGCGCCGGTGCTGCGGGCCGTTCTCGGGGAGCTGGCCCGCGAGGTGCTGACCAGCCAGCGGGTGCTTCCCGCCCGGCTCCTGGAATCGGGATTCGCCTTCGCGTTCCCACGGATCGAGGACGCGGTACGCGCGGCGCTGACCTGAGAACAGAACCGACACACCACCGGCATTGGCCAATGCTCGACCCGAACTCCTGCATTCCGGGCCGCCGTTGGGGGCATGAGGTCTCCACCAGTCGCCCAACTCGGGAGGGGCACGTGCTTGAGCCGGCGCACTCTGCGGACGTCGTCATCGTGGGAGCCGGAGTCGCGGGACTCGCGGCCGCGCACCACCTGACCAGGGCCGGTGTAACCACCGTCGTCCTGGAGGCCGCCCCTTACGCGGGCGGCCGTATGTCGACCGAGAAGGTCGACGGCTTCCGACTCGACCGGATCGGCCAGTTGCTGTTCACCTCGTATTCCGAACTGCGCCGCACTCCGGGACTCGACGCGCTCGTCCTCCGCCCCTTCTCGCCCGGGGTGCTGGTACACAGCGACGGTCGCCACCATCGCGCCGAACCGCCGGCGGCGGCCTGGAACACAAGGGGCGCAAGGACCGGCGCAAGGGGCGCACTCATCGGGGCGCGCGCGCTCGCAAGTGCCCCTCGTGCTCCCCGCACCGGGCGCCCGGCCACCCCCCTCGGAGGCCCCCTGGACCAGGCCCGGCTCTCCGCGGCCCTCGGGCGCCTCGCGGCCACCCCGCTGGAGCGGTTACTGACCCGCCGTGAGCTCCCCGCCGCCCAGGCGCTCGCCACGCGCGGCCTGCCGTCCCGCACCGTCGACGGCTTTCTGCGCCCCCTGCTTACGGCCCTGCTGAGCGACCCCTGCCTGACGACGTCGAGCCGGTGTGCGGATTTCGCGCTGCACGCCTTCGCCCGCGGCCGCCTGTGCCTGCCGGAGGGCGGCGCGGACGCCCTGCCGGAACTTCTGGCCGCCACGCTGCCCCCGGGCACGGTACGCACCGGCGTACGCGTCACGGAGGTGTCCACCACCTCGGTGACGACAGCGGACCATGGCGAAGTGAGGTGCCGCTCCGTACTGTTGGCGACCGGCGCCCGCGCCGCGGCCGAGCTGCTGCCGGGGCTGCGCGTGCCGTCCTTCCACCCGGTGACGGTGGTGCACCACGCCACCTTGGAACCGCCGCTCGCCGAGCCCGCGCTGCTGCTCGACGCCGACCGCAGCGGCCCCGTCGCGTACACGGCGGTGGTCAGCCAGGTCGACCCGTCGCGCGCCCCGGCGGGCCGCACCCTGGTCTCGTCGACCGTCCTCGGCCCTCCCCCGCCGGACCTGGACGCCCTGGTACGCGCGCACTTGGCCGACCTGTACGGAACGTCGACCTCCGGCTGGGAGACGCTGGCCGTCCACCACGATCCTGAGGCCGTACCCGCGATGCCCGCTCCGCACGACCTGCACCGCTCGGTACGGCTCCTGACGGGCCTGTACGTGTGCGGTGATCACCGGGACACGAGCACGGTGCAGGGGGCGCTCCGCTCGGGCCGCCGCGCCGCACACGTCCTGGCCGGCGACCTCGGTGTGGACCTGTCGGACACCGCGGACCCCGTCTCCAAGGCCGCGTGAGCGCAGCACACCGCACCAAGGCACACCACCCGCCGGGCGCCACGCCTACCCCAGCGCCGCCACCTTGTCCCGATATCCCCGCACCGGCGCCGCATCCCGGTACGGCTCGAGGCGCCGCTCGAAGTCGCGCACGTACTCGACGGCCCGTACCGACCGCATCTCCGCGGCCTGGCCAGCGGCCTCCGCGCCCAGCCTGCAGGCCTGGTCGAGTTCGCCGAGGCCGAGCCGGGCGGAGGCCAGGACCACGCGGCAGAGCAGGCGGCTGCGCGCGAACCCGGGCGGGCGCAGCTGCAGCGCCCGCTCGGCGTGCTGCGCCGCGGCCCGGTACTGCTGGAGGTCGCGGTGGCAGTGCCCGAACTCGTCCGCGAGCTGCGCCTCGTCGAAGCTGCGCGCCCAGTGCGGCACGTCGTCCCCAGGCCCGGCCGCCTCGAGTGCGCGCTCGGCCCGTAGGAGGGAGGCCGTGCAGGCGCGCACCTCGCCGAGCACCGCGTGCCCGCGCGCCTCGGCTGCGTGCAGCAGCGCCTGTACGGCGGGCGGGGCGGACATGCCGACGCCCTGCTGGGCGACCCTCGCCAGCTGTACGGCCTCGCGCCCGTGGCCCAGATACACCGCCTGGCGGCTCATGGTGACCAGCACGTACGAGCCGTACGCCCGGTCCCCCGCAACCTGGGACAGCCGCAGTGCCTGCACGAAGTACCGCTGGGCCAGGCCGTGCGCCGCGATGTCGAACGACGTCCAGCCGGCGAGGCAGGTCAGGTCGGCCGTGGCGGCGAAGAGACGGCGGCCCGTCTGCTCGCCGTAGGTCCCGCGCAGCATCGGCTCGACCTCGTGCTCCAGATACCGGACGAGGGCCTGCCGTGCGTGCCCGCCGCCGTAGGCATGGTCGAGTGTGCGGAACAGCTCACCGACGGAGCGCAGCGCCGCGATGTCGCCGCCGCTCACCTTCTGTCCGGAGCCGCGCTCGGCGCCCGCGCTCGCCCGTGCGACGACGACGGGGGGCGGCACCGGCCGGGATCCCGCGAGCCGCCCCTGCGCGGGCACGCGCCCGTTGGGCGGCAGCGGGTCGCCGCGGCTCACGCGGTCGTCGGCGCGGCCGATCAGCCAGTCCCGGCTGGGCACCACGAGCCCCGCCGGGGTGAACGCGATCTTGCGGAGCTCCGCATGGCTGCCGGAGTCCTTGCGCCACAGACCGCTGACGATGTCTACGGCCTCCTCGGGGGTCGCCGCGAACTCCAGGCCCGCGTAGACCGGTGCGCACGCGTCGAGCCCGAGGTCCTGCGCGGTCAGCCGCCGTCCGAGGCGCCGGGTGAAGACCTCGGCGATCAGCGCGGGCGTGGTGCCCCTGGGCTGCTGGCCGCGCAGCCAGCGGGTCACCGATGTCTTGTCGTACCGGAGGTCGAGCCCGTGTTCGAGACCGAGCTGGTCGACACGGCGGGCCAGGCCGGCGTTGGAGAATCCTGCCTCTGCGATGAGCGCGGCGAGCTGGCGGTTGGGGGTGCGCTGCGGAGGTCGTTCCGTCATCTGCTGTGCGGTCTCCTGCCTTCCGGGCCGCGATTCATCCCTCATGACTTCACACAAGGAACCCTCATGACATCGCAGAGGGAACGGGCGCGAATTTAGCGATCCCCGGGGCCTCTCCTGCCGCCCACGACCTGCATTCATCCGATCGTGTGAGGATTGGCCGGAGGGCCTGACGGCGAGCGGCCTGCGGGGTGGACGAGGGCGCGCGCCGAGGGCCGACGGTGTTCGGGTGAGGACCGACCGGAATGCCCTGCCGTACATGCCCGTACAGTGGCGGAGGGGCATATGTGCATGGTGAAGGTTTTAGGAGGCACTTGCCGTGAATGAACTGCGGTTCGTCCGCATGGGATTCGGTGCGGACGCCGTCGAGTACCAGGAGGCCTGGGACGAGCAGCGCCGCGTGCACGCCGCCCGTTTCACGGACGAGATCCCCGACACCTGTCTGCTGCTCGAGCACCCGCCCGTGTACACGGCCGGTCGGCGCACGGCGGACAGCGAGCGCCCCCTCGACGGCACCCCGGTCATCGATGTGGACCGCGGCGGCAAGATCACCTGGCACGGCCCTGGCCAGCTGGTGGGCTATCCGATCATGAAGCTGCCCCGCCCCGTCGACGTCGTCGCCCATGTGCGGCGCCTCGAGGAGGCCCTGATCCGTACGTGCGCGGACTTCGGCCTGGAGACCACCCGGGTCGAGGGCCGCAGCGGCGTGTGGGTGCTCGGCGATCCCGTGGACCAGCGCCCGGCGTTCGGCGGTCTGTCGCTCGACTTCGACCCGCGGCTGCAGGACGAGGAGTTCGACCCGCGGCTGAACGGCCCGGAGTACGCCCCGTCCAACGCCGGCCAGCGTCGCGAGGACCGCAAGGTCGCCGCCATCGGCATCCGGGTCGCCAAGGGCGTGACCATGCACGGCTTCGCGCTGAACGTGAACCCGGACAACACCTGGTTCGACCGCATCGTGCCCTGCGGCATCCGCGACGCGGGCGTGGCCTCGCTCGCGAACGAGCTGGGCCGCGACATCACCATCGCGGACGTCCTGCCGGTGGCCGAAAAGCATCTGCGCGAGGTCCTGGAGAACGCCGAGCTCAGGCCCCGCGAGATCGAGCGGACCCTGGCGTAGCCGCCGGCGCCCGCCCCGGGGAATGCACCCCCGCTCTCGGAGGTTGCCCGGAGGCAAGGGCGTCAACAGCACGAGCGTACGCTGGTGTACGCCGAGGAATCAAAGTCGCAGGGAGCCGGACGTGTCCGCAGTCACACCCGACGGACGCAAGATGCTGCGCCTGGAGGTCCGCAACAGCCAGACCCCCATCGAGCGCAAGCCCGAGTGGATCAAGACCCGGGCGAAGATGGGCCCCGAGTACAACGCCCTGCAGAAACTCGTGAAGAGCGAGGGCCTGCACACGGTCTGCCAGGAGGCGGGCTGTCCGAACATCTACGAGTGCTGGGAAGACCGCGAGGCCACCTTCCTCATCGGCGGCGACCAGTGCACGCGGCGCTGTGACTTCTGCCAGATCGACACCGGCAAGCCCCAGGCGCTCGACCGTGACGAGCCGCGCCGCGTCGGCGAGTCGGTCGTCACGATGGACCTGAACTACGCCACGATCACCGGCGTCGCGCGCGACGACCTGGAGGACGGCGGCGCCTGGCTGTACGCGGAGACGGTGCGGCAGATTCACGCCATGACCGCCGACCGCGAGGCGGGCCGCACCAAGGTCGAGCTGCTGATCCCCGACTTCAACGCGGTCCCGGAGCAGCTGGCCGAGGTCTTCTCGTCCCGTCCCGAGGTGCTGGCGCACAACGTCGAGACGGTGCCGCGGATCTTCAAGCGCATCCGCCCCGGTTTCCGTTACGAGCGCTCCCTGAAGGTGATCACGGAGGCCCGCGCGGCCGGCCTGGTCACCAAGTCGAACCTGATCCTCGGCATGGGCGAGGAGCGCGCCGAGATCAGCGAGGCGCTGCAGCAGCTGCACGACGCGGGCTGCGAGCTCATCACCATCACGCAGTACCTCCGCCCGAGCGTCCGCCACCACCCGGTGGAGCGCTGGGTCAAGCCGCAGGAGTTCGTGGAGCTGAAGGAGGAGGCCGAGGAGATCGGCTTCTCCGGCGTGATGTCCGGCCCGCTGGTGCGCTCCTCGTACCGCGCCGGCCGGCTGTACCAGATGGCCGTCGAGAGGCGGGGCGCGTACGTGGCGTCGCAGGCCGTCTGACACGCACGGAAGGCGTGGCTCGCAAGGCCCGGTTGAGACAGGCGGAGCGCGCGGCCGCCTGACACGGAATCAGGCGGCTGTGTGAATCTGAGCACAAGAGGCTACCGACCGGTAGTGGCCGATTCGACGCGGTCCCGGCAGTCCCCGCAGATGGGGGGCACAGCCGGGGCCGCGTCGTCGTTCCGGGCCACAAAATCAGGGCTTCATTCGCGTTTGACCGGTCGGTCATGCCCTGGTAACACCAATCAGTGACGCTAGGTCTACGCACCGTGCACTCGCGCCCCCCAACGCTTGTGCAGCCTTGCTCGCACCCGCTTCCACGCCGCCTACCGAGGGGGACCCACACCATGCAGGCCGCGCCCGTACGCGCCACCGCCATTCCGTCCTTCACCACCGCACTGCGCGCCGTCGAGTCCCTGCTCATGAGCGGCGGACAGCGCACCGCCCGCCGCAACGCCTGGACCTCGGTCCTCGAGGACCGGCGCCGCGCCAAGGACCGGGTCGAGGCCCAGCGCGTGCTCGAGGAGGCCGTGGCAACCCGCACGTCGTAGGTACTTCCCGGGCCACGTAGACTTCACGACATGGCGAGGAAGGAAACCGCAGCGGACGCTGCGAACCCCGGGCGGCTCAAGCAGATCGCCCTGACCTACAAGATGACCCGCAGGGCCGACAAAAAGATCGGCCTTGTTCTTTCGGCTGTGGGAATCGTCACCTTCGGTGTCTTCCTCGCCATCGGCTTCTTGATCGGTCACCCCATCTATCTCGGCATCCTCGGTGTCCTGCTCGCCTTCCTCGCGACGGCGATCGTCTTCGGACGCCGGGCCGAGCGTGCCGCCTTCGGGCAGATGGAGGGACAGCCGGGCGCGGCCGCCGCGGTCCTGGACAACATCGGACGCGGCTGGACGACGACCCCGGCGGTGGCCATGAACCGCAGCCAGGACGTCGTGCACCGGGCCGTCGGCAAGGCCGGCATCGTCCTGGTCGCGGAGGGCAACCCGAACCGGCTGAAGAGCCTGCTGGCCGCCGAGAAGAAGAAGATGAACCGCATCTTCGCGGACGTGCCGGTGCACGACGTGATCGTCGGCAACGGCGAGGGCGAGGTCCCGCTCAAGAAGCTCCGCACGACCCTGCTGAAGTTCCCCCGCGTCCTCACCGGCCCGCAGGTCACCACGACCAACGACCGGCTGCGCGCGATGGGCGACCTGATGAGCAACATGCCGCTGCCGAAGGGCCCCATGCCCAAGGGCATGCGGATGCCTCGCGGCGGCCCGAAGATGCGGTGACGCTGTCGCCCGCCCTACTACGTGGATGGGGGCCCGGAACCAACTGGTTCCGGGCCCCCATCGTCGTGTTCCGGGTGCCCCGTCGTCGTATCGCCTACGGGGAGCGGGGTCAGATCCGGACCTGGACGGCGCGTGCCAGGCGGTCGTGCAGGCCGCGGCTGTCGCGGTCCCAGATCAGGGCCGGGATCGCCAGGCACAGCAGCACGCTGCGGGCGATGACGCGGCCGACGCCGAGCCTGCCGCCGTCCACTGCCACGACGCGCAGCCGGAAGAAACGCTTACCCGGGGTGAAACCGAGGGTGCCGAGGGTGAGCACGTTCAGCACGAAGAGGATCAGCAGGGCCCAGGAGCTTGTGGCCTGGTCATAGCTGCCCGTGATCAGGCTGGATGCAATCAGCACGCACAGCCCCCAGTCGACGGCGATCGCGCCGACGCGCCGGCCGAGCGGCGCCACGGAGCCCGGCCCCTCCTTCGGCAGACCCAGCTGCTCGCCCCGGTAACCAAGGTCGACGCCCATGTCCTCGGCCGCCTGGCGCGGTCCCGAGAGCCACGATCCGATTGCTTGCCTGTTGTTCACCCGTCCACGGTACTGGGCCCCTATATGCACCCGGGGGGCCGGGGTGGTAGAGAGGGAGGAGACGACGGGGGCGGTTAACTTCGACGAAACAAATGGGTCACGCCAGAGAAACTCGGCGTCCCTATGGTCGGGTGCAGCGTGTGCCACCGCACTGGCTGCACGAACGAGCTACAAACCCGCGTCCCCCGTCCGGGCCGGGATAGGAGGAGCTGGATGTTCCAGAACGCCGACGAGGCCAAGAAGTTCATCGCAGACGAGGACGTCAAGTTCGTCGACGTCCGGTTCTGCGACCTGCCGGGCGTGATGCAGCACTTCACGGTGCCGGTTGAGGCGTTCGACCCGGCCGAGGAGCTTGCGTTCGACGGTTCGTCGATCCGTGGTTTCCAGGCCATCCACGAGTCGGACATGGCGCTGCGCGCGGACCTGTCGACGGCTCGCCTGGACCCGTTCCGCAAGGACAAGCACCTCAACATCAACTTCTTCATCCACGACCCGATCACCGGCGAGCAGTACAGCCGTGACCCGCGCAACGTCGCGAAGAAGGCCGAGGCCTACCTCGCCTCGACCGGCATCGCCGACACCGCGTACTTCGGCCCGGAGGCGGAGTTCTACGTCTTCGACTCCGTGCGCTTCGAGACCAAGTCGAACGAGTCCTTCTACCACATCGACTCGGAGGCGGGCGCCTGGAACACCGGTGCGCTGGAGGACAACCGCGGCTACAAGGTCCGCTACAAGGGCGGCTACTTCCCGGCCCCGCCGGTCGACCACTTCGCCGACCTGCGCGCCGAGATCTCCCTCGAGCTGAACAAGGCCGGTCTGCAGGTCGAGCGCCAGCACCACGAGGTGGGCACCGCCGGCCAGGCCGAGATCAACTACAAGTTCAACACGCTGCTGGCCGCCGCCGACGACCTGATGCTCTTCAAGTACATCGTGAAGAACGTCGCCTGGCGCAACGGCAAGACCGCGACCTTCATGCCGAAGCCGATCTTCGGTGACAACGGCTCGGGCATGCACGTACACCAGTCCCTGTGGACCGGCGGCGAGCCGCTGTTCTACGACGAGCAGGGCTACGCGGGCCTCTCGGACACCGCCCGCTACTACATCGGCGGCATCCTGAAGCACGCACCGTCGCTGCTGGCCTTCACCAACCCGACGGTGAACTCGTACCACCGTCTGGTCCCCGGCTTCGAGGCCCCGGTCAACCTGGTCTACTCGCAGCGCAACCGCTCCGCGGCCATGCGTATCCCGATCACGGGCTCGAACCCGAAGGCCAAGCGCGTCGAGTTCCGCGCCCCGGACCCGTCCTCGAACCCGTACCTGGCGTTCTCGGCGCTGCTTCTCGCGGGCCTCGACGGCGTCAAGAACAAGATCGAGCCGGCCGAGCCGATCGACAAGGACCTCTACGAGCTCGCTCCCGAGGAGCACGCGGGCGTCCCGCAGGTCCCGACCTCGCTGCCCGCCGTCCTCGACGCGCTCGAGGAGGACAACGAGTACCTGCAGGCCGGCGGTGTCTTCACCTCCGACCTGATCGAGACCTGGATCGACTACAAGCGCGCCAACGAGATCGCCCCGATCCAGCTGCGGCCGCACCCGCACGAGTTCGAGCTGTACTTCGACATCTAAAGCGCACAGTCGGGCTACCTGGGCCGAGGCCCTGGAGACCCGCTGTGATCTGCGGAAACAGTGCTCGCTGTTTCTCACTGGTCCCGGCTGTTTTCCGGGGGCTTGTGCACCGGGTGTGCACCGGCCGGACAGATGTCTGACCAGGCGTCAGTAACGGTGGAGAGGGCCGCTACCCCTGATACGGGGTAGCGGCCCTCTCTCGTTCTCTCGTTGCACGCGGCATCTCGCCGGCGGGGCCGCTACTCGGGCAGCGGGCGGTCATGGACGACGTTCTTCATGACCAGGGTGGAGGTCAGGCGCTGGACGCCTGGCAGCTTGGCCAGCCGCTGGTCGTAGAGCTGCTGGTAGGCCGCGAGGTCGGCGGTGGCGACGCGCAGGAGGTAGTCGGGTTCGCCGAACAATCGCTGGGCCTGGATCACATGCGGGACCGCGGCCACGGCCTCCTCGAAAGAGTCGACGGTGTCGGGGTCCTCCCAGCGCAGAGTGGCGAAGACCAGGGCCTCGAAGTCCAGGCCGACGGCGGACGGCTCCACGACGGCGCGGTAGCCGCGGATCGCGCCCTCTCGTTCGAGATCGCGCAGGCGCCGGTGGCAGGGCGAGACGCTCAGCCCCACGCGGGCGGCGAGCTCGGTGACCGTCAGCCGCCCGTCCAACTGCAGCTCGGTAAGAATCTTCCGGTCCAGGGCATCCATGGAGATAATTCTCCCCCAAAGACCGCGATCATGAGGTAAAGAGAGAAACATTTTCGGGCATATTGCGCCTAATCTTCCCTCTCAGAGCAAGGAATGCGAGAGGGATCGATCCATGGACACGACGACAGTGGCGGCTTTCCTGGCAGTGGATCTGCTGCTGGTGTTCACCCCCGGCGCGGACTGGGCCTACGCGATTGCCGCAGGGCTGCGGGACCGGTCGGTCGTTCCAGCGGTCGCCGGGCTGATAGCCGGATACGCGGGATACACCTTGCTCGCCGTGGCCGGCCTGGTGGTGATCGTGGCGAGCTCGGCGACCGTGCTCACCGCACTGACCGTCGCCGGGGCCGCCTACCTGATGTGGCTCGGCTGGGGCGTGCTGCGGCAGCCCGCCGCTCTGGCCGCGTCCACGGAGACCTTGGCCTCCTCTCGCTGGCAGATCGCGCTCAAGGGCGCCGGTATCAGCGGCCTGAACCCGAAGGCGCTGCTGCTGTACTTTTCGCTGTTCCCACAGTTCATCGACTCCGCAGCGGGCTGGCCCATCGCCGCGCAGACCGGGCTGCTCGGCACGCTCCACATGGCCGCCTGCGCCGTCGTCTACCTCGGCGTCGGCGTGCTCGCCCGCACCGTGCTGAAGACCCGGCCCTCGGCAGCCCGTGCGGTGACCCGGGCCTCCGGTGCCATGATGATCGTCATCGGCGGGTTCCTGCTGGTGGAACGCCTGGTCGGCTGACGAACCCGCCCCGCCCCCGTTCGCACACCGTGAAGTCCGTCGAAGGAGAGCACGTGGCAGACCAGACGCAGGACGAAGAGGCGAGCCCCGAGGTACAGAAGCGCATCCAGGCGAGCTTCGACCGTCAGGGGCTGATGAGCCACCTCGGCGCGCGCATATCCCACATCGCGCCGGGCCGCGTGCACATCGTGCTCCCCAGCCGCCCCGAAGTCACCCAGCAGCACGGCTACGTCCACGCCGGTGCCACCAGCGCCATCGCGGACAGCGCCGGCGGCTACGCGGCCTTCACGCTGTTCCCCGAGGGCACCGACGTGCTCACCGTCGAGTACAAGATCAACCTCATCGCACCCGCCGTCGGCGACCACATCGAGGCGATCGGAACCGTCCTGAAGGCCGGACGCACCCTGACCGTCTGCCGGTTGGAGGTGTTCGGTGTCCAGGACGGGCGGCGGAGGCTCGTCGCCAACGGGCAGCAGACGCTGATCCGCGTGAACGGGCCCGAGCAGTGAGCACGGTGCTGTCGTTGCCGTCCTGGGTTACCTGGCAGCAGAGGCCGTTTCCCGACGCCAACCTGCTCCTACTACACGGGCGGCAACCGGCCCTGGTAGACAGCGGGTTCGTCGGCCACGCCGAACAGACGGCTGGTTGGGCACGCGCACGCGCCGGGCACATCGACCTGGTCGTGAACACCCACTGGCACTCCGACCATGTCGGCGGGAACGCGTTACTGCAGGCGAGTGGTGCGGGCATCGCGGCCGGGACGCCGGAAGCCGAGGCCGTCGCCCGCCGGGACCCGGGCTGTTGCGCGGCGGAGTACCTCGACCAGCCGGTCGCCCCGTACACGGTCGACGTGCCGCTCGACGACGGGCAGATCCTGCCGCTCGGGGACGCCGACTGGGAGATCATCCGCACGCCGGGCCACACCCCCGGCCACCTCGCTCTGTGGCAGCCGGAGGAGCGCCTCCTCGTAGTCGGGGATGCGCTGTCGGACTACGACGTCGGCTGGGTGAACCTCGCCCTCGACGGTCCCGGCGCGGCGGCCACCGCGCTCGACTCCCTGAAGCGGATGGCCGACCTCGCCCCACGCATGCTGCTGCCCTCACATGGTCCGATCCCCGCCGATCCCGGTGCCGCGTTCGCCGCCGCACTGCGTCGCGCTCAACGCCTCGTCGACGATCCGGCCGGAGCCGTCTGGTACGGCGCGCGACGGATCTTCGCCTTCGCTCTGATGATCCGCGACGGGATACCGGCCGGCGAGGTCGAGCGCTACCTGCACGCGCGGGCGTGGCTGACCGACGCGGCACGGCAGTTGGGACAGGCGCCCGAGGCACTCGCCGCCGAGCTGGTCGACACGATGCTCCGCAGCGGCGCTGTCGTCCTGCGCGACGGGCGGTTGCGCGCCGCTGCCGAGCACACCCCGGTCGCGGCGCCATCGCTGCGGGTGCCCTACCCCCGTGCGTGGCCGGCAGCGGCGCCGACCGCTAGAAGGTGTGCTCCGGTCCCGGGAAGGTTCCCGCCGCCACGTCCGCCGCGTAGTCCTGGGCAGCGTTGAGCAGGACGGCATGCACGTCGGCGTACTGCTTCACGAACCTTGGCAGCCGCCCGGTGCGCAGCCCCGCCATGTCCTGCCAGACGAGCACCTGCGCGTCGCAGCCGTTCCCGGCCCCGATACCCACCGTGGGAATCGCCACCGACCTTGTGATCTCGGCGGCGACCTCGCCGGGCACCATCTCGATCAGCAGCGCGAACGCCCCGGCAGCTTCCAGCGCCTTCGCCTCGGCGATCAACCGCTGTGAGTCCTCGCCACGCCCCTGTACGCGGTAGCCGCCGAGGCTGTGCTCCCGCTGCGGGGTGAAGCCGATGTGCGCCATCACCGGGATCCCGGACCGGGTGAGCAGCTCAACCTGCTCGGCCATCTCCGCGCCGCCCTCCAGTTTCACCGCGTGCGCGCCCGCTTCCTTCATGAAGCGCACCGCCGTGTGGAAACACTGCTCGGCTGATGCCTGGTAGGAGCCGAACGGCAGATCCGCGATCACCAGCGCACGCCGGGCTGACCGGGTCACCGCCCGGACCAGCGGCAACAGCTCGTCCACGGAGACCGGCAACGAAGTCTCATTGCCGTAGACGTTGTTCGACGCGGAATCACCGACGAGCAGCACCGGGATGCCGGCCTCGTCGAAGGTCGCCGCGGTGTACATGTCGTACGCCGTCAGCATCGCCCACTTCTCCCCGCGCTGCTTCATCTCGCGCAGATGGCCGATACGGACCCGCTTACGGGGCGGTGCGGCTGTCAGGGCGCCACCGTACGGTGCAGCCTGTTCAGTCATGGTCGTCCTCCGGACGTGCTCTCGAGGCTCCATGTCGGAGTCCCCGGATCCATCGCTATGGGAGGGGAGGGTAGGCGGATTCCGGCCGAAAGTGCTTCCAAGATCTCGCCGATCAAGGCGGGCTCAGAGAAACATCTTTCCGGTAGGGAGCCCGCATCGGCGGAATCTTGCTGAGCTGCACGGAGGGCAGCCTCCAGCCCGCTTTGATCGAGTCCTAAGAGCGTGCGATCTCGATGGCGAGGGCACCAAGGGCCTCCTTCTCGGCCCCATAAATGGCACGGATGTTGGCGAGTTGCTCTTCGCGGCTGGCCTGGGGGTTGATGTTGGAAGGGCCCTCGCCGTCCAGGAGCTCCTCGAAGGTCTTGTACTCGGTCACCCGGAGCACCCGGACGTCGCAGGTTTCGTCGGTGCCTTTGATGCGGAAACGGATGGTGTCGCCGGTGGCGAGGTCTTCGAGGTGGGGGTACTTCACCCGTACCTCGATTGTCTTGGTGCCCGCGGCCACGAGGTCGAAGTACTTGCGGTAGAGGTTGAGTTCGCGGACGTGGGCGGTGGTGTCGGTCATGAGGTGGGGACACTCCTGGGTGCTGGGGTGGTCATCATGCGGCCGATCTCGGCGACCGAGTACGAGCGGAAGAAGTGGCGGGGGTCGGCGAGCAGGGTGTCGGTGAGGTTGAGCAGTTGGTCGGCGTACTGGGGCAACGAGCCAGGCCACTGCCGGGTGTCGAGCATCCAGTCGGCGGCGCCGTCGGGCAATGGCGCGTGGCCCTCGCCTATCAGGGATTTGGACAGCTTGGCTCCGGTGTCGGTGACGATCTGGGAGCAGAACAGGCGGGCGGGGAGCTGGGCGCGGGTGAGGCCGACGGCCTGGTGGGCCTCGTCGACGAGGTGGGAGCCGAAGACCCAGTCGCCGCCCTTGACCATGACGTGGAGAGTGCCGCGCTGGGGGCCGACGAGGGCCAGTTCCTTGACGAGGTTGCGGTACAAGGTGGCCAGGTCGAGATAGGCGCCACTGGTTGGTGTGACGGTCACCTCGTACGGGCCATGGTGGAGGCAGACGGCGCTCACGGTGGCGGTCTCTGTGTCGGTGAGGCGGGCCTGGGTGCGTTCGGCGTACTTCTCGGCCCAGCCGCAGCCGAGGTGCGGGCACGGAACGCGGACATGCGGGATGCCGGTGGAGGGGGCGAGCCACCAGCGGGCGGCGGCGATGCGGGGCAGTAGCCGTAACCAGGTGCGGCGGAAATGCTCGCCGGCCTGCTGCTGGCTGTAGGTCGTGACGCGGTACGGGATGCCCAGGCGCCTGGACAGCTCCGTGAACAGAGGCTCGTACAGGGCGCTCACGAGGTCATGGAGGGCCTGCTTGCCGAGGGCTTGGGCATAGGCGCGTTGATAGCGGTGACCGGTCGCCGGGTCGGTGGCCAGGTCGTAGGGGGCGTTGTCCAGCGCGCCGAAGTGGACTTCGGCGGGCAGTCCGAAGCGGGCGCGGAGGCGAGCGGCCATGGCGAAGGCCATCGACTGCACGAGCGAGGTGCCGATGTGCGGAGCGCCGTTGATCCGCGTGCCGACGACCAGCACGATCCGCTCCGGTGGTTCGGCCAGGATACGCGGGGTGAGGACGTCCTCGGCATGATGGAGGGCGTTGGCGAGCACAGTGTTCGGCGAGACGGGGTGGATGGTCACGAGGAGTCCCCTTGTGTCGGGCGGTACGTCACTCGGTCCGGGTGTGGCCGAAGAACAGCCGTTGCTGGAGCGTGGTGCGGTCGAGGTAGGCGTCGATCTCGGCAGGGCTGGCCGTGCGGGAGAGCGGGTCGAGGCCCAGGACGAGGGCGGCCGGTGTCCGTTGGCGGAGGAGCAGAGTCCAGGGCCTGCCTGCGGGTATGCGCTTGCGGTACGGAGTGCCGTCGAAGCGCAGGGCGACATCGGTCGGGCTGAGAGGGCGCAGACGCGGCCCGATGTCGGGCGGTGGCGCCGTGGCCGGGCCAAGGCTGAGTGCGGTCGCGAGGGTACGCATTCGCCGCTCGATGACTGTGGGCGCCTCGTACGGGCCTCGTGGCGGCTGCGGCACAAGGAGCAGACAGCACATGGTGGCGCCGGTCGGGTCGGTGTCGAGCCAGGTGACAGTTGCCAGGGAGGCGATCAGCCCGGCGGACAGAGCCAGCGGTTCGGCGGCCTGGGCGGGGCTCAGCATGCGGTCTCCGCCGGGAGCATGAATGACGCCCAGACGCGTTTGCCGGGGCCTTGGCGGGCTGCGACGCCCCAGTCGTCGGCGACGGCGGAGACGAGGAACAGGCCACGGCCGTCGTCGCTGGTGTCCTGGGCTTCGCGTTGCCTGGGGGTGCCTTTGCCGCCGTCGTGTACCTCGATGAGCAACTCGACGCCGTGAAGTTCGAGGCGTACGAGGATCAAGCGGTCGGCGGGTGCCCCATGCCGCAGGGCGTTGGTCACGAGCTCCGACGCACATAGCCGGACGTCGTCGAGGCGTTCGCGACAGCCCCACTGGGTAAGGGTCTCGGCGACGAATTCACGCGCGTCGCGTGCGGACAGATCGCGGCGGGCGAAGAGCGTCGTGCGCTGCCTTGCGGCGCCTGCGGTGCGATCCGACTCGGCTGTCTGCGGCTCGTCGCGTGGTCTGCTGAGCATGTCCAACAGCCAACCGCTGTCGCTCGTTTGAGTCGGGAGCCAGCGCGGGGGCCAAGCCGGGGGCCACTATGGGGGCCAGGATCCACATGCTCCGGGGAGACAGGATGGGCGACACGGGTATCGGTGCCTTGCTCCTCCGCCTGCGCACGGAGCGTGGCTGGACCCAGCAGAAGGCCGCCGACGAGTACAACGCCCTTGAAGGGCGTGCCGCCATGACTGGCAAGGAGATCGGGCGCTACGAGCGTGAGGCGCGCACCCCGGTCCCGTACACTCGAAGGCACTTGGCTCTGGTTTTCGAAGTCGAGGTCGCCCTCCTCGACCGCGCTGTCGCGGTCAGCAAGCGACGCCGTGACGATGGCGATGCTGCGGAGGGTCCGGATGGTTTGGCCCCGCCGCCCCCGGCTGAGCGGTCAGTGGCCGGCGCCGTGTCGGCGGATGCCTCGCTGTCGGCCGAGTTCGCCAGGTTCATCACGCAGCGCAACGTCGACGAGCTGGTCGTCGAGCAGTTGGAGGCCGACGTCGCGCGGCTTGCCCGATCGTATGTCAGCCACCCCCTGCTGGAGCTGTACGTCGAGATCAAGCAGCTACGGGACGGAGTCTTCGAGCTGCTCCGCGGGCGCCAACGACCAAGGCAGACCAGCGACTTGTACGTCTCGGCCTCGCGGTTGTGCGGGCTCTGCGCCCATGTCTGCCTGGACCTGGGCCACTACGACTCGGCAGCCACCCATGCCCGTACGGCCCGTGCGTGCGCCGAGGCCGCTGGGCACGAGGGGATGCTGGCCTGGGTACGGGCAGTGGAATCCCTGATCGCCTACTGGACAGGGCGGTACGAGCAGGCGGCGCGGCTCGCGCAGGCGGGACGCCATCACCGAGCAGGGGGAAGCATCGGCGCCCGCCTCGCGAGCCTGGAGGCGCGTTCACTCGCCATAGCGGGCGACGAGGTGGGCGCGGCTGCCGCGCTGGCGGACGCAGAACGCTCGCGCGATGGGATGCTCGGGCACGACGACGCACCGGGAGTCTTCGCCTTCCCAGCCGCCAAGCAGTTTGCGTACGTCGGGACGACGCACCTGGCCATCGGTGGTCGTGACCACGTTCAGCAGGCCATTGCCAGTGCGGACACGGCGATCCGGCTCTACCGCGGTGCTGATGACGACGACCGGTCGGTCGGTGACCTCTTCGCCGCCCATCTCGACCTTGCCCGTGGCCACATGCTCCTGGGCGACCTCGACGGCACCGAGGCGATGGTCGGCTTCGTGCTCGAGGCGCCTGTGGAACGGGTGTCGGCGAGCATCGTACGGAGGCTGGTTGATCTCGGTCGGGAGTTGAGTGGGCGGCAGTACGGTGGAGCTGCGCAGGTGACCCAACTGCGCGAACGTATCCAGCACACGGCCGTCCTCGCGGCCCCTCCCGCCGCCCGTCCTCCGGAGCTGCCGACGTGACCGAACTCTCCGCCGCCCACGATGCCGCTGTGACCGACCGCGACCGCCTGGCCGGAAGTGCCTACAACGGTGACCGGGACCTCGCCGCCCGACAGTCCCTCTATCAGTGGCAGACGCCGCGCTACGACCTGCCCGGCATCGTCACCGAACACCTCGGCGCGGTACGGGGTCGCATTGTCGATGTCGGCTGCGGGAACGGCAAGTTCATCAAGCGGCTTCGCCAGGAGCGGTCCGATCTGGAGATTCTGGGCCTGGACATCGCACCCGGCATCCTCGGCGACGTGCCCGGTGCAGTCGCGGTGGCGGATGTGGCGAGGCTTCCGCTGGCGTCGGCGAGCGTTGACGCCGCTCTGGCAATGCACATGCTCTACCACGCCCCGGACATCGCGCAGGCGGTACACGAGCTGTCCCGCGTTGTGACCGGTGACGGCCTGCTGGTCGCCTCCACCAACAGCGATAGCGACAAGGCCGAGCTGGACGAGTTGTGGGTCCGCGCGGCCGGTGACGTCCTCGGCACCGGCCGCGGCCCGGCACGGATCTCGCTCAGCGCCCGGTTCTCCCTGGAGAAGGCGCCGGCCTTCCTCGGCGAGGAGTTCAGCCGCGTCGAGACGATCGAGCTGCCCGGCACCATCACCGTCCGCGACCCCGAACCCGTGGTAGCGCACATGGCTTCGTACCAGGCATGGGCAGACCAGCACGACGTGCCCTTCGAGGCCACGATCGAGCGGGCCCGCACCATCCTGGACGAACACATCGCCCGGCATGGGGTGTTCGAGATCCACTGCCTTGGCGGCGTCCTCGTCTGCCGCCGTTAGCGGCGACGGCTGCGTTCCGAGGGGTGCTCTGGCATCGGCACGGAGTCGGGCTGGGGTGCGTGCGCGACAGGCGTGCCACCGTGACTGCTGCGGCGTCGTGCTGCTTGTGCGCGCTTGTTGGGCTCCGCGGTGATACGCCAGAGGAGGACCTGGGCAGCGTCTCCGGCGCCGTCGAGTTCGCGTTCGGCGGCGGCCTTGGCCAGGACATGGCGGGGGTTGTGGCCGGCGGTTTCGGCGCGGGCGAGGGTTGTGGCCAGGGCGGGCCAGGCGGGGTCGGTGAGGATGCGGTCGGCGTGGTCGGGGATGGCCTGGCGCACGGTGGCCTCGAAGCGGTGGACGGTCTGGGGGCGGGGTGCTCGGCGGGTGAGGTCCACCAGGACCGGCTCGGCGGCTTCGCGGTAGGTCGCCTGCAGGTGGCGGAAGGCTTGCTCGGCTGCGGCGGCCTGCTGTTCGTGGCCGCGCTGCTCGTGCCACCTGGCGGCGGCGCGAGCCAGGTGCACGGCGGTGAAGAGCAAGGCGATGGCGAGTCCGCCTGGAATGTTGGGGGCGTAGGCGAGTTCCTTGGCGGCCTGGCGCAGTTCGCTGGCGGCCTGGTGGTCGGCCCGGACTGCCGAGCGACGTGCCCGGTTGAACGCCTGTGCCGCTGCTTGGAGTTCGGCCTGGTGCGGGCCGGGTGTGGCGCGGGCCAGGTTGTGGAGGGTGTCGGCGAAGGCGTCCAGGTGGCCTTGGGCCACGGCGTCGTCGTCCGCATCGAGAACCGTGCGGGCGGTGCGCACGGCGGTTTCGGCGCGGCGCCATGTGTCCGCCGGATCCGCCACCGGTTGTGGGCGGTCAGCAATCTCCTGGGTGGGGAGGCGTTCGCGCAGGCGGTTGTAGGACAGGTCGGGGGCGAGGCTGGAGCCGCCGAAGAAGATGGTGTCGCCAGGGGCGGCCAGGCTGTAGCCGTCCACCTCACCGGTCTTGGCGCTGATACGGGGTTTGGCCTGGATGCCGAGCGACGTGAGGACGGTGAAGTAGTCGTCGATGCCGCGTACAGCGGCGGCGACCGCATATGCCTGCTCGCGCAGCCACTCCCGCGCCGCCTGCTTCTGGCCGAGGCGTTCGGCCTTGGCGCGCTCGGCGCCGGTGGGTGTCTTGGGCGCGGTGAGATCGCCGGACTTGAGGTGGCGCAGCCCGAACTCGGCCTCGATCTTGCGGCATTCCTTCTGCGCCCGCCAACCGTCACGATTGGTTCGTGGGCGGCGGCCATCGGCGCGGACGGTGGTGGCCAGGATGTGGATGTGATCGTCCGCGTGACGCACCGCGATCCACCGGCACGCCCTCTCGTCGCCCTCGGGGGCGATGCCGGTGGCGGCCACGACGCGGCGGGCGACCTCGGCCCACTCGGCGTCGGTCAGGTAGCGGTCACCGGGCGCGGTGCGTACCGGGCAGTGCCACACGTGCTTCGGGGGCTTGGTGCCGAGTTCGCGGGTGCGCAGGTCGACGTGGTGGTCGAGGCGCCGGGCGAGCTGGGTGTAGGTGGCGGCGGGGTCGCGGCCGGGGTCGGGGGCGCCTGCCATGTCCCAGGCGGCGACGATGTGCGCATCGGTGTGCTCGTCGCGCCGACCCGGCCCGAAGAGGTAGTTGATCAGGCCGAGGGTGTCGGAGCCGCTGGAGACATCAGGCACCATGCGCGTCCCCTTCCGCCAGGAGCTGGTCCATCAGCCCGTAACTGGCCTTCGCGGCCTGCTCGATGTAGTCGAGGATGGCCTCGGTGCGCTCGGGTATCGCGCCGGAGTGGAGGGCGCCCATGATCTGGTTGAGGTTGGTGCCGATCCGGTTCAACGCCTTGGTGTGTGCCTCTACGGTTTCCACCAGTGGACGGATCGGGTCGTCTTCCGGGCTGCCAGCCATGTTCGCCTTGCCGAGCGCGACCGCGAGGGCGGCGTCGCCGACGAAGCTGGCGAACTTCTGGTGACGCCGCTGGGCTTCCGCGTCGATGATGCGGACGGCGGTCGGGGTGAAGCGGATCTTCTTCTCTTGGTCGCGGTTCTCGGTGGTGCGCTTGCGGTTCATCCGCGCGGGCAGGGCCGGGGCGTCAGGCTCACGCCACGAGGGTTGCTCGACGGGCGGGCGATCATCGGCGAGCGGATCGCTGTGCAGGACAGCGGCGGCGACGGGGTGCTCGGCACTGTCAGCGGCAGGCGCGGTGCTGGGCTCGCCCACCCCCTCCCCAGGCTCGGGTGCCCGCTGGCGCCCGGCCCCCTCCTCCTCCACCCCAGGGGCGGGGGCAAGCGCGGACGAAGCCCCGTTAGGGGCTCGTTCGCTCCAGCTTGCTGCTGTTCGGTGGGCCAGGCCGAACCATCGCCTGCGGCGGGGAGCGGGGTTGGGGTCGTTGGTGTCAGTGTCGTGCATGAGGGTGCTCCAGTGGTGTGTGGGCGGGACGTCGTCACGTCCATCGCATCCGTTGCAGGGCTGGTCAGGGCAGGTACGGACACGGAGGCTGGTACGGAGAAGTCCGTCCCGGTGAGGACGTCCGTCCCCGCGCTGACCTGCGCAGGGACGGACGCGACGGAGTGATACGGACCCGGGGCAGGCGGCTCAGCGGGTGCGCTTGGGCCCGGTGGCGCCGCCGGACGGGCTGATGGGCAGCGATCCCGTCGGGGCGGCGGGCGGCAGCCTGGGGGCTGGGCGCGCGGGCGCGGCCTCGCGTGCGAGATCGGGTGCCGTCTCGACGAGGTCGGGGCAGTTGCGCGCCCAGGCGTCGAGGAACCGGTTGCGCATATACGCCTTGGCCTGCCTGCCCTTGTCGAACCGGTAGTTGGCCGAGCCGATGTTGAAGTCCCGCAGCAGGTTGCCCAGGTGGTAGGCGTTCAGACCCTTGGTGCCGTACTCCGCCCACGGGGCATCGGCGTCCTGGATCAGCGCGGCGACCAAGTCCTGGGTGGTCAGGGCCTCGGGGTTGTTCTCCCGCTCGAAGATGCGGTGGATGTCGCGCAGCAGCCGCGTCCTCAGGCTGCTCTGCTGATCCTGGACCGCCTCGTGGCGGGTCATGGCCAGGCAGGCGACACGGGCCTGGGCGGGCCAGTGGCCGCCGGCCAGGTCGGCGACGATGACCAGCGGTTCCCAGGTGTCCGCCGCCCGGTCCTCGACCGGCATCTTCGGCACCAAGCGGGCAGCCGTAGCGCGCAGCGGACCTAGCCAGTCGGCCAGCCGGTCGCGCAGCGCGTTGAGTTCGGGCGCGGCGTAGCGCGAGCGGAACGGGGCGACCTTCTCGCCGGGCTTGCGCTTCTGCATCCGCAGCACGACCGCCCGGTCCGTGATTGTATCCGGGAGTTCACCGATCCCCGCGATCGCGGCCATGGCGAAGGTCGGATACGGGGTCGGCTTGTGCTCCGGGCCGGAGATCCGCCAGGCGGGGCGGTTGCGCTGGTGCCCGGCATTCAGCAGGCCGCGCAGGATCTCACTGTCGCCACTTGCCTTGGGGCCGAAGATGGTGTCGGCCTCGTCCACAAGGAGCGTGCGCGGGTTCTTGCCGATGACCCGGAAGATCACCGCCGGGGAGGTGTTCACCGTCATCATCGGCTGGTGCACGGTCTCGTGGAGCACGTCCAAAACCCGGGACTTGCCGCAGCCCTTCGTCGGACTCATCACAGCCAGCCGCGGCGCGTGCTGCAGAGCGGTCTGGATATGTGTGGCAGCCACCCACAAGGTGACCGCGGTGAGCGCCTCGTCGCTGGGCAGCACCACGTACTTGCCGATCGCCGCCCGAAGCTCGTCCAGCAGTGCGGCTCCGTCACCAGCCGCCTCGATGCCGGTGCCGTCGTGGTTTCCGGTGCCCGACCCGTCATAGGGGACCGGGGCGTCGTGCTGCATGGTCCCCTCCGCGGGACCGTCGGTCCCCAGTGACCGGCGGGGACCGCGATCACCGTCCCCATTGCGGTCCCCTGGTGCAACGCCCGTATCTTGGGGACCGGTCCCCGTTATCGCGCCGTCGGCCTGCACGTTTCCACCGCATGTGGATATCGGGGGCAGGGGATCGGGCACATCGTGGGGACGGTCCCCAGCCGCCGCGTCAGCGGGGCGCTGGTCCCCGCGTGCCTCCGCGTTCGTCGATTGCTCTGCGGCCTCCGACGCAGGGGATCGTGTGTCCGCCTGGTCCTCGCGGCGCCAGGGGATGCCCTCACCGGGAACCGCAGGTGTGGGCCAGCCAGCGGGGGGTGTGTTCGTAGTGGTGGGGGACGTAGAGTCCTCCATAGACGTTCCTCTCCGGTGAGAGGCAGGACGGGCAAGGTCCCGCCCCTCACCAGCTCGTTCGTTCAGCGATGGGCAGTCAGCGGGGGAATCTCCGGCCCTCGGCGCGCCAACGCCGGGGGCCGCTTGCTGCCACGGCCACGGCCCTCATGCCGTGAGGCCGTACTCGTGCGCGGACTGAGCGGCGAGCCACTCGTCCACCTCCGGCCAGCGGTAGCGCAGGTGCCGGCCGACCTTGAGGGCGTTGGGGCCGATACGGCGGTGCCGCCACTGGTAGAGGGTCTTCACCGGTACGCCGAGGTAGGCGGCGACCTCCTCTGGCGTGGCCAGCGGCGCACGCTCGGCACGGCCGGAGGCGGCTGCGGGGTGTGAGGTTCGGGGCATGGGGCTCCTCGACGGGATTAGGGCATGGGACAAGATGGCCACAGAATTTCAGCCGCGTCCAGCAGCATTGTGCGGATTTCCTGCGGCCGCACCAAACAGCGATGCCTTATGGTTTCCAAAACCGTAAGGGAGAATCCCCGGTTGCCGAAATCGCACTGTCAATCGAGATGAATCTGTCCGGTTTCTTCCTGGATCATCCCGCCCCATGCGGCACGCCAGACCGAGCCAAAGCGCCAGGCCAGGACCGCCACGTGACTCGCGAGACGGAAGCCGCCGGATCCGCCCCCGCCATGACGGCGCAGGACCGTACCACGAAATTCCGGCTTCGCCGAACCGCCCGCGCAGCACCCTATATAGCCAGCGCCAGCAAGTTTTCTAGACTTTATGAGTGACCTCTTGCCACGACCGGTCATTTCGAGTTACAGCTATCTGTCATGGCAACCCGATCCATAGAAATAGGCCCCGCTGGAATCCAAACCGCGCGCAATATCGAGCGTCTGCGCCTGCTGCGCGGACTCACCCAACATCACCTCGCCGAGCGTTGCACCGCCCTCGGCCGCCCTCTGACCAACACAGCCCTCAGCCGCACCGAACGCGCCCGCCGTCGCTGCGACATCGACGACCTCGTCACCATCGCCGCCGCCCTCGGGATGTCCCCCAGCTCCCTGCTCCCGACCCTCCTGGGAGACCTGCGTGGCTGAGCCGTACGACCGCTGGCACAAGAAGCGACCGCAGTCCGGCGAGGAGAAGTGCAAGACCCACAACAAGGTGCCGTCCGGCGAACACGGACGCGGCAAGCGCTGGTTGGCGCGCTGGCGTGATCCCGAGGGGCAGCAGCAGAGCGAGTCCTTCGAGCGGTACGAGGACGCGCGCCAGCATCTGACGCGGATGCTCGGAGCAGTCGACGACGGCACGTACATCGCGCCGAAGAAGGGCGACACCCTGCTGAAGTCGGTCGCCGAGCAGTGGCTGGCGAACCAGACGTTCGACAACCCGCGCACGTATCACCAGTACGAGTCCCGAGTCCGGAACCACATCATCGGGCCCCTGGGAGACCTCAAGCTGAGGCAGGTCAAGGCATCCACGGTCCAGACGTGGATCAAGCGCCGGCTACAGATGCTCGACGAGACCACCGTCGGCCTGATCTTCACCCACCTGTCGTCCATCCTCGCCATGGCGGTGGACGACGGCTTGATCCCGAAGAACCCTTGCGAGACCGGGTCGGTCAAGCGTGTGAAGCCCAGGCGGTCGAAGAAGGCGGCCAAGGACGTGCCGCTCTCCTGGGAGCAGACGGACGACCTGCGCAAGCACCTCCCCGACCGCTACCAGGCCACGGTCGACTGCGGTCGTGGGCTCGGGATGCGGCAGGGCGAGATATTCGGGTTCAGCCCGGACGACGTCGACTGGTCGCAGAACGACAAGACCGTCCACATCTGTCGTCAGATCACGCATCACCGGGGCACGCTTGTCTTCGCACCGCCGAAGGGCGGCACCAAGGACGATCCGAAGGACCGGTACGTCCCCGTCGACAGCGAGTTGGCCTCGCGCCTGCGCGAGCACATGCGGCGGTTCCCTCCGGTCACGGTCACCCTGCCGTGGCTGGAGAAGGATGGCGAACTGGTCACTGTGCGCCTGACGTTCACCACCCGCGAGCACAATGCGCTCAACAAGAACTACTTCAACTACCTCTGGAAGGCGTCCCTTGAGGCCATCGGTGTCATCAAGGCGGTGAACGACGCACCCGTCGGCAAGGGCCGCAAGTGGGAAGCCTGCCGCGACAAGATGATGCACGCCCTGCGGCACCTGTTCGCCTCGGAGGCGATCAACGAGGGCGTCGACGTCTACACGCTCGCCGATCTGCTCGGCCACGAGGACCCGGCATTCACGCTGCGGCGCTACGTACACCGCGTCCAGGGCGCGGTGGAGAAGGCACGCAAGGCGATCGGGAAGCGCTACCGGCTGGCAGCGTGAGGGGGCCCGGCGTCACGCGGAGCCCCGACGGGCCTGCGATCCGTCAGGGCGCCCATGGGTACGGATCACCCCTCGAAAAAAACAGGTCTGGCCGCCACTCCTGGATGTCGCCGTCGAAGTCCCCGTCACGTACGTCCCGAAGAGCCGCCGCGTAACCGATCTCAATGGCTTGGGTGATCATCTGCTGCAGCTCGGTCGATGCGGCCAGGAGCCCGGCGCCCGAGCACAGGTTGGCGGCGGCATGGCCGGCGGCGCGAGAGTGTTCGGCAGGCACCGTCGAGATGTGCAGATCCCCGACGCTCCGTACCGCGCTCTCGATCTCGTCCTGAGATGGCGAAGTCATGGCGGCAAGTATCAGCGCCGGACCGCCCGGCAGGAACACCGCACCAGAATGCGCACCAGTCGCTCCCTCCCCCATCATGTGCACCGGTTGTGCACCGCCACCCTCCTCCACTACCGATCTGCGCAGGTCAGAGCGTTCCTCCACCTCTACCATCTAAGATCGCCACAGGTCAGAGCGGGTTTCCGCTCTCCTGGGCCGTCTGTCTCGGTCGTGGGCCGTGTTCTTCCTTCGGGAGGGGCACGGCCCACGGCCTTATCTATTGCTGCTCTCGCCCTGCGCCTGCGGGTGCGGCAACAGCAACGCCGGCAACGGCGCGGGATGACCCTCGTAACAGGCCTTCCGTACCCACTCGTCCACGGCACCTGGGCCGGGCCCCGGGCCGTGGTGTCCGGCCACGGTCGCGGGCCACTTCCGTTGCCGAGACGCATGTCCGCTCGTCGGCGGCCGTCTGGGCGTCGGCCCTGCCTGTCTGCCGACGGCGCCGAGCCCTCCGGGCCTACGCGGGCCGCCGGGAGCGGCGAGGGGAGGCGTGTCCGCCGACGGATCCGGCGACCACCCGCTGCAGAGGACACATGTCCGCTCGACAGCGGCACGCTGGGCCGCGGCCCTGGGCCTGCCTGGCCGCCCACGCTGCCCGGGCAGCGTGGGCGGCCAGGAGCACACGTTCCGCTCCCCCGGCGGCGGGCTGGGCCTCAGGCCACCCGTATCACCTCAGCGTCACGTGGCTGTGGCCGTTGAACGGTGCCATCGACAGCACCGTCTTCGGCGTCCGCAGCCCGTCGTTCTCCGCGAACAGCTTCCGCGCCTCCTCGAACGGCACGTCGTCGCACGCCACCAGCGAGGCCTGGTCGTACAGCTCGTGAATCTCGTCCGTCATCTCACCGTCGCCGCCCGCACCCACCCCCCAGACGTCCCACAGCAGCGTCTCGATCTTGTTCAGCGCCGCCAGGTCGAGCCGGATGTTGCCCGCCACGAACCACTCCCCCACCAGCGGCCCGTCCGGGAGGTGGAGCCCGAACGTCTTCGGGTCCGCCTCGCCCGCGCGGATCGTCCGCCAGGCCGAGCCCGCGACGAGGAAGCGGTCGCGGGGCACGTCCATGGGGTCGAACTCGATCTTGAAGTTGTCGGTGACCAGCGGGTCGGCCAGCTGCGCATCGGCGAGCAGCCACCCCCGCTCGTCGTCCCAGTACTCGGTGACCACATGGTCGACGTGGAAGCCGCCATCGAAGCCCCAGTAATCGGCGAACCCGGACCGCAGTCGCGCGGGGATGCCCGCGTGGCGCAGGAACGAGCAGTGCAGCAGCGTGAAGTCGCGGCAGACGCCGACGAAGCGGTCGCCGGTCTCGCGCCGCCGCGTCAGCGGGGCGTCGTTCCGCTCGGTGATGATGCGCAGGATGTCGTCGATGTAGCGCGTCTCGGCGTCGTTGTGCAGGCGGTCCTGCGGGATGTCGTAGCGGTAGAGCTCCCCTTCGACTCGATGGATCGTCAGGTCACGGGCGATACGGGCGAGTTGCCGCGGATCGGCCGGCAGGTCGGCGTAGAGCGAGGCGAGCGTGCCCGGGTCGGAGAATGCGCTCTGTGTGGCGTAGAAGGCGGCGACGTCCGGTGCGAGGCGGGCGGATGGCATGAAGGAGACCCCCGGAAAAATATCGGCCGTGTGTTCGATTACGGCCCGGCGCCCCTCACGGTGCCAAAATTCCCGGGGATTTGTCCAGAACTCCCGCACAGAAGCCCGCTTTGCACATCAGTTCGATCTGCTGGGCGCCTCGCGCTCTTAGACTGGAGACGTGGCACGGCCCAACGAAGAGGTCGAGGCGCTCCTCAAGGAGTACGCGGACCTCATCGCGATCACCCACGGAGACGCGTTCAAGGCACGCGTCTACGAGAAGGCGGCACGTGCGATCGGCGGCCACCCCCGAGACGTCTCCCAGCTGGACGCCGCCGAGCTGCGGGACATCCCGGGCGTGGGCAAGTCGATCGCCGAGAAGATCGTCGAGTACTTCCGCACCGGCAGGATCACGGCGGTCGAGGAGACCCGGGCGAAGATCCCCGCCGGCGTACGGGAGCTCATCACGATCCCCACGCTCGGCCCCAAGAAGGCCATGACGCTCTACGAGGACCTGCACATCTCGTCAGTCAGCGAGCTGGCCGACGCCATCCACGCGGAGAAGCTGCGCGATCTGAAGGGCTTCGGCGAGAAGACCGAGCAGAACATCCTGCACGGCATCGCCCTCCTGCAGCAGGCGGGCGACCGCATCCTGCTGAGCATGGCCATGGAGCAGGCGGAGGAGGTCGTGGCCGAGCTCTCCGGGGTGACGGGCTGCCAGAGCTGCACCTACGCGGGATCCCTGCGCCGGATGAAGGAGACGATCGGCGACATCGACATCCTGGTCGCCGCTGGTCGCTCGGCCCCCTTCATGGACGCGCTCAGCGAGCTTCCCGCCACCGCCGAGGTCATCGCCCACGGCGAGAAGAAGACCTCGATCCGCACCACGAAGGGGCTCCAGATCGATCTACGGGTGCTGCCGCCTGACTCGTGGGGCGCCGGACTGCAGTACTTCACCGGCTCCAAGGCGCACAACATCCGCACCCGCACGATCGCCGTCCGCCAGGGACTGAAGCTCTCGGAGTACGGCCTGTTCGAGACGGAGAGCGGCAAGAGCGTCGCCTCCCGGTCCGAGGAGGACGTGTACGCCAGGCTCGGCCTGCCCTGGATCCCGCCCACCCTGCGCGAGGACCGGGGCGAGGTCCAGGCGGGGCTGCGCGGCGAGCTGCCCGACCTGGTGACGGAGCGGGACATCCGCGGTGACCTGCACACCCACACCGACCTCACCGACGGCCTCGCCCCGCTGGAGGAGATGGTCGAGGCCGCAGCCCAGCGCGGCTACGCGTACTACGCGATCACCGATCACGCCCCCAACCTGTACATGCAACGCATGACCGACGAGAAGATCCTCGCCCAGCGCGAACAGGTCCGGGAGCTCGACGGCAAGCACCACCGCATGCGGCTGCTGCACGGCACCGAGCTCAACATCGGGCCCGAAGGCGAGCTGGACTGGCCCGACGAGTTCCTCGCGGGCTTCGACCTGTGCGTGGCCTCGGTGCACTCGCACTTCAACCTGAGCCGGAAGGAGATGACCCGGCGCCTCGTGCGCGCCTGCGAGAACCCGCACGTCAACGTCATCGGCCATCCGACAACCCGGCTGATCGGCAAACGGCCGGGCATCGACGCGGACCTCGACGAGGTGTTCGCCGCCTGCGCCCGCACCGGCACCGCGCTGGAGGTCAACGCCCAGCCCGACCGCCTGGACCTGTGCGACGAGGACATCCTGCGCGCCAAGGAGTACGGCGCGAAGTTCGTGATCGACACCGACGCCCACTCCGTCCTCCACCTGGCGTTTCTGCGCTACGGGGTGGGCACGGCACAGCGCGGCTGGCTCACCGGGGATGACGTGATCAACACCTGGCCGCTCGGGCGGCTGCGCAAGTTCCTGCGCGGCGGGCGGTCGGCGTGAGACGGACCCCGCCCTGCCCGGCACTGAGACGGACCCTGCCCTGCCCGGCACTGATTACCACCGCAGCGCGAGCGCCCCGTCCGGCTCGCGGTCCACACGCAGGCCGAAGCCCTCGCTGATCCGGTCGAGTACGGCCCGCAGCCACTCCGAGTCCTTGCTCGAAGCACGCCGCAGCCGCATCTGCCGGGCCTGCAGCGGCACCATCCGCACCTCCGCCGGCCTCCCGGTCTCCGGCTCCAGCGAGACCAGGAAGAGCAGCCGGAGATCGTCCCGGTAGCGCTCGTAGCCGCTGATGCCCTCGTAGTCGTCGATGAAGTCGCCGCAGCCGTAGAGGACGAGCTTCCCCCGGTACATCTCCACCGGGCGGGGATGGTGCGACGAGTGGCCGTGCACGAGGTCGACGCCGCCGTCGACGAGTGCGTGCGCGAAGCGCGTCTCACCTGCCGAGACCTCGTAGCCCCAGTTGGGGCCCCAGTGGATCGAGGCGACCGCGATGTCCCCGGGCCGCTTCATCTGCCGTACACGGCTGGTGATCAGGTCCGCGGCGGCCTCCGAAGGATCGGCCACCAGCTCCACGCCGGGCCTGCCCTCGCCCGCCGCCCAGCTCCGCGGTATGCCGCTGGACGGCATGCCGAAGGAGAAGACCAGGACGCGGCCGCCCCCGGCCAGCGGGACGACCGCGGGTAGCCGGGCCTCGGCCGCGTTCCGCCCGGCGCCCGCTGTCGGCAGCCCCGCGCCCGCGAGACTGCTGAGTGTCTCCTCCAGACCGCGGCGCCCGAAGTCCAGTACGTGGTTGTTGGCCAGGGCGCACACGTCGGGGCGGGCGGCGGCCAGGCACGGCAGGTTCTCCGGGCTCATCCGGTAGTGCACGGCCTTGCCGGGGGCGAACGTGCCGTCCCGCGTGACGCTGGTCTCCAGATTGACCAACCGGACGTCCGGAGCGGCCTCTTCGAGCACCGGCAGGGCGTCGCCCCAGGGCCAGGGAAAGCCGACCGGACGGGGAATCGGGCCGTTCTGCTCCACGGCCAGCTCGACATAACCGCGGGCATCCCGGATGTAGCTCTCCCGCAGAGCCGGGTCTCCGGGGTACGGAAGGACCTGGTCGACGCCGCGACCGAGCATCACGTCGCCGCAGAGGAACAGGGTGACCGGGCCGTCCCCATGTGTCCGGGGCATTCTCCCAGGCTAGGCCCTGTCGTCAAACTCCCGCCGTCCGCCCGAAGGGCGGGCCCCGCGGCGTCTGGTGCGTGCGATCGCAAGGCGCCGGAAAGTCCTCGATGGGGGTACCCCCATGCCCTTAAGGCTATGGGGGAGGAGCTACTAGGGCTTTTCGGCAACGCGGCGTGGGGGCACCTCCCAGCGTTAGCTGGGGGAGTGCGTGCCAGGCGTCGCGGGGCTGGGGGCACCTCCCAGCGGTAGCTGGGGGAGGGAGTTTGACGACAGGGCCTAGGCGCCTTGTCCGGGAGATCACAGACCATGTCGCAGGTCACGACGCGGCAGGTCCCGTGCCCCCTCGTACTCGGCTCCGGGCGCACGGGACCTTGTGACACTGTGCGTCAGAGCCGGATCAGCGGCTGTAACGCATCAGCGCACGCACCATGTGGCACGTGGTGTCCGACGGCGGGTGGATTCCTATGCGCTCCGCCGTGTTCCGGATCCGCTGGTTGTGCGCCTGGTTCGGCATGTAGACGCCCGAGTCGAGCAGGGCGATGGCGAGGCGCATGGCCTTGAGCCGGCGGTTGTGCGTGATGTACCACTCCCGCGGGCGTCCGGCGGGCAGCGGCCTCTTCTGTAGCGGTGCGTACGGAAGGTCGATCGGCAGGGTCGTCTGCATGAGTGCGGCAGCGGGCACGGGCATCCTCCTGTCGCCGTCGGGGCCCCTGGCGGGCACCCTCGAACACTTCTTCAATTCTACCGCCCACTACTGACAAAAGCCGCTGGCCACAAGGGATATGACGGTTCGTAGGATGCTGCGGCGGATGGTGCTCCGGGTGGTGCCGATGAGGCTCACGTACCGTGTGCGGCATGGAGATCTGGATCAATCCGGCCTGCTCGAAATGCCGCAGTGCGCTCACCCTGCTCGACGCGGAGGGCGCCGACTACACGGTGCGCCGCTACCTCGAGGACGTACCGACCGAGGACGAGATCCGCGATGTGCTCGGCAAGCTCGGCCTCGAACCCTGGGACATCACCCGCACCCAGGAGGCGATCGCCAAGGAGCTGAACCTCAAGGACCGTGAGGCCTGGCCGCGTGACGCCTCCGGCCGCGACCGGTGGATCAAGGCGCTGGCCGAGCATCCCAAGCTCATCCAGCGTCCGATCATCACGGCCGACGACGGGACGGCGGTGGTGGCGCGGACGGAGGAGGCGGTACGGGACGCGCTGTCGCGCTAGCAGCTGGACCGTTGTTGCTGTTTCTGATGTGACTGTTGAGCATCCTGGTCGGGTTACTCGTACGTAATGCCGAACGTACCCGCGTCCGGCCGCCGTCAGGGGCGGCCGGGGACAGGAGGCACGTATGTCGCGCAGGAAGACGCTCAGCCCGAGGAAGAAGATCGCGCTCCTGGTGAGCGCCGCCGCCGTCGCCGGCGGCGGGGCCTTCGCCATGGCGAGCACCAGCAACGCGGCACCGACGTCGGTGGTCTGCGACGGACTGGCCACGGCGCTCGCCAACAACCAGAAGTTTATCGACGGTCAACGGGCCGACCCCGATGCGCAGTCGGAGGCGCGGATCGCCAACCGGCTCGCGGTGATCGAGGAGATCAAGCGCAAGCAGGCGGCCTCAGGATGCGAGACGGAGGCAGGGGGAGGGGCGGCCGGTTCGGAGACGGGCGCGGGCGCCGGTGCGGATGCCGGTGCGGGCGCCGGCACGGGCACGGGTGCAGGTGCGGGCGCCGGATCGTCGGAGGAGACCGCCGCCCCCGCGGAGCCGGGCGCTCCTCAGGAGACCGCCGCCACTGAGGAACCCGGTGGCGGCGAAGAGGCAGGGGCCGGAGCCGTCGGCGAGGTCGTCTGCGCCGGTTCCACCGTGACGCTCTCCGGTGAAGGCGGGGCGCCCGCCGCGTCCAGCAACCAGTTCCCGGTCGGTACGCAACTGAAGGTGACGAACCTGGACAACGACAAGTCCACGACCGTCGAGGTCACCTCCGTGTCCGGCAGCTGCGCGCTCCTGAACAACGCGGCCTTCGAGCAGGTCCGCGAGCCCGGAAAGTTCCTGATCCGCAACGCCCGGATCGAGAAGGTGGGCTGACCGCCGGACGTGCCGGCCCGCCGCTCGCCGCCGCTCCGGGCGAGAGGCGGCAGGGCCGGCACGTCCGGTTCGCGCGGCCACGGGACATTTCGTGCGGGCCGTCCGGCTGCCTTACGGACTGACCGGTACGAACCTGCGCCCATCGCATACGAGCGGTCGGCGAGCCCAGCCTGCCCCGCTCACAGGTGGCGCATACGCGATCGCGAGGTGACTCACCGCACCGCACAGATCACAGGTGAACCCGGTAACACGGGGTTCACAATCGGGCAATGATCGGGAAATCGCCGGTTGACAGGCTGCCGAGTACACCGCAGCACCCGCAGCACGTTATGTCTGCGCCGTAGAAGACCCGAATGAGGATGTGGCCCGTGACGTTCAAGGCTGAGTACATCTGGATCGACGGCACCGAGCCGACGGCCAAGCTTCGTTCCAAGACGAAGATCCTGGCGGACGACGCCAAGGGTGCCGAGCTCCCCATCTGGGGCTTCGACGGGTCCAGCACCAACCAGGCCGAGGGCCACGCGTCGGACTGCGTGCTCAAGCCGGTCTTCTCCTGCCCGGACCCGATCCGCGGCGGTGACGACGTCCTCGTCCTGTGCGAGGTCCTCAACATCGACTTCACGCCGCACGCGTCCAACACGCGCGCCCAGCTGACCGAGGTCGCGGAGAAGTTCGCCGCGCAGGAGCCGATCTTCGGCATCGAGCAGGAGTACACGTTCTTCAAGGACGGCTACCCGCTCGGCTTCCCGAAGGGCGGCTTCCCGGCCCCGCAGGGCGGCTACTACTGCGGCGTCGGTTCCGACGAGATCTTCGGCCGCGACATCGTCGAGGCCCACCTCGAGAACTGCCTGAAGGCGGGCCTGGGCATCTCCGGCATCAACGCCGAGGTCATGCCGGGTCAGTGGGAGTTCCAGGTCGGCCCGCTGTCCCCGCTGGAGGTCTCCGACCAGCTGTGGGTGGCCCGCTGGCTGCTCTACCGCACCGCCGAGGACTTCGGCGTCGCCGCCACCCTCGACCCCAAGCCGGTCAAGGGCGACTGGAACGGCGCCGGCGCGCACACCAACTTCTCCACGAAGGCGATGCGCGAGGGCTACGACGCGATCATCACCGCGTGCGAGTCCCTGGGCGAGGGCTCTAAGCCGCTCGACCACGTCAAGAACTACGGCGCCGGCATCGACGACCGCCTGACCGGTCTGCACGAGACCGCCCCGTGGGACAAGTACAGCTACGGCGTCTCCAACCGTGGCGCCTCGGTCCGTATCCCGTGGCAGGTCGAGAAGGACGGCAAGGGTTACATCGAGGACCGCCGCCCGAACGCGAACGTCGACCCGTACACGGTGACGCGTCTGATCGTCGACACCTGCTGCACCGCTCTGGAGAAGGCCGGCCAGGTCTGATCCCACAGCTCTTCCGGACAGGGGCACCCGCCGAATCGGCGGGTGCCCCTGTCCCTTTTCCCTTTGTGGGCAAGGTCCGTTTCCCTTGTGGGGTCAGTTTGTGGGCGAGGTCCGCCTGTGGGCGGGGTCCGTATCAAAGGACGAGAACCCCGGCCGGAGGGCTGCTGCCCTCACCCGTCGTCTGCTTCAATGGGGGCATGGACGGCTTCCAGAACACCGCGACGGGTCATCGCGACCTCGAGCCCTTCTGGCCTTCCCGTCAGCACCACGACTTCGACCGGGTGTGTTGCCGCGCGTGAACGCGCAGGCCCTCTAAAGCCGTTCACCCGGCCTTCGGCCAGCGCGCACGACGTACGTCCCTCGACGACTGCTGCCACGGACGCGCAGTCCTCGACTCCCCCAGTGCCCTAAGGGCCTGGGAGGGGCCCCCAAGACGACTTCTCGCGCGAAAGAGCTGACCTCCCATGGCGAACACCCGTTCCTTCTCCACTGCCAACGCGACCACGGCCACCGCGGTCACCGCGGCCGCCGCTCCGGCCGCCGCACAGCACCCCGCCCGCCACCGGCTGCGAGCCGTCGACCGGGACGAGGTGGTGGACGTGGCCGACTTCCTGCCGCCGGGCGCCACATGGCTGCCCGCGCCTCAGCACACCCTGCCCACGCTGCCGGGCCGCCCGCCGATGATCGGTTACCTGGTCCTCGTACCGGCCGACCAGCAGGGCGTCCTGCCGTTTCCGGTACCGGAGGGCCAGGCCGAGCAGCCAAGCCGACGCCTCGTCGGTCAGCCCGCGGTGGCCGGCGCACAGGACCCGCACGACGCGCAGGAGACGCCCGAGCCCGGCACGCACGAGCAGAGCGAGGAGCTCGTGCGGATCGACACCGCCCAGCGCACCGCCGAGGTCGACGGACGGCCGCTCGACCTGACGTATCTCGAGTTCGAGCTGCTGGCCCATCTCGTCGCGCACCCGCACCGGGTGCACACCCGCGACCAGTTGGTGACCACCGTGTGGGGCTACGGGCACGTGGGCGACGGCCGCACCGTCGACGTCCACATCGCGCGGCTCCGGCGCAAGCTGGGTGCCCAGCACCGTCAGGCGATCCAGACGGTGCGGCGCGTCGGCTACAAGTACACGCCGCCCACGGCGGGTTGAGCCGCCGCTTCGGCTGCGCCTGGCGGATTCGTCCCTCAGCGGAATGGTTTCCCTGCGGGCGGAATCCGATGTCCCGTGGCGGGTGCCGGGGCAGAGTCACCGGCATGAGGCTTCTGATGCTGGGTGGTACGGAGTTCGCGGGGCGCGCCGTCACGGAGGCGGCGCTGGCGCGGGGCTGGGAGGTGACCGCCTTTCACCGCGGCCGCCATGCGGCTCCCTCGGGGCGCGCGTCCTGCACGGCGACCGCACGCAGCCAGGCGGCCTCGCGGCGCTCGCCGGGGGCGAGTGGGACGTGGTCGTCGACACCTGGTCGGCCGCGCCGAGCGCCGTGCGGGACAGCGCGACGCTGCTCGCGGACCGTGCCGGGGCCTACGTCTACGTGTCGAGCTGCTCGGTGTACACATGGCCGCCGGCGGCCGGTTACGCGGAGGACGCTCCGCTGGCCGCCGGCTCGCCCGACGCCGGGCAGACCGACTATGCGCAGGACAAACGGGGCGGCGAGCTGGCCGCGGTGGCGGCCTTCGGCGAGGACCGGTCGCTGCTGGTCCGGTCCGGGCTGATCCTCGGTCCGCACGAGAACATCGGCCGTCTCCCGTGGTGGCTGGCCCGAATCGCCCGGGGCGGGCCGGTTTTGGCGCCGGGCCCGCGCTCGCTGCCTCTGCAGTACGTCGACGTCCGGGACCTCGCCGAGTGGATCCTCGACGCGGCGGCGGCCGGGTTGAGCGGCCCGTACAACCTGGCGAGCCCGCAGGGGCACACCACGATGGGTGAACTGCTCGACACCTGCGTACGGGTCACGGGGGCCGCGGCGGAGCTGCGCTGGACGGATCCCGAGGTGATCCTCGGTGCCGGGATCGAGCCGTGGACTCAGCTGCCGGTCTGGGTTCCGCCGGGCAGCGAACTCCATGACGCGCTGCACGGCATCGATGTCTCCAAGGCGCTGGGTGCGGGGTTGCGGTGCCGTGGGGTCGTGGAGACGGTCGGCGACACGTGGGAGTGGCTGCGGTCCGTCGGGGGCACGGCTCCGCAGCGACCGGACCGCCCCGCGGTGGGGCTGGATCCGGTGGTGGAGGCGAAGGTACTGGGTAACTGACGCCGACGGAGGCGTTGCCCGCCGTCGGGGGTGCCGCTGTGCCGCCGTGCCACCGCTGGGGGTACCTGCACTGGGGTAGGCACGGCTGCCAACAGCGGCGGGCGGCGACCTCTGCCCACAACGGGCGGCGGGCAACCACCGTTCCTCCGCCGATTTCTGTGACGGCTGAACACCCGAGGGATGTCGTCCGTATGGAACGGAGCCGCTTCACTCCTGTCGGGCGCCTCGATGCCCCCGCAAGGAAGTCAGAGGAGTTCCATGGGACGCACATCGCGAAAACGCCGCTCCACCCTCGCCAACCGTGCGATTGCCGCCTCGGCGGCTCTCGTGCTGGGCGGTGGCGGACTGATCGCGGCGAATTTCTACGCCTCCGCACACGAGGAGAACTCGACACGGAGAAGCCAGACCACGGCCGCACAGGTGGCCACCATCGACTGCCCGGACGTCGGCAACCAGCTGACCGACGTACCGGACGGTGCACGCGAAGGGGTCGACGGCGAACTGGCCAACCTCGACCGCCAGATCACCGAGGCCTACAACCGCCTCGCCACGACCCGTGACGCGGCGTCCCGGGACCCGAACTTCGTCCAGAACGCCATTCTCGGTCCGCTGAAGGACAAGCGGGCGGCGGTCATCGACCGCCTCGAACTCATCATCAGCCGCGTCGGCGGCACTCCGCCCGCCAATCTGGACTCCCTCGCCCCCTGCACGGGACGCGCGGCGGACCAGCCGGAGACCAACGACGGGCAGGCCGGCGACGGCCAGGACCAGAACGGCGACGGCCAGAACCAGGACGGCGGCAACCAGGACGGCGACGGCCAGAACCAGGGCGACGGCGAACAGGGCCAGGACAACGGCGACCAGAACCAGGGCAACGGCGGTCAGGCCGGGAACGGACCCGTCGCCGACGACTTCGTCGACATCACCACCGTCCAGCCCAACGTCCAGAAGCCCCAGCGGGGTCAGAACGCGTCGCGGGGTTCCTTCACGAGTTCCTGCGGCACCAACGAGAACGGCAAGTTCAACACCGACAACGTGATCGTGGCGCCCGGCGTCAGCAACGGCGCGCACCACCTCCACGACTACGTCGGCAACCAGGCGAACGACGCCTTCGCCAACAACGACACGTTCGCGAACGGCGAGACCACCTGCGCCAACCAGGGCGACAAGTCCTCGTACTACTGGCCGGTGCTGCGCGTGCAGGACGGGACGAACGAGTTCGACGCCAACGCGGACGGCGGTGGCAAGGAGGGGAACGTCGGCCGGGTACTGCGTGCCGAGCAGGCGCAGATCAAGTTCGCCGGCAACCCGCAGAGCAAGGTCGTGGCCATGCCGAAGTTCCTGCGCATCATCACCGGTGACGCCAAGGCCTTCACCAACGGCGACGCGAACGCCAACGCCTCGTGGAGCTGCACCGGCTTCGAGGACCGTCAGCTCACGGACAAGTACCCGCTCTGCCCCGACGGCAGCAAGGTCGTGCGGACCTTCGACTTCCAGAGCTGCTGGGACGGTCAGAACATCGACAGCGCCAACCACCGTAGGCACGTGGCCTTCGCGGACGCGGCCACCGGGGCCTGCCCGGCGAACTTCAAGGCCATCCCGCAGCTGACGATGCGCCTGGTGTACGACGTGCAGCGGCCGGTGATCGAGAACGGGCAGGTGCAGAACCCGTTCGCCGTGGACGGTTTCCCCGAGCAGCTCCACAAGCCGATCACGGACCACGACGACTTCATCAACGTCTTCGACGAGAGCCTGATGAACAAGATGGTCAACTGCATCAACAGTGGCAGGAGTTGCCGCTGATCCGGCACCTGCTGCGAGGTGACGGCGGGCGGGCTTCCCGAGTTCCCGCCCGCCGCACCCCCCGATCCTGCGCGGTCAGCCCATGTGGTGACCGGAGTGCCCGTCCTCGCTCCCCCCACCACCGCTGCTCCCCGAGTGGTGCGAGGTCCCGGTCTCCACGGTCCCCCCGAGCCGGCCGCGCAGCGCTGTGACCACCTTCGCTTCACCGACGGCGACCCACTTGGGGCCGACGAGATACGAACCGCCGTAGTCCTTCGCCTGGTTGAGCCACTCGCGCTGGCCCCGGTCGGTGGCGAAGGTGGCGAGGACGAACCGGCCGTCGCCGTTCCTGCAGATGGCCTGGCGCAGCTCGTCCGCGTCCGTCTGGATGTCCGGCTTGCAGTCCACCTCGCCGGCCAGGTGCTCCAGGCTCCCGGTCGCGGTCTTCGGGGCGCCGTCTGGGTCTTCGCCCGCGCCGCAGCCGGTCAGCGCCAGCAGTACCACGGCTCCGGCAGCCGCAAGCCTCTCCCGCGTCAGCCTCATACGTTCCCTCCGGTTCCGTCCGGCGACTTTCCGTCCGGCGACTTCCGTCCGGCGTCTCTCCGTCCGGCGACTTCCGTCCGGCGACATGAACGTGGGCGGCCGAACCGGCCCACGCCGCCGGGACCCTCGTCGAGGGTCCCGCCTTCGATACGGCTCCCGCGCGCTGCGCGCTCAATCGGCGACCGTCTCCCGGGCATGACGACGGTGAGCAGGTCGTCGTGAGCGCGTAAATCCGGTGAACTCGCGGACAGACGCGTGCGAGTGTGAGCCCATGACCGCAGAACCAGTGGACCCGGCGGCCCCCGAGTCCGCTTGCCCCGCCCCCGCCGCGAGCCCGACCCCCGAGCCCCCGAGCACGGACTGGGAACAGCGAACGGCCGCAGCCTGGACCCGTCTCGACGAGCTGGACGAGGCGGAGTTCCGCGACCTGATCGACAAGCTCGTCGCCGAACTGCCCGCGGACAGCGCGATCGGCGCCTTCGAACGGGCCTGCGCCTTCGACTCGACCGGGCACTCCGACAAGGCCGTACCGCTGTACCAGGAGGCCCTGGAGCGCGGTCTCACCAGCATCCGCAGGCGCCGCGCCACGATCCAGCTGTCCAGTTCCCTACGGAACATCGGCCGGCCGGAGGAGGGCGTACGACTGCTCACACCCGAACTCGACGCCGAGTCGGACGAACTGGACGACGCCGTACGCGCGACCCTGGCGCTGTGCCTCGCCAACCTCGGCCGCGAGCGCGAGGGCCTCTCGCTCGTGCTCGGCGCACTGGCCCCGCATCTGCCCCGCTACCAGCGTTCGATGGCGAACTACGCGCGCCTGCTGGTGGAACCGGACAGCGACTGACGGCCGCGTAGATCTCCCCCGGCGCGGTCGGCAAAAGACCCTCGTGGAGGTCGGCCTGCGCCTCGCCGCAGCACCCAGGACGGCAGCCGCTGTTCCCTGGTGATGCGTTCTCCGCCTGCTTGAAGGCGGGCGTAATCGAACTGGTGGGTCCAGTCCTGACGCCGAAAGTCGGCGCGCACGGGCGCACAACGCGGGCACGGCCGGAGGAGGCTCGTGCGAGCTTCCGGTTGGCGGAGCAGCCAGACCCCGTGAGCATGGTGTGATGGCGGATGGAGAGCCGACCCGGTCGGCGCAGCACGAGCAGCGTGCGCTGAGGGTCTCGATGGCAGTCTCGGTGGCACTCTCGGTCGTGGCCCTGGTGTGGGGGCTCGCAGCCGGCTCGCAGGTGATCCTGCTCGACGGCGTCTACGCCATCCTCGGCCTGGGCCTGTCGTGGCTCTCGCTGCACGCCTCCCGTCTCTCCGCCGCCGGCCCGACGCCGCGATTCCCGTTCGGCCGGGAGTCGCTCGTGCCGCTGGTCGTGGGCGTGCAGGGTCTTGCACTGCTCGGGACGCTCGTCTACGCCGCCGTGGAGGCCATCCGGGTCATCCTCGACGGCGGGTCCGACGTGGCGGCCGGGGGCCTCGCCGCGTACGGAGTGGTGAGCGGACTCGCATGCCTCGCCGGGTATGGCTACCTGGTCCGGCGGGGTCCGCGGTCGGACCTGATCCGGGCGGAGGCGGCGGTCTGGCTCGCGGGCGCCGTGACCAGCCTTGTCATCGCGGTCGGCGGCGTGGTGGCGCTCCTGCTGGGTAGGACGGCGTGGCGCGGCGCGGAGGCGTACGCCGACTCGGTGCTGGTCCTGGTGAGCTGTGTGATGCTCGCCCGGCTGCCCGTGCGCATGCTCCGCCAGGCCGCGTCCGAGCTGCTGGAGTCCGCGCCGGAACCGGCCGTGCAGCAGCTGATCCGCGACGTCGTCGAACGGGTGCGGGCCGCCGAAGGGCTTCCCGAGCCGGTGCTGCGCACCAGCAAGGTCGGCCACAAGCTCTACGTCGAGGTCGGCTTCCTGGTGCCGCCGGGCCGCTGGGACGTCGCGGACGAGGACCGCGTGCGGCGGACGCTGCGCGACGGGCTCGCCGCCCTGCCCTACGAACCGTGGAGCGTCGTCGAGGTCACCACGGATCCCGAGTTGGTGCTCTGAAGCGCTCCGGACCAGCGCCGGACGACACGACGCAAGCCGCGCCGACGCTGGCCGCTACGACGATCTGGTCCCGCCGGTGCGGACTGCATTGGCTCTCACACCGCCCATGGGGCCGCGGCAGAACGCGACAGCCCGCCACGGCGGCAAGGGACACGCCCGGGTTAACCCGCCAAGGTGACCATCCGACGATTCGCTCGTTTTGCTGAACGTGCAGCCACAGGACGTCGCCACCCTCCCGGATCACGCCCGCGGCCAGGCCGTCGCGGTGGAGCAGGCCGAGGCCGCGCTCGTCGAGCACTATGCGCGGCTCGTCAGACTCGCCTATCTGGTGCTGCCGCCGAGCCTGGGCCCGGGCCGCCGGGTGCTGACGGCCCACGCGGTCACCCAGCGTGCGCTGCCCCGGGGCCGCGCCGCGGACGTGCCGGACGCTCCCGCGGCCTCCCCCAGTACGTTGAGGGCCTGGGAGGTACCCCCGCAGGCAGCGCGGTCCGGCGCGGGCGCGGGCCGCAACGGCGATCCGGGCTACGCCTACCTGAGGCTCCAGGTTCTGCGTACCGCGCTCAGGGCAGGACGGCCGTTCAGCTGGCGGACATGGCCCAGGCGTGCCCACCTGCCGCCGCTGCTGCCGCAGGTGTGGGGGCTGCGGTTGTTCCCCCGGTCGGGCAGCGCCGCCGAACTCGCCCTCGACCAGCGCCTGTCCGCGCTCTCCGCACCCGCCCGCGCCGCCTATGTGCTGCGTGGACTCGAGCGGCTCACCGACGCCGACGTGGTCGCGGTGCTCGCCTCGGCCGGGACCGCCGACCCGGGCGCCGCGCTCAGGGAGGCCGACGGGCTGGAGGCCCGGTACGAACTGCTGGAGTCCTCGGAGTTCGACCCGTGTTCCCTGCAGGCCCGGCCGACGGATCTCGTGCGGCGCAGGCACCATATGAAGGCGGCCGCCGCGGCCACGGCCGCCGTGCTGGTGTGCGTGGCGCTGCTCGCGATGCCGGGCAGCGGCTGGGGCCCGGACGGCGCGGCGGCTCCGCCGTACGCACAGAACCCCGCCGCCGAGGCCGCCCTCGATCCCGCCAAGCTCACCAAGGTCGCGCCCACGGCCTGGAAGCGGTCCGCGCGCACGGACTTCTCGGCGTGGCCCGCGCGCGGCAACCTCGCCGGTGACCGGACGCTGCTGCGCCGCGCCCTCGCGGTGTGGGCGCGGCCCGGCCCGTCCGTCCAGGTGTCCGCAACGCCCGGCACCCCGGCGGGCGCACCGCCGGGCCCTGCGCAACTGCTCTACGCGGGCGAGGTGGACGAGGCCCGCGTGGTGCTGCTGCACGACGGGCTGCGCATCGTGCGGTACGCGGAGCCGAAGAACGGCACGAGCGGCGCCGCGCTGGACTTCGCCCGGGTCGACGGGGCGACCGCGCAGGAGGCGAACGCCGTGGTGGTCGCCAGGGCCGACGGCAACGTCCGCTATCTCACGGCGCCCTGGGTGTCCGCGACCTCCCTGCGCGACCTGCTGAAGCCCGACGCCGAGCCGCTCGAACTGGGCCGGTCCCCCGACGGCGTCACCGATCCGCTCGCCGGTCCCACGCGGGCCGGCGCCTGCCGCTCGTGGAACGTGCTCCAGGTGCAGCACGACGCGTCGACACGACTGATGACCGACCTCGGCGAACTCGTACCCGCGCATCTCACCTCCGGCCGCCCCGAGACACCGCGCGAGGCGACCGGCCCCCTGTCGCTCGCCGGCTGGGCGCGCACCGCCTGCTCGCTCGCCGCGGTGCGCTCCCACGGCGTGCGGTCGGTGAACCTCTGGCAGTACGCCCGGCAGCAACTGCCCGAGGGAAACGGCGCCGCGACCTGGATGTGCACCCGGGCCGAGACCTGGCGCGGCACCGGCAGCCGCGTCCTCGCCCACTTCCTGGAGCCGGGCCAGGCTGCCGGGGCGGTCGCGGCGAAGGCCGAGGACTCCACCGACTGCGGCATGCGCGAGCCGCACGTCCTGGCGGGCGTGCTGTGGAAGTCGCAGTCCGGGGCGTGGTATTTGCTGGCCGCAGGAAGCAGGCAGGTGGTCTCGGTCCAAGCCACGGGAGCGGTGAGCGGCAGCGCCCGGGGCCATGTGCTGTCCGTACGGACGCAGCAGGGAGCCCAGGTCGGCCTGAGGGGACAACTCGCGAACGGCAGGGGCATCTCAGCGCTGCGCTAACCATCGCTGCGCTGCGCTGAGCCATCTCTGCGCTGCGCTGAGACATCTCATTGCTGCGCTGACGCGTGCGAATGTCGCACAGTGAACAACTCGTGCCGGAACCATGGGGAGTCATGGCTGATCCCGTGAGGACATGAGGGTGGTCGGATCGCTAGGGTGTTCGTATGACAACCGGGGTGCGCCGCAGAATGGGAGTCGAGGAGCGGCGACGGCAGTTGATCGGGGTCGCACTCGAACTGTTCAGTCAGCGCTCGCCCGACGACGTCTCGATCGACGAGATCGCGTCCGCGGCAGGCATTTCGCGCCCTCTCGTCTACCACTACTTCCCCGGCAAACTCAGCCTGTACGAGGCGGCGTTGAAGCGTGCCGCCGACGACCTCGCCGACCGCTTCTCGGAGCCCCACGAAGGCCCCCTCGGGACACGGCTGCACCAGGTCATGGGCCGCTTCTTCGACTTCGTCGACGAGCACGGGCCCGGCTTCTCCGCACTGATGCGCGGCGGGCCGGCCGTCCCCGCAGGCGAAGCCTCCGCGGTGAACACGGCGTCGACCACCACCGCACTCATCGACTCGGTGCGGCAGGCGGCGTACGAGCAGATCCTCGAGCATCTCGGGATCAGCGAACCGCCCGCGCGCCTCGAACTGGTCGTACGCTCCTGGATCTCGCTCGCCGAGGCGACCGCACTGATATGGCTGGACGGCCGCCGCATCCCGCGCCCCGAGCTGGAGATGCAGCTCGTGCACGACTTCGCGGCACTGACGGCGGTGAGCGCCGCGTACGACGCGGAGATGGCGGACGTGCTGCGGCGCCTTCTTGCGGACGAACCGGCCGACGGTCCGTTCGGCGATCTGATCGGCCGGCTGACCGCACTGGCGCCTCAGCTCTCCTGAGTCATCCTTCCTCGTACTTCCGGTATGAGTCGTCGAGGTCGCGCACCTCGGCGGAGACATGCAGCGCCAGCCCCTCGGCCGGCTTCAGGAACTGCCGTATGAGGTCGAGCACCCCCTCCGTGAGCCGCGCCTTGGTCTCCTCCGAGCGGCCCGCGAGCAGGCCGATGGTGACGTGCACGACGGCGTGGCCGTCCGCCGTGTCCCCGACCACGGTCTCGTCGGCGGGACGGAAGGCGATCTTGCAGTTCTCGATCTTGGCGGCCGCCACCTCGACGACCAGCGGATTCAGGGCGAGCCCGAAACCCCGCCGGTCGAAGACGTCGGTCAGCTGCGCGGAATGGTCAACGGTGATCTGTGGCATGGGTTCATCCTCGCGCATCCCACCGACAACGGCAGAAAGGGGGCGGGCCCGCAGGACCCGCCCCCCTTCCTGACACACCGGCTACAAGGCTCGGCTATCCCGCCGCGGTGAACACGGCGACCGTACGGCCCGGCACCGTGAAGGTCCCCGAGCCCGTCTCGTACGCGGCGTTCTTGACGACATCGTCCGCGCCCGCGGCCTGGACGGGGTGCAGCGCGTACTCCGTCCCCGCCAGCGCGCCGAGGCGCTGGGACTGCCGCTCAGGCGTGGCGTTGAAGACGACGACCAGGTCACCGAGGCGCATCGTGACGACGCCCGGCGTCTCGTCCTTCCCCGACAGCGGGAAGGAGAGCTTGGACTGCACCTCACCGGCCGTGGAGAGTCCGAAGACGTCCTCCGTCGCACGGATCTTCAGCAGATCCTGGTACGCGGCCGACGCGCCGTTGATCTGGGCGCAGCCCACCGTGAGCGTGGAGGCGGTGAGCAGCGGCTGGGCGTAGGGCCACTTGGACTTGTTGTCGGCCGCGGGCGGCAGTCCCCGTCCGAAGCCGTTGCCGTCGGCGCAGTCCCAGTGGATGGCGTTGAACCAGTCCCCGCTGTCGTAGGAGTTGCGGTCCAGGGACTTGGAGCGCAGCAGGTCGGAGCCGGCCTGGGACAGCGCCGGGCCCTGCGACAGGGTGGCCGTCGCCATGGCGAGCACCTGCATGCGGGCCCGGTCGGCTGCGCTCACGGATGCGGGCAGCTTGTACGCGAGCGCGTCGTACAGCGTCTCGTTGTCGTGCGCGTCGGCGTACGCGAGGGCGTCGCCGGGCGCTTCCGCGTATCCGGCGGGCGAACCGTTGTAGTCGACCTCGGAGCCCTTGACCTCCTTGCCGCTGGAGTCGGTGAACATGTAGTCGGCGAGGTTGCCGGAGAGCCCGACCTTGATCAGGTCCTGGTAATGCAGCAGGCGGGCCTTCTGCTCGGCCTCGGTGCCGTTGGCCTTGGAGGAGTTGGGCTCGGTGTACAGGCCGGACGCGAAGCCCTGGACACCCGGGTCCTCGTCGAACGGGCCGCCGCCGCGGACGGCGTCACGCGCCCGGTCCGAGAAGGTCGCGATGCCCGTGCCCGCCATGTTCTTCTGCGTGGCCTGCTCGAAGCGGGCGTCGTCGGCGATCTCGCCGAAGTTCCAGCCCTCGCCGTAGAGGATGATCTTCTTGCCGTCGACGCCGTCCTTCTCGAGGGTCAGCGCGTCGAGGGCCTTGCGGACCGCCAGGATGTTGGCCTTCGGGTGGTGCCCCATGAGGTCGAAGCGGAACCCGTCGACCTTGTACTCCTTCGCCCAGGTGACGATCGAGTCGACGACGAGCTTGCCCATCATGGCGTTCTCGGGCGCGGTGTTGGCGCAGCAGGTGGAGTTGGCCACGGACCCGTCGGCGAGCAGCCGCTGGTAGTAGCCCGGCACGATCCGGTCGAGGACGGAGGTCTTCGCCTGCCCGCTCGCGGCGGTGTGGTTGTAGACGACGTCCATGACGACCCGCAGGCCGTCATCGTTCAGCGCCTCGACCATCTTCCGGAACTCGACGGTGCGCTCGGTCCCGTCCGGATCGGTCGCGTACGAGCCCTCGGGCACCGTGTAGTGGTACGGGTCGTAGCCCCAGTTGTAGGCGTCCTTGGCGGCGATCTTCGCCACGCACTCCTGCTGCTTCTCGGAGTCCGCGGGGTACGACGCGAGGTCGCAGTCGGTCGTCGCCTGGTCGGACTTCTTCTCGGGGATCGTGGCGATGTCGAACGCCGGCAGCAGATGGACGTACGAGGTACCGGCCTCGGCGAGCTTCCGCAGATGCTTCGAGCCCTTGCTGTCCTTGTCGGTGAAGGCGAGATACGTGCCCGGGTGCCCCGAGGTGCTGTCCTCGACGGAGAAATCGCGGATGTGCAGCTCCTGGATCTGTGCGTCCTTCAGCGCCACGGCCTTCGGCTTCCGCAGGGACGACCAGCCGGACGGGGCGAGGGACGGGTCGCCGAGGTCGACGACGAGGCTCTGCTCGGAGTCGGCGGTGAGGGCCACCGCGTACGGGTCCGTGACCTTGTTCGTGACGATCTTCTGGGCGGAAGGCGCCCAGACATCGACTACGTACCGGTACGGCTTGCCCTTCCAGGACTTCGGGCCGGTGACCGACCAGACCCCGGTCGAGGCGTCCCGCTTCATGGGCACGGAGGTGCCGTCGAGCTCCAGGGCGACCTTCTGGGCGGTGGGCGCCCACACGGACAGCGTCGGCTTTCCGTCGTGGAAGACCGGCCCGAGGTCCGCCTTCGTCGCTCCGGAATCGGCGTACACGTCGTCGAGCACGCCAGCGATCTGGACGCCCGTCGCCGCGAGCACGGCACCGTTGGCCGCCCGCTGCGAGGCGACGATCTGGCCGCGCAGCGCATCACGCACCCGGTCGCGGTCGCGCGGGTCGACGGACCAGGCGGTGTAGTCCTTGAGGTGCGGGAACCTCTCCTTCTGGGCGTCGGTGAGCGTGGTCTTGTCGAGCCGCAGCCAGCGCTCGTCGGTGCTGGTCAGCGTCCCGTGTTCGGCGGCGATGGAACCGGTGCGGGAGTACAGCAGCTGGGTGGAGGCGGCCGCATCGCTGCCGTTCCAGGCGACGGTGTTCCGGTCGATCCACACCGCCTTGGAGGTGGTCAGGTCGAGCGCGGCCGCGGAGCCCTCCGCCCCCGGCAGCAGGTATTTCTCCTGGCCGTTCACGAGCCATACCTCGTAGCCGCTGGCCGCGATGTCCAGTGACTGGTCGGTGGGCAGGTCCTTCTCGTCGCCCTTGTGGACGATGTAGCTGAGGCTGGTGGCACCCTCGGCGAGCGGCACCTCGAAGACAGCGCCATAGGCATCAGTCTTCACCGGCTGCAGCGGCTTCGACCAGTCGGTGGGGTTCGCGGCACCGGTCCAGACGTGCAGGCCCCAGCCGTCGTAGTCGCCGTCGGCGCGGTGGTAGTGCAGGGTCGCCTTGGTCTTGTCCGGCGCCGGGTACTCGGCGTCGGGCCGTTCCGTCCGTACGGCCTCCATGCCCTGCTCGACCCAGACCTCACCCGTCTTGGTGACGTCGATCGAGCGGTCGGCGGAGACGTCCTTGTTGCCGTCCTTGTCGATGACCAGGAAGCCCACATTCGAGGCGCCCGGCTTCAGCTTCACCCAGGCGAAGGCGCCGTACGCGTCCCGGCCGACGAAGTCGTGCCCGTCCGGCCAGGTGGTCGCCTCGCCGTCGGCGATGTCGCCCCAGGCGTACAGGCGCCAGTCGGTGTAGTCGCCGTCCGCGCGCTTGTAGTGGACGATCGCGTGGTCGCGCGAGGAGGCCGTCGGGATCTCCTCGGCGGGCGGCGTCCCGGTCGTACTGCCGGCCGTGGCGCTCGCGGTGCGTCCCGCCGAGTCGATGACGACCGCCTTGTAGCGCAGGGCGGTTCCGGCCGGCAGGTCCTTGTCGAGGATCTGGGTGACCTTGTACGGGGCGTGGTCGACGGAACCGAGGGTCTGCCACTTGCCGTCGCCGACCTGGGCGGCGAATACCACGCGGTTGAGCTGCCCACCGTCGATGTCGACGGAGGGCTCGACGGTGCCGGTGGCGCCATCGGCCGGGGCCTTCAGGGTGATCGACGGCTTGGCGGCAGGATCGGCGACCTTGCCGGCCGCCTTGAAGACGACCGCGGAACCGGCGTGGACGGTGACGGTGACCTTCTGGTCTCCGTCGCTGGTCACAGAGGCGTCCGTGCCGTAGATCCCGCGGAAGGCCATGTCCGCGGAGCCGGTCGCGAAGGTCGCCGTCTTCGCCTCGTCAGCGTTGTTCACGGCGACCACGTACTCGGTGCCGCTCTTCGCGTCCGTACGCGAGAAGGCGTACACACCGGCGCCGTCGGCCGCGTACCGCTCCGTCTGGACGCCGTCCGCGAGCGCAGGGTTGTCCTTGCGCAGCTCGGAGAGAGCAGCGATCGCCTTGTAGAGCGGTGCACTCGTGTCGTACGCGTCGTCGGCGTGGGTACGGTCAGTGCCCAGTTGGTCGTCGTCGAGGTAGTCGTCGACCTTGGAGGCGAAGAGAGTCTGGCGGGCGTCCTTGTCGCCGCCCGCGCCCGTGAAGCCCTGTTCGTCGCCGTAGTAGACGACGGGATTGCCGCGGCTGAGGAACATCAGCTCGTTGGCGAGCTTGTCCTTGCGCACCAGCTCGGCGTCGCTCGCGCCCGGGTTGTCCTGCTTCAGGAAGGTCCCCATGCGGCCCATGTCGTGGTTGCCGAGGAAGGTGACCTGCTCGTACGCGTTGGCCTTGTCCGTCGCGTACTTGTAGTCGTCGCCGAAGACGTCGGCCAGCTTCTTCGCGCTCCCGCCCTGGGACGCGTACGCGCGGGCGGCGTCCTGGAACGGGAAGTCGAGGGTCGAGTCGAGACGGCCCTGGGTGACGTACGGAGAGGTGACGGACGTGTCCGCGGAGTACACCTCGCCGAACATGAAGAAGTCGTCGCGGCCCTGCTGAGCTGCGTACTTGTCGAGAGCCGTGGCCCACTGGGTCCAGAACTCCATGTTGACGTGCTTCACGGTGTCGATCCGGAAGCCGTCGATATCGAAGTCCCTGACCCACCGCTCGTAGATCTTCTCCATGCCCGTGACGACCTCGGGCCGCTCGGTCCACAGGTCGTCGAGGCCGACGAAGTCGCCGTACGTGGCGTTCTCGCCGGACCAGGTGGAGTCGCCGCGGTTGTGGTACATCGACGGGTCGTTGAGCCACGACGGGACCTTGAGGTCCTTCTTGGCGTCCGGCACGACGGGCGTGCGGGGGAAGGTGCCCGCGTCAGTCCGGGGGAAGCCCTGGCCGCCAGCTGCGTAGTCCGCGTCGTCGAAGGGCTCGCCGTCCTTCGTCAGATAGGGGAAGGCGCCCTTGGAGAGGTAGCTGTAGGACTTCTCCTTGTAGTCGACGACGTCGGCGGTGTGGTTCGTGATGACGTCGAAGAAGACCTTCATGCCCTTGGAGTGGGCCTTGTCGATCAGTCTCTCAAGGTCTTCGTTGGTGCCGAAGTGCGGGTCGACCTGGGTGAAGTCGGTGATCCAGTAGCCGTGGTAGCCGGCAGACGCGTCCTTGCCCTCGCCCTGCACGGGCTGGTTCTTGAAGATCGGCGCCATCCAGATGGCGGTGGTGCCGAGGCCCTTGATGTAGTCGAGCTTCTTCGTCAGGCCCTTGAGGTCGCCGCCCTGGTAGAAGCCCTTGTCCGCCGGGTCGTAGCCGGTCGCAAGGCGCGAACCGGTCAGCCCTCCACGGTCGTTGGAGGGGTCACCGTTGGCGAAACGGTCCGGCAGGACGAAGTAGAACTGCTCACGGGTGAGGTCGTGGCGAGCGGGCTCGGCGGCGAGCGCCGCGTCGGACGGCGGCGGCGGAGTCGCTGCAGCCGCCGTCGGCAGAGCGGGCACCAGCGCGGCGCACAACGCGGCCGCGACGGCGGCCGCGGTTCTTCGCGCGAGGCGCGGACGCGGCGAGGAGGGGCGTATCAAGGCGCGCAAGGCAAGAACTCCTTGGATGTACGAGGAGATACAGGAAAAAAGGCCGCCCGGCGCGAGCGGGGAAGGAGCGCCGGGCGACCGGAACCGCAGAGGTCAGCAGGTGGACTTCCCGGAGTACAGCGCGAGCGCCGTGTTGGAGCCGAGCGTCGCCGTGAACTGGCCCGAGCCGTTCACCGTGACGGTCGAGCGGCTCTGGACGTCGCAGTAAGTGCCGGCCGGCAGCGAGGTCTGGTAGGTCCGGGTCAGTGACGACGACTCGTGGTTGATGGCCACGAAGCCCTTGCTGCCGCGGCCGAACGCGATGGCGTCCGCACCGTTGTCCCACCAGTTGGTGACCGACTCACCGCGGGTCGCGTTCCGGAAGGCCACCATCGACTCGATCTCGGGCCAGGCGTGCTGGCACTTCCAGCCGTCCTGCCAGCAGGCGTTCACCGTGCCGTCGTTGGGCGGCCCTGCGTCCGTGCTGGACCACTCGTAGCCGGAGTTGACGTCCGGGGCGCCGTACGGCCAGGCGAGCATGAAGACATTGGCCAGGGTGTAGTTGGCGTTGTCCTTGTAGCTGAGTGTGGAGCCGTTGCGCTCGGTGTCGTGGTTGTCGACGAAGACACCGGAGACGCCGCTGCTCATATAGCCCCAGCCCTCGCCGTAGTTCTTGAGGTAGGCGAGGTTCTCGCTGTTGAAGACCCGCTTGAGGTCGTACGCGTAGCGGAACTCCTGGACGTCCCCGTTGCCCGTGTACTCGGTCGGCTGCACGGCCTCCCCCGACCCGTGGATGACCTCCTGCTTCCAGTACACGGACGGGTTGCTGAGCCGCGACTTGATGTTCGCGAGGTCGGCCGCGGGCATGTGCTTGGCGGCGTCGATCCGGAAGCCGTCGACGCCGTACCCGAGCAGCGTGTTCATATAGCCGGCGATGGCCGAGCGGACGTACTCCTCGCCGGTGTCCAGGTCGGCGAGACCGACGAGCTCGCAGTGCTGGACGTTGTACCGGTCCTGGTAGTTGGAGATCTGCGCGGTGCAGTCGTCGAAGTCGGGCGCCGAGTACAGGCCGGGGTAGTTGTACTTCGTGTACGAGGAGCCGCCGGTGCCGGTGCCGCTGCCCGCCGACATGTGGTTGATGACCGTGTCGACGACGACCTTGACGCCCGCGTTGTGGCAGGTGGCGACCATGTCACGGAAGTCGGTGGTGTCACCGAGGCGCCCGGCTATCTTGTAGCTGACCGGCTGGTACGAGGTCCACCACTGCGAGCCCTGGATGTGCTCGGCGGGCGGCGACACCTGGACGAGACCGTACCCGGCCGGGCCGAGACGGTTCGTGCACTCCTTCGCTACGGAGTCGAAGTCCCACTCGAAGAGCACCGCGGTGACGTCCTTGGTGCCGGGTGGTGAGGCCTGCGCGGTGGCGCCGGGAACGGCGACCGCGACCGTCGCGGCCGCCACAAGGGCGAGCGCGCCGGAGAGGGTTCTGCTGGCCATGTCGGGTTCCTTCTGCGTGTACGTGGGGGGCGACCCGCCCTCGGGGTGAGAGCGACACGACTGCCCGGAGGGCGCTTGAAGGTTCTTGCTGCAAGCAGTCAGAGGATTGCAGTGAGCAGACGGTATGAGCCCCGGGGCACCAGGTCAACCCTTTGGACATGCTCTCGTCACATTTACGAAATCGCCCCGCGGTAGCGGCCATTGAAACCCCGATGACCTGCCATGACCCCGAGATGACGGGCCTGGAGCATGGCAGAGGCCTGCCACCTGATCAGGCGGCAGGCCTCTGAAAGACCGCAGCAATCTCTTGCAAGCGGCTACGGACGCTGAGGGTCAGCCGATGGTCCACCACACCGTGGTGTCCGCCGGCAGCTGCGCCTCGTCGTCCACGACGGTGACATCGCCGTTCGCGAGCAGGACGCGCCCGGGCGCCGGCACGCGCACGGTCTCGCCCGTGGTGTTCGCCGTGCAGAAGAAGTCGCCGCGGCGGAAGGCCAGTACGCCCGCGGGCGCGTCCAGCCAGGTGACGGATTCGCCGGCGCCGAGGTCGGGGTGCTCGCGGCGGGCGCCGAGCGCGCTGCGGTAGAGCTCCAGCGTGGAGTCCGCGACGCCGGTCTGCGCCTCGACACTCAGCTCGCCCCACCCGTCGGGCTGCGGCAGCCAGCTGCCGCCCTCACCGAAGCCGTACGAGGAGCCGGTGCGGGTCCACGGGATCGGCACGCGGCAGCCGTCGCGGAAGCCGTCCTGTCCGGCGCCCCGGAAGTAGGCGGGGTCCTGGCGCACCTCGTCGGGCAGGTCCACGACGTCCGGCAGGCCGAGCTCCTCGCCCTGGTAGATGTACGCGGAGCCGGGCAGCGCCAGCATCAGCAGGGAGGCCGCGCGGGCGCGCCGCAGGCCGAGCTCGCGGTCGCCGGCGAGGCGGATCTGGGTGCCCAGGCCCGGCGGGTTCGCGAACCGCGTGGCGTGCCGGGTGACGTCGTGGTTGGACAGCACCCAGGTGGTGGGCGCGCCGACCGGGCGCATGGAGTCCAGGGAGCGGTCGATGACCTCGCGCAGCTCCCCGGCTTCCCAGGCAGTGCTCAGATACTGGAAGTTGAACGCCTGGTGCAGCTCGTCGGGGCGGACGTAGTTGGCGGTGCGCTCGATGGTCGGCGTCCACGCCTCCGCGACGAAGACCCGCTCGCCCGCGTACTCGTCGAGGATCTTGCGCCAGCTGCGGTAGATGTCGTGCACGCCGTCCTGGTCGAAGAACGGCATGACGTCGTTGCCGAGCAGCTTCAGCTGGTCGTGCGAGCCGAGGTCGGGCAGGCCTTCGGCCTTCACCAGGCCGTGCGCCACGTCGATACGGAAGCCGTCGACGCCCATGTCGAGCCAGAAGCGCAGGATCGAGCGGAACTCGTCGCCGACCGCCGGGTGCTCCCAGTTGAAGTCCGGCTGCTCGGGCGCGAAGAGGTGCAGGTACCACTCGCCGGGGGTGCCGTCCGGCTCGGTGACCCGGGTCCAGGCGGGGCCGCCGAAGATCGACTCCCAGTCGTTCGGCGGGAGTTCGCCGTCGGCGCCCTTGCCGGGGCGGAAGTGGTATCGGTCCCTCAGCGGCGAGCCCGGCCCCTCCTGCAGGGCGCGCTTGAACCATTCGTGCTGGTCCGATGAGTGGTTGGGCACCAGGTCGACGATGATCCGCAGGGACAGTTCGTGGGCGTCGCGGATCAGCGCGTCGGCGTCCAGCAGGTTGCCGAACATGGGGTCGACGGCCCGGTAGTCGGCGACGTCGTAGCCGGCGTCGGCCTGCGGCGAGGCGTAGAACGGGCTGAGCCACACGGCGTCGACGCCGAGGTCACGCAGATAGGGCAGTCGGGAACGTACGCCCTCCAGGTCGCCCATGCCGTCGCCGTTGCTGTCGGCGAAGCTGCGCGGATAGACCTGGTAGATCACCGCGTCGCGCCACCAGTCGCGGTGCCGGGCGACGGTGGCGAGGGCGGCGGTCGGTGCCTGGTCGGCGGAGTGCTGGCTCATGGCGTCCTTGATACGTAACGGAGTTCGGGTCATGAAGCTTGAGAAGCTTGAGAAAGAGGAAAATGAGGCGGCCGCGGCGCGGCGGGGTCTGATGAGTGCCGCGGCCGCCTGCCCGTGCGCGACGGTGCGCACGGGAGCCGGGGGTGCGTCAGCCCTTGGTGCCGCCCGCGGTGAGGCCGGTCACCAGGTTCTTCTGGACGAGGTAGAAGAGGGCCGAGATCGGGACGGCGATCAGGACCGCGGCGGCGGCCATGTAGTGGCGCTGCGCGTCGTGTTCGCTGATGAAGCTCTGCAGACCGACGGCGAAGGTGTACTTCGTGTCGTCCAGCAGAAAGACGGACGCGAAGGCGACCTCGCCCCATGCGGTGATGCAAGTGTAGAAGGCGGCCACCGCGAGGCCGGGACGGGCCAGCGGCAGGATCAGCCGCACGAACGTGCCGAAGGGTGAGAGGCCGTCGACCCGGCCCGCCTCGTCGATCTCGATGGGGATGGTGTCGAAGTAGCCCTTGAGCAGCCATGCGCAGTACGGCACGGCCGTGGTGCAGTAGATGAGGATGAGGCCGCCGTAGCTGTCGATGAGGCCCAGCTCCGAGAGGATCTCGTACATCGGGACCATCAGGACGGCGACCGGGAACATCTGGGTGACCAGCAGGATCCACATGAACTTCCGGTAGCCGGGGAAGCGCATGCGGGAGACCGCGTAGCCGGTGGTGGCGGCGAAGAGCACGCCGATCACCGTCGTGCCGAGCGACACGATCAGGGTGCTGCCCAGCCACTTGAAGAAGTTGGTGTGCTGCAGCACGAACGAGTAGTTGGACAGGCTCGCTGTGTCGAGGATCCGCCCCGGGTGCAGATAGTCGTCCTTGTCGGGGCCGAGCGACAGGAAGATCAGCCAGGCGATCGGGAACAGCGCGATCAGGCTCGCGACGATCAGTATGCCGTGTGTGAGGACGGAGGCGGCGGTGCTGCGCTCGCCGCGCCGCCGCACCCGGCGTGCCGGCGCCGCGGGGGCCTTGTCCGTGGCCGCGGCCGGGGTGTCGAGGGTCGTGGTGCTCATGGGGACTCCTGCCTCAGACGGCGAGCTGCTCATTGCGGGCCAGCCAGCGGCGGTAGACGGAGGTGAAGACGATCAGGATGGACAGCAGCAGTACGCCGTACGTGGCGGACTCGGCGTACTCGCGCGGCTGCTGGCCGAAGCCCAGCTGGTAGGCCCAGGTGACGAGGATGTCGGCCTCCGGGGCGGTGCCGCCGAACAGCAGGAAGATGATGGCGAACTGGTTGAAGGTCCAGATGACGCCGAGCAGCACGACGGTGGAGCTGACGGCACGGAGGCCGGGCAGCGTGACGTGGCGGAAGCGCTGCCAGGGGGTCGCGCCGTCCATCTCCGCGGCCTCGTACAGGGACGCGTCGATCGACTGCAGGCCGCCGAGCAGCGAGACCATCATGAACGGCACACCGCACCAGGTGTTGACCATGATCGCGGCGAAGCGCTGGAAGAAGGTGTCCTCCAGCCACTGCGGCTGCGGCAGATGGAGCGAGCCGAGCATGGAGTTGATGACCCCGGAGTCGGCGAGCATGAACCGCCAGGAGAAGACGGTGACGAAGGTGGGCACCGCCCAGGGCAGGATCAGCAGCATCCGGTAGAAGGTGCGGCCGCGCATCTTCTGGTTGAGCAGCAGGGCGAGGCCGAGCCCGATGACGTAGTGGAAGGTGACGCAGAGCGCCGTCCACACGATGGTCCAGATGAAGTGGGACCAGAAGCGGTCGTAGGACGTCGGGCCCCACAGGATGTCCGCGTAGTTGTCCAGGCCGATGAACTGGTACGTGGCGTCGATGTGGTTGACGCCGATGGTGCGCGCCGAGTTGAGGCTGTCGGCGTCGGTGAGCGTGAGGTAGAAGCCCCGCACCAGGGGATAGAGCACCAGCACACCGAGCACGACGGCGACGGGGGCGATCATCGCGTACGCGTACCAGTACTTCTGGTACGAGCGCTTCATGCGCTGCAGCGGGCCGGTGCGCGGCCCGCGGTCACCGCGGCTCTTGGAGGCCGCGCTCTCGACGGCGACTGTCATGGTTCGACACCTTCTGAGGGAGATCTGCTCGCTGACTGCCCGGTGCTGCGGGTGATGCGGTGCTGCGAGTGCTACCGGGTGCTGCTGAGGGCGTGCCGGTGGCCGCCGGATCCTCCCGCCCCCTCGACGGGAGGATCCGACGGCCACTCAAGGTCACTTGCTGAAGTCGGGCACCAGCTTGGCGATCGCGGTCTCCGCGTCGGTCAGGCCCTTGTCCAGCGACGACTTGCCGCCGGCGATCTTCAGCAGCTCGGTGTCGAGCGGGCCCCACAGCGAGCTGTACTCGGGCAGCTCGGGGCGCGGCTGGGCGGCGGAGAGCACCGTCTGGAAGCCGGCGATGCCCGGGTCGGCCTTGACCTCGGCGGTGTAGGCGTCGTCACGCGTCGGCAGCGTGGAGTTCTTCAGGGCGATCTGCTCCTGGGACTTCGCCGACGTCATGAAGTTCACGAACTTCAGCGAGGCCTCCTGGTGGGCCTTGTCCGAGCCCGCGTACACGGAGAGGTTGTGGCCGCCGGTCGGGGCGCCCGCCTTGCCACTGGAACCGGCCGGGACGGTCGCGATGCCCAGGTTGGACTTGTCCTTGAAGGCCGAGCCCTTGTAGAAGTTCGTGATCTCCCAGGGGCCCTGGATGATCGCGGCGACCTTGCCGCTGACGAAGGCATCCTGGATGTGGGCGTACGCGTCGGCGGTGGTGTCGGCCTTGTGCAGGCCCTTGCCGTCGAACAGGCTCTGCCAGGTCTTGTAGGCCTTGACCGCGGCGTCGCTCTTGACCGTGATCTTCTTGGCGTCCACGTCGACGGTGTCGGTGCCCTCGCCGTAGAGGAAGGACTGGGCGTAGTACGCCTGCGTGGTGCCCCAGTAGCCGTCGACGCCCGTCTTCGACTTGATCTTGGCGGCCGCGGACTTCAGGTCGTCCCAGGTGGCGGGCGCCTCGGCGATGCCGGCCTTCTCGAAGAGCTCCTTGTTGTAGACCAGCGCGAGGGTGTCGGTGACCAGCGGGGCGCCGTAGGTCTTGCCCTCGTACTGGGCCTGCTCGATCAGGTTCGACTTGAACTTGTCCTGGTCGGCGAGGGCCTCGGTGCCGTCGAGCGGCAGCAGGTAGCTCTTCTTCGCGAACGCGGGGGTCCAGCCGACCTCGGCGCGCAGCACGTCCGGGGCGCCCTTGGAACCGGCGGCGGTGTCGAACTTGTTCTGCGCCTGGTCGAAGGGGACGTTGACGTACTTGACCTTGATGTCCGGGTTGGCCTTCTCGAACTGCTTGATCAGGGCCTTGTACGTCGGGGCCTCGTTGGTGGCGTTGGACGTGTCCCACCAGGTGATGGTGACGGGTCCGTCCGAGTTGTCGCTGCCGCTGTCGCTTCCGCCGCAGGCCGTCGCCGTGAGGGCGAGGGACGCCGCGAGCGCGGTGGCCGCTATGCCACGCCGCATGAGATCTCCTTGAGGGTGAATGCCCGTGTGGTTGGGGATGCGGTCCCGCCCGCTCCCCTGGCCGACTTGCCGACTGCTCCGTTGCGGCCGCCGGGCGACGCAGAACGTAACAGCGCTGCAAGCCTTGCGAAAGACCTTGCAGCAAAAAAGTGCAAGGAACGCAGGACGAGTTACCGCTTCGTAACTTCCGCGGCCCCTACGAGGGTGGGTCGGCGCAGCTGGCGAGGGGGTTGCGGCGGGGCCCTCGGGGCTGTGCAAGACTCTGCAAGCCCTTGCCAGGATCGTCCGATACGGGAATCATCACCCCGTCCGGTCCTTGCAGAGGTCACCCATCGGTCACCGCAGGCACCGGTCACCGCGGTCACCTCACCCCATCCACCGGACACCCCTCCGGATGGCGCACAGCCGCCGGCCGCCACACCGCCACCGGTCACCCACCAGGAACACGAGGGAGCACGATGACGCAGCAGCCCCGAGCGGGCGGTCCAAGTGCCCGGATACGGCGTCCGGTTGGTGGGCAGCCCGACATCCGCCCGGTAGGGTCCACTCCCGTGACCGCGCGGCTCGCCGACATCGCAGCGCAGGCGGGGGTCAGCGAGGCGACGGTGAGCCGTGTTCTCAACGGAAAGCCGGGAGTCGCGGCGACCACCCGCCAGTCCGTGCTGGCCGCGCTCGACGTCCTCGGCTACGAACGGCCCGTGCGCCTGCGGCAGCGCAGCGCCGGCCTCGTCGGGCTGATCACCCCCGAGCTGGAGAACCCGATCTTCCCGGCGCTGGCCCAGGTCATCGGCCAGGCCCTGACCCGTCAGGGGTATACGCCGGTGCTTGCGACGCAGACTCCGGGCGGCTCCACGGAGGACGAGCTCACCGAGATGCTGGTGGACCGCGGCGTCTCCGGCATCATCTACGTCTCCGGGCTGCACGCCGACACCACCGCCGACATGCAGCGCTACGAGCAGCTGCGCGCCCAGGGCGTGCCGTTCGTGCTCGTCGACGGGTTCTCGCCCAAGGTGCAGGCGCCGTTCATCTCGCCCGACGACCGGGCCGCCATGCAGCTCGCCGTCACGCACCTCGTCTCGCTCGGGCACACCGGGATCGGGCTCGCGCTGGGCCCGAAGCGGTTCGTGCCCGTGCAGCGGAAGATCGAGGGATTCGTCCGCACCATGCAGGACCTGCTGGGCCTCAGCCCCGACGACGTCGAGGAGCGACTCGTCCAGCACTCCCTCTACACGCTGGAGGGCGGCCAGGCCGCGGCCTCCGCGCTCATCTCCCGGGACTGCACGGCGATCGTGTGCGCGAGCGACATGATGGCGCTCGGCGCCATCCGCGCGGCGCGGCAGCACGGCCTGGAGGTGCCCGACGACATCTCGGTGGTCGGCTTCGACGACTCGCCGCTCATCGCCTTCACCGACCCGCCGCTCACCACCATCCGCAAGCCGGTACCCGCGATGGGCCAGGCGGCGGTCCGGACCCTGCTCGAGGAGATCGGCGGTACGCCCGCTCCGCACAGCGAGTTCGTCTTCATGCCGGAGCTGGTGGTGCGGGGCTCGACCGCCTCGGCGCCCGGAGAACGCGGCTCGCCGGTGAGGCACACGGTTCAGCCGCAACGCACGCAGTAGCCCGTACGGCACGCCGTCGTCCGTAGGGCGTAGAAAATACGAACGGAACTCGACCAGAGGATGATCGGTCAGAGGGCCGTTTCTGGCAGACTCTGTCCCTATGGGTGAGACGACCGTGACGACTTCGGAGGGCCGCCGGGCGGCCGTTCCGTCACCCGTCGCGGGCGAGGCCGAGAGCCGTGCGGAGCAGGGCCTGCTGCACCGGGCGCGAGCGCCTCGGCAGCCACGGCTCTGGTTCGAGATCCTGCTGATCGCGGTGAGTTACTGGACGTACTCGCTCGTCCGCAACGCCGTACCGGAGCAGAAGGCACAGGCGCTGCGCAACGCCGACTGGATCTGGAGCCTGGAACGGCAGCTCGGGATCGCGGTCGAGCAGACCGTCAACCACGCCGTGAACTCGGTGAAGTGGCTGATCGTCGGCATGAACTACTACTACGCCACACTGCACTTCGTGGTGACGCTGGGAGTGCTGGTGTGGCTCTACCGCCACCACCCCGGCCGGTATGCGGGGGCGCGCACGGCCCTGTTCGCGACCACGGGTGTGGCCCTGCTCGGCTACTACCTGTATCCGCTGGCGCCGCCCCGGCTGATGAACGGCGGCCACTTCGTGGACACGGTGCTGGTCCATCAGACGTGGGGTTCGATGGCGTCCGGCGACCTGAAGAACATGTCGAACCAGTACGCCGCGATGCCCTCGATGCACATCGGCTGGTCCGTCTGGTGCGGGCTGACCATCTTCGCCCTGGCCACGGTCCCCTGGGCCCGCGTCCTGGGCCTGCTCTACCCGGTCGGCACCCTGGTCGTCATCGTCGCCACGGCCAACCACTTCTGGCTGGACGCGGTGGGCGGCATCGGCTGCCTGGCGTTCGGTTACGCGGTGGCGCGCACGTGGTACGGGGCGCTTCCGCATGCACTGCCGCGGTGGGTGTCCCACCGCACCGGGGAGCCCCCACGCTGGGGCACCCAGGCGCTACCGAGTGCGAACCGCCCGTAGTCGGCGCTCGCCGCTTCGGCGGCCGTCCGCCGCCTGCGGGCGCCCGGCGGCAACGCCCGCAAGTCCCCGCCCGCTACCACGGCGGGAAGGAATGTCCCGCCGCAGCGGCGCGCAACCACGACGGTGGAGTCCGGCGGCGCCGAACCGGCGCAACCGGCGGTCCATCGGCTTCCGCAGGGCCAAGCGGCTGACGGGCCGCGCCCGGCCCGGAGAATCACCCGCGCGGTTCCGCGACCCGTGGAACCGCGCTACGCCCCGTAGAAGAGTTCCTCCACCACCGCCCGAGCCCTCCGAGTCGTACGCCGGTAGTGGTCCAGCATGTCCCCGCTCTGCCCGATATGCGGCTCCCGCCGCGTGGGCCCCGGCCCGAAGCCGAGGTACCGCCCGACCGCGGCGAGTTCACGGCCGTCCGACGGGAACGTGTCGCCGGCGCGGCCGCGGACGAGCATCACGGCATTGCGTACGCGCGTGGCGAGGACCCAGGCGTCGTCGAGGATCGCCGCGTACTCGCTGGAGATCAGTTCGGCCGCGCACGCCGCGGCCAGCGCCTCGCGGGTGCGCGTGGTGCGCAGCCCCGGCTCCGCCCAGCCGTGGCGAAGCTGCAGCAGCTGCACCGTCCACTCGACGTCGGACAGGCCGCCGCGCCCGAGCTTGGTGTGCAGTGTCCGATCGGCACCGCGCGGCAGCCGTTCCGACTCCATGCGGGCCTTCAGACGGCGGATCTCGCGTACGGCGTCCTCGCCGAGCCCCTCGGCGGGGAACCGCAGCGGGTCGATCAGCTCGATGAAGCGGCGGCCCAGGTCCTCGTCCCCGGCGACCTGTTCGGCGCGCAGCAGCGCCTGCGACTCCCACACCAGCGACCAGCGGCGGTAGTACGCCTCGTACGACTTCAGGGTGCGCACCAGCGGCCCGGACTTGCCCTCGGGGCGCAGGTCGGCGTCGATCAGCAGCGGCGGGTCCAGGCTGGGCAGCTGGAGGAGCCGCCGCATCTCGGCGACCACGGTGTTCGCGGCCTCGGCGGCCTCCCGTTCGTCCACGCCGTCACGCGGCTCGTGCACGAACACCACGTCCGCGTCCGAGCCGTAGCCCAGTTCGTGCCCGCCGAAGCGGCCCATGCCGATGACGGCGAAGCGGGTGGGCAGCTCGTCCCCCCAGCTGTCGCGCACCACCGCCCGCAGCGCACCGGCGATCGTCGCGGCTGTGAGGTCGGAGACGGCGTCGCCGACCCTGTCCACCAGCGCCCCGGCGTCGGCCTCGGCGGGGCTCTCCTCCGTGCCGTAGGAGGCGACGATGTCGGCGGCCGCGGTGCGGAACAGCTCACGCCGCCGTACGCCGCGGGCCGCCGTGACCGCCTGCTCGCCGTCGTCGGCACGGCCGACCGCGGCGAGGATCTCCTGCTCCAGATGGCTTCGGTCGCGCGGTTCGAGCCCGCTGGGGTCGCCCAGCAGGGCGACGGCCTCGGGGGCGCGCATGAGCAGGTCGGGGGCGAGGCGCCCGGCGGACAGCACCCGCGCGAGGTTCTGGGCGGCCGCGCCCTCGTCACGCAGCAGCCGCAGGTACCAGGGCGTCTTGCCGAGTGCGTCCGACACCTGGCGGAAGCCCAGCAGGCCCGCGTCCGGGTCGGCGGAGTCCGCGAACCAGCCCAGCAGCACCGGCAGCAGCGTGCGCTGGATGGCCGCCTTCCGTGTCACGCCGGAGGCGAGGGCCTCCAGGTGGCGCAGGGCGGCCGCCGGGTCGGCGTAGCCGAGCGCGACCAGCCGCTCCCGCGCCGCGTCGGCGCTCAACCGGGTCTCGCCGGGCGCGAGTTGGGCGACCGCGTCGAGCAGCGGCCGGTAGAAGAGCTTCTCATGGAGCCGTCGTACGACGGAGCCGTGCCGCCGCCAGGCCCGGTGCAGCTCGGTGACCGGCTCGGTCCGCAGGCCAAGGGAGCGGCCGATGCGCCGCAGGTCGGCCTCGTCCTCCGGCACGAGATGGGTGCGGCGCAGCCGGTGGAGCTGGATGCGGTGTTCCATGGAGCGGAGGAAACGGTACGCCTCGTCGAGCTGCGCGGCGTCGGCCCGGCCGACGTACCCTCCCGCGGCCAGGGCCTTCAGCGCGTCGAGCGTCGTGCCGCTGCGCAGCGTCGTGTCGGACCGCCCGTGCACCAACTGCAGCAACTGGACGGCGAATTCGACGTCCCGCAGCCCGCCGGGACCGAGCTTCAGCTCCCGTTCGATCTCGGCGACCGGAATGTTCGCGACCACCCGCCGCCGCATCTTCTGCACGTCGGGGACGAAGTTCTCGCGCTCGGCCGCCTGCCAGACGAGGGGCGCGAGCGTGGCGACGTACGCCTCCCCCAGTTCGAGGTCCCCGGCGACCGGCCGGGCCTTCAGCAGTGCCTGGAACTCCCAGGTCTTGGCCCAGCGCTGGTAGTACGCGAGGTGCGAGGAGAGCGTCCGTACGAGCGGCCCGTTGCGCCCCTCGGGCCGCAGGTTGGCGTCGACAGGCCAGATCGTCCCCTCGACGGTCGTCTCGGAGCAGATCCGCATCAGGTGCGAGGCGAGCCGGGTGGCGGCCTGCAGCGCCTTGCCCTCGTCCGCGCCGTTGGCGGCCTCGCCCACGAAGATCACGTCCACGTCGGAGACGTAGTTGAGCTCGTGGCCGCCGCACTTGCCCATCGCGATGACGGCGAGCCGGCACAGCGCCGCGTCCTCGGGCGCCGCGGCGCGCGCGATGGCGAGCGCGGCGCGCAGCGTGGCCGTCGCCAGGTCCGCGAGCTCGGCGGCCGTCTCGGCGACATCGGTCGTCCCGCACACGTCGCGCGCGGCGATCGACAGCAGACAGCGCCGGTAGGCGACGCGCAGCGACACGGGATCGACGGCCTCCGCGAGCCCCCGCTCGAACTCCTCGACGCCCGGGTGCAGATCCTCCGGCTCGTACATGACGAGGGCGTGCCAGTCCCCCGGATGCCGCGCCAGATGGTCGCCGAGCGCCGCCGAGGCGCCGAGCACCCCCAGCAACCGGTCACGCAGCGGCTTCGCCGCTGTCAGCGTGTCGAGCAGCTCCCGCCGGGCTGTGCGCTCGGGCTGCGCCTCGAGCAGCCGTACGAGCCCGAGCAGCGCCTGATCGGGGTCGGCGGTCGCGCCGAGGGCGTCCAGCAGTACGGGATCGGCGCGGACGGGCGACAGTTCGGCGCTGTCGAGCAGCCGCTCGGCGGCGGACGGGTCGGTGAAACCATGCCGCAGCAGCCGTGTGAAGGTACTGCTCCTCCGCCCCTGCGGCACGTTCATCTCGCGGTCTCCCGTTCGATCAAGGTCGTCCGACTTGAGCCTAACCGGAGCGCCGCGCGGAAGCGCTGGTGCGCCGTCGGCATCCGTGAATCCGTTTGGTCGCGGTCGGAAGATCCGGGTATGTGGCCGAAAAGTGACTCTTGTTGAAGAGTGAACGGGCTCCGGATAATCCAACATGCGAGTGACGAAACGTTTCTCCGGTATATGCCGGACATGCTCCCGTCAATCGCTCACCCCCCATGAAGAGGAAGTTCCTTGGACCACATGCCGCGCCCCTCAGGGAGACAGCCCGCGCTCGTCGGCGGAGGAACACCCGCCGTGAAGTCGCCGCGCCCGAGGAGTCGTACGCCGGACTGACGGCCGGCGAGACATCCGCGAAACGTGCCAGGATCGCGCGCCCTCCGGGGCAGCGCGGCTACGGCCTGGGCGCAGCTCGCGGCGTACACGGCGGTGAGGGCACCACACCCAGGCCAGGGCGGCCCCAGTGCGGGTCGGCGGTTTTGGACGCCTTCGTCGACTCGGTGCTCCAAGGCAGCCACGTTTCGCGTCGGGTCGGCCCTGCCGCGTGTGTCTGCCCTGCCGCGTGTGCCCGCGGGGGCATCCGCATCGAATATCCGGCACCGGGTGGCACCACGGGGCCGGCCGCGCGAACTGCCGACGCCTCGCACCGCGCGCGCCCTCGCCGCATCAGGGCCACATCACTTCCCACAGCACAGCGTTGCCGTCAGGCCGGAGGCTGAGCCATGAAAACCGACATCAAGACTCTCGACTTCTACCGCCTGCACCTACCGACCGTCGGCGAGCACAGCTTGCGGCACGTCCGGCGCATCGTACGAGCGCATCTGCACCACTGGGAGCTGCCCGAGCTGTCGGACGCGGCCGAACTGGGCGTGACGGAGCTGCTGTCCAACGTGCTGAGACATGTGCCGGACCGGGCCTGCACGGTCACCCTCCGGTGCCTCGGGACCGACGCCGTACGAATCGAAGTGCACGACAGAAGCCGGGATATGCCCTACATCCGGGTCACCGGGGACCTGCTGGACGAGGACGGGCGCGGGCTGGTCCTGCTGGCGGCCGTCGCCGACCTGTGGGACGCGGAGCGGACGGCCACGGGCAAGCAGGTGTGGTTCGAGCTGAAGAGGCCGTGACCCTCCTGCGCGCCGTCGAGCTGAAGCGGCCGTAAGCC
>NZ_JACEHE010000013.1 GCF_013778455.1 Streptomyces himalayensis subsp. himalayensis | reverse complement strand
CGTACTCACCCGAGAGACTCTCTCAGGCTTTCCTCCGGGCGCTTCCCTTCGGTCTTGCGTTTCCGACTCTATCAGATCGTTTTCCGATCCGATTCCCTGTCGGCGGGCATCCCGTAAGCGGGATATTCACACTGTGTCTTTTGGGCCTCGCGGCCTTTCGACATTCACTACGTTAGCCGATTCTCCCGGCTGCTCATAATTGAGCTTCGCGAGCTCAGATCCGGCACACAAAAGGCACAGGAAATAAGCACCCGCTGATGGGGAGGTCCTTGCTGAGTAGTGGGGTTTGGCCGCTTCCGGCTGCTGGCTGAACGCCGTACCCGGTTCAAGCGGCTCGGGCTACGTTACGCCCCGCCCAGGGGCGAGTCAAGTACGGCGCCGGCGCGGCGTGTGGGCCCGATACTGGCTCACCGTGGGGTCGTTGGCGATCCAGTAGCGCCAGGGGTGGGCCTCTCCGTCGCCACCGTCGCCGGCGACTCCGGTGCGGGGACCGTTGCGGACCTGGCCAGGACGTACGGGCGTGCCCGTGAGGATGCTGAGCGGGGCGTCGGGGCCTGCACATATGTCGCTGCCGTCGAGCGCCCGGTCCACGCCCAGGGCCGTCGCCAGTCGTGCCGGACCTTTGGCCAGTTCCTTGTCGGTGCGGGCCGAGAGTCGACGTTTGCGGGCGAGGTCGGCGCCCTCCGTGATCTCGCCGGCGCGGAGCAGGACCGCGCTCGCCATGCCTTCCGGGCCGCAGACCAGATTCATGCAGTGCCACATGCCGTAGGTGAAGTAGACGTACACGTGACCAGGCGGGCCGAACATCACGTCGTTGCGCGCGGTGCGGCCGCGATAGGCATGGGAGCCCGGGTCGTCCGTACCCGCGTATGCCTCGACCTCCGTGAGGCGGAGTTCGATCGGGCCCTCCGGGGTGTTGCGCACGAGGATGCGGCCCAGCAGGTCCGGTGCGACCTGCAGGACGGGGCGGTCGAAGAACTCCCGGCTGAGGGGCGTACGGTCGGGGGCCGTGATCATGGCGTACGAGCGTAGTGCAACCAGTGTGCACGCGCGGGTGGCCGTGGGCCCTGCTGCTTGCCAGGGTGATGGCTCGGAACCGGCCGGGGTCCGGTCGCGTTTCTAAGGATCAAGGGCCCGAGGATCAAGGATCAGTGATCAGGGATCGCGTCTGGCCGACAGGCGCCTCCCGGGGAGGAGAGACATGGGGTTCAAGAGGCTGCTGGCGAGCCTGGGAGCTGGTGGGGCGTCGGTCGAGACGGTCCTGACCGAGGTCAATGTGGTGCCGGGCGGTGTCGTCCAGGGCGAGGTGCGGATTCAGGGTGGGTCCGTCGACCAGGAGATCGAGGGGCTGTCGGTCGGTCTTCAGGCCCGGGTCGAGGTCGAGGGGGGTGACCAGGAGGTCAAGCAGGACATCGAGTTCACGAAGATGCGGCTCGGTGGTGCTTTCTCGCTGCAGGCGGACGCGGTGCACGCGGTGCCTTTCGGGCTCTCCATCCCCTGGGAGACGCCGATCACGAGCTTCGCCGGGCGTCAGCTGCCCGGCATGAACATCGGCGTGACCACCGAGCTGCAGATCGCGCGGGCCGTGGACTCCGGTGATCTCGACCCGATCGTCGTGCATCCGCTGCCGGCGCAGCAGGCGCTTCTGGACGGCTTCGGGCAGCTGGGGTTCCGGTTCAGGAGCGCGGACATGGAGCGCGGTCACATCCGGGGTACGCGGCAGCAGCTGCCGTTCTACCAGGAGATCGAGTTCCTGCCGCCGGAGCAGTACCGCGGGCTGAACCAGGTCGAGTTGAGCTTCGTCGCGGACGACCGTGAGATGGACGTCATCCTGGAGATGGACAAGAAGCCGGGCCTCTTCAGTGAGGGCAGCGACTCGTACAAGGCGTTCAGGGTCGGTCTGCACGACTTCCAGGGGACCGACTGGGCGGCGTACCTCAATGAGTGGCTGTCCCAGGTCGGCAGCCGTCGCAACTGGTTCTAGGCACCGCCTAGGCTCGGGCCGGAGACATCGCCGATCCAGGAGGTACAGACGTGACCGAGCTCAAGAGGCCGCCGCTTCCGCATGACTTCCATCCGCCGGTGCCCTCGTTCACGGTGGTGAGCGAGGACGTCGAGCCGGGCGCGGTGCTGAAGGACGCTCAGGTCTATGCGGCCGGGAACACCTCGCCGCATCTGCGGTGGGAGGGTTTCCCGCCGGAGACCAGGAGCTTCGCCGTGACGTGCTTCGACCCGGACGCCCCGACGGGCAGCGGGTTCTGGCACTGGACGGTGTTCGACATCCCGGTGTCCGTGACGGAGCTTCCGACGGGTGCGGGCAGCGGCAAGTTCGAGGGGCTGCCCGAGGGCGCGATCCAGGTGCGGAACGACTACGGGACGAAGGACTTCGGGGGTGCCGCGCCGCCGCCCGGGGACCCGGCGCACCGTTATGTGTTCACCGTGTACGCGGTGGACCAGGAGAAGCTCGGTCCTGACTCCGACGCGTCGCCCGCCGTAGTCGGGTTCAATCTGCGCTTCCACACCCTGGCGCGTGCACAGCTGATCGGTGAGTACGCGTCCCAGGCCGAGGGATAACCATCCCAGGCCGAGGGATGACCGTCCCGCGCCGAGGGACAGGCGTCCGTCACGCGACAGGCCACCCGTCGAACTGAAGGTTCACAGAACGTTTGCCCGCCTCTGGTCTTGGAATTGATCAGAGGCGGGCATTTTTGTTGCCGGGGGCCCGGGGATCTGCGGTGGTAGTGGTGTGGTCGCAGTCGCCCGGGAGGCACAGATATTGCGTTGTCCATCTCGGCGTGCCCGGCCAGAGTTGATCCCAGCCCGCCAGGGGGTGGGCCGGTGCACACGGGAGGTGGGCTGGATGCGGGACACGCTGGTGCTGAACGCGAGCTTTGAGCCGCTGTCGACGGTGACGTTGAACCGAGCCGTCGTTCTGGTGCTTCAGGACAAGGCCGTCGTCGAGCAGGCCCACCCCGAACTCCGTATGCGCGCGGCCGCGGTGGATCTTCCCGTGCCGCGGGTGATCAGACTCTGCAGGTATGTGAGGGTGCCGTTCCGAAGACAAGCGCCGTGGTCGCGGCGCGGTGTTCTCATACGGGACCGGCACAGGTGCGCGTACTGCGGAAGGCGGGCGACGACCGTGGACCATGTGGTGCCGCGGTCGCGGGGTGGCGCGGACTCCTGGCTGAACACGGTGGCCTCGTGCGCGGAGGACAACCACCGCAAGGCGGACCGTACGCCGGAGCAGGCCGGTATGCCGTTGCTGCGGGAGCCGTTCGAGCCGACTCCTGCGGACGCGATGCTGCTGGCGCTGGGGCATGACGATCTGGAGTCGCTGCCGGAGTGGATGACGCAGCCGGCCGCGTGACGGCAACAGGAAGACGACATGAAGGTGCCCCGCCTCCCCTGGAGGCGGGGCACCTTCATGTCCTAGTCGATGCGCGGCTGCTCTCGGCGCTCGGTGCCTGTGCCGTTGCCGTTCTGCTTGCCTGAACCCCCGGTCGTCGGGCCGAAGTTGCCGATGGCGCCCGACAGGCCCTTGAGGGCGTCGCCGATCTCGCTGGGCACGATCCAGAGCTTGTTGGCGTCGCCTTCGGCGATCTTCGGGAGCATCTGGAGGTACTGGTAGGAGAGGAGCTTCTGGTCGGGGTCTCCGGCGTGGATCGCCTCGAAGACCGTACGGACGGCCTGCGCCTCGCCCTCGGCGCGCAGCGCTGCGGCCTTGGCCTCACCCTCTGCGCGCAGGATCGCGGACTGCTTCTCACCCTCGGCGGTGAGGATCTGCGACTGGCGGATACCTTCGGCGGTAAGGATGGCGGCGCGCTTGTCACGGTCGGCGCGCATCTGCTTCTCCATCGAGTCCTGGATGGAGGTGGGCGGCTCGATGGCCTTGAGCTCGACGCGGTTGACGCGGATGCCCCACTTGCCGGTGGCCTCGTCGAGGACGCCGCGCAGTGCCGCGTTGATCTCCTCACGGGAGGTGAGCGTCCGCTCGAGGTCCATGCCGCCGATGATGTTGCGGAGGGTGGTGACGGTGAGTTGCTCGATCGCCTGGATGTAGCTGGCGACTTCGTAGGTCGCGGCACGCGCGTCGGTCACCTGGTAGTAGATGACCGTGTCGATGTTGACGACCAGGTTGTCCTGGGTGATCACCGGCTGGGGCGGGAAGGGTACGACCTGCTCGCGGAGGTCGATGCGGTTGCGGATGGAGTCGATGAACGGGACGACGATGTTCAGGCCCGCGTTCAGCGTTCTCGTGTAGCGGCCGAAGCGCTCGACGATTGCGGCGCTTGCCTGTGGGATGACCTGGATGGTCTTGATCAGGGCGATGAAGACCAGCACCACCAGAATGATCAGGACGATGATGATCGGTTCCATCGTGGCTCCCCGTACCCTTCTTGACTCGTCATGTCCGCTGGATCCCGGGGGTGTTGAGGTACCTCGGGGTCCTGAAGATCTTGCTGGTCGAGTCTGTCAGAACGCCGCCTGCGACGGGAGGCGTTCGGTCACATGACGGGACATCACACTCGAGGTCACGCCCCGGATCACCACCTCACATGACGACCGCGGTGGCGCCGTCGATGTCCACGACGTCCACTTCCTGGCCCACCTCGTAGGTCTGCCCGGTGTCCAGGGCGCGTGCCGACCAGACCTCGCCGGCGAGTTTGATCCGGCCTCCGGACCCGTCCACGCGCTCGAGCACGACGGCCTGTCTGCCCTTCAACGCCTCCACGCCGGTGGCCAGTTGGGGGCGCTGGGCCAGGTGCCGGGCAGCGATCGGGCGTACGACGGCGATCAGGGCGACCGAGACGACGGCGAAGACGAGGACCTGGAGCACGATGCCGCCGTCGAGACTCGCGGTCACGGCGGCGGCGACGGCGCCCACGGCAAGCATGCCGAACTCGGGCATCGCGGTCAGTACGAGCGGAATTCCCAGTGCGGCCGCGCCAATGAGCCACCACACCCACGCATCGATGTCCACGTGGTCATGGTAGGACCGCGAGTCCTTCCCCGGACAGGGGCCCGGTCGGGTCGCGCGGCCGGGTCAGGACAGTGGCAGGCCCTGTGCGGTCCAGCGGTCGCCGTTCTGCTCGACGACCAGGGGGAGGCCGAAGCAGTGGGAGAGGTTGCGGGAGGTGAGCTCGAGTTCCAGCGGGCCCGCGGCGATGACCTTGCCCTGGCGGATCATGAGGACGTGGGTGAAGCCGGGGGCGATCTCCTCGACATGGTGCGTGACCATGATCATCGAGGGTGCGAGGGGGTCGCGGGCCAGGCGGCCGAGGCGGCGTACGAGGTCCTCGCGGCCGCCGAGGTCCAGGCCCGCCGCCGGCTCGTCGAGGAGGAGCAGCTCCGGGTCGGTCATCAGCGCGCGGGCGATCAGGGTGCGCTTGCGCTCGCCCTCGGAGAGCGTGCCGAACTTGCGGTCCAGGTAGTCGCTCATGCCGAGGCGGTCGAGGAAGGCGCGGGCGCGCTGCTCGTCGACGTCCTCGTAGTCCTCGTGCCAGCCGGCGGTCATGCCGTATGCGGCGGTGAGCACGGTCTGGAGGACGGTCTGGCGCTTGGGGAGCTTCTCGGCCATGGCGATGCCGGCCATGCCGATGCGCGGGCGGAGTTCGAAGACGTCGACCTTGCCGAGGGTCTCGCCGAGGATGGTGGCGGTGCCCTTGGTCGGGAAGAGGTAACTGGACGCGACATTCAGGAGGGTCGTTTTTCCGGCGCCGTTCGGGCCGAGGATCACCCAGCGCTCCCCCTCCTTCACCGACCAGGAGACCTGGTCCACCAGAGCCCGGCCCTCGCGGACCACGGATACGTCCTCCAGCTCCAGTACATCGCTCATGAGCGCACTGTCTCCCATTGCAGTCTCGGCTGTCGCGTGCGCCTGTGGGCGCAGCCCCCAGGGAAAACCTACGCCACCGGTCGGGCGGTCCGGCCGCTAGCCCGGTCCTTAGGCTGGGTGCATGCTCTCGGAACCACGCTCAGGACGGCTGGCCGCATGGGGAAATGCCCTTTTGGCCGGGTTTGTTGCACCGGATGACGCCGCGGACGCGATCGTCGGCGATGACGCGATCCATCGGGTGGAGGGGCTCCCCGGGGAGACCTCTCCGGTCGGGCTGACGCTCGCGCTGGGGCGGCTGCGCGCCCTGGGCACGACGGGCCTGCGGGTCGCGCTGCCCGCGCCCGGGCATCCGCTGGGGCTGAGCGGACCGCCCGAGTTCAACGCGCGGGCGCTGGAGGCGGAGGAGGCGGTGGTGTGCCAGGGCGCCGCGCTGGGCCTCGTACCGGAGGTGTACGAGGTGGGGCCCGACGGCGATGTCCATGTGGAGGTCGTCTGGCACTGCCTGCCCGTACGGGAGGCTCCGCCGGCCGATGTGCCCTCGCTCGGCGAGGCCGAACGGGAGCTGGCGGAGGCGCTGCGGGAGGCGACGGCGGTGCTGTCGCGGCTCGACGTCGCCGGCTCGGGTCCTGTCGCGGAGGCGGCGATCGATGCGTACCGGGCGCGGGCCGAGCGGGGTCGCGAGGTGCTCGCGCCGGGGTATCCGCCGCGGGCGGTACGGGTCCTGGAGCTGGCGCAGCGCGTGGGGCTGCTGATCTCGGTGGCGTACGAGAACGGGCACGGCGGGGCTGTGAGCGCGTCGGAGATGGCGGCGCGGGCCCAGGCTCTGCGGCCCGTGGAGCGCACGGCGCGCCGGGCGCAGGTGGCGGCGTACAACGCATACGTGGAGGAGCGGGAGCGGGGATAGACACGAAGAGCCCCGCGAACCCGCTGAGGTTCGCGGGGCCCGAGACCCGAGTGGGGCGCGTCAGCTGTTCGACGACTGGTTGTCGGAAGCCGGGTTGAGCAGCCCGACCACGTTGACCGTGTTGCCGGTGACGTTGGCGGGGACGTGAACCGGGAGCTGAATGACGTTGCCCGAGAGGATGCCGGGCGATCCGGTGGCCGCGCCGCTGGCGTTGGCGTCCGCGACCGCGGCCCCCGCGGACGCGCCCGCGGCGATACCGGCGACGGCGACGGTCAGGGCTGCCTTCTTTGCGATGTTCATGGGAAGCGTTCCTCCTGCTGAGCGTTTCGACCCCGTCCACGGGGTCGCATGCACTGGGGAACGGAGCCCGTCCGCCCGATGGCACGGGAGGGACGGTCGATGTACCCAGAAGGCGCACACAACGGCACGGAACAGACCAATAAGCGGATCATGCTCCCGGGAACGCGGACCGGCCCCCGAGTTGAATCCTCTGGGGGCCGGTGGTGGTCAGCGATTGACCTGAGGTGCTTTGTCAGCCGTTGAACCCGTAGTTACCGAAGGCGGGGTTCAGGGCGCCGACGACGTTCACAGTGTTGCCGACCGCGTTCACCGGGACGTGCACCGGCGCCTGGATCAGGTTGCCCGAACCGATACCCGGGGAGTGGCTGGCGCTGCCGCCCGCGTGCGCACCCTCGGTGGCGGAGGCGAGACCGGCACCGGCGGCAACCAGGCCCCCCGCCACCATCGTGACAGCCATGGCCTTCTTCAGGTTCTTCACTTTCTTGGACCCTCCTAGCGATCACTGCGGCCAAGTACCGCAGCACGCCTGGAGAACGGCCGGGGACCCACGCGGGATACGCCATCAGAGGGACATCCACACGACAGTATGAATCTCGGCCTGGATTGGAACCGTCCGCGTCACCGCTCGCTGCCGTGCCCTGCCATGGGAGGTCAGCAGCACGATCGGCTGTGGAGATCAGCCGGTCACGCCGTGTCGTACGGCCCACAGCGCGGCCTGGGTGCGGTCCGCAAGGTCGAGCTTCATCAGGATGTTCGACACGTGCGTCTTGACCGTCTTCTCGGAGAGGACGAGGGCGCGGGCTATCTCCCGGTTGGAGCGCCCGTCCGCGATCAGGCCCAGCACCTCCCGCTCCCGCTCGGTGAGCGAGCCGCCCCTCCCCTGGCTGTTGCCCGTCTCCTCCTGGGACAGCAGGGCGCCGGCGACCTCCGGCTGGAGCAGCACATGGCCGGCGTGGACGGAGCGGATGGCTCCGGCGAGCGCGTCCGGGTCGATGTCCTTGTAGACGTACCCGGCGGCGCCCGCGCGCAGGGCGGGGACGACCGTGCGCTGCTCGGTGAAGCTGGTGACGATGAGCACGCGCGCGGGGTTGTCGAGTTCGCGGAGTTTCCGCAGGGCCTCGATGCCGTCCATGCCCGGCATCTTGACGTCCATCAGGACGACGTCCGGTTTCAGCTGCTCGGCCTGGGCGACGCCTTCGGCGCCGTCGGCCGCCTCTCCCACGACCTCGATGTCGTCCTGCACCTCGAGGAAGGTGCGCAGGCCGCGGCGGACCACCTGGTGATCGTCTACGAGCAGGACCTTGATCGGGTCAGCCACCGGGAACCTCCATCTCGATCGTGGTGCCCTTGCCGGGCGCCGATTCCACGGTCAGCGCCCCGCCGACGCCGCTTGCCCGGTCGCGCATCGACACGAGGCCCAGGTGGCGCCCCGCCCGTCGTATCGCGCGTGGATCGAAGCCACTGCCGTCGTCGGTGACCCGGAGCACCGCGCCCGGCCCGCGTTTGGCGAGGAGAACGTCCACGCGCTCGGCGCCGGAGTGGCGCAGCGCGTTGTGCAGGGCTTCCTGGGCGACCCGCAGCATGGCCTCCTCCTGCGCGGCGGGCAGGGCGCGCACTCCGCCGGACGCGAAGGTGACCCGCGCGGAGTGGGCGCGGTCCAGGACCTGGACCTGGGTGCGCAGGGTGGCGACCAGGCCGTCCTCGTCGAGGGCGGCGGGGCGCAGCTCGACGACGGCGGCGCGCAGTTCGTCCGCGGCCTCCGCGGCGAGCGCCGCCACGTGCTGCAGCTCGCCCTTCGCGCGCGACGGGTCGCGGTCGACCAGGGTGGTCGCGGCCTGGGCGGTCAGACGCAGCGAGAAGAGCTTCTGGCTGACGGCGTCGTGCAGCTCATGGGCGAGGCGGGAGCGCTCCTCGGCGATGGTGAGCTCGCGGCTGCGCTCGTACAGCCGGGCGTTGGTGAGGGCGATGGCGGCGTGCTGGGCGAGGATCGACAGCAGCTCCTCGTCCTCCTCGGTGAAGCCGCAGCCGCCTTGGGGCTTGGGGCACCTCTTGTTGGCGAGGAAGAGTGCGCCGATGGTCTCGTCGCCGTCGCGGATGGGCAGGCCGAGGAAGTCGGACATGTCCGGGTGGGCGGACGGCCAGCCCTCGAAGCGGGGGTCCTGACGTACGTCGGCGAGGCGCTGGGGCCTCGCCTCGTGCAGCATCGCGGCGAGGATGCCGTGCTGGCGCGGGAGCGGGCCGATGGCCTTCCACTGCTCGTCGCTGACCCCGTCGACCACGAACTGCGCGAAGCCGCCGTGGTCGTCCGGCACGCCGAGCGCCGCGTACTCCGCGTCGAGCAGCTCGCGGGCCGAGGCGACGATCGTCTTGAGGACGTCGCGCACCTCGAGGTGCCTGCTCATGGCCAACAGCGCGGAACTCACCGCGTACAGGCCGGACCGGGGGCCGTGACTCATGCCTTCACCGTACCGGCGCGGTGTGACAGGGCGTATCGGACCTGTGGCGGCAGCCGCCTAGGGCCCTGGGCTTAAGGCGAAGGGCCCTGGCATGCCCGGGCCCAAGCACGAGGCGCCTGCGGCGGGTCCGTTCCTACGTTGAAGGCGGCCGAAGAGCCGATCTGAGGCGGCCGCCGGGACGGCGGTGCCTGGTGCGACGAGGGGACGGACGTCATGCCTGTGGCGATCATCACGGGGGCTGGGAAGGGTTTCGGGCGTGCACTGAGCGCTGCCCTGGCCGAGCGGGGCTGGGACCTCGTACTGGATGCGCGCTCCGCTGGACCGCTGGAGACGACGGCACAGGAACTGCGGAAACACGGAACGCACGTGGTGGCCCTGGCGGGGGACGTCCCTTGTGGAGCCCATGCCATGGGTCTGACCGCGGGTCGGCCTCCGGATCTGGCGTTCCAGGTGCCCGACGAGCTGTCGGCGCGGGTGCCGGCCGAGCAGCGCGGTCCCGGGCTCGACCGGGACGCGGTGCTCCTGATGGTGTCGCGCGGTACAGAGGTGTCCCACCACGACTTCGTGGAGCTGCCTCGGCTGCTGCGCGCCGGCGATCTGCTCATCGTCAACACGTCGCCGACGCTGGCCGCAGCCGTGGACGGCCGGATCGGGCACGCACGCGTGGTGGTGCATTTCTCGACGCGGGGCGATGACGGCCGGTGGGCCGTGGAGCTGCGCGATCCGGACGGCGGGGGCACCACGCGCGCGCGTGCGGGCGGACCTGCGGGAGCAGTGGTGGAGCTGTCCGGGTGCGCGTGCCTCATATATGAGGAGCCGCTGAGCCCGGGCAGCGGGCGGTTGTGGTGGGCCCGGGCGTCGGGGAAGGGCGTGCCGGCGCTGCTGCGGCGGCATGGCCGGCCCATTCGCTACTCCTATACGGAGCGGGACCAGCCGCTGTCCGCCTACCAGACGGTGTTCGCTCTGCCGTCGGCCGACGGGTCGGGGAGCGCGGAGATGCCGAGTGCGGCCCGGCCCTTCACCCCGCGGCTGGTGGCGGAGCTGGTGAGCCGGGGAGTGCAATTCGCACCTGTCACTTTGCACACAGGCGTCGCGTCGGCGGAGGCCCACGAGCCGCCGTATCCGGAGCGATTCACCGTCTCCGAGCACTCGGCGCGGCTCATCAATGCGGTGCGGCGGGGGGACGGGCGGGTCATTGCGGTGGGTACGACGGCCGTGCGCGCGGTGGAGTCCGCGACCGGATCCGACGGGATCGTGCGGGCGGCATCGGGCTGGACGGATCTGGTGATCACGCCGGAGCGCGGCGTGCGCGTGGTCGACGGCCTGCTGACCGGACTGCACGAGCCGGAGGCCTCTCACCTGCTGATGTTGGAGGCGATCGCCGGACGGCGGACGATCAGCCGTGGTTACGGGGAAGCGCTGCGGTTCGGATACCTGTGGCACGAGTTCGGCGACACCCATCTCCTGCTGCCCGAAATGTCCGACCACGGGGAGCATTGCCCCGGAAACTATGGGTGAGAAACCAATGGGCGCCATGTGAGCCCGCACATAGGGCGCACATCACGTACGAAGTGACCTAGTAGGGGACGAAAGTCCTATCACTGGGGTAAGAGGGCCTTTCGGCGCCATAAGTCCGTTTCGTGATCCACTACCTCGGATCGTACGTCACACCTTTGCCCCAGGATTTTGCGGCCGCTAAGAATGGCTGCCGTCGCTCGGCGCCGCGGGAGCTTACCCGCGGCGTTTGTGCCGGAAACACGTCCCTGCCGGCCGAGAGCGACTCCAGCTACTCGAAGAGGTCCTACACCCATGTCGATTTTCCATGCCAAGTCCGGTGATCGCCGTCTGAAGAAGACCCAGAAGTTCTCCCTCGCCGGTGTCGCCACGCTCGGCGCCGCGGCCGTCGCGTTCACCGTCGTGCCCGCCTCGTCCGAGGCCCAGGTCCAGGAGACCCAGGCCGCTGCCGCGGCAGCCCCGGTCGGCCTGGCCGCCACCGGCACCGCCAAGGACATCAAGGCGAGCGTCACCGACCAGCTGGCGAACGCCAACCTGAAGGCCCAGGACGCCGCCGCCCGCCTGAAGGCGCAGCAGGAGGCCGCCGCCAAGCAGAAGGCCGAGGCCAAGGCCAAGGCGGAGGCCAAGGCGGAGGCCCAGCAGGAGCGCAAGGTCGCCCCTGCCGTGAGCCGCTCGACCGAGCGCGCCGCGGTGGCCACCCCGGTCGCGGCGAAGACCTACGCCAACAACCTCGACGGCTGGATCCGCGAGTCCCTCGACGTCATGAAGAAGCACAAGATCCCGGGCACCTACAACGGGCTGTACCGCAACATCATGCGTGAGTCGTCGGGCAACCCGATGGCCATCAACAACTGGGACATCAACGCCAAGAACGGTGTCCCGTCGAAGGGCCTGCTGCAGGTCATCCAGCCGACGTTCAACGCGTACCACGTCCCGGGCACGTCCTGGAACATCTACGACCCGGTCGCCAACATCACCGCCGCGGCCAACTACGCGGCCGACCGCTACGGGTCGATGGATAACGTCTTCGGCGCCTACTGAGTCTCTTCGGGACCTCTGGGCCTCAGGAAAACGCCGAAGTAACGCCGAAGGGCGGCACCCGCGGGGTGCCGCCCTTCGCGTTGTCCGAACCGCGGCCCACTCGGCACATACCGTTCGATGCCGGTCAATACCGTTCGATGCCGGTCAGTGCCTACTTGCGCATGACCTCCGGCTCGTGGCGGCGCAGGAAGCGGGCCACTAGGAAGCCGCAGAGCGCGCCGAGGGCGAGCAGCGCGCCCATGTCGATGAACCACTGGGACGCCTCGTGGTCCCACAGCGGGTCCGTGCTCCCCGGATCGTCGGTGTTAGGGCTGACGAGGTTGAAGTCGAGAGTGGTGCCCGCGGCCGCAACCGCCCAGCGGGACGGCATCAGATACGAGAACTCGTTCACACCGGGACTGCCGTGCAGGATGAAGAGGCAGCCGGTGAAGACGACCTGGACGATCGCGAACATCACCAGGAGCGGCATGGTCTTCTCCGAGGTCTTCACCAGCGCGGAGATGATCAGGCCGAACATCATCGAGGTGAAGCCGAGCGCCATGATCGGCAGGGCCAACTCGAGGAGCGTCAGCTTGCCGAGGACGAGCCCCTCGTCGGGGATGTCGCGCACCGCGAAGCCTATGCCGCCCACGATCCCGCCCTGGATGACCGTGATCATGCCGAGGACGATGACCTTGGACATCAGATACGCCGAGCGGGACAGGCCGGTGGCGCGCTCCCGCTCGTAGATCACGCGTTCCTTGATGAGCTCGCGGACCGAGTTGGCGGCACCGGCGAAGCAGGCGCCCACCGCGAGGATCAGCAGGACGGTGGTGGCCGTGCCGTTGGGGGTGATGGCGCCGTTGGCGCGGGGCCGGTTGGGCAGCAGCCCCTGGTCGGGCTCGATGAGCAGGCTGACCACACCGAGCACCGCCGGCAGGATCAGCATGAGCGCCATGAAGCCCTTGTCGGACGCGATCACCGAGACGTAGCGCCGGATGAGGGTCCACAGCTGGGAGCCCCAGCTCTGCGGCTTGGGCGGGCGGACCGCCTGCGGCGGCGGCATCTGCATCGACTGCGGGGCGACGGCGTCGATGTCCGCGGCGTACATCTGGTAGTGCTGCGAGCCCTTCCAGCGGCCCGCCCAGTCGTAGTCGCGGTAGTTCTCGAAGGCGGAGAAGACGTCGGCCCAGGTGTCGTAGCCGAAGAAGTTGAGCGCCTCCTCGGGCGGGCCGAAGTACGCAACCGAACCGCCCGGGGCCATGACCAGGAGCTTGTCGCAGAGCGCCAGCTCGGCCACGGAGTGCGTGACGACCAGGACCGTACGGCCGTCGTCGGCGAGGCCGCGGAGCAGCTGCATGACGTCGCGGTCCATGCCCGGGTCGAGGCCGGAGGTCGGCTCGTCCAGGAAGATCAGGGACGGCTTGGTCAGCAGCTCCAGGGCGACCGAGACGCGCTTGCGCTGGCCGCCGGAGAGGGACGTGACCTTCTTCTCCTTGTGGATGTCCAGCTTCAGCTCGCGCAGGACCTCGTCTATACGGGCTTCGCGCTCGGCCGACGTGGTGTCCGCGGGGAAGCGCAGCTTGGCCGCGTACTTGAGGGCCTTCTTGACGGTCAGCTCCTTGTGCAGGATGTCGTCCTGCGGGACCAGGCCGATGCGCTGGCGCAGCTCTGCGAACTGCTTGTACAGGTTCCGGTTGTCGTAGAGAACGTCGCCCTGGTCGGCGGGGCGGTAACCGGTGAGCGCCTTCAGCAGTGTCGACTTGCCGGAACCTGACGGGCCGATGACCGCGATGAGGGACTTCTCCGGGACGCCGAAGGACACGTCCTTCAGGATCTGCTTGCCGCCGTCGACCGTGACGGTCAGATGGCGCGCGGAGAAGGAGACCTCACCAGTGTCGACGAACTCCTCGAGGCGGTCGCCGACGAGCCGGAACGTCGAGTGGCCGACACCGACGATGTCGTTCGGGCCGAGGAGTGCGGAGCCGCCCTTGGCGATCGGCTGGCCGTTGACGTACGTGCCGTTGTGGGAGCCGAGGTCGCGTATCTCGAAGCGGCCGTCGGGCGTCGCGTGGAACTCGGCGTGGTGGCGCGAGACCTGGAGGTCGGAGACGACAAGGTCGTTCTCGAGCGCACGGCCGATGCGCATCACACGGCCGAGGGCCAGCTGGTGGAACGTCGTGGGGCTGCGGTCGCCGTAGACCGGCGGGGCGCTCGCGACGTCGTCGCCCGGTCCCTGCTGGTGCGGGATCCCCGTGGCTGCCTGCTGCGGCTTCTGCCAGGCCTGTTGGGGGGCCTGCTGCTGCGGGTGCTGCTCCTGCAGCGGGGCCTGCTGCGCCCAGCCCGGACCAGCGCCCGGCGCCTGCTGCGCGGGCTGCTTGCCCTGCTGCGGCGTGGCCATGGCGGCGGCACCCTGGACGTTCAGCAGCGGGCCGTCCGTCGCATTGCCGAGGTGCACGGCCGAGCCCGGGCCTATTTCCATCTGGTGGATTCGCTGGCCCTGCACATAGGTGCCGTTCGTGCTGCCATGGTCCTCGATGACCCAACTGCGCCCGCCCCAGCTGATCGTGGCGTGACGCCAGGAGACCCGGGCGTCGTCGAACACGATGTCCCCCTGCGGATCGCGTCCGAGGGTGTAGGACCTGGACGAGTCGAGCGTCCAGGTTTGTCCGTTCAATTCCAGTACGAGTTCAGGCACTCCATGCCCCACTGAGTTGTCCCCCGAGTTTTGCCCCCGTCGATGGGAGTCTAGGGATGTCGAACATCGTGAGGAACTATTCCAGGCTGATCCCTCCGCCCGAAAGCCGCGCCTTGTGAAGAGTGGGTACCGCGCCCGGAGCGGGACGGGACTCCCGGGCGAGCGCGTACGAGGCTCGCGGGCGAGCGCGTACGAGGCTCGCGGGCGACTGTGTACTGGTCTCCGGGCGACTGCGTACGGGCCCCCGGGGTCGCCCGGTTGACGGGGCAGATACCGGCCCGGAGAGTGGTAAGCGCCCATGAGTGCTTACGGATCATGATCATCCGGAGCGAACAGGGCATCGCGGTACGGATCGGGGGGTCCTGATGGAGACCGGCGGGCGCAAGGGCGATGTCAACAGCGGTGCCCGGAGGGTGCATTGGGTGGACGTGTTGCTCTCCGCGACAGCCGCTGTGAGCTGGGCCCTGATCGGCATGGCGGTGACGGCCGCCCTGGGGCTGCATCTGCTCGGCACCGATACGGCGGGGTCTCTCGGGCCGATGACGGCTGCGGTGGTGGCGCTCGGCGCGGGCGGGTCGGTCACGCCGTCCGGTGACGTGTCGGCGTTCGGCCTCGAGGGCGCCCAGGCGGACACGGCGATCGATATCGCGCCACTCGGCGTGAGTCTCGTGGGTGCGCTGCTGCTGGCCCATTTCTTTCTGCGGTCCTTGCGCGGGGCGGGTGTTGTGATCTCACCCGCCGAACTCCTCGCGCGCGCGGGGTCGGTGGTCGTGCTCTTCCTGGCGATGCTGGGCGGGCTGGCCTGGGCGGGTCATGACGTCATCACGATCGACGGCGGCGCGCTCGGCCTGGACGATCTGCCGGCCGGCGACCTGCCGGAGGACCTCGGTGGCATCGGGGACGGCCTGGGGCTCGGTGACATCGGGGACATCGGCGGCCTCCTGCCGGACCGGCTCGGCGATCTCGCCGAGGCCAAGGCCTCGGTCGGTTTCACCGTCGACACCGGCCCCACCCTGCTCGGCGGCGCGATATGGGTGGCCGGCGTCCTGCTGATCGCCGTGCTGGCCTCGCGCCGGACGCCGCTCCCGCGCGGCTGGGACGCCGTGCACCAGGTGGTACGCCCGGCCACATCGGCGCTGGTCACCGTATTGCTGGTGGCCGTTGCCGCGGGGCTCGCCGCGGCTGCGTACGCGATGACCGGCGACGACCATCCGCGGCGGATCGCGGGCGCCGCGCTGCTGGGCGCGCCCAACGGCGTCTGGCTCGGCATCCCGCTGGGACTCCTCGTGCCATGGGAAGGCCGGGCGACGGGTGAGCTGGCGAAGCTTCTGCCCGATCCCCTGGACGAGCTGTTACGCGTCTCGGCCGACGAGACGATCACGCTGGGGCGTCTCGCGGAACTGCACGGCTCGGTGTGGTTCCTGGGGGCCGGGGCTGCGCTGATGATGCTGTTCGCGGGGGTGCTGACCGCTGTGCGTACGCCTTTCGTCGGTGCTGTGGGGGCCGGCGGCGGGGTCGGGACGAGGGACCCTGCGGCGGCGGTCGCCGGTGGTTCCGGCCGTGGAGCCGGTGCCGGCAGCATGAGCGGTGTCGGCAGCATGAGCGGTGCGGGTACGGATGCGGTGCGCGGCCGCGGCGGACCCGGCGTCCTGGGGTTCGCCGGGCAGTGCGCGCTGCGGCTCGGTGTCGTGACGGCGCTGGGGCTCCCCCTGCTCGTGTGGCTGACGGATGTGTCCGTGGGTGCCTCGCTGTCCGTGCTCGGCTTCGACGCCTTCGGTGCCGGGATCGAGCTGCACGGGAACGCAGCGATGGCGCTGCTCCTGGGCGCGGCGTGGGGCGCGGGCGCGGGCGCGGCGGGGGCGCTCCTCGCGTACGCCACAGGTGCGGCCGGCACGCGCGTGGCGCCCCTCGCGCTGACCGGCCGGGACAGGCGCTCGGGGCCGGCGCCGGACCGTACGTATCCGCAGCCCGCACACGACTCGGGTCCCTACAGCCCCACCAGTCACTATCGCCCCTCCCACGACGAGACCAATCCGTATCTCCGACCGCCGGACGAGGCCTTCCGGCCGCCCGACGAGGCCTTCCGATCGCCTGACGAGGCGCCGAGGCCGCCCCGCGACGTGTACAGCGCGCCCACGGTGATGGGCCCGATCACGCCGCCCCCTCCCCGTCCGGGTCCGCGGCCCCCCGGTGCAGGGTGGCCGCCGCCTCCGCCTCCTCCACCGCCTGCCGAGGAGGGTCCGCCGTCACCAGGGGCGCCTGGGGGGCGCGGTCGCTGAGTGCGGGGCGTTCACCTGGTATTCGCCTGGCAGGCAGCCAGGTGCCGAGCCGTGTTTCCTGCCTCTGTCCGGTACGCGGACCGCAGGCGCGGCAGGCACTGGGTGCCGGATACGGTGGTGGCACCATGAGCGCTTCGCAGACCTCTGACATCCCCACTCTTCTGGTCAAGATCTTCGGCAAGGACCGGCCAGGGATCACGGCCGGCCTGTTCGACACCCTCGCCGCCTACTCGGTCGACGTCGTCGACATCGAGCAGGTCGTCACTCGTGGCCGCATCGTCCTGTGCGCGCTCGTGACCAAGCCGCCGGCCGCCCTCGAAGGATCCCTGCGGGCCACCGTCCACAGCTGGGCGGAGTCCCTGAAGCTGCAGGCCGAGATAATCTCCGGCCTCGGTGACAACCGTCCGCGCGGGCACGGTCGCTCGCACGTGACGGTGCTGGGGCATCCCCTCACCGCCGAGTCGACGGCGGCGATCGCCGCGCGGATCACCGCGACCGGCGGCAACATCGACCGTATCTTCCGGCTCGCGAAGTATCCGGTGACGGCCGTCGAGTTGATGGTCTCCGGAGTGGAGACCGAGCCGCTGCGCACCGCGCTCGTGACCGAGGCCGCCGCGCTGGGCGTCGATGTCGCGGTGGTGGCGGCGGGGCTGCACCGGCGAGCGCAACGGCTCGTCGTCATGGATGTCGACTCGACTCTCATCCAGGACGAGGTGATCGAGCTGTTCGCCGCCCACGCGGGCTGCGAGGACAAGGTCGCCGAGGTCACGGCTGCCGCGATGCGCGGGGAGCTCGACTTCGAGCAGTCGCTCCACGCGCGCGTGGCGCTCCTCGAGGGGCTCGACGCGTCGGTCGTGGACAAGGTGCGCAGCGAGGTGCGGCTCACGCCCGGCGCCCGCACACTGATCCGTACGCTCAAGCGGCTCGGCTATCAGGTCGGGGTGGTGTCCGGCGGTTTCACCCAGGTCACGGATGATCTGAAGGAACGTCTCGGCCTCGACTTCGCCCAGGCCAACACGCTGGAGATAGTCGACGGGAAGCTCACGGGCCGGGTCACCGGCGAGATAGTGGACCGGGCGGGCAAGGCGCGGCTGCTGCGCCGGTTCGCGGCGGAGGCCGGGGTGCCGCTCGCCCAGACCGTGGCGATCGGCGACGGCGCCAACGACCTCGACATGCTCAACGCCGCCGGCCTCGGCGTCGCCTTCAACGCCAAGCCGGTCGTACGCAAGGCCGCGCACACCGCGGTGAACGTGCCGTTCCTGGACACGGTGCTCTATCTGCTGGGCGTCACGCGTGAAGAGGTCGAGGCCGCGGACATGCACGAGGACTGAGTCGGAGGAGCAACGCGGGCGCGGCGCCCGAAAGCCGTGGGGGCCGGCACCGGTGTGGTGCCGGCCCCGTTCGTTCGCTGTCGGAGGGTGTCCGTCCACGTGTACGCGTATCAGCACCCGTTGCGTTGCGGAGGGGCTACGCCCCGCCCGGCGCCCAGTAGTCGACGAGCGTGGCCACGCCGGGCTCGACGGACTTCCACGGGCCCGTGACGGAGAGCACCGCGAAGGCCGAGGTCGGGAAGCCGCGGCGGCTCATGCGCTTGTGGGCGTCGCCCTCGGACTGACCGGCGAGGATCTCGGTGAGCCCCTGCACGCCGGGGTTGTGGCCGATCAGGATGACGTTCTGCACGTCTTCGGGGATCTCGTTGAGCACGGCGATGAGCTCGCCCGGCGAGGCCTCGTAGATCCGCTCCTCGTAGACCGTCCTGGGCCGGTGCGGGAGCTCGTGAACGGCGAGCTTCCAGGTCTCGCGGGTCCGGGCCGCGGTCGAGCAGAGGGCGAGGTCGAAGGGGATGCCGGTGTCGGCCAGCTTGCGACCGGCGACGGGGGCGTCCTTGCGGCCCCGCTCGGCGAGCGGCCGCTCATGGTCGGACACCTGTGGCCAGTCGGCCTTCGCATGTCGGAAAAGGACAATCCTGCGGGGTTCTGCGACGCTCATGGGTCCCAGCTTCGCATGAAACAGGCCATGGAGCGCAGGGAGTTGACGGGGTCTACCCGGCGGGGTTGACGGCCTGCGCGCAGGTGGCCCAAGGGCTGGTGCGGCACGCAAGCCGCGGGGCCGGCGCGGCACGCAAGCCGAGGGGCTGGTGCGGCGCCGGACGCTCAGGAGCCGCTGCGGCGCCGGACGCTCAGGAGCCGGTGCGGCGCGGAAGCCTCAGGGGACCTGCCTGAGGACCGCCTGCTGCATGCGCTCGAAGACGTGCGTGAACGAGGGGTCGCCGCTCGCCGCCTGGGCGTCGGCCGGGTTGAGCACCAGCATCAGCAGTGCGGCGAAGGCGATCACGGGCAGGAGGAGAGCCCACCAGGGCAACCGGGGTGCGGCGCCGCCCGTGCGTACCGGGTGGGACCGGGTGTGCGCAGGGACCGACATGCCGCCTCCGTGGTCCTCGAGAAGTCCTTGCCGCGTCGTCGCGTTCACATCTCGAAACTACGGAGTGCGCATGCTTCAGCCCATCCGGTGATCCACCCACTTGACCCTGACACTGACCCCCTAGGGGATGGTGGGGACAACCCCACCGAGGGATGCCCGGGGGCTAGGCCCTGTCGTCAAACTTCCGCCGTCCGCCCGAAGGGGCGGGCCCCGCGGCGTCTGGTGCGTGCGATCGCAAGGCGCCGGAAAGTCGTCGATGGGGGTACCCCCATGCCCTTAAGGCTATGGGGGGAGGAGCTACTAGCGCTTTTCGGCAACGCGGCGTGGGGGCACCTCCTGGGGGCACCCCCAGCGTTAGCTGGGGGAGTTAGCTGGGGGAGTGCGTGCCAGGCGTCGCGGGGCTGGGGGCACCTCCCAGCGGTAGCTGGGGGAGGGAGTTTGACGACCGGGCCTAGGGCGCCGGGTGATGCAGCGGTCCCACCGCGGACGGCGCCCGGGGTCACGGGGAGGCGATCGACGCGATGATGCCGATGATCACGGTGATGGCCAGCATCGCCCCGAACACGAGGAGCAGCTTCTTCTGACCGTTCTGGGGATTCGGGTCGAGCACAGGCATGCGGTAAGTGTCGCACCCGCGATGCGGAGGGCCGCCGCCGGGGTGAACGGGCAATGGGCTGCACAATGGGCGGCCCACCGGGCTCAAGCCGCCCCGCGCCACCCCCACTCGTCCTCGACCGTCCGCTTGCGGCCCGCGAGTACGCCCATGACGATCTGCGGGATCATCAGTGCCGTCATGAGCGCGAGGGGCAGGCCCCAGCCGCCGCTGTGCTGGTAGAGCACGCCCACGAGCAGCGGACCCGGGATGGAGATCAGATAGCCCGTGCTCTGTGCGAAGGCGGAGAGCTTGGCGACGCCCGCCGCGGTTCTGGACCGCATGCCGACCAGGGTGAGGGCCAATGGGAAGGCACAGTTGGAAACGCCGAGCAACAGCGCCCAGGCCCATGCGCCACCGGCCGGGGTGAGGTAGAGGCCGGCGTATCCGAAGAGACCGCAGACGCCTAGCGCGACCGCGATGGGCCCCTGGTGGGACAGCCGGGTGGCCACGCGCGGGATGACGATGGCGAGAGGTACGCCCACCGCCATGGTGACGGCCAGCAGCAGGCCCGCGGTGCCCGCCGGGACGCCGGCGTCGCGGAAGATCTGCGCCATCCATCCCATCGTGATGTACGCGGCGGTGGCCTGGAGCCCGAAGAAGACGGCGAGGGCCCAGGCGGTACGGCTCCGGGTGATCCGGGGCGCGTCGGGCTCGGGCCTGGGACCAGGCGCGTTCTGGGGTCCGTTCGCGGGCCTGTTCACGGGCGTGTTCACGGACGTGTCCGCGGGCCTGTTCACGGACGTGTTCACGGACGTGTCCGCGGGCCTGTTCACGGACGTGTCCGCAGGCCTTTCCGTGGGCCTGTTCTCAGGACCGTTCCGCGCGCCGACGCCGGATGCGCGTACAAGCGGCAGCCACGGCAGGACGGCCGCCGCGGCCAGAACGGCCCAGACCACGAGCCCGGACTGCCAGCGGCCGCCAAGTGCGCCGGCCATCGGCACGGTGACGGCGGCTGCGAGGGAGGTGCCAAGGGCGAGCGCCATCGAGTAGAGACCGGTCATCGAGCCGACGCGGTCCGGGAACCAGCGCTTGACGATCACGGGCATCAGGACGTTGCTGACGGCGATGCCCATGAGGGCGAGGGCGCTCGCCGCGAGGAAACCGGCAGTGCTGCCGGCGTACGGCCGGACGGCCAGGCCCGCGGCGATCGCGGCCATGCCGGCGCAGACCACCGCGCCGGGGCCGAAACGGCGGGCGAGGCGCGGGGCCATGACGCCGAAGACGGCGAAGCAGAGCGGCGGCACGGAGGTGAGCAGGCCCGCGATGCTGCCGCTCATGCCGAGGCCGTCGCGCACCTCCTCGAGGAGGGCACCGAGGCTCGTTATGGCGGGCCGGAGATTCAGGGCCGACAGGACGAGGCCCATGATCACCAGACGCGTCGTCCACGCGCGCGTGGCCGGTCTTCCGGCCTCGTCGGCTGTGTCCGCGGGCGCAGCTGCTGAGTCCATGGGCGCATCGGCCGTGTCCACGGACGCACTTGCTGTGCCCATACGTGGAGGAGCCGATGGGGTCGACACCATCGTCGGAGATTCCTCGCTAGCCATGCCGGACATCATAGAATCATAGGATGATTGACTGTCCACCCTCTTGGGGCCGCCTTGTTCTGCGTCACAGGGCGGTGCGCCACAATCAGGCCAGTCCAGCCCCTCCGGTCGGCCCCGCCGGGCCGGTCGGAACAGCCACCAAGGCCACCACGGCCACCCGGCCGAATCCGCCCGAAGGATCGCCATGCCGTTGAGTCACGCCCGCCGATCGGCGCTGTCGGAGCAGGTCATCGCCGCGTTGCGGAACCAGATCAGCTCGGGTGAGTGGCCTGTCGGGTCCCGCATCCCGACCGAGCCGGAGCTCGTCGAGCAGCTGGGGGTGGCCCGCAACACCGTGCGCGAGGCGGTGCGCGCGCTCGCGCACAACGGACTGCTCGACATCCGCCAGGGGTCAGGCACCTATGTCGTTGCGACCAGCGAGCTGGCCGGTGTGATGCACCGCCGGTTCGCGGACGCCGATCCGCGGCACATCGCCGAACTCCGCTCCACACTTGAGTCCAGCGCGGCACGGCTGGCCGCAGAGCGGCGCACCGAGCGAGACCTCAAGCAGCTCGACGCGCTGCTGCTGCGCCGCGAGGAGGCGTGGGAGTCGGGCGACGCGGAGGCCTTCGTGACGGCCGACGCGACCTTCCACATGGCTGTGGTGGCCGCTTCGCACAACGAGGTGATGACGGCGATGTACGCGGATCTCGGCGAGGTGCTGCGCGACTGGCTGCGCGAGGACGTCGGTGACGAGCTGACGCCGGAGAACCACATGGATCACACGCGGCTGGTGGACGCGATCCGCGCGGGCGACACCGAGGCGGCCGCCTCCGAGGCCGCCGGTTATCCGTTTCTGTGCCTCCCGGGTCGCCTCCACACCGGGAACCGCCGAGGCGGCGACGGGAGCGGTGCCGGCGACGGCAGTCCAGGCGGCGAAGAGGGCCCCGTCACCGCTCGTGGCTGACCCACACCGAGCGGACCTCCTTCCAGCACCGCCCGGTGAGCCGGACTGTCATGGCCGGCTCCGCCGCGACGGGGGCGCCGTCACTGTCGAGGTCCCACCAGCGGTCGCACTCGATGTGCAGCCGGACCCGGTCGGTCTCCGGGTACGGGTTGTGGCAGTACACCGTCACGTGGGAGCCGTCGATGCTGGTGCGGCACTCCGCTCCGAACGTCTCCGGCACGGGTTTGTCGCCATCGTCGCCGTCCACGCGCGCGTGCTCTGGCATGGACTCTTCGGAGGCGTTCAGGGAGGCAAGGGACGGCAGGACGGCGACGAGGGCGAGAGCGGCGAGAAACGCCCCAGGGAGCGCGGCGTAGCCGCTCCAGCGGAACCGGTGCCCGGACCGGCGGGGGAACACGCGCACAAGGGGTACCTCCTCGGCCGTACTGCGGCAGTCGACGAGGCCGCCGCGGCTGCACCACAAGGGGGAATGCCTTCTCGGTGGAACCCTGGGGGAACCTCCCGCAGAACTCGGACTTCTCGACTTTCTCGACTTTGAGGACTTCTCGTACTCCAGAGTGCGCGGTTTCGCGCCCCGGCCGCCCCTCAGGTGGGCCGAACGGGTGACGCCCCGTCCCCCGCGCGTGCGGGAGACGGGGCGTCGACTATTCGTGAACTTGTGAACGCCCGGCCGTGGCCGTACGTACTGCGGAGGTGCCGGGGCCTCAGGCGCCGACGGCGTGCAGACCGCCGTCCACGTGGATGATCTCGCCTGTGGTCTTGGGGAACCAGTCCGACAGCAGGGCCACGACGCCGCGGCCGGCCGGCTCGGGGTCGGAGAGGTTCCACTCCAGCGGCGCGCGCGTGTCCCACACGGAGGCCAGCTCGCTGAAGCCCGGGATGGACTTCGCGGCCATCGAGCCGAGAGGACCGGCCGAGATCAGGTTGCAGCGGATGTTCTGCTTGCCCAGGTCACGCGCCATGTAACGGTTGGTGGCCTCCAGGGCCGCCTTGGCCGGCCCCATCCAGTCGTACTGCGGCCAGGCGAACTGGGCGTCGAAGGTGAGGCCGACGACCGAGCCGCCGTTCTGCATCAGCGGCAGGCAGGCCATGGTCAGCGACTTCAGGGAGAACGCCGAGACGTGCATGGCCGTGGCGACCGACTCGAACGGGGTGTTGAGGAAGTTGCCGCCGAGCGCGTCCTGCGGCGCGAAGCCGATGGAGTGCACGACGCCGTCCAGGCCGCCCAGCTCCTCGCCGACGACGTCCGCGAGGCGCCCGAGGTGCTCGTCGTTGGTCACGTCGAGCTCGATGACCTTGGTGGGCTTGGGGAGCTTCTTGGCGATGCGCTCGGTCAGCGTGGGCCGCGGGAACGCGGTGAGGATGACCTCGGCGCCCTGCTCCTGGGCCAGCTTCGCGGTGTGGAAGGCGATGGACGCCTCCGTCAGCACACCGGTGATCAGGACGCGCTTGCCCTCGAGAATTCCGCTCATGGTGATCAGTGACCCATTCCCAGTCCGCCGTCAACCGGAATGACGGCTCCAGTGATGTACGAGGCGTCGTCCGAGGCGAGGAACCTCACCGCGGCGGCGATCTCCTCGGGCTGCGCGTACCGGGCGAGCGGTACCTGCGACACGATGCTCTCGCGCTGCTCGTCGGAGAGCGCCTTGGTCATGTCGGTGTCGACAAAACCGGGGGCGACGACATTGAAGGTGATGTTGCGCGACCCGAGCTCACGGGCGAGGGAGCGCGCGAAGCCGACCAGGCCCGCCTTGGACGCGGCGTAGTTGGCCTGGCCCGCGGAGCCGAGCAGGCCCACAACGGAGGAGATCAGCACGACGCGGCCCTTCTTTGCGCGCAGCATGCCGCGGTTGGCGCGCTTCACGACCCGGAAGGTGCCGGTGAGGTTGGTGTCGAGGACGGAGGTGAAGTCGTCCTCGGACATGCGCATCAGCAGCTGGTCCTTGGTGACGCCGGCGTTCGCGACGAGCACCTCGACGTTGCCGTGCTGGGCCTCGATCTCCTTGTAGGCCTGCTCCACCTGCTCGCTGTCGGTGATGTCGCACTTGACTGCCAGGCAGCCCAGTTCCGTCAGGGCGGCCGGCGGCTCACCCGAGCGGTACGTGATCGCGACCTTGTCGCCTGCCTCCGCGAAAGCGCGGGCGATGGCGAGGCCGATGCCCCGGTTTCCTCCGGTGACGAGAACCGAGCGGCTCAACGGATCACCCTTTCGAATAGCGGGTCTGGTACCTCGGAAACCTATCCGTTTCGACCCGCCCGCGGAGAATCGGCCACCCACAGTGGCTGCGGTTACACACTGTCGGGTCCCTACAGAATCGCTCTCGGGTCCCCCAGAAACACCCCACGGCGACACCCGGCGGAAACGCCCGGCCGCGGACCGTCGCGAGCGGCGCGCCGAGGGCGACGCAGCGACCTGGAAAAGTCCGGCGCCTGTGGGCCGCCGGTCATGTTTCACTTCGGACTGGCAAACGGAGGTACGAGGGAAGGAAGGCCACCCGTGGCCCATGACATTGATCAGTCGTTCCTCGCGCTGCCGCTGAGGGCACTCGCCGACGCGGCGCTCGCACGGGCGCGGGCGCTGGGAGCGGAGCATGCGGACTTCCGCTTCGAGCGGGTGCGCAACGCCGCCTGGCGGTTGCGGGACGCAAGGCCGGCGGGGTCGTCGGACACCACCGATCTGGGCTATGCGGTGCGGGTGGTGCACGGCGGCACCTGGGGGTTCGCGTCGGGCGTGGATCTGACGATGGACGCCGCGGCGAAGGTGGCGAGCCAGGCCGTGGCAATGGCGAAGCTGTCGGCCCAGGTGATCGAGGCCGCCGGCTCCCAGGTGGGGGCACCTCCCACGCCTTTCGGGCAGTGGGGGAGGGTGGAACTCGCCGCCGAACCCGTGCACAGCGAGAAGACGTGGGTCTCCTCGTACGAGATCGACCCTTTCTCCGTCCCCGACGAGGAGAAGACCGGACTGCTCGCAGCATGGAGCGAGCAACTGCTCGCGTCCGACGCCGTCGCGCACGTCGACGCCTCGCTGCTCACCGTCCACGAGAACAAGTTCTACGCCGACACGGCAGGGACGGTCACGACGCAGCAGCGTGTGCGGCTGCATCCGCAGCTCACGGCGGTCGCGGTGGACGAGTCGAGCGGCGAGTTCGACTCGATGCGGACGCTGGCGCCGCCGGTCGGGCGCGGCTGGGAGTACCTGACGGGGACGGGCTGGGACTGGGAGAGCGAGCTCGCGCAGATCCCCGAGTTCCTGGCCGAGAAGATGCGGGCGCCGAGCGTCGAGGCGGGCGTGTACGACCTGGTCGTCGACCCGTCCAATCTCTGGCTGACCATCCACGAGTCCATCGGGCACGCGACGGAGCTGGACCGGGCCCTTGGCTACGAGGCGGCGTACGCGGGGACGTCCTTCGCCACGTTCGACCAGCTCGGCAAGTTGAAGTACGGCTCCGAGATCATGAACGTGACGGGCGACCGGACCGCCGAGCACGGACTCGCCAGCATCGGGTACGACGACGAGGGCGTGGCCGCCCAGTCCTGGGACCTGGTGAAGGACGGCACGCTCGTCGGCTACCAGCTGGACCGGCGGATCGCGAAGCTGACCGGCTTCGAGCGGTCCAACGGCTGCGCGTACGCCGACTCCCCCGGGCACGTGCCCGTGCAGCGCATGGCGAATGTGTCGCTTCAGCCGGATCCGGGAGGGCTGTCGACGGAGGATCTGATCGGCGGGGTCGATCGCGGGATCTATGTCGTCGGCGACCGGTCCTGGTCCATCGACATGCAGCGCTACAACTTCCAGTTCACCGGGCAGCGATTCTTCAAGATCGAGAACGGGCGGCTCGCAGGGCAGCTCCGCGATGTCGCGTACCAGGCGACGACCACCGACTTCTGGGGCTCGATGGCGGCTGTCGGCGGCCCGCAGACGTATGTCCTCGGTGGCGCCTTCAACTGCGGCAAGGCCCAGCCGGGCCAGGTCGCGGCCGTCTCGCACGGCTGCCCGTCGGCCCTCTTCAAGGGCGTGAACATTCTTAACACCACCCAGGAGGCCGGGCGATGAGCACGACGACGCGTACGTCTCGTACGAACAAGCCGCACGAGGTCGTCGAGCGCGCCCTCGAGCTGTCCCGCGCCGACGGCTGCGTCGTCATCGCCGACGAGCACTCGACCGCGAACCTGCGCTGGGCGGGCAACGCGCTGACGACGAACGGTGTCACGCGCGGCCGTACCCTCACCGTCATCGCGACGGTCGACGGCAAGGAGGGCACGGCGTCGGGCGTCGTCTCCCGCTCGGCCGTCACCGCGGACGAGCTGGAGCCGCTGGTGCGGGCCGCCGAGGCCGCGGCGCAGGGGGCGGGGGCCGCCGAGGACGCGCAGCCGCTCGTCGAGGGTGTCCCTGCCTCGCCGGACTTCACGGACGCGCCCGCCGAGACGTCGTCCGCGGTCTTCGCGGACTTCGCCCCGGCTCTCGGCGAGGCCTTCGCCCGGGCCCGCGCGGGCGGCCGCGAGCTGTACGGGTTCGCCAACCACGAGCTCGTGTCCAGCTATCTCGGTACGTCGACGGGGCTGCGGCTGCGGCACGACCAGCCGAACGGGACGCTGGAGCTCAACGCCAAGTCGCCGGACCGGACGCGCTCGGCCTGGGCTGGGCGCTCCACGCGCGACTTCCGGGACGTCGACCCGGGCGCCCTCGACGCGGAGCTGGCCACGCGGCTCGGGTGGGCCGAGCGGCGTGTCGACCTGCCCGCGGGCCGATACGAGACGCTGCTGCCACCGACCGCCGTGGCCGACCTGCTCATCTACCAGATGTGGTCGTCGTCGGGACGGGACGCCGCCGAGGGGCGGACGGTGTTCAGCAAGCCGGGCGGCGGCACGCGGATCGGCGAGAAGCTGTCCGAGCTGCCGCTGACCCTGCGCAGCGACCCGAAGGAACCGGGGCTCGAATCCTCCCCCTTCGTCCTCGCGCACTCCTCCGGCGACGACGCCTCCGTCTTCGACAACGGGCTGCCGCTGACCCCCACCGACTGGATCCGGGAGGGCACGCTGGCCCACCTGATCACCACGCGGCACAGCGCGGGCCTGACGAAGCTGCCGCTGGCCCCGTCGATCGGCAATCTCATCCTCGACGGCGGCGACGACCGCTCGCTGGACGAGATGGTCGCCTCGACCGAACGGGGGCTGCTGCTGACCTGCCTCTGGTACATCCGCGAGGTCGACCCGGCCACGCTGCTGCTCACCGGGCTGACCCGGGACGGCGTCTACCTCGTGGAGAACGGCGAGGTCACAGCGCAGGTGAACAACTTCCGCTTCAACGAGTCGCCCGTCGATCTGCTGGGCCGGGCGATGGAGGCCGGCCGTACGGAAAAGACGTTGCCGCGCGAATGGAGCGATTGGTTCACTCGAGCTGCTATGCCTGCCCTCCGAGTGCCCGACTTCAACATGAGCTCGGTCAGCCAGGGCGTGTGACCCTCATAGACTTGCGGGGAGCCAACCACACCGTTCAGACGTTCCAGCTGTCTGAACCATTCAAGGAGACAAGCAACCGTGACGGACATCGTCGACGAGCTGAAGTGGCGGGGCCTTTTCGCCCTGTCCACTGACGAGGACGCTTTGCGCAAGGCGCTCGCGAACGGTCCCGTCACGTTCTATTGCGGCTTCGATCCGACCGCGCCCAGCCTGCACGTGGGGCATCTGGTGCAGGCGCTCACCATGCGCCGGCTCCAGCAGGCGGGCCACCGCCCGCTGGCGCTGGTGGGCGGGGCGACGGGGCAGATCGGCGACCCCAAGCCGACCGCGGAGCGCACGCTGAACGACCCGGAGACGGTCGCGGCCTGGGTGGAGCGGGTTCGGGCCCAGATCGAGCCGTTTCTGTCCTTCGAGGGCGAGAACGCCGCGGTCATGGTCAACAACCTGGACTGGACGGCGGGCATGTCCGCCATCGAGTTCCTGCGCGACATCGGCAAGCACTTCCGCGTCAACAAGATGCTGACGAAGGACTCGGTCGCCCGCCGGCTGGAGTCCGACCAGGGCATCAGCTACACCGAGTTCAGCTACCAGCTGCTGCAGGGCATGGACTTCCTGGAGCTGTACCGGCGCTACGGCTGCACGCTGCAGCAGGGCGGCAGCGACCAGTGGGGCAACCTGACCGCCGGTCTGGACCTGATCCACCGCCTGGAGCCGCACGCCAGTGTCCATGCGCTGGCTACGCCGCTGATGACCAAGGCGGACGGCACCAAGTTCGGCAAGACCGAGGGCGGCGCCATCTGGCTCGACCCGGAGATGACCACGCCGTACGCGTTCTACCAGTTCTGGTTGAACGTGGACGACCGGGACATCTCGACGTACATGCGCATCCTCAGCTTCAAGAGCCGTGAGGAGCTCGAGGAGCTGGAGAAGGTCACGCAGGAGCGCCCGCAGGCGCGCACGGCCCAGCGCGCGCTGGCCGAGGAGCTGACGACGCTCGTGCACGGCGCCGACCAGACGGCGGCGGTCATCGCGGCGTCCAAGGCCCTCTTCGGCCAGGGTGAGCTGGGCGAGCTGGACGAGGCCACGCTGAGCGCGGCCCTCGCCGAGGTGCCGCACGCGAAGGTCGCCGAGCTCGGCCCGGTCGTGGACCTGCTCGCGGAGACCGGCCTCGCGCCGAGCAAGTCCGCCGCGCGCCGCACGGTCAAGGAGGGCGGGGCGTACGTGAACAATGTCAAGGTCGTCGGCGAGGACGCCGTACCGGCGGCCGAGGACCTGCTGCACGGCCGCTGGCTCGTGCTGCGCCGGGGCAAGAAGAACCTGGCGGCTGTCGAGGTCGCGGCAGGCTGATCATCCGTGTGTCGCCCGGGCACTCGTCCGGGCGGCGCACGGGCAAGCATGCCGAGCATGAGCAAGCATGCCGAAGGGGGCGGTTCCGCCATCACGCGGAGCCGCCCCCTTCCGTTCGCAGGTTCAGAGGTCTGTGCGCAGGTTCAGCAGTCGGTATCTCACGCTCTCCGTCTGCCTCGGACCGACAGGTACAGCATGTCGCCGAGTCCTACGATCACCAGCGCCGCGACAAGTTGCAGCGCGTGTCGGCCCCAGTCGATGCCCCTGGTCTCGGCGATACCGAAGGACGACGCCAGCGCGTTACCGATGACGGCGCCGATGATGCCGAAGACAGTCGTCAGCCACAGTGGGCTGTGCTGCTTGCCGGGGAGGATCGCCTTGGCCAGCAGACCGAGTACAAAACCAACGATAATCGCCCACAACCAGCCCATGACTGCCTCCTAGTACGGCTTGACGCGAGCTTGATCCCAGTCTCGGGCCGTCGGCCATACGGCGCATGTCGGCGACGCCCGTACGACGGACGGCGCAGTGGGTACGCCCAGGTCGGACGGGGGCCTGGTGTCGAACCCGGCGCAGCCGCGGCGTACCGTGGGGGGTGTTCGGACCGGGCTCCTGCCGGATCGGTCAGGTTCGGGCCGGGGGAGAGTCCGACACGGCAGTCAGGTGGTGGAACACGATGCGGAAGCACAGCGGGGGCGAGGTCTTCCGGATCACAGCGGCCAGGCAGGGCCTCGAGGCCGATGTACGGGCGCGCCAGCGCCGCTACGTCATCTCGATGTCGGTCCGCACGGTCTCGGTGATCCTCGCCGCGGTGCTGTGGAACGTGGAGCGGCATGTCGCCATCGTGGCGCTTGTGCTCGGTGCTGTTCTCCCCTATATCTCCGTCGTGATCGCCAACGCCGGGCGGGAGAACGCCCCTTCGCTTCCGTCGTCTCTCATCATGGCGCCCACCCGGCCGATGATCGAGCCGCCGCAGCGAGACGGCGGCTCCGCGGAATCCGTCCCGGAAGACGTCGCCGACACAGGCGACACCGCCGCCGAAGCCTCCACCGGAGTCGCCGGGGACAGACGCGACCGGTCCGGCGACGAGGTGCCGGACCAGAGCTGATCACCAGAATTCCGCAAAGCTCAAGAAAAGCTCAGATCAATCATGACGTTCCGCTGCCAGTCGCCGGGTCCTCCGTGACATACTTCCTACGCGCTCCGCATCCCCCGTCGGAGCGACGGACCGACGCCGGGCAGCTCCCCCCGTGGCTGCTCGGCGTCGCCTTTTGTCCCCCCTCCTTTTGACCCGCCGGTCAGCGAGCCGGACAAGGGCATCCGTATCCCATGACCGCAGCTGGGGGCACCGCCCAGGGGTAGCTGGGGGGAGCGTTAGGGTCGGGGGCGTGAACGTCCCCGACTTCTCCTTCCCGCTCCCCTCCTCGCCGGAGTCCCCGATCTGCTCCGCCAAGGGCTGCCGCGCCGCCGCGGTATGGGTCCTCGCCTGGAACAACCCGAAGCTTCATGCGCCGGAGCGCCGCAAGACCTGGCTTGCGTGCGAGGAGCACCGCGAGCATCTGTCGAAGTTCCTCGGGGTGCGCGGTTTCCTCAAGGACGTGGTGAAGCTCGAGGAGTGGGAAGCGCCGGAGGACACGGAGGAACAGGGCGGCTGAGGCGCACTGTCCGGCACCGCGCAGGCCGAGCAGGGCTGCGGTGGCCGGCCCGGGTCAGCCCGGTCAGCCGCCGATCGCCGACATCGGCCGCTCCGGTTGCAGGAACGACGGGTCGTCGAGCCCCGAGCCCGCCTTCTTGCCCCACATCGCCAGCTTCCATATGCGGGCGATCTCCTCGTCGGAGGCGTCTGCGCGGAGCGCTCCGCGCAGGTCCGTCTCCTCGGTGGCGAACAGGCACGTGCGGACCTGGCCGTCGGCGGTGAGCCGGGTGCGGTCGCAGGCCGCGCAGAACGGACGGGTGACGGAGGCGATGACGCCGACGCGGTGCGGGCCGCCGTCGACGATCCAGCGCTCGGCAGGTGCCGAGCCGCGCTCCTCGGCGCCTTCGGGGGTGAGCTCGAAGCGCGTCCGCAGCGACTGCAGGATGTCCCCCGCGGTGATCATGCCCTCGCGCTTCCAGCCGTGCTGGGCGTCCAGCGGCATCTGCTCGATGAACCGCAGCTCGTAGTCGTTCTCGACGGCCCAGGCGAGCAGCTCCGGGGCCTCGTCGTCGTTGAGCCCGGGCATCAGCACCGTGTTGACCTTGACCGGATCGAGGCCGGCCGCGCGGGCGGCCTCAAGACCCGCAACGACGTCGTGGTGGCGGTCGCGGCGGGTGAGGGTCTTGAAGACGTCCGGGCGGAGGGTGTCCAGCGAGACGTTGACCCGGTCCAGGCCCGCCTCCTTCAGGGCCTTCGCCGTGCGACCCAGGCCGATGCCGTTCGTCGTGAGGGACATCTGGGGGCGCGGCTCCAGGCGTGCGACCTGGTCGACGATGCCGACGAGGCCGGGGCGCAGCAGGGGCTCCCCGCCGGTGAAGCGGACCTCGGTGATGCCGAGCCGGGTGACGGCGATACGGATGAGGCGGACGATCTCGTCGTCCGTGAGCAGGGTGGACTTCGACAGCCACTGCAGGCCCTCTTCCGGCATGCAGTAGGCGCAGCGCAGATTGCACCGGTCGGTCAACGACACGCGAAGGTCGGTGGCCACTCGGCCATAGGTGTCGATGAGCACGTCGGCCCCCTCCCTGGTCCGGATCACTCAGTCACTTGCGAGCCTACGCGACGTGACTGACATCGACACCGGCCTGATCCGACGAGACTCCGGCCGGATCTCATGAGAAACCGGCCTGATCCCACAAGAAACGGCACGGCCGCGCCGTAGAACCCATCACGGGATCCACGACGCGGCCGTACGCAGGCTCCGCACGGCCGCTGGCGCGAGGGGTGAGGCGGCCGCGTGGAGCTGTGCGGGGCAATTCGGCAGCGCTCGGGCTCAGTGCGCCCCGGTGCCCGTCAGGGATCGCACCTCCAGCTCGGCGTACTTCGCGGAGTCCGCCGCCTCCTTGGACAGGACGGTGCCCAGCCAGCCCAGCAGGAAGCCCACCGGGATCGAGATGATGCCGGGGTTCTCCAGCGGGAACCAGTGGAAGTCGGCGTCGGGGAACATCGACGTGGGCTTGCCCGAGACCACCGGTGAGAAGAGCACCAGCACGACGGCCGTGGTCAGACCTCCGTAGATCGACCACAGGGCGCCCTGGGTGGTGAACCGCTTCCAGAAGAGGCTGTACAGGATCGTCGGCAGGTTGGCGGACGCGGCGACCGCGAAGGCGAGGGCGACAAGGCCGGCCACGTTCAGGTCGCGGGCGAGCGCGCCCAGGCCGATGGAGACGACACCGATCGCGACCGTCGCGTAGCGGGCGGCGTTGACCTCCTCCTTCTCGGTGGCCTGGCCCTTCCTGATCACGTTCGCGTAGATGTCGTGGGCGAACGACGAGGACGAGGCCAGCGTCAGACCGGCGACCACCGCGAGGATCGTGGCGAACGCGACCGCCGAGATGGTGGCCAGCAGGATCGCGCCCCACGCCGAGTCCACGCCGCCGAGGTGGAGGGCGAGAAGAGGGGCCGCCGTGTTGCCCGCCTTGTTGGAGGCGATGATCTCGTCCGGCTTGATCAGGGCCGCCGCGCCGAAGCCGAGCGCGATGGTCATCAGGTAGAAGCCGCCGATGATGCCGATCGCCCAGATCACGGACTTACGCGCCGCCTTGGCGGTCGGCACCGTGTAGAAGCGGATCAGGATGTGCGGCAGGCCCGCCGTGCCCAGGACCAGCGCGATGCCCAGCGAGAGGAAGTCCAGCTTGGACGTGGCCGTGGCGCCGTACTTGAGGCCGGGCTCCAGGAAGGCCGCGCCCTTGCCGCTGTTCTCGGCGGCCGAGCCGAGCAGGTCGGAGACGTTGAAGTTGAACTTGAGGAGCACCAGGAACGTGATGAGCAGGGTGCCGCCGATGAGGAGGACGGCCTTGACCATCTGGACCCATGTGGTGCCCTTCATGCCGCCGATGGTGACGTACACGATCATCAGGACGCCGACCAGCGCGACGATGGCCACCTTGCCCGCGTCGCTGGTGATGCCGAGCAGCAGCGATACGAGAACGCCGGCGCCCGCCATCTGGGCCAGCAGGTAGAAGATCGAGACGACGATCGTGGAGGTGCCGGCGGCGGTGCGCACCGGGCGCTGGCGCATCCGGTAGGCGAGCACGTCGCCCATGGTGTAGCGGCCGGAGTTGCGCAGCGGCTCGGCGACCAGCAGCAGCGCCACCAGCCAGGCGACGAGGAAGCCGATCGAGTAGAGGAAGCCGTCGTAGCCGAAGAGGGCGATGGCGCCGGCGATGCCGAGGAACGACGCTGCGGACATGTAGTCGCCGGAGACGGCCAGTCCGTTCTGGAAGCCGGTGAACTGGCGGCCCCCCGCGTAGAAGTCGGCGGCATCCTTTGTCTGCCGTCCCGCCCACACGGTGATGAAGAGGGTCGCGACGACGAAGAGCGCGAACAGGGTGATGATCAGCGGCCGGTGCTCGCTCGCCTCACCGGCGGCCAGCGGGACCTGTGCGAGCTGGACCTGTGCGACTGCGGAGTTCATGCGCCGCCCTCCATCCGGGACTTGATGGCCTCGGCCTGCGGGTCGAGCTTGGCCGCGGCGTGGCGGGCGTACCACCAGGCGATCAGGAATGTGGTGAGGAACTGGGCGAGACCGAGCACGAAGGCGACGTTGATGTTGCCGAAGAGCTTGGTGCCCATGAAGCCGCCCGCGTAGTTGGACAGCAGGACGTACAACAGGTACCAGGTGATGAACGCGACGGTGAGCGGGAAGGCGAAGGAGCGGTACGAGCGGCGCAGTTCGCCGAACTCCGCACTCTCCTGCACCTCGATGAAGTCCTCCGTCGAGGGTGTTGCGGGACTGGTCGCCTGGCCGCCCTTGGAAGGCGGCGGAGCATCGGTAGCCACGGAGTCTCCTCGCGATGCGGGTGCGGTGGTGTTCTGGGACATGGACGCATTCGGGGCTATATGTACTGTTTTTACGTTCTTGCCGGATTGTGATCCGGCGTTATGTGGATCAGGACCGAGTTGCGGACATGCGTCCGCGGCCCGGAACGTGATCCGGCCAGGGGTTCGATGGTGCTGGCGCCCCCTGTCCAACGTCACGGCGGCGCGCACGGCTCGGTTCAACGGTCTTTATTTCTTTCGGAACTCGTTGCTGGCCAGGGATGACGGGATATAGCTTCACCCTGAACCACCGTCATGTACCTGCCCGAGCGGCATCCGCGTTCGGGCAGTTCACGTTTCCGGATGATGTGGAGACCCCATGGCTCATCTGCCTTCCAGACGCACCGGACGCCCAGGACGGCGAAAAGCCGCTCTGGCCGTGCCGATCGGCATCGCACTGACGGCGTCCCTCTCGCTGATGCCGGGCGTCGCGACGGCCGCAGCGCCCGACACCCCGACTGCCGCGGCCGCGGAGAGCTCGACCTATCCGTACGTCGTCAACACCTCGACCGATCACAAGACGATCGAGTCGGTGAAGAAGGCGATCACGAAGGCCGGCGGCTCGATCGTCATCGCGTACGAGAAGATCGGCGTCATCGTCGTCCACTCGTCCAACCCGGACTTCGGCAAGCAGATTCGTGCGGTGCGCGGGGTGCAGTCGGCGGGGGCGACGCGGACGGCGCCGCTCACGGCGGCGGGAACCACGGAGGCCGGTGCCCCTCAGTACATATCGGCGGCCGATGCGGCCAAGGCCAAGGCGCAGGCCGCGGACGCAGACGCGGACGCCGAGCCGCTCGAGGCCGAGCAGTGGGATCTCCGGGCGATCGGCGCCGACAAGGCAGCGAAGATCAACCCGGGCAGCAAGGACGTCACCGTCGCCGTGATCGACACCGGCGTCGACGACACCCACCCGGATCTCGCCCCGAACTTCTCCGCGTCGCAGTCCGCGGACTGCGTGAGCGGCAAGCCCGACACCACGTACGGCTCCTGGCGTCCTGTGGACGCCGACCACTACCACGGCACGCATGTGGCGGGCGAGATCGCCGCAGCCCGCAACGGCGTCGGCGTTGCGGGCGTCGCACCCGGCGTCAAGGTCGCGGGCATCACGGTGGCCCAGCCGGACGAGAACCAGCTGTTCTTCGCGGAGAGCGTCGTCTGCGCCTTCGTGTTCGCCGCCGACCACGGCGTCGAGATCACCAACAACAGCTACTACATGGACCCGTGGCTGTACAACTGCATGGACGACCCCGACCAGCGGGCTCTCGTCGACGCGGTCAACCGGGCCCAGATGTACGCCCAGAAGAAGGGCACACTGCACCTCGCCTCGGCGGGCAACTCCAACCACGACCTCGCCTCGGACGCGATCGTCGACGAGTCCAGCCCCGACGACTCGACGCCGGTGACCCGCACCATCGACCCGAGCGAGTGCTTCGACGTGCCGACGCAGCTGCCGGGCGTAGTCACGGTCAGCGCCACGGGCGTCCAGAACCTCAAGTCGTACTACTCCACCTACGGCAAGGGCGTCATCGACATCGCCGCGCCGGGTGGCGACCGGTACCAGATCCCGGACACCCCGTCGAAGAACGGCCGCATCCTCTCCACGATGCCGAACGGCGAGTACGCCTATCTGCAGGGCACCTCGATGGCGTCGCCGCACGCCGCCGGTGTCGCCGCGCTGCTCAAGTCGACGCACCCCAACGCCACCCCGTCGCAGCTCCAGTGGCTGCTCAAGGCGCAGGCCGACAACCCGGGCTGCCCGACCGAGCCGTACGACCCGGACGGCAACGGCGTCGTGGACTCCACCTGCGAGGGTGGCGACCGTGTGAACGGCTTCTACGGCTTCGGGATCGTCAACGCTCTGAAGGCCGTCAAGTAACAGGAGCCGGCGAGGGAGTTGAGGGCCGTTCGGGGGGTGCCCCGGACGGCCCTCGCTGCTGTGTGCGGGATAGTGCACGCATGACGCAGTCACCTTTGGACGGGCCGGACGGGCTGGACGGCTTGGGCGGTACGCGGACGGCGTGGGCCGCGCTCGGCGGGGACCCGGCTCTGCTCGACCGTGTGTCGTACGTCGTCCGCGAGGGGGCGTTGCCTGCGCGGCTGCCGGTCGTCGAGCTGGCCCGCGCCTGCGTCGGGGCATGCGCGCTGGCCGCCGCCGAGCTCGCCGCGCGCCGTACCGGGCGACCCGTACCTGAGGTGCGGGTCGACGACGGCGCGGTGGCCACGGCGTTCGTGAGCGAGCGGCATCTGCTCGTGGACGGCAGGGCGCCGGTCAACTTCGCACCGTTGTCGCGCTTCTGGCGGACGGCGGACGGGTGGGTGCGGACGCACGCGAACTATCCGCATCACCGGGCGCGGTTGCTCACCGCGCTGGGGCTGGAGGAAGGCGACGGCGAGAGCGTCGGCGATGCCTCGGTCGAGCGGGTGGCTGCGGCTCTCGCGGAGCGGCGGGCCACGGAAGTGGAGGACGCCGCATACGCGGCCGAGGGCCTTGCCGTCGCGCTGCGCACCCCCGAGCAATGGTCCGCGCATCCGCAGGGCGTCGCCGTGGCCGGGCAGCCGTTGCTCAGCCGGGAGCAGATTGGGCCGCCGGACTCCTCCGCGAACCGTGGGCCAGGGCCCCGTCGGCTGCCGGAGCTCTCCGGAGATCCACTGCTGCCTGCGGCCGGACTGCGCGTCCTCGACCTCACTCGCGTCATCGCGGGCCCGGTGGGCACCCGCACACTCGCCCTGCTGGGCGCCGACGTACTGCGCGTGGATCCCCCACATCTGCCCGAACTCCCGGACCAGCACGCGGACACCGGCTTCGGTAAGCGCTCCAGCACACTTGATCTGACCGCGCACGCCGACCGCCGCACGTTCGAGGAGCTGCTCGCCGAGGCCGATGTCGTCGTCACCGGCTACCGGCCCGGCGGGCTGGCCCGGCTCGGGCTCACACCGGAGGCACTGGCCGGCCGCCGACCGGGCGTTGTGGTCGCCCAGGTGTCGGCCTGGGGTGACTACGGGCCGTGGGGCGAACGGCGGGGCTTCGACAGCCTGGTGCAGGTCGCCTCGGGCATCGCGGCCGTCGAGGGGTCCGTCGAGCGGCCGGGGGCGCTGCCCGCCCAGGCGCTGGACCACGGCACCGGCTATCTGCTGGCCACGGCGGTGCTCCGCTCGCTCACCGAGCAGCTGGACGGAGGCGGCGCCACGCTCGTCCGGCTGGCCCTCGCTCAGACGGCGCACTGGCTGGTGCACCGGATCGCCGCCGACGAGGCGGGGCAGGACACCGCCGTGGAAGCCGTGTACGACCCGGAGAACCCCACCCCGTGGCTCGCCGTCACGCAGGGCCCACTGGGGCGGCTGCGGCATGCGCTGCCGCCGGTCTGCTTCCGCGGCGGCCCGGACAACTGGGCACACGCGCCGAGCCCTTGGGGCGAGGACGCTCCCAAGTGGCGCTGATCTCCGAACCACCAAAGCGCCGAGGTCCGCCGACGTTACCGGAATGCTCCGAACCAGTTGTCCTGCCGGAGTTGCCCCGGTCGACGGCCACTGGCGAAGCTCTTGCGGTGAGTTCCATACGACCGGACGCCGGCCCCAACGGCGAAAGACCTGTCCGAGAGGCACCCGCGCCCGCCTCTGTCCCTCCCGCCTCTGTCCCTCCCGCCTCTGTCCCTCCCGCCTCTGTCCCTCCCGCCTCTGTCCCTCCCGCCTCTGTCCCTCCCGCCTCTGTCCCTCCCGCCTCTGTCCCTGCTGCGTCCGTTCCTGCTCCCGCCGCTCTCGTGCGGCGGGAGGCCGCAGGGCGAGCCGTCGCGGTGCTCGTTCTCGTGGCCGTCGCGGCGCTCGTGCCGCTTCTCGGCCCGTCGGCAGCCCTGCACGGCACCGGGGAGGCCGCGGCGCCGGGGGTCGGCGGGGTCGGAGTGCTGCGTATGGTCCTGTTCGCCGCCCTGTGTGTGCAGCTCGGTGAGGCGTTCGCCGCATGGCTGGCCCGGCGGGTGCCGGGGGTCTCGCAGGAGCCGTCTCCGCGCAATTGGGCGCCGTACGCGGCGGGTGCGGGATGTGTGGCGGCGCTGGGGCTCGCCTCGGTCGTGTCCACCGGAAACCTGGTGCCGCAGCAGCTCTCCGACATGGACATCGGCGGGCTTTACCAGACCCGTGACGGTGCGGTGGCGCTGCTGGAGTTCAACGCCTTCCTCGTCGCCGGACTGTGCGCACGCTCGCGCCGGCCCGCGACACAGCTGCTGCCGCTGGCCGCGATCATTGTCGCCGAGGCGCTGCGCGCCCACCCCCCGACGGAGGACACCCCGCTCATCGGGGCCGGCCTGACCCTCGTCCATCTCACGTGCGCCGCCCTGTGGGCCGGCGGGCTGCTGCACGTGCTGCGCCGGATGCGGCTGTGGCGTCAGATCGCGCCCCAGGCCGGTGCGGCGCTTCTCGGGCTGTACGCGCGCGTGGCGATCGTTCTGCTCGCCGCGATCACGACGACGGGGCTGTGCAGCACGCTGCGGCGGATGCCGCCCTCCACGGTCCTCGACCAGCTGGTGACGACGGCCTACGGGCGCGCGCTGCTGGCGAAGGTCCTCCTCGTCGCCGTCGTCACCGCCCTCGCACTGGCCGCGAGGCGCCGCCTGGGGCGGTCGACCCCGGCCGACCGGTACAGCGCGTACGTCCCCGCGCGCGTGGAGGTGGCCGTACTGGGCCTGGTGGTGGCCGTGTCGGCGCTGCTCACGGCGTTGCCGTTGCCCATCCGCTGGTAGCGGCCGGGCACCGCCTGCCGTGGGCGTCGAGCACCCCGCGGGTGAGCAGGTACTGGGCCGCGAGATAGGTGCCCATGATCCACAGATCGGGGAGCGGAAGCTGCGGCCACTCGGCAACGCCGGTCGCGATGAGCGTGTCGGACAAGAGGAAGAGCGCTCCCCCGATGCCCGCCGCGAGCCCCAGCCGACCCGCTCCGTACGCCATGGCCGTCAGCAGCAGGCTGTACGCGGCGACGGGCCCGCGCAGCTCCTCCGGCAGATCCGGCCACAGCAGCGTGACGGTGCCGATGAGCACAACGCCGTATGCGACCGGGAGCCAGACGGCACGCGCGCGTGCGGCGCGGTTCGGCTCCGACTCCGGCTCCACCGCCACCTCCAGCCCCCGCTCCGGCTCCGACTCCGGCTCCGGCTCCGGCTCCGGCTCTGAGATCGCAGGCCGTTTGAACGGCACGAGCCTCGCGAAAGGCACGAGCCTCCCGAAAAGCACCAGGTAGCAGACGTGCCCTACCGCGAACGCCGCCATCCCGGCGAGGAACGCCGGATCGGCCTCGAACAGCAGCAGCGTGTCGCCTGCCCACCCGCACAGCAGCGCCCCGACCAGGAGCCGCGGCCCGCCTCGCGCGGCCGCATGGGCGGCGAGCAGCGGCATGAGCAGCGGCTTGACGACGGTGTGGACCGTATCGGCCCCGGCTGCCAGGGCGACGAGATCGGAGACCGCCGCGAGCGCGAAAGCCCACAACAGCGCGCGGGCGGGCCCCTCGCGGCGGCCGTTCACGCAGCGCCCTCCCCGACCGCAGCGCCATCCCCGACCGTCTGCCGCGCTGCTGCGGACGGTACGGGCTCCGCCGGCTGCCACCCCGGTCCGCGGAACACGCGCCCCGCCCGCTCACGCCAACTACCCGCCGTGCGGAGGTCCTTGGCGATGGCGACGTACTCGTGCGTGGCCACGCGCAACGGGTTGTAGGTCGCGATGTTCTTGGTCAGTCCGTAGGCGGGCCGCTCGGTCTCCGGTACGAAGCTGCCGAACAGCCGGTCCCAGACGATCAGGATGCCGCCGAAGTTGCGGTCCAGGTAGCCGCCTTGGGAGGCGTGGTGGACACGGTGGTGCGACGGCGTGTTGAAGACGAACTCGAAGGCGCGGGGCAGCCTGCCGATGCGTTCGGTGTGGATCCAGAACTGGTACACGAGGTTCACCGACGAGCAGAACGCGAGCGCCGCCGGGTGCACGCCGAGCGCGATGACCGGCAGGTAGAAGGGCCAGACCGTCCATGACGTCCAGGGCTGCCGCAGCGCGGTGGTGAGATTGAACCTGCGGCTGGAGTGGTGGACGACGTGGCAGGCCCACAGGATCCGTACGACGTGGTGGCCGCGGTGCGACCAGTAGTAGAAGAAGTCCTGCCCGAGCAGCATCAGCGGGACCGTCCACCACAGCACGGGCACCCGCAGGGGCGTGAGCTCGTACACCGCCGTGTAGATCGCGACGATCGGGATCTTCCACAGGAAGTCGAAGACGAGACTGCCGAGCCCCATCGTGACACTGGTGGCGGCGTCCTTCGCCTCGTATATGGCGGCGTCCTCGTCGGGATGGAGGCGGACACTCACCATCTCGACGACGGTGAGCAGGACGAAGGCCGGTATGGACCACAGCACGGCATCGGGCAGGTTCGGCATGGGTGCACCGTAGAGGCCTGGGCGTGCGGCGGCCAGACCGTGTTACCGACAAGTATTACCGGCGGTACGGCCCACTTCTTGGTGGCTTCGGCCATTGATCTTCAGGCTGATCTCCGGCCGGCCCTCCCGGCACGGAGGCGGTCGTCCTCTCCGGCATGAAGCCGGCCGAGGCGCTCGCCCGGCGCACCCGTGTGGGTCTCGCCGTGCGGAGTACCGCTGCCGGGCGTAGCGTCACTTTCGGGTGCCTGGTCGCTCACCCGGGGAAACTCTCTTGCCCCCGGGTGAGCGATCGGCCATGTACAGGGCCGTCACCTTCACCAGACGCGGACCGATCCCCCGGGTGCGAAAACCGGACTGGTGGCGTCCGCCGGCGGTTCCTTCAGGGGTTCGTCCAGCTCCTCCACGGTCGGGCCGACCCTCGCCGCGATCGGCTGGAGGAGGGCCAGGTCGAAACCGTAGACGCGGGCCGCGTTGCCGCCCACCATCGCCGCGATCTCATCCCGCGGCAGACCCGCGTACGCGATCCGCAGGCCCTCCCTGGAGTACGGATACGTCCCTTCGTCGTGCGGGTAGTCGCTGCCCCACATGATCTTGTCGAGGCCGATGCGGTCGCGCAGCGGTACCTCGTGCGGGCGCATGAAGCTGGCGCCCACGAAGCAGTTCTCGCGCCAGACCTCGCTCGGGCCCTTGCCCATCGAAGCGGCCAGGCCCGCACCGAACTTGGACTCGGCGGTGGACGCGCGCGTGGCCGCCGCCACCAGCCGCCCGTGGTAGTAGTCCAGCATGTCGAGCACGCCCGGGATCCAGCCCGAGCCCTGCTCGGTGAGGACGAGTTTCAGCTCCGGGTGGCGGCGGAACGCTCCGCCGAACACCAGATGCCACAGCGCCCGGTGCGAGAACCACGTCGTCTCCACCATGAAGACGGCGCGCGCGGCAGGTTCGTCGCCGAGCGGTGGTGAGGCGGAGCCGGCGTGGTGGTTGACGGGTACGCCGAGCTCGGCGCAGGTCGCCCAGATCGGGTCGTACGCCGAGGAGTACAGCTCGGGCAGGCCCGATCCCGGCGGGGTGCCGGGCAGGAGCAGACCGCCCTTGAGGCCCGCGGCCGCCGCCCAGCGGATCTCCTTCACCGCCTCGTCGACGTCGCCCAGGAGGATCTGGAAGACGCCCGCGCGGCGGCCTGGCGCCGCCGCGCAGAAGTCGGCGAGCCAGCGGTTGTGGGCGCGCAGGCCCGCCCAGCGCTGGTCGAACTCCTCGCGGGTCGGCGCGGGGGCCATCAGCGATGCGGACGGGAAGAACGGCGGGATGGTGTTGGGGAAGACGACCTCGGCGACGATGCCGTCCTGCTCCAGCTCGTCGAGGCGCCGGTCGGAGTTCCAGTTCTTGTCGGCGGAGTCGGCGAGCAGGTCCTCGTACGGATTGACGTAGGTGGCCGCCCAGGCGTCGAACGCGTCGTGGTGCCGGGACTCCAGGTACGGCTTGTAGTCGAGGAGGTCGGCGCCCGCGTGGCAGTCGGCGGAGATGACCGTGTAGCGGTCGGTCGTGGGCGGCACGGGGGCTCGATCGGTCGTGGCCGTCTCGGGGGCTCGATCGGTCGTGGCTGTCACGGGGTCTCGGTCGGTCGTCGTCACGGGGTCACCCCCAGGGCCGGGAAGTCGTGGTCGGTCAGCCAGTGGCGGCCCACCTCGCGGGAGCGCGCCCAGGACGCCTCGACGGCCGTCTGGTCTGCGGGCTGGCCCAGTTCGGCCGGTGTCGGGCCGATACGGCCGGCCAGCGGCGTCAGCTTCTCCACGTCGAAGCCGAAGACCTCGGCCGCCGCCAGGCCGAGCATCCGGCGGGTCTCCACGACGGGGATGTCGTGGAAGGTTTTCGCGAGCCACGCGCGCGTGTCGGGCCACGTCCCCTCGGGGTGCGGGAAGTCGCTGCCCCACAGGATGTTGTCGACACCGATCTCGTAGCGCTGGGCGAGTTCGCGGCGCTTGGTGTTGGTGGCGCAGATGAAGACCTGCCGGTCCAGGTACTGGTGCGGGGGCCGCTTCAGCTCGGCGAACGGCGAGAGCTTCTTGCCGCCGTGCGCGCCGAGGTAGAGGCGGTCCATGAACCACAGTAGGTTCGGCAGCCACCAGCAGCCCGACTCGGCAACCCCGAACTTCAGCCCGGGATGCCGCTCGAAGACGCCCGACCAGAGCAGGAACCACAGCGGCCGGGCGGGCCACCAGGTCACCTCGCTCACATAGATGCCCAGGTGGTCGCCGTACTCGTGGCGCGGCGCCGCTCCCGAGTGGGTGACCACCGGCATCCCGCAGTCGGCCGCCGCGGCCCATACGGGGTCGTAACGGCGGTTGTGGTAGGGCTCCTTGTCGACCCACATGGAGGGGATCATGAGGGCGCCGAGTCCGGACTCCTTGGCGCGGTGGATCTCGGCGACGACCTTGCCGGGCTCGGCTGTGACCGGCAGCAGGGCCACACCGCAGTGCCGCTCCGGGTTCTCGGAGACGAAGTCGGCGAGCCACCGGTTGTGGGCCTGCGCGCCCGCCATGCCCAGCTCGGGGTCCTGGTCGCCGGAGAGGCCGAGGCCCACGCCGAAGGGGGCGGCGGTCTGGCTGTCGACGGCGTCGGCGTCCGGGAAGACGACCTCCGCCGCCACTCCGTCGCCGTCGAGTTCCTTGAGCCGCTGAGCGGTGTCCCAACCGCCGCGCAGCCCTTCCTCGTTGTCCTGGAACCACTTGTGCGCGAACGCCTCGTTCCGTATGCCGAGGCGTGTCGCCTCCTCGCGGCGCGCGTCCCGGCCCGCGAGAAAGTCGTCGAAGGCACGATGGAAGCGGGCGTCCAGATAGGGCCGGTACTCCTCGGTGGGGAGCCCGGCGTGGCAGTCGGAGGAGATGATCAGGTACGGGTCGTCGGACCGGTCCTGTGCGTCCTGTGCCTGTCGGGCCGGGTCTGCGTTCCCGTACGTGCCTGTGCCCGCGTCGGTCATGGCGGCTCCCTAGTCAGTCCAGGATGAAGCTCTCGAGATACGAGGGGTTGGCGCGGTCGAGCATGGACTGCGACCTCGCCCGGATCTGCTGATCGCTGTGCTCGCTCGCCGGCAGCAGCCAGAAGCGGTCGTCCCTGATGCCGTCGGCCACCAGGTCCGCCACGTCCTCGACCGGCGTGAACCGCACCTCCTGCCCCGCTTCCCGCATCGCCGTCTCCCACTGGTCGAGGCTGCGGTAGGGGGTCCGGCGGGGCTTCTGCTTGGCGTACCGGGCGGGCCGGTTGCGGTGCGACTCCCACAGGCCGGTGCGCAGCATGTGCGGGCCGGGGAAGAGCACGGAGGCCCCCACGCGCGCGTGCTCCGCCTTCAGATGCGCGTACAGCGACTCGGTCATCGTCACGACGGCCGCCTTGGTGACGGCGTACACGGAGGCGGTGGGCAGCGGGGCGATGCCGCCGTCGCCCGATGAGGTGTTGACGACGTGTCCCGGCTCGCCCGCCGCCAGCATGCGCGGCACGAACGCCTGGATGCCGTGGAAGACGCCCCAAACATTGACGGCGAAGGCCCACTTCCAGTCGTTCGGGTCGTGCTCCCACATGCGGCCCTCGGCGCCCGAGCCGACGCCCGCGTTGTTGCACAGCACATGGACGGTGCCGAAGGTCTCGTACGCCGCGTCCGCCAGGGCGACCACCTGCTCGCGCTCGCCGACGTCGACCACGCGCGCGTGCACCTGCGCCCCGTCCTCGCGCAGCCCCGCGGCCGCCTTCTCCAGGGCGCTCTCCTCCACGTCCGCGAGGACCACCTTGAGGCCGTCCGCCGCGAACCGGCGTGCCATGGCCAGCCCGATACCGCTCGCCGCGCCCGTGACGACCGCGACCTGCCCTGCCCTCAGCTCCATCAGGCCCTCCTCCCTTGTGCCGATCCCTCCGGCGGGCCGTCGAGGACCTGCTGCGGATCGTCGTAGCGCTGATGGATGTACGGCAGCAGCGCCTGCGCGCTCACCCGCTCGGCGACCCTGCCCTTCTGGTCGCTGGTCTTCTCGCCGATGGTGATCTCGACCAGCCGGCGTACGGGCAGATCGGCGACGGGGTCGTACATCGACTCACGCAGCACGACGTCGCCCGTGATCTGCTCCAGCCTGCGTACCTTCTCGTTGCGCACGCAGTGCACCAGCACCGGATCGCCCTCGAGACCCGAACCGTCCACCGCGGGAAGGAACTTGAAGTAGAAGTCGGTCTTCTGCGTCGGCTCCGGAACCGGCAGTTCCCCGCTCACCGCGCCGCGCACCTCGACGAACGCGATGCCGTGCCGCGCCAGCGACGCCCGTACGACGAGGCCGTCCCGCTCGACCGTCACCTCGCCCAGCTTCTTCGGCTCGCCGAAGACCTCGCGGCCGCCGATGAGGGCTCGCTCGTGGGTCATCGGCATGACCAGCGGATACCAGCCCTCGGTACCGTCGTGCGCGGCCGCGACGGCGACCGAGCCCGCACCCAGCGGATAGCCGGGCAGCTCGACCTTGCTGATGTTCGCCCGCACCAGAGGGCGCCCGGTGGGCTTGAGGGGCGGCGGCAGCACGGCCGCCACCGCGTCGGGGTCGCTCTCCCAGACGGCCACCACGCCGGTGGACCAGATGTCGGGCAGTGCGGAGTTCGCGGTGCGCGCGGCGGCGATCTCCGCCTCCGTCCGCGCGCCATACCGTACGCGTGCCATGGGGTACCACCCTTCGTCGACTCTGACGTGCCGGGGGCCCGGCGGCTCGGCCGCTGATGTCACCAGTCGGACGGCCGCCTGTAACACAGTTACAGCGACGCGCGATGAAGGTAAAGAGGCGTGCACGCCGACGACTTGGCCTGACGACTTGGCCGACCGGCGCGCCGGGAACTTGGGGGGATTCATGCCGAGACCGTCACTCAGCCGCGACGAGATCCTGGACACCGCCGCGAACCTGGTGAAACAGCATGGCCCGGGCGCCCTGACGATGCGTAAGCTCGCGGCCGAACTCGGCACGGCGGTGACCTCGATCTACTGGCACGTGGGCAACCGCGAGTCCCTCCTCGACGCCCTCGTCGAGCGCACCGTCGCCGACCTCGGCGAGCTCCGCCCCACCGGCGGCACCCCGGCCCAGCGCATCGTCTCCGTGGCCCGCGCCCTGCGCCGTCGGCTGCGCGACCACCCTCACCTCGTGGCGATGGTGCACGAACGCGGTCTGACCGAGCAGATGTTCCTGCCCGCCCAGGAGGTGCTGGTGCGCGAGGTGCACGCGGCGGGCCTCCACGGTCCTCGGGCCGCCGAGGTGGTACGGGCCGTTCAGTTCCATGTCGTCGGCCACGTCCTCGTCGAGCGCAACCGCGAGCGCGCACCCGTGCAGCGGCCCGGCGAGGAGGAGCTGTGGGGTGCGCGCACGGCGGACGGCGATCCTGCGCTGGCACGCGCGCTGGCCGCGCCCATCGACACGGAGAAGGTGTTCACCACGTCCATACGGGCACTGGTGACCGGGCTGCTCGAAGCGCCGCCCCGCGGAGCCGGAACTGGAGCGACCGTCAATTGAGCCGCCACCTAGCGCAAATGAGACAGATCCGGAGAACCAGGGGCGTCCGGGTCCGTCCACAGGCGAGCCGGGTCCGTCAACAGGGCAATGGGATACGCCCCGTCGAGGGCCGCTGGTGACGACCCGTACGAGGGCTGTCAGTCAGGGCCCGTATCCTCAGTGACCATGCTCGAAGACCGCCACCGCACGACCGCAGCGCCCGCGGCACCATGGCCGGCCGCGTATCCGAAGGGGTACGCGGTCGTCGACGTGGAGACCACCGGCCTCGCCCGGGACGACCGGATAGTGTCGGCCGCCGTCTACCGGCTGGATGCGCGCGGCGGGGTCGAGGACCACTGGTACACGACGGTCAATCCCGAGCGCGACCCGGGGCCCGTATGGATCCACGGTCTGACGAGTGACGTGCTGTCGGACTCACCTCTCTTCGGCGACATCGCCGAGGAGTTCGCGGACCGGCTCGCCGACCGCGTCCTCGTCGCGCACAACGCCGCCTTCGACTGGTCGATGATCGCCCGGGAGTACGCGCGCGCTGAGCGCACTGCTCCGGTGCGTCAGCGCCTGTGCACCATCGCGCTCTCCAAGGAGCTGGGCCTGCCCCTGCCCAACTACAAGCTGGAGACGCTGGCCTCGCACTTCGGCGTCGTACAGCAGCGCGCCCACCATGCACTGGACGACGCGCGCGTGCTCGCCGAGGCTTTCCGGCCGAGCCTGCACGCCGCCGCGCGGGACGGGGTGCGGCTGCCGCTGCTGGAGTGCCGGCCGCTCACCGAGTGGGCGGACCGGCCGGCCACGCCCCGGATCGGCCGTCAGGCCTCGTACCAGCCGGGCGGTTGGCGGCCCTCGCGAAAGCGGCCGCCGTGCCCTTATCCCAACCCCGGGCGTTACGAACCAGGCAAGCCACTCAAACAGGGCATGCGTGTGGCGTTCTCGGGCGACACCTCCGTCGAGCGCGAGCTGCTCGAGGACCGGGCGGTCGAGGCCGGGCTGCACGTCGCGACGAGCCTGTCCCGGCTGACCAGCCTGCTCGTCACGAACGACCCGGACTCCGGCACCTCCAAGACCACGAAGGCGAAGCAGTTCGGCACGCCGGTCGTGGACGAGGCCGCCTTCGGGCAGCTCCTCCACGACGTCGCCCCGGCGTCGGACGGCTGATTGCCGGGCGACCGGGTGATTGCCGGGCGACTCGCCTCCGGATGGCTCGCCGCCTCCGCCCCCGCACTCCACGCTGTGGCGCATGGCACGTTGTGAGGTCTGCGGAAACGACTACGGGATGTCGTTCGAGGTGCACGCGCAGGGCGCGGTGCACGTCTTCGACTGCTTCGCGTGCGCCATCCACCGCATGGCGCCCCTCTGTGAACACTGCCGGGTCCAGATCATCGGCCAGGGAGTCGAGGTCGACGGCCACTGGTTCTGCGGGGCGCACTGTTCCCGCGCGGAGGGGAAGGTGGGAATCGTCGACAAGGTGTGAGCCCGCGCCGGGGTACGTGGCCCCCTACGGGAGACCCTCCCGTAGGGGGCCGATCGGTGCCAGGTACCGTCAATGGGGTGTACCGCTTCCTGTTGTCCCGGCAGTGGGTGATCCTCACCCTTGTGACCCTGGCGCTCATCCCCACGATGATCCAGCTGGGCTTCTGGCAGCTGCACCGGCACGAACACCGTGTCGCGCAGAACAAGCTGATCTCCGACGCGCTGTCCGCGCAGCCGGTGCCCGTGGAGCAGCTCACCTCGCCGGGGCACACCGTGCCCCACTCCGAGCTGTACCGGACGGTGACCGCGACCGGGACGTACGACACCGCCCACGAGGTCGTCGTGCGGCGCCGCACCAACTCCGACGACGAGGTCGGCTTCCACGTCCTGACGCCGTTCGTCCTCAAGGACGGCCGGATGCTCCTCGTCAACCGCGGCTGGATCCCCGCGAACGGTCCGCAGACCGCCTTCCCGAAGATCCCCGCGCCCGTGAAGGGCGAGGTCACCGTCACCGGGCGGCTCATGGCCGACGAGACGACCGCCGAGAGCGGCATCAAGAACGTCCAGGGGCTGCCCGACCGGCAGATCATGCTGATCAACAGTGAGCAGGTGGCGAAGAGCCTCGGCGGCGGGCAGGTGCTCGGTGGCTATGTCGCACAGGTGTCGCCCGAGCCCAAGGGGGACAGTCCCGAGCTGATCTCGGAGCCCGACCACAGCAGTATCGGACCGCATATGGCTTATGCGATTCAGTGGTGGCTGTTCGCGGCCGGGGTGCCCGTCGGGTGGGTGGTTCTGGTTCGCCGTGAGCGGCGGGACAGGGCTGAGGCGGCCGCGGAGTCGGCGGAGGCGCCGGAGCCGGCCGCCGTTTAGCTCGTGCGGTTTTCCCCACCCGCCCCTGCCCGCAGCATCCGATATGCGGCTCCGCCGCGTGGCATGGGCTCCGCCCCTGGACCCCGCTGCGGGCTCCGCCCCCAGACCCCCCTGATCGCCCTGACGGGCTCGTCCTCAACATGCCGCCGTGCGGTCGGGGCGCGCTCCAGCCGGGTTCGGTCACCCGGCCAGACGCCCGTTCGGGTTGGCATCGGTCCCCGCCGGGAACCCGCCAGACGTGCACCGACCCATCGAGGACTACGCGTTGATCGGCGACCAGCAGACGTCCGCTCTTGTGAGCAGGGACGGCTCCATCGACTGGCTGTGTCTGCCCCGCTTCGACTCGCCCGCCTGTTTCGCCGCGCTGCTCGGCGACGAGGAGAACGGGCACTGGCGTATCGCGCCGAAGGACGCGGGCCCCTGCACCCGCCGTGCCTACCGCCCGCGCACACTGGTCCTGGACTCGGTCTGGGAGACCGACAGCGGCACGGTCCGCGTCACCGATCTGATGCCGCAGCGCGACCGCTGCCCCGATGTCGTACGCGTCGTCGAGGGCCTCTCCGGCGAGGTCACGATGCGCAGCACCCTCCGGCTGCGCTTCGAGTACGGCTCGGTCATCCCGTGGATGCGCAGGTCCGACGGCCATCGCGTGGCGGTGGCGGGCCCCGACTCGATGTGGCTGCGCAGCGACCCCGAAGTGCGCACCTGGGGCAAGGACTTCGGCACGCACTCGGAGTTCACGGTCGCCGAGGGCGCGAAGGTGGCGTTCGTACTCACCTGGCACCCCTCCCACGAGCCGCGCCCACCGCAGTGCGAGCCGCACAAGGCGCTGGCGGACAGCGTCGAGGACTGGCAGGCCTGGGCGGACCGGTGCCGGTACAAGGGCCCGCACGCGGATGCGGTCGTCCGCTCCCTCATCACCCTCAAGGCCCTCACGTACGCACCGACCGGCGGCATCGTCGCCGCGGCCACCACCTCGCTCCCCGAGGAGATCGGCGGCGTCCGCAACTGGGACTACCGCTACTGCTGGCTGCGCGACTCGACGCTCACCCTGGGGGTGCTGCTGGCGGCCGGCTACCAGGAGGAGGCCAAGGCGTGGCGGGACTGGCTGCTGCGCGCGGTCGCGGGCAGCCCCGGGGACCTGCAGATCATGTACGGCCTGGCAGGCGAGCGCAGGATCCCGGAGTTCGAACTGCCGTGGCTGCCGGGCTATGCGGACTCGGTCCCCGTGCGCATCGGCAATGAAGCGGTGCAGCAGCTGCAGCTCGACGTGTACGGCGAGGTCGTCGACTCGTTCATGCTGGCGCGCCAAGCGGGCCTGCCGGCCATGCCGCACGCGTGGCAGGTGCAGCGCCGCCTGCTGGAGTTCCTGGAGTCCGTCTGGCAGCAGCCCGACTCCGGGCTGTGGGAGGTCCGCGGCCCCCGCCGCCACTTCGTGCACTCCAAGATCATGGTGTGGGTGGCCGCCGACCGGACCGTACGCGCGCTGGAGGCGGACCCGAGGCTGCGTGGTGACATCAACCGCTGGCGCGCGATGCGGGACGCCGTGCACCGCGAGGTGTGCGAGCGCGGCTACGACCCGGACCGGAACACGTTCACGCAGTTCTACGGCTCCCGCGAACTGGACGCCGCGCTGCTGCTCATTCCGCGCGTCGGATTCCTGCCGCCCGAGGACCCTCGGGTGACAGGCACCATCGAGGCGGTACGCAAGGAGCTCAGCCACGACGGTTTTCTGCGCCGCTACAGCACGGATGACCAGACGGACATCGACGGACTGCCCGGCAGCGAGGGCGCGTTCCTCGCCTGCTCCTTCTGGCTTGCGGACGCGCTGCATCTGACGGGGCGCCCGCAGGAGGCCCAGGAGCTGTTCGAACGGCTGGTGGGGCTCTGCAACGATGTGGGCCTGCTCGCGGAGGAGTACGACCCCGTGAACCGCAGGCAGCTCGGGAACTTCCCGCAGGCGTTCAGCCATATCGGCCTGGTGGGGGCCGCTTTCACCCTGTTCGGGACGGAGGAGGCAGGATAGGGCCATGGATCTTGGACTGAAGGACCGTGTCTACGTCGTCACCGGAGCCACCCGGGGCCTGGGCAACGCGGCGGCGCGCGAGCTCGTCGCGGACGGCGCGAAGGTCGTCATCACCGGCCGGGACGAGAAGCGCGTCGCCGATGCCGCCGCCGAACTGGGCCCGAACGCCGTCGGTGTGGCCGCCGACAACGCGGACTCCGCCTCCGCCGGACGCCTCGTGGCGGCCGCGCGCGAGCGCTTCGGGGGCTTCGACGGCGTACTGATCAGCGTCGGCGGACCGGCTCCCGGTTCCGCCGCCGACAACACCGACGAGCAGTGGCAGGCGGCGTTCGAGTCCGTCTTCCTCGGGGCGGTGCGACTGGCCCGGGCGGCCGCGGCGGAGCTCGGCGAGGGCGGCGTCATCGGCTTCGTGCTCTCCGGATCGGTGCACGAGCCGATCCCCGGGCTGACGATCTCCAACGGCCTGCGCCCCGGCCTCGCAGGCTTCGCCAAGTCGCTCGCCAACGAGCTCGGCCCTCGCGGCATCCGCGTCATAGGCCTGCTGCCGTCCCGTATCGACACGGACCGCGTCCGGGAGCTGGACGCCCTCTCCCCCGACCCGGAGGCCGCCCGCGCGGCCAACGAGGCGAACATCCCGCTGCGCCGTTACGGCACCCCGGAGGAGTTCGGCCGCACGGCGGCGTTCCTGCTGTCGCCGGCGGCGTCGTATCTGACGGGGATCATGCTGCCGGTGGACGGCGGAGCCCGGCACGGGTTCTGACACACGCCCCTTTTGAGGCTCGGTTCGCGTCCGGAGCGGCAAAGCCCGGCTCATCGCCACAGTGGTACGGGGTGCCGAGCGGCTTCTCACGTGACCCGCTCCGCGCGGTGCCTGACCGCGCGGAGCTGGACCTCGGCAGGCAGCCGGTCCAGCCCTGCCGAGCCGCGCGCGTGCGCCAGTACCTCGCCGGCCAGCCTCCGCAGCGCCTCTCCGGGCGCGGCGAACGGCTCCAGTACCATCCGCACCCGTGCCTCGGGCGCGTTGCGCCGTCCGGTCAGGGTGGCGTGCGCCCGCTCCACCCCGTCGAGCGCTCCGGCCTCGCTCGCCAGCACGGACTCCAGGGCCTTGCCCCGCAGCAGCGCCCCCTCGCCGTCGCCGGTGTCGACCAGCACCTCGGCCAGCCGGCGCCGACGCAGCTGGACCGACAGCCACCACAGCGCGAGCAGCACCGACACCGCGAGCACGGCAATGACGGTGGGCCACCACCAGCCTTCGTCCCGCCATCTCGTCTGGTCGGCTTCGCTCAGCAGCACGTCGCGCTTCCCGTCGTGGATCCACCACGACGGCGGGGTGACGCCGAGACCGACGGCGAGCACCGAACCACCCAGCACGAGCAGCACGAGACCGGCGAGCCCCAGCAGCACACGGTTGACCGTCCCCAGCACGGCACTCACCCCTTCTTACCGGGCCGGCGGACGTGCACGGAGAGGGCGGGCGCCCGGCCGAGCCCCAGCTCTCTGATGCCGTCCGCGAGTACGGTGTCCAAGTCGCCCCGTACCTCGTCGAGTTCACGGAAGTGCGACACCGCGCGGACGTCGACCTTCCTGCGCCTCACGCGCACCCGCGCCGACTGCACTCCGGAGACCTCCATGGCCCGGTCGCGCAGCACCATGGCGGCGGCGTCGCGGTGCAGTCCGGACCGTACGTCCGGGTGCACACGCCGCATGGGCAGGACCGCCCTCCGGCCCGGTGTGGTGGCGAGCACCAGCAGCCACAGACCCAGGGCCGCTGCCACCCCGGCACCGATCAGCACCCAGAGGTTGTCGAGGGGACGCTGGGCGAGCTCGCGGGCGAGGGTCTTGCGCCACTGCATCGCGGGCCGGTCCGCGCGCACGGCCGCGATGTCGTACAGCATCAGCCCCGCACCGGCGAAGACCAGCAGCGCGAGCAGCGCCGCGGGGATGCGGCGGGCCGACCAGAAGCGTCGGGGCCTGCCGTCGTCGCCCTCGGCGGTGGGCAGCGGCTCGTACGCGGCCGCGGATGCGGACTGGTCGAGGTCGCTCGGCGCCGCGCCGGGCTCCCGCTCCACGACCGGAAGACGCTGGGTGCTGCCGCCGGCGGAGCCCGACGGGCCCTGGGACTCGCTCACCGTGTCCTCCCCTGTGCGGCGCTGCGCGCATGTGCCGAGTGCAGCCGCTCCACCTGGACGGCCACCTCGGGCACCTCCATCCCCGCCAACGTTTTTACCCGCTCGGCGACGTGCCGACGCACAGCGCCGCACTGGCGTCCGATGTCGGACGGATAGTCGAGCTCGAGGCTGATCCGGACGCGGGCGGTCCGGACGCGGCCGGTCTCCTGGTGCACGGTGACCGTCGCATGCGGCGGCTCACCGCCCTGGGGCACGGCGTCCAGCGCCTCACGTGCCGCCCACGCGGCGATCTTGGCCACGACCCGGTCGGCGATCCGGGTCGCGCCGCGCTCTGCAGGCTCGACGGACTGACCGGGCAACGGCGTCACCGCCGCCGTTCGCCGCGGGTACGGAAGAATTCACCGGGTTCCAGGTCCCCCTCCGCGAACCGCCCGGCGACGAATCCGACAGCGCCGAGCGCCGCCACCAGGAGGAAGGCTCCGAAACCGCCGAAGTATCCGGCGAACCCCAGCGCCATTCCGGCGATCAAGCCGATCATGGCCATGTTCATTGTGCGCTCCTCTGCGAGAGCCTCGAGAGCGTGCGGCAGGGGGGACGCCCGCGTCGACGGCGGGCGTCGCTCACTGACCAGGAACGCTCGCTACTGCAGCCTCGTCTCGGGCTCTTCTTCCTCTTCCTCCGGGAGCTTCACATCGCTGACGGCGATGTTGACCTCCACAACCTCAAGCCCCGTCATGCGCTCGACAGCCGCGATCACGTTCTCCCGTACGTCGCGGGCGACGTCCTCGATCGATACGCCGTAGACGACGACGATCTCCAGGTCGAGCGCCGTCTGCACCTCGCCGACCTCTGCCTTCACCCCGCGCGTGACGGACTTGTCACCCCCGCCGGGCACCCGCTCGCGCATGGCGCCGAAGGTCCGGGAGAGACCGCTGCCCATCGCATGGACGCCGAAGACGTCGCGCGCCGCGAGCCCTGCGATCTTCTCGACGACGCCGTCGGCGATGGTCGTACGTCCCCGGGTGCCGGGGTCGCCGCCCCCGCGCCGCACCGGGCCGCCCGTCCTGCCCCGCTCATCCGGCGATGCCTTCTCGCGAGGCTCCGGGCCTTTCTGCTGTGTCGTCTCAGTCATCGCCGCTCATCCTTTTAGGAAACTTTTGGGAGGGGATGTACTCCCTTGTCCACACTAAGCGCGGTTTCCCTACTGCGCGCCAGAGATGCGGCAGGCTGGAGCAATGACGGCGGACCGATGGACACAGGCGGTGCGGCGGCAGCTGGGCCTGGGCAGACTGCTGCCCCTCGGTGGGCCGCGCGACGGGGCTTGGCTCGCTGAATCGGCGGCGGACTCCGTACTGCGCGCGGCGGCGGACGAACAGCCGGGTATCCGCCTCGGCGTCCTCCGCATCGCACCGGCGGACCCCGACGCCGGACAGACACCGGCCGTACCGCCGCCCCCGAGCGCCCTGCCGCCCGGCCCACTCCGTATCACGGCGGAGTTCGCCGCGACACCGACCGACCCCCTCCCGACCACGGCCGACCGCCTGCGCGGGACGCTGTTCACCACGGCAACAGAGGCGATCGGCCTGACCGTCACGGACGTGGACCTACGGGTGACGACGCTCCTCGACGCGGAACCATCGGCCCCGGAACCCTCCGGCCCGGAACCCTCGGCGGCGGAACCCTCGGCGGCGGAACCTTCCGCTGCGGAATCTTCCGCCAGGGAGGCGCGCGGGGGCGAAGGGGTCGCGCCACCCGCGGACGGGCGCGCGGGCGAAGACGCGGGGGCCGGCCCTGAGCAGCTCGGAGACGCGCGGTCCCCCGCTGGGCCCGGCCATGCGGGCGCGGGCGAGGCCACGGGGGCGGGTCCCGAGCAGCCCGGGCAAACGCGGTCCCCCGGCGCGCCGGGCCATGCGGGCGAGGGCCCCGAAGGCGCTGCGGACGCGCAAGCGGAAGGGCACCCTGCTGGCGGAGAGCGGGCCGCGGAGTCGGGGCAACCTTCGGGTGCCGCCGAGGGGCAGGCCACGGAGTCGCGGCCACCTTCAGGTGCCGCCGAGGGGCAGGCCGCCGAGGCGGCGGAGACGTCGGATGCCGGCGGTGACGAGGCCCAGGTGTCTGCGGCGGTGCTGGCGGTGCCCGGTGTGGTCCGGCTGACGGGCACGCTCGGCGGCCGCGGGCGCGCGGTCCATATCGACGAGCATCCGAGGGCGACGTCCGGGGCGGCCCTACCGCGCCGGCACGTACGCGTGGAGCTGGCGGCGTCACGCGACCACCGCACTCTGGACGTGGCGCTCGCGGTCCGCGCGGCCGTCAGCGAGGCCCTGCCGAACCACCCCACGGTTGCGGTACTGGTGACAGAACTGACGTGACCACGTGCAGGGGTACCGACGCACCAAGCACCGAGGATTCTCGGCCCTCACCAGTGACAGCCTGACCCACCCGAAGCCGGGCACACGCCGCCCGCCGGTCCCGCCGGCGGGCAAGCAGGCGTCGCCAAACAGGCGTCACCACCGACGACGGCACCCTCCGGCGGGCGGCGGAGGCGCTGGTCGGCAGGCACGTGGACGGCAGCCGACACGACCCGCAGGCGACGCGCCGACCATCAGCGCGGCGAGCTGGCGGCAGGGCTCAGTCGCCCATCCCCGCCAGGTCCCGCAGTCGGCGGGCCTGGGCGGCGCGCTCGGCGGCGCGCTGGGTGTCGTAGTCGCGCACCGTCGCGCCCTGGAGCAGCGCCTTCGTCTCGATCACCGCGTCCCGGGGCGCCGCGAGCAGCGCGGCCGCGAGGTCACCCGCCGCGTCGTCGAGCTGGTCGCCGGGCACGACAAGGTTGGCGAGGCCGATGCGCTCGGCCTCGTCGGCGTGGACGTAGCGGCCCGTGGCGCAGATCTCCAGCGCCCGGGCGTAGCCCACGAGCCCGACGAGCGGATGCGTCCCGGTGAGGTCGGGGACCAGTCCGAGGCTGGTCTCGCGCATGGCGAACTGCACATCGTCGGCGACGATCCGCAGATCGCAGGCGAGAGCAAGCTGAAAACCCGCTCCGATGGCATGGCCCTGCACAGCGGCGATGGTCACGATGTCGCTGCGCCGCCACCAGGTGAACGCGTCCTGGTACTCGGCGATCGCCGCGTCCAGCTGCTCGTCCGAGCCCCGCGCCAGATCGATGAACGACGGCTCCCCGTCGAACCCTTCGGGCGTGAAGGCCTGCCGGTCGAGGCCCGCGGAGAAGGACTTGCCCTCGCCACGCAGCACGACGACCCGGACACTGCCCGGCAACGACCGTCCGGCCTCGGCCAACGCCCGCCACAGCGCGAAGTTCTGGGCATTGCGCTTGGCTGGATTGGCCAACGTCACCGTGGCGATCGCCTCGTCGACGGTGAGCCGCACGCCGTCCTTGTCGAGAACCGGGTCGAGCGAAACCATGGGGCGCCTCCGATGGAATGCAGTCGGACAGGGTGCCGTACCCGGTCACCCATAAGTGACTGCACAGTAACCACCCGGTCGATCAGCCAACCGACCGGGTGGCCACCACCGAAGCCTGGAACCCCCGGAGCGAGGGGGATTCCGCGAGCCGGGAGGCCTCCGTCGTCAGGACGCGGCGGCCTTCTTGCCTCGCGTTGCCCCGCCGCGTCCCCGCAGCGTGACCCCGGACTCGCTCAGCATCCGGTGTACGAAGCCATACGAGCGGCCGGTCTCCTCGGCCAGTGCCCGAATGCTTGCACCGGAGTCGTACTTCTTCTTCAGGTCTGCCGCGAGCTTGTCGCGCGCGGCGCCGGTCACCCGGCTGCCCTTCTTCAGAGTCTCGGCCACCCGTGCCTCCTCATGGGAAGTGCGCTCTGGACTCTCATGATCACCCCTCCGGAGCTTCCTGGCCACCCATTCGGCAAGGTCCGTGCGACAAGGTTTGGGCCCACGGAACAGATCACCACGAGCGGAATTTCAGATTCCGGGAACCGTTTCGGCCCGCGCTTCCCGAATTCACGAGCTAAGCGGCAGGTCAGAGCCGCGTTACGGCGCGGCTGCGCCCCATGCCTGATCCGGCCCCAAAATCGATGTACGACACACCGCTGTATGAGGAGATCTCACACAGATGATGGATCACGGATCGGCCGAATGATCCATAGCCAGTGGATCAGCGAATTCGATCAAGCAGGGCTCGGCGGCGCCTGACCGAAAACCGAGCAGGAAACGGCGAGGAAAATGATCATGTAGGGCCCTGGAAACCACTCAAACACGGGCCCGCAGCCGGTCAGGCCAGCGCGACGAGGTCCGCGTAGTCGGCGCCCCACAGGTCCTCGACGCCGTCCGGCAGCAGAATGATCCGCTCGGGCTGGAGCGCGTCGACGGCTCCCTCGTCGTGCGTGACGAGGACGACCGCGCCCTTGTACGTACGCAGCGCGCCGAGGATCTCCTCGCGGCTGGCCGGGTCGAGGTTGTTGGTCGGCTCGTCGAGCAGCAGGACGTTGGCCGAGGAGACCACCAGCGTGGCGAGCGCAAGGCGGGTCTTCTCGCCGCCGGACAGCACACCGGCCGGCTTGTCGACGTCGTCGCCGGAGAAGAGGAAGGAACCGAGGACCTTCCGCACCTCGACCAGGTCCATGTCGGGCGCGGCCGAGCGCATGTTCTCCAGCACCGTGCGGTCCGCGTCGAGCGTCTCGTGCTCCTGCGCGTAGTACCCGATCTTCAGGCCGTGGCCCGGTACGACCTGGCCGGTGTCGGGCTTCTCGACCCCGCCGAGCAGCCTGAGGAGCGTGGTCTTTCCGGCGCCGTTGAGGCCGAGGATGACGACCCGGGAGCCCTTGTCGATGGCCAGATCGACGTCGGTGAAGATCTCCAGCGAGCCGTACGACTTGGACAGGCCCTCGGCCGTGAGCGGCGTCTTGCCGCACGGTGCGGGCTCCGGGAAGCGCAGCTTGGCGACCTTGTCCGCCTTCCGCTCCGCCTCGAGACCTGCGAGCAGCTTGTCCGCGCGGCGGGCCATGTTCTGGGCGGCGACGGTCTTGGTGGCCTTGGCCCGCATCTTGTCGGCCTGGGCGTTCAGCGCGGAGGCCTTCTTCTCGGCGTTCTGGCGCTCGCGCTTTCGGCGCTTCTCGTCGGCCTCGCGCTGCTGCTGGTAGAGCTTCCAGCCCATGTTGTAGACGTCGATCTGCGAGCGGTTGGCGTCCAGGTAGAACACCTTGTTGACGACCGTCTCCACGAGGTCGACGTCGTGGGAGATGACGATGAAGCCGCCGCGGTAGGTCTTCAGGTAGTCGCGCAGCCAGACGATCGAGTCGGCGTCGAGATGGTTCGTCGGCTCGTCGAGCAGGAGGGTGTCCGCGTCCGAGAAGAGGATGCGGGCCAGCTCGATACGGCGCCGCTGACCGCCGGAGAGCGTGTGCAGCGGCTGGCCGAGCACCCGGTCGGGCAGGTTCAGCGCGGCGGCGATGGTGGCGGCCTCGGCCTCGGCGGCATACCCGCCCTTGGTGAGGAACTCCGTCTCCTGCCGCTCGTACTGCTTCATCGCCTTGTCGCGGGTGGAGCCCTTGCCGGTGGCGATGCGCTGCTCGTTCTCGCGCATCTTGCGGATCAGGGTGTCGAGGCCGCGGGCCGAGAGGATGCGGTCGCGCGCGAGTATGTCGAGGTCACCCGTGCGCGGGTCCTGCGGCAGATAGCCGACCTCTCCGGAGCGGGCCACGGTGCCGGCGGCCGGGATGCCCTCTCCCGCGAGGACCTTGGTGAGCGTCGTCTTGCCGGCGCCGTTGCGGCCGACCAGGCCGATGCGGTCGCCCTTGGCGATACGGAAGGTGGCGGACTCGATGAGGACGCGGGCACCGGCGCGCAGCTCGATACCGGAGGCGGTGATCACGGACAGACTCCTGGGCAGGGTGGACGGCGGGATGGGCGGCTGAGGCGGATCACGCCGTCTAATGCGTGAGGAGAATGGCCATGCGGCGATTCTAACGGGACCGTGCAACCGGTTTTTCTGTGCGCCGCGATTATCCGTCGCCGGCCGCTGTGTTGTTGCGCACTGTGCCGGTGGTCCGTCGTGCGCCTGTGACGTCCGGGCCTGCGGCGGCGTTGCTCCTGTCATCGCTGCCGCCGGGCAGCTCGTTGGCGAGGGGTGCGCGCCGCGGCACGATCCTGCCGAGCTCGTCGACCGCCACGACCTCCGCCGTCCAGGAGGCGCCGGGGCTGCGGCACGGCTGCGCCACGAGAAGCGCGCGGCCGTGCCGCATCGTGCGTGCGGGCTCGAAGGCGCAGCCCCGGCGGGCGGGCAGCACCCACCGCAGATCACCGTCCGCGAGGCGGTACGCGGCGATGCGGTACGGCGTGACGACGGCGAGCATGCGGGAGCTGGGCGCAAGCCGTTGCAGCACACCGGCGCCGTCACGCGCGCGTGGGGAGCGCAGCCAGGCGGCGGCCGCGGGGGCGGCGCGGTGCCAGCGGACCGCGCGGCCGTCACGGCGGGCCGTGTCGGTGACCAGCCCGTCGCTCCAGAGCGTGACGGCGTGCCCGCGCACGGGAAGCACGGAGAGCGGCCTGCGCCCTTCGCGCGCATAGGCCCATCTGGTCCGTCCCGTTCCGGGGTCGTACGCCTCGACGGCCCGGCCCGTCATACGCAGCCGGGGCTCCGGGGCACCCGGGTTCTCCACGCGCGCGTGCACCGTGAGGTGGTCTCCGTAAGGCTCGGGGCGCGTCAGATGGGCCGCGGTGATGAGAGGCACCGCGAGAAGGCCGAGGACCATGGACACGACGAGGCGGGAAGCACGGCGGGAGCGGCCGGCGGGCAACGGGGCTTCGGGAGCGGGGTGCTGCGGCGCAGGGGGCCGGGGATCAGGATGCCGGGAACCAGGGCGCCGTGGAGCAGGATGCGGGGGAGCAGGATGCTGGGGAGCGAGGGCATGGGCGACCGGCGATTCAGGGGCGGGTGACTTCGGGACGGGCCGCGCCCGATGGCGGACGTAGGCGCTCACTTCAGTCGCGTCGAACGGCAGAGCCGCCACGCAACACCCCCTTCCGCACCGCCATCGTTATGCCCTGGAATGCCCGCGAATCAGGCGGAGAGCGTAGCCGCGGCTTCTGCGGCGCGGCCGCAGAAGCGTGCCGACACGGCGCACGGGCGGGCAGCGGTCCCTCGTTCGGCGTCTTGGCCGCCGCGCCAGGCCGGTCGGCTTCTCCGGGGCGTTGTCAGTGCCCGGTGCAAGACTGTGGAAGGGGGTCACATTCGAGAGAAGGGGTGATCGGTATGGCAGGCAGTGAGGGCGGGCGTCCGAGCATCTGTCCGACGCTGTTGTACGGGGACGCGAAGGCGGCCATCAGGCTGCTCACCGAGGCCTTCGGCTTCACGGAGGTCAGTGTGTACGAGGGCGAGGACGGCTCGGTGCTCCACGCCGAACTGGCCTATGGCAACGGCGTGGTGATGCTCGGTTCGAAGGGCCGCGGCGGCATCTTCGACCAGACGATGAAGGACGCCGGACCAGCCGGGGTGTACATCGTCGTGGACGATGCCGACGCGCACCACCGGCGGGCCGTGGAGCACGGTGTGGAGATCCTGATGCCCCCGACGGACCAGGACTACGGCTCACGGGACTACATGGCCCGGGACGCCGAGGGCAACGTATGGAGCTTCGGGACGTACGCCCCGGAGACAAAGGGCTCCGGCTGACCGCTGCTTGCCGTGCGGCGGGTCGCTACGCCCCTCCCGTGTGCACCTGGAAGGCGGCGCGGCGCACGGCCTTGGCGAGCGCCGGGTCGGGGTGGGCCGCGGCGAGGGCCACCAGCACCTGGACGGTGCGCGGGTGGCCGACGGCGCGCACCTCGTCGAGGAGCGCCGGCACGGTGGGCTGCATCGCCGACTCCAGGTGACGTACGAGGAGTTGGGCCTCGCCGTGGTCGGCGACGGCCGCGGCGGTGTCCACCCACAGCCAGGTCGACTCCTCGCGGGTGAGCACCGCATGGGCGTCCTCGGGGTCCAGACCCTCGTGCTCGGCGAGCCACAGCAGGGCGTAGGGCCGCAGCGACGGTTCCTCCGCCGCCGCCCTGACGTCTGCCTCCGCCGGGGCGCCGACCACGCGCAGGGCCTCGAAGGCCAGTCCGCGCAGCAGGGCGTCCTCGCCGCGGGCGGCGTCGAGGAGTTCGGTGACGGCGCTGCCCACGGTGCGGGCGGCGAGCCAGGCGCGATACTCGGCACGGGCCGCGTTCGGACGCAGCCGCGCACAGCCGCGCAGCATGTCCTCGGCGGGCTGCTCGATGTGCCCGGCGGGGCTCTGCGCGGCCACGCAGATCTGCTCTAGCTTGACCCAGACCGCCCAGCTGCCGAGGGGGGTGAGCGTGGCCTGCCCGGCGGAGCAGGTCAGTGCGCCGACGGCGGCGAGCGCGTCAAGGGCCCAGTCGAGCAGTGCGGCCAGCGGGGCGTCCACATGGCTCACGGCGTCCGGGCCCGTGGACTCGGCTGGGGCGGGCTCGGCGGTGTCTGGGCCGGTGGTTGCGGGCTCGGCGGTTTCGGGCTCGGCGGTTGCGGGCTCGGAGCTGATGGACGCGGGTGTTGCGAGCACGGGTGCCGCGGCCACGGGAGTCGTCAGCGCAGGGATCGTGGGCGCAGGGATCGTGGGCGCAGGGATCGTGGGCGCGGAGTGCGGCCCGTAGGGGATCTCGCAGCGCTCGGTGCGCAGTTCCGTGACGCGCTGCTCGAGGAGATCGAGCAGCTGCGACACGGGAACGGGCCCGGCCGACAGCTGGAGCAGGGACAGCACCTGCGGCATCGCCTCGACGACCTCGGCGACCGCGGCGGGCAAGAGATCGTCCGGCGCCGGGTGGGCCAGCGACCAGGCGTCGAACAGCGCGACCCAGCCGCGAAGTACGGCGGAGTCGTCCCGGTCCCAGGCGCGCAGCCGCCAGCCGGGGCGGGCGCTGTCGCCGTGCACCTCGACCAGTCCGGCGAGTCGCGCGGTGTCCCAGTCGGCGCGTACCTGTTCGGGCGTCAGGTCCAGGTCGGCCGCGGCCCGTTCGGCAGTGGCGTCGGAGAGGGTGCCGCCGCCGTCGGGGGTCGCGCCGTCGCGGCCGGGGCGCAGCGCGGCGTCGGCCCAGCGCGCGACACGGACGGCGCCGGCCAGTCCGCCGCGCGCCATGCGGGCCAGTTCCGCGGGTGGCGGGGTGCCCTCGGGAGGCCTGGGGGCGGGGCGGCGGGAACGCCGCTCGGACACCGCTCGCGGGGCGGCGGCAAGGGATCGTGGGCGGACGAGTCTGAGCCTGGAGTCGCGCGGGATACGGGACGTCACGGGAGCAGTCTTCCGGTTGACGGTCCGAAAACCCAAACGGAATGCCACGCGAGTAGAAAGGGAGGCCGCATTGGCCGGTTAAGTGCGCATGAGCAGCAGCAAAACGGAAGATACGGCCAAGGGGCGCGGAGGTGCTCCGGCGGGTGAGTCCCCCCGCGGACCCCGGGCGGGCCGGGCCGGCCGCGGTGCCACAGCCGCAGTGCCGCAGCCGCGGTGCCACGCACACCATGGCGCCGCGGCGGCTGCGGCTGCGGCGGCTGCGGAAGTGGGCGGGCGCACACGGCCACGATGACTTCCGAAGGCTGCGGCTGCGGCGGCTGCGGAAGTGGGCGGGCGCACACGGCCACGATGACTTCCGAAGGCCCACGGGCGCGCTCGCACGGTCCACGGAGGCGCTCGCACAGTCCGGGGCCGCGATGGCCGGGCGACCGCCCCAGCCGCAATGGCCGGTGGGGGTTGCGGCAACCCGGGACAGCTCCTCCAGAAGGAAGGCCGAGGACGGCTACATCAGCGGCGTGAGGAAGCGGCGCAAGGTCTCTTCGTAGCCCCGGGGATCGGCGTTCCACATGGCGCTGTGCGGGGCGTTCTGAACGGCGTGGAGGGTGACCGTGTCGCGGCGGCGGTCGGCCAGTCGGCGGCTCAGGCCCCAGGGGGCGACGGCGTCGTCGGGGCCGTGCAGCAGCAGGGTCGGCAGCTTCAGCTTCTCGGGGTCAAGGGCCTCCTCGATGGCGCCGCCGTGCAGGCCCGCACGGCCCTGTGCCGCGCGGACGGCGAGCGGCAGCAGCGGCCCCGGCGTGCGACGGGCGGCGGCGAGGGCGCGCAGCGTGGCCTCCCAGCTGAGCACCGGCGAGTCCAGCACGAGCCCGGCGATCCGGTCGCGCAGCGACGAGCGTGCGGCGGCGTGCAGGGCCATCGCACCGCCGGTGGACCAGCCGTGCACGACGACGCGTTCCGCGCCGTACCGCAGGGCGTAGCGGATGGCGGCGTCGAGGTCGCGCCACTCCGTGTCGCCGAGGTGGCCGAGCCCGTCCGGGGGCCGGGGCGCGCCCGGATCCCCGCGGTACGCGATGTCGAGCACCGGGTAGCGGAGCCGGTGCATGAACTCCATGAGGACCATGGGGTGCTCACGCGTGGCGCCGAGGCCGTGCACGGTGATCACCCAGCTGTCGCGGGCACCGGGCACGAACCAGGCGGGCAGCGGACCGAGTTCGCCGGGGATGTCGACATCGGTGTATTCGAGGCCGAGAGCCGTCTTGGGGTTGCCGATATGCACCTGCGGAGTCAGCCAGACGCGCGCGCCAGGGCTCAACTCGCCGTGGGTGACGCGTTCGAGGCGGCGTACGACGGTGTCGGCGGGGTGCGGCGCTGCTTCCAGCACTTCGCCGACGATCGCATGGCAGCCTTCGCCGGCCAGGCCGTAGACACCCGGACGCAGTGAGGCGAGGTCCCGGGTCAGGGTGACCTGTCCCGCGGCGGTGCCGTGGACGGTGAGCCGCGGCTCGGTGGGGAGCGGCCGCCCGGGCGGCGCCTTCAGAGCGGCATCGCTGGCGTACCTGCCGGCGGCGACCACGGCCGCACCGGCACCGATCACAGTGGTGACGGCGACTGCCGTCGCTTTGGCGGTGCGCACGGCTCCAGTGTCGGTGCGCGGGCCTCCGGTGGCCAGCCGAAGGCAGGGCTGGGGTGACACGTCCGTTCCTGCCACGCCCCGGCCGGACCTCGGCCATCACCCGCGCACACCGCGACAGGGGCGGGAATTGCGGGCGATACGGGCGCCGCGGACCGGTCACCGTTCAGCTTCGCGGCTGGCCGTACCCGCGTAGTTTCTCCTCCACTTCGCGGAGCTGATCGCGGGACAGGAGGGTGGGAGACCGGCCCGGCAGGGCGCTCGCCGTCAGCCAGACTCTGCACATCCACTCGAGCTGTGCCGTTCGGTCGTATGCCTGGTCGAGGGTGGCGCCGTATGTGACGGTGCCGTGGTTCTGGAGTAGGCAACCTGTGCGGTCCTCCAGGGCGCGGAGCATGTTCTCGGCCAACTCGTCCGTGCCGTACAGGGCATAGCGGGCGACTCGCACGGGCCCGCCCAGCGCTGCCGCCATGTAGTGGATCAGGGGCAGCTCCGGCACGAGGGTCGAGACGGCGGTGGCGTGCACGGCGTGGGTGTGGACCACGGCCCCGGCGCCGGTGCTGCGGTATATCGCGAGATGCATGGGCAGCTCGCTGGTGGGGGCCAGGTCGCCGAGGAGCTGCTTGCCGTTCAGGTCGACGGCGACGGCATCCTGCGCGGTCAGCCGGTCGTACGGGACCCCGCTCGGAGTGACCAGTACGGTCCCGCCGACGCGCACCGACACATTGCCCGAGGTACCGACGACCAGCCCGTCCGTCACGGTGCGCCGGGCCGTGGCCACAAGTTCGTTCCACGCCCGCCCCAGCGCGTCCCGCGGCCGCCCCACGCCAGGCTCCCGCTCGTGCTCCTGCTCCTGCTCCTGCTCCTGCTCCTGCTCCTGCTCCAGCGCCTGCTCCCGCTTCGGCCCCTGATCGCCCGCCTCGGCACAACCGCCCATGTCATCCCTCGCCATCCGCCGTTCCGAATCCGCCGCCCCGTCTCGGCCGCCACGCCACCCACCCTGCCAGCCGCCCCGCGGGCCGTCCCACGGGGCCGCCCTCCCCAGCACGCACTGTGCCGACAAGGCCGCGCCGTGTAACGCCGCTCCCGGGCTCCCGTTAGGCCGCATATGCACCCCCACACGCCCTCACGGAAGCGGACTGGCCGGAGATCGACGGTCCCGAAAGAGCCCTCCGATACCCTCTGGTGGATTTGTCATGCACGTCGCCATCCGGGGGGAAATATGGCTCGTGATCACAAACCGTCTCTTCGCCGTGCCCGCATCGCCGCGGTCTCCGCGGCGACGCTCGCGCTCGGGGCCACCGCACTCGCCGAGATTCCGGTTTCCGCGGCCGGCAAGCCGAAGGGGCACGACGTCTCCTCGCACCAGAAGAACGTCGACTGGCAGAAGGCGAAGAGCAAGGGCGCGAGGTTCGTCTACGTCAAGGCGACCGAGTCCCACACCTACCGCAACCCGTACTACAGCCAGCAGTACAACGGGGCCCGCAACGCGGGCATCATCCGCGGCGCGTACCACTTCGCGCTGCCCAACAAGTCGTCCGGCAAGACTCAGGCGCAGTACTTCGTGCGCAACGGCGGATCATGGAAGGCGGACGGCTGGACTCTGCCGCCCGCCCTCGACATCGAGTTCAACCCGTACAGCTCGAAGACGTGCCACGGCATGAGCAAGACGAAGATGATCTCCTGGATAAGGTCCTTCAGCAGCGAGGTGAAACGGCTGACCGGCCGCCGGCCCGTGATCTACACGAACACGAACTGGTGGAAGAAGTGCACCGGCAACAGCGCCGCTTTCGCCAACCACGCCCTGTGGCTGGCCCGCTACAGTTCGTCGGCCGGGACCCTGCCTGCGGGCTGGCAGTATTGGACCTTCTGGCAGTACGACAACAGCGGCAGCCTGCCGGGTGACCAGAATCTCTTCAACGGCTCGACGACCGCACTGAGGAAGTTCGCGCGGGGGTAGGCCCGCAGCGGCGGAACCCGCGCTTCCGCCCAATTCCGGGCCTCTGGCCGTCGCCATGATCGATTGTGCCGCCACTTCGAACGCAACCGGAGTGGCGGCACACCAGTTCGGGCCACCCTGCGGCCCCACCTAGTTCATCTTCCGTTCACTCAGATTGCCTACGGTCCACGAGCCAATGACGTCCAACAGAAGCCTGGGTAAATGGAACACATCACGCTTCTCCTCGGGATCGTGATCGTCACCGCTCTCGTGTTCGATTTCACGAACGGTTTCCACGACACAGCCAACGCGATGGCGACAACCATCTCGACAGGCGCTCTGCGACCAAAGACGGCGGTGGCGATGTCCGCCGTGCTGAACCTCGTCGGAGCCTTCCTCTCCGTGGAGGTCGCCAAGACGATCTCCGGCGGCATCATCAACGAGGAGGGCATCAGAACCGAGGTGATCTTCGCAGCGCTCGTCGGCGCCATCCTCTGGAATTTGCTGACCTGGCTTCTGGGACTTCCCTCCAGCTCGTCGCACGCCCTCTTCGGCGGCCTGATCGGCGCCGCCGTGATGTCCGCGGGCTGGTCCTCGGTCAACGGCAGCACCGTCGTCACCAAGGTGCTGATCCCCGCGGTCGCCGCGCCCCTCGTCGCCGGTCTCGCCGCGGCGCTGGCCACCCGCCTGACGTACCGGATAGGCAGCCGCGCCGACGACAAGGCGACGGCCCCCGGCTACCGCGCCGGTCAGATCGCCTCCGCGGGCCTCGTCTCCCTCGCCCACGGCACCAACGACGCGCAGAAGACCATGGGCATCATCACGCTGGCCCTGGTCACGGGCGGCGTCCTCGCGCCCGGCTCCAACCCGCCGGTCTGGGTCATCGCCTCCGCCGGCATCGCCATCGCGCTCGGCACCTACCTGGGCGGCTGGCGCATCATCCGCACCATGGGCAAGGGCCTGACGGATCTCGCGCCGCCGCAGGGCTTCGCCGCGCAGACCAGCGCCGCGACGGTCATCCTGGCCTCCTCCCACCTGGGCTTCTCCCTCTCCACCACCCAGTCCTGCTCGGGTGCCGTGATGGGCGCGGGCCTCGGCCGCAAGGGCGGCGTGGTCCGCTGGTCGACCGCGACGCGGATGTTCGTCGCCTGGGGTCTGACGCTGCCGGCCGCCGGTCTCGTCGGCGCGGGCGCCGAACTCCTGACCAAGCAGGGCACGTGGGGCGTCATCCTCACCGGTGCGCTGCTGGTCGTCGGGTCCGCCGTGATCTGGGGGCTGTCGCGCCGCCAGCCCGTCACCCACGACAACGTCAACGACGTCGGTGAGGTAGACGGCGGCTCCGACGCCGGCCTCGACGCCGTGCCCGCGGACGCCGTCACCGCCGCGATCACGGACGACCTGAAGGCCACCATCCCGGCACAGCCCGGCGCCTCGCCGGAGCCCGCCAAGACCGCTTCGGTGTAAGGAAAGACCAGAATGAAGATCGACTGGGCAGCTCTCGGCTCCGTCTTCGGAGTCAGCCTCGTGGTCACGGTGGCCCTCGTGGGCCTGTTCACCCTGGGCATCGTCGGCCTCTCGAAGCGGGAGCGGGCGACGGCACAGGGCGGCTCCGCGGCCCTCGCGGTCAGCGGCGCGTACGCGTGCTTCGCGCTCTGCGCGGCGGCCGTCGGTTACGGGATCTATCTGATCGTCGCCTGAGGACTGATCGTGCTGTGACGGAAGCAGCCTCAGGCTTTTCGTGGGGTGCGGGACGTATGGACGTCCCGCACCCCACGCGCGTACCCAGGGTGTGTGGGCCTTCGCACACTCCCCCGTCGCAGGTCAACAGCGAGTTGACGGGCCTTCGCGGGGCGTGGTGGACTGCCGGAGCCATATACGGCGGCAGGAGAGGAAGCCGGTGCGAATCCGGCGCGGTCCCGCCACTGTCACCGGGGAGCGCTCCCCCACACGGAAGTCACGGCCCGTACGCACGGGTTGGAAGGCCGGGGGAAGCGTAGATCCGGGAGCCAGGAGACTCTCACCGCCGGTCACGTCGAACCAGGGCGCGGACCCTGAGTGAGGACATATCGCCATGCGCGGCTGCCCGTTGCCCGACGAGTTGAGCAGTACGAGGGATCTTCCAGGCGTATCGGCGGGCTGATCCCATGCATCCGGCTGATCCGATGCGTTCCGCTGGTCCCGTCTATCCGGCTGCTCCCCTCCATGCCGAACGTGCCGGGCGCGGACGTGTCTTCGCCTACGGTGCCGCCGCCGGCCTCCTCGGCGATCTGCTCATCGGCGATCCGCGCCGGGGCCATCCGGTCGCCGCGTTCGGGCGTGCCGCGGCCGCCGTGGAGCGTGCGCTGTGGCGGGACCACCGCGGGTGGGGCGCGCTGCACACCGCGGTGTGCGCCGGGGGTGCGACCGCTCTTGCCGCACTGGCTGCCCGTTCCGTACGCACTTCCCGTACCGCCTCCGTCACGCTGACCGCGGCCGCGACCTGGGCCGTGGTCGGCGGCACCTCGCTCGGCCGCGAGGCGCGGGCCGTGGGCGGGGCGCTGGCCGCCGGGGACATCGAGGCCGCGCGGGAGCGGCTGCCCCATCTGTGCGGGCGCGATCCGCAGGCGCTGGATGCGGACGGCATCGCGCGGGCCGTGGTCGAGTCCGTCGCCGAGAACACGTCCGACGCTGTCGTGGGCGCCCTCGTGTGGGGCGCGGTGGGCGGCGTGCCGGGGCTTGTGGGGTTCCGGGCGGTCAACACGCTGGACGCCATGGTGGGGCACAAGTCGCCCCGGTACCGGCGGTACGGATGGGCTTCCGCGCGGCTCGACGATGTCGCGGGGTGGCCGGGGGCGCGGCTCACGGCTGTGCTTGCCGCCGTGGCCGGGGGCAATCCGCGCGGGGCCCTGCGGGCTTGGCGGGCGGATGCCGGGAAGCATCCGAGTCCCAACGCCGGGGTCGTTGAGGCCTCGTTTGCGGGGGCGCTCGGAGTACGGCTCGGGGGGCCCCTGTCGTACGGGGGGAGGGTTGAGCACCGGCCTGTGCTCAACGGCTCCGGCCGCCCTGTCGAGGTCGCGGACATCGAGCGGGCCGTACGGCTTTCTCGGCGCGTTGGTTGGCTTGCCCTTGGAGTGGGTGCCCTCTGTGCCGTTCTGCGGGACTTGGCTTCGGGGCGCCCGACAAGGAGTGCTGTGCCCACCCGGCCACAGCGTTACCAGCAGGACCAACCGGGAGGGAACTCATGAGCGGTGGCGGGCTGTTGGTGGCTGGTACCACCTCCGATGCCGGGAAGAGCGTTGTCACCGCCGGTATCTGTCGGTGGCTCGTGCGGCAGGGGGTCAAGGTCGCGCCCTTCAAGGGGCAGAACATGTCCCTGAACTCGTTCGTGACGCGCGAGGGTGCCGAGATCGGGCGGGCGCAGGCCATGCAGGCGCAGGCGGCGCGCGTCGAGCCGAGGGCGCTCATGAACCCCGTACTGCTCAAGCCCGGCAGCGACCGCAGCAGTCAGGTCGTCCTCATGGGCAAGCCCGTGGGCGAGCTGAGTGCCCGGGGCTACCACGGTGGGCGTCAGGAGTCCCTGCTCGGCACCGTCCTGGAGTGCCTCGAGGAGTTGCGGGGCACGTATGACGCGGTGATCTGTGAGGGGGCGGGCAGCCCTGCCGAGATCAATCTGCGGCGGACGGACATCGTCAACATGGGCATCGCGCGGGCCGCGCGGCTGCCGGTCGTCGTCGTGGGCGACATCGACCGGGGCGGGGTCTTCGCGTCGTTCTTCGGTACGGTCGCGCTGCTCAGCCCCGAGGACCAGGCGCTGATCGCCGGCTTCCTGGTCAACAAGTTCCGCGGGGACGTGTCCCTCCTCGAGCCGGGGCTCGACATGCTGGAACAGCTCACCGGCCGCCGTACGTTCGGTGTGCTGCCGTACCGGCACGGGCTCGGGATCGACGAGGAGGACGGGCTGCGGGTCTCGCTCCGCGGGGCGGTCCGGGAGTCCACGGTCGCTCCGCCCGTCGGCGAGGACGTGCTGCGGGTCGCCGTGTGCGCGGTCCCGCTGATGTCCAACTTCACGGACGTGGACGCGCTCGCCGCCGAACCGGGCGTCGTCGTGCGGTTCGTGGACCGTGCGGAGGAGCTCGTCGACGCGGACCTCGTCGTCGTGCCCGGCACCCGAGGCACCGTACGCGCCCTCGAGTGGCTGCGCGAGCGCGGCCTCGCGGCCGCGATCGCGCGCAGGGCCGCCGAGGGGCGTCCGGTCCTCGGTATCTGCGGCGGGTTCCAGGTGCTCGGCGAGCACATCGACGACGAGGTGGAGTCCCGCGCGGGCCATGTGCAGGGGCTCGGACTGCTGCCCGTGCGCGTGCGGTTCGCGAAGGAGAAGACCCTCACGCGGCCGTCCGGCACCGCGCTCGGCGAACACGTCGAGGGGTACGAGATCCATCACGGCGTCGCCGACGTCATGGGCGGTGAACCGTTCCTGGACGGCTGCCGGGTCGGCGATGTCTGGGGCACCCACTGGCACGGCTCGCTGGAGTCGGACGGCTTCCGCCGCGCGTTCCTGCGTGAGGTCGCGCGGGCCGCCGGCCGCCGCTTCACACCCGCGCCCGACACCAGCTTCTCGGCGCTGCGCGAGGAGCAGCTCGACCTGCTCGGCGATCTGATCGAAGAGCACGCGGACACAAGTGCGCTGCTCCGCCTGATCGAGACCGGTGCACCCTCCGGTCTCCCCTTCCTTGCTCCGGGGGCACCCTCATGACCGTCCTGCTTCTGTCCACCGCCGACACGGATCTGCTGGCGGCCCGTGCCTCCGGCGCGCCGTACCGGATCGGCAACCCCGCGCGCGTCGACGCGGCGACCGAGCTGCCCGCGCTCATCGACGGCTGCGACATCGCGGTCGTACGTCTCCTCGGCGGCAGACGCGCCTGGGAGGACGGGCTCGCCGTACTCAAGTCGTCCGGCATCCCGACCGTGCTGCTGGGCGGCGAGGCGGTACCGGACGCCGAGTTGATGGCCGAGTCCACCGTTCACGCGGGTGCCGTGGCCGAGGCTCTGCGCTATCTCGTCGAGGGTGGCACCGCCAATCTGGCGGAGCTGGCGCGCTTCCTCAGCCAGGACGTGCTGCTCGCCGGGCATGGTCGTGCCGGAGGCGCGCAGAACAGGCACAGCGCCGAGCCGCAGAAGATGCCCGAATACGGCGTCCACGGCGCCCCCACGCGTCATGAAGGGCGCCCGACGGTCGGCGTGCTCTTCTACCGCGCCCACGAGCTGTCCGGGAACACCGCGTTCGTGGACACCCTGTGCAACGCGATCGAGGCACGGGGCGCCAACGCGTTGCCCGTCTACTGCGGTTCGCTGCGCGGCGCGGACGAGGGCCTGTACGAGATCCTCGGGCAGGCCGACGCGCTCGTCGCCACGGTGCTCGCGGCGGGCGGTACGCACGCGTCGGAGGCCTCCGCGGGCGGCGACGAGGAGGCATGGGACATCGGCGCGCTCGCCGACCTGAACATCCCCGTCCTGCAAGGGCTCTGCCTCACCTCCTCACGCGCCGCCTGGGACGAGTCGGACGCCGCCCTCTCCCCCATGGACGCGGCGATGCAGGTCGCGATTCCCGAGTTCGACGGACGGCTGATCACCGTCCCGTTCTCCTTCAAGGAGCAGGGGCCGGACGACGTTCCGGTGTACGTCGCCGACCCCGAGCGGGCCGCGCGGGTCGCCGGAATCGCCGTACGACACGCCCAGCTCAAGCACAAGCCGAACGCCGAGAAGAAGCTCGCGCTGGTCTTCACCGCGTACCCGACCAAGCACTCCCGGGTCGGCAACGCGGTCGGACTCGACACCCCGGCATCGGCGGTCCGCGTCCTCGACGCGCTGCGCGACGCGGGCTATGTGGTCGAGGGCCACCCTGACAACGGCGACGAGCTGATCCACCGGCTCATCGAGGCGGGCGGCCACGACGTGGAGTGGCTCACCGAAGAGCAACTGGCCGTGGCCCCCGCGCGCGTGCCGCTCGCCGACTATCGGGCGTGGTTCGACAAGCTCGAACCGGAGCTGCGGGACGGCATGCTGGAGGCGTGGGGCGAGCCGCCGGGCAGCCTGTACGTGGACGGCGACGACATCGTGCTGGCGTCCCTGCAGTTCGGGAACATCGTCGTGATGATCCAGCCGCCGCGCGGCTTCGGCGAGAACCCCATCGCGATCTACCACGACCCGGACATGCCGCCGTCGCACCACTACATGGCCGCGTACCGCTGGCTGGACAACACCTTCCAGGCCGACGCCATCGTGCACATGGGCAAGCACGGCACGATGGAGTGGCTGCCGGGCAAGGGACTCGGCCTGAGCGGCGGTTGCGCCCCGGACGCGGTCCTCGGCGACCTCCCGCTGATCTACCCCTTCATCGTCAACGACCCCGGCGAGGGCACCCAGGCCAAGCGCCGCGGACACGCCACGGTCGTCGACCACCTCGTACCGCCCATGGCGCGCGCCGACACCTACGGCGACCTGGCCAAGCTGGAGCAGCTGCTCGACGAGTACGCGCTGGTCAGCGATCTGGACCCGGCGAAGGCGCCGGCAGTGCGCGCCCAGATCTGGACTCTCGTGAAGGCCGCGGAGCTCCACCACGACCTGCATGTGGACGAGCAGCCGGACGACGACGCGTTCGACGAGTTCGTCATGCACATCGACGGCTATCTGTGCGAGATCAAGGATGTGCAGATCCGCGACGGCCTGCACATCCTGGGCGGCGGTCCGGTGGGCGAGCCCCGGGTCAACCTCGTACTGGCCGTGCTGCGGGCCTCGCAGGTGTGGGGCGGGCAGGCGAACGCGCTGCCGGGTCTGCGGGCGGCGCTGGCCGAGCACTTCGGGCTTGTGGAGAAGGAGCTTCTGGGCGAGCCGGGCGCGGCGGTGAAGGTGCCGGTGGAGCTGTCGGACTTGGTGGAGGGGCCGTCGCGTACGGCCGCCGACGCGATCGACCTGCTGGAGCAGCTGTGCCGGCGGGTCGCGGAGGGCATGGAGGAGCGTGCCTGGGCGGCCGCGGAGGCTCGCGGTCTCGTACGGGACGTGCTGGGCGGCGTCGAACTCGCGGACGCCGTCGCGGTGCTGGAGTTCGCGTGCCGCGAGGTCGTGCCCCGGCTGGCCCGGACGACGGACGAGATCGATCACATCCTGCGAGCCCTGGACGGCGGTTACGTCCCGGCGGGCCCGTCGGGCTCGCCGACCCGCGGGCTGGTGAACGTCCTGCCGACGGGCCGGAACTTCTACTCCGTCGACCCGAAGGCGATCCCGTCCCGCCTGTCCTGGGAGGTCGGGCAGTCGCTGGCCGACTCCCTGGTGGCGCGGTATCTGGCCGATACGGGCGAGTACCCGAAGTCCGTCGGCCTGACCGTCTGGGGCACGTCGGCGATGCGTACGCAGGGTGACGACATCGCGGAGATCCTGGCGCTGCTCGGCTGCCGCCCGGTGTGGGACGACGCGTCACGGCGTGTCACGGGATTCGAGGTGGTGGGCCTGGAGGAGCTGGGCCGTCCGCGCATCGATGTGACGGTCCGCATCTCCGGCTTCTTCCGGGACGCGTTCCCGCACGTTGTCGGGCTGATCGACGACGCGGTACGGGCGGTCGCGGAGCTCGACGAGCCCGCGGACCGGAACTACGTACGGGCGCACGCGGACGAGGACACTGCCACCCATGGCGACCGGCGGCGCGCGACGGCCCGTATCTTCGGCTCGAAGCCGGGCGCGTACGGGGCGGGTCTGCTGCCGCTGATCGACGCCCGCAACTGGCGCAGCGATGCGGATCTGGCCGAGGTGTACGCGGTGTGGGGCGGCTACGCGTACGGCCGCGGGCTCGAGGGGCGGGCGGCGCGCGGGGACATGGAGACGGCGTTCCGGCGGATCGCGGTGGCGGCGAAGAACGTCGACACGAGGGAACACGACCTGGTCGACGCCGACGACTATTTCCAGTACCACGGCGGGATGGTCGCGATGGTGCGGCATCTGACGGGCACGAGCCCCGAGGCGTACGTGGGCGACTCGGCGGTCCCGGACCAGATCAAGACGCGCACGCTCGGCGAGGAGACGCACCGCGTGTTCCGCGCGCGCGTCGTCAACCCGCGCTGGATGGCGGCGATGCGCCGCCACGGCTACAAGGGCGCCTTCGAGATGGCCGCGACCGTCGACTACCTCTTCGGGTACGACGCGACGGCGGGCGTGGTGGACGACTGGATGTACGAGAAGCTCAGCGCGGAGTACGTCTTCGACCCGGAGAACCGGGACTTCATGAAGAAGTCCAACCCCTGGGCGCTGCGCGGCATCACGGAACGGCTGCTGGAGGCGGCCGAGCGCGGCCTGTGGGCCGAGCCGGACGCCGACACGCTGGAACGGCTGCGGGCGACGTATCTGGAGCTCGAGGGCGATCTGGAGGGCGACGAGTGAATACACCCTATCCGTTCACCGCGATCGTCGGGCAGGGCGATCTACGGCTGGCGCTACTGCTCAACGCGGTTTCGCCGGCCGTGGGAGGGGTGCTCGTGCGCGGTGAGAAGGGCACCGCCAAGTCCACCGCCGTGCGCGCCCTGTCCTCCCTCATGCCCGGCGTCGAGGTCGTCGCCGGATGCCGGTTCTCGTGCGACCCCGCCGCGCCCGACCCGGGGTGCCCGGACGGGCCGCACGAGCCGGGCGGCGGCACCGCGCGGCCCGCGCGGACAGTCGAGCTCCCCGTCGGCGCGTCGGAGGACCGGCTCGTGGGCGCGCTCGACATCGAGCGGGCGCTCGCGGAGGGCGTGAAGGCGTTCGAGCCAGGTCTGCTCGCCGACGCCCATCGCGGGATCCTGTACGTCGACGAGGTCAACCTGCTCCACGATCACCTGGTCGACCTGCTGCTCGACGCCGCCGCCATGGGTGCCTCGTATGTCGAGCGTGAGGGTGTGTCCGTGCGGCATGCCGCCCGCTTCCTGCTCGTCGGCACGATGAATCCCGAAGAGGGCGAGCTGCGGCCGCAGTTGCTGGACCGGTTCGGCCTGACGGTGGAGGTCGCGGCCTCGCGGGAGCCCGATCAGCGGGTGGAGGTGGTCAGGAGGCGGCTCGCGTACGACGACGCTCCAGAGGCCTTCGCCGCGCGCTGGGCCGACGAGGAGGCCGCGGTGCGGGCACGCATCGTGGCGGCGCGGAAGCTGCTGGCTTCGGTGCGGCTCGGGGACGGTGCGCTGCGGCAGATCGCGGCGACCTGTGCGGCGTTCGAGGTCGACGGGATGCGCGCCGACATCGTGATGGCGCGGACGGCGACGGCGCTGGCCGCGTGGGCGGGGCGTACGGATGTGCTCGCCGAGGACGTGCGTCAGGCGGCGCTGCTCGCGCTGCCGCACCGGCGTCGGCGTAACCCCTTCGACGCCCCCGGCCTCGACGAGGACAAGCTCGACGAGACGCTGCAGGAGTTCGGCGGGAACGACGACCCCGATCCCGACGGGCCGGGTGGTGGTGGCGGGCAACCGCCGCAGGACAGCGGGCCGGACGCCCCGCCTCCGGCGCGCGCGGACGACGCCCCGGAGTCGGAGGGCGGCAGCACCGGGCAGCCAGAGGCCGGGGATGCTCCCGCCACCGGATCCGCCGTGGACCGCCCCGGCGACGCCTCCGACGGCGACGAGGGCCGCGGCGGCCCCGGCCGCGAGCAGACCCCCGTACGCGCCGCCGAGCCGTTCCGTACGAAGACGCTGACCGTGCCAGGCCTCGGTGAGGGCGCCGCGGGGCGACGGTCGCGGGCGCGCACCGAGCACGGCCGTACGACCGGGGCGCGGCGGCCCCAAGGGGCACTCACCAAGCTGCACTTGGCGGCGACCGTGCAGGCCGCGGCGCCGCATCAGCGGGCGCGCGGACGCAGCGGTCCGGGGCTGGTCGTCCGGCGGGACGATCTGCGGCAGGCGACGCGGGAGGGCCGCGAGGGGAACCTCGTGCTCTTCGTCGTGGACGCATCGGGATCGATGGCGGCCCGGCAGCGGATGAGCGCCGTGAAGGGCGCCGTGCTGTCGCTCCTGCTGGATGCGTACCAGCGGCGGGACAAGGTGGGGCTGATCACCTTCCGCGGGTCGGCGGCCGATGTCGCGCTGCCGCCCACCTCGTCGGTGGACGCGGCCGCGGCACGGCTCGAGTCGCTGCCGACGGGCGGCCGTACACCGCTCGCGACCGGGCTGCTCAAGGCGCACGACGTGCTGCGGGTGGAACGGTTGCGGGATCCGGCGCGGCGGCCGCTGCTGGTCGTGGTGACCGATGGGAGGGCCACGGGCGGCCCCCAGCCTGTGGAGCTGGCCCGGCGCGCGGCGCGGCTGCACGCGGCCGAGGGCACCGCGTCCGTGGTCGTCGACTGCGAGTCGGGGCCGGTACGACTCGGGCTCGCCGCGCAGCTCGCGGGTGATCTCGGCGGTGCGGCCGTGACGCTCGACGAACTGCGGGCCGACGCCATCGCCGGACTTGTACGGGACGTCCAGCACGCTCGGGACGTTCAGGGAACCAAGAGGAGGGCCGCGTAATGCCGCAGGGACAGCCTGCCGTCGTACCGGACGACGGACTCACCACCCGCCAGCGCCGCAACCGGCCGCTCGTCGTGGTGCACACCGGCATCGGCAAGGGAAAGTCGACGGCCGCCTTCGGTCTCGCGCTGCGCGCCTGGAACCAGGGGTGGCCCATCGGGGTGTTCCAGTTCGTCAAGTCGGCGAAGTGGAAGGTCGGCGAGGAGAACGCGCTCAAGGTGCTGGGTGCCTCCGGCGAGGGCGGGCCCGTCGCCTGGCACAAGATGGGCGAGGGCTGGTCGTGGATCCAGCGCGCCCCTGCCGACGGCGAACTCAGCAACGAGGACAAGGCCCGCGAGGGCTGGGAGCAGGTCAAGCGTGACCTGGCCGCCGAGACGTACCGCCTGTATGTGCTGGACGAGTTCGCGTACCCCATGCACTGGGGTTGGATCGACACCGACGAGGTGATCTCCGTGCTGCGCGACCGGCCGGGCACTCAGCACGTGGTCATCACCGGGCGCAACGCTCCCGAGAAGCTGGTGGACTTCGCGGACCTCGTGACCGACATGTCCAAGGTCAAGCATCCGATGGACGCCGGTCAGAAGGGGCAGAGGGGCATCGAGTGGTGAGCGGCGTGGGGAGCGGCTCGGGCTGCCGTGTGCCCCGGCTTGTCGTCGCCGCTCCCTCGTCCGGCAGCGGCAAGACCACCGTGGCCACGGGGCTGATGGCGGCGTTCGCGGAACGCGGTCTCGCCGTGTCGCCGCACAAGGTCGGGCCCGACTACATCGATCCCGGGTACCACGCGCTGGCGACGGGGCGGCCTGGGCGGAATCTTGATGCGTATCTGTGCGGGCCCGAGCTGATCGCGCCCCTGTTCGCGCATGGGGCGCGTGGGTGCGATCTCGCTGTTGTCGAGGGTGTGATGGGGCTGTACGACGGGGCGTCCGGGTGTGGTGAGCTTGCCTCGACCGCCCAGGTAGCCAAGTTGTTGCGGGCGCCTGTCGTGCTCGTCGTCGACGCGTCGTCTCAGTCGCGATCGGTTGCCGCGCTTGTGCACGGGTTCGCCTCGTGGGATCCGGAGGTGCGGATCGGGGGCGTGATCCTCAACAAGGTGGGGTCTGAGCGGCACGAGGAGCTTCTGCGGGAGGCGTTGGACGGGGCGGGGGTGCCGGTGCTGGGGGCGCTGCGGCGTGCCCGCCAGGTGCGGACGCCTTCTCGGCATCTGGGGCTCGTGCCGGTTGCCGAGCGGCACGGCGAAGCCGTGGACTCTGTGCGGGCCCTTGCCGAACAGGTTCGGCAAGGGTGTGATCTGGAGGGGTTGTTCGCGTTGGCGTGCAGTGCGCCGGCGTTGTCGGGTGCGGCTTGGGATCCGGCTGAGGTTGTGGCCTGCGGCGGCTCTCTCCCCGCTGTGCCCATTGAGCGCGCTCCGCGCGCGGGCGCCCCTTCCCGTAACCGGGACTCCGCCCCGGACCCCGTTTCGCGGGCCAAGGCCGGTCTGTCGGGTGCGGATCGTGGGCCGGTTGTGCCCACTCTCCCCCATTGCCTTAAGGGCATGGGAGGTACCCCCATCGCCCTGCGGAACGCCTGCCCACAACCGGTGCAACCGCCTCGTGTCGCCGTCGCCGCCGGGGCCGCCTTCACCTTCTCCTACGTCGAGCACTCCGAGTTGCTCGCCGCCGCCGGCGCCGAAGTCGTCACCTTCGACCCCCTTCGTGATGAGCAACTGCCCGAGGGCACCGACGGGCTTGTCATCGGGGGCGGCTTCCCCGAGGTGTACGCGCCCGAGCTGTCCGCCAACGAGGCGTTGCGGAAGGCCGTTGCCGAGTTGGCGCGGTCGGGGGCGCCCATCGCCGCCGAGTGTGCCGGGCTGCTGTATCTCGCCCGATCCCTGGACGGGAAGCCGATGTGCGGTGTCCTGGACGCCGATGCCCGGATGTCCGAGCGGCTGACGCTCGGCTACCGGGAGGCCGTGGCGGTGTCCGACAGTGTGCTCGCGGCCGCCGGTACGCGGATGCGCGGGCACGAGTTCCACCGCACGGTGCTGGAGCCGGGGGCCGGAGCGGCTCCCGCCTGGGGGTTCACCGCCCCCGCGGCGGCCGAACGCCGCGTCGAAGGCTTCGTCCAGCAGGGCGTCCACGCCAGTTATCTGCATACGCACTGGGCCGCCGAGCCCGGTGTCGCCCGTCGGTTCGTCGAGAGGTGCGTTGGCTCATGAGCAGCAGGCTGATCGGAGTGGGGGTCGGTCCCGGCGACCCCGAGCTGGTGACCGTCAAGGGGGTCAACGCCCTGCGCGCCGCCGACGCCGTCGTCGTACCCGTGATGGCCGCGCCCGACGGGCGGGACGGCGGCGAGCCGGGGCGCGCCGAGGCGACCGTGCTCCACTACGTCCCCGAGGAGAAGGTCGTACGCGTCGTCTTCGCCCTCAACGAGCGCACCGACCGGGCCCGCCGCGAGGCCGCCTGGGACGCGGCGGGCGAACAGGTGGCCGCGCTGCTGCGGCGGCACGGCACGGTCGCATTCGCCACGATCGGCGATCCGAACGTGTACTCCACCTTCACGTATCTCGCGCAGACCATCACCGAGTCGGTGCCGGGGACGGTGATCGAGACGGTGCCCGGGATCACCGCCATGCAGGACCTCGCGGCACGGTCGGGCGCGGTGCTCACGGAGGGCACGGAGCCGCTGACGCTCGTGCCCGTCACGGCCGGTTCGGCTGTTCTCAAGGACGCGTTGTCCGGGCCCGGCACCGTCGTGGCGTACAAGTTCGGGCGGCTCGCCGGCGAGGTGGCGGCCGCGCTGCGCGAGACCGGACGGATCGACGACGCGGTGTGGGGGTCCTCGCTGGGGCTGCCCGAGGAGTCCATCAGGAAGGCCTCCGAGCTGGACGCCGACGCGGTCCTGCCGTACCTCTCGACGCTCATCGCGCCCGCGCGGCGCGACGGCGGCCGCGGCGGAAAGCTGTGACCTCGCCACGCTCCCTGCTTCACCTGAACAACCCGAGAGGACGACATCCCATGGCCGATGTGGCCGATGTGGCCGATGCCAACGCCGGCAAGGTGACCTTCGTCGGTGCCGGACCCGGCGCCGCCGATCTGCTCACGATCCGTGCCGCGCGCGCCATCGCGGACGCCGATGTCGTCATCTGGGCGGCGAGCCTCGTACAGGCCGAGGTCCTCGAGCACGCGCGCGTGGACGCCGAGATCCTCGACTCGGCGACGATGTCCCTCGAAGACGTCGTCGCCGTCTACGAGCGGGCCGCCGCCGAGGGCCTGAAGGTGGCGCGGATCCACTCGGGCGACCCGGCACTGTGGGGCGGCACGCAGGAGCAGGTGGACCGGTGTGCGGAGATCGGCATCGACACGGAGATCGTGCCGGGTGTCTCGTCGTTCTCGGCGGTCGCCGCGATCGCGCAGCGCGAGCTGACGATCCCCGAGGTGGCCCAGTCCGTGATCCTCACGCGCCTCGGCGGAGGCAAGACGCCGATGCCCCCGGGCGAGGAGGTACGGGAGTTCGCGCGGCACGGCACGACCATGGCGCTGTTCCTGTCGGCCGCGCGCAGCGGCCAGCTGGTGCGGGAGCTGCTGGAGGGCGGCTATCCGACGACCACGCCGGTCGTCGTCGCGTACCAGGCGACCTGGCCGGAGGAGCTCGTCCTCACGTGCACCATCGGCACGCTGGAGGAGACGGTCAAGGAGCACAAGCTGTGGAAGCACACGCTGTTCCTGGTGGGCCCGGCACTGGACGCGCACGGCACCCGCTCGCACCTCTACCACCCCGGCCACTTCCACGGCTTCCGCAAGGCTGATCCGGAGGCCCGCAAGGCCCTTCGGGCACAGGACCGTCGTACGCAGGGTGCGACGCCATGAGTGTGATCACGGTCGTCGGTACGGGCACGGGGGCGCCGCTGCCGCCGGACGCCGAGGCGGCCCTGGCCGGCGCCGCTCTGGTGGTCGGCGCGCGCCGTCATCTCGACGCGGCCTCGGACTCGCTGCCGGACGGGGCGCAGCGCATCGTGCTGGGTCCGCTGGCGCCGGCCCTGGATACGGTCGAGCAGTGCCTGAAGGGGTACCGGGAGCGGCCCGGAGCCGCCGGCCGCGTCGTCGTGCTGGCCTCGGGCGATCCGGGGTTCTTCGGGATCGTACGGGCGCTGGCGGAGCGGTTCGGGTCCGCGGCGCTCGACGTACGGCCGGGGGTTTCGTCGGTGGCGGCCGCGTTCGCGCGGAACGGGCTGCCGTGGGACGACGCGGTGGTCGTGAGCGCGCACGGTCGCGATCTGCGGACGGCGGTGAACGTCTGCCGGGCGCATCCGAAGGTGGCGGTGCTGACCGGTCCGGGCGCGGGACCTGCCGAGCTGGGCGCCGCGCTCGCCCGCTCCTCGTCTCGCTCCTCGCGGGGGCGGACCCTCGTCGTCGCGACCGCGCTCGGTGACCCCGGGCACGAATGGATCGAGCGGGTCACGCCCGCCGAGGCCGCCGCGCGCGACTGGGGTCCGGCGGTGAACGTGGTCCTGTGCCTGGACCAGTCCCGCGCCCTCGCGCCCATGCGAAGTGTCGCGGGGCCTCGGCCCGGACCCGTGCGATGGGCGCTGGACGAGGACGAGTTCGAGCACCGCGACTCGATGATCAGCAAGTTCGAGGTACGGGCGCTGGCGCTGGCCAGGCTGGGGCCGCGCGTCGGCGACCTGGTCTGGGACGTGGGGGCCGGCTCGGGCTCGGTCGCCGTGGAGTGCGCGCGGTTCGGCGCGGCCGTCGTCGCCGTGGAGAAGACGGTCGACGGCATCGCGCGTATCGAGGCCAACGCCGCGGCGCACGGCGTCGATGTGCAGGCGGTGCACGGCGCGGCGCCCACCGTACTGTCCGATCTCCCGGATCCCGACGCCGTGTTCGTCGGCGGCGGGGGCCGGGAGCTGCCCGCGATCGTCACCGCGTGCGCGCGGCGGGCGCGGCGCGCGGTGGTCGTGGCGATGGCCGCGCTGGACCGGGTGCCGGCGGCGCGGGCCGCCCTGACCGGGGCCGGGTTCGTCTGCGACGGGGTGCTGCTGTCCTCGTCCCGGCTTGTGCCGCTGCCGGGTGATGTGACCCGGCTCGCGGCGACCAATCCAGTTTTTCTGCTGTGGGGCACGCATCCTGCAGCGCGTGCTGAAGGAGTGTCCCAGTGATCGGCCTGATCTCCGCGACGGCGGCTGGTGCCGTGGGCTGTGAGCGGCTGGCGGCCGCGTGGCCCGGACGGACCCGGGTGTACGAGGGGGCCGTTGGGGACGCCGTGCGGCGGGCCTTCGGTGAGTGTGAGCAGCTTGTGTGCTTCCTTGCCACGGGGGCCGTGGTTCGGCTTGTCGCCCCTTTGCTGGGCGACAAGGCGTCCGACCCCGGGGTCGTGTGTGTCGACGAGGCGGGGCGGTTTGCCGTGTCCCTCGTGGGGGGACACGGCGGTAGCGCCAACCGACTCGCCCAGGAAGTGGGCGAGGTTCTTGGTGCGCACCCCGTCGTGACCACCGCGACCGACTCCGTCGGGGTGCCTGGCCTCGACACCCTTGGGTGCCCCGTTGAGGGGGACGTTGCGGGCGTTTCTCGGGCCATGCTCGACGGGGAGCCCGTTGCCCTTCAGGCGGAGGTGACGTGGCCTCTGCCTGCCCTGCCGTCCAACGTGACACTGCCCACAGCGGTGGGGGACGAGCGCCCACCACGGTCAGCGATTCGCGTCACCGATCGGCTCCGCGATCCGGGCGACCGTGAAGTCGTCCTCCGGCCCCCCACCCTCGTCGTCGGAGTCGGCGCGTCCAAAGGCGCACCCGCCGACGAGATCCTCGACCTGATCCACACCGCCCTCCGTGACGCCGGACTCTCCCCCCTCTCCATCGCCGAGCTGGCCACCGTCGATGCCAAGGCCGGCGAGCCCGGGGTCGTCGAGGCGGCCCGGCGGCTCGGGGTGCCCGTCCTGACGTACGGCGCCGACGAGTTGGCGGCCGTCGACGTGCCGAATCCGTCGGGGGCGCCCCTCGCCGCCATCGGCACCCCGTCCGTGGCGGAGGCCGCAGCCCTCGTACGCGGGGGTGAACTCCTTGTGCCCAAGCGGAAGTCCACGCGATCCGACGGTCGGCCCGCCATGGCCACCTGTGCCGTCGTGCGCAGGCCGGCGCGCGGGCGGCTCGCGGTCGTCGGGCTGGGGCCCGGTGCGCGGGATCTGCTCACACCCCGCGCGAAGGACGAGCTGCGCAGGGCGTCCGTCCTCGTCGGACTCGACCAGTACGTGGACCAGATCCGCGATCTGCTGCGGCCCGGCACCCGGATCCTGGAATCGGGTCTCGGCGCGGAGGAGGAGCGGGCGCGTACCGCCGTGGCGGAGGCGCGGCGCGGGCAGGCCGTCGCGCTGATCGGCAGCGGTGACGCGGGCGTGTACGCGATGGCGTCGCCCGCACTCGCCGAGGCGTCCGACGACATCGACGTGGTGGGCGTACCGGGCGTGACAGCGGCGCTCGCTGCCGCGGCGATCCTTGGTGCCCCCCTCGGGCACGACCACGCCTCCATCAGCCTCTCCGACCTGCACACTCCCTGGGAGGTCATCGAGCGGCGGGTGCGGGCGGCGGCCGAGGCGGACATCGTCGTCACCTTCTACAACCCGCGCAGCCGCAGCCGCGACTGGCAACTGCCGAAGGCGCTCGCGATCCTCGCCGAGCACCGGGAGCCGACGACGCCCGTCGGTGTCGTACGCAACGCCTCGCGCACCGACGAGTCGAGCCGGCTGACCACCCTGGCCGAACTCGACCCGGCGACGGTCGACATGATGACCGTGGTGACCGTCGGCAACACGGCGACCCGTGAGATCGCGGGCCGCATGGTCACGCCGCGCGGATACCGCTGGCAGGAGGGGACCGAGTGAACCGCGTCGTCCATCCCATCGAGCAGGAGTCGTTCCGGCGGCTGCGCGCCCGGCTCGACACCTCGCACTTCCCGCCGTTGACGCGGGCGGTCGTGGAGCGGGTCATCCACTCCGCCGCCGACCTCGACTACGCGACCGACCTCGTCACCGACGAGAGCGCACTGGAGAAGGCGCACGCCGCGCTGCACGCCGGAGCGCCGGTCGTGGTCGACGTGGAGATGGTCGCGGCGGGCATCACGCGCCGCGAGACGGTGTGCCGGCTGAAGGACGCCAGGGCGACACCGTCGCTGACGCGTTCGGCGCACGCCGTCCGGCTCGCGTACGAGCAGGTCGGTCCGGGTGCGCTGTGGGTGATCGGCTGCGCGCCGACCGCCCTGGAGGAGCTGCTCACCCTCGATGCCGCGCCCGCGCTGGTCATCGGCCTGCCGGTCGGGTTCGTCGGCGCGGCGGAGTCCAAGGCGGCGCTGCGCGAGAGCGGTCTGCCCGCCGTCAGCAACATCTCCGAGAAGGGCGGATCGGCGGTCGCCGCTGCGGCGCTCAACGCCCTGCTGTACCACCCTGTTACACCAGTTTCACTCGCTTCACCCGAGGCTTCGAAGGAGAACTCGTGACCACCCCGCCCGCTCTGCTCATCGCCGGCCACGGCACCCGGGACGAGGCAGGCGCCGAAGCCTTCCGCGACTTCGTACGGGAACTGGGCCGCCGCCACCCCGAACTGCCCGTCGCGGGCGGATTCATCGAGCTGTCGCCGCCCCCGCTCACGGAGGCGGTGGGCGAGCTCGTGGAGCAGGGGGTACGCCGGTTCGCGGCCGTACCGCTGATGCTGGTGTCGGCCGGGCACGCCAAGGGCGACATCCCGGCGGCCCTGGCCCGCGAGAAGGAGCGGCACCCCGGCATCTCGTACACCTACGGGCGCCCGCTCGGCCCGCACCCCTCCCTGCTCGCCGTCCTCGAGCGGCGGCTCGACGAGGCTCTGGGCGGTACGGCCCGTACGCCCGCGGACCGCGCCGACGTGACCGTACTGCTGGTCGGCCGCGGTTCGACCGACCCGGACGCCAACGCCGAGGTGCACAAGGCGGCGCGGCTTCTGTGGGAGGGCCGCGGGTACGCGGGCGTGGAGACGGCGTTCGTGTCGCTGGCGGCGCCGGACGTGCCGTCGGGCCTGGACCGATGCACGAAGCTGGGCGCACGCCGCATCGTCGTACTTCCCTACTTCCTCTTCACCGGCATCCTGCCGGAGAGGGTGTGGCAGCAGACGGAGGGCTGGGCGGCGGCGCACCCGGAGATCGAGGTGCGCTCGGCCGACGTCATCGGCCCGGAGGAGGAGCTGCTCGACCTGGTGATGGAGCGTTACGAGGAGGCGGTCAAGGGCGATCTGCGGATGAACTGCGACTCGTGCGTGTACCGCATAGCGCTGCCCGGCTTCGAGGACAAGGTGGGCCTGCCCCAGCAGCCGCATTTCCACCCCGACGACGACGGCCACCACCATCACCACCACCAGGGACACGGACATCACCACCATGGCGGCCATGCACACGCCCACTGACGCCGACGGGCCGGATCTGCGGCATCACGGGGACGCGGAGGTACGCGGCGCCTCCGAGCTCACAGACCTCGCGGTGAACGTACGGGCGGGCACCCCGCCGGACTGGCTGAAGGCCCGCATCGCGGCATCCCTCGACTCGCTGGCCGCCTACCCGGACGGCCGGGCCGCGCGCGCCGCGGTGGCGGAGCGGCACGGGCTGCCGGTGGAGCGGGTACTGCTGACGGCGGGCGCCGCGGAGGCCTTCGTACTGCTCGCCCGGGCGCTGAAGCCCCGCCACCCCGTCGTGGTGCACCCGCAGTTCACCGAGCCGGAGGCGGCTCTGCGCGACGCCGGGCACAGCGTCGGCCGGGTACTGCTGCGCGAGGAGGACGGCTTCCGCCTGGACCCGGCGGCCGTCCCCGAGGCCGCCGACCTGGTCGTGATCGGCAACCCGACGAACCCGACATCCGTGCTGCACCCGGCCGCACTCATCGCTGAACTCGCTGGCCCAGGACGGACCTTGGTGGTCGACGAGGCGTTCATGGACGCGGTTCCGGGCGAGCGGGGGGCACTGGCGGGTCGCACGGACGTCCCCGGCCTGGTCGTGCTGCGCAGCCTCACGAAGACGTGGGGCCTCGCGGGCCTGCGCATCGGCTACGTCCTCGCGGACCCGGAGACGATCAGCACCCTGGAGCGCGCCCAGCCGCTGTGGCCCGTCTCGTCCCCCGCGCTCGCGGCCGCCGAGGCGTGCTGCGAGACGGCCGCACTGGCCGAGGCGGAGCGGGCCGCCCGCCGCATCGCCGCTGACCGCGCCCACCTTGTCGCGGGCCTGTGCGAGTTCGACGAGGTACGGCAGGTCGTGGGCCCCGCCGAAGGTCCCTTCGTACTCGTCCGTCTTCCCGGCGCAGACCGGATCAGGGACCGCCTGCGCGACCTCGGCTTCGCCGCCCGCCGGGGCGACACCTTCCCGGGCCTGGGCCCGGACTGGCTCCGCCTGGCGGTCCGGGACCGCGCGACGACGGACGCGTTCTTGCTTGCCTTGGGGAAGGCGCTTCAGGACTGAGCCGGGTGGGCCTATAGCCCCACCTGTCGGGGTGCGCGGGCCGCCGCTGCGGCCGTAGGCCGGCTGCGTGTAGGGAGTCCTTCCGGGCACCCCCAGCGGTAGCTTGGGGAGGAACGACTGCCCACAGAACCGGCGGCGGGCCCCCCTCCAGCCCGCCGCCCGCCTGATAACGGGCCCGACCATCGGACATCGGCCCGCTCCCGGCGATCCAGTTCTCCGGCCGCCGGACGTCAGCGCCGGCACGGCCTGGCACCCGCCGCCCCCGCGACGGGCCCTGGGTGCCGGCGCCGACTGTCCCGCCCGCTCCGCGGGCCGGCCAGGGCCGGCCCGCGGCCCGCGGTTCACCCCCGCCGACGCCGCCGCGTCAGCACGATCGCACCGCCGCCCGCAGCCACCAACAGGGCCGCGACCCCCGCGATGTACGGCGTCGCGGAGCTGCCTCCGGTCGCCGCGAGGTCCTGCTCCACGGGTTCGCCGGCAGCCCCCTGCGCCTGTACGTCCTGCTCGTCGCCCGATGTGCCGGATGCGTCCTCGCCCGCTCCGGACGACTGGTCGTCGGACCCCTGGGCCGCAGGCGCGGACGGCGCCTCGCACGTGGCGCCCGCCAGCGTCACGGTGCCCTCGACCTCGGCGACGTTGAGCTTCAACGGATTCACGGACACCTTGAGTTCGAGCGCGGTGGCAGCGGCCGTGTGCGTCGTCGTGTGCTTCTTCGAGAGGTCGAGCCGCACCTCGCCGACACCCGGCACCTTCACCTCCGTCGTGCCGCCCGCGGTCAGCGTCACCTTCTTGCCGAACACCGTGACCGCGCCCAGCACGTTGGACTCGGCGACTGGCTGCTTCCCGGCTTCGCACACCGCCTTCGAGGTCACCTTCTCGACCTCGATCAACGACAGCAGCGGCAGCCCCGGCACATGCACCTTGGCGTGTGCGAGGTTGGTGTACCCCTCGGCCTTGTGCTCGTCGACCGTCGCCTTGGCGGTGGCCACGTCCGCGCGCAGGACGCTGAACGGCTTGCCGCCGTCGACGCCGTCCAACTGGGCCGTGAGCGCGGTCTTCTCGGCGCTGTGCGGGGCGTGCACCTCGTTGAGCGAGACCGTGAGCGGGACGTTCACGGACTTGTTGAGCAGGGAGACGTCGAGGCCGGTGCGGAGCACGACGGCACTCGACTTGCCTCCGTGACCGCCGGTCGCATGGGCGGGGACCGCCGAGGCGAGGACGGCGGGGCCCGCGGCGAGTACGCCGACGGCGGTGGCGGCGGTGAGACGGCGCGCGGGCATGCGGAACGAGTAGCTGTTCAAGGTGGTGGGACCCCTACAAGAGACAGGAAGACATGAAGAGTTGACGCACATGCCGGAGACGGCATGGGGTTGTACGGCGCCGTCGGGCGACCCGCCATGGGGACTTCGGCAAGCGCACCGACGACGCCGATGCGGGAATCTTCACCCCCACAGCACGTGAACGGTCAGCTACCTTGAGCCAGTTCACTCCAAAGTGGGTTTTCCGCGCATCTCTTCGATTCCTGCGGCACGTACGTGCCCTTGCGCCACCTGGACCACGTAACGGACAGCCCGCCCGGAAACCCCCGAAAGTCCCCGAAGGGCGTGGGCTAGCCCACCACCTGCCCGTTCAGCACCACCCGACGCGGCGCGGCCAGCACCCGTACGTCGGCCCGCGGATCGCCGTCGTACACCACGAGGTCCGCCGGGGCGCCCTCCGTGAGGCCCGGGCGGCCCAGCCACTTCCGGGCGCCCCACGCCGTGGCCGAGAGGGCCTCGACGGGCGGAATGCCCGCGGTGACGAGCTCGGCGACCTCGGCGGCGACCAGGCCATGGGCCAGCGAGCCGCCCGCGTCGGTGCCGACGTAGACGGGCACCCCGGCGTCGTAGGCCGCGCGCACGGTGTCGTAGCGACGCTCGTGCAGCCGGCGCATATGGGCCGACCAGCGCGGGAACTTCGACTCGCCGCCGTCCGCGAGGCGCGGGAACGTGGCGATGTTGACCAGGGTCGGCACGATGGCGACGCCCCGCTCCACGAACAGCGGGATGAGGTCCTCCGTCAGGCCCGTCGCGTGCTCGATGCAGTCGATGCCCGACTCGACGAGATCGCGGAGCGAGGCGGCGGCGAAGCAGTGCGCGGTCACGCGGGCGCCGAGCCGGTGGGCCTCGGCGATGGCCGGTTCGACGGCCTCGCGCGGCCAGCAGGCGGTGAGGTCGCCGGCGTCGCGGTCGATCCAGTCGCCGACGAGCTTGACCCAGCCGTCACCGCGGCGGGCCTCCTGGGCGACGTAGGCGACGAGCTCGTCGGGTTCGATCTCGTGCGCGAAGTTGCGGATGTAGCGGCGGGTGCGGGCGATGTGCCGGCCGGCGCGGATGATCTTCGGGAGGTCGTCGCGGTCGTCGATCCAGCGGGTGTCGGAGGGCGAGCCGGCGTCGCGGATCAGGAGCGTGCCCGCGTCACGGTCGGTGAGCGCCTGCTTCTCCGAGACGTCCTCGGGTACGGGGCCGTGGGTGTCGAGGCCGACGTGGCAGTGGGCGTCCACGAGGCCGGGGAGGGCCCAGCCCTCCACCGTCCGGACGTCGCGGGCGCCGTCGGGGCGCTCGTACGCGATGCGGCCGCCGATGACCCAGAGTTCGTCGCGGACGTCCTCTGGGCCGACGAGTACGCGGCCCTTGACGTGGAGCACGGCGTGATCGCTCATGTCTGGCACCCTAGCGCTGCGCTGTGCGCCGGCCGTAGGCGTGGTTGCCCTCATGCTTTGCGGTACCCGCCGTCGTGGGCTGTGCCCACCCCTGTGATCCACCGGTCGACGGGGCCGTGGAGGTGGCCGGTTACGCTCGGACAGCCCCGCACGATCGCCCGGAGACAACCCCGTACGAACCCGTACGAACGTCGCCGGGCGCCCCGTTCACCCCACCCCGGAAGACCGGAAGAGAGCACCGCCGTGACCCACCCCCTCCTCGACCTGGCCCCGCTGAGCGCCGCGCACTTCGCCGCGATCGAGCAGCGCGTGGCACGGCTGCTGTCCACCGAGCAGGATGTGGTGATCACGCAGGGCGAGGCCCTGCTTCCGCTGGAGGGCTGCATCCGTGGCGCCGCCCGGCCCGGGACCACGGCGCTCAATGTGATCACCGGCCCGTACGGGCAGACCTTCGGGAACTGGCTGCGGGACTGCGGTGCCACCGTGATCGATCTCGCCGTGCCCTTCCACACGGCCGTGACGGCAGCGCAGATCGAGCAGGCGCTGACGGAGCACCCCGAGATCGACTTCGTGTCGCTGGTGCACGCGGAGGCGGCCACCGGCAACACCAATCCGGTCGCGGAGATCGGCGAGGTCGTACGGGCGCACGGCGCGCTGTTCATGCTGGACGCGGTCGCGTCGGTGGGCGCCGAGCCGCTGCTGCCGGACGCGTGGGGCGTGGATCTGTGCGTGATCGGCGCGCAGAAGGCGATGGGCGGCCCCGCGGGCGTGTCGGCGGTGTCGGTGAGCGAGCGGGCCTGGCAGCGCATGGCCGCCAACGCTCAGGCGCCCCGCCGCTCGTACCTCTCGCTCCTCGACTGGAAGGAGCGCTGGATCGACGCCGGCCGCAAGGTGCTGCTGCATGCCCCGGCGCAGCTGGAGATGCTGGCGCTGGAGGCGTGCCTGGAGCGCATCGAGGCGGAGGGTCTGGACGCACTCATGACGCGCCATGCGACGGCCGCGGTGGCCACGCGCGCGGGTGCGCTGGCGCTGGGCGGCGGGCTTGAGCCGTATGTGTACGAGGCCCGGGACGCGGCTCCGGTGGCGACGACGCTGCGTACGCCTGCGGGCGTGGACGCCTCGGAGGTGGTGGCGCGCGCCCTGGCCGCGGACCCGGTGCTGCCGCTGGTCGCGGGCGGCGGGGCGCTGTCCAAGGAGATGATCCGCGTCAACCACTACGGCCCGGACGCGACGCGCGGCGTGGTCCACTCCGCGCTGGCCGCCCTGGGTGGCGCACTGGCCGATTCCGGCCTGACGGTGAACCTGGAGGCGGCGCGGCGGGCGGTCACGGAGACCTGGGGCTAGACGGCGTTCCGACGCGGTGGTGGCGCCGCACCACCGCGCTCGGCTGCCAACCGACAGCGCCCCGGCGGCGGGTTCGCCCCGATATCTCCGGACCGATTTCGCGGGCCGTTTTCGAGAATTACGACCGGCGAAGCCCGCATGAATCCACCGCACATAATTACCCGATTAATCTGCGCAGCTTCCCGTATTCTTCTTCCCGCTTCTTTCGATCTTAAACGCAAAGATTTCGCGAACACCAACCGGCGTAATTCGGTCACATCTCGCCAGAGTTACACCCGTGTGACGCACTCCACATCACGTCCGCTTCCTCCCCTATTTCCCGGGCAAACCAGGACTTCTCGCAGCGGTCTCGCGCGATCACCCGCGCCCGCGCGATAACACAGAAGCGCTTCTGACGTAACCCCGTCCGGCGATGCAATTTACAGAATTGCTCGGTAAATTCACTCCGCATGACCGCTGCACAAGCAGACCTTGCACGTGCCCGACAGGACTTTGCGGAATTGCCACCGGTACCCCGCCTCGAGTGTCCGGAGGTGGCGGACGGCGCCGCGATCTGGCGTATCGCCAGAGACTCGAAGACCCTCGATCTCAACTCCTCGTACAGCTATCTGCTGTGGTGCCGTGACTTCGCCGGCACCTCACTCGTGGCGCGCGGGGCCGACGGCGAGCCGGTCGGCTTCATCACCGGCTACGTCCGGCCCGAGCGCCCGGGGACCCTTGTGGTCTGGCAGGTGGCGGTGGACGAGACGCACCGCGGCCGGGGCCTCGCAGCCGCGCTTCTGGAGGGGCTCACCTCCCGAGTGGCCGCCGAGCGCGGGGTCACCGCCCTCGAGACCACCATCACGCCCGGCAACACGGCCTCCGAGCGGCTGTTCACCTCGTACGCCGAGCGGCACGGGGCCGGCGTGACGCGGGAGGTGCTGTTCGATGCGGCCCTCTTCCCCGACGGCGGGCACGACCCGGAGGTGCTCTACCGGATCGGCCCACTCGGCGACTGAACGCACGCAACTCCCCCGCACACACCGATCACACTCCCCCCACCCCATCTCCCAGGAGATTCGCTGTGACCATCACCCAGCCTGACCTGAGCGTCTTCGAGACCCTGGAGTCGGAGGTGCGCAGCTACTGCCGCGGCTGGCCCACCGTCTTCGACCGTGCGCAGGGCAGCCGTATGTACGACGAGGACGGCCACGAGTACCTCGACTTCTTCGCCGGCGCCGGCTCGCTCAACTACGGCCACAACAACCCCGTACTGAAACGCGCCTTGATCGACTACCTGGAGCGGGACGGCGTCACGCACGGGCTCGACATGTCGACGACGGCGAAACGCGCCTTCCTCGAGTCGTTCCAGAACCTGGTGCTGCGCCCGCGCGACCTGCCGTACAAGGTCATGTTCCCGGGACCGACGGGCACCAACGCCGTCGAGTCCGCGCTGAAGCTGGCCCGGAAGGTGAAGGGCCGGGAGGCGATCGTGTCGTTCACGAACGCCTTCCACGGCATGTCGCTCGGCTCGCTCGCCGTCACCGGCAACGCCTTCAAGCGGGCCGGCGCCGGAATCCCGCTCGTGCACGGCACGCCGATGCCGTTCGACAACTACTTCGACGGCACGGTCCCGGACTTCCTGTGGTTCGAGCGGCTGCTCGAAGACCAGGGCTCGGGCCTCAACCAGCCCGCCGCCGTGATCGTCGAGACGGTGCAGGGCGAGGGCGGCATCAACGTCGCGCGCCCCGAGTGGCTGCGCGCCCTCGCCGACCTGTGCGAGCGCCAGGACATGCTGCTGATCGTCGACGACATCCAGATGGGCTGCGGCCGCACCGGCGCGTTCTTCTCCTTCGAGGAGGCGGGCATCACGCCCGACATCGTGACCGTGTCCAAGTCCATCAGCGGCTACGGACTGCCCATGTCGCTCTGCCTGTTCAGGCCCGAGCTGGACGTCTGGGAGCCCGGCGAGCACAACGGCACCTTCCGCGGCAACAACCCGGCGTTCGTCACGGCGGCAGCGGCCCTGGAGACGTACTGGTCCGACGGGCCCGCCATGGAGAAGCAGACCCTCGCCCGCGGCCAGCAGATCGAGCAGGCCCTGGTCGCGCTCACCGACGAGCACCGCGACGAGGTCAAGGAGTACCGGGGCCGCGGTCTGGTGTGGGGCGTCGAGTTCCACGACAAGGCGCGAGCCGGCGCCGTGGCGAAGCGGGCCTTCGAACTCGGCCTGCTCATCGAGACGTCGGGCCCGGAGAGCGAGGTCGTCAAGCTCCTTCCGGCGCTCACCATCACGCCCGACGAGCTGGAGGAGGGCCTGCGGACCCTCACCCGAGCAGTACGGGAAACCGCGGCCTGACCGGGGGTATCCCCACGCCCTCACAGCAGTGGGGAAGCAGGAACAACAAGAAAGGCACCAACTCACCGTGATCGTCCGTTCGTTCAAGGACATCGAAGGCACAGACCGCCATGTGAAGGCCAAGTCCGGCACATGGGAGAGCAAGCGCATCGTGCTCGCCAAGGAGAAGGTGGGCTTCTCCCTCCACGAGACGATCCTGTACGCGGGTACGGAGACGTCCATGTGGTATGCGAACCACATCGAGGCGGTCCTCTGCGTGGAGGGCGAGGCCGAGCTGACCAATGACGAGACCGGCGAGAAGCACTGGATCACGCCCGGGACGATGTACCTGCTGGACGGCCACGAGCGGCACACCATGCGCCCGAAGACAGACTTCCGATGCGTCTGCGTCTTCAACCCGCCCGTGACCGGACAGGAGGACCACGACGAGAACGGCGTCTACCCGCTGCTGACAGAGGAGGTCTGACAACCCATGACCACCATCACCGACCTGTACCCGACCCGTGGCGCCTCGGAGGTGGCGGTCCCCCGGCAGGACCCGGTCGTCTGGTCGGCGCCGGGCGATCCGGGACCGATCGCCCCGGCCGGCCTCGAGTCGTACGAGCGCGACGGATTCCTGGCCGTCGAGCAGCTGATCGGGCCCGACGAGGTCGCGATCTACCGCGCCGAGTTGGAGCGGCTGATCACCGACCCGGCGATCCGTGCCGACGACCGGTCGATCGTGGAGCCGACGTCGCAGGAGATCCGTTCGGTCTTCGAGGTACACCGGATCAGCGAGATCTTCGCCGGCCTGGTGCGCGACGAGCGGGTGGTGGGCCGCGCCCGGCAGATCCTGGGCTCGGACGTGTACGTCCACCAGTCGCGGATCAACGTCAAGCCGGGCTTCGGCGCGTCCGGGTTCTACTGGCACTCGGACTTCGAGACCTGGCACGCCGAGGACGGGCTGCCGAACATGCGGACCGTGTCGGTCTCGATCGCCCTGACCGAGAACTTCGACACCAACGGCGGTCTGATGATCATGCCCGGCTCGCACCGGACGTTCCTGGGCTGCGCGGGCGCCACGCCGAAGGACAACTACAAGAAGTCGCTGCAGATGCAGGACGCGGGCACCCCGTCGGACGAGGCGCTGACGAAGTTCGCGGACCGGCACGGCATCCGGCTGTTCACCGGCCCGGCGGGCTCGGCGACCTGGTTCGACTGCAACTGCATGCACGGCTCGGGCGACAACATCACCCCGTATCCGCGCAGCAACGTCTTCATCGTCTTCAACAGCGTGGAGAACGCGGCGGTGGAGCCGTTCGCGGCGCCCGTGCGGCGACCGGAGTTCATCGGCGCGAGGGATTTCACACCAGTGAAGTGACAGCGCAGGACTGACGGGCTCGGCACCCCTTCGGGTGCCGAGCCCGTCGTGCTGTACACCTCCGAGCGGGTCAGCCGGACAGGGCGTCCAGCAACCGGTCGACGTCCGCGGCCGAGTTGTAGAGGTGGAAGGCCGCCCGCAGATTTCCGGCCCGGTCGGAGACCTCGATGCCCGCGCGGCTCAGCTCGGGCTGCAGCCGGCCGAGTCCGGGGACGGAGACGATGGGCGACCCGGGCGCGGGCACCGGCTCGTGGCCCAGCGAGGCGAGACCGGCGCGGAATCGGTCGGCGAGCGCGAGATCGTGGGCCCGCACCGCCTCCACCCCGATCTCCTCGACCAGAGCGAGCGAGTGCCGTGCACCGGCGTACGAGAAGAGGCTCGGGCTCTCGTCGAACCGGCGCCCGGAGTGGGCGAGTTCCTCGACGGGCCCGTAGCAGCTGTCCCAGGGGTGCTCGCCCGCGACCCAGGACGCGAAGACCGGGGTCAGGCCGCCGAAGTCCTCCGGAACGACGAGGAAGGCGACGCCGCGCGGGCAGACGAGCCACTTGTAGGTGACGGCGGAGGTGAAGTCGTCGGCGTCCGCGTCGAGGGGCAGCCAGCCGGCGGCCTGGGACACGTCTACGTACGTGCGCGCACCGTGCGCTCGCGCGGCCGCCCGGATAGCGGGCAGGTCGGCGATCCGGCCGTCGGCCGACTGTGCGGCGCTGACGGCGACAAGCGCCGTGCCGGGCCGTACCGCATCGGCGAGACCTTCAAGAGGGGCCGTGCGCACCTTCAGGTCCCGTCGTACGTGGAACGGGTTGACGACGGAGCTGAAGTCGGCCTCGGCGGTGAGGACTTCGGCGCCCTCGGGCAGCGAGGCGGCGATGAGCCCGCTGTAAACGGCGACGGACGCCCCGGCCGCTACCCGGCCCACCGGGACTCCGGCGAGCCGGGCGAAGGAGGCGCGCGCGGCCTCCACGTCCGCGAACATGTCGGCCGGCCGTCCCTCCGCGACGGACTCCACGGCCTGCCGCATGGCGGCGACGGTGCGAGCCGGGAGGAGCCCGGTGCTCGCGGTGTTCAAATATGTCGTACGGGGCGCGAACTCGGTGGCGGCAAGGCTGCCTGCGAGAGTCTCCATGGGGCCACTGTGCCGCCCCTCCAGCCCGTGGTCCATCGGGTTTCTCTTAGGGGAACCACTAAGGATTCCTTATGTTTGCCCGCTGATCTGCGCTGGACCGGCATGGCTGAACGGCTCGCATGACCGACCCGGATGACCCGGATGACCGACCGGATGGCCGACCCGGATGACCGGCCCCGATCACCGGCCTAGATCACCGGTGGGCGACCCAGGCGGGTCATCCGCCACACGGTGGTCCACCGCATCGGCCGCCGCCCGCCGCACGGAGTACGCACACCCTCGATGAAGCCGCCCGCCCAGGCCCGCAGACCGCCCAGCGACCGGGTGCGGGCCAGCCGGCCCGCTGCGGCGCGTTATCGCTGCGGCACGGCGCACCCGTCGGGCCCGCACGCCTCGCCGTCCCCGTCCGTGGCGGCGGCGATCGTGGTCAGCGGCGCGCGGCTGCTCCAGGCCTGCTCGAGCGCCTGGGCGAAGACCTCGGCGGGCTGGGCGCCGGAGACGCCGTACTTGCGGTCGAGGACGAAGAAGGGGACGCCGCCCGCGCCCAGTTCGGCTGCCTCGCGCTCGTCCGCACGCACCTCGTCGGCGTACCGGGCCGGGTCGGCGAGCACGGTGCGCGCCTCGTCCGCGTCCAGGCCGGCGGCGGCCGCGAGCTCCACGAGGCGCTCGTCGTCGTCGAAGACGGACCGCTCCTCGGCGAAGTTCGCCCGGTACAGCAGGTCGACCAGCTGGTCCTGCCTGCCCTGCTCCTTGGCGAGGTGCAGCAGCCGGTGCATGTCGAAGGTGCTGCCGTGGTCGCGGCCCTCGGTGCGGTACTCGAGGCCCTCGGCCGCGGCCTGCGCGCCGAGGTTCTTCTCACCGGCCTGCGCCTGCGCCTCGCTCATCCCGTACTTCTTGGTCAGCATCCCGAGGACGGGCTCGGTGTCGCCCTTGGCGCGGTGCGGGTCGAGCTCGAAGGAGCGGTGCACCACCTCGACCTCGTCGCGGTGTTCGAAGGCCCCGAGCGCCTTCTCGAAGCGGGCCTTTCCGACATAGCACCAGGGACAGGCGATATCGCTCCAGATTTCGACGCGCATGCTCTCGGCTCTCTCCAGGTCGTACGGGTACGGAGACTCCCTCCGGCAGATGGGTGAACGTTCAAGCGGTCGGCGTCATTCCCCGGCGACACTGTAGCGCAGATCCAGGTGGTGGTCCCCGTCGGCAGGCGGGTTCTCCGGGTCCGGGAACCAGCCCTGGCGGGCGTAGAAGGCCTGGGCCCGGTGGTTGTCGACGTGCACATCGAGCACGGCCGTCCGCCGTCCGTCGGCCTGCCACTGCTCGACGCACGCTGCGTGCAAGGCCGTACCGACGCGGCAGCGCCATTGGCCTGGGTCGACGTGGAACTGGAAGAGCTTGACCGTGTCGGCTGGGGCGCCCTCGGGACTGCGGAAAGAGGCGATGGCCGCCAGACGGGCGTCGCGCACCGCGCACAGCACATGACCGTCGGGGCGGTCGATGGCCCCGCGCCAGACGGCGTGCCAGTCGACGCCGTCGTCCGGGAGGCCGTTCGGGTAGTACGTGGAACGGGCGCGTCGGTGCAGCTCGGCGACGGCCGCCGCTTCGGCGGGCAGGGCCGCCCTGATCGTCAGGGGTCCGGTGGTCCCGTGCGCATTGATCATGCAGCGCAGGACGTGCCCGTAGCCGCGGCGGTTCCGATGCGGCTGAACTGGGGCCGGTACGCGCTCGGCGTGAGCTGAGCCGCAGGTGATCGCGGTGTGCCCCGCACGGTTCAGGTGCCGTCCCGCAGCCCCTGCGGCCAGTTGGGCCGGAACTCGATGTTGTCGAAGACCACCACGCACCCCTCCCCCACCGGCGACTGCGCCATGAAGCCGACGAGGGCCGCGGCCGATGCGTCGGTGTCGCCGAGTGTGAAGAGGCGGATGAAGGTCCACTCCTTGCCGTCTCTCGACGCGTGGAAGGCGAACGCTCTGCCCGTGCGGCTGACCCGCAGCCAGACGCTGCTGCCGTCCACCACGAAGGAGTTGGCGTCGTCGGAATGGCCCCGGGTCACCACGGTGCACACGGTGGGCAGATCGGGCGAACGCTCCAGACAGAGCTTCGCCCACTCCCGCTCGCCGACGTGCACGTACAGCACGCCCGCGTCGAAAGCCGCCGCGAAGCCGACCGTGACATGGGCGATCAGCTGGAAGTCCCCCTCCGGCGCGCCCAGCAACCGGGGCGCGTCGGATGCGGGGTCCAAAGACTCGCCTGTGGGAGGCACGAAGCGGTCCTGGCGGGCGCCCGCCCAGCCGGTGAGCGCGCCGTCCTCGTACGACCAGTGGCCGTCGGGGCCATAAGTGCGCAGCGGGAACGGGAGTTCGGGAAGTTCGAAATCCATCGCCACAGTCTTCCAGCCGGGCGGGGTGTTCCGCCCACGGATCGGGCACAGGTCGGCGCGAGCCGCGGGCACTCGTCGGGTGTGCCCGCGGCCGTGCGTCGGAGTACGCGGCTCAGATCTCCATGCGGCCGTTGAACCGGCGCGGCAGCCCCAGCGGGTTGTCGTCGCGCAGCTCCGGCGGGAGCAGCGCCTCGGGCGTGGTCTGGTACGTGACCGGGCGCAGCCAGCGCTCGATGGCGGTGCCGCCCACCGAGGTGGAGGTGGACGTCGTCGCCGGGTAGGGGCCGCCGTGGTGCTGGGCGGGGGCGACCGCGACACCCGTCGGCCAGCCGTTGACCAGTACGCGCCCGGCGAGCGGGGTGAGCTCGGCGAGGATCTCCGCGCCGTTGCCCTGGCCCGCGGCCTCCTCCGACGACAGGTGGACGGTCGCCGTGAGGTTGCCGGGCAGCCGGGACAGTACGCCGGTGACCTCCGTCTCGTCCTCGTAACGGGCGACCACGGTGACCGGGCCGAAGCACTCCTCCAGGAGGAGGTCGTACTCGCCCTCGGCGGCCAGCTTGGCGGCCGGCACGGTGAGGAAGCCGGGTGCGACGGTGTGCTCGCCGCCGGCGCCGGGCGTGACCGGGGCCTCGACGTCGGGGAGTTCGGCGCGCTCGCGGACGCCCGCGACGAAGTTGTCCCGCATGCGGTGGTCGAGCAGCACACCCGCGTCGGTGTTGCTGACGGCCTCCGTCAGCGACTTCACCAGGCGGTCGCCCTCGGTGCCGGTCGGCGCGAGCACCAGCCCCGGCTTGACGCAGAACTGGCCGACGCCCAGCGTCATCGATCCGGCGAGGCCGGTGCCGATCTGCTCGGCGCGCTCGGCGGCCGCCGCCTCGGTGATCACGACCGGGTTGAGCGAGCCCAGCTCGCCGTGGAACGGGATCGGCACGGGGCGGGCCGCCGCCGCGTCGAACAGCGCCCGGCCGCCGCGTACGGAACCGGTGAAACCGGCGGCCGCGACCAGCGGGTGCTTGACGAGCTCGACGCCCGCCTCGAAGCCGTGGACCAGGCCGAGGACGCCCTCGGGGATGCCGTGCTGGGCGGCGGCCCGGCGCAGCACCGCGGCGACCAGCTCGGACAGCCCCGGGTGGTCGGGGTGCGCCTTGACGACGACCGGGCAGCCCGCGGCGAGCGCGCTCGCGGTGTCGCCGCCGGGCACGGAGAAGGCGAAGGGGAAGTTCGACGCCGAGTAGACGGCCACGACGCCCAGCGGCACCTTGTAGCGGCGCAGGTCCGGGACCGGCGGGGTCGCGGTGTCGTCGGGGTGGTCGATGACGATGCCCAGGTAGGCGCCCTCGTCGACGATGCCGGCGAAGGCCCGCAGCTGGTAACAGGTGCGGGCGAGCTCGCCGGTGAGCCGGACCGGGCCGAGCGCGGTCTCGGCGTCGGCGGCCTCGACGAGCTGGTCCTTGGCGCCTTCGAGGAGGTCCGCCGCGGTCCGCAGGAAGGCGGCACGCACGGTGCGGTCGGCCAAGGCTCCCCGGGCGGTGTGCGCGGCGCGGACGGCCTGGTCCACCTCCTGGGCTGTGGCCTCCACCGCAACCTGCTCGCGCTGCTTCCCGGTTCGGGGGTCGACACTCCAGACTGGTGCTGCTGCCACCGCGGGTCCCTCCTGATGTAATGCCGCAGTTCTTGTGCCACTCACCAGGGCTGTTCGATATGCTGAACACTGTCTCTGATGATGAACGTGTCTTCGGAGACTATTTCCGGCGAACGAAGGGGTCAAGCGGATGTCGGCAGGCGAGACGGGCGGCGGGTCGCAGGTCAAGTCCGCGGTGCGCACGGTGGAATTGCTGGAGTACTTCGCCGGCCGCCCCGGAATGCACTCGCTCGCCGTGGTCCAGGAGGCCGTCGGGTACCCCAAGTCCAGCCTCTACATGCTGCTGCGCACGCTGGTCGAGCTGGGCTGGGTCGAGACGGACGCGACGGGCACGCGGTACGGCATCGGCGTCCGCGCCCTCCTCGTCGGCACGTCGTACATCGACGGCGACGAGGTCGTGACGGCCGCCCGGACGACGCTGGACCGGCTCTCCGACGACACGACGGAGACGATCCACCTGGCGCGCCTCGACGGCACGAACGTCGTCTACCTCGCCACGCGCCAGTCGCAGCACTATCTGCGCCCCTTCACACGCGTCGGCCGCCGGCTGCCCGCCCACTCGACGTCCCTCGGCAAGGCGCTGCTGGCCACGCACACCGACGAGCAGGTCCGCAAGCTGCTGCCGGAGACGCTGCCCGCGCTCACCGAGCACACGATCACCGACCGCGAGAAACTGATCGAGGAGCTGCACCAGGTCCGCGAGCAGGGCTTCGCGGTGGACCGCGAGGAGAACACGCTCGGCCTGCGCTGCTTCGGCGTCGCGATCCCCTACCGCACACCGGCGCGCGACGCGATCAGCTGCTCCGTACCGGTCGCCCGTCTGACCCCGGCCCACGAGCAGATGGTCAAGGACGCCCTGTTCGACGCGCGCGACCGCCTGACCCTGGCGACGCGGAGGCTCTGACCCGCCCGTCTCCCCGGAACGAACCGGCCCACGCAGAGTATGAGAAGTCCGTGAGAAACCGGTCGTAACGGGACTCACGGGGAACGATCGCCTCCACCCCGCTCGTCCTTCTGGACGGCATGAACAAAACGATCAGGCGCGCCTCGGTCTTCAGCCTGCTCCTCGTGCTCGCCCTGCTGGTCAGGGCGACCTGGGTGCAGTTCTACGAAGGCCAGGCCCTCGCGGACAACAAGAACAACCGGCGGAACGCGATCGAGCAGTACGCGTACCCGCTGGGCGACATCATCGTGGCCGGTGAGGCGATCACCGGCTCCGAGCGCACGACGGGCAGCGACCTCGCCTACAAGCGCACGTACAAGGACGGCACGCTGTACGCGGCGGTGACGGGCTACAGCTCGCAGGTGTACGGGGCGACGCAGCTCGAGGGGATCTACGAGGATCTGCTCGACGGCACGGACACCCGGCTGAAGAACCCCGTCGACACGGTCACGGGCAAGCGCGCCGATCCCGGCGACGTGGTGACCACCATCGACCCGGACGTGCAGAAGGCGGCGTACGACGCGCTCGGCGGCAAGAAGGGCGCGGCCGTCGCCATCGATCCGTCCACGGGCAAGATCCTCGGCCTGGTCTCGACGCCCTCGTACGATCCGTCGGAGATCAGCGGCACCACGGACTCCGCGGCGTGGAAGGCGCTGACCCAGGACAGCGACAAGCCGATGACGAACCGTGCGCTGCGCCAGCCGCTGCCGCCCGGCTCGACGTTCAAGCTGGTCGTCGCGGCGGCGGCGCTGGAGAACGGTCTGTACTCCTCGGTGGACACCAGGACGGACAGCCCGGACCCTTACACACTGCCCGGCACCACCTCGGTGCTCAGCAACGAGAACGACGCAGCACCCTGCGAGAACGCCACGATCCGCACCGCCCTGCAGTACTCGTGCAACAACGTCTTCGCGAAGATGGCCGTCGACCTCGGCCAGGACAAGGTGAAGGCGATGGCGCAGAAGTTCGGCTTCAACGACGCCGAGCTGGATGTGCCGGTACGGGCGTACGAGAGCGTCTATCCGTCGGACATGGACAAGGCGCAGACGGGCCTGTCCGGTATCGGGCAGTTCGACGTCACCGCGACGCCGCTGCAGATGGCGATGGTGTCGGCGGCGATCGCCAACGGCGGCGAGCTGGTGTCGCCGCACATGGTGTCGCAGATCAGCGACTCGGACGGCAACGTGCTGCGGGACTACGACGACAGCACGGACACGAAGCGGATCGTCAGCTCGTCCACGGCCGAGCAGTTGCAGTCGGCGATGGTCACGGTGGTCGAGGAGGGCACGGGCACCAACGCGCAGATAGCGGGCGCGACGGTGGGCGGCAAGACCGGTACGGCGCAGCACGGCGAGAACAACAGCAAGACGCCGTACGCCTGGTTCACGTCGTATGCGAAGGACGACAGCAGCGGCAAGGAGGTCGCGGTCGCCGTGGTCGTGGAGCAGTCGGACGCGGCCCGCTCGGAGGTCAGCGGCAACGGTCTGGCGGCGCCGATCGCGAAGGCGATGATGCGGGCCGCATTGCAGCAGAACTGAGCCACCGCGCTCCCACAGGGCCGTCCGGCCCCACAGGCGAGGGCCGCCCCCAGTCCCCCGGGGGCGGCCCTCTTTGTCACCTCGCTGTGTCACCTGACGCTGGTCACTTCACGCCCAGCAACTGCTCCAGCGGATCGATCGCGAAGTACACGAGGAACAGTGCCGACGCGCCCCACAGCAGCCAGTGCACCTCGCGGGCCTTGCCCAGGACCGCCTTGATGACGACGTACGCGAGGAAGCCGGCGCCGATGCCGTTGGTGATGGAGTACGTGAACGGCATGACCGCGATGGTCAGGAACGCGGGGATCGCGATGTCGTAGCGGTCCCAGTCGATGTGCTTGACCTGCGTCATCATCAGGAAGCCGACCGCGACGAGCGCCGGGGCGGCCGCCTGCAGCGGGACGATGGTGAGCAGCGGCGTCAGGAACAGGGCCAGCGCGAACAGGCCACCGGTGACCAGGTTGGCGAAGCCGGTGCGGGCGCCCTCGCCTACGCCCGCGGCGGACTCGATGTACGAGGTGCTGGAGGACGCCGATGCCGCGCCGCCCGCGACCGCCGCGGCACCGTCGATGAGAAGGACGCGGCCGAGGTTCGGCACCTTGCCGTCCTCGTCGAGCAGCCCGGCCTCGGCGCTGATGCCGACGACGGTGCCCATGGTGTCGAAGAAGTCCGACAGGATGAGCGTGAAGAGCAGCAGGATCACGGTGAGGGCGCCGGTCTCGGCGAACGAGCCGAAGAGGCTGAAGTCGCCGAGCAGCCCGAAGTCCGGTGCGGCGACGACGTCGTCGGGGACCTTGGGCGTGGTCAGGCCCCATGTCTTCACGTCCGCGGCCGCGTTGATGACGACGGCCAGCACGGTCATCACCACGATGCTGATGAGGATCGCGCCCTTGACCTTGCGCGCGAGCAGCCCGATGGTCAGCAGCACACCGAGACAGAAGACGAGGATCGGCCATCCGGCAAGCGCGCCGGTGCCGCCCAGCTGAACCGGCACGGTGGTGTTCGCGGCGTCCGGGATACGGGTGACGAACCCGGCGTCGACGAAGCCGATGAACGCGATGAACAGGCCGATGCCGACGCTGATGGCCTGCTTCAGCGGCTGCGGAATGGCGTGCATGACCGCTTCGCGGAGCCCGGTGACGACCAGGACGCAGATGAGCAGGCCTTCGAGGACCACGAGGCCCATCGCGTCGGCCCAGCTCATCAGCGGGGCTATCTGGAACGCGACGACGGCGTTCAGCCCGAGACCCGCGGCCAGCGCGAGCGGAAGGTTTCCGCCGACACCCATGATCACGGTCATCACGGCGGCCACCAGTGCGGTGGCGGTGACCAGTTCGGCCCCGTCCAGCTGATGGCCGAACTTGTCCTTCGCGCTGCCCAGGATGATCGGGTTGAGCACGAGGATGTAGGCCATGGTGAAGAACGTGGCGAAGCCGCCGCGTATCTCACGGGCGAACGACGAGCCCCGGGCGGTGATGTGGAAGAACCGGTCCAGGGGGTCGGCGGCCGCGCCGCCTGCCGGTGGCCGGCCGGTCACCTGGCTCGTCTTGCTGGTCTCGGGCATGGAATCGGGCTCCTTGGATCATGCATGCGGATGCTGGCTGGATTGTCCCCGTCGTGAACCCGTTTCAGGTTTTCCTCGTGTTACGGAAAGGGTTCGGCGAATCGTACGAGGCTGTGCAGGTCGTTCGAATCCTTGTGTACTCACTGGTACGCTCTCGCTTCTCGCCTCGGCGAGCACGGGGGCAACACAGACCGCACACATCACGGACACCACCGGACGCGTATACCCGCATGCACGCGCGGGGCGCAGGGGGAAGGGGAGGAACCCGTGGGTACTGGTGTCGACGACCCGGACGCGGAGTTCCATGCCTTCTTCGAGAACCACTACGCCGAACTTGCGCGGCTGGCCAATCTGTTGACCGGGGAGTCCGATGCCGCCGACGATCTGGCGGCCGACGCGTTGTTGGCGCTGTGGCATCGCTGGGACCGCGTGCGCGCGGCCGACCACCCGGTGGCGTATGCGCGAGGCGTCGTCGCGAACCTCGCCCGCACACGGATACGCAGCGCGGTGCGGGAGCGACGGCGAATCGCCCTGTTCTGGTCGCACCGTGACGAGAGGACCGAGAACCCGGATGTCTCCGCGGTCGTCGACGTCCAAGAGGCCCTGCGGCGGCTGCCGTTCCGCAAGAGGGCCTGCGTCGTGCTGCGACACGCCTTCGACCTGTCCGAGAAGGACACCGCTCTCGCCCTCGGCATCTCGGTCGGTACGGTGAAGAGCCAGACGTCGAAGGCCATGTCGGAACTGGAACGATCGCTGGGCGCGGTGGACGCGCCCCGGCGGATGCACGCGGCGGCGACTGCCCCGAGCCTGACTCGGCCTGCGGAGGGGAGGGACTGATGGACGACGAACTGCGCACCAGGCTGCGCGAGGCGGCCGGCGCTCACCAGCCCGACCGGGCACGGATGCTGGCGCGCGTCGAGCGCGGCATGGCCGCCCCGGACGTGTCCGGCACCCACCGCCTTGCGCCGCGTCCGGTGCTGGCCTGGGCGCGGATCGTCGGCGCCACGGCGGCCGTTGCGGGCGTGATGGCCGTCGGCGGCTACGCGGTCGCCTCCGTCGTACGCGACGACACCTCCGAACAGAGGGTGGCGGTGTCACCGACCCCGGAGCCGTCCCCGTCTGTGACGACGAGCCAGGCATCGCCGTCGCCCGAGACGCCCAAGCCGTCCCCCTCGCGCTCCGCGAAGGCGAGCCCCAAACCGTCGCCCACGCAGGGGCAGCACGAGCCGTCGCGCACCCCGCAGGCGCCGCCCCCGGCACGCACCGAGGACGGGCCCCTGTGGTCGGACGGGTCGATCGACCCGGGCAGCGGCGAGTACTGGGCGCAGAGCGATGTGACGGTCAAGACGAGCAAGGTGCTGACGTCGCTGACCGTCGAGCTGCGGGTCGCGAAGACCGCTGGCGTCTCCTCGACCGGCGGCTGGCGGTCCCTGCCCGAACAGGACTTCGTCTACACGGTGGAGGAGAGGGACGGCTTCCTCGTCTACCGCTGGACGCTCAAGGACGGGGCAACCGTGCCGGTGGGCGAGTACGTGTTCGCAGGGCAGTACAACCACGAGCGCGGCGACCGGGACGCCGGTGACGACTGGTATGCGGCGACGGCCGAGGCGGGCGGCGAACGCTTCGAGGTACGGGGCGACTTCGCGCCGGTCTCCGACGACTGACGCGGGCCGGCACGGCGCGCCAGGAAGAAAATTCCCTTCACGAGGCAACCACTCCGCGGGGCAGCGGCAACCACAAGACGCAAGCGTCGGTTACCCGCACCCCCGGAGGAACGGATCATGGCCTCAAGAACCGGAGACCGTTACCGGCACCGGCGGCGGGCCGCCAGGAGGCGCGCCGTCATCGCGGGGGCGGGCGCGTTCGCGCTGACCGGTGCCGCCCTCATGACGAGTGCGATGCTCTCCCCGGCCGGTGCGGCCGCCGCGTGGCCGACGGCCAAGGGCACCCAGGCGGTCTCCTCCACCATCACGGTGTCGGGCACGCTCGACGGCGGGCTGAAGCGGTACTACGGCAGCGGTGCCCTCGGCGGCGACGGCCAGGAGGAGGGCCAGGACCCGGTCTTCAAGCTGAAGGACGGGGCCGTGCTCAAGGACGTCATCCTCGGCGCGCCGGCTGCCGACGGCATCCACTGCCAGGGCAGTTGCACCCTGCGGAACGTGTGGTGGGAGGACGTCGGCGAGGACGCCGCCACCTTCAGGGGCACCTCGTCGTCGGCCGTGTACACGGTGTACGGCGGCGGCGCGAAGAAGGCGTCGGACAAGGTCTTCCAGTTCAACGGCGCCGGAAAGCTCGTCATCACCAAGTTCCAGGTGGCGGACTTCGGCAAGCTGGTGCGCTCGCGCGGCAACTGCTCGACGCAGTACAAGCGGTCCATCATCGTCAACGACGTGGACGTGACCGCGCCGGGCGGTTCGATCGTCGGCATCAACGCGAACTACGGCGACACGGCGGCACTGCGCAACGTCCGGATCCACGGCGACAGCGGCAAGAAGATCAAGCCGTGCGTCCGCTTCAAGGGCAACAACACAGGTGATGAGCCGGTTCAGATCGGCAGCGGCCCGGACGGCACGTACTGCCGCTACACCGCCTCCGATCTGACCTACGACTGACGGGTCCCGCGTCGCCCCCCGACGCCTGAGCCCGTCCGAGAGAGCCGCCGCCTCCCTCTTCCCCCCGTGGAGGCGGCGGCTCCGTACATGCCCGGGACAGGGACGAGGGACGGCCGCTGTCAGTTCATGTTCGACCCGATGGTGGTCGAACCGGTCGTGAGGAACGTGGTGGCGGGCAGCGAGCCGTCCGCCTTGCGGGCGCCGTACGGCAGCCCGCCCCGCGGCGACCGCGACGGCGAACGAGAGGGTGTGGATCCTGCGGTGGCGTCCGGAGCGGATGCTCACTGCGGTTCCTTTCCTTGGGGGGTGGGGCGGAAGCGGGCCGGGGGACTGGAGGGTGGTCGGTCCCCCGGCCCGCTTCCGGTCCCTTGTCGCCGCCGCGGCCGGAAAGGGTTGCCGCGGGCATGCGCCGAAAGTTTCGATGCGCCCGAGATTCGTGCACACGGATTGACGGAGCGGGAGCCGTCTGCCGACACTCCGACTGCGGTTCACCCCACAGAAACCACCAAACTCCCCCAGGATGTGCCATGGCTCCCCGCACAGCCCGCACGCTCCTCGTGGCGAAGGCCGCCCCCAGGGCCCTCGTCCTTCCACTGCTCGCGCTCCTCGCCCTGCTCGCGAGCATCCTCACCGCCCCACCCAGCCCAGCCCAGACCGGAGCGCAGTCCGTGACCCAGACAAGACCCAAGTACGCCGGCTATCTCTTCACCTACTTCACCGGTGAGGGCACGGCCGACGGCGAACAGATCCGGATGGCTCTCAGCCGCGGCAACGACCCGCTGCACTGGCGAGAGCTGAACGGCGGAAAGCCGGTCCTCACCTCCACCCTCGGCGAGAAGGGCCTGCGCGACCCGTTCGTCATCCGCTCCCCCGAGGGCGACAAGTTCTATCTGATCGCCACCGACCTGCGGATGTACCAGAACAGCAGCGGCACTTGGGACGAGGTGCAGCGCACCGGCAGCAAGTCGATCATGGTGTGGGAGTCGACGGACCTGGTCCACTGGACCGACCAGCGCCTGGTCAGGGTCTCACCCGACACGGCCGGCAACACCTGGGCACCCGAGGCGTACTACGACGAGAAGCTCGGCGAGTACGTCGTGTTCTGGGCCTCGAAGCTCTACGCGGAGGACGACCCGGACCACACCGGCTCGACGTACAACAAGATGCTCTACGCGACGACGAAGGACTTCCGCACCTTCAGCGAGCCCAAGGTATGGAACGACCCCGGTTACTCGGTGATCGACTCCACCGTCATCAAGGACGGCGGCACCTACTACCGCTTCACCAAGGACGAGCGCGACCCGTCATCCGGCACGCCCTGCTCGAAGTTCATCACCGCCGAGAAGTCGGACACGCTGACGGAAACCTCGTACGACTTCGTGGCCGACTGCATCGGCAAGGGCGCGATCGACCGTGGCGAGGGCCCGACGATCTTCAAGTCGAACACCGAGGACAAGTGGTACCTGTTCATCGACGAGTTCGGCGGCCGCGGCTACATCCCCTTCGAGACCACCGGCCTCAGCACGGGCAAGTGGACGCCGTCGGAGAACTACCAGCTGCCCGCCAGCCCCCGGCACGGCACGGTGATCCCGGTGACCGGGGCCGAGTACGCCCGGTTGCTCAGCACGTACGCGGGCAGCTGACTCCGACTCTTCTGGTCCATCCCTCCTAGTCCATCGTCGCGCCGATGGTGCTGCTGCCCGTGGTCAGGAAGCTGGTCGCGGGCAGCGAGCCGTCCGACTGGCGGGCGTTGTACGTGGTCGTCGCGTCCGTCGAGATGAAGGACGGGGTCGCGATGTCCGGGTCCCAGTTGTTGCCCTGCGAGACCACCGAGGAGCCCTTGTTGACCAGGCCGGAACCGTTGCCCACGGCGAGGTTCTTGCCGAGCCTGGCCGCGCCGGTGGCGAAGTAGTAGCCCCACTTGCCGTTGGCGTACGCCGTCGTCCGGTTGATCACGATGGCGCCGGTGTTGCTGTTCTCTGTGAAGCCGTTGCCTGCGTTGTCCCAGGCCGCGGAGTTGTTGACGACATGCGCCACGGACTCGCCGTCGCCGCCGAGCTTGTAGCCGTTGCCGTCGCCCGCGAAGGCTGAGTCTGACCAACGGTTCTCGCCGTTGCCGAAGGCCCAGGTGTGCTCGACGGTGACCGGCGAGGAGAACGACCACAGGTCGATGCCGTCGTCGGAGTTGTTGTAGAGGCGGGCGCCGGTGACGAGGTTGCCGGTGCCGGAGCCGTACTTGATGGCGACGCCGTCCGCGTTCTCACCGTGGTTGGCGGCGTCGTAGTGGCCGTAGCTGTCGAGGTTCTTGACGGTGTTGTTGGTCGTGTTGTCCCCGGTCAGCGTGAAGCCGGAGTCGCCGCCGTTGATGGTCTTGACGTTGCTCCAGTACGTGGAGGCGCACGACTGGCAGACGACCGCGCTGTCCGGCGAGTTCTGGAACGTGATGTTGGAGACGGTCCAGTAGTCGGCGGTGAGCTTGAAGATCCAGTCGCCGTCGGGCAGGTTCGACCCGTCGATCTTCACGGTCTCCGTGCCGTACGCCTGGAGGTAGATGCGGTTGGAGGAGGTGCCGTTGGCGGTGGACTGGAGCGTGGCCGTCGGGTAGTAGGTGCCGCCGCGCACCTGGATGGTGGTGCCCGCGGTGGCACTGGAGATGGCGCTCGTCAGCTCCGCCGTGGTATGGACCACGACGGTGGCGGCATGGGCCTGCGTGGGGAGTACGGCCAGGCCGGCGCCCAGAGCGAGAACCGACACGAGGGTGGTTGCGGTACGACGCTGCATGGTGCGGGTCCTTTCGTGGGGGGAACCCGTACGGGTTGGCGCGGGCCGTGGACGGCGCGAAGACCATGCCCTCGGGCTTGAAGCCGACCTCCCTGTCGAGGGTGTGGAGGTGGCAGTGGCCGAAGACGGCGGTGGCCCGCCCGAAGACGAAGTCCACGTCGCCCTCGAAGTAGCAGTGGCGGTAGTACTGCCGGTCGAAGGCGTCCAGGGCGGTGGTGTCCGCGAAGAGCGTGTCCTGGTGGGCCAGGAGGCGGACGTGTTCGAAGAGCGAGCGGTCACCGGTGACGTACGCGGCGACGGCCTGGGTGCCGGTGATCTCCGGGTGGTCGGCGCGCAGCCAGTCGTTGGCGATCGTCAGTCCGCGTACGGTCAGGCCCGGCGCTGCCGAGGTGAAGGGGGCCGAGCCGGCCGTCCCGTAGGTGCCCGAACCGTCCGGTTTCCGCGTTCCGTTGTCGTACACGATGACGGCGTCGCGCGGGTCCCCGGAGGCGCCGACGAGGGTGAGCCCGGCGGCGGTCGCGGGGATGCTCACGGCCTCGCGGTACGTGCCCGGGTGGACGACGATCGTCCACCCGGGGCCGGACACGGCGTCCACGGCGGCCTGGATGGAGTCGCCGGGGCGGACGTGCAGCGTACGGCGACCGGACCCGCCGCCGACGCATGAGCGGGAGCAGTGGTCGCGGCGGCGAGCGCGGCTCCGGCGGCGGCCAGCAGGGTGCGGCGGCGCATCTCAGCCCGCCTTCCAGGGGGTCCAGTCGCCGAGGTAGACCTCGCGGGTCGCCGACTCGGCCTCCTCGGCGGTCAGCTGGGGCCGGTTCTCCGGCACGGTGATCTCCGCGCCGGGGCCCGTGTTGTGGTACTCGGCGTACCGCTGGGACTGCCACGGGTACTCGTCCCGCATGTTGGTGTACGGCGCGGCCGCGTCGATGCCGGGGCCGATGACCGTGTCGCGGACCACGAGTGACGGCCAGGCGGTGCCGTCGGAGCCGGGCACCCAGGGGCGGGACAGCTTGTACGCGCCGTTCTCCGCGCCGCTGGTGATACGGCACCTCACGGCCAGGTAGCCGTAGGGGTTGGCGCGCGCGGTGGACGGCGCGAACACCATGCCCTCGGGCTTGAAACTCACATCCCTGTCGAGGGTGTGGAAGCGGCAGTGCTCGTACACGGCGGTGGCCCGGCCGAAGACGAAGTCCACGTCGCCCTCGATGTAGCAGTGCGCGAAATACTGGCGGGCGATGAGCGACAGGGACAGCGAATCCGCGTACAGCGTGTCCTGGTGGCCGAGGAAACGGCAGTGGTGGAACGCCGAGCGGTCACCCATCACCTTGATGGCGACGGCCTGGGTACCGCTGATCTCCGGGTGCTCCTCGCGCAGGAAGTCGTTGGCGAAGGTGATCCAGCGGGCGGTGAAGTCCGCGGCCCGGACGGTGGTCGTGGCGGAGCCGGTGGTGCCGTAGGTGGCTCCGCCACCACCCGGGATCGGCGTGCCCGCCGCGTTGTCGTACACGATGACGGCGTCACACGGGTCCTCGCTCGCGCCGATCAGGGTCAGTCCGGCGCGGGCGGCGGTGATGTTCACGGTCTCGCGGTACGTGCCGGGTGCGAGGACCAGGGTGTAGCCGGTGCCGGAGGCGGCGTCCACGGCGGCCTGCACGGTGGTGAAGTCACCGGCACCGTCCGGGTGGACGTAGAGGGTCCGGTCCGTGAGGCGGGCGGCCGGGGAGCCGTAGCGGCCGAAGGGCCGATCGGCGGTTAAGGCGCTGTCGCCCCCGGCGGCGCGGGCGGGGGACGACAGGCCCAGGGCGAGTGCGGCACCGGCGCCCGCAATGAGCAACGAGCGGCGGCTCAGAGTGACTTCAGAGTGATAGGCGGGCATGCGGGTGCTCCTTCGGTGTGGGGCTCAAGACAGGGGGACGGGGGTGTGAAGAAGCGTGGGGGGTGATGCATGAGGGGGCGGTAGGAGACGTGGAAGCCGGGGCGGCGGCCCGCTGTACAGGCGGAGTGCGGTCCGCCCCGGCCTCCGCTCGGGGAGAGTCAGCGGAGCCGGGATGGGATGCGGCGGTGCGGCCCGCTCGGGGAGTGGGAACCGGGATGGGATGCGGTCCGCCCCGGCCCCCGCTCGGGGAGAGTCAGCGGAGTCGGCCGGCTCCGGCACGGTTGTCGATGATGCCGGGCAGCGCTCGCGGGTCGTCGACCCTCGTCCGCAGGGTCGGGGTCCAGCCCGCCCCTGACTGGAGCGTCTCCTCGGGGATCTCCGCGTTGTGGACGGCGATGAGGTCGACGGCCTCACCGTTGACGTAGTTGCCCTCGGCGGTGACCGGCGCCTCCTTCCACTTCTTGAGGATCTTCGCCGCGCTGACCCCCTCCGGCAGCGTGAACGCGTTCTTCTCGGCGACGAGCTGGGACTCGATGCCGATGCCGAGGCTGTAGACGTAGCCGGTCTCGGGGATCACGTAGTGGTTGTTGTACGCGTCGACCTGGCCGAAGCGGACGCGGGGCGCGCGCTCGATGACGTTCCGGAAGAGGTTGTGGTGCAGGGTGACGCGCAGCTTGCCGCGGTCTGAGACGAGGCTGTCGCTGTTGCCGATCATCAGCGTCTTGTCGTGGTCGGCGAAGGTGTTCCAGGAGGCGGTGACCAGGTCGGCGCCGCGCACGATGTCCAGTTCGCCGTCGTGCTGCTGGTAGATCTCGCCGTAGTACCTGGGCAGCGAGCTGTCCGGGTGGGCGCCGTCGGTGAAGGTGTTGTGGTCGATCCACACATGGGTGGAGCCGTAGACGACCGCGGCGTCGTACTCGGAGTTCCAGGCCCCGGTGGCGCCATCGGTGGGGTCCCACTGCGGGAAGCAGTCGAGAGGGCTCTCCACGGTCAGATTGCGGACGATGACGTTGTCGACACCCTTGATCTGGAGGCTGCCGCCGACGATCCCGGCGTCCTTGCCGACGCCCACGATCGTGGTGTTGGCAGGGACGAAGACCGTGATGGCCTTCTTCTGGTTGGCGGCGGAGGCGGCACGCAGGTCCTCCTGCTCGCCGCTGACCGGGGTGTCGTACCCCCAAACCGCGGGGTCGTAGTCGGCGAGGTACTGGTCGAAGTCGTAGCCCTCGGCCTCGAACGCCTCGCAGCCCTGCTCGGTGGCGTTGAGCGTGCCCTTGACTCTGATGATCTTCGCGGCGTCACCGCCGTCCTTGAGGGCGGCTCCGAACTCCTCCCAGGTGGTGACCGTGTACTGGTGCTCGGCGTCGGCGGCGGCACCGCCCGTGGTGCCGGTGCCGTACGAGCCCCAGCCGTCACCGGCGGGCAGGGTCTCCCGCCCGAGGTCACGCCCCCGGGCGGCCTGGTCCGTGACCTGCGCCTGGGCCGTACCGACCGTGCCCGTGACGGCCAGCACCAGGGCGGTGCATCCGACAGCGAGCGACGTCCCGATGGCACGCCTATGACACTTCTTTGTCTGCATTGCGGCTCCTCGAAAAGACTTACGGCCTAGGCCTCCGGCCAGGTGATCCACGACTCGGGGATCTCGTCGTCGAGGCGGCGCACATCGCGCGTCGCCAACACGCTCTGGGCCACCAGCTGTTCGGCGACCAGCCGGGCTACCGCGATCGCACCCGGCGGGTTGAAGTGGGTGTTGTCCTGCTCGGTGTCGGTCCAGTTGAAGTACTTCTTCGTCTCCTCGACGCCGAGCTTCTGCCACAGCGCGATCGACAGGGCCTGGATGTCGAGGAGTGCCACGCCCTCCTCCTCGGCGAGGGCCCGCATCGCTGCGGGATACTCGCCGTGGGTCGGCACGGCGTTGCCGGCCGAGTCGAACTTCCGGCGCTCCACGGAGGTGGCGAGCACCGGCCGCGCCCCACGGGCCCGCGCCCCGTCCACGTACTGGCGCAGGTGCTCCTGGTACGTCGTCCAGGGCTCGGTGTACCGCGTGGGGTCGGCGGTCTTCTCGTCGTTGTGGCCGAACTGGATGAGGAGGAAGTCGCCGGGCCGGATCGCATCGAGGATGGGTGCGAGCCGTCCCTCGTCGATGAAGCTCTTCGAACTGCGGCCGTTCACCGCGTGGTTGTCGACCGCGATGTCCCGGTGCAGGAAGAAGGGGAGCGCCATGCCCCAGCCGGTCTCGGGGGCGGCGTCGGCGTACTTCTGGGCGGCGGTGGAGTCGCCCGCGATATAGAGGGTGCGCATACGACGGTTGTCTCCGGTGGTGTTCGCGAGGGCGGCCGGGGCCGCGGCCAGCGCGAGCGGAAGGCCCGCGATGGCCGCGACCACGCGTCGGCGGGTGGCCGTCACTTGTTCTGCTGCTTCCACTCGGCCTGAGCCTCGTTCAGCTGCTCGGCGAGCGTGTCCAGGAAGTCCTTCGCGGACATCTTGCCGAGCAGCACCTTCTGGAAGTTCGGCTCGTTGTCGGCCTTGCTGATGGTGTTCCAGTCGGGCAGGTAGTACGGCAGCTGCACGATCTTGATGGAGCCGTCGTTCAGCGCCTCCGAGGCGAGCTTGGTGGCCTCGGCCTTCTGCACCCAGGCGTCCTTGGCGGCGTCGGTGTTGGACGGGATGGCGCCCGCCGACTCGTTCCACTTGCTGTTGGACTCGTGGGACACCGCGAACTCGATGAACTTCCAGGCCGCGGCCTTGTTCTTGCTGGACTTGAACAGGCCGAGGCCGTCCACCGGGTTCGACACCTGGACGCGCGTGCCGTCCTCGAGCGTCGGGCTGGGGAGGCCGCGGAACTTGTCCGTGCCGAGCGCCTTCACATGGTCCTGGTAGGAGCCGAGGTTGTGGCTCAGCATGCCGATCTGACCGCTGTCCCACTGGGCGACCATCTTCGTGAAGTCGTTGTTGAGGTCAGCGGATGGGGTGTCCTTCTTGTAAAGGCCGACGTACTTCTCCAGCGCCGCCACGTTCTTCGGGTCGTTGAGGGTGGTCTTGTCGCCGTTCCAGAACGAGGTGATGCCGGACTGGCTGTACGCCGCGTCGATCGCCTGCGCGATGGAGCCCTCGCCGCCGCGGATGGTGTAGCCGAACTGGTTCTTGCTCTTGTCGGTGAGCTTGTCGGCGGCCTCGTAGAACTTGGACCAGGTGGTGGGCGCGTCCAGGCCCGCGGCCTTGAACATGTCGGTGCGGTACCAGAGCGTGCCGTTGTTGGCGGAGGTCGGCACCGTGAACATCTGGTCGCCGTCGCCCGCCGCCCGGACGCTCTCCACCATGCCCTTGTTCAGCTTGCCCTTGAGCGAGCTGCCGTCGATGCGCTCGTCAAGCGGCTCCAGCGCGTTCTGTGCGGTGATCCCGGCGAGCATCGCGGCGCCCACGCCGCCGACGTCCGGCAGCCCGCCGCCCTGGATGGCGGTGTCGTACTTCGACTGGACGCTTGCGGCGGGGATGCCGACGTAGTTGACCTTGATGTTCGGGTTGGCCTTCTCGAAGTCGGCGATGATCTCCTTCCAGGCGTCGGTGCGGACACCGCCGTTGTTGTCCCAGAAGGTGATCTCGCCCTTGCCGGAACCCTCGTCGCCCTTGTCCCCGGCGGCACCGCTGCCGTCGTCTCCGCAGGCGGTGGCGGTCAGCGCGAGTGCGGTGGTCAGGGCGAGAGCGGCCGCCGTGCGACGGCGCCCTCTGCTGCGGATGATGATCATGCTCGGCTCTCTTCTTCTGGATCTGACGCTGTGTGTTGTCGATGGAGCGGGGCCGGGTGCACCACAGGTGCAAGGCAGCGATCGGTGCCCGGCCCCTCGCGTGTTACGCGGTGCGGTGTGGGGGGCGATGAGGGGATATGGGGGTGGTGAGCGGTGGCGGGTTGGGGCTCAGGGGAGGTACGGGGCCCAGTCGTCCGTACCGGCGAGGTAGTCGGCGACCGTGTGGTGCGCCGCGTCGGCGTCGCTCATCTGCGGCCGGTCGGCGGTGATCGCGGCGCCGGGGCCGTAGGTGCGGTACTCGGTGAAGCGGGCGCCCTTCCAGGAGTAGCCGCCCATGTCCGTCCACGGCGACGCCTTGATCGCCGCGGGCAGCTCGGTGTCGCGGAACAGCACCTGGGCGATCGCGTCGGGGTTGCCACCCGGGTGCCAGGGGCGGCCCAGGTGGACGGAGCCGGCGGGAGCGTCGCTCACGACCTTCGAGTCGGTGATCAGAAAGCCGTACGGGTTCTCCTTCCACGTCGAAGCTGCCGTGATCCAGCCGTTGTTGGTGGCGGAACCGCGGTTGAGCGCCTTGATGACGGACTTCTCGATCACGGTCGTGGCCCGCCCGTAGATGAAGTCGACGTCACCCTCGATGTAGGAGCCGCGGATGTAGACCCGGCTGACGGTTTCCAGCTTCGGGCTGTCGGTCATCAGCGTGTCCTGGTTGCCGAGGAAGGCTGTGTTCTCGAAGACGATCCGGTCACCGGTGGTCTTCATGGCCAGGGCCTGCGACTGGCCGTGCGCGGCCTCGTCGTAGTCATTGCTGAAGGTGAGGTTGCGGGCGGTGAAGTCGTTGCCCTGCACGACGACGGTGGCGCTGCCCCAGGACCCTTGGGTGCTGCCGTCGGGCTTCACCTCACCGGCGGGAGTGTCGTACACGATGACCGTGTCCTCGCGGTCATCTCCCGTGCCGCGGAGGGTGACGTACGGCTTGCCGGCCGGAACCTTGACGTGCTCCCGGTAGGTGCCGGGCGCGATCCGCACCGTCACCTCGCCGTCGTTGCCGTTCGGCACCGCGTCCACGGCGGACTGCACCGTGGGGTAGTCCGCCGGTACGTTCAGCACCGTGTTCGTTCCGAGGGTCTTCTGCGGGCCCGAGAACTTCTTCACCAGCGCCGGGACCGCGTCGGCAGGGTCCAGCCGGTAGTCGTAGAAGTCGCGCGGGTCGAAGGCCGTGCCCCACTCGTCGTGGCGGCCGGTGGTGTTCTTCAGGATCGAGCCGCGCTGCACCAGCTCGGCGGTGGCGTCGGCCTGGTAGGGGTGCTGGACGTCCTCGTAGTAGCTGTTCTCGATCACCATCTTCGTGCGGCCGCGCGACCAGTTGCCGTACGACCAGACCGGGTCGCCGTCCGCCACCTGTGCCGAGAGGTAGTTGTTGTAGAGGTGCGCGTAGGCGCAGTTGTCGGCGGAGGGGTTGCGCTGCTTGGTGCCGTTGAACCAGTTGTGGTCGATGGTGATCTGCGTCTTGACGTTGTCGGTCCAGCCGATGCCGAACGCCTTGTTGTGGTTGTCGAAGCGGTTGTTGGAGACGGTGATGTACTCGCTGTCCTTGCGGATGTCGAGCAGCCCGTCGCCCATGTGGGTCAGCCGGTTGTGGTCGATCCAGACGTGGTGGACGGTGTCCATCTGGATGCCGTCGAAGTCCTGGGTCTTGCCGTCCCAGTCGCCCTCGACGTACGAGTCGCGGATGGTGAGGTTGCGGATGATCACGTTGTGCGTGCCGGGGTTCAGGTGCAGCTCGCCGTGGACGATCTCGCCCGACGTGCCGACGCCGACGATGGTCTTGTCGGAGGTCACCTGGATGTTGGAGCCGAACGGCTCGACGGCGATCGAGCCCTTGACCCGGATGATGTAACTGCCTTCCGCCGCCGCGTACTTGGCGAGAGACGCCTGGTCGGTGACGGTGACGATCTTGCCGCCCGCACCACCGGTGGTGCCGCCGGCGAGGGAGGCGAAGCCGTGCGGGGTGTCGGACAGCCGGTCGGCTGCTTGCGGCTGGGCGGCGGCCGCTTCTGTCGAATCGGCGGCCACGGCCGCCGGTGCCGGGCTCAGGGCTCCAAGGCCCAGGGCGGTCGCGAGTGCCCAGGCGGACGCCATGGCTCTCGCTCTCAAGCGCTTGCTACGGAGGTGCGTCATTGCGGCTCCCAACAGGCGTTGCAGGATTTCCCCACGGGTGCGGGGGTGGGATCAGCTCGTAGTGCGGAAATGGGTGAACAGGACCGTCCCGGCGGGTCCCTGGCCGGGGGGTGCGGTGGCGAACAGGCCGAGCAGGGCGCCCACCCAGCGCCACGGAGTGGCGGCGAACACCTGCCCGGACGACTCGAGTCCGTCGCCGGTGTCGGCGTGGAAGCGGCAGCGGGCGCCGTCCGAGACCTCGATCCGCAGCCGGGCCGTGGCCCCCGGCGCCGGCCTCGGATGCGCGGCATCCCTCTCACGGTCGGCGGTCTGCTCCGCGAACCGGTGCACCAGGTGCACGGCGCCGTCGAGGCCGCGTTCAAGACCGATCCAGCTGTACGCGTCGCCGAGCACCGCCAACCCGGCCTTCGCCCCCGGTTCGTCGCTGTCCAGCCGCAGCTCCACCTCGGCGGTGAAGACCGTGGCCGGCAGCCGCTGCGTCAGCACATGGGGCAGCCTTCGCAGGTCGTGCGCGTCGTCGGTGCGTACGCAGGTCAGCCGCAGTCCGTCGCCCAGGTGCCCCCTCGTCCAGCCGTCTTGGGGGTTGGCGGTCCACTGCCACTGCGGTCCGTACCGCCCGCCCGGGAAGTCGTCGTCGGTGGCAGGTGCGGACACGGGCTGCTCGGGCAGGTCGGGCTTGCGGTGCGCGAGGACGGGCTCGCCGCCGTCGCCGAGCACCGGCCATCCGTCGTCCGACCAGCGCATCGGCTGGAGGTGGACGACCCGCCCGTACGCACCCCGCTGCTGGAAGTGCAGGAACCAGTCCTCGCCGCGGGCCGTGCGCACCCAACCGCCCTGGTGGGGGCCGTTGATGGCGGTGCGCCCCTGGGCGAGCACGACACATTCCTCGTACGGGCCGAAGAAGTCCCGTGCGCGCAGCGCGCCCTGCCAGCCGGTCTCCACTCCCCCGGCCGGGGCGAGGATCCAGAACCAGCCGTCGTGCCGGTAGAGCTTGGGGCCTTCGAGCGTGAACCAGCCGGGGATGCGGTCGCCGTCGACGATCACCTTGCCCTCGTCGAGCAGCCCAGTGCCGTCGGGCCTCATCCGGTGGCCGGTGAGCCGGTTCTTGATCCCGGAGCGGGACTTGGCCCAGGCGTGCACCAGGTACACCTCGCCGGTCTCGTCGTCCCACAGGGGGCAGGCGTCGATGAGGCCCTTGCCGGACTTGACGAGGTGCGGGCGTGTCCAGGGTCCGCGTATCTCCGGGGCGTTGACCTGGTAGATGCCGTGGTCGGGGTCGCCCCAGAAGATCCAGAACCGGTCGTCGTGGTGGCGGATCGCCGGCGCCCACACCCCGCAGTCGTGGCGGGGAGCGGCGAACGCCTCGGCGGGTACGAGCCGGTCCAGGGCGTGCCCGATCAGCGTCCAGTTGACGAGGTCGCGGGAGTGGAGCAGCGGCAGTCCCGGGACGCGGCCGAAGCTGGACGCGGTGAGGTAGAAGTCGTCGCCGACGCACACGACGTCCGGGTCGGACCAGTCCGCGTTGAGGACCGGGTTGCGGTACGCGCCGTCGCCGAGATCGGCCGTCCAGGGTGCCGTGCTCATGCTCGGGGAGCTCATGTGCCCACTGCCTTTCGGACGAGGGCCGCGGCCCGGTCCTGGTCGAGGCGGCCGTCGGCGACGACGGTGATGACGCGGCGTACGACGGTGCCGCCCGGCTCGACGGGCAGCCGCGCGTCGTGCGCGAGCGACGAGCCGACGCCGGGGTACTCGGCGGTGCGCACGAACCACGGGTCGCGGCGGGTCTCCTCGGTGGCCCCGGCGAACACCAGCGTCCAGTCCCGGCCGGCCAGCGCCAGCCAGGGGGCGCGGCTGCCGTGCACCGCGTACTCGCCGTCGGCGTGCGCGGTGAACGCCTGTGGTGCGGCGGCCTCCTTGCGGGCCCGCCAGAAGAATCCTCCGTACGCCGCTCCGGGACGCCCGTTCGTTGCGGGGCTGCCGATCGACAGGGTCTGTTCGGTCGTGTTGGTGAGGGAGAAGGTGAAGTCGAGCGCCCAGGCGGAGTCGTTCAGTGCGGTGGCGGCCACGGTGCGCCGCTCGCGCAGCAGCTCGCATCCGCCCGCCACCCAGCGGAGTTCTTCCACGAAACCGTCGGGGTCGCGCAGCTGGAACGCCTGGTGGCGCTGTGCGCCGTGGTTGTCCAGCTCGGTGGGGCCCTGGTTGCGCACGAAGGTGCGGCCGCCCCAGAAGTTGTACCCCTCAACGTCGGGAACGGCGACACCGACGCCGAGGTGGTGCCTGTGGTCCGCCGGGCTGAGCTCCGTGACGGGCGCCCCGCCCAGCGTGGTGACGGGATGCAGATACGGGCGGGGCGAGAGCCGCGGGCCCAGTTCGGGCCGGACGATGTAGCGGCCGACGGGCCGGCCGGCGCACATCAGCACGACCGACGTGGTCGCCACGGATGTGTTCATGATGCGGTCACCTCCTCGGACAGCGCCCAGGAGGCGCCCAGCTCGGAGTAGAGGGCGAGGGTGTCGGCGGCGGCCGCGACGAGTCCGTCGACACCGGGCACGATCCGGCGGGGCGCGCTCTCACCCGGCTCCGTGCGCCACGCCCCGGACGGCAGCGGCACCGGCTCGGGAGCCAGCCGGATCGCCTCGACGACCCGCATGAAGGCACCCGTCGACTCCGGCGTGACCAGCAGGTCGGCGCGTCCGGCGAGGTGATCGACAAGGTTCTCCAGCAGGTCCGTCCTGTCGTACAGGACCTCGCTCGGGCCGTGCCCTGCCCGCTGGAGGAGCACCCGGTCCTGCTTGTACCAGAAGGTGATGCGGCCGCTGCTGCCGTGCACAAGGACGTACGGCTCCTCGGGCCGCTCCGCACACAGGGTCGCGGCGACGGCCACGGTGCTGCCGCGTGTGGTGGTGATCCGCACGCACGAGGTGTCGTCGGACTCGATGTCGTTGGCGCGGAAGAGCTCCGTCTCCACGGACGCCACGTCGTCGGCGCGCGTGGCGCCGTCGAGCGCGAGGGCGGTGGCCACGGCGTGCGCGAGCGGGTTGGTGAGCGCTCCGTCGATCACGTCCACGCCGTCGAGGCGGCGGCGTCCGGCCCAGGGGGCGCGCCGGAAGTACGCCTCGTCGCGGGCCCAGGCACCGCCCGCGCCGATGCCCATCGGCTCGCCGATCGCCCCCTCGGCGACGAGTTCGCGGATGGCGGCGATCGCGTGCGAGCCGAGCGACTGGAAGCCGATCTGGCAGGCCACACCGGCCGTCGCCACACCGCGGGCCATCCGCTGGAACTCCGCGTACGAGGGCGCAGGCGGCTTCTCGAGCAGCAGGTGCACTCCTCGCTCGGCGGCGGTCAGCGCCAGGTCGGCGTGGGTGGGGATGGGGGTGCAGATCACGGCTGCGGCGGCGCCCGTGGACGCGAGGAGGGCGGCGAAGTCCGGGGACTGCTCCACGGGGCCGTGGCCGTCCAGCTCCTCCGCGGTGAGGGGCGTCAACTCGCAGATACCCGCGAGCCGGACCAAACCCTTCGCCTGGAGGCGGCGGATGTTCTCCAGATGCCAGCGGCCGTGTCCGCGGGCGCCCGCGAGGACGACGGGGAGCGGCCCCTGGGCTGAGGGAACGGCTGCGGGTACGGATGCGGGTGCCGTGTTCATCGGATCCTCCCGGCTCCGGCTCCGCGTGCGACGTCGTGGTCCGCCGTCGCCGCGCTGTCGATGCGGCCGTGCAGCGCCGGGGTCCAGCCGACGTCGGCGGTGAGGTCCCGTTCACTGCCGGAGTTGTAGGCGTTGTTGATGGTGAGCAGATCGACCGGGAAGCCGTTGAAGAGCGTGCCGGTCTGGTGCAGTGCGCTGCCGTTCCAGCTCTTCACCAGGTCGGCCGCCTCGACATGGCCGGGCGTGGTGAAAGCGTTGTTCTCGGCGTAGATCGCCGACTCGGCACCGACGCCCCAGGAGTAGCGGTAGTCGTGGGCGCCCTCGGGAACGACGTAGCGGTTGTTGTAGACGTGCACCTGGCCGAAGCGGACGCGCGGGGCGCGCTGCACGACCGACTCGAACTCGTTGTGGTGCAGCGTGATGCGCAGCTTGCCGCGGTCGCCCGTCGCGGAGTCGCTGTTGCCGACGAGCATCGCCTTGTCGTGGTCGGCGAACCGGCTCCAGGAGACGGTGACGAGATCCGAGCCGTTGGTGATGTCCACCAGGCCGTCGTGGCGCAGGAAGTTGCGGCCGAAGTAGGTGGGCTCATCGGCGTCGGGGTGGTCCCCGTCGGACGCGGTGACGTGGTCGATCCAGACGTGCGTTGCACCACGCAGCCAGAGGTTGTCGTACGCCGTCTTCCAGTCGCCGAGGCCGCCGGTGTTGGGCTGCCACACGGGGAAGCAGTCGTAGGCGTCGCGCAGCTCCACATTGCGGATGATGACGTTGCCCACGTCCTTGACCTGGAGGCTGGCGCCCTCCAGGACGGCGTCGTCGCCGAGGCCGACGATGGTGGTGTTGGCGCCGACCGCGATCTCCACGCGCTCCGCCTGCCGGGCGGCCGACGCCTGCCGGGCCTCCTCCTGCGGTCCAGACGGCTTGGCGGAGCCCCAGGTGCGCGGGTCGTAGGCGGCCAGGTACTTCTTCAAGCTGTAGCCGTCGGTGGCGTAGTCGGCGCAGTCGAGGTGGCGCCCTTCGTCGTCCGTGTTCGCGTCGATGGTGCCCGCGATCCGGATGATCTTCGGTGTCGCGCTGCCGCCGTCGAGCGCGCGGACGAGCTCGGCCCGGCTGCGTACGGTGAAGACATGCTCGTCGTCCGCTGCGGCGCCCCCGGTGGTGCCTCCGTCGGCGGCGGCCCAGCCGTCGTCGGCGGCCAGGGTCTCGCGGCTCAGGTCGCGGGCATCCGCGGACGCAGGAACGCCGATCCCCGCCAACAGTGCAATGCCGAGGGCGACTTGGAGCGCACGGCGGCCTCTTCGTGAAAGCGGCATGATGCTCATCCCTTCACCGCCCCGGCGCTGAACCCGGTGACCAGCCACTTCTGGATGAACGCGAAGACGATCACGACGGGCACGGCGGCGACCACACCGCCCGCGGCCAGTGCGCCCAGGTCGACACTGTCGGCGCTCATCAGGGTGGCCAGGCCGACCGGGATCGTCTGCTTCTCCTGGTTGCTGAGAAACATCAGGGCGAACAGGAAGTGGTTCCAGCTGTGCACGAAGGCGAAGGAGCCGACGGCGATCAGACCGGGCCGCAGCATAGGCAGGACGATGGCGCAGAAGCCGCGGAAGCGGCCGCAGCCGTCGACCCAGGCGGCCTCCTCCAGGGAGTACGGCACGTTCTTGATGAAGCCGCTGATCAGGATCATCGACAGCGGCAGCTGGAAGACGGTCTCGGCGATGATGACGCTGCCCAGCGAGTTGATCATCCGCAGGTTGGCGAAGATCTCGAAGAGCGGCACCAGCATCAGCGCGCCCGGGATGAACTGCGAGCACAGCAGCGCGAGCATGAAGCCGCGCTTGATCCTGAAGTTGAAGCGGGCGAGGGCGTAGCCGCCGGCAAGCGCGACCACCGTGGTCATCAGCATGGACGCGACGCCGACGAGGAGGCTGTTCTGGAAGAACACCCCGAAGCTGCGCTCGGTCCACACCTTCTCGAAGTGCTCGAAGGTGAGCGGCCACGGCAGCAGCGAGGTGGAGCCCGCGGGCCGGATCGCGAAGAGCAGCATCCAGTAGAAGGGGATGAGCGTGAAGAGCAGGTAGATCCCGAGCGGGACGTAGATCTGCCAGCGCGGGGGCTCGTCCCAGGCGCGCTTCCGGCGCCTGGGCGCGGGGCCGCTCATGGCAGGGGGCACGGCAGGGGCGGCGGGTGCGGTGGTTTCCACCATGTCGGCGTCCTTGGTGATCACTTGTCGTCGCCTCCGAACTTGCTCAGGCGCAGATAGACCATCGAGCAGAAGAGGAGGATCACGAAGGCGATGGAGGTCAGCGCGGAGGCGTAGCCGAAGTCGTGGGAGTCGACGGCGATCGATGCGATACGCAGCGGCAGCGTCGTCGTCTCGCCCGCGGGACCGCCGCCGGTGAGCGTGTAGAGCAGGTCGACGTTGTTGAACTCCCAGACCGCGCGCAGCAGCGTGGAGAGGATGATCGCGTCCTTCAGGTGCGGCAGCGTGATGTGGAAGAACTGCCGGATGCGGCTGGCGCCGTCCACCTCCGCCGCCTCGTACAGGTCCTTCGACACGGACTGGAGGTCGGCGAGGATGAGGATCGCGAAGAACGGCACGCCGCGCCAGAGTTCGGCGGTGACGACCGCCGGGAAGACGGTGCTGGTGTCGGACAGCCAGGACGTTCCGTACGAGCCGATCCCCATGTCGGCCAGATAACGGGTGATGCCCGTCTGGGAGTTGTAGATCAGCAACCAGATCGTCGAGGTCAGGACGCCGGAGACGGCCCAGGGCGAGAAGACCATCGCGCGGGACAGCGCCCGGCCGACGAACGTCTGGTTGACGATCAGAGCGAGCCCGAGGCCCAGGAGCAGCTGCAGGGTGACCTCGACGACCACCCACTGGAGGCTGAAGCCGAGGGTCGACCAGAACTGCGGGTCGCTGGTGAAGGCGGTGACGAAGTTCTCGAAGCCCGCGAAGCCGTTCCGCCACGGCTTGGTGGGGTTGTAGTGCTGCAGGCTGTAGTAGAAGACGCTGAGCACGGGGTAGGCGATGAAGCCCAGCATCAGCAGGGCGGCCGGCGCGATCAGCAGATACGGGAGCCGGCGCGGCGTCGCGCCCGTGCGGCGCCGTCGGGGCACCCGGGCCGGGCTGGGCGCCCCGGGTGGTCGTTTCGCCACGGCTGCGGCTTGGGCCATGACTGCGCTCCGTTCTGGGGGTTCTGGGAATCGGCGGCTTCGGCGGGGCAAGCGCTTTCTCGATGGTCGAGGTGCTTGCCGGACGGTTTGGGGAAGCGGGGGGCGGCTCGGTCAGCCCGCGTAGGGATCCGGCACCTTCCCCGGTCTGGCCAGGAAGGCGAAGTCGCAGCCGGTGTCGGCCTGGGTGATCTGTTCGTTGTACAGCGCGCCGTAGCCGCGCTCGTACCGCTCGGGCGGCGGCGTCCACGCGGCCCGGCGCCGCGCCAACTCCTCGTCGGATACGCCTAGTTGGAGGGTGCGCGCCTCGACATCCAGGGTGATCAGGTCCCCGGTCCGTACGAGGGCGAGCGGTCCGCCGATATACGACTCGGGCGCGATGTGCAGCACGCACGTCCCGTACGACGTGCCGCTCATCCGCGCGTCGGAGATCCGCACCATGTCCCGCACGCCCTGCTTCAGCAGGTGGTCGGGGATGGGCAGCATCCCGTACTCGGGCATCCCCGGGCCGCCCTTGGGGCCGGCGTTGCGCAGCACCAGCACATGGTCCGGGGTGATGCCGAGGGCCGGGTCGTTGATGGTGCGCTGCATCGTCTTGTAGTCGTCGAAGACGACGGCCGGACCGGTGTGCTTGAGCAGGTGCGGCTCGGCGGCGATGTGCTTGATGACGGCGCCGTCGGGGCAGAGGTTGCCACGCAGCACCGCGACTCCGCCCTCCGCGGCGACGGGATTGTCCCGGGTGCGGATCACGTCGTCGTTGTGCACGAGGGCCCCGTCGAGCTGTTCGCGCATGCTGTCGTACGCGACCGTCGGCCGGTCCAGGTGGAGCAGGTCCGTGATGCGGGAGAGGAACCCGGGCAGGCCGCCCGCGAAGTGGAAGTCCTCCATCAGGTACGGGCCTCCGCCGGGGCGGATGTTGGCGAGCACCGGGACCGTACGGGCGATGCGGTCGAAGTCGTCGAGCGTGAGCCGGACTCCGGCGCGCCCGGCCATCGCGATCAGGTGGATGACGGCGTTGGTGGAGCCGCCCAGGCCGAGGACGGTCGTCACGGCGTCCTCGAACGCCTCGGGTGTGAGCAGGTCGGACAACTTCCGGTCGCGACGGACGAGTTCGACGATCCGGATGCCCGCCGCGGCGGCCATCCGGTCGTGCCCGGAGTCGACGGCGGGGATCGAGGAGGCGCCCGGCATCGTCACGCCCAGCGTCTCCGCCGCGGCGGTCAGCGTGGACGCGGTGCCCATGGTCATGCAGTGGCCGGGCGAGCGGGCGAGGCCGCTCTCCAGTTCGCTCATCTCGCAGTCGCCGATGAGCCCGGCGCGCTTGTCGTCCCAGTACTTCCACATGTCGGTGCCGGAACCGAGGACCTCGTTGCGCCAGTGGCCCGGCAGCATGGGCCCGGCGGGCACGAACACAGCCGGCAGGTCGACGCTCGCCGCGCCCATCAGCAGCGCGGGCGTGGACTTGTCGCAGCCGCCCATCAGCACGGCGCCGTCGACGGGGTAGGACCGCAGCAGCTCCTCGGTCTCCATCGCCAGCATGTTGCGGTAGAGCATCGGGGTGGGCTTCTGGAACGTCTCGGAGAGCGTCGAGACGGGGAACTCGAGCGGGAAGCCACCGGCCTGCCACACACCCCGCTTCACCGCCTGCGCTCGGTCCCGCAGGTGGACGTGGCAGGGGTTGATGTCGGACCAGGTGTTGAGGATCGCGATGACGGGCTTGCCCAGGTGCTCCTCGGGCAGATAACCGAGCTGACGGGTGCGGGCACGGTGGCTGAAGCTGCGCAGGCCGTCGGTGCCGTACCACTGGTGGCTGCGGAGCTGCTCGGGTGTGCGCGTCGTGTTCGCGCCGGAGGTGGCGTGCTCGTCGGGTGCCGTGTTCCTGCGGGTCGCGGCGTTCGCACCGGCGGTCGTGTTCGCGCGTGCCGTTTCGTGCTCGCCGCGCGTCGCGGGCTCGCCGGCCGTCGCGTCCCGGCCGGGGACCGTGTCCCCGCCGGGGGCCGTGTCCCCGCCGGGGGCCGTGCTCTCGCCGCGTGCCGTATTCTCGCTGGTCACATCGACCACCTTTCGCCGGCTCTCATATCGACCACGCCGCAGCGATCGCGGCGACCTCTGCACGCTCGGCCTCGGGCAGCACCTTGCTCGGGGCGCGCACGTCGCGGCGGCACAGGCCGAGCGAGGCCAGGGCCTCCTTGACGACGGTGACGTTGTTGGCGGAGCCGTGCGCTGCGCGCAGCTCCTCGAAGCGCCGGATCTGCTCCCACACCTTCATCGCGGCCGGGTAGTCGCCGGATCGAAGCGCTTCGATCATGTTCATGGAGACGGACGGTGCGACGTTCACGAGCCCGGAGGTGAAGCCGGTGGCGCCCGCGGAGAAGTACGAGGGCGCGTAAGGCTCGGCGAGGCCGGCGATCCACACGAAGCGGTCCAGGCCCGCGTCGCGCGCGAAGCCCGCGAACCGGGCGGCGTCCGGCACCGCGTACTTCACCCCGATGACGTTGGGGCAGGCCTCGCCCAGCTCGGCGAGGCGCTCGCCGCTCAGCGCCGCGTTGCGGATGTAGGGCACGACGCCCAGCTCGGGGACGGCCTCGGCGATCGCCCGGTGGTAGTCGACCCAGCCGCCCTCGGAGACGTACGGATGCACGGGCTGATGGACCATCACCATCTGCGCCCCGGCCTCGTGGGCGTGGCGCGCGGCGGCGACGGCGGTCGGCACGTCGTGGCCGACGCCGACCAGGATCGCGGCCCGGTCCCCCACCTCGTCGATCGTCAACTCCGTGACGGTACGCCGCTCTTCGGGGGTGAGGGCGTAGAACTCCCCGGTGTTGCCGTTCGGAGTGAGGATCCGTACGCCGCCGTCGAGCAGCCGGCGCAGCAGGACCCGGTGGGCGTCCTCGTCGACCGTGCCGTCCCCGGCGAACGGCGTCACCGGGATCGCCACGACGTCGGCGAGCGCGGCCCGCTGGGGCTCGAACGTCGCTGTCATGCCTGCTCACCCTCTCCCTGCTCGTTCTCGGACTCGGGAAAGGCCCGTTGCACGAACGACGCGATGTGCGCATGCAGGGCATCGGCCGCACCGTCCGCGTCGCCCTCGAGGGCGAGCCGCAGGATTTCCCGGTGTTCGCCGGCCTCCCGCTCCCACGACGGGTCGGCGGCCCAGGCGACAGCGGAGACCAGGGCCGCCTGGTCGCGGACCTCGTCGAGCATGCGGCCGAGCAGAGGATTGCCGCAGGGCACGTACAGCGCGCGGTGGAACTCCCGGTTGGCGAGGGAGCGTTCGGCGGTGTCGGTGGCTTGGTCCGCGCGGGTGAGGGCGCCGCGGGCCGCGTCCAGCGATGCGCCGCGCCGGACGGCCCGCCGTAGCGCCTCGGGTTCGAGCAGCAGTCGCACGTCGTAGACCTCGCGCGCCATGTCCGCGTCCACCATGCGCACCGTGACGCCCTTGTACTGGTTCATCACGACGAGCCCGGTGCCGGCCAGGGTCTTGAGCGCCTCGCGCACGGGCGTCTTGGACACCCCGAACTGCGCGGCGAGCTCGGTCTCGACCAGCGCCTGTCCCGGGGTCAACTGCCCGGTGAGGATGCGGTGTTTGATCCCCTCCAGCACGAACTGTGTGCGGGAGGGGATCGGAGTCGGCACGGAGGTCATGGGCGCCCTCGGATCTCACATATCGCGTCTCATATATGACGTACGAAGTACGACGCGTTGAAGGTAGGAGGGGGCCTGTGTTTCGTCAACGCTTCGGACAGGAGAAGTTTTTGACCAGATGTGGGGCAGGCCTCTGAACAGGCCTGTAACAGCCGGGACTTCTGAACCGGGACTGTTGCTGCTAGGGGTTACACGTCGCCCTGACGGTCCGGACGTCCCCTTCGCGGGCCGTCGCCGTCGGCCCGCCGAAGGCCGCGGCGGCGCGCTCGGTAGCCGACTCGGGCGTGAGCGTGGGCCCGACGTGGGTGACCAGGAGCTCGCGGACGCCCGCGGCGAGTGCGAGCGCACCTGCGTCTTCAGGTGTGAGATGCACCTGCGGCTGTTCACTTTCGCGATGCCGGTCGATGTCGGCCTCGCAGAGCAGAAGGTCGGCCCCGCAGGCGAGTTCACCGAGCGCCGCGCACGGCCCGCTGTCCCCGGAGTACGCGAGCACGACCCCGTCGCACTCGGCCCGCAGCCCGTACGCCTCGGCGTCGTGGACGACGGCCCGACTGGTCAGCCGGAGCCCGCCGAGGTGCTCTTCGTGACCGTCGTACAGCGCCTCGAAGGCGAAGACGCCGTTCAGGAACGCGGGATCGGCCTTCCCGAAGAACCCGGCGAGCCGCTGCGCGCAGGCTGCCGGCGCGTACACGGGAATGGGTACTTCCGGGGTCATCCCGCCATAGGCGAGTCCGTACACAGCGGACAGTAGATCGGCACTGTGGTCCGCATGCAGATGCGAGATCCAGATCGCCGACAGCCGCGCCGGATCGATGTGCCGCTGCAATTCGGCGAAGGTCCCGGGCCCGGCGTCCACCCAGACCTCGGCCCCGCCGCCGCTCAGCAGATACCCGGAGCAGGGGCGCCCGGGCTGGGGGTGGGGGAGGCGGTGCCGAGCACGGTGAGGATGAGGGGCATGCGGGGAGGCTAGGCGGTCACACGCGTGCGTGCACAAGGCTTCCATGGATATACCTACCTTATGTAGGTACATTGGAGCGCATGAAGACCATCGGGCTGCGCGAACTCAACCAGAACCCGTCCAAGGCCGTGGCACTCGTCAGATCCGGCGTGCCGATACTGGTCACCGACCGGGGGAAGCCCGTGCTGCGCATGGTGCCCGAGACGGAGGCCCTGAGCGTGCTGCAGCGCATGCTCGAATCCGGCGACGCTCACCCGCCCGCGGAGCACGGGATGCCGGATCTGATCCCCGACCTCGTGCCCGAGCTTCCGAGCCTGTCAGACCTGTTGATCGAAGAGCGAGACCGGGAGCGGCGGCGTTGATCTACCTCGCTGCGTGTGCGCTTCTGAAGTTCATCAAGCCGGAGAAGGAGACGTCGGCCCTGCGGACCTGGCGGGCGGCACTGCCGGACGGCACCGAACTCGTCACCAGCGAACTGGCCCGGCTGGAGATCACTCGCACGCTGCACCGCGCGGGCGTGGACCACCAGCGCGTGCCGTACTACGTCGCACAGGCCGTCCGCGGCATCTACCTCATCGACCTCACCAGCACTGTGCTGGCGCGTGCCATGGCGTACCAGACGCGACAGCTGGGATCGCTGGACGCGATCCATCTTGCGAGCGCTGACCCGTTCCGTACGGACCTCACGGAATTCGTGACCTATGACCTGGAGCTGACCAAGGCCGCCGAGGACCTTGGTTTCCCGGTCACCGCACCATCCGAGTAGTTCAGGCCGGCCTCCAGCCCGGGTCACGGCCGCTCAGGCCGATGACGCGGTCCAGAAGCGGGGCGTCCGGCGGGATGGGTACGACCGGGCCGAACAGCCCGCCGCCGCCGGTCGGGTCCTCGGCCGCCTGGGCAAGGAGGCTGTGCGCGGCCTCCAGGCTCGAGGTGTCGGGCGCGTACTCCTGGCCCGTGGCGCGGGCCAGGTCCCAGCCGTGCACCACGAGCTCGTCCATGGCGACGGCTCCTGCCACGGCACCCGGCAGGTCGACGCTGCCCGCCCGCGTCATGCCCTCCCACGCCCGAGGATCCCGCCACGCCTCGGCCAGCTCGTCGAGCAGCTTGGGCAGGCCGCCTCGCCAGTCCGGTTCCACGTCGGGCATGGACGACCCGGGATCGGTGTCGGTCGTCGGGCCGAAGTCCTTACGCGCGGCATCCCGGAAGGCCACGGTCAGCCCGACGACATGGCCCAGCAGGTTGCGCACCGCATAGTCCGGGCAGGGGGTGGCGGCTCCCAGCTGTTCCTCGGTCACTTGCTCGGCGAGCCACGCCACGAGCCTGGTCTGCGGTCCGAAGTCGACGGTCGGCTCAGTCATGGGGCTCTCCTCGTTTGCCTTGCTCGTTCCTGGGCCTCTCACCTCAGTAGACCCACGGGAAGCCCGAAACTCATCGCCACTCCTCGAGAACTCAGGTGGTTCCCGGGAGAACTTTCCTACCAGCGGTGCTACGTTTTGGACATGAGCAGTCACGTCACACCACACGTACCGGAGCGGGCCGGGAAACGGTCCGTTTCGCTTCCTCAGTCGCTGATCAAGGAAGTCGAGGAGCGCACGGGGAAGACCGGGTTCTCATCCGTCGTTTCCGAGGCCCTGGAGCAATGGCTGGCCAGGGCCAAACTCCGCGAGGTCGTCGAGGCCGACCGGAAGCACGCCCCGGTCTCCGACGAAGCTCGGGCCTGGGCAGAGGACGCATGGTCAGCAAGCGCCTGAAGGCGCGTCTGCGTCTCGGCGGAACGCTCGTTCTCGACGCGCAGGGCCTCTCGTTGCACGTTGACTACGACGACCGTCTCAAGGCACTGATCGAGAAGGCTGAGGCGGAGGGCGCCCGCGTGGCCGTCTCGGCGGTGACACCGTTGGAGGTTCGGCGAAGCGGCGACGCTGCCAAACGCCTGGCATTCCTGCTGTCCCGGTTCGACGTGAAGCCCGTCGACGACTCCGTGATAAGTGCGGCGGCGAAGCTGCTGGACACCGCCGGCCTGGATGGTCACGAATGCCTTGTTAACGCACTCGTCGTCGCGACGGCTGCCCTGTGCGGGCCGCCGGTCCGGCTGGTCACGTCGGACAGCTCGCACATTCCGAAGCTGTGCGAAGCGGCAAGAAACCTGCCAGGTTCACCCGAGGTGAAGATCATCACCGTATGACGCGGCTGCCATGTCGTCGTCGCATGGCGCATTCCGAGCCGACGACTTCCGGCGGAGCCAACCGGCAATTCGGACCGCTGCCGTCTCGGGTGGTCAGGTCGGGCGGCAGCCAGCGAGCGCTCTGCGCCTGCTGGGCTCCGAAACCGCGACCGATGACACGCGCCTGGTACGGCTGAGTGGTTCACCGCCGCGCGCGTGAGCTCGGTGCAGGAGCCGGACAGGACCGGCACCACACCCCCGCACCTTCTAAGGCACTTTCCCGATCACGGGCACAGGGTCTTAGCCCCACGATGGCCTGCCATGACGTGGACAGTGGGACAGGTCCTCAGGGACCGCAACGCAGGGCTGTATCTCGTGGGTGTAGTCGTCTCAGGGTTCGGCTCGTCGGCCATGTGGCTGACGGCCGGGATCCGGGTCAAGGACCTGACGGGGCCGACAGCCTCGCCGCCCTGTGCACCTTCGCCCTCTGGGCGCCGACCCTCGTCGGTCCACTCCTCGGCGCCCTGGCCGACCGCGCCCGCCGCAGGCCGCTGCTGGTGGGGACGAACCTGGGCCTCGGCGCCCTGCTGCTGCCGCTGCTCACCGTCGACTCGCCGGACCGACTGTGGCTCCTCTTCGCGGTGCTGGTGGTGTACGGGGCGGCGGGGGTCGTGCACGACGCGGCCGAGGCCGCCCTCGTGGCCGCCGCCGTGGACAGGGACCTCCTCGGCGACTTCAACGGTCTGCGGACGACCGCCAACGAGGGCGTGAAACTGGTCGCGCCGCTCGCCGGAGCGGGCCTCTTCGCGGTGTACGGAGGCCCGGCCGTCGCCCTGCTGGACGCGGTCACGTTCGCGCTGGCCGCGGGTCTGTACGCGCTGCTGCGGGTACGGGAGACCCGGCCGACGCGCCCCACAACCGGCTGGTGGGCGCAGACGGCGGAGGGCGCTCGGTACCTGTGTCGCCACGTACGGCTGCGGCCCCTCGTCGTCGCAGGCGGCGTGACGATGCTCCTCGCAGGCTTCAACGGCGCGGCGATCTTCGCAGTGGCCGACGAGGGGCTCGGCCACTCCCCCGCGTACGTGGGGTTGCTCTACGCCGTACAGGGGGTTGGCTCGGTCGTCATCGGGCTCGCCTCGGGGGCGCTGATGCGCCGCCTCGGCGAGCGGCGGTTCGCCGCGGCGGGCATCGCCCTGTTCGCGGCAGCCGTTGCGCTCCGCGCGCTGCCTTACGACGCGGTGGCTCTGGCCTCCAGCGCCGCTATCGGCCTCGGTCTGCCCTGCGTACTGATCGCGGCGCTGACGGCGGTCCAGCGAGAGACACCGGACACACTGCTCGGGCGCGCCACGGCCACCGCCAACACCCTGGTCTTCACCCCGAACGCGGTGGGCCTGGCCCTTGGCGCCGGCCTCATCGCGATCCTGGACCACCTTGTGCTCCTGCCGGTGCTGGGCACGGCGGGCGCGGTGACGGCGACCGTCCTGCTCAGGCGAGGCGACTGACCGGACAACCCGGCTCGGGTCCCAGACTCGGCAGTTCGGCCCCACGGATGCGGGCGCCCACCACCTCACGGCTACCTGGATGTCATGTCCGGACAGTTGGCTTGCGGCGCCCCCCGGCGTGCCGGATCACCCGAACCGTCCACGCCCACCCACCGCACCCCCTGAGGAAAGACACCATGGGAAGCGACATCTCACGCAGACGCCTTCTCACGCTCGGCGGCGGCGCGCTCGGCGCCGCGGCAGCAGGGTCGCTGCTGCCGCCGTCCCTGCAGGCGGCGCTCGCTGCCGAGCCGCCGGCCGGCGGGCTGAGCGCCATCAAGCACGTGGTGATCCTGATGCAGGAGAACCGCTCCTTCGACCACTACTTCGGCATGCTGCGGGGCGTACGCGGCTTCGGTGACCGCAACGCCGTCGAGCTGCCATCCGGCAAGAGCGTCTTCGAGCAGCCGGACCGCAAGAGCGCCGTCCTTCCCTTCTCGGTACGCGACGCCGCCGAGAAGCAGAAGGAGGACATCCAGTACATCGGGGACCTCAGCCATGACTGGGAGACCGGCATCCAGGCGTGGCACAACGGCTGGACGGACCAGTGGATACCGGCGAAGACCCCGGCGACCATGGCGTACTACGACCGCAGCGACATCCCGCTGCACTACGAGCTCGCCGACACCTTCACGATCTGCGACGCCTACCACTCGTCGTGCATGACCCCGACCAGCCCCAATCGCAACCACCTGTGGAGCGGGAAGACGGGCTACGAGCCGCTCACCGGTCTGCGGGCCGTCGACAACGACGCCTACTCCGAGGACGTGCACCCCGGCTACGACTGGGAGACCTACCCGGAGAGCCTGGAGAAGGCGGGCCACAGCTGGCAGACGTACACGGAGTGGGAGAACTTCACCGACAACCAGGTGGAGTTCTTCGCCACCTTCAAGGCCATCGCCCGCAAGGCGCTGGCCAAGACCGGCGGCCACACCTACATGGAGTCCTTCTACGCAGCGGTGCGCGACACCGCCGACCAGGCCGAGCGCGACCGTCTGCTGGGCCTGCTGGAGGAGGGCGTCGCCACGCTGAGCGCACAGGAGCGCAGCCTCTTCGAGCGCGGCCTGCGCCGCCACCCCACCGGCTCACTCGCCGACGTCTTCGCCAGGGACGTGGCCGCGGGCAGGCTGCCCGAGGTCTCCTACATCGTGCCGTCCGCGATCGACTCCGAGCACCCGAGTGTCTCCTCGCCCATCCACAGCGCCTCCATCGTCTACAAGGTGCTGGACGCGCTCGCCTCGCACCCCGAGGTGTGGCGCGAGACCGTCGTCTTCCTCAACTACGACGAGAACGACGGCTTCTTCGACCACGTGCCGCCGCCTGCGCCGCCGGTCGACGACCCCGACGAGCGCTGGGAGGGACAGCCCACCGGCCTCGGCGTGCGGGTGCCGATGCTCGTGATCTCGCCCTGGACCGTCGGCGGATTCGTCTGCTCGCAGGTCTTCGACCACACCTCGGTCGTGCAGTTCCTGGAGAAGTGGACGGGCGTGCAGGAGCCCAACATCAGCCCCTGGCGCCGCCAGGTCACCGGCGACCTCACGGCCGCCTTCGACTTCGGCGGCGCGCACGAGCAGCCCGCTGTCGAACAGCCCGGCCCCATCCCGCCCTTCTCCGGCCGCTGGAGCCCGAAGCCGCCGAAGACGCAGCGGATGCCCGTCCAGGAGCCGGGCATCCGCCCGGCGCGCCCCCTGCCGTACCAGCCGGAGGCCTGCGGCACTGTCGAGTCCGACCAGGTCATCGTGGAGCTCAGCAACACCGGCAGCGAGAGCGTCCACTTCCAGTTGCACCCGTACGAGGGTGAGTTCAGCGAGCCGCAGCATCTGGATGTGGTGGACCGGGGCACGTGGACCGTCCCGCTGCGGAGCGAGGACTACCGCTTCACGGTCACAGGGCCGAACGGCTTCCGCCGCGAGTTCGCCGGTACGCGGGCGGGCGGCGCGGATGTCGCCTCGACCGTCGACGGGGCCGGCCGCGAGCTACGTCTGACCCTGACGAACAGGAAGGCGTCAGCGCTGACCTTCACCATCCGCCCGGGGGCCTATGTGAGTGACGCCGACGCGGAACGTCTCACCCAGCACATCCGGGTGGCCCCCGGCGCCACGGCGGCAGCCGTCCACCCGGCGGCCGCGGCGCAGGGCTGGTACGACCTGCTGGTCACGGTCGACGGCGACGGAGCTTTCCGCCGCCGGCTGATGGGGCACATCGAGAACGGCAGCGCGAGCGTGTCGGGCTGATCCACGCCCTGGTGCCGGTTTCCGGTGAAGGTCTGTCTCCCCGTGGCGCGATGCCACGGGGAGACGTGAACGCCGTGTTTGCGCTGGGCCGTCTGCCTGCTCAGCCCAGCGCCGCCAACGCTCCTCGTACCGCCTCCAGATCCGCGTCCGACGCCAGCCCCGCGTGGTACAGCCGCAGTTCCGTCGCGCCCTCGTCGGCCGCGCGGGCCGCGTCGGACGCCAGGGTCGCCGGGCTGCCGCCCATGCCCGACACGATGGTGAAGTTGGCCGCGAGGACGCCGCGCTCCCCGCGGTGTTCGGCAAAGGGTGCCAGCAGGCCCGTACCGCCTGTGCAGGGCACCACCACGCCGTCGGCCACGGACAGGACGTGCGCGGGGTCGACGCCCGCGTTCGCCCCGCAGTGGTACGGCACCGGGTCCGCGTGCAGCAGCACCTGGAAGTCGTCCGCACCCGACTGGGAGGCGGAAGCGCGTACCGCCGAGACCGCGGCCTCCTGGAGCGTGCGGGCCGTTTCGTCGCGCCACGCGCGCGTGGCCGCCGCCCTGTCGGCGCCCAGGAGCTTCTCGATGGCGGGCCAGCCGGCCTCCGACGGCGCGGCGCCCCGCCATACGGGTTCCAGGGCGCTCCGGACGGTCGCCGCCAACTCGTCCGGGTCCAGCCCCCGTTGCTTATAGCCGTCGCGGCAGGACGGGCAGAAGCAGAGCGACATCAGATACTGCTCGGCGTCACCGAGCCCTACGCCCCCTGTCTTGTCGTGGGCGTGCAGGTGCGCGAGCCCGTACCAGCCCAGCGACTCCAGCTCGGTGCCGCGCGCGCCGGGCCGTACCGCCGCCTCGGCCGCGAGGTCGGTGAGGTACGCGCGCGTGGCGGGCTGCGCGATACAGGGCGCCCAGGGGTAGCGGTCACCGTAGGCGTTGACGACAGACGTCTTCGGATGCTCGGCGCCCAGGCGGGAGTTGTGCGCGAGGACCACCCAGGTGTGCACGTCGAGACCCGCTGCCGCGAGGGCCTCGGCGGCCTCTCCGAAGGCGTCACCGGGCGCCCAGTCCCCTGCCGCGTACGGCCGCAGAGTCCGCCCTTCCCACCGCTCGGCCGAGGGCGGATACAGCACGGCGGCGTGCTCGGCGGTCACGATGCGGTGGCGCGGATGGCGCGGGGTCGACGCGCGCGTGGAGTGGTAGGCGGACGCGAGGGTCACGTGCTGGACACCGAGGTCCGCGATGCGGGCGGCGGCGTCCGGGTCGCCGATGACGTCCCAGGGGTAGACGAACGCGGAGGCCTTCAGACGGTCATTCGGACGGTCCGTCATGCGTTGTCCTCCAGCAGGGCGTAACCGCGCTCGATCAGCTCGGCGAGGCGCTTGACGTGGTCTCCGGCGGGTTCGTGCAGCGGCGGCCGTACCTCGCCCACGTCGAGGCCGCGCAGCCTGACACCCGCCTTGACCAGCGAGACAGCGTACCCGCGGCCTTGGTTGCGCAGTTCGACGAGGGGGCGGTAGAAGCCGTCGATGAGGCGGTCCGCGGTGGCGTCGTCGCCGGAGTTCAGCGCCTTGTGGAAGGCGAGCGCGATCTCGGGTGCGAAGCAGAAGACGGCCGATGAGTAGAGCGTGACGCCGATGCCGCGGTAGGCGAGGCCGGTGAGTTCGGCGGTCGGCAGGCCGTTGAAGTACAGGAACTCCTGGCCGGGCAGCTCCTGGCGCACGGCGCTGATGATGCGCTGCATCAGGTCGAGGTCTCCGACCCCGTCCTTGAGGCCGAAGATCCTCGGGTGCCGGGCCAGCTTGACGACCGTCTCCGGCGTGAACACGGCGTTGTCGCGCTGGTAGACGATCACATCCAGCGAGGTCGCATCGGCGATCTTCGCGTAGTGCCGCACAAGCCCTTCGCGCCCGGCGACGACGAGGTACGGGGGCATGGCGAGCAGTCCGTCGGCCCCGGCCTCCTCGGCGAGCTTCGCGTACCGCACGGCGAGCGCGGTGCCGTATCCGGCGCCGGCGACCACGGGGACGCGGCCCGCCGCCTCCTCGACGGCCGCGGCGACGCAGGCCTGGAACTCCTCGGGGGTGAGCGCGTGGAACTCGCCGGTGCCGCAGCAGGCGAAGACGGCGGCCGCACCCGCCTCGATACCACGGCGTACATGGGCGCGGTAGACGTCGAGGTCCACGGAGCCGTCGGGGCCGAATGCGGTGACGGGGAAGAACAGCGGCCCGCTGGGGATCTGGAGTCGAGCGGCGAGTGGGGCTGACGTCACGGGCTCTCCCTGGGGCGTCGCTGAGGCATGCACACGCTGGCGTGCACGTTTCTGATTAACGTCCATATCTCTGAACCTGCTCACGCTAAGGCGGCCCCCTGGGGCCGGTCAAGCGAGCAAAGCCCCTCGACAGAGGGGGATTTACGTCATCCTGGGAAGATCTCCGGAACGCCTCGGAGGGCTCGCCCGATACTTGACTCGACCGCTCGGCGCTCCCTAGCGTGTCCAAGGATGTGAATCGTGTATATGCACAAGGCCGTTGCGGCGGTCTTGCCCCGAGGAGACCCGCATGCCCGCTCCCCGCACCGTCCTGCTCACCGGCGCCGCCGGCGGCCTCGGCACGCTGATGCGGGGGCTGCTGCCTGCCTACGGCTATGAGCTGCGCCTCTTCGACATGGTGCCGATCGAGGGCGAGCCGGACGCGATCACGGCCGATCTCGGGGACAAGGACGCGCTGCGCGAGGCGGTGCGCGGGGTCGACGCGATCATCCACCTCGCGGGCATCTCCCTGGAATCGTCGTTCGACAAGATCCTGAAGGCGAACATCGAGGGCACGTACAACCTCTACGAGGCCGCGCGCGAGGAGGGCGTCCGCAGGATCGTCTTCGCCTCGTCCAATCACGCTGTGGGCTTCACCCCGCGCCCGGGGGGCGACGCACCCCTTGATTCAAGAGTGCTGATCCCCATCGACACCCCGCGTCGGCCCGACACCTTCTACGGCCTGTCGAAGTCCTTCGGCGAGGACCTAGCCCAGTTCTACTGGGACAAGCACGGCCTGGAGACCGTGTCGGTGCGCATCGGCTCCTGCTTCATGGAGCCGACGAACGTCCGCATGCTGTCTTTGTGGATGTCACCGGGCGACGGCGCCCGCCTCTTCCATGCGGCGCTGACCGCGGAGAACGTCGGGCACACCGTCGTCTACGGCTCCTCCGCCAACACCCGCCTCTGGTGGGACCTGTCGACGGCCCGCGCCCTGGGCTACGAGCCGCAGGACGACTCCGAGCAGTACGCCGAGAAGCTCATCGCGGAGCAGGGCGAGCTCGACCCGGACAATCCGGACCACGCCCACCTGGGCGGTCATTTCTGTACAAACCCGCCGATCTGGCCGTACTGACGCCGCCTGACACCGGCGCACTGACGCCGACGAACACCGGCGAAACCGCGGGCGGGCACCAAACGGGCCCGCCCGGCATGCATTCGGGCACGTGAAGCGCCCGAAACCACTCACACCAACGCTCCCTTCCTGGTCCGCCGCGGGCACGGCCCCTGCCGAACGGGCATAAACGGGCAGTATCGACTCTGCAACGAGCCTGGTCACCACCTTTCCCCCGCTGTAGAACTTCCCCACAGAGCCCGAACGGGTTCTCCAGAGCCCGAACGGGCAACGCGAGCGGGAAGCGACGAGGAGGTGTGGTGACCATGACCGCGGAGGAGCGCCAGCGCGAGATCGTCCGGGCGGCACGCCGGGGGGGCTCAGTCGACGTCGCCACGCTCGCCACCGAGTTGGGCGTCGCCAAGGAGACGGTCCGCCGCGATCTGCGCGTGCTGGAGGACCACGGTCTGGTGCGCCGTACGCACGGTGGCGCCTATCCCGTGGAGAGCGCCGGATTCGAGACGACGCTCGCCTTCCGCACCACCATGCACGTACCCGAGAAGCGCCGGATCGCGGCCGCCGCGGCCGACCTGCTCGGGGACGCCGAGACGGTCTTCGTCGACGAGGGGTTCACACCTCAGCTGATCGCCGAGGCGCTGCCGCGGGACCGGCCGCTCACCGTGGTCACCGCGTCACTGGCGACGGCGGGCGCCCTCGCGGAGGCCGAGAACACCACCGTGCTGCTGCTCGGCGGCCGAGTGCGGGCCGGGACGCTCGCGACCGTCGACCACTGGACCACCCGGATGCTGGCCGGATTCGTGATCGACCTGGCCTACATCGGGGCCAACGGCATCACCCGCGAACACGGCCTGACCACGCCCGATCCCGCGGTCAGCGAGGTGAAGGCGCAGGCCATGCGGGCCTCGCGACGCACGGTCTTCGCCGGGGTCCACACCAAGTTCGGGGCCGTGAGCTTCTGCCGGTTCGCCTCGGTCGGCGATATCGAGGCGATCGTCACGGGAACCCAGCTGCCCGCCGCCGAGGCCCATCGCTATTCGCTGCAAGGGCCGCAGGTCATCCGCGTCTGACCCCGCCCCGACCACCCACCGCCCGACGACCCCATGTGCGTACCGGACCTGGTTCGGCGCGCCCACCGGACACGCGTTATATCGCCATAAATCCAGGAGCCGACATGCGCAGCCCAGGAGCCGACATGCACAACCAGAGCCGACCAAGCCCCCGTTCCCGTTCCCGTGCCCGTTCCCGTTCCCTGATCACCGCGGCCGCAGCGGGCGCCCTGCTGCTTTCCGGCTGCGCGGGCGCCGGAGCCGGCGGGGGCGGTTCCGACGACGGCGAATCCATCGACGTGCTGATGGTCAACAACCCGCAGATGGTGGAGCTGCAGAAGCTCACGGCCGCGAACTTCACCAAGAAGACCGGCATCGAGGTCAACTTCACCGTGCTCCCGGAGAACGACGTCCGCGACAAGATCAGCCAGGACTTCGCCAACCAGGCGGGCCAGTACGACGTCGCCACGCTCAGCAACTACGAGATACCGATCTACGCCAAGAACGGCTGGCTGCATGCTCTCGACGCGTATGTCGCGAAGGACGAGGCCTTCGACCAGGACGACGTTCTGCCGCCCATGCGCCAGTCCCTGACCGGCGCGGACGGCAAGCTGTACGGCGAACCCTTCTACGGCGAGTCGTCCTTCCTGATGTACCGCAAGGACATCTTCGAGAAGCACGGCCTGACCATGCCCCAGAAGCCGACCTGGCAGCAGGTGGCGGACCTCGCGGCCAAGGTGGACGCCGAAGAGAAGGACATGAAGGGCATCTGCCTGCGCGGACTCCCCGGCTGGGGCGAGGCGCTGGCGCCGCTGACCACCGTGGTCAACACCATGGGCGGGACCTGGTTCGACAAGGACTGGACGGCGCGCCTGGACTCCCCCGAGTTCAAGAAGGCGACGAAGTTCTATGTCGACCTGGTGCGGGGGCACGGCGAGGCGGGCGCGGCCCAATCCGGGTACGCGGAGTGCCTGAACAACGTCACCCAATCCAAGACCGCCATGTGGTACGACTCCACGGCCGCGACCGGTTCCCTGGAGGCCTCCGGCTCCCCGGTCAAGGGCAAGATGGGCTACGTACCCGCTCCGGTCGACAAGACGGCGAGCTCCGGGTGGCTCTACACCTGGGCGTGGGGCGTGCAGAAGGCGTCCAAGTCCCCCGAGGCGGCCTGGAAGTTCGTCTCCTGGGCGTCGAGCAAGGAGTACGAGGCGCTGGTCGGCAAGGAGCTCGGCTGGGCAAATGTGCCCGCGGGCAAGCGCGCCTCGACGTATGAGCGGCCCGAGTACCGCAAGGAGGCGGCGGCCTTCGCGGACGTGACACGCACGGCCATCGAGTCCGCACGGCCGAACGACCCCGGAGTGCAGCCGCGGCCGGCGCCCGGCATCCAGTTCGTCGGCATCCCCGAGTTCACCGACCTGGGCACCAAGGTCTCACAGGAGATCAGCGCGGCCATCGCGGGCCGCCAGTCCGTCGACGCGGCTCTCGCGAAGTCGCAGAAACTCGCCGAGAAGGTCTCGGAGCAGTACAAGTGACGACTACCACCGCTCCTCATGTGAGTGCGGCACGCCGCGCCCGGACGGCGAAGCCGCCGGGTCGGCTGCGGGCCTGGGCCACCCGCGCCCCGCTCCTGCCGGCCCTGGTCTTCATGATCGTGGTCACCCAACTGCCGTTCGTGGCGACCCTGGTGATCTCCCTCTTCGACTGGAACGCGCTGTATCCGGACGCCCGCCGGTTCGCCGGACTCGCCAACTACGGCGAGGTGCTGACGGATCCTGAGCTGCGCAACTCGGTGCTGACCACCGTGCTGCTGACCGTCACGGTCGTCCTCGCGAGTCTCGTGCTCGGGCTGGGCCTGGCCCTGCTCCTGGACCGGAAGTTCCGCGGCCGCGGCCTCGTCCGTACGCTGCTGATCGCGCCGTTCCTCCTGGTGCCCGTGGCCGCCGCGCTGCTGTGGAAGCACGTGCTCTACAACCCCGAGTACGGGCTCTTCAACGGCCTGCTGCACCTAGTGGGCGGCCCTCAGCCGGACTGGATCTCCAGCACTCCGCTGCTGGCGATCGAGGCGTCGCTCGTCTGGCAGTGGACGCCCTTCATGATGCTGATCCTGCTGGCCGGACTGCAGAGCCGCTCGCACGACGTCCTGGAGGCGGCCCGTATGGACGGCGCATCGAACTGGCAGATCTTCCGCTATATGACGCTGCCGCATCTGCGCCGCTATCTCGAACTGGGCGCGCTGCTCGGCTCGATCTACATCGTCCAGAACTTCGACGCGGTGTTCACGATCACCCAGGGCGGCCTCGGCACCGCGAATCTCCCCTACACCGTCTACCAGACCTTCTACGCGGCGCACGAGAACGGCCTGGCCTCCGCCGCCGGTGTCCTCGTCGTCATCGGCTCCATCGTCATCGCGACCTTCGCCCTGCGGGTCGTCTCGTCCCTCTTCCGTGAGGAGGTGTCCCGCGCATGAGCACACTCACCGTCGTACGCAAAGGCGGCGTACCGAACAACAGTGTCCGCGACAACGGCGTACGCAGCCGTGGGGCCGCCCTCGGCCTGCTCGCCTGGCTGGCAGGCATCGTATTCTTCCTGCCCATCGCGTGGATGGCGCTGACCTCCTTCCACTCCGAGGAGGACGCCGCCACCAACCCGCCGTCCTTCGCCGCCGCGCTCACTCTGGACGGCTACCGCGACTTCTTCGGCGCGGGCGGCGGCGCGAGCCCCTGGCCCGCGCTGATCAACTCGGCGACGGCGTCCGTGGTCTCGACCCTCTTCGTGCTGCTGCTGGCGCTCCCGGCGGCGTACGCGCTGTCGATCCGCCCGGTGAAGAAGTGGACCGACGTCCTGTTCTTCTTCCTGTCGACGAAGATGCTGCCGGCCGTGGCGGGCCTGCTGCCGATCTACCTCTTCGCCAAGAACACCGGACTGCTCGACAACATCTGGCTGCTGATCATCCTCTACACGTCGATGAACCTGCCGATCGCGGTGTGGATGATGCAGTCGTTCCTCGCCGAGGTACCCGTCGCGATCATCGAGGCCGCACAGATCGACGGAGCACGGTTGCCGACCGTCCTCGCGCGCGTGGTGGCGCCCGTCGCCGTGCCCGGCATCGCCGCGACCGCCCTGATCTGCTTCATCTTCAGCTGGAACGAACTGCTCTTCGCACGGGTGCTGACCGGAACCGTCGCCCAGACCGCACCCGTGTTCCTCACCGGCTTCATCACCAGCCAGGGCCTGTTCCTGGCGAAGGTGTGCGCCGCGTCGCTCGTCATCTCCCTGCCGGTGCTCGCCGCGGGATTCGCCGCCCAGGACAAGCTGGTCCAGGGCCTGTCACTGGGAGCCGTCAAATGAAGGCCGCCGTCATCGAGTCCGTCGGCAAGGCAGTCGTCGCCGAGGTGCCGGACCCGACGCCCGGGCCGCGCGAGGTCGTCGTCGAGGTCGCGGCCTGCGGGCTGTGCGGCACCGATCTGCACATCCTGCAGGGCGAGTTCGCGCCCACCCTGCCGGTCATACCGGGCCACGAGTTCGCGGGCGAGGTGGTCGGCCTCGGCAGCGCGGTCACCGAACTGGCCGTCGGCGACCGGGTGGCCGTCGATCCTTCGCTGTACTGCTTCGAGTGCCGCCACTGCCGTAACGGGCACAACAACATGTGCGAGCGGTGGGCCGCGATCGGCGTCACCACGGCGGGCGGCGCGGCGCAGTACGCGGTGGCCCCGGCCGCCAACTGCGTCAAGCTCCCCGACCACATACGCACCCAGGACGCGGCCCTCGTCGAACCCCTGTCCTGCGCGGTACGCGGCTACGACGTGCTGCAGTCCCGGCTCGGCGCCCATGTACTGATCTACGGCTCCGGAACCATGGGCCTGATGATGCTGGAGCTCGCCAAGCGGACGGGCGCGGCGAGCGTCGACGTGGTCGACATCAACGCGGACCGCCTGGAGACCGCGCGGCGGCTCGGCGTGTCGGGTTCCGCCGCGAACGCCGACGAGCTGGACCGCTCCCAGGGCTGGGACGTCGTCGTCGACGCGACCGGGAACGCGGCGGCGATCCAGGACGGTCTGGGGCGGGTGGCGAAGGCGGGCACGTTCCTTCAGTTCGGGGTCGCGGACTACGCGACGCGCGTCACGATCGACCCGTACCGGATCTACAACCAGGAGATCACGATCACGGGTTCGATGGCGGTACTGCACAGCTTCGAACGGGCGGCGGAGCTCTTCGCCGGCGGCGTGCTGGATCCTGAGGTGTTCATCAGCGACCGGGTGCCGCTGGCCCAGTACCCGGAGGCACTGGACCAGTTTGCTTCGGGCGTGGGGCGCAAGATCGTGGTGGTGCCCTGACCCTTCAAGTGCTGGACGGGCTGAATTTTCAGCCTGTCCGGCGATTGAGGACGAGTCCGTCAGGGCGATATGGGGGGTCCAGGGGGCGAAGCCCCATGGTTACGGGAAGGGGCGGGGTCGGGGGAAAAGAACGCGCCAAGAACACCCCAGGTAAGGGAACGGCAAAACGCACCCGTTCGTTACCCAGGCATGACAGCTATGACCCCCGGCTCGAACATCCCTCTCACCGCCCCCCGCGTGGCGGTCGACGTCGCCGCCCCGGTGCGGCTCGACGTATCGGGCCTGCTGCTCACCGCCGACGGCAAGGTGCGCTCCGACGACGATTTCATCTTCTACAACCAGCCGGCAGGACCGGGTGTCACCTACCGGTCCGGCGGCGGCACCGCACCCGACGCGATCACGGTGGACACGGCCGCCGTGCCCCCCGGCATCGAGAAGATCGTCGTGACGGCGAGCCCGGACGCGGCCGGGCAGACGTTCCAGGGCATCGAGCCCACGGCCACCATCCGCAACGCCGACGACGGCTCGGTCATCGCCACCTTCACCCCGCCGCAGCTCGGCGCCGAGACGGCGCTGGTGGTCGTCGAGATCTATCTGCGGAACGGCGCGTGGAAGGCCCGCGCGGTGGGCCAGGGGTATGCGAACGGCCTGGCCGGTATCGCGACGGACTTCGGGGTGTCGGTCGAGGAGGAGCCCGCCCAGGCCCCGGCCAAGGCGGCCCCGGTCCAGGCGCCGCCCGCACCGGCCGTGCAGCCGTCGGCACCGGCCGTGCAGCCGCCGGTGACGCCGCCCGCGCCCCCCGTGGACCCGCGCATCGCGGCCCCGCCGGCGCCCGCTGCTTCCCCGGCCGCCGCCGCGCCCGCCGCCCCCGCGCCCGGCACGGGGAAGATCAACCTCGACAAGGGCCGCGTCAGCCTGCAGAAGAACCAGACGGTGTCCCTGGTCAAGGGCGGCCGCCCGCTGCTGTCGCAGGTGAAGATGGGCCTCGGATGGGAGCCCGCCTACCGCGGCAAGGACATCGACCTGGACGCCTCGGTCATCGCGTACGGCCCGCAGCGCAACCACGTCGACAGCTGCTACTTCGGCAAGCTCTCGATCGTGAACGGCGCGATCAAGCACTCCGGTGACAACCTCACCGGCGAGGGCGGCGGGGACGACGAGGTGATCGTGGTCGACCTGGGCCGGCTGCCCCAGGAGGTGACGGGCCTTGTCTTCACGGTCAACTCGTTCTCCGGCCAGAAGTTCACCGAGGTCGCCAAGGCGTACTGCCGCCTGCTGGACGCGGCGACCGGCGAGGAGCTCGTCCGCTTCGACCTGACGAGCGCCGAGCCGCAGACGGGCGTGATGATGGCCAAGCTGATCCGCCAGTTCTCCGGCGAGTGGGAGATGACGGCGATGGGCGACTTCGTGAAGTCCCGCACGGTCCGCGGCATGGTGAAGCCGGCGGCGCAGGCGCTGTAGTTCTGCGGATCACCGGCTGTAGTTCTGTGATCACCGACGGCGAGTTCTGTGGATCGCCGATGGCGGGGCGGCGACGACAGAGGGCACAGGCAGAGCCGCCAGCGAGGCCGAACGGGTCTCTCGCTTCGGCCCCGCCTGTGCCCCGTGCGCAGTTCGCCGGGGGCCTGGGCCCCTCGAGGCTGCCTGTCAGAGCTTGACGAGCTTGGGAAAGGGACTCAGAAACCTCCCCTGTCGGCCCGCGAAATCGACGAGTACGGCGTGATCGCCCTCGATTCCGCTGACCCTTCCGAGCCCGTACTGATCATGTGAGACCCGGTCACCCACAGCGAACTGCTCGATGGGCTGGGCAGGCGGTGGCGGAACATTGAAGGGGCTTGAGGGCAGGTGGCGTCGAGTACCTGGTGGCTTTGTCATTAAACGCAGTATGCGCCCCGCGGGCTGCAGGACGCCAGGTCTGTCGTGGCCGGGGTAGCGTCGTGAGCCGGCCGGGCAGGAAGCCCGGACACCTTGCCCAGCCCTGCCCACCCTGCTCAGCCCGCGCGGACACACCCGCGCCTCGATAGGCCGAACAGGTGACGCATCGCCCAGCGTGGGCTCCGCCGGAAGGGCACCGGCAGAGCCCACAAAGCACGGCACAATGCCGGCTCACAGGTGTGGGACAGCCCGCGGCGGCCGCGTCCGCTCCGCCGCACCCTTCGGTCCAGCCAAGGCCGCTCTTTCAGCCAAGCCCACTTCGCGTCCCGCGGCGCCTCGAGCCGCGGCACCATCCGGAAGGCCGCGTCCGAGAGCCCCCCGAAGACGTGCCGGTTGCCCATCCCGGACGCACCGTGGCCCGCCCGGTACCCGGCGAGGTTCCAGGTGTACACCGGGACGTGCGCGACTGGACGCTGGACGGCACGATTGCAGGCCTCGCGGCCGATGCGAGCGGCTGGTACGCCCGCATCGGCCATGCGAGACTCCGCGCCCACAGTTGTTGCCAGCGGGCCGGTCGTCGCGGTCAACGGGGGTCGCCGGATGACCTGTGCCCGGTGACCGGCCCGGTCCGCCCTCAGGAACGGGCCGGGCGAGGCGCGTTCCCCGGGCACAGGCGCCGCATCACGGCGAATCGTTCAGCCGGTCAGCCGCGCTGCTGCCGCTTCCAGGGACCGGTGATCGCCAGCAGGATCCCGGGCGTCTGGATGTTCGCGTACAGGGTCTTGCCGTCGGGCGAGAACGTGACCCCGGCGAACTCGCTGTACTCCGGCTCCTCCTCGGTGCCGACGTTCAGGTCGTTGCGCGCGATGGGGTACGTACGGCCGCTCTCCGTCGCGCCGAAGAGGTGCGAGACGCCCTCGCCGTCCTCGGCGAGGATGATGCCGCCGTAGGGGGAGACGGTGATGTTGTCGGGGCCGTCGAAGGCGCCGTCCTTGGACGGGTCCGGGTTCACGCCGATCAGAACCTTCAGCGTCAGCGTGCGGCGCTTGGGGTCGTAGAACCAGACCTGACCGTCGTGCTGAACGGGGCTCTCCTCGCGGGCGTACGAGGAGACGATGTACGCACCGCCGTCGCCCCACCACATGCCCTCGAGCTTGCGGGCGCGGGTGATCTCACCGTCGGCGAACTGCTCGCGCACGGCCACGGTCTTGGCGTCGCGGTCCGGTACGTCCACCCAGTCCACGCCGTAGACCGTGCCGATCTTCGTTGCGCGGGAGAGATCGTCGACGAAGCGGCCGCCGGAGTCGTAGCACTTGGGGGCCTGCAGCACGCCGGCGTCGTCGGCGAGGGTGCGCAGCTTGCCGCGGCCGTACTCGAAGCCCTGCGGCGGGGCCCAGCGGTAGAAGAGGCCGTTGGGGTCGGCGTCGTCCTCGGTGAGGTAGGCGTGGCCGCGCTTGGGGTCGATGACGACGGCCTCGTGGTCGTAACGCCCGAAGAACTTCAGGGGCTTCGGGTCGCGGTTGGCACGGCGGTCGCGCGGGTCGACCTCGAAGACGTAGCCGTGGTCCTTGGTCATGCCGTTCTCGCCGGCGCGGTCGGAGTTCTCCTCGCAGGTCAGCCAGGTACCCCACGGGGTGCTGCCGCCCGCGCAGTTGGTGGAGGTGCCGGCGATGCCGACCCACTCCGCGACCTCGCCGCCGGGGCGCACCTCCACGACGGTGCAGCCGCCGGACGCGGCCGGGTCGTAGACGAGGCCCTCAGTGAGCGGAACCGGGTACTTCCACTTGGAGCGCGGGCCCTTGAGCTCGTGGTTGTTGACGAGCAGGGTCGTGCCGCGCGGGCCGGCGAAGGTGCCGGTGCCGTCGTGGTTGGACGGGGTGAACTCGCCGGACTCCAGCTTCGTCTTGCCGCTGTAGGTGATGATCTTGTACGAGAAGCCGGCAGGGAGGGCGAGGATGCCCTTCGGGTCCTCGACGAGGGGGCCGTAGCCGAGGGCGTCGGCGGTGTCCTCGAGGTCCGCGCCCTCCGCGGTCTCGGCGTCCTGGGTGGCGAGGGCGCCGGGGGTGGTGGCGAAGACTCCGACGCCGCCGACGAGCGCGACACCGGCACCGGTGATCGCGGATCGTCTGGCGAAGTCCCTGCGGGTGAGCGACATGGTTTCTCCTGAAGCCTGAGGGCACGGGCAGCTGAGGGGCGGTGCGGCGGGACCGTCTGCGGGGTCACCGTGCCGCCCGCGCATAAACGCCAGTTGAACGGCGCCCGACTTCTCCGGCCTCTGGAGACGTCGGTCCGTGGGCCGCGCGGGACGCCGGCCTCCGAGCCTCGGCAGCGTTCTCTCCCCCAGCCCGCCCCTTCGCACAACCAGTGGCGCTGCCCTCGGACCCTGCTGGGGGCAGCGCCCCCAGACCGCCGAATCGCCCTTCGGGCTCGTCCTCGAACTCCCCCGGCTGATTCCCCCAGCCAACGCTGGGGGTGCCCCTAGGAGGTGCCCCCAGACGGGCTGAAATCAGTCCGCCGTCAGCCCCCGTGCGCCGACCGCGCCTTGAACGCCGCCTTGCGGGCCTCCTTCGCCACCTTCTTGTCGGGGTGCAGCCGGCCCATCGCCTCGAGGACGTCGGCCGTGGCGGGGTGCTCGACGCGCCATGCCGTGTCGAAGAAGCCGCTGTGCTGCTGGGCCAGGCCCTCCACCAGGGCCTGGAGCTCCGTCGAGTTGCCCTCTGCGGCGAGCTGCGCGGCCAGCGTGTCGACCGTGAGCCAGAAGATCATGGACTCGGGTGGCGGCGGCACGTCGGCCGCTCCGTGCTCGGTGAGCCATACCCGCGCCAGCCCGCCGAGCTCCGGGTCGTCGAGTACGGCACGCAGCGCCGGCTCGGCCGCACTGCCGACCAGCGACAGCGCCTGCTGGCAGCGCAGCCGCCGCAGCGGCGCTCCTTCGTCGGTGCCCCGCGCGGCGACCAGCAGCTCCTCGGCAGCCGCGAGCGGTTCACGCCGCGCGAGCCACTGTTCGATCTCGGCCTGCGCCGCGGCCTGAGGAAATCCGGCGGTGCCGTCGAGCAGGCCGTCGGCGCCCTTGTCCACGAGATCCCCGACGGCGGGCGCCTCGAGACCCGCCTCCTGCAGGCGCGCGCGCATGCCGTAGAGGCCGAGCGGGGTGAGTCGGACCAGTCCGTACCGCGCGACGTCGATCTCGTCGGCGGAAGCGCCCGGCCCGTCGGCGTCGGCCAGCAGCGTCTCGTCGACCGGCTGGAACTCGACGAGCCCGACGGGTTCCAGCATCCGGAACTGGTCGTCGAGCCGCATCATGGCGTCCGAGACCTGCTCGAGGACGTCGTTGGTGGGCTCCCCCATGTCGTCGGGGACGATCATCGACGCGGCGAGCGCGGGCAGCGGCATGGGCTCTTCGCCGGGCCCCTCCTCGCTGACGGTCAGCAGGTAGAGGTTGCCGAGCACGCCGTCGAGGAATTCGGCCTCCGCTTCGGGGTCCCAGTCCAGCCCCTCGAAGTCGATCTGTCCGTCGTCCTCGACGGCGTCGACGAGATCGTCGAGGTCGGGCACGGCCGCGTCGGCCAGCACGGTCTCCAGCGCGTCCAGCCAGAGGCCCAGGATGTCCCGGGGGCCGCCGGAGGTGATGAGGCCGAGGTTGTCACCGCGGGTGACGGTGCCGGCCTCCTCGTCCGTGATCTCGACGAGGCCGGTGTCGACGGCTACGCGCCACGCCTCGCTCGCATACGCCGTTCCGTCCTCGTCGTCCGCGAGGCCCAGCTCCGCCGCGGCGGCCGGGAGCTGCTCGTCCACGAGTTCCCCGCCCGCCCCGACGCGGGTGTCGGGCCCCGCCCAGCGGGCGAGCCGAACGGCGCGGGAGAGCAGCGGTGCGGCGAGGGCGTCCCTCGCCAGCTCCGCCTCGGAGTGCAGCCGCACCGGCGGCAGCGTGGAGGGGCTTACGGACATCGGTGGGTTCTCCTCGAAACGTATGGGCGGCCGGTCCGCGAAGGTCCGACCGGCCCAGCCTAGACGGATATGACCGCCTGCCGCCTGCCCGACCGCCTCTCACCACCCGGGCCGGAACCGGATCAAGCCACCCACCGCTCCGGTTCATGTTTCTGTCAGGGGTCGTTACCCGGTCGTCCCTTGACAAGTCCCTTGGCGGCACAAGAGATTGACGCGCGTAGAGAACGAACCCGGGTCTCCGCGTTCACGGTTCCACCCGTGCCCGTGCGGGGCTCCACCCGCGTCTCGTTCGCGGTTCCACCTAGGGGGTGTCTTCCGGGTCATGCCGGGCCCACCCCCTGGTCCCGGCGCTCTGACCACGTCCCCGGAGGGATCCCTTGCCGAGCAAGAGCTCGTCGCGCATCGCCGCGCTGACCGTCGCCGCTGTCTGTTCCACCGTGTCCGCCGTCGTCCTCACCTCACCCGCCGAGGCGGCCGAGGTGCGCGTCCACGACATCCAGGGCAACACCCGAATATCGCCGCTCGCAGGTCAGCAGGTCACGGGTGTGACCGGGATCGTGACGGGCACCAGGACCTACGGCTCCTCCAGAGGCTTCTGGATCCAGGACCCGGACCCCGACGGCGACGCCGCCACCAGTGAGGGCGTCTTCGTCTTCACCGGCTCCACGCCGACGGTCACGGTCGGTGACGCGGTGACGGTGTCCGGCACGGTCACCGAGTACGTCCCCGGGGGCACCTCGTCCGGCAACCAGTCCCTGACCGAGATCACCAGGCCGACGGTGACGGTCGTGTCGTCCGGCAACCCGCTGCCCGCGGCCGAGGTCATCGACGCCGGCGCCGTGCCGGGCACCTACGCGGCGGACGGCGACCCGGCCGCGCAGGGCTCCGTCAACGGCCTCATGCTCCAGCCCGCCGAGTACGCCCTCGACTACTACGAGTCGCTGGAGGGCATGAACGTCCGCATCGGCTCGTCCCGCGTGGTCACCGCGACCGACGCGTTCGCGGAGCTGTGGGTCACGGTCAAGCCGCATGAGCACCCCACCCGCCGCGGCGGCACCGTCTACGGCTCGTACACCTCGCAGAACACGGGCCGCCTGCAGATCCAGTCGCTGGTGCCCACCGCCCAGCAGCCCTTCCCCACCGCGAACGTCGGCGACGTGCTGGAAGGCACCACCGAAGGTCCGCTGGACTACAGCCAGTTCGGCGGGTACACGCTGACGGCCCGGACGCTCGGCACGGTCGTCGACGGGGGCCTGCAGCGGGAGACCACCCGCAAGCAGAAGAGCGGCGAGCTCGCCGTGGCGACGTACAACGTCGAGAACCTCGACCCGGCCGACGGGCAGGCGAAGTTCGACGCGCTCGCGCAGGGCGTCGTGACGCATCTGCAGTCGCCCGACATCGTGGCCCTGGAGGAGATCCAGGACAACAACGGCGCCAAGAACGACGGCACGGTCGCCTCCGACCAGACCGTCCAGAAGTTCGTGGACGCGATCGTCGCCGCGGGCGGTCCGCGCTACGAGTGGCGCTCGATCGACCCGGCGAACAACGCGGACGGCGGCGAGCCCGGCGGTAACATCCGCCAGGTGTTCCTGTTCAACCCCGAGCGGGTCACGTTCACCGACCGGGCGGGCGGCGACTCGACGACCGCGACCGGCGTCACCGAGGTGGACGGCAAGGCCGCGCTCACCGCGTCGCCCGGCCGTATCGACCCGGGCAACGGGGCCTGGACGAACAGCCGCAAGCCGCTCGCGGGCGAGTTCGTCTTCCGCGGCCGCACCGTCTTCGTGATCGCCAACCACTTCGCGTCCAAGGGCGGCGACCAGGCGCTGCACTCCCAGTACCAGCCGCCCACGCGCAGCTCGGAGACTCAGCGCCACCAGCAGGCGACGGCCGTGAACGCCTTCGTGAAGGAGATCCTCACGACGCAGAAGAGCGCGGATGTCGTCACGCTGGGCGACATCAACGACTTCGAGTTCTCCACCACCACCAAGCTCCTGGAGGACGGCGGCGCGCTCTACTCGGCCATCAAGTCCCTGCCGAAGAGCGAGCGTTACACCTACGACTACCAGGGCAACAGTCAGGTCCTGGACCAGATCCTGGTGAGCCCGTCCATCCGCTGGACGGACTTCTCGTACGACAGCGTGCACATCAACGCGGAGTTCGCGGACCAGAACAGCGACCACGACCCGCAGGTGCTGCGGTTCCGCCCGTAGGGCGGGGAACCTGTCCCGCCCATAGGGCGGGCGCAGAGGCGGAGGGCCCGGCGGCGTTCTCGTACGCCGCCGGGCCCTCCGTGTGCCGCTGTGCCGCCACGCGCGCGTGGCGCTTCGTGCACGGCACGCGCGCGTGCAGCAGCACGGCCCGCGCGACCAGGGGGATGCCGAGGGGGACGCGGGCCCTTGTCACCACCGGCTCAGCTTCTCGATGACCCGGTGGCCGCGCCCCCGGCGGTGGCCCCGGTGGCGGCCGATCAGACGGCTGCCGGCCAGGCCGCCGCGGACAACGGGACTGCGGCGCAGCCCGCTGCGGACGAGGCGGGCGCCGATGTTGCCCTTGGCCGCACGGCCGCCCATACCCCGGACCAGGGGACGGCGGCGCATCCCACCAGGGACGAGTCGGCTGCGGAGGTCTTTACGGACGAGCCGGCTGCCGAGGTCACTACGGACGAGCCGGCTGCCGAGATCGCTACGGAGGATGCGCGCGCCGAGGTCGCTGCGGGCGAGGCGGGTGCCGACATCGCTGCGGGCGATGCGGGTGCCGAGGTCGCTGCGGACCAGGCGGGTACCGAGGTTGCCCCTGGCCGCATGGACCCCGGCGCCTTGGATCCCCGCGCCGCGCTGCCACAGGACTCCCGCTGCCACGGCCGCTCCGGCCCCGGCGCCCGCGGCCAGCAGCGGCCGCGGGTGGCGCCGTCCGGCCCGGACCACGGTGCTCGTGGCGCGGCGTACCGGCTCGGGCGCGGCGTGCCGCACGCGGTGCACCGCCTGAGTGGCCGTCTCCTGCGTCGGAGTCGCGGCACCCTCGATCCGCTCGCCTGCTTCTGCGGCGCGCGCCTGCAGCTGTTCCTCGGCGTGCCCTGCGCGTCCTCGCATCCGTCCCTTCACATGAGTGGCCCGTTCGCTCATCCGGCCGCGGACCTGCGCGGCCTTCTGCCGGGCGCGGCCCTTCACATCCGTCTTGGCCGCCAACTCCTCGACCGTCGCGCCGAGTTCTGCGCGGGTTTCCTCGATCTGCCGGCGCAGTTCGTCGGGCCCCTTGGCGCCGGCCCTCATGCCGTCTGTCATCGATGCGCCCTTTCCTTGAGCTCCTCGACATCGGCCCTGACGCTGTGCATCGCCCGCTCGGGCAGCGGCGGAGTCGCGCCGCGGAGCTGACGGCGGCCGATGAGGGCGAGCACGCCGGCGATGACGAAGAGCACCCCGGCGATGATGAGCACGCTCGCCCACACCGGCAGCGTCAGGGAGAGGGCGGCGGCGGCCGTGGCGGCGAGGGCCATCACTCCGATATAGGCGATGGCGCCGGCCGCACCGAGCAGCCCTCCGCCCCGCCCGGCCCGCTTGCCTTTGTAGGCGAGCTCCGCGGTGGCAAGCCGCATCTCCTGCCGCACAAGCGTGGAGAGCTGTCCGGTCGCCCGGCTCACCAGCTCTCCCACCGAGTGTTCCGTACGCTGATCCGTGGCCGCGGTCATGTGTCACGCCTCCCTCCGTCTGGGACGCCCGAGTACCCGCGAAGGGCCGCATTACCCCTGCTCCGTGTGGTGTCCGGACCCCTGCTCCCTGACGTCCGGACCCCTGCTCCGTGCCGTCAGGCCCGCCGCCGAGCCGCGCCGGCCCACTCGCCACGGGCGCAACATTTCGTAGCGTTGCTTGCTCATATCGAGTAGCAGAATTAAGTATTGCTTCACCGAAAGGGTGCCGACACTCCAGGCATGACGACCTCACGCGAACCCGCTCCCTTCGGCCGCGCCCTGTGCGCGATGATCACGCCCTTCACCGACTCAGGTGCCCTGGACCTGGACGGAGCTCAGCAGCTGGCCGCGCGGCTGGTGGCCGACGGCTGCGACGGGCTGGTCCTGTCCGGGACGACGGGCGAGTCGCCCACCACGACCGACGCCGAGAAGTCGGCTCTCGTGCGCGCCGTGTCCGAGGCGGTCAGCGACCGGGCGGCGGTCGTCGCGGGCGTCGGCAGCTCCGACACCCGCCACACGGTCGAACTCGCACTGGAGGCGGAAAGGCCGGCGCGGACGGTCTGCTGGTGGTCACGCCGTACTACAGCCGGCCGCCCCAGGACGCCGTCGAGACCCACTTCCGGGAGATCGCGGACGCCTCCGGGCTGCCGCTGATGCTCTACGACATCCCCGGCCGCACCGGCACCCGGATCGAGCCGGAGACGATGCTGCGGCTCGCGGAGCATCCGCGGATCGCCGGCGTCAAGGACTGCGCGTACGACCTGCTGGGCACGCAGAAGGTCCTCGCGCGCACGGATCTCGCGTACTACACGGGGTGCGAGGAGTTCATCCTGCCGCTGTACGCGGTGGGTGGTGCGGGGTATGTGTCGACGGTCGCCAACGTCGCTCCGCGCCATCTGCGTGGGATCCTCGACGCGTACGACGCCGGCGACACGGCGGGCGCCGCGCGGTTTCAGCAACAGGCCATTCCCCTCATCGCGTTGATGATGGCCTCGGGGCTGCCCGGGACGGTCACGGCCAAGGCGCTGCTCGGAGCGCTCGGGCTGCCCGCGGGCCCGGTGCGGGCACCGCTGAGGCCCGCCGGCCGCGAGGCGACCGACGGGCTGCTTGCTGCGTACGAGCACCTCGTGAACGCGGAGGACTGATCAGCGCGTCAGCGGCTGACGGCAGCCTGATCAGCGTTCGGCGAAGATCGGCGTCCAGCGCCCTGCCGCGCCGTCGTTCCCCTTGCGGAAACCGCTCAGCGGCACGACCTTGTCGCTGCCGATCGTGATGAGCACAAGCCGGTTGTGGAACTCGTTCGTGCCCGGCTCGCTGTACCAGGCGACGAGCCTCTCGTTGTCGGCCCAGGCGAGCGGCCGCTGCCCGTGCACCTTGGCGGCCTGCTTACCGGAGTAGGCGTCGAGGACCGCGCCGTTGCCCCCGACGAGCTTGCCGTCCGGGGACAGCCCCGCGTCATTGAACCAGTGCACGTACCTCTCGTTCGCGGGCTTGGCGACCTCGTTGCCCTCGAAGTCGTAGTACTGCATGTGGGGAGCCGTCGTGAGCCCGGAGTAGACCAGCTTGCCGTCGTGGCTGAAGTCGAAGTCCTGCCGAACGTTGAGGTCGTTGCTGTTGTACGTGGCCTTGCTCCAGGAGCCCTTGCCGGAGTCCACGTCGATGACGTAGAAGCCGGTCCGGCTCGACTGGCCGAACTGCGGCATCCAGTCGTTCTTCTTGCCGTCGCCGTCGCTGTCGTAGTCCGCCTTGTACCGCAGGTCGGGGTTCTTGCTGTACGTCGTCGCGACGAGCTTGCTGCCGTCCGGCGAGAACTCGACGCCCGCGACGCCGCGGTCCACCGGGATCCAGCGTTCGACCTCGCCGGTGAGCAGGTTGAGCAGACCGATCCGCTTGGCGGGCAGGTCCTTCTCCAGGACGGCGGCCGTGCGCATGCCGGGAGCGACGTCGATGAAGGACCACTTGGTGGTCTTCACGTACTTGCCGGTCTTCTGGTCCAGAAGCCGGTACGTGCGGACGGCGACGGCGCGGTCGTCCGTCTGCTTGACGTTGCTCCAGGTGTAGTACGCGGCCAGCGCGACGTCCCCCGCCGCGATCAGGTCGCGCGGCGGTGTCTGGTCGGGGTGGGCGATGATGTCGCTCGTGTTCATCTCGCTCGCGAGGCGCACGTCGTCCTTGCCGGAGTCAAGGAGCGGGACCGCCACCGCGACGGCGACCACGGCGGCGGTGGCCGCGGCGACGGACGCGAGCGCCTGGGTGCGGCGGCGCCGCCGGGCCGTCAGCACCCGGTCGGCGAAGCCGGGCTCCAGTGGCGGTTGTTCGGTGGCCTGTTCGCGTAGAGAGTCACGCACCAGCTCGTCGACGTTCACGGACGCACCTCCACGGGCGAGAAGTCACGGGACGGCTGCTGCTCGGCGTCCGCGGGGCCGAGCGCGGCCAGTTCGGGGGCGAGGCCCCGCAGCCGGGCGAGGGAGCGGTGTGTGGTGGAGCGCACCGTGCCGACCGAGCAGCCGAGGAGACGGGCCACGTCGGCCTCGGGCAGGTCCTCGAAGTAGCGCAGGACGAGGACGGTGCGCTGGCGGGCGGTGAGGCGGGCCAGTGCGGCGCGCATCACGAGGCGCAGTTCGGCGGCGGACGAGGCGTCCGTGCCCGATCCGGTCTCCGGCAGCTCGGGCACGCTCAGTTCGCGCCGTGGCCACTTCAGCCGCCAGCGGCTCACCTGCTGCCGGTACAGGATCTGCCGGACGTACGCCTCGGGCTCGTCGATGCGGTGCCAGCGTCCCGCGGCCTTGATCAGCGCGTTCTGCAGCAGGTCCTCGGCCGCGTGCCGGTCACCACCGCTGAGCAGGACTGCGGTCTTCAGCAGCGCGGACGACCTGTTCGCCACGAACTCGCGGAAGTCTTCTTGGCCCTCGGCATCCATCGTCACCTTCTCTGGCTCGCTCTTCTTCGAACTTCTTGTTCGGATTTCTTGGATCTTCAGAGATCTTCAGAGATCTTCAGGGATCTTCTTACGGACCTTGCTGTCCTTGGTGACGTGTGCGGCGGCCCTCCGCTATGCCTGTGTGCACGCAAAAAAACAAACGGGCGGCACGCACCGGGATTCGGTGCGGGCCGCCCGCTGGGGACGTGGGAACGTCCGTGCTCCGGAGGCTCAGTTGTGGCTGTGGAGCACCTCGTTGAGGCCGCCCCACACCGCGTTGTTCGGGCGGGCCTCGACGGCGCCCGTCACCGAGTTGCGGCGGAAGAGGATGTGGGAGGCGCCGGAGAGCTCGCGGGCCTTGACGATCTGGCCGTCGGGCATCGTCACGCGCGTACCGGCGGTGACGTACAGACCGGCCTCGACCACACACTCGTCGCCGAGCGCGATGCCGACGCCCGCCTCGGCGCCGATGAGGCAGCGCTCGCCGATCGAGATGATCACGTTGCCGCCGCCGGACAGGGTGCCCATGGTGGAGGCGCCGCCGCCGATGTCGGAGCCGTCGCCGACGACGACGCCGGCCGAGATGCGGCCCTCGACCATCGACGTGCCGAGCGTGCCCGCGTTGAAGTTCACGAAGCCCTCGTGCATCACGGTGGTGCCCTCGGCGAGGTGCGCACCGAGCCGCACACGGTCGGCGTCGGCGATACGGACGCCCTTGGGCGCGACGTAGTCCGTCATGCGCGGGAACTTGTCGATGCTGGTCACCTGGAGGTGCAGGCCCTCGGCGCGGGCGTTCAGCCGGACCTTCTCGAGGTCGTCGACGGCGACCGGGCCGAGCGAGGTCCAGGCGACGTTGGCGAGGAAGCCGAACATGCCGTCCAGGCTCTGGCCGTGCGGCTTCACCAGGCGGTGCGAGAGAAGGTGCAGACGCAGGTACACGTCATGGGCGTCCAGCGGCTTGTCGTCGAGGGACGCGATGACCGTACGGACCGCGACGACCTCGACACCGCGGCGGGCGTCGGGGCCGATGGCCTTGGCGGCACCCTCGCCGAGCAGCTCCACGGCGCGCTCGGCGCTCAGCCGCTCGGTGCCGGCGGGGCCGGGCTCGTCGGACAGCTCGGGCGCGGGGAACCAGGTGTCGAGAACGGTGCCGTCGGCGGTGACGGTGGCGAGGCCGGCGGCGACGGCGCCGGTGGTGCGAGGTGCAGTAGCAGTCGTGTCGGTCATGCCAGAAACCTAACCGGCGGGGGGCCGGGGAGGCGAACCGGTGGACCCGGCGTCTCAGGTGCCGGGCGGGACGGACGCGTGCGCCATGATCACCTCGTCGGCCGCGCATCGGCCGCAGTGCCATTCGGTACGTCGTTCGGTACGTCCTTCGGTACATCATTCGGCACGTCGTCCGGTATGTCGTTCCGTACGTTCCCGGGCGCCCCCAGCTCGCCACCCCGCTTCAGCCCCGCCCCCAGAACCGCCACCCCCGCCAGCGCGCCGAGCGCCGCGCAGACGGGCCACAACGCGCCGGGCGCCGCCTGGTAGAGCGCGCCGCCGAGGGGTGCCGCGAGGACCATGCCGCTGATCGACGCGCCCGCGTACAGCGACTGGAAGCGGCCCTGGACGTGTGCGGGGGCCTGGTCGGCGACGTATGCCGTGGCCGTCGTCTTGTACAGGACCTCGCCCAGCGTGAGCAGCGCCATCATCGCGATGGCCGTGCCCAGCCCGGCGCCGAGCATGAGCGCGGCATAGCCGGCGGCGACGAGGAGCAGCCCGGTGCCGACGATGGCCAGTGGTGACCGGCGGCGCAGCGCGAGGGCGGCGGGCAGTTCCAGGCAGAGGATGACGCCTCCGTTGACGGCCAGCAGGGCGCCGTAGACGCGGGCGTCCATGCCGTGGTCGGCGAGGAAGAGGGGGAAGGTCGAGTACTGCTGCCGGTAGACCAGGTCGATGACGAGGATCGCGGCGAGCAGCACCAGCACGGCGGGGCGTGCCCGCAGCTCGGGCCAGAGCCCTCCGGTGCCAGCCCCGTTCGCCCGTGTGGCACCGCGTGCGGGGACGACGCGGGCCGTCCAGCACGCGAAGAAGAGGGTGCCGAGACCGTCGGCGACGAAGAGCCAGTCGTACGAGATCTGGGTGGCGACGAGCGCGCCCAGCGGCGGCCCGATGGTGAAGCCGCCGTTGCCCGCGGCACGGATCACGGCGAACGCCTGGCGGCGGGAGCCTTCGGGGACGATGACCGCGACGAGCGCGGAGTTGGCGGCGCGCACGACTCCGGTGGCGTACTCGGACAGCGGCAGCGTGACGTACAGGGCGGCCGTCGGCAGCACGGGCAGCGCCGCGAGCAGCACTCCTGCCACGGTGGCGGCGACGACCAGTACGCGCCGGTGGCCGAAGCGGTCGCCGAACCAGCCGCCGGTGAAGTTGCCGAGGACGACACCGACTCCGCCGATGCCGCTGATGACGCCGGCCTCGCCGATTCCCAGGCCGCGCGGACCGGTCAGATACAGGAAGAGGTAGACGAAGGTGACGCTGACGAGGGAGTTGAAGAACACGCCGCCGGCCAGCAGCCATACGGTGCGTGGTACGTCCTTGAACGCCTGCACGGCGACTGCCTCCAGCACGGTGTCAGCGGGACCAGCGAGATCGGCGGGATCGGCGGGACCAGCGAGATCGGCGGGATCGGCAAGACCAGCGACTTCGTCGGCCCGGATCCCCCTGCACACCCCAGTGAGTTCCTTTTGGGAACTGACTATGGCAGCGTGGCAGTCTCGGGTCAATCGGGCCAACGCCCCCACCGGCGAAGGGATTCAGGACCATGCCCCGTCGGACCACTCTCGGCGACGCGGACTGCGCCATCGCACAGGCCCTGGACGTCGTCGGCGACTGGTGGACCTTGCTGATCGTGCGCGACACGGCCCGCGGGGTGCACCGCTTCGACGATCTGCAGCGCGAACTGGGCCTGTCCCGGAAGGTGCTGACGGAGCGGCTCAATCTGCTGGTGGATGCGGAAGTCCTCGCGCGCGTGCCGTACCAGGAACGACCCGTACGCCACGAGTACCGCCTCACGCCACGCGGCCGTGCGCTGCTGCCCGTCCTGATCGCCCTGCAGGACTGGGGAGACACCTGGCTTCTGGGCGAGGGGGAGACGTCCGCGACGGCGGCGGAGGCGTCCAGGGAGGCCCAGCGGATCCACGGCCTGCGCGGCACGCGCCTGCCGGAACTCCAACTCATCGACGACCAAGGCGAGTTGCTCGACCCGGTGGCGGACACTCCGTACACCGTCCTGTACTGCTTCCCCGGCGCCTACGCCCGCAGCGACGCCTATCCGCCAGGCTGGTCCGAGATCCCCGGCGCGCCCGGCTGCACCCTGGAGTCCTGCACCTACCGGGACCGGCTCGCCGAGTTCACCGCGGCGGGCGCGACCGTGCACGGCGTCTCCACCCAACGCCCGGACGAGCAGCGTGCCTTCGCCGAAGCCGAGCGGCTGCACTTCCGACTGCTCTCCGACGCGGATCTGACGCTGACAGCTGCTCTGCGCCTGCCGACGTTCCGCGCGGCGGGTGTGAGCCGGCTGAAGCGCCTCACCCTGATCGTCGACCGGGACCGGACCGTCCGGGAGGTCTTCTATCCGGTCACGGACATCACCGCGAGCGTCGCCGCGGCCCTCGCCGCCGTCAGGGAATGAGCCGCGCCAGCATCTCTCGCGCATACGCCTCGTCGTACTCCCCGCCCGTCAGCAGCACCTGCAGACAGATGCCGTCCATCAGCGCGACAAGCGCCCGCGCCGTGACCGGATCCGTGCGGTCCGCGATCAGTTCGGCGAGGTCCTGGCACCACTCGGCGGCGACGGGCCGTAGCGCCGGACGGCGGAGCGCGGCGAGATACAGCTCGTACTCGAGCTCGACCCCTGTGCGCTCGCCCGCGAGCCACTCCCCCATCAGCCCGGCGAGTTCACCGGCGAGGTCGACTCGCCGGTCCTCGAGCGCGCCGCGGCTGCGGACCACCTTGGCGAAGCCCTCGTTGGCCTGGCGCAGGGCGGCGACCATGAGCTCGTCCAGGGTCCTGAAGTGGTACGTGGTGGAGCCGAGCGGCACATCGGCCTCGGCCGCGACGGACCGGTGACTGAGCCCTGCGATGCCCTTCTCGCCGACCACTCTGATCGCGGCGTCGATGATGCGCTGCCGCCGCTCGGGGTCGTAGCGCCGCGCCGCCATCAGTGGGCCCCGCCAAGATTGAGCAGCACGACTCCGGCGATGACCAGCGCGATGCCCGCCACCTTGGCCGCGGTCATGGTCTCACCGAGGAACACCATGCCGATCGCGGCGATCACAGCGGTGCCGGCGCCGGCCCAGATGGCATACGCCGTGCCGACCTCGAGCGTCTTGAGCGTCTGCGCCAGGAGGGCGAAGGCGACGAGGTACCCGGCCACGGTGGCGAGCGATGGCCAGAGCCTGCTGAACCCCTCGCTGTACTTCATCGCCGTGGTGCCGGCCACCTCGGCCGCGATGGCCGCGGCCAGCAGTCCATATCCCATGTGGACAAGCGTACACAACGATGTGTACGGCCGTACACAGCAGGCCCGTGTCCTTGGCATGTCCTGGCCCGCTACCGTGTTCCGGTCAGATGGGGGCCAGGACAGAAACAGGGGCGGGGCATGTCGGACAAGATGGGAACGGGCCCGTACGGCGGACCGCACGCGGGAGGTCCGTACGGCGGTGGTCCGTACGGCGGTGGTCCGTACGGCGGCGGTCCATACGGCGGCGGTCCATACGGCGGCGGTCCATACGGCGGCGCGCCGGGGGCTCCCGGAACGCCGGGCTGGGGCGGCTGGGCGCCGCCACCGCCGCATCCAGGCGTGATCCCGCTGCGACCGCTCACCGTCGGCGACATCCTCAGCGGGGCTTTCGCCACCATGGGGCGGTACAAGAAGCCGGTCATCGGCCTGCCGGCGGCGGTGTTCGGGGCGTGCAGCGTCCTCGTCCTCTGCGCCGCGGTCATCGCCTTCTTCGCCGTCAGCGACACGTTCTACGAGCTGGTCGACCTGCCGGGCGGCCGGGATCCGGAATGGGACCAGATCCAACCGCTCGTGGTCGCCCTCGTGTGCGTCAGCCTGATCGCCGTGGTGGGGTACGTCCTCGCAGCGGCACTGGTGCAGGGGGGCATGTTCACCGTACTCAAGAACGCGGTCGTGGGCGGCCCCGCCGGCTTCGGCTCCGTGTGGCGGCAGGCCCTGCCCCGGGTGCCTGCGCTGATCGGCACCGCGCTGCTCACAGGGCTGATCGTCGCGGTGCCGGTCGTCCTGCTGATGATCGCCTTCGCGAGCGCCCTGATCGGCGTGTCGCTGCTCGGCTCCGGCGAGGGCGGAGGCGGAGGCGCGCTCGTGGCGATCGGCCTGCTCGGCGCCCTGGTGACAGCCGTGCCGGCAGTGTGGCTCTGGGTGAAGTTCAGCCTGGCCCCCGCGGCCGTCGTGCTCGAGAAGCAGGGGCCCGTCCGGGCGCTGCGCCGCTCCTCGGAGCTGGTGCGCGGCCGGTGGTGGCCCGTCTTCGGCATCTCGCTGCTGGCCTACGTGCTGGCCGCGCTCATCGCCGGGGTGATCCAGCAGGGGCTCAGTTTGGTCGGCATGTTCCCCACCATGGCGGGTGCGGCGAGTCTCGGACCCGAGCCGGAGCCGTCGGAGGTGCTCTCGGTCTTCTCCGTCTACATCGTGATCGCCCTCGTGGGCCAGGTGATCGGGTACATCATCCAGACCACCTTCCCGCCCCTCGTCACCGGCCTGCTCTACGTCGACCAGCGCATCCGCAAGGAGGGTCTGGCTCCCACACTGGCCGCAGCGGCAGCCACAGCCACGGCGACAGCCGCGCCCCCGTCGGCGTAACCTCGCGCGCTCAGTCGATCAGCGACTTCTTGGGCCGCAGGACGCAGAACTCGTTGCCCTCGGGATCGGCGAGGACCACCCAGGTGGCGTCCTCGCCCTGGCCGACGTCCACTCGGCGCGCCCCGAGCGCGATGATGCGTTCGACCTCGGCGGCCTGGTCGTCGGGGGTCAGGTCGATGTGCAGCCGGTTCTTGACGGTCTTCTTTTCGGGGACCGGTAGGAAGCACATCCCGGGCATCGCGTGCTCGTCCGCCCCGATGACGATCTCGTCCTTGTCCTCGAAGAGCACGCGCCAGTCCAGCACCTGGCACCAGAAGCGGGCCAGCGCCGGCAGATCGTGCGTGTCGACCACCAGGTGGTACAGCGAAACAGCCATGCCCGGCAGTCTCCCCCGCCTGCTCGCTGGCCACCATTGAATTACGCGGACCCGTACACTCGAACGGCCCCTGTGCAGTGTGCACAGGGGCCGTTCGGCAAGCATGACCGGCGCAGTCCTCGGTCCTCGGACGTTCAGGCGCTCAGACGTTGAACCCCAGCGCCCGAAGCTGCTCCCGCCCGTCGTCCGTGATCTTGTCCGGGCCCCACGGCGGCATCCAGACCCAGTTGATACGGAGCTCGCTGACGAGGCCGTCCGTCGCCGACTTCGCCTGGTCCTCGATGACGTCGGTCAGCGGGCAGGCCGCGGACGTCAGTGTCATGTCGACGGTGGCGATGTTCGCGTCATCGACATGGATGCCGTAGATCAGGCCGAGGTTGACGACGTCGATGCCCAGCTCGGGGTCGACGACGTCCATCAGAGCCTCACGGAGTTCTTCCTCCGAGGCCGGCTTCATCTCAACGGTCTCGCTCATGCGGTCTTCGCCTCCTCCGCGAAGGCCTGGGCCGTCGCGTCCTTCCACGCCATCCAGCTGAGCAGCGCGCACTTCACTCGGGCGGGGTACTTCGAGACTCCGGCGAACGCAACCGCGTCCTCCAGGATCTCCTCCATCGCGTCGTCCGGCTCGATGCGGCCCTTGGACTGCATCAGCTCCAGGAAGACGCCTTGGATCTTCTGCGCCTCGGCAAGCTCCTTGCCGACGAGCAGGTCGTTCAGCACGGAGGCCGAGGCCTGGCTGATCGAGCAGCCCTGGCCCTCGTAGCTGATGTCCTCGATCCGCTCCCCGTCGTACTTGACGCGCAGCGTGATCTCGTCGCCGCAGGTCGGGTTGACGTGGTGCACCTCGGCATCGCCATCACGCAAGCCCCGCCCGTGCGGGTGCTTGTAGTGGTCCAGGATGACGTCCTGGTACATCGAATCAAGCTTCACTGGCAGCCCCTCAGCCGAAGAAGTTCCGTACGTGCTCCAGGCCGTCCACCAGAGCGTCGATCTCGGCCGGCGTGGAGTACAGATAGAACGACGCTCGCGTGGTCGCAGGAATTCCGTACCGCAGGCAGACCGGGCGGGCGCAGTGGTGGCCGACCCGGACCGCGATGCCCTGCTCGTCGAGGACCTGGCCCACGTCGTGGGGGTGTATGTCGCCGAGCGTGAAGGAGATCGCGGCGCCCCGGTCCTCGGCCGTCGTCGGGCCGATGATCCTGAGGTCGGGGACCTCGCGCAGGCGCTTCACCGCGTACTCCGTGAGCGCGTGCTCGTGGGCTGCGATGTTCTCCATGCCGATGGAGGTCAGGTAGTCGATGGCCGCGCCCAGACCGACCGCCTGCGCGATCGGCGGGGTGCCCGCCTCGAACTTGTGCGGCGCCGGGGCGTAGGTCGACGAGTGCATCGAGACGGTCTCGATCATCTCGCCGCCGCCGAGGAACGGAGGCAGGTCCTCGAGGAGCTCCTGCCGTCCCCACAGGACGCCGATGCCCGTCGGGCCGCACATCTTGTGGCCGGTGAAGGCCACGAAGTCGGCCTGGAGCGCCTGGACGTCGAGCGGCATGTGGGGCGCCGCCTGCGAGGCGTCGATCAGCACCAGCGCACCGACCTCCTGGGCGCGGCGCACGATGGCCTCGACCGGGTTGACCGTGCCCAGGATGTTGGAGACCAGGACGAAGGAGACGATCTTCGTCTTCTCCGTGATGATCTCTTCGATGTTGGACAGGTCGAGACGGCCGTCGTCCGTGAGGCCGAACCACTTCAGCTTCGCGCCGGTGCGCTGCGACAGCAGCTGCCACGGAACGATGTTGGAGTGGTGCTCCATCTCGGTGATGACGATCTCGGTCTCGTGGTCGACCCGGTAGGGCTCGTCGGCCCAGCCGAGCATGTTGGCCACGAGGTTGAGGGACTCGGAGGCGTTCTTGGTGAAGATCACCTCGTCGCGGCTCGGCGCGTTGATGAAGGCGGCGACCTTGTCGCGGGCGCCTTCGTACTCCGCCGTGGCCTCCTCCGCGAGAACGTGCACGCCGCGGTGGACGTTGGCGTTGTACCGCTCGTAGTAGGCGTTGAGCACGTCGAGCACCTGGCGCGGCTTCTGCGAAGTCGCCGCGTTGTCCAGGTACACGAGCTTCTTACCGTCGTGGACCAGGCGGTCCAGGATCGGGAAGTCCTTGCGGATCGCCTCGGTGTCGAGGAGGCCCGGCAGCTGTGTCACGCGGATGCGCCACCCTTCGTGTATGCCTCGTAGCCCTCGTTCTCCAGCTTGTCGGCGAGCTCGGCGCCGCCGGACTCCACGATGCGGCCGGCCGAGAAGACGTGAACGTAGTCGGGCTTGATGTAGCGGAGGATCCGCGTGTAGTGCGTGATCAGCAGGGTGCCGACCTCGCCGGTCTCGCGGACGCGGTTGACGCCCTCGGACACGACGCGCAGGGCGTCGACGTCGAGGCCGGAGTCGGTCTCGTCGAGGATGGCGACCTTCGGCTTGAGCAGCTCCAGCTGAAGGATCTCGTGGCGCTTCTTCTCACCGCCGGAGAAGCCCTCGTTGACGTTGCGCTCGGCGAAGGAGGGGTCGATCGAGAGGCGCTCCATGGCCTCCTTGACCTCCTTCACCCAGGTACGCAGCTTGGGGGCCTCGCCGCGGATCGCGGTGGCGGAGGTGCGCAGGAAGTTGGAGACCGAGACGCCGGGGACCTCGACCGGGTACTGCATGGCGAGGAACAGGCCGGCGCGGGCGCGCTCGTCGACGGACATCTCGAGGACGTCCTCGCCGTCGAGGGTGACGGTGCCGCTGGTGATCGTGTACTTCGGGTGACCGGCGAGGGAGTAGGCGAGGGTCGACTTGCCCGAGCCGTTGGGGCCCATGATGGCGTGCGTCTCGCCCTGCTTCACAGTCAGGTCGACGCCCTTGAGGATCTCCTTGGTGGAGTTGTCGGCCTCGACGGTGACGTGCAGGTCTCGGATTTCAAGCGTTGCCATGGGTGCCTCAGGACTCCTGGGTGAGGGAGACGAGAACATCGTCCCCTTCGATCTTTACGGGGTATACGGGGACAGGGCGCGTCGCGGGCAGTCCGGACGGCTTGCCGGTACGGAGGTCGAAGCTGGAGCCGTGCAGCCAGCACTCGATCTGGCAGTCCTCCACCTCGCCCTCGGAGAGGGAGACGTTCGCGTGCGAGCAGATGTCGTAGATCGCGAACACCTCGCCCTCGGTACGGACGACCGAGACCGGCGTGCCGTCGACGTCCACCCGCTTCGGGGTGTCCTCGTCCAGCTCGCTCAGGCCGCAGACGCGTACGAACTTCGACGGTTCAGTCATCCGACCGCCGCCTCCAGCTCTTCCTCGATCTTCGCGATGAGGCGCTCCTCGATGTCGTCGACACCGATCTGCTGGACCAGCTCGGCGAAGAAGCCGCGGACGACGAGGCGGCGGGCGTCGTGCTCCTGGATGCCGCGGGCCATCAGATAGAAGAGCTGCTCGTCGTCGAAGCGGCCGGTGGCGCTCGCGTGGCCGGCGCCGACGATCTCGCCGGTCTCGATCTCCAGGTTCGGGACGGAGTCGACGCGGGCGCCGTCGGTCAGAACCAGGTTGCGGTTCATCTCGTACGTGTCCGTGCCCTCGGCCTTGGCCTCGATGAGGACGTCGCCGATCCACACCGCGTGCGCGTCGTCGCCCTGGAGTGCGCCCTTGTAGGCGACGTTGGACTTGCAGTGCGGCGTGTTGTGGTCGACCAGGAGGCGGTGCTCCTGGTGCTGGCCCTTGTCGGTGAAGTAAAGGCCGAACAGCTCGGCCTCGCCGCCGGTGCCCGCGTACTGCACGCGCGGGTGGAGACGGACGAGGTCGCCGCCGAAGGTGACGACCACGGACTTGAAGCTCGCGTCACGGCCCACCAGCGCGTTGTGCTGGGCGACGTGCACGGACTTCTCGTCCCAGTCCTGGATGGAGACGACGGTCAGCTTGGCGCCGTCGCCCAGGATGTAGTCGACGTTGGCGGCGAGCACGGCGTCACCGGTGTGGTCGATGACGACGACGGCCTCGGCGAAGGCGCCAAGCTCGATCACCTGGTGGCCGAACGCGACCCCGCCCTCGCCGTGCACGGCGATACGGATCGGGGTCTCGAGGACCTTCTCCTTGGGGACGGTCACGACCGAGGCCTTCTCGAAGGACGAGTACGCCTGGGCGGCGATGCGGTCCACGGGGGTGCCCGCCTTGCCGAGCCGGGCGTCGTCGCGCCCGACAGTCTCGACGGTGACGCCCTCGGGGGCCTCGACCTCGACCTTCAGGCCGGATCCGGTGGCGACCGCGGTGCCGTCGTGCAGCCCGCGCAGCCGCTCCAGCGGCGTGAAGCGCCACTCCTCCTCCCGGCCATGCGGCACCGGGAAGTCCGCCACGTCGAAGGACGGCGGCGCGCTCATGCGCGTGGCGACGGTCGACTCGGCGGCCACCGCGATGGATCCGGCGGTGGTGGACCCCACCGGGATGTTCTGAGCCTCAGCCATGGCTGTCGTGTTGCTCTCTTCCTACGTCAATGAGTCTTCAGGCTGCTGTTGGAGCGGGGCCGGCGGGTCAGCCGACCGCGCCCTCCATCTGCAGCTCGATCAGCCGGTTGAGCTCCAGCGCATACTCCATGGGCAGCTCCTTGGCGATCGGCTCGACGAAGCCGCGCACGATCATCGCCATCGCCTCGAACTCGGAGAGACCGCGGCTCATCAGGTAGAAGAGCTGGTCCTCGGAGACCTTGGAGACGGTCGCTTCGTGGCCCATGGACACGTCGTCCTCGCGGACGTCGACGTACGGGTAGGTGTCCGAGCGCGAGATCGTGTCGACAAGCAGCGCGTCACACAGCACGTTGGACTTCGAGCCCGCGGCGCCCTCGCCGATCTCGACCAGGCCGCGGTACGACGTACGGCCGCCGCCGCGCGCCACCGACTTGGAGACGATGTTGGACGAGGTGTTCGGCGCCATGTGGACCATCTTGGAGCCGGCGTCCTGGTGCTGGCCCTCGCCCGCGAAGGCGATGGACAGGGTCTCGCCCTTGGCGTGCTCGCCCATCAGGTAGACGGCCGGGTACTTCATCGTGACCTTGGAGCCGATGTTGCCGTCGATCCACTCCATGGTCGCGCCCTCGTACGCCACGGCGCGCTTGGTGACCAGGTTGTAGACGTTGTTCGACCAGTTCTGGATGGTCGTGTAACGGCAGCGGGCGTTCTTCTTGACGATGATCTCGACGACCGCGCTGTGCAGAGAGTCGCTCTTGTAGATCGGGGCCGTACAACCCTCGACGTAGTGCACGTAGGCACCCTCGTCGACGATGATCAGGGTCCGCTCGAACTGGCCCATGTTCTCCGTGTTGATCCGGAAGTAGGCCTGGAGCGGGATCTCGACGTGCACGCCCTTCGGCACGTAGATGAACGAGCCACCGGACCACACGGCGGTGTTCAGCGAGGCGAACTTGTTGTCACCGACCGGGATGACGGTGCCGAAGTACTCCTTGAAGAGCTCCGGGTGCTCCTTCAGCGCCGTGTCGGTGTCGAGGAAGATGACGCCCTGCTCCTCCAGGTCCTCACGGATCTGGTGGTAGACGACCTCGGACTCGTACTGGGCGGCGACACCCGCGACGAGGCGCTGCTTCTCCGCCTCCGGGATGCCGAGCTTGTCGTACGTGTTCTTGATGTCCTCGGGCAGGTCCTCCCAGGACTCCGCCTGCTTCTCCGTGGAGCGCACGAAGTACTTGATGTTGTCGAAGTCGATGCCCGACAGGTCCGAGCCCCAGGTCGGCATGGGCTTCTTCTCGAAGAGCCGCAGGCCCTTGAGGCGGAGCTTGGTCATCCACTCCGGCTCCGACTTCTTCGCGGAGATGTCCCGGACGACGTCCTCGTTCAGGCCGCGCTTGGCAGAGGCACCGGCCTCGTCGGAGTCGGCCCAGCCGAATTCGTAGTTGCCCAGGCCCTCGAGCTCAGGGTGAGCAGTCTCCGTGGGGAGAGTCATGCGGGGTTCCTCCCGGCCGTGCTTGCAGATGGGTTGTTCGTGGTCTGTGGGGTGCCCGGGCTCTGCGCCGCAGGCGGTCCTGGTGGTTCGCTCCGCGGGATGAACGTCGTACAGACGCCGTCACCGTGGGCGATGGTGGCCAGCCGCTGGACGTGCGTCCCGAGCAGCTGGGAGAAGACCTCGGTCTCCGCCTCGCACAGCTGCGGGTACTGCTCCGCGACGTGGGCCACCGGGCAGTGGTGCTGGCACAGCTGCTCGCCGTTGGCCCGACCGGGTGCGCTCCGCGCCGTAGCAGCGTACCCGTCGACACTCAAGGCCTTGGCCAGAGCCTCGGTGCGCTCCTCCGGGGCCGCCGCGTCGACAGCCTTGCGGTAGGCCTCGGCCTGCGCCGCGAGCCTGGCCCGGGCGAAGGCCACGACCGCCGCCTGGCCTCCCGCGTTCCGCTCGATCCAGCGCAGCGCGTCCACCGCGAGCTTGTCGTACGACTGGTCGAAGGCGTCCCGGCCGCAGTCCGTCAGCGCGAACACCTTGGCCGGCCGCCCGCGCGTACGCGCGCCGTAGACCCGCTGCTCGCGCGCCTCGACCACGTCGTCGGCGACGAGTGCGTCGAGGTGGCGTCGCACCGCCGCCTGGGTGAGGCCGAGCCGGCCGGCGAGGTCGGCCACGGTCGAGGGCCCGTGATCCAGGATGGACCGCGCGACCCGGGTGCGGGTGGACCGCTCCCCGGTCGCGAGCTCCTCCTGCGGAGGCTCAGTCGATCGCGTGCCGTTTTTCACAACGCCATTGTTGCGTAATTCCCGGGAGCCTGACAAGCGGCATCCGGATCACCCACGGTGCGGTGCGTCACTTAGGTCTGCCTAAGCTGACCTGCGGAAATGATCATTGATCGATCAAACCGAGGGGCGCACCGGCCCGGTCGCGCACACTCGCGAAACGTGACAAAACCGCTTCCGACCAGCGCAGTAGGCGCGTGGCACGGCTTCTCTCCCCGGTGGATCCCGGGCGGCGAGGCCGGCCTCCGTGAGACGGAACGAGACCCGCCCAGGGACGGGCGGACTCGACCCCGCCCACCGAGCACCCGCGCGTCACTCCCTAGACTTCCCGCCATGCGAGTAGAGCCCGTCGTCCAGGTCCACGGCCTGGTGAAGCGCTACGGTGCGAAGACCGCGGTCGACGGACTCGACCTCACGGCTGCGCCCGGCATCACCGCGGTTCTCGGCCCGAACGGCGCCGGCAAGACCAGCACCGTCGAGACCTGCGAGGGCTATCGCAGGCCGGACGCCGGAACGGTCCGCGTCCTTGGCCTCGACCCCGTGCGGCAGGCCGCCGAGCTGCGGCCTCGGATAGGTGTGATGCTCCAGTCCGGCGGGGTGTACTCGGGCGCTCGTGCCGACGAGATGCTGCGCCATGTCGCGAAGCTGCACGCAGAGCCGCTGGACGTGGACGCGCTCATCGAGCGGCTCGGGCTCGGCAGCTGCGGCCGTACGACGTACCGGCGGCTGTCCGGCGGGCAGCAGCAGCGGCTCGCGCTCGCCATGGCCGTCGTCGGCCGCCCCGAACTGGTCTTCCTCGACGAGCCGACCGCGGGTCTCGACCCGCAGGCCCGCCGCGCCACCTGGGACCTCGTACGCGATCTGCGTGCCGACGGCGTCTCGGTCATCCTGACCACCCACTACATGGACGAGGCCGAGCAGCTGGCCGACGACGTCGCGATCATCGACGCCGGGAAGGTCATCGCGCAGGGCTCCCCCGAGGAGCTCTGCCGCGGCGGGGCCGAGAACACCCTGCGGTTCACCGGGCGCCCGGGCCTCGACATCGCCTCGCTGCTCAAGGCCCTCCCATCGGACTGCGCCGCGGCCGAGCTGACCCCGGGTGCCTACCGCGTGTCCGGCAAGGTCGACCCCCAGCTGCTGGCCACCGTCACGTCCTGGTGCGCCCAGCACGGCGTGATGCCGGAGAAGATCTCGGTGGAGCGGCACACCCTCGAAGACGTTTTCCTTGAGCTGACGGGTAAGGAGCTGCGCGGATGAGCGCCGGAACGGAAGCGCGGCCGACGAGCGCCGGTACGTACGCCCCGAGGCCTGGAGCGGCTCCGCTGCCGCGGATGATCGCGACCCAGGCCGCGCTCGAGACGAAGATGCTGCTGCGCAACGGTGAGCAGCTGCTGCTCACCGTCGTCATCCCGACGCTACTGCTCGTGCTCTTCAGCGCGGTCGACATCGTCGACACCGGCAGCGGCAAGGCCGTGGACTTCCTCGCCCCCGGCGTCCTCGCGCTCGCGGTGATGTCGACGGCGTTCACCGGGCAGGCGATCGCGACCGGATTCGAGCGGCGGTACGGCGTCCTGAAGCGGCTCGGTACGTCGCCGTTGCCGCGTTGGGGACTGATGGCCGCGAAGACCTTGTCCGTGCTGGTCACCGAGGTGTTGCAGGTGGTCCTGCTGACGGTGATCGCCTTCTCGCTGGGCTGGTCGCCGCAGGGCAGCCCCCTCGCCGTACTCCTCCTGCTGATCCTGGGCACGGCGGCCTTCTCCGGTCTCGGGCTGCTGATGGCGGGCACGCTGAAGGCGGAGGCGACCCTGGCCGCCGCCAACCTGGTCTTCCTGCTGCTGCTGGTCGGCGGCGGCGTGATCGTCCCGCTCGACAAGTTCCCGGACGCCGCGCAGTCGGTGCTCGGCCTGCTGCCGATCTCGGCTCTGTCGGACGGGCTGCGGGACGTGCTTCAGCATGGGGCCGGGATGCCGTGGGGGGACCTGGGGATTCTGGCGGTGTGGGCGGTCGTGGGGCTGGGGGCGGCGGGGAAGTTCTTCCGCTGGGAGTGACCCGGCGGTGAATCTCAGCCCGTCCGGCGTTTGAGGACGAGCCCGAAGGGCGATCACGGGGGTCCAGGGGGCGGAGCCCCCCTGCCACGCGGCGGAGCCGCATATCGACACTGCGGGAAGGGGCGGGATCGGGGGAAAGCCCCGCAGGGCCGAACACCCGCCCCGACCCTCAGCCGCGGCGGCCCGGAATCGCCAGAAGCGCGACGGCACAGACAACCGCGGCCGCCGCGAACACGTAGAACACGGTGGTCGGCCCCATCGCCGCATCCAGAATCCAGCCGCCGAGCAGCGGCGCCACGATGGCCCCACCACGCCCGAACCCGGACACGCAGCCCAGCGCCGTGGCGCGGGCCGACGCCGGATAGCTGGACGCGACCCAGTCGTTGAGCATCGTCAGCGCCGACTGCGCGCCGACGCCGGCGAGCGCGGTGACGCCGAGGATCACGCCCGTGCTGCCGCCCTGCGACAGGGCAAGCACGGCGACCGCAGCGAGCACGGCGCTGCCGGCGGTGACCAGTCGCGGTCCGATCCGGTCGGCGAGGACGGCGAGCGCGAACGAGCCGACGACGGCACCGAGGTTGAGGACCAGCGTGAAGCGCAGGGCAGAGCCGAGCGGGTAGTCCATCTCGCGCATCAGCTGGGTGAGCCAGGTGTTGAGGCCGTACCAGGCCAGCAGAACCGCGAAGTTGGCGACGGTGAACAGGATGGTGTGCCGGGCGTACGCGCTGGAGAGCACGGTTCGCACACCGGCCGCTTCGCCGTCGCGGGTGGCCTCGCTGACGACCTCGTCGGCGGCTTCGCGTGCGCCCTCGCGGACGACCTCGTCGGCGGCTTCCCGCGCGGGCTCGCGGACAACCTCGTCGGCGGCTTCCCGCGCGGGCTCGTGCATGGCCCCCGCGGCGGGCCGGGCCCCCGGCCGGGAATCCGGCAGCAGAAAGTACGCGACGGCGAACACGATCACCGACAGGGCACCGCCGACGCCGAACAGACCACGCCAGCCCAGGGCTTCACCCCAGATGGTCGCGGTCAGCGCGGCCAGTACCCCGCCGACGGGGATCCCGGCGAGCACCACGGTCGCCACCAGCGCGGAACGACCGCGCGGCGCGTACTCCTTGCTCAGCGCCACACACGACGGCATCACACCGCCCATGCCGATGCCCGCGAGCAGCCGGAACAGGCCGAACTGCCAGGGCTGCGCGGCGAGCGCGCAGGCCACCGTGAACACGGTGAAGACGGTGCCCGAGGCCAGCAGGAGTCGGCGCCTGCCGAGCCTGTCGGCGAGCGGCCCGCAGACCAGGGCGCCGATGAGCATGCCCGCATACGCGAGGCTGCCGAGGGTGCCGGCGAGGGATTTGTCGAGCCCCAGTGAGCCGTCACCGAGCATCGCGGGCAGCGCCACGCCGTAGACGATGAGGTCGAAGCCCTCCACGGTGATCGCCGCCGTGCACAGGGCGACGACCGCCCACGTCAGTGCGCGTGAGCGCGGCGGGGCGGAGGGGCTGGTGGCGGAAGCCTGAGCGTCGATGGTCATGCGGCCACGTCCTGTTGCGAGGAAGCAGGGAAACGGCAGGCCGCGGTTCACGGTCTGCCGGTGTCCCTCCGGCGGCACGCGGACGGCCTGTCGGTGACCGGGATGGAATCAGCGCGGTTACGCAGAGAGCAACATGTAACGGGCATACGTTCCGCAGGGCGGAATTAGACCACCACCGCTTGCGCGGGTGCAGGGACGTCAGAACGCCGTCTCCATCCGCCGTACCGCCTCCAGCAGCACCCCCGCCGCCTCATTCAGATGCGCACGGGTGAAGCGCAGCGAGGGCGCCGACACGGTGAGCGCGGCGACGGCACGACCGCCGGGCTCGCGGACGGCGGCGCCCACCGCGGAGAGTCCCCGCTCGGTGTCGCCGATGTTGATCGCATAGCCGCGGCGGCGTACCGCGGCGAGCCGCCGGTGCAGCGTCTCGGGGTCCGTCTCCCCGCCCTGGTCGCCCTTCGCCCCGTAGATCTCGGCGAGTTCGGCGACGCTCAGATCGGCGAGCAGCGCCTTGCCGGCCGAGGCGAGATGCGCGGGCAGGACGGCGCCCGCGCGGCTGCCGACGCGCAGTGCGTGCGTGCCTTCGATGCTGTGCAGGAAGCGCGCCTCGGCCCCGGAGCGCACCACGAGGTGCACGGTTTCGCCCAGTTTGCCGTTGAGCCACAGCATGTGGGGCCGGGCGGTCTCGACGAGTTCGTAGTCGGAGCGCTGCGACATGCCGAGGCGGTAGAGGGCGGGGCCGGGCCGGTACGCCTTGTCGGCGCCCTGCACCGCGAAGCCGCGGCCGCGCAGGGTCGCGAGCAGCCGGTGTGCGGTGGAGCGGGCCACGCCGAGGTGGTCGGCGGCGTCACTGAGCCGGAGACGGCCGTTCTTGCGGAGCAGGAGCAGCAGCGTCAGAGCGTTGTCGACGGATTCCAGGCCGGGGGCATGGTGCGCGTCGGAAGCGTGCGCGGCGTCGGCGGCCGCGTCGGCTGATGCCCCTGCGGCTGAGCCGGATGTTGTGCCAGTGGATGCGTCGGCGGGTGTCCGAGAGTTCCTGGAGTTCCTCACAGCGGAATTCTAGACCGCTCTGTGTTCCGCACAAGAAAACTCCCCCTATGGTCATCGCCATGCGAGACAGCGCCGTCCGCAACCGGCGGCGCCCGTAGGAGGAAGGGACGTGTCCTCATGTCCGGACAGGAAGCGGCCGCCGAGCCGCAGGACCCCAGGCTCACCGAGCTCTACAAGGAGTTCGACGCGCTCGGGCTGATCCCGCTGTGGACCGAGCGCGAGGATCTGATGCCGCTGCACCCCAAGCCGGCCGCGATCCCGCACCGCTGGCGCTGGGCCGAGCTGTACGCCACCGCCGTCAAGGCGGGCGAGCTGGTGCCGGTCGGCCGGGGCGGCGAGCGCCGTGCGATCTCCCTCTCGAACCCGGGCCTGCACGGCCTGCCGCACGCGACGCCGACGCTGTGGGCGGCGATCCAGTACCTCGGCCCGAACGAGGTCGCGCCGGTCCACCGCCACGCCCAGAACGCGTTCCGCTTCGTCCTGGAGGGCGAGGGCGTGTGGACGATCGTGGACGGCGACCCGGTCGCGATGCGCCGCGGCGACCTGCTGCTGACGCCCGGCTGGGCCTGGCACGGCCACCACAACACCACCGACCAGCCGATGGCCTGGCTCGACGGCCTGGACATCCCGCTGTCCTCCGCGCTGAACACGGAGTTCTTCGAGTTCGGCCCGAACACGCTGGACGACCGCTCCACGCCCGAGCGTTCCAAGGCCGAGCGGATCTGGGGCCACCCGGGTCTGCGCCCCCTCTCCGGACTCGCCGACATCCCCAAGTCGCCGCTCGCCGCCTACCGCTGGGAGCACACCGACGCCGCACTCACCGGCCAGCTGGAGCTGGAGGCCGAGGGCCACGAGGGCGTCACCGCCCACCCGGGCCACGCGGCGATCCGCTTCTCCAACCCGACCACCGGCGCCGACGCGCTGCCCACCATCCGTACGGAGATGCACCGGCTGCGCGCCGGGGCCGCCGTCCCCGCGTCCCGCGAGGTCGCCTCCTCCGTGTGGCAGGTCTTCGAGGGTGAGGGCGCGTTCGTCGTGAACGGCGGGCGCATCGACGTCACCCACGGCGACCTGGTCACCGTCCCGTCCTGGGCCGAGGTGTCCATCGAGGCCGGTACGGGCGAGCTCGACCTGTTCCGCTTCAGCGACGCCCCCGTCATCGAGAAGCTCCACTTCCACACCCTGCCCGCCTCGGTCGCCGAAAGGACCACCCACTGATGAAGCTCGCCACCATCCGCACCGCCGGAACCACCGCCGCCGTACGCATCGACGGCGACACCGCGGTCGAGACGGGCCACGCCGACCTGGGCGCCCTGCTCGCCGACCCGAACTGGAAGGAGACCGCCGCCGCGGCCTCCGGCGCCACGCACGCCGTCGACTCGCTGGACTACGCGCCGGTCGTCCCCAACCCGGGCAAGATCATCTGCGTCGGCCTCAACTACCGGAACCACATCCTCGAGATGGGCCGCGAGCTACCGCAGTACCCGACGCTGTTCGCGAAGTACCCGGAGGCGCTCGTCGGCCCGTACGACGAGGTCGTGCTCCCGGCCGCCTCGGACGCCATCGACTGGGAGGCCGAACTCGCCGTCGTCATCGGCGCCCCGGTCCGCCACGCCGACAAGGAGACCGCGGCCGCCGCGATCGCGGGCTACTCGGTCCTCAACGACGTGACCGCCCGCGACTGGCAGTACCGCTCCCCCATGTGGCTGCAGGGCAAGACCTTCGAGGCGACCACGCCCTTCGGCCCGGTCCTGGTCACGCCGGACGAGGCCGAGCCCGCCTCGGGTCTCACCCTCACCGGCGCCGTCGACGGCGAGACCGTCCAGCAGGCCGACACCTCCGACCTCGTCTTCGACGCGGCGACCCTCGTCTCGTACATCTCGACGATCCTGACCCTGAAGCCGGGCGACGTGATCGCCACCGGTACGCCGGGCGGCGTGGGCCACGCCCGCAAGCCGCAGCGGTACCTGGCCGACGGCCAGACGCTGACCACCTCGGTGTCCGGGATCGGCGAGCTGCGCAACGTGTGCCGCGCGGAGAAGACCGATGGCTGAGCGCGGCTTCGCGCGGGCGCTCGGCTGGGTGCACGAGGGCTCGGCGCTCTTCCACAAGCGCCTGGACGAGCTGGGCGACGCGGCGGCCGAAGGGCCGTCGCTGCTGCCCGGCTGGTCCCGGGCCCACGTCCTGACGCATCTCGCGCGGAACGCGGACGCCCTGGTCAACCTGCTGACCTGGGCCCGCACCGGAGTCGAGATGCCGATGTACCCCAACCCCGAGTCGCGCCTCGACGACATCGAGCAGGGCGCCCGCCGCCCGGCCTCCGTGGTCCTCATGGACTTCCGGGACGCCGACGCCCGGCTGCTCGCCGCCATCGACGCGCTGCCCTCCGGCGCCTGGGAGTCCATCGTCCGCAGCGCGCTGGGCCGCACCATCCCCGCGAGCGAGGTGCCGTGGATGCGCACGCGCGAGATCTGGGTGCACCTGGTGGACCTCGGTGCGGGCGACGACACCAGCGCGTTCCCGGCCGACCTGGTCGACGCGCTGCTCGCCGAGGTGTCCGCGACGGTCGGCGCCAAGGACGACTGCCCCGCGGTGCTGCTGCGGCCCACCGACCGGGACGGCGCCGAGTACCGCCTGGGCCCGGACGGCGCGGAGCCGGAGGTCGTGGCCGCACCCGCCGCCGGGCTGTGCGCCTGGCTGCTGGGCCGCGACACGGCGGGCGCCCGCGCGGCACGGGGCTCCGCTCAGGCGGTACTGCCCCGCTGGCTCTGAACGAGCGCGCGAACGAGCCGAACAGCGAGGGCTCGTACCACCCGAGAGCCAGCGAGCGCACAGCTCGCGGACGAGCCCTCGCACGATCTTTTATAAGGAGCAAGCAATGAGCAGCCCCGACAGGCTCATCGTCATCGGCGGCGGCATCGGCGGCGTGGCGACGGCCCTGGCGGCGCGTCGCGCGGGCCGTGAGGTGACGGTGCTGGAGCAGGCGCCCGCCTTCACGGAGGTCGGCGCGGGCCTGCAGATGGCACCCAACGCGACCCGCGTCCTGCGGGACCTCGGGGTCCTCGACCAGGTCGTGGAGGCGGGCGTCCTTCCCGAGCACCTCGTCTTCCACAACGCGGTCGACGGCAAGGAGCTGACGCGGGTCCGCCTGGACACCGCGTACGAGGAGCACTTCGGCGGCCCGTACGTCGTCGTCCACCGCAGCGACCTGCTGGACATCTTGGTCCGGGCCGCCGACGAGGCCGGCGTGGAGCTGCTGACCGGGCGCCGTGTCGAGGACATCGAGCAGCACCCCGGATCGGTCACGGTCCGCACGGCCGACGGCACCGAGTACACGGGCGCCGCGGTCGTCGCCGCCGACGGTCTGCACTCGCGTACGCGCAGCCTGTTCGCCGACGACGAGCCCATCCAGTCCGGCTACGTCGCCTACCGCGGCACCGTCCCGATCGAGGACGTGCAGGGCGGCGAGAACCTGCGCGACGTCCTCGTCTGGATGGGCCCGAAACTGCACCTCGTGCAATACCCGCTGCGCTCCGGCGCCCTCTACAACCAGGTCGCCGTCTTCCGCAGCCCCGGCTTCGACCGCGGCGAGGAGAAGTGGGGCGGCCCGGAGGAGATGGAGCAGGTCTTCACGGCCGCCTGCGAGCCGGTGCGCCGCGCGCTGCCGGGCCTGGGCCGGCAGCGGTGGTGGCCGATGGCCGACCGGGAGCCGATCTCCTGCTGGACGAAGGACCGGATCGCCCTGCTCGGCGACTCCGCCCACCCGATGCTCCAGTATCTGGCGCAGGGCGCCTGCCAGGCCCTGGAGGACGCGGCCACGCTGGCCTCCGCGGCAACCCGGCACACGGCCGCCGACGGTACGGTCGCCTGGCCGTCGGCCCTGGAGGAGTACGCCGCGGAGCGGGCGCCTCGCACCGCGCGCGTGCAGTCCACCGCCCGTATCTGGGGTGAGATGTGGCACGTCGAGGGCGTCGCCGCGCTGCTGCGCGACGAGGTGTTCCGGGGGCGCGCCGCCGACGATCTCAGCGCCGCCGAGTGGCTGTGGGGCCGCCGAGCGGCGTGAATTCGGCCTGCAGCGGGGTCCGGTGTGTGCCGGGCCCCGCTCTTCGCTGCCCGCAGATGGCCTGTCCCGACATTGCCCACCCGCGTGAATTCATGCACAAGCTCGGCCCTAGCATGGGGCGCGTGCCAAAAGTGACCCGAGCCGATGCCGTTCAAGCCCTGCGCAACCCGCTGGCCTTCATCGCCGACCGCTGGACCCCGGAGCCCCGGACCGTTCAGCGCGCGGCCCTGTCCGCCGTCGTCATGATGACGGTCATCGTGGTCACGGGCGGTGCGGTACGGCTGACCGGCTCGGGCCTCGGCTGCCCGACCTGGCCCAAGTGCACCGACGACTCGCTCACCGCGACCAGCGAGATGGGCGTCCACGGCGCCATCGAGTTCGGCAACCGCATGCTCACGTACGTGCTGTGTGCCGCGGTCGGCTGGGCGATCATCGCCGCGCGCTCGCAGAAGCCGTGGCGGCGGAGCGTCACACAGCTCGGGTGGGCGCAGTTCTGGCTGGTCATGGGCAATGCGATCCTCGGCGGCATCGTCGTCCTCGTGGGCCTCAACCCGTACACGGTCGCCGCGCACTTCCTGCTCTCCTCCGCGCTGATCGCGGTCGCCACGGTGATGTGGCAGCGCACCCGCGAGGGCGACGCCGCTCCCCGCCCCCTTGTCGGCAAGCCGGTCCGGCAGATGGTGTGGGTCCTGGTCGCCGTCTCCGCACTGCTGATCATGGTCGGCACGGTGGTCACCGGCGCGGGCCCGCACGCGGGCGACTCGAGCGACGTGCCGCGCATGCCGGTCGACTGGGAGACCGTCACCAAGCTCCACGCCGTACTGGCCTGGATCGTGGTGACCCTCACCTTCGCCCTGTGGTTCGTCCTCAAGGCGGTCGACGCCCCCCGGGGCCCTCTGGCGCGGACCCGCGACCTGTTCCTGATCCTGCTCGCCCAGGGCCTGATCGGCTACGCCCAGTACTTCACTGACCTCCCCGAGGTCCTCGTGGCCCTGCACATGCTGGGCTCGGCCGTCATGTGGATCGCGGTCATGCGTGTCCTGCTGTCACTGCGCGAGCGGCCCGTCGAGGAGCCGGCGGCCGAGGCCCCGGCCGCACGGCACGCGGTCGCATCGCCCGCCTCCTGAACGGAACGGCCCCCCGGCCTACACACGCCCGGCCTACGCACGCCCGGCGTGCGCAGGCGCCTGATCCGGATCCGGCCATTCTTGCCAGGCGTTCTCCCGAATACGCCCGTCCGCTCCCACCATGAGGTCGCAACGGACGACAGGGGGATGCGTGGTGGCATACGCCAGCGAGTGCCCAGCGGAGTGCTTTCACATCAAGGCCAAGGCACTGGCCGAGGCCGGTTATGAGATGCCGCTGAGGCGCAACCAGCTACCAACAACGGGATACGCGGCTGCGGTACTGATCGCGGCGGTCGCTCTGATCCCCTTGTTCAGTGACTTCAGTTGGGGACGGCTCGGAATGGCGGCCCTGCTCCTCCCTGCCGCCCTGGTCGTTGCCGCCGTGACGCGCCGGAAGCGAGACGAGGCGGCTCGGTTCGACGAGCGGGTGCGCGGCACCGGCTCCAGCGAGGGCCCGGACATACGTCACTGCGGGGGTTGCAGCAACGTCCTCGAACGCCGGAGCAACGGCAGCATCACTCAGGCCACACACCGCGACGGTTACAAGAAATGGGCGGAGAAGACAATGCACGCCCGTTTCGCTCCGCCCAAGGCCTCGGACAAGAAGAAAGACTCAGGCTGAGCCACGGAGGGGAGGGGCGCTCACCCCAACCCGTACACCCGCCGCGCATTCCCCGCCGCGATCAGCCCCGCCACCCGCTGCGCATCCGCCAGCGACCACGCCCCCTCGGCGACCCACCCGCCGAGCACCCTGCTCAGCGCCTCCCGGAAAAGGCGTGCCGCCACCACATGGAGTTCGGGCAGCGCATGTGCGCCGCTGGAGAACAGGAGCTTGCCGAAGGGGGCGAGTTCCAGGATCTCCGCGAGGACGGTGCCGGCCCGTGCTCCGGTCCGGACGAGGGCCGCGCCCAGGTCGGCGTAGACGTGCGGGAAGACCGCAGCCAGGTGGGCCGTGTGCCGGTGATACGGATAGCCGTGCAGCAGCACCAGATCGGTGCCGAGTCCGGCCGTGGCCCGCACGAAGTCCGTCAGCAGGGCCGGGTCGGTACGGTCGACGCGCATGCCCGGCTCTGCAAGACCGGCGTGCAGCTGCAGCGGGCGGCCCGAGGCGACGGCTATCCACAGCAGATGCCGCAGCAGTACCTGGTCGGTGAGGGTGCCGCCCACCCGGCGGCCGGCGAGCCAGCGGCCGGCGGCGCCGCGCACCTCTCCGGGGCCGGGTGGTTCGGGGGCGAGCGCCAGACCGTTGCGTACGCCCGCGACCGAGGTGAAGGCGACGGAGTGCGCGGCGGCCGCGTGCACCGACTCGGCGAGATTGGCGAGGAACGACGCCACGCTGCCGGAGGTGTCCGCGACCTGCTCGGCGAGCAGCTCGAGGCGGATGATCTCGTGCGCCTCGGCGTTCCCGGCGGCGGCCATCTCGCGGGGGCCGCTCAGATCCCCCGGCAGCCCGGTGTCCACGAGATACGTCGTGATGCCGCTGCCTCGCAGCATCCTGCGCCCGGCCTCGAGCACGCCGAGTTCGCGCCGCCGAGCGAGATAGCGGGCCGGTTCACAGTGCGGTTCGAGGTCGAGCAGCGGCGGGCACCAGCGGCGTACGGCGAACCCGGTCTGGGTGTCGAAGAACGTGGTCCCGGGGGCGGGCAAGCCCTCGCCCCGGCCGAGCCGGGCCTCGAAGGTGCCGAGCCCCAGTTCCGTACGCAGCACGCCATGGCAGTACTGGTCCACCAGCGACGGCGTTTCGATCATCCGGATCCCCCGAGAAGTAGACCGCGCCTACACGGTCCTAACGGGTGAACCGGCCGCCAGGTGTTGCCCTGACCATGATCAGTTGGGCCCGGAGACTCTTCGGCCGCGGCGGGGCCACCGCCGCGGCCGGGACTTCCCACGGGCCCCGGCCGGTTCAGCCGTTGCTGGGCCCGCCGAGCTGGATGCCCGCCATGCGCGCCCACTCGTACGGCCCGGTCTTCACCTTCGCCGCGAACTCACCGTCGAAGGCCTCGTGGCGGGTGATTCCGGACTTCTCGACGGCCCGCTCCGCGATCTCGTACGTGGGGGCCACCAGGTCGCCCCAGCCGCCGTCCTCACCGACGAGGACGATGCGGGCGCCCTTCTGCCCGATGTAGGCGATCTGTCCCTCGGCGCCGCCGTGCGCCTTGGCGAAGGCGCCGATCTCCTTGGCGAGCTTGGCCGTCTTGCGCTCGGCCCTGGCGGCCTGCCTGCGGTCGCCGGTCGCGCCGCCGGGCTTCTCGCTGCTCTCGTCAACCTGCTGGGTCTCTGCCATGGCCCGATGCTACCTACCGGTAGATCAACTGACGACGGGCGGGCCGCGTGGCCTTGACCACGCACCCGCCCGCCGGACGAACAGCTATGTGAGAAGCGGCTGCAGCTACCGCAGGAAGGGGTCCACCGCGACCGCCACGAACAGCAGCGACACATAGGTGATGGACCAGTGGAACAGGCGCATCTCCTTGAGCTTGGCGCCCGTGACCTCGGCGTGGGCGCGCGCCTGCAGCGCGTGGGCCTCCCACAGCCACCAACCGCCCGTCACCAGGGCCACCACCGTGTAGAACCAGCCGGTGTAGCCGAGCGGCTGCAGCAGCAGGGATGCGGCGACCATCACCCAGCTATAGACGACGATCTGCCGGGCGACCACCTTGTTCGAGGCGATGACCGGAAGCATCGGCACGCCCACGCGCGCGTAGTCCTCCTTCACCTTCATCGACAGCGGCCAGTAGTGCGGCGGCGTCCAGAAGAAGATGACGAGGAAGAGGATGACGGCGGCGTACGACAGGGAGTTCGTGACCGACGACCAGCCGATGAGGACCGGCATGCAGCCGGCGATGCCGCCCCACACGATGTTCTGCGCGGTACGCCGCTTGAGGATCACCGTGTAGACGACGACGTAGAACAGCAGGGCGCCCAGCGACAGCCACGCGGACAGCCAGTTGACGAGCAGGCCGAACCAGAGCGTGGAGACGACGGCGAGCGTGATGCCGAAGACGAGGCCCTCGCGCGGGGAGACCATGCCGGTGACCAGCGGACGCTGCGAGGTGCGGTCCATGAGCGCGTCGATGTCGCGGTCGATGTACATGTTGAGCGCGTTGGCGCCGCCGGCGGACAGATAGCCGCCGACGCAGGTCGCGAGCACCAGCCAGAGGTCCGGCACTCCCTGCTCGGCGAGGAACATCACCGGGACCGTGGTGATGAGCAGAAGCTCGATGATCCGTGGCTTGGTCAGCGCCACGAACGCCTTGACACGGGCCCCGAACGGCCGGTGGCTCGGGCTCGTCCCGGTTACTCCCGCAGGACGGGATTCAACGGCCGTCACGCACACCCCTGACAGAGACATCCCAGCGAGCCTCGGCATGAAGGCCGGGTAAAGGCTCGCGCGTACCACGCCACTTTAGACGTTGCCCGTCCTTGCCCTCCGCGGGGGGTCGACCGTGTTGGGTAGGGGCGCTGCAACGTGCACGGATGTTCTCGAATGAGCATTCAAATGAGCGGCTCCGTATTCACCTGCTGAATACGGAATACGGCCCCGGCGATGCGGATACCGTCGGTGCCCTGCAACCTGGAATGGCCCGGAAAAACACGCCTACTCACAGCGGTAGTCTCGACACCGGCCGGCGAGCCCAGAGAACGCCGGCATTCGACATGTGGAGAGGAGCCCTGACCCAGGGTGAGCACCGAGCCGACCACTACAGACCTCGAGTGGACCGAGTTGGACCAGCGGGCCGTCGACACCGCCCGCATCCTGGCCGCCGACGCCGTACAGAAGGTCGGCAACGGCCATCCCGGTACGGCGATGAGCCTGGCCCCCGCCGCGTACACCCTCTTCCAGAAGGTGATGCGGCACGACCCGGCGGACACCGACTGGACCGGCCGTGACCGGTTCGTCCTGTCCGCGGGTCACTCGTCCCTGACCCTCTACACCCAGCTGTACCTCGGAGGCTTCGGCCTGGAGCTGGACGATCTGAAGGCGTTCCGCACCTGGGGCTCCAAGACCCCCGGCCACCCCGAGTACGGCCACACCAAGGGCGTCGAAACGACGACCGGCCCGCTGGGCCAGGGCGTCGCCAACGCGGTGGGCATGGCGATGGCCGCCCGCTACGAGCGCGGCCTGTTCGACCCCGAGGCGGCCCCCGGCACCTCGCCGTTCGACCACTTCGTCTACTGCATCGCCGGTGACGGCTGCCTCCAGGAGGGCATCTCCGCCGAGGCGTCCTCGCTGGCCGGGCACCAGAAGCTCGGCAACCTGATCCTGCTGTGGGACGACAACCACATCTCGATCGAGGGCGACACCGAGACCGCCGTCTCCGAGGACACGGTCAAGCGGTACGAGGCGTACGGCTGGCACGTGCAGCGGATCGCCCCGAAGCCGGACGGCGACCTCGACCCGCACGCCATCTACAACGCGATCGAGGCCGCGAAGAAGGTGACGGACAGGCCGTCGTTCATCGCGATGCGCTCGATCATCGCCTGGCCCGCCCCGCACGCGCAGAACACCGAGGCCGCGCACGGCTCGGCGCTGGGCGACGAGGAGGTCTCCGCCACCAAGCGCGTCCTGGGCTTCGACCCGGAGAAGTCCTTCGAGGTCACCGACGAGGTCCTGGCCCACACCCGCCAGGCGCTGGACCGCGGCCGCGAGGCCAAGGCGAAGTGGGAGAAGTCGTTCCAGGAGTGGCGCAGCGCCAACCCGGAGCGGGCCGCGGAGTTCGACCGCGTCGCCGCGGGCGAGCTGCCCGCGGGCTGGGAGGAGAAGCTCCCGGTGTTCGAGGAGGGCAAGGCCGTGGCCACCCGTGCCGCCTCCGGCAAGGTGCTGCAGGCCCTGGGTGCGGTGATCCCGGAGCTGTGGGGCGGCTCGGCCGACCTGGCCGGCTCCAACAACACCACCATCGACAAGAACTCCTCGTTCCTCCCGGCGGACAACCCGCTTCCGGAGGCCGATCCGTACGGCCGCACCATCCACTTCGGCATCCGCGAGCACTCCATGGCCGCGGAGATGAACGGCATCGCGCTGCACGGCAACACCCGCATCTACGGCGGCACCTTCCTGGTGTTCTCCGACTACATGCGCAACGCCGTCCGCCTGTCCGCGCTGATGCACCTGCCCGTGACGTACGTGTGGACGCACGACTCCATCGGTCTCGGTGAGGACGGCCCCACGCACCAGCCGGTCGAGCACCTGGCCTCGCTGCGCGCCATCCCGGGCCTGAACATCGTCCGTCCCGCCGACGCCAACGAGACCGCGATCGCCTGGCGGGAGATCCTCAAGCGCTGGACGAAGGAGTTCGGCAAGGGCGCCCCGCACGGCCTGGCGCTGACCCGCCAGGGCGTGCCGGTCTACGAGCCCAATGAGGAGGCGGCGCGCGGCGGTTACGTGCTGTTCGACGCCGAGGGCGGCGACGCGCAGGCCGTGCTGATCGCCACCGGCTCCGAGGTGCACCTGGCCGTCGAGGCCCGTGAGCAGCTGCAGGCCGCCGGCGTGCCGACCCGTGTGGTGTCGATGCCGTGCGTGGAGTGGTTCGAGCAGCAGGACCAGGGGTACCGGGACAGCGTCCTGCCGCCTTCGCTGAAGGCTCGCGTCGCCGTCGAGGCCGGTATCGGACTGACCTGGCACAAGTACGTCGGGGACGCCGGCCGCATCGTTTCGCTGGAGCACTTCGGCGCGTCGGCCGACGGCAAGGTCCTCTTCCGCGAGTTCGGCTTCACTGCGGAGAACGTGGCCGCCGCCGCGCGGGAATCCATCTACGCCGCCCAGCGCTGACGCTCATATACGACCAAGTAGGAGATGCATTTTCCATGACAGACGCACTCAAGCGCCTCTCCGATGAAGGCGTCGCGATCTGGCTGGACGACCTGTCCCGCAAGCGGATCACGTCCGGAAACCTCGCGGAACTGATCGACCAGCAGCACGTCGTGGGCGTGACGACCAACCCGTCGATCTTCCAGAAGGCGATCTCGTCGGGCGACGGCTACGAGCAGCAGCTCGCCGACCTCGCCGCCCGCAAGGTCACCGTCGAGGAAGCCATCCGCATGATCACCACCGCGGATGTGCGGGACGCAGCCGACATCCTGCGGCCCGTCTTCGACGAGACCGGCGGCCAGGACGGCCGGGTCTCGATCGAGGTGGACCCGCGCCTTGCGCACAACACCGCGGCGACGATCGCCGAGGCCAAGCAGCTCGCCTGGCTGGTGGACCGGCCGAACACGCTGATCAAGATTCCGGCCACCAAGGCGGGTCTCCCGGCCATCACCGAGGTGATCGGCCTGGGCATCAGCGTCAACGTCACGCTGATCTTCTCGCTGGAGCGCTACCGCGAGGTCATGGACGCCTACCTGGCGGGCCTGGAGAAGGCCAAGGCCGCGGGCCTCGACCTCTCCAAGATCCGCTCGGTCGCGTCGTTCTTCGTGTCCCGCGTGGACACCGAGATCGACAAGCGGCTGGACGCGCTGGGCACTCCGGAGGCCAAGGAGGCCCGCGGCAAGGCGGCGCTCGCCAACGCCCGCCTGGCCTTCCAGGCGTACGAGGAGGTCTTCTCCAGCGACCGCTGGGCGGCGCTCGACAAGGCCGGCGCCAACAGGCAGCGCCCGCTGTGGGCCTCCACCGGTGTGAAGGACCCGGCGTACAAGGACACCCTGTACGTCGACGACCTGGTCGCTCCGGGCACGGTCAACACCATGCCCGAGGCCACGCTGGAGGCGGCCGCCGACCACGGGCAGATCACCGGCGACACCATCGCCGGCACCTACGAGCAGGCCCGCGCCGACCTCGACGCCGTCGAGCGGCTCGGCATCTCCTACGACGACGTGGTGCAGGTCCTCGAGGACGAGGGCGTCGAGAAGTTCGCGTCGTCCTGGAACGACCTGCTCAAGTCGACCGAGGCGGAGCTTCAGCGCCTCGCCCCCTCGGAGGGCTGACGCCTTGACCGCAGTACACGGAGCGAATCCGCTTCGTGACCCCGCAGACCGACGGCTCCCGCGTATCGCGGGGCCGTCGGGCCTGGTCATTTTCGGTGTCACGGGCGATTTGTCACGCAAAAAGTTGATGCCTGCCGTCTACGATCTCGCGAACCGCGGACTGCTTCCCCCGGGGTTCTCGCTCGTCGGCTTCGCCCGCCGCGAGTGGCAGGACGAGGACTTCGCACAGGTCGTCCACGACGCCGTCAAGCAGCACTCGCGCACCCCCTTCCGCGAGGAGGTGTGGCAGCAGCTCATACAGGGGATGCGGTTCGTCCAGGGCGACTTCGACGACGACACCGCCTTCGAGCAGCTGCGCGCCACGATCCAGGAGCTGGACAAGGCGCAGGGCACCGGCGGGAACTTCGCGTTCTACCTCTCCGTACCCCCCAAGTTCTTCCCTCAGGTCGTCCAGCAGCTGAAGAAGCACGGACTGGCCGACCAGCAGAACGGCTCCTGGCGCCGCGCGGTCATCGAGAAGCCCTTCGGGCATGATCTGGCCTCCGCCAAGGAGCTCAACTCGATCGTCCACGAGGTGTTCGCCCCGGAGCAGGTCTTCCGGATCGACCACTACCTGGGCAAGGAGACCGTCCAGAACATCCTGGCGCTCCGCTTCGCCAACACGATGTTCGAGCCGATCTGGAACCGGTCCTTCGTCGACCATGTGCAGATCACGATGGCCGAGGACATCGGCATCGGCGGCCGCGCCGGCTACTACGACGGCATCGGCGCCGCCCGTGACGTCATCCAGAACCACCTGCTGCAGCTCCTCGCCCTGACGGCGATGGAGGAGCCCTCGTCCTTCGACGCGGACGCGCTGGCGGCCGAGAAGACCAAGGTGCTGGGCGCCGTGCGGCTGCCCAAGGACCTCGGCAAGGACACCGTGCGTGCCCAGTACACGGCCGGCTGGCAGGGTGGCGCGAAGGTCATCGGCTATCTGCAGGAAGACGGCATCGACCAGCAGTCGAAGACCGACACCTACGCGGCGATCAAGCTCGGGGTCGACAACCGCCGCTGGGCGGGCGTCCCCTTCTATCTCCGTACGGGCAAGCGCCTGGGCCGCCGGGTCACCGAGATCGCGGTCGTCTTCCAGCGCGCGCCGCACTCCCCCTTCGACCACACGGCGACGGAGGAGCTCGGGCAGAACGCCCTGGTCATCCGCGTCCAGCCGGACGAGGGTGTGACGGTGCGGTTCGGCTCCAAGGTGCCGGGCACCTCGATGGAGGTCCGGGACGTGTCGATGGACTTCGCGTACGGCGAGTCCTTCACGGAGTCCAGCCCGGAGGCGTACGAGCGGCTGATCCTCGACGTCCTGCTCGGCGACGCGAACCTCTTCCCGCGCACCGAGGAGGTCGAGCTGTCCTGGAAGATCCTCGACCCGATCGAGGAGTACTGGGACGACAACGGCAAGCCCGCGCAGTACCCCGCGGGCACGTGGGGCCCCGTCGAGGCGGACGAAATGCTCGAACGAGACGGACGGAGCTGGCGTCGGCCATGAACATCGACCTCACGAACACCACCGCCAGCAAGATCAACAAGGCGCTCATCGAGGGCCGCCGCGCGATCGGCACCCCGGCCGTCGGCATGGTCCTCACGCTCGTCATCGTCACCGACGAGGAGAACGCCTACGACGCCCTGAAGGCGGCCAGCGAGGCCTCCCGTGAGCACCCGTCGCGCACCCTGGTCGTGATCAAGCGCGTCTCGCGCTCGCCGCGCGACCGTACGAGCTCGCGGCTGGACGCCGAGGTGAGGGTCGGCGCGGATGCGGGCACCGGCGAGACGGTCGTGCTGCGGCTGTACGGCGAGGTCGTGAACCACGCCCAGTCGGTGGTGCTGCCGCTGCTTCTGCCGGACGCCCCGGTCGTCGTCTGGTGGCCGGTCAACCCGCCCCTCGATCCGGCGAACGACCCTCTCGGCGCCCTCGCCCAGCGCCGGGTCACCGACACCTACGCCGCCGAGCAGCCCGTGAAGGAGCTGAGCGCCCGCGCCGAGGCGTACACGCCGGGCGACACGGATCTGTCGTGGACCCGCATCACCCCCTGGCGGTCGATGCTGGCCGCGGCCCTGGACCAGGTGACCTGCGAGGTCACATCGGTCGAGGTAGAGGGCGAGGAGTTCAACCCGAGCTGCGAGCTGCTCGCCATGTGGCTCGCGGACCGGCTGGACGTCCCGGTCCGGCGGTCGGCGTCGTCCGGCCCGGGCCTGACGGCCGTGCGGATGGGCACGAGCTGTGGCTCGATCGTGCTGGACCGCGCGGACGGTTCGCTCGCGACCCTGTCCATCGAGGGCCAGCCCGACCGTGCGGTGGCGCTCCAGCGGCGCGACACGGCCGAGCTGATCGCGGAGGAGCTGCGCCGGCTCGACCCGGACGACACGTATGCGTCGGCTCTGAGGTACGGGGTGGAGCGGCTGGCCGGTCCGTCGTCGGAGTCGGCGGAGGGCGAGGATGTGCCGTCGAGCGCCGCCGAGCCCACCGTGACGGCGGAGGCACCCGCCAAGGCCGAGGCCCCCGCCAAGGGCCCGGCCAAGAAGACGACGAGCAAGGCCCCGGCGAAGAAGGCGGCCGCGAAGTGACCATCGCACCGCAGCTCGTCGTGCATCGCGACAAGGAGCTGATGGCGCAGGCCGCGGCGGCCCGGCTGATCACGAAGATCGTGGACGCCCAGGCCGCCCGCGGCTTCGCCTCAGTGGTCCTCACCGGCGGGCGCAACGGCAACGGCCTGCTGGCCGCACTGGCCGCCGCGCCCGCCCGGGACGCCGTCGACTGGGGCCGCCTCGACCTGTGGTGGGGCGACGAGCGGTTCCTGCCCGAGGGCGACCCCGACCGCAATGTCACCCAGGCCCGCGAGGCCCTCCTCGACGCGGTCCCACTGGACCCCAAGCGCGTCCACGCCATGCCGGCATCGGACGGGCCGTACGGCAACGACGCGGATGCGGCAGCGGCGGCCTACGCGGCCGAACTCGCCGCCGCCGCAGGGCCGGAGGACCACGGTCCCGTCCCGTCCTTCGACGTCCTGATGCTCGGCGTCGGCCCGGACACGCACGTCGCGTCGCTCTTCCCGGAGCTTCCGGCAGTGCGCGAGACGGAACGCACGGTGGTCGGCGTGCACGGCGCCCCGAAGCCCCCGCCGACCCGTATCACCCTCACCCTGCCCGCGATCCGGGCGGCGCGTGAGGTGTGGCTCCTGGCGGCGGGCGAGGACAAGGCGCAGGCCGCGGCCATCGCCCTGTCCGGGGCGGGCGAGATCCAGGCGCCCGCGGCCGGAGCGTACGGGCGCGCCCGCACGCTGTGGCTGCTGGACGCGGCAGCGGCCTCACGGCTGCCGCGGGATCTCTATCCACCGGCTTCGCCCTGAGCGCACCTGCACGGCGCGCACCCCGTCACCAGTACGACGTGGTGACGGGGCGCGCGCCGTGCAGGGTCACTTCACCGACCCCGCCATCACCCCCTGTACGAAGTGCCTCTGGAAGGCGAAGAAGACCACCACCGGCACGATCAGCGAGAGAAACGCCCCGGGCGCCAGCACGTCGATGTTGCTGCCGAACTGGCGGATCTGGGACTGCAGTTCCACGGTGAGCGGCTGGGACGAGCTGTCCGCGAACAGCAGAGCCACCAGCATGTCGTTCCACACCCACAGGAACTGGAAGATCGCCAGGCTGGCGATGGCCGGGCGGCCCACCGGGAGGACGAGCCGGATGAAGATCCGCCACTCGGTGCCGCCGTCCATGCGGGCAGCCTCCAGCATTTCGCGCGGCATCTCGGCGAAGTAGTTGCGCAGGAGGAAGATCGCGAACGGCAGCCCGTACGCGACGTGGAAGAGCACGACGCCCGGGATCGTGCCGAACAGCCCCAGCTGACCGAAGAGTTTGGCCACCGGCAGCAGCCCGATCTGCACCGGCACGACCAGCAGCGCCACCACGAGCAGGAACAGCGGTTCGCGGCCGGGGAAGTCCAGCCAGGCGAAGGCGTATCCGGCGAGCGCCGCGATCACGACGACCAGCGCGGTGGTCGGCACCGAGATCAGCACGGTGTTCCAGAACGCCTGCGTCATGCCTGCGTTTCCGAGCAGCGCCGTGTAGTTGTCGAAGGACAGCTGTGCCGGGCTGGTCAGTGCGGTCCACCAGCCGCCGCTCGCGTTCTCCTGCGCGGAGCGAAGCGAGGAGAGGAAGAGCCCGGCGAGCGGCGTGAGCCAGATCAGGCCGACGACCACGAGGAACGCCTGGACCAGGCTGCTGCCGAGCCAGCGCCCGAGTCGGCCCCCGGACCGTCGGGAGGTGGACCTCCGAGGTGCGGGGACGGCCGCCGGCCCCTGCGCCACGGTCCGCTCGTCGGGAGTGGTGACGGTCATGACTGACTCCTGCGGAAGCGGCGGACGTTGAAGACCATGGCAGGGATCACAAGGAGCAGGAGCAGCACCCCGAGCGCGCTGCCCAGGCCCTGGTTGTTGCCGCCGCCGAAGGACACCAGCCACATCTGGGTGGCCAGCACGGTGGCGTCCTCCTGCACCGGGCCCGGCGCGATGATGTAGACGAGGTCGAAGACCTTCATCACGTTGATCACCAGCGTCACGAAGACGACGGTCAGCACGGGTGCGAGCAGCGGCACGGTGATCCGGCGGAACACCTGCCACTCGTTCGCACCGTCCATCCGCGCCGCCTCCAGCGTGTCGCGCGGCAGCGCGGCGAGCCCAGCCCCGATGAGGACCATGGCGAAGCCGGTCCAGATCCACAGGTAGGCGCCGATGATGGCCGGGGTGACCAGCGCCGGACCGAGCCACGACACGCCCTCGTACGGCGGGGCGAAGTTCACCGCGGGCAGCCGCACGGTGTACGAACCGGCGTCCAGGCCCTGGAAGCGGAAGGAACCGTCGGATGCCGTCGTGGTGCTCGCAACGGTCTTCCCGTCGCGCACCGCCTCGACCCGCATCTTCGGCAGCCCGCTCTCGCCCTTGTCGACCTTGCCCTGCTCCCCTCCCCCACCGGGCGTGAAGTCCAGGTAGACGACGCCGCGCAGCTCGTCCCCGCCCGCCTTCCGCCCTGCCGCCTCGTACGCCTGTTCAGCCCCCGCGGGCAGTTCCTTGGGCGGTACGCCGACCAGACCGAGGGCGACCGCGTCGCCGGGTGAGGCCGCTGCGGATGTGCGGTACGAGCCGTCCGTGCCCTTCGTCAGACCCTCGCCGTCCCGGGCACGCGCGGTCGGGTACGAGGAGGTTCCCTCGAAGGCATCGTGCACACCCACCACGGCCGCGTTCAGTACGCCCTTGTCGGGGTCCTCGTCGTACGCGAGGCGGAAGATGATGCCCGCCGCCAGGAACGAGACCGCCATGGGCATGAAGAGCAGCAGCTTGAACGCGGTGGCCCAGCGGACCTTCTCGACCAGGACGGCGAGGATCAGGCCGAGCCCGGTGAGCAGCACCGGGGCGACGACGACCCAGATCGCCGTGTTGCGTACGGCCTTGAGGGTGGCCGGGTCGCTGAACATCTCGGCGTAGTTCTCGACCCCGACGAACCGGGTGCCGGAGGCGTCGAAGAAGCTCCGGCCGACCGAGAACAGCACGGGGTGGACGACGAGCGCACCGAGCAGGACCAGTGCGGGCAGGACGAACGCGACGGCGATGATCCGGGCCCGCCGCCGGGCGCGGCGCCGCGGGTCGGCGGCGCCGGGCGGGCGGGCACTCGGCGCCTTGTCTGGCGCGGTGGTGAGGGCGGTGGTCATGGCCGTCAGTCCTGGTACGCCTTGGCGGCAGCGTCCTCGAGCTCGGCCGCCGTCGCCTTCGGGTCGGACGGGTCGCGCAGGAAGTCCTGGAGGATCTTCCACTCGCCCGTGCCCTTGGTGCCTCCGAAGGCCGCCGGGGCCTGGTCGGACATGTCGAAGCGGACCGAATCCCCGGCACCGACAAGGGACTTGGCGGTCTCGCGGGTCACGTCGTCGCCGTACGAGGCGAGGTCGAGCTTCTTGTTCGGGGACAGGAAGCCACCCGCCTCGGCCCAGACGGCGGCGGCCTCGGGGCTCGCCAGATACTCGAGGAACGCCATGGCTGCCTTCTGGTTCTTGCCGTCCTTCAGGACGACGGCCGCGTCACCGCCGCTGACCACGGGCGCCTCGCCGCCGGCGACCGCCGGGAAGGGGAAGAAGTTCGCGTCCTCTCCGATCTTCTTTCCGAACTGGTCCTTGGCGACACCGGCGACGAAGTCGCCCTCGTAGACCATTCCGGCCTCCGGCTCGGGGCCGAAGACCTTCTCGACCGAGCCCGGGAAGTCGGTGTTCAGCGCCTCCTTCTGGCCGCCCGCGATCAGCTCCTTGTCCTTGAAGAGCTCGCCGAGAGTGGTGAGCGCCTTCACCACGGTCGGGTCGGTCCACCTGATCTCGTGGGCGGCGAGCTGGTCGTACTTCTCGGGTCCGGCCTGGGAGAGGTAGATGTTCTCGAACCAGTCGGTGAGGGTCCAGCCGTCCTGGCCGGCGACGGAGAAGGCGGCCAGGCCCGAGTCGGAGACGGTGTGCCCGGCTTCCAGCATCTCGTCGTACGTCTTCGGCGGCTCGACGCCGGCCTGGTTGAGGGCGTCGGGGCTGTACCAGACGGTCGACTTGTGCGCGGCCTTGAAGTACAGGCCGTAGAGGGTGCCGTCGACGCTGCCGTAGTCCTTCCATACGCTCGCGTAGTTGGCGTCCACGGCCTGCTGGGTCGGCTTGGAGAGCGGCTTGAGCCAGCCCTGCTCGGCGAACTGCTGGAGCACGCCCACCTGCGGGACCATGACCACGTCGAAGGCGTTGCCGCCCTCGATCTTGCTGCCGACGACGGTGGAGACGTTGTCACCGGTGGAGACGAACTGGGTCTTGGCGCCGGTCTTCTCGGTGAAGGCGTCCAGGACCTTCTGGAAGTTCTTCTGCTCGGTGCCGGACCAGACACCGGCCACGGAGACCGTCTGACCGCTCAGCGGCTTGTCGCCGTCGCCCGCGGCGGTGACGGGGCCGCCGCCGCAGGCGGTCGTGCCGAGCGCCAGGGCCGCGACCAGGGCGGTGCAGCTCGCGAGTGTCGTCCGTCGTTGCATCATCGTTGATGTCCCTTTCGAGCAGTTGCATAAGTTGACGGTGGATCAGGTCTTGCGATGAGCGGAGGCTCAGGGGTTGGTGCAGTCGCTGATCCACCAGGCCGCCGTGGAGCCGGGCAGCACCCCGGCCGGGCAGGGTCCGCTGGACAGCAGGGGCGTACCGGCGACCGGCGCGGGCACCGGTGCGGTGCCGAAGTTGACGGCGCAGATGAGTCCGTCGCCGCGGACGAAGGCGAGCACGTCGGGCGGGGTCTCGAGCCAGCGCAGGGTGCCCTCGCCGAGCTGCGGCAGACCGGCGCGCAGATGCAGGCCGTCGCGGTAGAGGTGCCAGAACGATCGGGTGTCGGCCAGCGCCCGCTCGGTGGCGTGCTCGGCGAACCAGTCGGGCTGCGGCAGCCACGGCCTGGCGCCCTCGGCACCGGAGGTGAAGCCGAACGGTGAGGCGTGGCCCGACCACGGCAGCGGCACCCGGCAGCCGTCGCGTATCCGCGCCCGGCTTCCGGTGCGGCGGAAGATCGGGTCCGTCAGCACCTCGTCGGGCAGGTCGACGACCTCGGGCAGGCCGAGCTCCTCGCCCTGGTAGATGTACGCGGCCCCGGGCAGCGCCAGCATCAGCAGCGCGGCGGCCCGGGCACGGGCGGCACCGAGGCCGCTGCCCTCGGTGCCGGACTCCCCGTAGCGGGTGACCGTACGCACCTGGTCGTGGTTGTTGAGGACCCAGGTGATGGTGGAGCCGGTGCCGGCGATGTCCTGCATGGCCTCTGAGATGACCTTGCGGAAGGCGTCGGCGTCCCAGGGCGCGGAGAGCAGGTCGAAGAAGAAGGCCTGGTGGAGCTCGTCGGGCCGTACGTACCGGGCGTGTTCGCGTGCGGTCGGCACGGAGACCTCGCCGACGAGCAGCCGTTCGCGGCCGTCGCGCGCGGCGTACTCCTCGCACACCGAACGCCAGTGCCGCCACACGTCGTGCACCTCGGGCTGGTTCCAGGCCAGCGGGTTGACGGAGTCGCGGGTACGCGCGTCGGCCTCGGGGTCCGGCGAGTCGGGCAGGTCGGGGTGCTTGAAGAGGCCGGCGGCGACGTCGATGCGGAAACCGTCGACGCCCCGGTCCAGCCAGAACCGCAGCACCTGGTCGAAGTAGGCGCCGACCTGGCGGTTGCGCCAGTTCAGGTCGGGCTGCTCGGGCGTGAACATGTGCAGGTACCACTGGCCGGGCGTGCCGTCCGGCTCGGTGACCCGTGACCACGCCGGCCCGCCGAACATCGCGTGCCAGTTGTTGGGCGGCTCGTCGCCGCCCGGGCCGCGGCCGTCGGCGAAGTGGAAACGGGCGCGCGCCTCGCTGCCGGGCGCCGAGGCGAGCGCCTCACGGAACCACGGGTGCTCGCTGGAACAGTGGTTGGGGACGATGTCCAGGAGCACCCTGATGCCGAGCCGCCGGGCGTCGGTCATCAGCAGGTCGAACTCGGCGAGGTCCCCGAAGACCGGGTCGACGTCGCAGTAGTCGGCGACGTCGTAACCGTGGTCGTGCTGCGGCGACGGGTAGAACGGGCTCAGCCAGATGCCGTCCACGCCCAGCTTCTTCAGATACGGCAGTCCCGCGCGGACCCCGGCGAGATCGCCGATGCCGTCCCCGGTGCTGTCCAGAAAGCTGCGGACGTACACCTGGTAGATCACTGCGTCGCGCCACCAGTGGTGTGTGTGAGGGCGCGCGAGGCCGTCGCCGGCCGGGGCTTTGAGCATCACCCGTTGACCTGTCTCTGAATGTCATGCCTGGAGGGGTGGTCGCGGCCGAGAGCCCCTGTGCGGGCGGCCGCCGTTATACATGCATGTTAGGTAGGCATGACGAGGAGATGTCAACGAGTAGGCAGGAACCAGTGGCCAGTTGAGGGAGTATTGCCCCGATATTTCCGTGCTCGAGGGGTGCCTTGAGTCGAAGCGAATACCTAACGCGTAAGTAACAATCGCCGACGGGAGACACCGGGCGGGCAAGAGCCAGCGGCAGACGGAAGGCGGAAGAACTCAGCCGCGCCGCGCGATGGCCGCCAGCTCCCGCGCGAGGCGCCGCACCGCCGCCTCCGGCGTCTGCTGCTGGGTCATCGCGTCGTGCACGACGGCCTGCACGGCCAGGCTCACCTGGTCGTAACGCGGGCTCTTGGGCCGCGGCGCCGCCGCGAGCACGCCGGCCCGCAGCGTCGGCAGATACGGGAACTCCCGGATGAGCTCCGGGTCCTGGTACAGATCGGCCCGTACCGGCGGCAGCGCACCCTCGGTGAGGACCTGCCGCTGCACCCGCTCACTCGTGAGATACGCGATGAGGGCGGCCGCCGAATCCGGATGGCGCGCATGCGTGCTGACCGCGAGATTGGAGCCGCCGAGCACGCTCGCGCCAGGACCGTCGGGGCCCGGCAGCGGGACGGCGCCGATCTTCCCGGCGACCTCGGACCCCTTGCCGGACGCGCTCACGTACGCATAGGGCCAGTTGCGCAGAAAGAGCAGACGGCCGTCCTGGAAGGCCTGCCGCGACTCCTCTTCCTTGAACGTCAGCGCCTCCTGCGGGATCCAGCCGTCGCGCACTCCGCGGGCGAGGAAACCGATGCCCTCCCGCGCGGCGGCCGAGTTCACGGTGACGCGCTCGCCCTCGTCGCCGAGGATCGTGCCGCCCGCCGAGTAGACCGCTTCGGCCGCGTTGACGGTGAGGCCCTCGTACGGCAGGAACTGGCCCGCGTAGCCGTCGAGTCCGTACTTCGCGGCGATGGTCCTGGCCTGGTGCTCCAGTTCGGCCCAGGTGCGCGGCGGTTCCACGCCCTCCTTGTCGAGGATGTCCTTGCGATAGAGCAGAAGCCCGGCATTGGTGACATACGGGACGGCGTACAGCCTTCCCTCGTATGTCGCCGTGTCCACCACCGGCCGCAGGAAGCTCTTCAGCGGGAAGCGGTCCCGCTGAAGCGGGGAGATCCAGCCGGCCGCCGCGAACTCCGAGGTCCAGGCGACATCGATGTTGAGCACGTCGAAGCGGCCGGCGCCCGAGCGCAGATCTGTGGTCATCTGGGCATGGGTCTCGTCGGCGGAGTCGGGGAGCTCGACGAGCGTGACCCGTTCGTCGGGATGCGCGCGGTTCCAGCCGTCGAGCAGCGGTGCGAGATAGCCGGTGAGGTCGCCCGCGGTCGCCAGCGTGAGGGGCCCGCGCCCGCTGCCCCGCGCACCGTCGGCCGGGGTGCCCGACGCGATGTATCCGGTCAGGAGCACCGCGGCGACCAGGAGGCCCCTACCGGCGGCACGTATCCACCGCATAGGTTCCTCCCTGTACAACGGCACCGGGCATCGTCGTCCGGGCGGACAGCCGACATGTATACCTGTTAGGCATCGGCGATACTAGGGCCTGCGGCACATCACGAGGACGGGGAGGAGGAGAGCGCGAAGTGCGCCTGCCCCTTCTGGCTCTCCTGGCGCGCGGCCCGGCCCACGGCTACGAGCTCAAGCAGGACCTTGAGCAACTGCTGGGTGCCGCGTACCCTCAGCCGAACGTCGGCCAGATCTATGTGACGCTCGGCCGGCTGGAGAAGTCGGGGCTGATCGAGGGCGAGGAAGTCGAGCAGTCGAGCCGGCCCAACAAGAAGATCTACCACCTCACCGACGCCGGGCGGGAAGCGCTGCACGCCTGGTACGAGGAGACGGCGGACGAGCCGCGGGTCCGGGACGAGTTCTTCATGAAGCTCGCCCTCGCCCCGCAGACCGGCCTCGCCGACCGGATCAGCCTGATCAACAAGCAGCGGCGCCGGTACCTGAACACCATGCGCAGTCTGTCGAAGCTCGCCGCGGCCGAGAACCGGGACAACCGCATCGCCCAACTGCTGATCGAGGGCGCCATGCTGCATCTGCAGGCCGACCTGGACTGGCTGGAGCGCTGCCAGGAGGAGCTGGAGGAGCCGGAATGAGCACCCCCGTCGAACCTTGTGCGCCCGCTCCCCTGGTGCGCGCCGAGGGCCTGGTCAAGACGCACTACGGCGAAGGCGCCCCGGCCCACGCCGTACGGGGTGTGGATCTCGCCGTGCGGCCGGGCGAGTTCGTGGCCGTCACCGGCCCCTCGGGCGCCGGGAAGTCGACCATGCTGCATCTGCTCGGCGGACTCCAGCGGCCGGACAGCGGCAGCGTGTGGCTGGACGGGGAGCGCACGGACTCCTGGAGCGAGGCGCGCTGGGCGGTGGAGCGCAGGCGGCGCATCGGCATCGTCTTCCAGTTCTTCAACCTGGTCTCGAATCTGTCGGTCGCCGACAACGTCGAGCTGCCCGCCCTGCTCGCCGGGATGTCGCCGAAGCAGGCGCGCGCCGAACGCGAGGGGCTGCTGGCCGAGCTGGGCCTGGACGGTAAGGCGCGCAGCATGCCGGGCGAGCTGTCCGGCGGAGAGCAGCAGCGGGTGGCCCTGGCCCGGGCGCTGGTGAACCACCCCGGACTGCTCCTCGCCGACGAGCCCGCGGGCAGCCTGGACAGCAAGGGCACCCGTGAGGTGATGCGGCTGCTGTCCCGCTTCCACCAGCGCGGCCAGACGATTGTGCTGGTCACCCATGACGCACGGCTCGCGAGCGCCGCGGACCGTGTGATCAGCTTCTTCGACGGTCGGATAGCCGACGACGCCGAGCTGGACGGGGCGCCGCCGAGCGGCGCGGGCACGTCCGGTGTGCTCGAGCTGAAGGGCTGAGGCGACGTGCGGGCCACCCTGCGCTGGGCAGGCGCCGACCTGCGGGCGCACCGCGGTGAGGCGCTGTTCATCGTCCTCGCCACCGCCGGGATCGTCGCGTCGCTGCTGCTGGCCACGGCCCTCTTCGGATACGCCACCAACCCCTGGCAGCGCGTCTTCACACAGTCCAGGGGTGCCCATGTGTGGATCCACACCGCCCCGTCCGTCGATGCCGGCAGTCTCGCGTCGCTGGACGGTGTCACTTCCGTGTCGGGCCCGTACCGCACCGCCGCCACCACCGTCGAGTCGCATGGCACCAGGGCCTCAGTGGAACTGCGCGGCGCCGACGGCGATCAGCCGACGACCGCGCGCCCGCTCCTCACCTCCGGCCGGTGGCTGGATGCCCGTACGCCCGACGGCGTCGTCCTGGAGGGCAGCCTCGCCCGGGCGCTGTGGGCGGAAACCGGCGACACGCTGACCCTGCCCGGCAGCTCCCGGACGGTGACCGTGCTGGGGGTCGCCGACAGCGCCGAGCCCCGCTACCGTCCGGCTGAGCGGCCCGGAGTCGTCTGGGCGCTGCCTGCCGCCGTGCCCCGCGCAGACACCGCCCGCACGGGGCAGGTCATCGGGCTGCGCCTCGCCGACCCCGACGACACGGACTACGCGGTCCAGCGCGCCGTCACCACACTGGGCGCGGGCGCGGTCACGCAGGTCTCCCACTGGCAGCAGGCACGCGCCGAGGCACAGGGCGACAACCGGCTGCTCGGCCAGGTGCTCGGCCTCTTCGGGCTCGGCGCCCTGCTCGCCGCGGCACTCGCCGTGTACGGCGCGATCGGCACCCGGATCCGCGGCCATCTGCGGAACATCTCCGTCCTGAAGGCCATCGGCTTCACTCCCGGTCAGGTGGTGCGCATCTTCCTGGTCCAGCACGTGGGCTTCGCGTTCATCGGAGCCGTGGCGGCCGCGGGGCTGATTCAGGCAGCCGGGAGCCACCTGCTGCCCGGGCGTCTGGGCGACGCGGTCGGCGTATGGCAGGGACTGCCCGGGCACACCGCTGCCCTCGTCTCGGTGCCCGTGGCGGCGGTGCTGTTCATCGGTGCGGCCACATGTCTCGCGGCGTGGCGGGCCGGGCGGGTGCCGCCGGTGCCCGTACTGCGGGCAGCGGCGCCCCTGGGCAAACCGCTGTCGGGCGTGGCCCGCGCGGCGCTCGGGCGGCGGCTGCCGCCCGCGCTGGTGCTGGGCTGGCACAAGGCGTTCTCGTGGCGGCCACGCTCGCTGGCCACCACCGCCCGGCTCGCGCTGCCGCTGCTGCTCATCGTCGTCGCACTGAGCGCCTGGACCACGATCGACCGCTTCCACAGCAGGCCTGAGCAGGTCGGTCTCGCTGCGGCGCTCACTGCACGCGCCGACGAGGGCCTCGGCGATCAGCGGGCGCGGGCCCTGCTGGCGGAGAACCCGCGGATCGCCGCCGTCCATCCGGGCGTCGAAGTGGCGGCGCTGGTGCCGGGCCAGACCGGCACGATCGCGCTGCGCGGGATCGGCACCCGGGACGATCCGTATCCCTTCTCGCTGGCGGAGGGCCGCCCGGCGCACGGGGCCGACGAGGCGGTGGCCGGACAGGGGCTGCTGGATCTGCTGAACGTACGCGTCGGCGACTGGGTGCGGATGACGGTGGGCGGTCGGCCGCAGATCCTGCACATCGTCGGACGCAGCATCGAACCCGAGAACGGCGGCCGGGTCATCTCCACCTTGCTGGACACGCTCCGCGAGAACGACCCCGAGCTGCAACCGACGCTCTACCAGCTCCGGTTGCGGCACGGTGCGGACGGCCAGCAGGTCGGTGCCCAGCTGACGGCGGCCTCCAAGGGGCGGCTTGACGTGCATGCGGTGACCAACCCGGCCGACGGGCTTTCGCCTCTCCGCGGGGTGGTGGCAGGGCTGATCGCCGTGCTGGCCCTGATCGGACTCATCGAACTGCTGACCGCGATCGGCGGAACCGTCCGCGAGAGCGAGCGGGACCTGCTGGCGCTCAAGGCGATCGGGCTGTCACCGCGCCAGATCGCCCTCGTCTCCGTGACAGCCACCGGCTGCACCGCCCTGGCCGCCGTGTTCGCCGGTACGGCGCTCGGAGTGCCCCTCGCGCAGTGGCTGATCGATGCGCAGGGCAGCTCCAGCGGGATCGGCGCCGGAATCGCCCGGGCGCCGTCCCCGCTTGTGCTGCTGCTGTTCGGCCTCGGCGCCGTGGTGGGTGCCGCCGCGCTCGCGGCACTGCCGGCGGCGCGCGCGGCCCGGCGCCGGCTGGCGGACACGCTCAGCGCGGTGGCTTGAGCCGGGGCCGGCCTGCACAGAACCCCCGCCGACACCGCCCGGCGAGCGTTAGCTGGGGGAGGAACACCTGCCCACAGCGGTTACGCCGCCACCCGGCGGTACCTGCTGCCGTCACGTTCCCTGACAAGGAGCCCGTTCTCCACGCAATAGCGCCGCAGCGCCGACGTGTCGTCGTGCACAGTGCGGAACGCCTCGTTGACCTCGGGCTCGCTGTAGCTGCGCTCGCTCTCGAACAGTGTCCCGGTCAGATGGGCGAGCAGTTCACGCCGTACGGCGGGACGCACCGGAATCGTCGTCAGCCGCCCGCCGGCGAAGAACCCCGCGAGGCGGCGCGGGACACCGGACTGCGGTTCCTGGGGCCGCGGACGCCGGAACACCGCGGGATCGGCCCGCAGCGAGCCGTCCGGCAGCCGCTCGACGAGCCCCGTAGCGAGCAGCCGCCCGAGGTGCTTGCGCACAGCGTCGGAGTCCTCGTCGCGCGGAGGCAGGTCGTCGAGGACGATCCGGGCGTACAGCTTCAGTCGTTCTGGATCGGCGAGTGCGGCAAGCAGCTGGTCCATGGGGGGGGGCCTCCCGGCAGGTGACGGAGCCGGAGCAGTGTCACCCGCCGGACGGCACTCCCGCATCCGATTAACGCCCGCGGACCTCGCGGTACTTCGCGACCAGCGCCTTGGTCGACTCGTCGAGCCCCGGCACGTCGGCCCCCTCGGTGAGGGCCGGCTCCACGCGCTTGGCGAGAACCTTGCCGAGCTCGACACCCCACTGGTCGAACGAGTCGATGTTCCACACGGCGCCCTGCACGAACACCTTGTGCTCGTAGAGTGCGACGAACTGCCCGAGCACGGAGGGCGTGAGCTCGCGCGCAAGGATCGTGGTCGTCGGGTGGTTGCCCTTGAACGTCTTGTGCGGCACGAGCTCCTCCGGCACGCCCTCGGCCCGCACCTCCTCCGGGGTCTTGCCGAAGGCCAGGGCCTGGGTCTGCGCGAAGAAGTTGGCCATCAGCAGGTCGTGCTGGGCGACCAGGCCCGGCTGCAGGTCGGCGACGGGGTCGGCGAAGCCGATGAAGTCGGCCGGGATCAGCTTCGTGCCCTGGTGGATCAACTGGAAGTACGCGTGCTGCCCGTTGGTGCCCGGCGTACCCCAGACGACCGGCCCGGTCTCCCACTCCACCGGCGTACCGTCGCGGGTCACCGACTTGCCGTTGGACTCCATGTCCAGCTGCTGCAGATACGCGGTGAACTTGGACAGGTAGTGCGAGTAGGGCAGCACCGCATGCGACTGCGCGCCGTGGAAGTTGCCGTACCAGATGCCCAGCAGGCCCAGCAGCAGCGGCACGTTGGACTCGGCCGGTGCCGTGCGGAAGTGCTCGTCGACCAGGTGGAAGCCGTCGAGCATCTCCCGGAAGCGGTCCGGGCCGATGGCGATCATCAGCGACAGGCCGATCGCCGAGTCATACGAGTAGCGGCCGCCGACCCAGTCCCAGAACTCGAACATGTTGGCCGTGTCGATGCCGAAGTCGGCCACCTTCTCGGCGTTCGTGGACAGTGCCACGAAGTGCTTGGCGACGGCCTCCTGACCGGCCCCCAGCTCGTTCAGCAGCCAGGTGCGCGCCGAGGTCGCGTTGGTGATGGTCTCGATGGTGGTGAAGGTCTTCGAGGCGATGATGAACAGTGTCTCGGCGGCGTCCAGGCCCTGCACGGCCTCGTGCAGGTCGGCGCCGTCGACGTTCGAGACGAAGCGCACGGTCAGATCGCGGTCGGTGAAGGCCCGCAGCGCCTCGTACGCCATGGCCGGTCCGAGGTCGGAGCCGCCGATGCCGACGTTGACGACGTTCCTGATGCGCTTGCCGGTGTGGCCGGTCCACTCGCCCGAGCGGACCCGCTCCGAGAAGGCACTCATCTTGTCGAGCACTGCGTGGACCCCGGGCACGACGTTCTTCCCGTCGACCTCGATGACCGCGTCACGCGGGGCGCGCAGCGCGACGTGCAGCACCGCACGGTCCTCGGTCGTGTTGATCTTCTCGCCCCGGAACATGGCGTCTCGCAGCCCGAACACGCCGGTCGCGGCGGCCAGGTCACGCAGCAGGGCCAGCGTCTCGTCCGTGACCAGGTGCTTCGAGTAGTCGACGTACAGATCGCCGACCTGGAGCGTGTAGCCCGCGCCGCGCCCCGGCTCCGCGGCGAACAGCTCACGCAGATGCACCTCCCCCAACTGCTCCCGGTGCTTGGCCAGAGCGGTCCACTCGGGCATCTGGTTGAGCCTGGTACGGCGTTCTGCGTTCATCTGGGACTTCAGCCTTCTCTTGTACCTGCGTACGTCCTGCGTACCTTGCCCCGCTGCACTTCCCAACCTAATTGATCAGGTATCGCCATGAGCGGTCTGTTCGCCGTTGGCGGGTTGAAGGGCAGGCAACAGGGCGGTGACGGACAGGACGAACAGCGCTGCCGCAAGCAGCGCGGGCGTGTTCAGTCCCCAGGCCGTGGCCACGGCACCGCCCAGAAGGGCACCCAGCGGCGCCCCTGCGACCGCCAGGGTGCGGAAGGCCGAACTGATGCGTCCCAGCATCTCCGCGGGCGCCCGCTGTTGCATCAGCGTCGTCGTGTTCACGTTCCAGACCATGCCCATGAGACCGAAGACCGCCAGGCTCACGACCACCGCGGCAAGGCTGCGCACCGTGCCCATCACCACCAGTGCGCCGATCTGCGCCGAGCCGGCGATGACCACACTGCGTATTCGGCCTACCCGAGCGACGAGCCTCCGCTGCACCCATCCCCCGGTCAGGCTGCCGACCGCGTAGGCCGTCATAGCGGCTGCGTATCCGCCGTTGCCCGCGTCGAGCCAGCCCGTCACGAGGAGCACCATCGTGGCGATCAGGGCACCCATCCCGATGTTGCAGAGGGCTGTCGCGAGGCACAGTCCTCGCAGAGGACGGTCACGCCACAGCGCCCGGAGTCCGGCGGCGATGTCCCCGCGCAGGGTGCTGCCCGCGGGTCTGGGGTCACGCTGAGGCACGGAGGTCCGCAGCGAGGCCACGAGTGCCGCCGCCACCAGGTAGGTCACGGCGTCCGCCGCGAACGGGACGGCCATCCCTCCGACGATCAACAGGGGCACGGCGGGTGCCGCCAGCAGACCGCCCGCGATCTGCTGGCCGGTGAGCAGACGCGCGTTCGCGCTGCCCAGTGCCCTCTCGTCCACCAGGTTGGGCAGCAGGGCCGTGGCGGCGTTGTCGAAGAGTGTCTGGAGGGTGGTGAGCGCGAAGGCCAGCGCGATGAGCAGTCCTATGGTCGCCTGCCCCAGCGCCACGGCCGCCGCGAAGGCCGCCACCAGCAGGCCACGCGCCACGTCCACGCTCCACATGGCGCGCCGCTGGTCGACCCGGTCTGCCAGGGCCCCGCCGAGCAGCCCGAAGATGATCCACGGCAGATAGCCGCAGGCCGTCACGGAGGCGATCAGCATCGGCTCGTCCGTCAGCGAGGCGGCGAGCAGCGGTAAGGCCGCCGTCCGCAGCGCGTCGCCGAATCTCGACAGCACGGCAGCCGTCCACAGGCGCCCGAATCCCCCGCGCCACGTGGGCGCAGAGGCACCCACGACTTCGGTCGTCGTCACAACGTCCCCTCCCGGTCCTCCCCCAGAGCCTCAAGGGCCTGGGGGTACCCCCAGATTCAGAACCGTAGAGGCCGCCACTGACAATCGGCCGCGAGCGCGGGCGCGCGGGCTTGAACGCATCAGAAGCCCGGCCCGGATCCGAAGGCGGAAGACGACTCCGGCCGGACACCGCACATGGGTGCCCGGCCGGACAACAACTCCTAGATCTCGCCCCGCAGTTTGGCGAGCGCCTCGGCGAGGATCGCCTCGCCGTCCGCGTCGCTGCGCCGCTCCCGTACATACGCGAGATGCGTCTTGTACGGCTCGGTGCGCGGCGGGTCCGGCGGGTTGTCCCGGTCCTGTCCTGCCGGGAAGCCACAGCGGGGACAGTCCCATGTCTCGGGAACCTGCGCGTCGCTTGCGAAGCTCGGCTGCGTCTCGTGCCCGTTCGAGCACCAGAAGGAGACGCGCAGCCGCGGCGCGGACTCGCCGCGCTCGGCCTCGCCCATCGGCCCCGCCCCGACCCGGCTTCCTCGGATCGCGTTGCCACTTGCCACGGTCGTAACTCCCTGCGTGATGGTGCCGCGAAGCACATGGCCTGTCGCTTCGCTGCGGGCGCCTCAGTCTACGTAAGGCCCAACGCGCGTCCAGTGACTGGAGTTACACCCCCACCCCAAGACGCAAGCCCCATGATAAGCCGCGCCTAAAGAACGCGTACCAAGCATGGGGCTTTAACGTCGCTATGTGCAGTTGTTGACGTGCCGTCCTACCGTCCTGGCGTCGTCAGCTGCTGACCTTCATCAGCAGGCCGAGTACGACAATGCACGCGAACCACAGCAGACCGACCACCACGGTGATGCGGTCGAGGTTGCGCTCGGCGACCGAGGAGCCGCCGACGGACGACTGCATGCCGCCACCGAACATGTCGGAGAGGCCGCCGCCCTTCCCCTTGTGCATCAGCACCAGCAGCATCAGCAGCAGGCTGAAGACGATCAGGGCGATCGAGAACCCCATAACCACGGCTGGACCAACTTCCTCGGACTCTGATGGACGACGGGGGCCGAAGCTCACTTCCAGAGCCTCCGGCCCCCGCAAGGGTACGACGGATCGCCGCTACCGCATACTCACCGCATGATCACTGGTCGCGGAAGCGGACGATCTTGACGAACTCGTCGGCGTCCAGCGCGGCGCCGCCGACCAGGGCGCCGTCGACATCGGGCTGCGCCATGATCGCCGCCACGTTCCCGGCCTTCACGGAGCCGCCGTACTGGATGCGGACCTTGTCGGCCAGTTCCTGCGAGTACAGCTCGGCGAGGCGGCCGCGGATCGCCCCGCAGACCTCCTGGGCGTCCTCGGGCGTGGCGACCTCGCCGGTGCCGATCGCCCAGACCGGCTCGTAAGCGATCACGATGGACTCGGCCTGCTCGGCCGGGACGTCCTTGAGGGCGCCGTCGACCTGCGCGAGCGTGTAGGAGACCTGGTTGCCCGCCTTGCGGATGTCCAGGCCCTCGCCGACGCAGAGGATCGGGGTCAGGCCGTGCTTGTAGGCGGCCTTGACCTTGGCGTTCACGAGTTCGTCGGTCTCATTGTGGTACTGGCGGCGCTCGGAGTGGCCGATCGCCACGTACGTGCACTTCAGCTTGGCCAGCATCGCGCCGGAGATCTCGCCGGTGTAGGCGCCGGAGTCGTGCGCCGAGATGTCCTGGGCGCCGTACTTGATCTTCAGCTTGTCGCCGTCGACCAGGGTCTGCACGGAGCGCAGGTCGGTGAAGGGCGGCAGGACGGCGACCTCACAGGCCTCGTAGTCCTTGTCAGCCAGGGCGAAGGCGAGCTTCTGGACGTGCGCGATGGCCTCGAGGTGGTTGAGGTTCATCTTCCAGTTGCCCGCCATCAGCGGGGTGCGGGAGCTCACGGGTGTTCAGTCCTCCAGTGCGGCGAGGCCGGGGAGCGTCTTGCCCTCGAGGTATTCGAGGGAGGCGCCGCCGCCGGTCGAGATGTGGCCGAATGCGTTCTCGTCGAATCCCAGGATGCGGACGGCCGCGGCGGAGTCTCCGCCGCCGACGACCGTGAAGGCCTTGGAGTCGAGGAGGGCCTGGGCGACAGCCTTGGTGCCCTCGGCGTAGTCGGGGTGCTCGAAGACGCCCATCGGGCCGTTCCAGAAGACGGTGGCCGCGTCGGCGAGCTTCGAGGCGTAGAGGTTGCAGGTCTCCGGGCCGATGTCGAGGCCCATCCCGTCGGCGGGGATGGCGTCGGCTGCGACCGCGGTGGGGTTGGCCGGGGCCTTGGTCTTCAGGTCCGGGAACTCGGGCGCGACCAGGGCGTCGACGGGCAGGACCAGCTCGACGCCGGTCTTCTCCGCGCGCTCGATGTACTCGGCGACGGCCGGGAGCTGGTCCTCCTGGACGAGGGATTTGCCGATCTCGTAGCCCTTGGCCTTGAGGAACGTGAACACCATGCCGCCGCCGATCAGCAGACGGTCGGCCTTGCCGAGCAGCTGGTCGATGACGGCGAGCTTGTCGGAGACCTTGGCGCCGCCGAGCACGACGACGTACGGGCGCTGGACATCCTCGGTGAGCTTCTTCAGGACGCCGACCTCGGTGGCGATGAGGTAGCCCGCGTAGTGCGGCAGGCGCGCCGGCAGGTCGTAGACCGAGGCGTGCTTGCGGTGCACGGCGCCGAAGCCGTCACCCACGTACACATCGGCCAGGGCGGCGAGCCGGTCGGCGAACTCGCCGCGCTCGGCGTCGTCCTTGCTGGTCTCGCCGGCGTTGAAGCGCAGGTTCTCGATGACGGCGACCTGGCCGGGCTCGAGGCCGTCCACCGCGTCGTGCGCTGCGGGGCCGACGGTGTCCTCGGCGAAGGCGACGGGCTTGCCGAGCAGCTCACCGAGCCGCTCGGCGGCGGGCAGCAGTGAGAACGCCGGGTCGGGGGCGCCCTTGGGGCGGCCGAGGTGCGAGGCGACGACGACCTTGGCCCCCGCGTCGGCGAGCGCCTTCACGGTCGGCAGGACGGCGCGGATACGGCCGTCGTCGGTGATCCGGCCGTCGGCCAGCGGCACGTTGAGGTCGGCGCGGACGAAAACCCGCTTGCCGTCGACGCCTTCGGCGAGAAGTTCGTCGATCGTCTTCATGGAGTGACTCCTAAGGGAAAGCTCTGGACTCGTACAACAGGGCCCGGGTAGCGCGGCATTGCGCTGCCCGAGCCCTGCTGCTCACATCGGAGTGCCTGCCGTATCAGATACGGATCAGAGCTGGCCGCCGACGAAGACCGTGAGGTCGACGAGGCGGTTGGAGTAGCCCCACTCGTTGTCGTACCAGCCGACGACCTTGACCGACTTGCCCTGGACCATCGTCAGGGAGGAGTCGAAGGTGCAGGAGGCCGGCCAGTTGACGATGTCCGAGGAGACGATCTGGTCCTCGGTGTACTCGAGGATGCCCTTCAGCTGACCCTCGGCGGCCTTCTGGAAGGCGGTGTTGATCTCGTCCTTGGTGACCTCGCGGTCGAGCTCGATGACGAGGTCGGTGACCGAGCCGGTCGGGACCGGGACGCGCATCGCGATGCCGTCCAGCTTGCCCTTGAGCTGCGGGAGGACCAGCGCGGTGGCCTTCGCGGCACCGGTGGTGGTCGGGATGATGTTCTCGGCGGCGGCACGGGCGCGGCGCAGGTCCTTGTGCGGGAAGTCCAGGATGCGCTGGTCGTTCGTGTACGCGTGCACCGTCGTCATCAGGCCCTTGACGATGCCGAAGTTCTCGTCGAGGACCTTGGCCATCGGCGCCACGCAGTTGGTGGTGCAGGAGGCGTTGGAGATGACGTGGTGGTTCGCCGGGTCGTACTTGTCCTGGTTGACGCCCATCACGATGGTGATGTCCTCGTTCTTGGCCGGGGCCGAGATGAGGACCTTCTTGGCGCCGCCGGCGAGGTGCTTGGCGGCGTCGTCGCGGCTGGTGAAGATGCCGGTCGACTCGATGACGATGTCGACACCCAGCTCGCCCCACGGGATGTCGGCGGGGTTGCGCTCGGACAGCACCTTGATGGTGTGGCCGTCGACGGTGATGGTGTCCTCGGTGTGCGACACGTCGGCCTTGAGGCGGCCGAGGATGGTGTCGTACTTCAGCAGGTGAGCGGTGGTCGCGGTGTCACCCAGGTCGTTGACAGCCACGATCTCGATGTCTGCACCCTGCTCCAGCAGCGCGCGGAAGTAGTTACGACCGATGCGGCCAAAGCCGTTGATGCCTACGCGGATCGTCACGAACCGATCTCCTCGTTAGGTACGCCGGTTTCGACGCCGGCGAGTTTTATAGGGATGTCCCCGACCGCCTACGACCCTACCTCTCCAAAGCCCCCGAAGTGACATCGAGAGGGCCCCGACGCGACACGTGCGGTGCGTACCAGCCAGTAGGGGGATGAGCCGCTGCCACAAGGGCTGACGGCCGAGAGTCAGCCCGCTCCGATGAGCGGAATCTGCTCCTTGGCGACCGCGCCTCGGAGCACCTTGACGACACCCGCCGCCGGGGTCCGATGTGCGGCCCGCGGCCACCGACGCCGCGCGTCAACGGCGCCCAGGATGGCGAACGAAGAAGGGTGCCCGCGCCCCAAGTGAGCGCGGGCACCGGTGCATTGGATGTGCGGAGCCGGCGGTCAGCCCGCGAGGTTGTCCGCCATCTCCTCCGAGAGGTTGGACTCCGTCCCCGGGATGCCCAGGTCCTGCGCCCGCTTGTCGGCCATGGCCAGCAGGCGGCGGATACGGCCCGCTACGGCGTCCTTGGTGAGCGGCGGGTCGGCGAGCGCGCCGAGCTCCTCCAGGGACGCCTGCTTGTGCTCCATGCGCAGTCGGCCGGCGGCCGCGAGGTGCTCGGGCACCTCCTCGCCGAGGATTTCCAGGGCGCGCTGGACGCGGGCCCCGGCGGCCACGGCGGCGCGGGCCGAGCGGCGCAGGTTGGCGTCGTCGAAGTTGGCGAGGCGGTTGGCGGTGGCGCGGACCTCACGGCGCATCCGCCGCTCCTCCCAGGCCAGCACCGACTCATGTGCGCCGAGCCGGGTGAGCAGCGCGCCGATCGCGTCGCCGTCGCGGACGACGACCCGGTCCACGCCCCGTACCTCGCGGGCCTTGGCGGCGATCGACAGCCGGCGGGCCGCGCCGACCAGGGCGAGCGCCGCCTCGGGACCTGGGCAGGTCACCTCCAGGGAGGAGGAGCGGCCGGGCTCGGTGAGCGAACCATGGGCGAGGAACGCCCCGCGCCAGGCGGCCTCCGCATCACAGGTGGCCCCCGAGACCACCTGCGGGGGCAGTCCGCGGATGGGGCGGCCGCGGCCGTCCACAAGACCCGTCTGGCGGGCCAGCTGGTCGCCGCCCGCGACCACGCGTACGACATAGCGGGAGCCGCGCCGCAACCCGCCGGGAGCCATCACGATCAGTTCGGAACTGTGTCCGAAGATCTCCAGGATGTCCCGCTTCAGCCGGCGCGCCGCCATCGCCGTGTCCAGCTCCGCCTCGATCACGATGCGGCCGCTCACCAGGTGCAGCCCGCCCGCGAACCGCAGGATCGCCGAGACCTCTGCCTTCCTGCAGCAGGTCCGGGTGACGGGTAGCCGGGAGATCTCGTCCTTCACCGCTGCCGTCATCGCCATGGGCCGATCCTTCCATGCATCCGAAAAATACGGTCGTACGCGGCAGCCAGGAGCTCCGGGTCGTGCCGAGGGCTGCCGTCGGTCCGGGCGACCGGCGCCAGCTCGACCGCGGCGCCGAACCTTTGGGCGGCCTCGGTCAGCGACTCGCAGTCGGGCACGGCGGCCTCGTCGGCCAACACCACGTCCAGGGCGAGTTTAGGGGCGTGTCGCCCCAAAACCTCCAAATGACGCTGCGGGGAGAAGCCGGAGGTTTCGCCGGGCTGCGGAGCCAGATTGAGCGAGAGGACCCGGCGGGCCTTGGTCCGCATGAGGGCGTCCAGCAGCTCGGGCACGAGCAGATGCGGGATCACGGAGGAGAACCAGGAACCGGGTCCGAGCACCACCCAGTCCGCGTCGAGGACCGCCTCGACGGCCTCGGGGACGGCCGGCGGGTCGTTCGGGACGAGGTGCACGGACTGCACCTCACCTGGGGTGAGCGCGACGGTGGCCTGACCGCGGACCGTGTCGACCTCGTCGGGCCGCTCCGGATCATGGCCTCGTACGAGCGCCTGGAGCTCCAGTGGTACCGCGGACATCGGCAGGACGCGGCCGTGCGCGCCCAGCAGCTTGCCGACCAGGTCGAGGGCCTGGACATGGTCGCCGAGCTGCTCCCAGAGGGCCACGATCAGCAGGTTGCCGACCGCGTGTTCGTGCAGGTCCCCCTTGGACTGGAAGCGGTGCTGGATGACGCGGGCCCAGGTCTGGCCCCACTCGTCGTCGCCGCACAGCGCCGCGAGAGCCTTGCGCAGATCGCCGGGCGGGAGCACGCCGAGCTCGTCGCGCAGCCGTCCGCTGGAGCCGCCGTCGTCGGCGACCGTGACGACGGCGGTGAGATCGCCGGTGATACGGCGCAGCGCGGCGAGCGAGGCGGACAGGCCCATGCCGCCGCCGAGCGCGACGACCTTGGGCTGGGCACCCCGGCGGCGTACCTTCCCGCCGGCACCTGTGATCCGGCGCAGCCTGCGGAGCCGGAGATTGGGTTCGCTCATTCGCGGCCCATGTCCCGGTGGACGACGACGGTCTCCACTCCCTCGGAGGCGAGTCGCTTGGCGAGCTTCTCCGACATGGCGACGGAGCGGTGCTTACCGCCGGTACAGCCGACCGCGATGGTCACATAGCGCTTGCCCTCGCGGCGGTAGCCGGCGGCGATGAGCTGGAGCAGCTCGGTGTACTGGTTGAGGAACTCCTTGGCACCGGGCTGGTTGAAGACGTAGCCGGAGACCTCCTCGTTGAGGCCGGTGTACGGGCGCAGCTCGGGGACCCAGTGGGGGTTCGGCAGGAAGCGGCAGTCGACGACGAGGTCGGCGTCGACCGGCAGGCCGTACTTGTAGCCGAAGGACATCACCGTGGCCCGCAGCTCCGGCTCCTCGTCGCCGGCGAACTGGGCGTCCATCTTGGCGCGCAGCTCGTGGACGTTGAGGCTGGAGGTGTCGATCACCAGGTCGGCGTCACCGCGCAGCTCGCGCAGCAGATCGCGCTCGGCCGCGATGCCGTCGACGATCCGGCCGTCGCCCTGCAGCGGGTGGGGCCGGCGTACGGACTCGAAGCGGCGGACCAGGGCATCGTCGGACGACTCCAGAAAAACGATCCGTCGGGTGACGTTCCTGGCCTCCAGGTCGGCGAGCGACTCACGGAGGTTGTCGAAGAAGCGCCGGCCCCGGACGTCGACGACGACCGCGATCCGGGCCACATTGCCCTGGGAGCGGGCGCCGAGCTCCACCATGGTGGGGATCAGCGCGGGCGGCAGGTTGTCGACGACGAACCAGCCGAGGTCCTCGAGGCACTTGGCCGCCGTGGACCGGCCTGCGCCGGACATTCCCGAGATGATCACCAACTCGGGGATCGCGGAGTCGGGAACCCCGTTCGCGTCGATGGTCGTGCCCGTACTCACCTGTGCTCCATGTTCGGCTTGTGCGTCCTGTGCTTCCTGTGCTTCCTGTGGGCTTGACGCGCTGGGCGCGCTCGGTGCGCGATGTTCGCCCTGCGCACCGTGGTCGCTCTCTTGGCCGTGTGCACCCTGTCCGTGTGCGCCGTGCTCGCTCATGTCTCCTGCCCCCGTCTTTCGTCCGAGGCCCCCGCGGCCTCGGCTTCTTGCCCGGAACCCGCGGGTGCGGGCTCCTCGTCCTCAATGATCTCTCCTGTGGCCGTGTTCACGGCCGGTGCCGCGGGCGCCGTACGGGCCAAGGCCCCGAGGATCGTCTCGGCCGTCTTGCGGCCCACGCCCGGGACCTCACAGATCTGCTCGACGGTCGCAGCACGCAGCTTCTTCACCGAACCGAAATGCCTGATCAGCGCCTGTTTCCGTGCGTCGCCCAGGCCCGGCACCTCGTCCAGAGGGCCTGCCTTGAAGCGCTTGGCCCGCTTGGTGCGCTGATACGTGATCGCAAAACGGTGCGCCTCGTCGCGTACGCGCTGCAGAAGGTACAGGCCCTCGCTGGTGCGCGGCAGGACCAGCGGGTCGCTCTCGTCGGGCACCCACACCTCTTCGAGGCGCTTGGCGAGGCCGCACACCGCGATGTCGTCGATGCCGAGCTCGTCGAGGGCCTTCTTGGCCGCGGCGACCTGCGGCTGGCCGCCGTCGACGACGACGAGCTGCGGGGGGTAGGCGAAGCGCTTGGGGCGGCCGGTGTCGTCGACCAGGCGTGCCCGGGCATCGTCGGCCTCGGATGCGGCGCCTTCGACCGCTCCGGGGGACGCCTCGATCGGTCCCTCCCCCCGTCCCTCGCCCGGTCCCTCGACAGATCCTTCGTAGGCATCTGCGGACAGTTCCACGGAGGAGCCGTCCCCAGCCCACTCCCCCGTCCTCTCCTGCTCGGCGAGATAGCGCTTGAAGCGGCGCATGATCACTTCGTGCATGGACCGGACGTCGTCCTGCCCCGAGCCGTGCCAGATTTGCGTGTCTCCGACACGACCCTTGATCTGGAAGCGCCGGTACTCGCTCTTCCGGGCCAGACCGTCCTCGAAGACCACCATGGACGCGACGACGTCGTCGCCCTGCAGGTGCGAGATGTCGTAGCACTCGATCCGCAGCGGGGCGCTGTCCAGGTCGAGCGCCTCGGCGATCTCCTCCAGGGCGCGCGAGCGCGTGGTGAGGTCGGATGCGCGCTTGGTCTTGTGCAGCGCGAGGGCCTGCAGCGCGTTGCGCTGCACGGTCTCCATGAGCGCCTTCTTGTCCCCGCGCTGCGGTATGCGCAGCGACACATTCGAGCCTCGTCGGCCGGTCAGCCACTCCTGCACCGGTTCGGCGGGGTCGGGCAGCGCCGGGACCAGCACCTCCTTCGGTACGGAGTCGCCGGTCTCCTCGCCGTACAGCTGCTGGAGCGCGTGCTCCACTAGATCACCGGTGGTGACGGCCTCCACCTTGTCGGTGACCCAGCCGCGCTGGCCGCGCACCCGGCCGCCGCGGACGTGGAAGATCTGGACGGCGGCCTCGAGCTCGTCCTCGGCGACCGCCATGAGGTCGGCGTCGGTCGCGTCGGCCAGCACGACCGCGTTCTTCTCCATCGCCTTCTTCAGGGCGCCTATGTCATCGCGCAGGCGTGCCGCCTTCTCGTACTCCATCTCCTCGGCGGCGTCCATCATCTGCTTCTCCAGACGACGGATGTACGTGCCCGTGCGCCCGGCCGTGAAGTCGCAGAACTCCTCGGCGAGTTCGCGGTGTTCCTCGGCGGAGACGCGGCCGACGCAGGGGGCCGAGCACTTGTCGATGTACCCGAGGAGGCAGGGGCGACCGGTCCTGGCCGCGTTCTTGAAGACGCCCGCGGAGCAGGTCCGTACAGGGAAGACGCGCAGCAGGAGGTCCACGGTGTCGCGGATCGCCCACGCGTGCGCGTACGGTCCGAAGTAGCGGACGCCCTTCTTCTTGTGGCCGCGCATGACCTGGACCCGCGGGAACTCCTCGTTCATGGTCACCGCGAGATACGGATAGCTCTTGTCGTCGCGGTACTTGACGTTGAACCGGGGGTCGAACTCCTTGATCCAGGAGTACTCGAGCTGCAGCGCCTCGACCTCGGTCGACACCACCGTCCACTCCACGGACGCGGCCGTGGTGACCATGGTGCGGGTGCGCGGGTGCAGGCCCGCGAGGTCCTGGAAGTAGTTCGCCAGGCGCTGGCGCAGGCTTTTCGCCTTGCCGACGTAGATCACGCGACGGTGCTCGTCGCGGAACCTGTAGACCCCCGGCGAGTCGGGGATCTGTCCCGGCTTGGGGCGGTAGCTGGAGGGGTCTGCCATGCCTCACACCCTACTGGCGGGGACCGACAACAGGGCCACCCGAGGACCTCTCGCCAGCCGCGGAAAAGGGGCCGCGCGCGGGACCACGCCAATTCTGGCATCGCCCCTCGTCAGGGGCATCAAACTCCCATATAAGAGACAAATCATCGCGTACCGTGTTCACGCGGGCGTTTACGCTCGGGCGCAGAGGAGATACGGCCCCGCGGGCACCGCGCCCGGGGTGGTGAGATACGTTCCCGCGGGCGCCGCAACCGGGGCCGGGCGTGCCCGGCGAGGACCGGCCGAGCCCGCACCCACCACCGACCTGAGTACCTGATCACTGCGCCTCATGAGGGTGCGCAGAGAAAGGAACCGTCTCGTGATCGTCGTCGCCGGTGAGGCCCTCATCGACCTCGTCCCGCAACCGGGACGGTACGGGAGCCCCACTCGCGTATCGCCGAATGCAGCCGGCGGGCTGCCGGACCTCGCCCCGCGCCTGGGCGGCGGGCCCTACAACACCGCCGTGGCGCTGGGCCGGCTCGGCTCGCCCACGGCCTTCTGCTCCCGGGTGTCGGCCGACGCCTTCGGCGAGGCGTTGCTGGGCGGGCTGCGTGCGGCGGGGGTGGACGTGTCGTACGTGCAGCGCGGCACGGAGCCGACGACGCTGGCCGTCGCCTCGATCGGCGCGGACGGTTCGGCCGGGTACTCCTTCTACGTCGAGGGAACGGCGGATCGGCTTTTCGCCGTGCCGGACCAACTGCCGCCCGGTACGCGCGCGGTGTCGTTCGGAACCTGTTCGCTGGTCCTGGAGCCGGGCGCAACCGCGTACGAGGAGCTGATGCGGACCGCAGCCGGGCAGGGCGTGTTCACGGCACTGGACCCGAACATCCGGCCGGTGCTGATACCGGACGCGGACGCCTATCGCGCGCGGTTCCGCTCCTGGCTGCCGCACACGGGGCTGGTGAAGCTGTCGGAGGAGGACGCCGCGTGGCTCGGCGGGGCGCCGAAGGAGTGGCTGGCCGCCGGCCCCGCCGCGGTGGTGCTGACCCATGGCGGCGACGGCCTCACGGTGCTGACCCGGGAGGGCGGGGAGTACGCGGTGCCGGGCGTCCCGGTCGACGTCGTCGACACGATCGGTGCGGGTGACACGGTCAACGCCGCGCTGCTGCACCGGCTCGCCGTGCACGACGCGATGTCCGTGGAGGCCGTGGCGGCGCTCGGCGAGGACGACTGGCACGACATTCTCGGCTTCGCGGCCCGGGCCGCCGCGATCACCTGCTCCCGCCCGGGAGCGCAGCCGCCGTACGCCGCCGAACTCGGCCGGTAAGTCCGGGACTGGGGATGTACGTCAGGCGTTGACGGCGCCCGTGTACGTCAGCCTTTGACGGCACCCCTGTACGTCAGCCGTTGACGGCGCGCAGCGCGCCGGGCCGGCGTCCGTCGACGTGGTCGAGGGCCGCGGCCGTCGCCTCGTCGGCGGGCAGATGGACGACCATCCGCTGGCCGTCGTCGGGGAGCGCGAGCGTTTCGTACGCCAGGCGCAGGGCGCCTGCTCCGGGGTGTTCGACGGTCTGTACTCCCGCACGCCGGGGCATGACCGGCACGGCGGCGAGCCGGTCGGCGAAGGCGGCGCCTGCCGTGACCTTCAACTCGTCGGCCAGCGAGGCGACATGGGGGGGGCCTGCAGCGGAGCCTCGTGCCGGAGAACGGCGACCTGCTCGTCGGCCACGCGGTCCCAGTCGGCCGACGATGACGTACCGCTCGACGCGGGTGTCCGGCAAGGGCGGAGTGGTCGATGGAGGGCGAGCTGACCATCGGCGACGTGACGCGTCCGGTGACGCTGGACGCCGAGTTCGGCGGGCTCGTGGACTTTCGTCGTGGACGGGCGCAGGCACGCCGGGTTCGAGGCCACGGGCGAGATCCGGCGCAGCGACTTCGGGCTGGACTTCGGGACCGGGCTGCTCGGCGACGTGGTGAAGATCCAGCTGGACATGCAGTTCGTCGAGCCGCAGAGCGCCTGACCCGCTGTCCGGCCTGACCTGGTCGTGCGTCCGCCGCATCTCCCTGGCCCGCGTACTCCGTATACACGCCGCGCCCCACGGGGAGTTCCTCCCGTGGGGCGCGGTCGCGCGTTGCCTGGGGTGACGCGGGTCAGGCCGTGCGGGCCTGGCTCGTCTTCTTCGCGCCGGTCTTCTTGGTCGCCTTGGTGACCGTCGCCTTCGCCGTGGCCGTGGAGTTGGCCACCACCGTCTTCCTGGCCGCCGTCTTGCGCGGTGCCTTTGCCGCCTCGGTAGACGACGCGTCGCTGATGCGGTCGGCACCCAGGATCTCGCGCAGGAACTTGCCCGTGTGGCTCGCCGGGACCGCCGCGACCTGCTCCGGCGTGCCCTCCGCGACGACGAGACCGCCGCCGTTGCCGCCCTCCGGGCCCATGTCGACGACCCAGTCGGCCGTCTTGATCACGTCGAGGTTGTGCTCGATGACGATGACCGTGTTGCCCTTGTCGACCAGGTCGGACAGCACCGAGATCAGCTTGCTGATGTCCTCGAAGTGCAGACCGGTGGTCGGCTCGTCCAGGACATAGACCGTGCGTCCCGTGGACCGCTTCTGCAATTCGCTCGCGAGCTTCACGCGCTGGGCCTCACCGCCGGAGAGCGTGGGCGCGGGCTGGCCGAGCCGGACGTATCCGAGGCCGACGTCGTTGAGCGTCCTGAGGTGGCGGGCGATCGCGGGCACGGCCTCGAAGAAGCCGAGGGCCTCCTCGATCGGCATGTCCAGCACCTCGGCGATGGACTTGCCCTTGTAGTGGACCTCCAGGGTCTCCCGGTTGTAGCGCGCGCCGTGGCAGACCTCGCACGGCACGTACACGTCCGGCAGGAAGTTCATCTCGATCTTGATGGTGCCGTCGCCGGAGCAGTTCTCGCAGCGGCCGCCCTTGACGTTGAAGGAGAAGCGGCCCGGCAGATAGCCGCGCACCTTCGCCTCCGTCGTCTCCGCGAACAGCTTGCGGACGTGGTCGAAGACGCCCGTGTACGTCGCCGGGTTCGACCGCGGCGTACGGCCGATGGGCGACTGGTCGACGTGCACCACCTTGTCGACGAGGTCGTCGCCGTCCACGCGCGTGTGCCGCCCCGGAACGCTCCGGGCGCCGTTCAGCTCACGCGCGAGATGCGTGTAGAGGATGTCGTTGACCAGCGTGGACTTGCCGGATCCTGATACACCTGTGACGGCCGTGAGGACACCGAGCGGGAACGATACGTCGATGTCCTGCAGGTTGTTCTCGCGGGCGCCGTGCACCGTGAGCTGCCGGGTCGGGTCGACGGGCCGGCGGATGTCGGGCAGGACGATTGACTTCTTGCCGGACAGGTACTTGCCGGTCATCGACTCGCTGTTGGTCAGCAGCTCCGCGAGCGGGCCGCTGTGCACGACCTTGCCGCCGTGCTCACCGGCGCCCGGCCCGATGTCGACGACCCAGTCGGCGACCTTGATCGTGTCCTCGTCATGCTCGACGACGATGAGCGTGTTGCCCATGTCGCGCAGCCTGACCAGGGTCTCGATGAGGCGGTGGTTGTCGCGCTGGTGCAGGCCGATCGACGGCTCGTCGAGTACGTACAGCACGCCGACGAGTCCTGAGCCGATCTGGGTGGCCAGGCGGATGCGCTGGGCCTCGCCGCCGGACAGCGTCCCTGCCGCGCGGTTCAGCGACAGATAGTCGAGGCCGACGTCGACCAGGAAGCGCAGCCGCTCGTTGACCTCCTTCAGGACCCGCTCGGCGATCTTCTTGTCACGGGCGCTGAGCTTCAGCTCGCCCAGGAAGTCCGCGCAGTCGCTGATCGACATGGCCGAGACCTCGGCGATGGACTTCTCCATGATCGTGACAGCGAGCACGATCGGCTTGAGGCGCGTGCCCTCACACGTGGGGCACGGCACCTCGCGCATATAGCCCTCGAAGCGCTCGCGGCTGGCGTCGCTCTCGGCCTCGCTGTGCCGTCGCTTCACGAAGGGGACGGCGCCCTCGAACGGGGTCGTGTACCTCCGCTCGCGGCCGTACCGGTTGCGGTACCGCACCTCGATCTGCGTCTTGTGCCCGTACAGCACGGCCTTCTTGGCGCGCTGCGGCAGCCCCGCGAACGGGATGTCGGTACGGAATCCGAGGGCGTCGGCGAGCGCGCCGACGAGCCGCCCGAAGTAGTCCTTGGTGTGACCGTGCGACCAGGGGTGGATGGCCCCTTCGTCGAGGGACTTGTCCTCGTCGGGGACGATCAGCTCGGGGTCGACCTCCATGCGCGTACCGATGCCGGTGCAGTCCGGGCAGGCGCCGAAGGGCGAGTTGAAGGAGAAGGAGCGGGGCTCCAGCTCTTCGAAGGACAGGTCGTCGTACGGGCAGTAGAGGTGCTCCGAGTACATGCGCTCGCGCTCGGGGTCGTCCTGGGGGAGGTCGACGAAGTCGAGCACGACCATGCCGCCGGAGAGGCCGAGGGCCGTCTCGACGGAGTCGGTCAGTCGGCGCTTGGCGCCGTCCTTCACCGTGAGGCGGTCGACGACCACCTCGATGGTGTGCTTCTCCTGCTTCTTCAGCGTCGGCGGATCGGTCAGCTGAATTGTCTCGCCGTCGACGCGGGCACGGCTGTAGCCCTTCGTCTGCAGATCGCTGAAGAGGTCGACGAACTCGCCCTTGCGCTCGCGCACGAGCGGCGAGAGGACCTGGAAGCGGCTGCCCTCGGGCAGCTCGAGGACCTTGTCGACGATCGCTTGCGGCGACTGGCGCGAGATGGGGCGGCTGCACTCGGGGCAGTGCGGCTTGCCGATACGCGCGAACAGCAGGCGCAGATAGTCGTAGACCTCGGTGATGGTGCCGACCGTCGAGCGCGGGTTGCGCGAGGTCGACTTCTGGTCGATGGAGACCGCCGGCGACAGGCCCTCGATGAAGTCGACGTCCGGCTTGTCCATCTGACCGAGGAACTGGCGGGCGTACGAGGAGAGCGACTCGACGTACCGTCGCTGGCCCTCGGCGAAGATCGTGTCGAAGGCGAGCGACGACTTGCCCGACCCGGACAGACCCGTGAAGACGATGAGGGAGTCGCGTGGGAGGTCGAGCGAGACGTTCTTCAGGTTGTGCTCGCGCGCTCCACGGACGATGAGACGGTCGGCCACGCCGGTCCGCACCTTTCTTGAGAGAAGCGACAGGGGCGGGGCCCCCGTCTCTCACAGACTAGGGGGAGCCACCGACAGCGCCGGACTGGTTTCGCTGGTTGGTAACAATCCCGGACCTTCCAGCATGCCCGACGCCGCGCCCGAGCCTATAGCACGTGCATTCGATTTTGGTCGGCGCTCCACCGCCTTCACCCGAACGTGTGGCGGGACTATCGTCGGCCCCATGAACGATCATGTGCGCGACCTGGCGTCTGTACGTGACGCGACCGACCGGCTGCTGACCGCAGCCGCCGAACTGGACAACGCGTCCGTCGCCGAGCCGTCACGGCTTCCCGGCTGGACCCGCGGCCACGTCCTCGCCCACCTCGCCCGCAACGCGGACGCGCTCGTGAACGTCCTCGCCGGACGCCCCATGTACACGACCGCCGAGCAGCGGGAAGCCGACATCGAGCGGGACGCCCCGCGCGACCTGGAGGAACAGCTCACGGACGTCCGCGAGAGCGCCGCCCGCTTCCAGGAGGCGTGCGCGGCGCCCGCGGACTGGTCCCGCACGGTGGAGCTCCGCAACGGCGTGACGGATACGGCGTCCCAGGTGCCGTTCCGGCGGTGGATCGAGGTCGAGCTGCATCACGTGGACCTGGGGATCGGGTACGAGCTGGAGGATCTGTCGGAGGAGTTCACGCAGCGCGAGATCAACTTCCTCGCCCGCCGATTCCGGCACCATCCCGGCGTGCCCGCGCTGTTGATCAAGCAGGACGACGGCCGCGCGCTGGGCACCGGGGCCGTCGAGGGCCTCACCCTGGAAGAGATCAAGAGCGGCCGCGAGCCCCGGTTCGAACTCACGGTCAGCGGCCGCCAGGCTGATCTCCTCGGCTGGCTCTGCGGCCGCCGCGACGGTTCGGCCCTGCACGTCGACGGCGGCCTGCTCCCCGCGCTCCCCCCGCTATAGGCTGAGCGACATGACGTACAGCGGAGCGGTGAAGGTCGGCGGACCTGCGGATGTACACGAGTTGCAGGACCTGATGATCTCCAAGGTCGCGGTCGGCCCGATGGACAACAACGCCTATCTGCTGCGCTGCCGCGCCACGGACGAGCAGCTGCTGATCGACGCGGCCGCCGAGCCGGAGACGTTGCTGACGCTGATCGGTGACGACGGCATCGCGTCCGTCGTCACCACCCACCGCCACGGGGACCACTGGCAGGCACTGGCGCAGGTGGTGGAGCCCACGGGCGCACGCACCTACGCGGGACGGTACGACGCGGAGGGCATCCCCGTCCCGACCGACGTGCTGGTCGAGGACGGCGACACGATCCGCGTCGGCCGCGTCGAGCTCACCGCCCGCCACCTGGTGGGCCACACCCCCGGCTCGATCGCCCTCATCTACGACGACCCGCACGGGCACGCGCATGTGTTCACGGGCGACTGCCTGTTCCCGGGAGGCGTCGGCAACACCCGCAAGGACCCGAAGGCCTTCGCCAGCCTCCTGCACGACGTGGAGACGAAGATCTTCGAGCCGCTGCCGGACGAGACGTGGGTGTACCCGGGGCACGGCAACGACACGACGCTGGGCGCGGAGCGGCCGCATCTTGGGGAGTGGCGCGCGCGGGGCTGGTGATCGCGGGCCACGTGCCGGACGTGCGTCCCTGCGCGGTCCGCACCCGTGCCCGGGGCTCCTTCGGAGGACTGCGCACCGCCAGTGCCGGCTTTGTCGGTGAGCGCTAGTGCGCCGCGTCCAACAGGGCCCGCTGATCTTCCGTCAACTCCAGGTCCACCGCGGCGAGGTTCTCGTCCAGCTGGGCCACCGACGACGCCCCGGCCAGCGGGATCACAGGCAGTCGGCCGCCTGTCTGCCAGGCCAGCACGACCTGGTTGACCGTCGCCCCGGTCTCCTTCGCGACCTCGCGCAGTACCGCGAGCCGAGCGGGGGTCCCCGGGTGTTCGAAGTCCGGCGGCAGCGGCTTGTCCTGCCTGACGTAGGCGCCGGTGAGCAGCGGCGAGTAGGCGACCAGCGTCAGGCTGGGCTCGGCCTTCAGGTAGCTCAGCAGCTCGGCACCGGCATTGCCGAGGTTGCCCTCCGGGAAGAGCGGCTGGGGCACGTCTGTGCGTGGCCGGAGGTGGCTGTGCTGATATTGCAGGACCTCGTAGCCGGGCAGCCCGGCCGCCGCCGCGAGGGCGCGCGCCCGCTCGACCCGCCACATCGCGTGGTTGCTCACCCCCAGCAGCCCGACCGTTCCCTCGGCCACCAGCTCGGCGAAGCCCTCGACGGTGTCGCGCAGCGGAACGGTCCGGTCCTCGATGTGCGCGTAGAGCAGGTCGATCTTCTCCACCCCGAGCCGGTCCCGGCTGCGCTCGGCGGACTCGCGGATCACCTTCGGTGACAACCCCTCGGGGTTGTCTATGTAGCCGGTACCGGGCGCGAGCGGACGCGCCCCCAGCTTGGTGGCGATGACGATCTCGTCGCCGATGCCGCGGCTGCGCCGCCAGCGTCCGAGCAGCTCCTCGCTCTGCCCGCCCTGACTGCCGTCGATCCAGAAGGCGTAGTTGTCGGAGGTGTCGATGAACGTCCCGCCGGCCTCGACATAGCGGTCGAGGATGGCGAAGGACGTCTTCTCGTCGGTCACGGAGCCGAAGAGCATCGCGCCGAGCGCGAGCACGCTCACCTCACGGCGGGTCTTCGGATCGGTTCCTATGGTGCGGTATTTCACGGCGTCCCCTCCCGTTCGGGCCCGTCGTACCGGGCTATGAACGGGAGTCTGCGACTTGGAGCGCACGCGAAGGCAAGGCCTTTCGGGGTCACGGACGGAAACGGACGGATTCTGCTGGCGGCACGGCAGGCAGGCATGGGGACGGTCAAGGGCACAGGCAGGCGGGCTCAGGGGCGCCAACAGACCCGTCGTCACGGCGCGTTCACACGGCCGCAGCGCCCGTTCCAGCGGATCAGGTCTGCTGCGACGCAGACACCGATGCCGTCGTGTCCGAACCGCGGTGCCGGGCACCCGCCGCCGCTACGCCTCGCGCTGAGCCACCAGTGCGGCCACCCGCTCGACAGCGAAGGCGTACCCCTGGACGCCGCATCCCGCGATGACGCCGTCCGCGCGCAGCGAGACGTACGAGTGGTGCCGGAACTCCTCGCGCTGGTGGATGTTGGAGATGTGGACCTCCAACACCGGCATACCGTCACAGGTGTTGAGGGCATCCAGGATCGCCACGGAGGTGTGGGAGTAGGCGGCCGGATTGATCACGATGCCGACGTGGTTCTGGCGGGCCTCGTGGATCCAGTCGACCAACTCGCCCTCGTGGTTCGACTGACGGAAGTCGATGGTGCCGCCGTGCGCGGCCGCCGCCTTGGCGCAGAGTGCCTCGACGTCCGTGAGGGTGTCGGAACCGTAGATCTCCGGCTGCCGCTGGCCGAGGAGGTTCAGGTTGGGCCCGTTGAGGATCATGATGGGGGCGCTGACGAGGGTGCGGGGCACGGGTCCTCCTGTGTCCGATGGGCGCCGCGTTCGGCCTGGGCCTGCCGCTGCGTCCTGCGGCTGCGTTCGGTGCTGTCGAGACCGGTCTATCACGGTGCTCACGGGCCGCCACGCGCGGATGGAGCGCCCCCTGCCCCATGGCTGATGGCAAGCCCTAAGGCGTGATCGCCAGCTCCAAGTACGCCGCGAACAGCACCAAGTGGACACCGCCCTGAAGCGGGGTCGCGCGGCCCGGCACAACGGTGAGGATGCTGACCCCGATCGTGAGGGCGAGCAGCACCAGGTGGACGGAGCCGAGACCCAGGACGAGCGGCCCCGACAGCCACAAGGAGGCGAGCGCCACGGCGGGAATGGTCAGCCCGATGCTGGCCATCGCCGATCCCAGGGCCAGGTTCAGACTGGTCTGCACCCGATCGCGGCGGGCGGCACGCAAGGCGGCGATGGTCTCGGGCAGCAGCACGAGCAGCGCGATGATCACGCCGACCACGGCGTGCGGCATTCCGGCTGCCTCCACGCCGGACTCGATCGTCGGTGACACGCCCTTCGCGAGACCGACGACGCCGACCAGTGCACAGGCCAGGAGAAGAAGGCTGATGACGGCGATCCGCGCGGACGGGGCTTCCGCGTGCTGGTCCGCGTCGACCACCTCGCCCTTCCTGGTCAGCGGAAGAAAGTAGTCGCGGTGCCGGATCGTCTGCGTGGCCACGAACAGGCCGTAGAGCACCACCGAGGCGACCGCTGCGAAGACGAGTTGGGCCGTGGAGAACTCAGGACCCGGCTTGCTCGTCGTGAAGGTCGGCAGCGCCAGGCTGAGGGTGGCCAGCGTGGCCACGGTCGCGAGGGCGGCACCCGTTCCCTCCGGGTTGAACACCGCCACGCGATGACGCAGCGCACCCACCAGCAGGGTCAGGCCGACGATGCCGTTGCAGGTGATCATCACGGCGGCGAAAACGGTGTCCCGGGCGAGCGTGGCGCTCTTGGCGCCGCCGTCCGCCATGAGCGCGACGATCAGCGCGACCTCGATGACCGTCACCGCAACGGCGAGTACCAGTGAGCCGAAGGGCTCGCCGACGCGGTGTGCGACGACCTCGGCGTGGTGCACCGCGGCGAGCACCGCGGCGGCGAGCACCACCGTCATGAGTACGACAACGGCTCCGGGAACGGAGCGTCCCCAGGTGGCGACCAGCAGCAGCAATGCGAACAGAGGGATAACGGTCGTCCAGTGCGCTGCCAGTTCCCGAAGCCGTACGATCATGATCCCGATGCTTTCAGACGAGTACAGATGGTGCATTACAGGCGTGCACGGCGAGGCGCGGGCGCTTTGCTGCCGAGCGCCCGCTGCCGAGTGCCTTCCTGCCTACTGGGGGCTTTCCGCCGTCGGCTGACAGCGCGATGGCCCGTGGGCGCGGTCACTCACGCCGCCGCGGCCGGTGACGCCGTCGGCGGCCGATTCCTCAGCCGCCGACGATCTCGGGCGCGATCGCCCGCACCCGCTGTCAACCGCAGCTGCCGTCAGCTGCCGACGCTGTTCTTCGACGTCTCCCCCTCCGCTTCGGCGATCTCCGCCGCCTCCGCGGACTGGGCCTCGGCCTGCTTCCTGGACGCCATCAGGCTGGTGATGGTCGTGACGATCAGGACGGTGCAGATGACACCGAGCGAGACCGGTATGGAGATCTCCGGGACGTGCAGGCCCGACTCGTGCAGGGCGTGCAGCACCAGCTTGACGCCGATGAAGCCGAGGATGACCGACAGCCCGTAGCTGAGGTGGACCAGCTTCTTGAGCAGCCCGCCGATCAGGAAGTACAGCTGCCGCAGACCCATCAGCGCGAAGGCGTTGGCGGTGAAGACGATGTACGGGTCCTCGGTCAGACCGAAGATCGCGGGAATCGAGTCCAGCGCGAAGAGCACGTCCGTGGTGCCGATCGCCAGCATCACGACCAGCATCGGCGTCATGACGCGCTTGCCGTTCTGCTCGATCCACAGCTTGGTGCCGTGGTAGCGGTCGGCCACGCCGAAGCGCTTCTCGGCGGCCTTGAGCAGCCGGTTCTCCTCGTACTCCTCGTCCTCCTCGTCGGCCCTGGCCTCCTGGATCAGCTTCCAGGCGGTGTAGATCAGGAACGCGCCGAATATGTAGAAGACCCACGAGAAGCTCGCGATGATCGCGGCACCTGCTGCGATGAAGATCGCGCGCAGCACCAGGGCGATCAGCACACCGACGAGTAGCACGCGCTGCTGGTACTGCGACGGCACCGCGAACTTCGCCATGATCAGGACGAAGACGAAGAGGTTGTCGACACTCAGCGACTTCTCGGTAATGAAGCCCGCGAAGAACTCTCCGGCGGGCTGACCGCCCCCGAAGACCAGCAGGCCGAGCCCGAACAGGGCCGCCAGGGCGATCCAGACGACCGTCCAGATCCCGGCTTCCTTGATGGATACGTCATGGGGCTTGCGGCCGATGAAGAAGTCGACCGCGATCAGGGCACTCAGGCCCAGGATTGTGAGGACCCATAGGGTCAGGGAAACATCCACTGCGCCTCCGGCAGTACGTAACGTCATTTCTCAGCGCGTCGCTGCCGGAGGTCTCTTCCACCCAGGAGGCATGTGGTCGCGCATGATGCGCGTGCGCCTCGGGCCGGCGCCCCGGGACCTGGCCTGGTCCGTATTGACGGGTACGCCGCAGTAGGAGTACTCCCCTCCGCGAGAGCAACAGTACTTGATTTACCAAGAAAAGGTAAAGGGTGAGGTAAAGCACACACCAAATCTGCAGGTCAGAGGCATGCTTACCGCACTTGGGATACCGGGCCTGCGCAGGCAGGGACGACCGCCGGTGCGGCACGTCGGTCCTCAGCGGGTCCTCAGAAGTGGGCCCTCAGGACCCCTCAGCGGTTCCACGGCCGACGCGCGGCAGCGACCTGGTTCATCACGTCGTGCAGTACCTGACTGCCGGGCGGGACGAGCGGCGGTTCGTACGTCCATGCGTGACCGACCCACGGGTCGGCCAGGTGATCGTCGGGCACCGGCGTCAGGCGCAGCAGCGACCGCCACAGAGGGTCGAGCAACGGTCCGTACGCCGCGGCGTCCTCGCGGTCGGCCACCAGCATCAGATGGACACCGACGTCCGGGCCCTCGTCCGCGAGGTAACGCAGCTGTGTCACGGCGCGGTCGTCGAAGCCGCCCGGGAAGTCGTTGACGATCAGCAGCTGCTGCGCGGTGTCCAGGTCCGGCGGCAGTGCGTCCGTGGCGCCGCTGCGGATCGCCATCTGCACGAGGTCCACACGCTGGGTGAGCTTGGCGAACACACCGGAGACGCCCGCCGCACCAACGGCTGGAGGTCCATCGAGGACACCGGCCGCCACGAGAGGAGCGAGCGGACCGGCACCGGAGCCGGCGGCGTCGATGACGTGCACGGTGAACTCGCCCGCCGGATACGCGGCGATCAGCCGCGCGGCATGGGCGACGGCCGCGTCCATGGCGAGACGGCGCAGCTGCCCGGAGTCGGCGAACGAGGTGGTGGCCGACGAGGACCGGCCGCTGTCGATCCACAGGCCGCGCTCCAGCGGCAGCCGGACGAGCATCGGGATCCGAAGATCGGTGCGCTCGGGCAGATGGAGGTCGCCCAGGCGCAGGGCCATAGGTATCTCCGTCGGCGCACGGTAGGCATGCCAGACCGGGTTGTCCCAGCGGGCGTAGGCGGGGGGCAGGGCCGGCTCGACGACGTCGGCCTCGGCCCGGAGCTGGGCGATGTCCCGGTCGAGTACCTCCCGTGCCTGGTCCACAAGTTGGGCGTGCTTGGCCCGGGCGGCTGCCCGCGCTGCGTCACCGGTGCCGCCGATGCGGCTGCGCGGATCGGAGAGGGCCTTGTCGAGCTCCTGCTCCATGCGGGAGTCGGCGAAGTCGACGGCGCTGCGGTAGGCGGCGGCCGTGCGGGCGAGGTCCTCGAACATGCCCCACACCTGGTTGTAGAGCCGCTCCTCCATGGACCAGCCTGTGGCGTCGCCCGCGACCGGCTGGACGGGCTGCCCGGATCCGGCCGGAGTCGCGGTGGGCGGTGGCGGCGGAGGCGCGGCGGTCTGGCGGCGCGGATGCGTGTAGTTGACGGGCCCGCCGGGAGAGGGCGCACCGCCGCCACCCGGTGCGGGCTGGGCGCCGGAGGCTGCGGATCTCGGATCCATGGGGCTCACCGACCCGGCGGACAGTGCCGCATCGGGAGAGCCCGCGGGAGGCTGAGCCATGCCGGGTCCACCCTGCGCGCCCGATCCTCCTGCTCCAGTCGCCCCAGCGCCAGGCGATGCCGTACGCACCCGGGTCTCGTCCGACGTGCGCGGCGGCGGCGCCGCAACCGAGCGGGCAAGGCCCTGCGTCACCGCATCGTTGATCGCTTGCGCGAGCTGCCCAGCCGCTCCCGTGAGGCCCTGATCGGACAGCAGCTCGGCGAGGCCGCCCGCGTACCCCTGGCCGATGGCGCGCACCTTCCAGGCCCCCTGCCGACGGTAGAGCTCCAGGGCGACCACGGCGGACTCGGCGTCCAGTCCCGTGATGGTGTAGCTGGCGACCTCGCTGCCGTCGAGTCCGGTGACCGCGACGAAGGGAGCGGCGACGGCGCCGAAGCAGACCGGTCCTCCGACACCCACGGGCAGCGCGAGCAGCACACTGACCCGGTGCACCGTCTCCGGCAGCACGCCCAGGTCCACCGCAAGACGATGGTCGGCCGCGGCCTGCTTGGAGACCTCGAGCCCGGGCAGAGTCGGTGATCCGGGATGGACCACCCATTCCGCGCCCTGCACCGTGCCCTGCTCGTCGCTGAGGGTGGCACCCGCCACGACCGGCTTGCCGGCCGATACCCGGATTTCCAGACGGGTCTGGGTGAGGGGGTGGTTCTGCCCCCGGACCAGCTCGGCCGTCATCGCCTTCGTCCCCCTCTTCGAGCAGCCAGGGCTGCTCAAGGCTGCGTACTGTCCATACTGGTGGGCTCGTGGTGTGGGTGCCGCGAGGCCGTCGCGCGCCAGTGCACGGCCGTGCGAACGCGGATGCTCCAGCTCGTGGTGTCCGAGCTGGAGATCCTGCGCCGGTGGGTGCTCACCCTGTGGTGCGCGTGTGCGTGCCCCGGTGCTCGTGCGGGTGGTGCCCGCCGTGGACTACAGGTGCGGCAGGATCGACGGCATCAGGTCCTGGAAGGTACGGCCGTTGGCCGCCGTGCCCAGGGCGGTCATCTGCCATCCCGATCCGGCGCGGTGCACCTTCGCCATGATCTGTGCCGTGTACGCGCCGCCGCCGTCGAGCGTGTAGCGAGCGAGCTCCTGGCCGTTGGTCTCGTCGACCAGGCGACAGAACGCGTTCTGTACCTCCTGGAACGTCTGACCCGTGAACGAGTTCACGGTGAAGACGAGCTGGTCGATGTGGACCGGAAGGCGCTGCAGATCGACGAGGATCGCCTCGTCGTCCCCGCCCTGGCCCACACCGCCGACGAGGTTGTCACCGGTGTGTCGCACGGAGCCGTCGTCGCTGACGAGGTGGCGGAAGAACACGACGTCCACCGGCTGCTTGTCCGCGAACAGCACGGCCGAGGCGTCGAGGTCGATCTCCCGGGTGCGCGTACCGAACAGTCCGCGCCTCGGGGCCGCCTGCCAGCCGAGACCCATACGTACTGCGGTCAGGGTGCCCCCGTCGTTCTTCTGCAGACTGATGGCCTGACCCTTGGTCATGTTGACCGTCACGTGCTGTTCCCCTCTCGAACTCTCCCCTGAACCGCTCTCAGTGCGGTTGCCGAGCACCCTATGCAGGGCCACTGACAGTGCCGCACACGGGGCAGCACTTTGTGTCGGTCTTGCAACACTCCCGGTGGTCACAGTGGGGCCCCCAGGATCGGCGGTCAGGTCAGGCCAGGCCCGCCTCCTTCATCTGCCGCAGCTCCTTCTTCATCTCCGACACCTCGTCACGCAGCCTCGCCGCAATCTCGAACTGCAGATCAGCGGCTGCGGCACGCATCCGCTCGGTCAACTCCTCGATCTGCCCGGAGAGTTCGGCCGCCGGGCGGTCGGTGGGCACGGTCTCCTTCGCCTTGCCCTTGGCGGACTTGGCCGGCTTGGCGCCCTTGCCGGCCGCGGCCGCCGCACCGCCGCGCGAGGGCACCGGCACCTTGCCGCCCTTGCCGTCCTTCGCCTGGCGGTACCCCGTGCCCAGCAGCTGCTCGGTGTCGACCTCCTCGCGCGCGATGGTCGCGACGATGTCGTTGATCTTCTTGCGGAGCGGCTGCGGGTCGATGCCCTTCTCCTTGTTGTACGCGATCTGCTTCTCCCGGCGGCGGTTGGTCTCCTCGATGGCCTTCTCCATCGCCGGGGTGATCTTGTCGGCGTACATATGGACCTCGCCGGAGACATTGCGCGCCGCGCGGCCGATGGTCTGGATCAGCGAGGTCCCCGAGCGCAGGAAGCCCTCCTTGTCGGCGTCGAGGATCGCCACCAGGGAGACCTCGGGGAGGTCGAGGCCCTCACGCAGCAGGTTGATGCCGACCAGCACGTCGAACTCGCCGGACCGCAGTTCGCGAAGGAGCTCGACGCGGCGCAGGGTGTCGACGTCGCTGTGCAGATAGCGGACCTGGATGCCCAGTTCCAGGAAGTAGTCCGTGAGGTCCTCGGCCATCTTCTTGGTGAGCGTGGTGACCAGGATCCGCTCGTCCTTCTCGGTGCGCTTCCTGATCTCGTGCACCAGGTCGTCGATCTGCCCATGCGTGGGCTTGACCACGACCTGAGGGTCGACCAGGCCGGTGGGCCGGATGATCTGCTCGACGTGGCCGTCCGCGCGCGAGAGCTCGTACTGGCCCGGGGTCGCCGAGAGATAGACGGTCTGCCCGATGCGCTCCTGGAACTCCTCCCACTTCAGCGGACGGTTGTCGAGTGCGGACGGCAGGCGGAAACCGTGCTCGACGAGGGTGCGCTTACGGGAGGCGTCCCCCTCGTACATGGCGCCGATCTGCGGGACCGTGACGTGCGACTCGTCGATGACGAGCAGGAAGTCGTCCGGGAAGTAGTCGAGGAGGGTGTTGGGCGGGGAGCCGGGCTCGCGGTCGTCGAAGTGCATCGAGTAGTTCTCGACTCCGGAGCACGAACCGATCTGGCGGAGCATCTCCAGGTCGTAGGTGGTGCGCATGCGCAGCCGCTGAGCCTCCAGGAGCTTGCCCTGCTTCTCCAGCTCGGCGAGGCGTTCCTCGAGTTCCTTCTCGATTCCGTTGACGGCCTTCTCCATGCGCTCCGGGCCCGCCACATAGTGCGACGCCGGGAAGACGTAGAGCTGCTCGTCGTCGCTGATGACCTCGCCGGTCAGCGGATGCAGGGTGGAGAGCGCCTCGATCTCGTCGCCGAACATCTCGATACGGACGGCCAGTTCCTCGTAGACCGGGAAGATCTCGATGGTGTCGCCGCGGACCCGGAAGGTGCCCCGGGCGAACGCCACGTCGTTGCGCGTGTACTGGATGTCGACGAAGCGGCGCAGCAGCTCGTCCCGGTCGAGCTCATCGCCGACCTTGAGCGGCACCATCCGGTCCACGTACTCCTGCGGGGTACCGAGGCCGTAGATGCAGGAGACCGAGGCGACCACGATGACGTCGCGGCGCGTCAGCAGCGAGTTCGTCGCGGAGTGGCGCAGGCGCTCGACCTCCTCGTTGATCGAGGAGTCCTTCTCGATGTAGGTGTCCGACTGCGGGACGTACGCCTCGGGCTGGTAGTAGTCGTAGTACGAGACGAAGTACTCGACGGCGTTGTTGGGCAGCAGCTCGCGGAACTCGTTCGCCAGCTGGGCGGCCAGCGTCTTGTTCGGCGCCATCACGAGTGTGGGGCGCTGGAGCTTCTCGATCATCCACGCGGTGGTCGCGGACTTGCCGGTGCCGGTCGCACCGAGCAGGACGACGTCCTTCTCACCTGCGCTGATGCGCCGCTCCAGCTCGGCGATGGCCGTCGGCTGATCGCCGCTGGGCTGGTAGGGGCTGACGACCTCGAAGGGCGCCACCGTGCGTTCGATCTTGGATACGGGCCGCATGGAATCCACCGTACGACCCCCCACTGACAACGGGGGAGAGTCAGCAGATTTGTGCAGGTCAGGACCTGGTCACCAGCTCTGCGGGGTGCGCGGGCGGCCGGGGCGCGGCGGACGGTGGCCGACGCCCGCAGCCGTGTGGGGTGCGGAGACCGGCGCACCGGTGGCGCCCTGCCAGGCGGGCCTGCCCATCACCAGCAGCGGGTCGAGCATCACGACAGCGCCCGCCACGACGAGGATGACCAGCGGGCCGATCATCATGGGCGCAAGCAGCTCGGCGGGCGAGTGGTCGACCGGAGATCCGGTCGACCCGTGCACCTGGACACGGAGGGCCGCCATACCGGTGTAGTGCATGCCGCTGACGGCGAGGCCCATGACGAGGCTCGCGCCCAGGCTCCACCGGAATCCCCTGACCTGGCCGGCGGCCCACAGGGACGCGGTGGCGGCCGCCATGGCGATCACCACGGATACGGCGACCATGACGGTGTTGTACTCCAGCTCTCCGGGCAGACGCATTCCGGCCATTCCCAGGTAGTGCATCGACGCGACGCCCAGCCCTGTGATGGTGCCCCCGGTGAAGAGGGCCGCGCCCTTCGCGCCCCGGTAGCCGACGATGAAGATCCCGATTCCGACCATGACGACAGCGATGCCCAGGCTCGCGAAGGTCGTGAGCGTGTCGTAGTGGATCGGGATCCCTCTGACGGTGAAGCCCATCATCGCGACGAAGTGCATGGTCCAGATTCCGGCCCCGATCGCCGCCGAGCCCAGGGCGAGCCAGCCGGGCCGCCAGGACCGCGTGCGGAGCGCCCTGGTCGTACACCGCAGACCGAGCGCGCCACCAAGACAGGCCATCAGATAGGCCACCACCGGGGTGACGAGTCCATAGCTGAATCCGTCGACCGTGCCCTGCATGCGCAACCCTTCCGCCCTTTATGCCCTGCGATCTCTGTGCGGCCCCTGCCCCATGGTCGCCTGGGCGGGCGTACTTGAGGCAGAGAGTATGACCCGCCCGGAATGGGCGAGCGATTTTCCTGCAAAGAATTGGTAGCCATCGCGCGCGTGCGGGGCGCACAACCGGCGTCGGGCGCCTTTTTGTTCAACGCCTGGCCATCCTGTACCTGTTTTCCGTTGCTCCTCCGCTGTCACGCTCGAGCAGTCCGTGATCTCAGTCCGTGAACTGACGAATGCGAGGAGTACACGTGTACGCACGCCCTGCCGCAGCAACCGCCGCCGCGCTCCTGGGAGTCAGCGCACTCATCCTCCCCACAGCCTCCGCTCACGCCGCCGAGCACGACGAACCGCTGGTCATAGCCCATCGCGGCGCCTCCGCCTACGCTCCCGAGAACACTCTCGCAGCCGTCGACCGTGCGGCCGACATGGGGTTCCGCTGGGTCGAGAACGACGTCCAGCGCACTAGGGACGGCGAGCTCGTGGTGATCCACGACGACAACCTGAAGCGGACGACGAACGTCGAGGAGGTCTTCCCCGACCGCGCCCCGTGGAAGGTCGCGGACTTCACCGCCGCCGAGATCGCCCGGCTCGACGCGGGCAGCTGGTTCGGCCCCGAGTACGCCGACGCGCGCGTGCCGACGCTCAAGCAGTACATGAACCGGGTCTCGCACAACCACCAGAAGCTCGTTCTGGAGATCAAGAAGCCGGAGCTGTACCCGGGCATCGAGCAGCAGACCCTGCGTGTGCTGCGCAACGAAGGCTGGCTCGACCGTACCCACGTCGGCAGCAAGCTCGTCATCCAGAGCTTCAGCGCGCAGAGCGTCCAGACGGTGCACGCACTGCGGCCCGACATCAAGACCGGCTTCCTCGGCACGCCGGCGGTCGCGGACCTGCCGAAGTACGCCGAGTTCGCCGACCAGATCAACTCCACGCACACCTCGATATCCACCGACTACGTGTCCGCGATCCACGCCCTCGAGGGACCGCACGGCAAGCCGCTGGAGATCTTCACCTGGACCGTCGACAGCGCGGCGAACGCACGGCGAGCCGCGGGCTTCGGTGTGGACGGCATCATCACGAACGCCCCTGACGTCGTCCGCAGGGCTGTGGCCGAGGACTGAGTCCGGCCCTTGCCGACTGCCATCCGGCCGGTCCCGGGGACGGCGATGCGCGGGGTGCGGGCGAGCAATGCCCGTCCGCACCTGTCCGCAGCCCTGGGCCACGATCCGTGCCGGGCCGTTGTCAGTGCCGGGTCGTACGGTGGTCCGCATGAACAGCGATGGGCAGTGCGAGCAGCAAGAGGGGCAGTACGGGCAGCAGGTCGTATGGACCGTCGTCGGCACCGACATCGGGCCGCTGCTGCTGGCCGCGACCGAGGAAGGCCTGGTCAACGTCGTCTTCCACGCCTCGGACGCGGTGCGGGACAAAGCGGTCGAACGGCTCGCCGCGCGCCTCGGCACCGAGCCGGCCGAGGCTCCCGACTCGCCGCTGCTGGCCGAGCCCATACGTCAGCTCGCCGCGTACTTCGCCGGTGCACGGCACCAATTCGACCTTCCGCTGGACTGGACCCTGGCCTCCGGCTTCAACCGCCAGGTCCTGCGCGAACTGGCGGCAGCCGTGCCGTACGGCGCGGTCGTGGGCTATGGCGACCTGGCCGCCCGGGTGGGCCAGCCTGGCGCGGCACAGGCGGTCGGGATGGCCATGGGTGCCAATCCGCTGCCCGTCGTCGTGCCGTGCCACCGGGTGGTGGAGAGCGACGGCGGCATCGGCGGGTTCGGCGGCGGCCTGGAGACCAAGCGGCAGCTCCTCGCCCTGGAGGGAGTGCTGCCCCAGCCGCTGTTCTGAGCCGGATGCGATGCTCCGATCCCGATCCGACGGCTACGGGGGAGGCCTCAGCTCTGCCGTGGACGCCTCAGCCCTGCCGCGCCGGGTCCTGGGGTGGAGTGAGCCCTGAGCGATATGCGCGACATCCGAGGTCCGGATGTCAGTGCGGGCTGACACACTGCGCCGGTGACCTCTTCCTCATCCACCGTGCTCGAGCCGGGTGCCTACGCCCGGCGGCTGCCGATCCGGATGCGGCTGCCGCTGCCCGCCGGACATGTCTCAGCGGCCGCGCTCGGCTCGGCGGCCGACCGGAGGTACCTGCGATGAGCGCCACCGACCGGCGGGACGCCGCCGCGTCCATCGCACCGGACGCGATGGCCGCCCTGCGGCGCCGAATATCCGTCGTGCTGATCGCCAGTCAGATTCTCGGCGGGCTGGGCGTTGCCACCGGCATCGCCCTGGCCGCCGTACTGGCCCAGCAGGTCAGCGGCACCGAGGCGCTGGCCGGGCTCGCGCCCACGGCCACCGTCGCGGGCACGGCGCTGCTGTCGGTGCCGCTGGCCGCGCTGATGACCGCCCGCGGCCGCCGGCCCGGTCTGGTACTGGCTTATGTGATCGGGGCGCTGGGCGCGGGAACCGTCGTCGTGGCCGCGGTCGTGGGGAGCTTTCCGCTCCTCCTGGTGGGCATGGCGGGGTTCGGTGCCGCCTCGTCCGCGAATCTGCAGGCGCGGTTCGCGGCCGCGGATCTGGCGGAGCCCCAGCGGCGGGCCCGGGCCATCGCGAATGTCGTGTGGGCGACGACGATCGGGGCGGTTCTCGGCCCGAATATCGCGGCGCCCGCGGGGGCCAGCGCCTCCGGATTCGGCATACCCCTGGCAGCGGGCCCCTTCCTCTGGGCCGCCGGCGTCTTCCTGGTCGCGGCGGTGCTGGTGCTGGTCCTGCTGCGCCCCGACCCGCTGCTGACCGCCCGCGCCCTCTCCCCCGCCGATGAGCAGTCCCCCGAAGGCCGCTCCATCCGGGCGGGTATCGCCGCGGTCGCCGCCTCGCCGCACGCCCGGCTGGCACTGGCGACGGTCGCCGTCTCACACACCGCCATGGTCGCGATCATGTCGATGACCCCGGTGGACCTGGGCCATCACGGCGCGAGCATCGACCTCATCGGTCTGGTCATCAGTGTCCACATCGCGGGCATGTACGCGTTCTCGCCGGTGATGGGAAGGCTCTCGGACCGGTTCGGCAGGCTCTCCGTGATCGGGCTGTCCGTCGGCCTTCTGGCCTGCGCGGCGCTGGTCGCGGGCACCGCGGGAGGCAGCCATGCTCAGAGCACCGCGGGCCTGTTCCTGCTGGGGCTCGGCTGGTCGGCAGGCCTGGTCTCCGGTTCCGCGCTGCTCACCGACTCCGTCCCGGGGCCGGCGCGGGCCGCTGCGCAGGGCGTTTCGGACCTGACGATGAACACGGCGGCGGGCCTCGGGGGCGCGGCAGCCGGTCTCGTGGTCGCGCAGGCAAGCTACGGCTGGCTCAACCTGATCGCCGCCGGCCTCCTGCTGCCGCTCGCCGCGCTCGCCCTGTTCACCCGCGCTCGCTGAGCTGTCGAAGGCGCACAACACTGAACAACCGCGGAGCTCGATTCACCGCCGTATCGTGCAGCGCGCCGGCTGCAGTACCGGGAAACGCTGTCGTGCTCCCGCACACCCGGACTGGAACCCGCTCCAGGGGGAAGGCAGTTGATGAACGCACCGGGCCCGGGAAGGCGCGGCGGGAGCAGGACGTGAGTCTGATGCCGCCCGCTGGCCGAATGCAGCCGGATTGCAGAGGGAGTCGTGGGGACATGGAGATCTCCGGCATCATCAGCGCGATAGTGATCGGCATCGTCATCGGCGCTCTCGGGCGCCTCGTGCTGCCCGGCCGGCAGCGGATCGGCATCCTGTTGACGATCCTGGTGGGCATCGTGGCCGCGCTTCTCGGCTCGGCCATCGCGGCCGGGTTCGGAGTGGCCGACACCGATGGTGTCGACTGGGCCGAGTGGCTGATTCAGATCGGCCTGGCGGCGCTGGGGGTCGCGATGCTCGACCGCGGACGCGTTCGCCGCTGACACCCTGCGGTGGCCCAAGGCGGCCGCCGGCCCAACGGCACGACGGCCTGGCGGCACGACGGCCCCGCGGCACGATGGTTCCGGCCGCGCCCCTGCGTCATGCCGAGTCGTAGTGCCGGGCCTCGAAGATGTTGCCGTCCGGGTCACGGAAGTAGAAACTGCGCCGGGCGTTTCCGCGGGCGCCGAACGCGTCGTGGGAGAACTCCGACACGGAAGTGCCGCGCTCCTCCAGCCGGGCGTGCAGGGCGTCGAAGTCGTCTCCAGGCAGGGAGATACAGACGTGGTTCACCGGGTGCCCGGCGCTGTCAGCCGCGCCCGGAACTGCGTTCATCCGCTCGGCAAGAGACAGTGGAGCCAGGTCGAAGATGGTCTCCTCGTTGAGCCTGACGGACGGGAAGGAGACCTTTCCCTCGGCGAATTCCGGAAGTCGCACCGGTGTCAGGCCCACCACCTTCTCGTAGAACTCCGCCGAGGCGAGGGGATCGCTCACCCACAGGACGACATGGTCGAGGCGCGAGGTGTCTGTCATGCCCCCAGGCTGCTGCGGTCTCCTCCGCCGCACAAGGGTTTGACCGGGCGCCGCGGCCGCCAGGGATGAGGGGGAGTCCGACAGGCAGGAGGCAGGCGCGTGCTGGTGGTGTCCGAGGAAGTACGGGAGGCGGTCGCGGCACGGCGGCCGGTCGTGGCGCTGGAGTCCACGATCATCGCGCACGGGCTGCCCCGCCCGCGCAATCTGCAGGTGGCGCTGGAGCTCGAGGCGGTCGTGCGTACGGAGGGCGCTGTTCCCGCGACGATCGCGGTGCTGGACGGGCGGCCCCATGTGGGCCTGGACAAAGAACAGCTGGAGCGGATCGCGAACGAGCGCGGCATCCGCAAACTGGGACACCGGGATCTCGCCCTCGCGGTCGCCGCTGGGGCGAGCGGGGCGACGACCGTGTCGGCGACGGCGCTGCTCGCCGCGCGGGCGGGAGTACGGGTGTTCGCGACGGGCGGCCTCGGCGGGGTGCACCGTCAGTGGACGGTGACCCAGGACGAATCGGCCGACCTGGGGCTGCTGGCGCGTACCCGTATCACGGTGGTGTGCGCGGGCGTGAAGTCGATCCTGGACGTGGCAGCGACGCTCCAGCGCCTGGAGACCCTGGGTGTGGCGGTGGCGGGGTACGGCACGGCGCGCTTCCCCGGCTTCTATCTGTCCGACTCGGGGCATCCGGTCGAGTGGACGCTGAACTCGCCCGCCGAGGTCGCGGACGTGATGCGCGCGCAGGACGCGCTCGGCGGCCCAGAGTCGGCCCTGATCGTCGCCAACCCCGTGCCCGAGACCGAACAACTCGATCCCGCGCTGCACGCGCGCGTGCTCGCCGACGCGTTGCGGGCCTGCGACGAGCAGCACGTCACGGGACAGGCGGTCACGCCGTTCCTGCTGGACTATCTGGTGCGGCACACCGACGGTGCCTCGCTGCGCGCCAACCTGTCGGCGGTGCGCGGCAACGTACGGCTGGCGGCACGCATCGCGGCGGCCTGGTCCCCCGCGTGACGGCAACCGATCACAACGCGGCCGGCGTGACGGCCGCAGGCACCGATGCGCCGGGGGTGTCGAGAGCGCCGAGTGCGCTGGAAACGCAGGGTGCGCCGGTGGTGCCGGAGAATCCGAGCGCGCTGGGGAAGCAGAGTGCGCCGGGTGCGCTGCTGGTGGTCGGCGACGTCATCACGGACGTCGTGGCCCGGCACCACGCGCCGCTCGCCCCCGGCACGGACACGGCGGCGACGATCCGGACGCTGCCGGGCGGCGCGGGCGCCAATGTCGCCTGCTGGGCGGCCCGCTGGGGCTGCGCGGACGTACGGCTGCTGGGACGGGTCGGTGCCGAATCCGCGGCGTGGCACGAGCGGGCCCTGACGGCCTCGGGGGTGCGTCCCCGCCTCGTCGTGGATCCGGAGGCGCCCACGGGAACGGTGATCTGTCTGGTCGACGCGGGCGCATCTGCGGAGCGCACCTTCCTCACGGACAGCGGGGCGTCCCTACGGCTCTCGCCTGCCGACTGGTCACCGTCGCTGCTGGACGGCGTCGCGCGGCTGCATCTGTCGGGCTACCTGTGCTTCTCCAGGCCGAGCCGGGCCCTGGTGAAGGCCGCTGTGTCGTCGGCACGCGCGCGTGGGGTGCCGGTGAGCATGGACCCAGCCTCGGCCGGCTTTCTCCGCGAGCTGGGAGTGGACCGGTTTCTGGAACTGGCCCAGGGCATCGACGTACTGCTGCCCAGCGGGGACGAGGCGCGGTGGCTCACCGGCGTGCCGGACGACGTGGACGCGGCAGCCGAGTTGAGCCGTCATTTCTCTCTCGTCGTGGTCAAGCGGGGCGCCGAGGGCGCAGTGGTGGCGCGCGCGGGAGCGGTACGGGCCCGGATTCCCGCGGTGCCCGCCACCGCACGGGATACGACGGGCGCCGGCGACGCCTTCACCGGTGCGTTCCTCGCTGCCCTGCTCAAGGGCGCGGAGGCAGAGACGGCGGCCATCGAGGGATGCCGCGCGGGGGCACGGTCGGTGCAGCAGGTGGACGCCAGGCCGGACGAGTCGGCGCTGCAGGGACCCGCTCCGGATGACTCGGCGCTGCAGGGACCCGCTCCGGATGACTCGGCGCTGCAGGGACCGGTTCCGGAGGGTACGGCTCCGGAGCGTCCCGCTCCGGAAGCATCGACTCAGGAGGGATGGGCTCAGGAGGGATCGGTTTTGGGGCAGGGGTTGTCGGCGCACGGGCGGTAGGCGCACCGCCCGGCGCCTGTTTTCTCATGCCTTTCGTGCCTTACGTCCCCAGGCGGAGATCATCGGCGCGGTCGCGAGGTCCATCTCGCCGGCGGCCACATTCATGAGGTGTCGGTCGATCTCCTCGTCGGTGGCACGTCCGGCGGAGACAAGATGGGCGCGCACTTCCTGGACGGTCGCGGTCTCCAGCTCGGCGCAAGCCGGCGAGGCGAGCGGGAAGTGGACGTCCGCCTCCACCTGGCGCAGCCCGGCCTCGCGCATCAGCCGGGGCAGCCTTCGGCCGTACGAGAGGTCGGCGCCGCGCTCGGCGAGCAGCGCACGGAATGCCTGGCGCAGCCGGTTCGCCAGCTCCTGGGCGGGCCCGTGCTCGTCGGGACAGAGGAGGGGTTGCAAGGCCGGGTCGGTGTCCTCGACGAGCAGGTGTCCGCCGGGCCGCAGGGCCTTGACCATGGACTGCAGCGCCCGTGCGTGGTCCGGCACATGAACCAGGACGTGCCGGGCGTGCACGAGGTCGAAGCTCTCGTCGGGCGGCGGCTCCGCGCCCACGTCGTGGCGCCGCACCTCGACAGGTGGGCGGGCCGCCGATGCCACCCGGGAGATGTCGGTGTCGGTCACGAGGACCCTCCCGGTGGGCCCGACCTTCTTGACGAGCCACGTGACCACGGAGTTGCCGTAGGCCCCGACCTCCCAACAACGCCCGCCCGGACCGATGCCGAGCTTTTCGATGTGCCGGAACGTCGTGGGGTCGAACAGGGCGGCGAGGGCGTCGAATCGCCGCCCGGCCTCGGTCTTCGTCGGCGTCGGCGCCTGCGTCGGGGGCTGCCTCTGCGTCTGTGTCTCTGTCGGTGCCCGCCTGCCGTCGACGAAATGTCCGTCAGTTTGCGTCATGCGCTGATCATTACAGTCTGCCTGGTTCGCCCCATGCAGTTGACAGTCACGTTCCGAAGCGGATCATTCCGTTCCCACAGCCCAATCACCGAGTGTGGTGCATCCTGGCAGACTGGCTCGTCAAGTCATCGGGTCCAGCGCAAGGAGCTCCGCATGTCGATGGCAGGCAACCTGCGGAAGGTGGGCAGTCTCCGCACAGTGGGCGGCCTCCGGAAGGTGGCGCGCCTGGCGCGGCGACGCCCGCGTGTCGATCTGAGTCACCCCGCCCGCTCCCCCCTGGGCTCCGCGGTGGTGAACTGCGTGACGTACCGGGACGGCACCCGCCAGCCCGGAGGCCGCGACTTGGTCGAGGCGGTCGAGCTCGTCCGCAAGGCCGACGACGGCTTTGTGTGGCTGGGTCTGCACGAGCCCACTGAGCGGGAGTTCGCGGGGATAGCGGAGCTGTTCGACCTGCACCCGCTGGCGGTGGAGGACGCCGTCCACGCCCATCAGCGCCCGAAGGTGGAGCGATACGGCGAAACGCTCTTCGCCGTGTTCAAGACCGTCTGCTACGTCGATCACGCCGAACTGACCGCGACCAGCGAGGTGGTGGACACCGGCGAGATCATGGTCTTCGTCGGCCGGGACTTCGTCATCACGGTCCGTCACGGCAGGCACGGCTCGCTGGGACCGGTGCGCGAGGGCTTGGAGGCGGCACCGGAGCAGCTTGCCAAGGGCCCGGCGGCGGTGCTGCACGCGATCGCCGACCATGTGGTGGACGACTACCTGGCCTGCACGGACGCGGTGCAGGCCGACATCGACCAGGTCGAGACTGATGTGTTCGCCGAGACCGGGGCGCGTGCTGATCCCGGGCGCATCTATCAGCTCAAGCGTGAACTGCTCGAGCTGAAGCGGGCCGTGGTTCCCCTCAGCCGGCCGGTGCAGGTACTCGCCACGGAGCCCATACGGGTGGTGGACCCGGAGATACAGGCTTATTTCCGGGATGTCTCCGACCACCTGCTGCGGGCGGCGGAGCAGATAGCCGCCTTCGACGAACTGCTGAACTCGATCCTTCAGGCCCACCTCGCGCAGGTGACGGTGGCTCAGAACGAGGACATGCGGAAGATCACGGCCTGGGCGGCGATGATCGCGGTGCCGACGATGGTCTGCGGGGTGTACGGCATGAATTTCGACCACATGCCCGAACTCCACTGGCGGTTCGGTTACCCGCTCGTCGTGACGGTGACCGCCGCGGCCTGTCTCGTCCTGTACCGCGCGTTCCGGCGGAGCGGCTGGCTGTGAAGGCGGAGGGTCGGCACGGAGTCGAGTGACGGCGGACGGTCGGCAGGACCCGACTGACGGGGAACGGTCCGCAATCACCCCGTGGGCATGCCTTCAGGAGCGTTGAGCAGTATTCAGGAGTGTTGAGCAGTAGGGGGCTGCTCTCAGCCGTTCCAAGCCGGATGTCGTGGGTCGTCCGCTCGTACGAGGACGTCGGCCGCCGCGCCCGGGTCCACCTCGGACTCGTACCTCTCGAAGGCCGGCAGCATCCAGTGCTCGTTCTCGGGCGTGCGCCGCCGGAGCGCGCCCGCCGACAGCCGCAAATGAACGGTCAGATCGAAAGGGAACCAGCGACCCAGGAGGAGGGGGCCGTGCAGCAACAGGATGCCACCTGGCGGGAGTTTCACGTAGGGGCTGCGTGTCGCCCGGTCGGCGACCGCGTCCCACAGATCGGGCAGCACACGACCGGTGCCGCCGGGGTCGAGAGGCCCGAAGACCTCCCGCCACAGCGCGCCCGTGTCGAACCATCCGCCGTAGTAGGCGTCCACGTCCTCGCGCCCGTACTCGAACCGCAGCGACGCGGGCCGCAGAAACCCTTCGGTGCCGACGACGAGCGCGGCCCGGCCCCGGGCGCGCAGGACGTCGGCGACCTGCTGGGCAAGGTCGCCGGGACGGGCGGCCGGGGCTCCGTCGAAGGCGACCCGCGGCCAGGAGCTCCCGTCGTGGGGCTTCAGGTCGAGCAGCCAGTCGGCAAGCGAGTCGCCGAGCCGTTCCCAGGTGATCGCTTCGAGTCGCACACGCTCCATCATGCCGCGCCTCCGTCGGCGGCCCGTCGGGCACTCGGACCTCCGCCGCCCGACCACGGCAGGTCCACGGTAGGCAGTGAGAACCGCAAGGGGAATGAAGCGCGTATGGCGACCTCCCCCACTCTCCAGGGCCCCGGTGGGCCTCTCGTCTTCCAGTCCGTGAAGCGGCGGCGGCACTGTGCGGAGTGCCGTGGCGGACCGCTGTCGCTTCTCGTGCTCGAGGGCGGCGTGCCCCGGTGCCTCGACTGTGCGGACCTCGGCCATCTGGTGTTCCTCGCGCGCGGTGACACCGCGCTGACGCGTCGGGCTCGTGAGGGCAGCACGCTGTACGCGGTCGTCGTCCGCTTCAACCGACGGCAGGGGCGGTACGAGCGGCAGGGCCTCCTGGTCGAGGAAGACGCGCTCGCGCGGGCAGAGGAGCGCTGTCTGGCGGATGCGGAGGTCCGGGCGCGGCGTCGGGCGCGTGACGCGAAACGGCGGGAGGCGGAGGACGTGCGCTTCACCGCGGCGTTCGCGGAGGAGATACGCCGGCTCTTCCCCGGTTGCCCGCCCGACCGGGCACGGGCGATCGCCGCTCACGCATCGGTGCGGGGCAGCGGCCGAGTCGGTCGCAGTGCGGCGGGCCGAGCACTGTCCGAGGCCGCGGTGACGGCGGCGGTAGCGGCAGCGGTACGGCACACGGACACGCCGTACGACGGCCTGCTGATGACGGGCGTGCCGCGGCAGGAGGCACGTCGCAGGATCGGACCGGCGGTGGAGGCGACGCTTCGGGCGTGGCGTGCGGGTACGGCTACGGACACTGGCACGGGCATAGGCGCGGGCATAGGCGCGCGCATGGGCACGGACATGGGCATGGGCATGGTTACGGGCACGGCTACCGGCATGGCCGGAGATACGGGGAGCGAAGCCGCCGTGTAAGGACGTATGGCCGTAAGGCCGTGTAAGGGAGCGCCGAATGCGGTTGACCTGCGAGTGCGGCGGTGGACCCGACGGCCGCCTCCCTCTGCCCTGGTCTGTGACGGACCCCGTATGGAATTTCAACTTGTGGTGACGGGGGTCGCGGTACAGGATCTTTCGCGGCTCACCGGCAGTACCTCCACCCGACGCCGGGATGCACCCCAACAACCCTGAAGGATATGGGAGTCGACATGATCCAGGGACCGTACTTCGTGCTCACTCTGCTGGGGGCGCTCGCCTGCGGACTGGTGGCCGGAGTCTTCGTCGCCTTCTCCACCTTCGTGATGAAGGGGCTCGCCGCGCTCCCTCCCGCTCAGGGCATCGCCGCGATGAAGGCGATCAACGTGACGGCGGTCCGCCCGGCCTTCATGGTGCTGTTCATAGGTGCGGCCGGGCTGTGCGCCGTGCTGGCCGTGGTCACCGTCGTACTGTGGCCGGACGAGGGCACGGTCGAGCTGCTGCTGGGTTGCGCGCTGTATCTCGCCGGTACCTTCGGGGTGACGATCGCGGCAAACGTCCCGCGCAACGATGCGCTCGCCAAGCTTGATCCGGAGGCGGCGGAGAGCGCCGACTACTGGCGGACGTATGTGGCCGAGTGGACCATGTGGAACCACATACGCAGTGTCGCGTCGCTCGCCGCGAGCGCCTCGTTCGTCCTGGCCCTCACCGTCTGACGAGGCTGACGAGCCGCGCGGCACACCGGGCACCACCGCAGGACGCACACCGCGGACGACGCCGCGACGCACACCGGGCACCACCGCACGACGCACACCGCGGACGACGCCGCGACGTACGGCGGCCGCGCGACGTATGGTGGCGGGAAGACGCTGTCCCCCCGGTAGGCAAGGGAGACGGCCATGGCCGATCCCAAAGGTTTCCTCACGACCTCCCGCCAGGAATGGCCGCGGCGCCCGGTCGAGGAGCGCGTCCGGGACTGGGACGAGGTCTACGTCCCCGGCGCCCTGCTCCCGATCATCAGCCTGCAGGCCAACCGCTGCATGGACTGCGGCATACCGTTCTGCCATGACGCCTGCCCGCTGGGCAATCTGATCCCGGAGTGGAACGACCTGGTCTCGCGCGAGGACTGGCGGGCGGCGAGCGAGCGGCTGCACGCCACGAACAACTTCCCGGAGTTCACCGGGCGGCTCTGCCCCGCCCCCTGCGAGGCGGGTTGTGTACTGGCGATCAACCAGCCTGCGGTCACGATCAAGAACGTCGAGGCGGCCATAGCGGACCGTGCCTGGGAGGACGGGCTCACACCGCCGCGGCCCCCGGACAGGCTGTCGGGCCGGACGGTCGCGGTCATCGGTTCCGGCCCTGCCGGGCTCGCCGCGGCGCAGCAGCTGACGCGCGTGGGGCACACCGTCGCGGTGTACGAGCGGGACGACCGTATCGGGGGGCTGATGCGGTACGGCATCCCCTCGTTCAAGATGGAGAAGCACCACCTGGAGCGGCGGCTCGGCCAGATGGAGGCGGAGGGCACCAAGTTCCGGGCGGGCACGGCGGTCGGGCGGGACATCGGGGCGGATGAGCTGCGGGCGAAGTACGACGCGGTGGTGCTTGCCGTCGGTGCCACGGCGTGGCGCGAACTGCCGGTTTCCGGGCGGGAGTTGACCGGCATACACCAGGCCATGGAGTATCTGCCGCTGGCCAACCGGGTGTGCGAGGGCGATCTCGACGTCTCGCCGCTGTCCGCCAGGGGCAAGCACGTTGTGATCGTCGGCGGCGGCGACACCGGGGCGGACTGCCTGGGCACGGCGGTACGCGACGGCGCGGCGTCCGTGACCCAGCTGGACATCTATCCGCAGCCGGCGACCGAGCGGACGGAGACGGACCCCTGGCCGACGTACCCGAAGATCTACCGGCTGTCTGCCGCGCATGAGGAGGCGAGGGACCTGGCCACCGCGCCGGCAGCGGATGCGGACGCACGCCTCTTCGCGGCATCCACGCTCCGTTTCACGGGAGACGCGGCCGGGCATGTACGAGCCCTGCACCTCGTCGAGGTGGACGCGGCGCGCCGCCCCAAGCCCGGCACGGAGCGTACGCTCCCGGCCGACCTGGTCCTTCTCGCGCTCGGCTTCTCGGGGCCCGACCGCGGGGACGGGCTCATCGATCAGCTGGGGCTGGCCCTCGACGAGCGCGGCACGATCACGCGGGACGCGGGCTTCGCGACGAACGTCCCGGGTGTCTTCGCCGCAGGGGACGCGGCCCGCGGCCAGTCACTCATCGTCTGGGCGATCGCCGAGGGCCGCGCGGTGGCGGCGGCCGTGGACCGCCATCTGACGGGCTCGGAACGCCTCCCGTCCCCGATAGGTCCGTACGACCGCCCGCTCACGGCTTGACGCCCGCCCCGCCTCACCTCGCCTCCGTGGGGCACGGCGACTCTAGGAGCAGCGACCGGGGGCACGGCGGCTGCCTGCGGCACGCACGCAGCCCCGCGCACGCCACCCAGACAGGAACTGGCGTACTCCCTGCAGGGCGAGCCAGTGCAGGCGCGCTGCATGAACGACCGGTTGACGCGCGCAATGACCGGCACTCGCGGCTCCAGAGCCACGAGCTGCTCGGCCATCTCCACGTCGACGGGCTAGTTGTCCTTGCCGCCCAGGAACCAGTCGTACATGCGCGCCGGATGTGGCTTGCTCATGTCGATCTGCGGGTCTTTCCGGGGGCCGTGGCTTCCCCCGCGGCAGCAGTTCCTTGCCCGGCCACGGCATCTTGCCCGGTCATGAGTAACTCCATGAGTCGTAAGGACGGTCGGTACGGTTCACGGTGCCGGGAGAATGGACGAACCGGACGGTCACGACAGCAGGAAGTCCGCCTCTCCGGCCTTGGCGGCCTCTATGAACGCGTTGATCTCGCCGGGTGTGTAGATCAGGGCAGGTCCGTCGGGGTCGGCCGAGTGGCGCACCGCGACCCTGCCGTCAGAGAGCTTCATGGCCTCCACGCAGTTGCCGCCGTTGCCGCCGCTCCACGGCTTGTGCCAGCCCTCGGTGCCGAGTTCGCGGGCGGGCATGCCGTTGTAGATCCGCCCACCATCGACACGGCGGATGCCGTCGGTGGCGCGCATCCGGGCCTTGATCCGGTCCATTCAGAGCTCCTTGCGGAAATCCCGGAGGATTTCCTTAGTGCGTCCTGCTGTTGCGGCCCCAGCCGCCATGCGGTCCATGACCTCGAGATGCGTGGCGACCTCGGCACGCGCGTCCAGATAGACCGCACCGGTCAGATACTCGCTGTAGACCATGTCCGGGAGCTCCGGCATGGCGAAGCGGAAGAGCACGAACGGCCCGTACGTGCCCGGGTGCGGTCCGGACGCGAACTCGGCTATCTGCAGCGTCACATGGGGCAGTTGCATGGCCTCGAGCAGCCGGTCGACCTGCGCCCGCATCACCTCGGGGCCGCCGACGGGACGGCGCAGCGCCGTCTCCTCCATCACGACCCACAGCCTCGGGGCGTCCTCACGGGTGAGCAGGTGCTGACGCTGCATCCGCAGGTCCACATGGCGGTCGATGTCGTCAGGCCGGGTCTGGCCGATCGCGCCGGACCGCATGACGGCGCGGGTGTAGTCCTCGGTCTGCAACAGCCCGGGGACGAAGTGCGGTTCGTACGAGCGGATGAGGCTCGCTGCCCCCTCCAGGCTGACGTACATACTGAACCAGCCCGGCAGGATGTCGTGGAACCGCTGCCACCAGCCCGGCCTGTTGGCCTCCTCGGCAAGCGTGACGAACGCGTCGGCCTCGCCGTCGGGGACTCCGTAGGACTTCAGCAGCAGTTGCAGATACGGGATCTTGAGCGCGACCTCGGCCGTTTCCATCCGGCGGACGGTGGCCGGGGCCACGCGCAGGATGCGGGCGGCCTCCTCGCGTTTGAGACCGGCCCGTTCCCGCAGGTCCTGGAGGCGTCGGCCGAGGACGACCTGCCCGACCGTCGGGGCGGAACGCGGTTCGCTCACGCTGCACCTCTCTCCGGTCCCAAGTAGCCCGACAACAGTCCCCACAGCCCAACTGGCCGAAAATCCGCACAGCGGCACTGGGACAAGCCGCATGAAACCATGCCAAGTGGGCCCGCCCGGCGGGTCGTTGCGAGAAGTGTGCCATGGCCCTCCACCAGGGCACACTGCACTCTGCACTTTCCAGAGTGGCTCTTGCCAAGTGTTCAGGGCGGGGAGATAGTTGCATGCGTGACTATGTCCGCGCCATTAGGAACAAGCGCCGAAGCGAGCCCCGGGATACCCGCCGGGGCGCATGTCGGCGCGCCCTCCGGACGCCGGTTCAGCTTCGAACTGGCAGTGCATCCGCGCTCCGCAGGGCAGGCCCGACGGCTGACGCGCACCCGGCTGACCGGCTGGTCCGTCGGCGAGGACACCTGCGAGGCGGCCGCCTTGGTCGTCTCCGAGCTGGTGACGAACGCACTGGTCCACACCGCGTCCCAGGTGATCGTGTGCGAGCTTCACGACGCCGCCGATCGGCTCCGCATATCGGTGCGCGACGAGGGATGCACCCCCGGCGAGCCGCACCCGTCTCCGCAGCGGCCCGAGGAGGAGCACGGGAGGGGATTGCTCCTCGTCGAGGCCGTGAGCAGCGCATGGGGGGCTCAGGAAGCGGCGCCCGGGCTGCTCGTATGGGCGGAGCTGCCGCGGAGGAGCGACGCTGCCCGCGGGACGGGGGCCAAGACCGACGGGACCCGCGGGACGGGGGCCGAGACGGACGGGACCCGCGGGACGGGGACCGCATGGCTGTGACGAGGCTCCGGGCACTGTCCATCGACACGCTGACCGGCTTGGCACGTCGGCGGCCGCCCCTCCGCGTGCCGCCGCTGCGGCTGACCGTTCCGTCCGGAATGTCGGCACCTCTGGGCTGCGACGCGGTCGCGGTGCCGGCGGCGTACGGGCAGCAGTTGCTGGCGCGGTTGCCGCGGGCGGGGTGCGTCTACGGCGACGGCGCGCACTGGTGGTGGCTCGTACCGTCCGACTCCGACGTCGCCATGGAGTGGCCCGCGCCCGTGCAGTACGCCACCGGAGCGGTGATGCCGGACATGTGCGCCGAACCAGGGCTGATCCACCGCCCGGACGGCACATCCGTCGTGTACACCCCGCCGATCCCGCTCTATCTCGCCGTGTGCCAGGTCACGGGGGCGAGGCCTGCATGGTCGCGCCCGGTCACCGCTTAGGACAGGAGCCGCTGTACGCCGCCCGGCGCACCGGCCGCGGCTTACTCCGAGGCCTCCCGTGGCCGTACGACCACCAGGAAGGCGTCCGACGCCAGATCCATGACGACCTCCGCGGGCTGCCCCTTCAAGCGGAGTGAGTGCGCGAACTCCTCCGCCGGCCAGGATCCCCTCGGGCCACCGGCCGGAAAGCGCTCCAGTACCAAGCGTCCGTTCACCGCACTCTCCTGTTCTCATGCCCGGCCCACACCTTCGAGGACCGTTCAGGAACTAGAACGCATCGCGAGCCTGTTCGGTCTGCGACGTGACGGTACTGAAACCTAGTTGAAACGCCAAATGTACTCAGGGTTCACTCTCGTACCGTGAGCACCCCTATACGGTCAGTGTCCGATCAGGATCGGTCGAGCTCAGGCCGTCGAGTGGGAAGCGATGGGGACCGCGCCGACGCGCCAAGCCGCCGAGCGGGAAGCGGTGGGCCCGCGCCAACCCATCAGGCCGTCGTGATCCGGGCGCGGGACTCCGCCAGCTCCTTCTGCCGGGTCAGCTCGGCGAGGTCTGCGCACAGCGCGGTCAGGTGCCGGGCATGCTGCTCCGGCAAGCGGCCGGTGTCGTCGAGGTGCACAGCGCACGCCGTCGCGGTGTCCACGATCAGTTCCAGCATGGCCGCGATCTCCGCAGCGCCCGCCGCGTGCCGGGCCAGCGTGGGCAGCTCGGCGGCGGAGACCTCGCTGGCTGCGCGTGCCTGGGCGAGCGAACGGTAGGCCGCGCGGCGCAGCGCCCAGCGGACCGCACGGTCCTCGGAGCCGCTCAGCACATGGCCGAGATAGGCGTCCGCGGCACGCATGGCGGCCGCCAGGCGGGTCCGCACCGCGCTCCCGCCGTGCCCCGGCAGTGGCAGATGCCCGACGATCAGCACGATCGCGCAGGCCAGCAGCGTCTCCCCGATGCGGCTCCAGGCTGCCTGCGGTTCGCCACCGACCATCACAAGGCCGAGCACGAGGACGGTCACGACGGCGGTCTGTGCGGCGAAGTGCCGGGTGGCCACCGGGATCAGGGCACCGCAGACGGCCACCAGGCCGACGAGCCCGTACGGCGAGGGCAGCAGCGCGGCGAAGGCGGCGAAGCACGCGGCGCCCAGCACGGTGCCGAGGGCTCGGCACAGGACGCGCGACGCAAGCGGTCCGAGGTCGGGCTTGACCAGGAAGACGGCGGTGGCGGGCAGCCAGTACCAGTGCACGTGATGCAGGGCCTGCGCCACGGCGGCACTGGCCCCCAGGCAGAGGGCGACACGCACGCCGTACTCGCGGCCCCCTGGTCCCAGGGCCTTGCGGGCGGCGGGCAGGAGCCGGCTCTTGCGCCGCGGAACGTGCCCTGTGCCGCTGTCGAAGGCTTCGGCCGCGTGCAGCAGGGCGTCGTCGAGGGCGCGCAGCCCGGCGTCGTAGCGGGCGGGCGCGGGGAGCGGACCGCTGGGCTCCCCGCTGCGGACGGCGGCCGACAGCCTGCGCGGGCCCTCCGCAGACTGGGCGGAAAGGGTCCGGCCTGCCCAGGCGAGCGCGGTCGCGGCCTCGGCGAGCGGGAGCGCGGCGAGGTACTGCGCGTGCAGCCGGCGCTCGGCCGACGAGCCGGGCCTGGCCCGCAGACGCGGCCCGGACAGGGCGTCCTGGGCATGGTCGAGGGCGGCGGTGAGCGCGGCCCGGCGGGCGAGGGCGTCGGGCCCTCCGGCCGCCTCGAGCAGGTCGGCGATTGCGGCGTAGACGTCCGCGACGGCTGTGCGCTCACCGTCGAAGCGGAAGGACCCGGCGGTGCCGGGGACCCCTGGCGACGGCAGCAGCAGGCGCAGCGCGATCAGCCAGCCCGCGCCCACGAGGTAGCAGAGGGCGCGCTGCCACCCCGGCTCAGGCAGCTCCATCCCGGCACCGACCGCAGCGGCCACCAGCAGCTGCGTCCCGGCCGCGGAGGCAACGGGCCCCACGGCACTGACGGCACCCGCGACGAGCCCGAGCACGGCGAGCACCACGGTCAGCGCGACGGCGCCCGCCCGTCCGTCGGCCCCCTCCGCATAAGCCCCGCCGTACGACCCGATGAGCAGCCCGCACGCCCCGGCGACGGCCGGTACTCCGAGTCGCTGCACGGCGGAACGCCTGCTCCCCCGCCGGTCGTTGATCCCGGCCAGCATGGCCCCGAGCGCGGCGACGACACCGGCCGACGGCCGCCCCCACAGCACCGCTGCCAGCAGGAGGGGCCCGGCCGCCAGCGCGCCACGGACGACGGCGCTCCAGGGCACCGGTCCGCGCTGGGCGCGCAGGGCATGGGCGAGCCAGGGTGGGATTGCGGAGGAGAAACGGGCGGGGACGTGCACGGGGCTCCTGTCGGGCGGGGGCGGGGTGCGCCTTCGGACGACTTCGGCCTGGGCTGTCGGTCCGACCATAGGGGATGGTTTTGAAGGGGTCGGGACGTGACCATTTCCGTAATGTGACAGCGGTACGCGGCTCGTGTGTGTTCCCGGGTCCTGGTCTGTCCCGGATCCTGAGAACGGCCGAAATGCCGACCGGCCGAACAACCGGGAGGTCGGCGCACTCCGCAGAGCCGCGGCGATCGCCTCGGGACGCTCCCCCAGCGACGCACGACGTCGAGATCGCAGTGCACGTCGGTGCGCCGCCCGTCGATCGTCAGCCAGGCGCCGCCTTTGAAGACGCCGCCGCCCCACCCGCCGACCTCGGAGACCCTCCCTGCCAGCCGATGGCGGTCAGGGCCCGCAGGCCGGCGGGTCGAAGTCGCCGCGGTAGCAGACCGCGAAGTCCCAGTCGCGGTCGGGCCGGTGGGTGCCCTGGGCGCGGGAGCCGCCGAGGGCCACGGCGCGCACGGTGGGGAGGGCGGCGAGGTGGTCCGCTATGTGATCGAGAAAGGTTTCGTCATTCAGCGTGTGGTGGGTGGCCGGGGCGTGCCGATCGTCAGGTTTCCTACCGATCCGGCCTGGATCGCGGTGCGGTGCTGCGCGCCACCCTTGATCGTATTGTGCACGGCCACTTGCCGCTGCGCGGACGGGACGGGACCCAACTCATCGAGCAGCGCCCGCAGTTGGGCGGCGGCCGCCGGGTCCGAACGCAGAGTGCGCCGCAGCCGGTTACGCCACTCCGCCTGTACGGCGGCCTCGGCGTCCTGGTCCTCGGCGCCGCGTGCCGCGACAAGCCGGGCACGCGAGGCCTCGAGCTCGCCCTCGATCACTGCCTGGTCGCCGCCGCGCCGCCGCGAGAAGAACGCGACGGCCCGGTCGCGTACCTGCGGCCATCGGTCGGTCACCATCTGCTGCACGAGCGCCGTCGCCCCCGCTGCCGCCAGTGCACTCAACTCCGCGTCCACCGAGCCCCCTTGTCGCTCGTCGCCGCTCCAGCCGACGCCCACGTTATCCCGGTGACTCGCGCCGAGTATCCGCCCGCCTACGCAGAGCACCCCTCGCGACACACGTAACCCGAGGCCACGCGCCAACCGAACTTCCAACGCGCCTCGGGCGCGTCCCGCTTCCACGCGCCACCGCGGCCGCGGTCGAACCTCTACGGCGCCCACAAGAACAACCGGTTCACATCTCGGCGCCGGCGTAGCAGTCACGCTCGGCGGCGGTGAGGAAAGCGGAAGCGACCGCTATCCGGCGCCCGCTCAGCGGTGGATGATGAGCCACGTGGCGACGGCCGTCGCGGTCTCCGACCTGTTGCTGACGATGTGCGGCCGCTGGCACGGGTAGGTGATCGAGTCACCGGCGCCGAGGGTGACCGTCTCGGACTCGAACTCGATGGTGAGTTCTCCCTGGGTGACGGTCCCCACCTCGTAGCCCTCGTGCTTGAGGAACTGCCGGTGCACGTTCGAGACGGAGCCGGGCGGATACGTCGACTCGAAGAACTCGACGTCGGGCGTGGGCACGGGTGACAGCCGCCGGAAGACGACGCCGCCGTCGAGGAACACGGGGGCCACCTCCCAGGAACGCCGGACGGCGAAGCCTTCCACGGGCGGCTCCGGTACGCCGCCCTCGTCCGTCGCGGTGTACTCGCCGGTCTCCGAGGTGTCGAAGACAGCGGCGAGCGGCACATCGATGGCCGAGACGATGGCGATGAGCCTGCTGACCGAGGGGCGCATCGTGCCCCGCTCGATCTGGGACACGGCGCTGGCCGAGATGCCGAGTTCGCGGGCGAGAGCACGCAACGACTTCCCGGAGCGGAGCCGGAGTTCGCGCAGCCGTTCTCCGAGGCGCTCATTGGTGATCGCCTCGATCTCCGCACGCCCGGTCGCCACCGCCTCGGCGCCGGTGTCGGTGCTGGTGCCGGAATCCGGCATCTTGGCGGTCACGGCTCGTCTCCCCCAAATGCGACCCATTGTTTACATGGCCGAAAAACAGTTCCGGGCGTAAAGGGCTAGCTTAACGAACGCCACAGCTGTTAAGTGTCCACTTAACGATCGTGCCTGAAGTCCCGCCGCCACGCTACTCCAGCCCTCCCCCCTCGAAGGCGGTCGCTCCACCCCAGCCTCCCCGAGTCCGACGCCCTGGAGCTGTCATGACCGACCACATAGAAGCGCCCGTCCGGCAGGCCGAGCCGACCCCGTCGGGCCACGAGCCGCACTACGACCCCAGCCTGACCAACGAGGACCTGGCGCCCATCAAGCAGCAGAACTGGTCCTCGTACAACATCTTCGCCTTCTGGATGTCCGATGTGCACAGCGTCGGCGGCTATGTCACCGCGGGCAGCCTCTTCGCCCTCGGCCTGGCGAGCTGGCAGGTGCTGTTCGCCCTGCTGGCGGGCATCCTCATCGTCCAGGTGTTCTGCAACCTGGTCGCCAAGCCCAGCCAGGTCACGGGCGTGCCCTACCCGGTCATCAACCGCGCCATCTTCGGTGTGCTCGGCGCCAACATCCCCGCCATCATCCGCGGCGCCATCGCGATCGCCTGGTACGGCGTGCAGACCTACCTCGCCTCGCAGTCGCTGAGCATCATCTTCATGAAGTTCTGGCCCGGCTGGTCCGCCTCGCTGAACGACACCACGTTCCTCGGGCTCTCCCTGCTCGGCTACCTCTGTTACGCCATCCTCTGGGTCGCCCAGGCCGCGGTCTTCTGGCGCGGCATGGAATCGATCCGCCGGTTCATCGACTGGGCGGGCCCCGCCGTCTACGTCGTCATGCTCGTGCTCGCCGGATACCTGGTCAGCGAGGCCGGCTGGGACAACATCAGCCTCAACCTCTCGCAGGGCGAGCACCTCGACTTCGGCGCGTCCATCCCGGTCATGCTGAGCGCGATCGCCCTGGTCGTGTCGTACTTCTCCGGGCCCATGCTCAACTTCGGCGACTTCGCGCGGTACGGAAAGTCCTTCGCCGCGGTCAAGAGGGGCAACCTGCTCGGCCTCCCGGTCAACTTCCTCTTCTTCTCCATCCTGACCGTGATCACCGCCTCGGCCACCGTGCCGGTCTTCGGCAAGCTCATCACCGACCCGATCCACACCGTGGAACAGATCGACACCACGTTCGCGATCCTGCTCGGCGGGCTGACCTTCGTCATCGCGACGATCGGCATCAACATCGTCGCCAACTTCATCTCCCCGGCCTTCGACTTCTCCAACGTCAGCCCCCAGAAGATCACTTGGCGCGCCGGAGGCATGATCGCCGCGGTCGGCTCGGTGATCCTCACCCCGTGGAACTGGTACAGCAACCCGGACGCCATCCACTACACCCTCGGCCTGCTCGGCGCCCTCATCGGACCGCTGTTCGGCATCCTGATCGCGGGCTACTACGTGATCAGCCGTCAGCAGGTCGACGTCGACGCCCTGTTCACCCGCGACCCCGGCGGCCGCTACTGGTTCAAGGGCGGCTACAACCCCAACGCGGTCTGGGCGACGATCCTCAGTGGCGTGCCGACGGTCGCCTCCGTCCTCGTTCCCAAGATGCTGCTCGACCTGAAGCTGACCACGGTCGACCTGACGGAGATCGCCGACTACAGCTGGTTCCTGGGCTGCGCCCTCGGCTTCGTGATGTTCATCGCGCTGGAGCGGCGCTCCCCGCGGATCATCGTGACGCCGCCCGCCGAGGCCGGGGATGAGGCGCAGGTGACCGCTCCGTGACTCGTGTCCGAGTCATCAACCCCAACACCAGCTGGGCCATGACCGAGAGCATCGGCCGCCAGGCCCGGGCGGCGGCGGCGCCGACCACGGTGATCACCGCCGTCAGCCCGAGCATGGGGCCGGAGTCCATCGAAAGCCACTACGACGAGGCTCTGGCCGTGCCCGGAGTCCTCGCCGAGATCGCCGCGGGCGAGTCGGCGGGGGCGGAAGCGGCGGACCGCGCGGACGGCTACGTCATCGCGTGCTTCGGGGATCCCGGTCTGGACGCCGCGAGGGAGCTCGCGGCGGGGCCGGTGGTCGGGATTGCCGAGGCGGCGATGCACACCGCCACCCTCCTCGGACGCGGCTTCAGCGTGGTGACCACCCTGTCCCGAACAGTGGGGCACACCTGGGAGCTCACGCGACGCTACGGCTTCGAACGGGCGTGCCGAGGGGTGTATGCCTGCGAGATCCCCGTACTCGATCTCGACGATCCCTCCCCGGAGACGGTCAGGGTTCTGACCGAGGCGTGCCGGGAGGCCGTGGCCAAGGACCGGTGCGACTCCGTCGTCCTCGGCTGCGCGGGTATGGCCCCGCTGGGCCCCGCGCTCAGCCAGGAGATCGGAGTACAGGTCATCGACGGTGTGACAGCCGCCGTGAAGCTCGTCGAGTCCCTGGTCGCCCTGGGCCTGCGGACCGGCAAACAGGGCGAATACGCCGCACCGCGTCCCAAGAAGTACTCCGGCCTGCTGAGCGAGTTCACCATCTGAGCCCGGCATCCGCCGTGATGGTGGGCGGTGGGGCGCGCCGACCCCGTTCTAGGGGTCGGCGCAACCTCGGTCGGCCTGCGTGACGGCCTACGCCTCCGTCTCCGAGCCCTTGCCTGCGTACTTGTCCGTGGCCGCCACCAGCGCCTCCGCGACAGTGGGCGCTCCCGCGTTGTGCCCCACGTCGTCCACGACGATCAACTCGCTGTCCGGCCAGGCGTGGTGCAGCCGCCACACGGTGCCCAGCAGGTTGCCGAAGTCGAGGCTGCCCTGGACCAGCGTGCCGGGGATGCCCTTGAGCAGCGGGGCGTCGCGGAGGACGACGCCCTTCTCGTTGCCCTCGCCGAGGAAGTGGTCGCCCGCGAAGTAGTGCGCGACGATGCGGGCGAAGGCGGCGCGGAAGACGGGGTCCTCGTAGCGCGGGACCGAGCGCGGCGGTGCGGGCGCCATCGCCGTCTCCCAGTCGGTCCAGGCCCGGGCGGCCCTCTCCCGCACCTCGGCGTCGGGCGACTCCAGCAGCCGGTTGTACGCGGCCGCGAGATCACCGTCGCGCTCGCCCTCCGGCACGTGGTCGCGGAACTGGGCGAACGCTTCGGGGAAGACCTGCCCGAGGCCGCGCGTCAGCAGCGCCACCTCGGGACTCGAGCCCGTGGCCACACCCGTGAGGACCAGCTCAGACACACTGCCCGGGTGCGTCTGCGCATACCGCAGACCGAGCACCGAGCCCCACGAGACGCCCCACACCAGCCACCGCTCGATGCCGAGATGGTGGCGCAGCAGCTCCAGGTCCGCGATCAGACGATCCGTCGTGTTGACGCTCATGTCGGTGTCGTACGCGCTCGCGTGCGGTGTCGAACGGCCGCAGCCGCGCTGGTCGAGAAGGACGATGCGGTACGCGGCCGGGTCGAAGAGACGGCGGAAGTACGGCGTGCAGCCGGAGCCCGGCCCGCCGTGCAGCACCACGGCGGGCTTGCCGCGCGGATTGCCGCAGACCTCCCAGTACACGTGGTTGCCGTCACCGACGTCGAGCATGCCGTGGTCGTACGGTTCGATGTCCGGATAGAGAGGCATCCGGGCACACTAGCCCGCGCTAAGGCTGGGTCGCCTGCACATTTCTCATCCGCCCGTACGCGTACACGCAGCCCGCGAGCGCCAGGTCGGACAGCAGCATGAAGCCGATCGAGTACGAGTCCTTGGCGCTGTAGATGGCGCCCATGACGAGGGGCGGAACGAAGCCTCCGAGGCCGCCCATCGCGCCGACGATGCCGGTGACAGAGCCGACCTGCGGTTGTGGCGTGACTCTGGAGACGAGCGCGAAGACACTGCCGCTCGTGGTGCCGAGGCCTGCCGCCATCAGCAGGAAGCAGAGCGTGCCGACCGGATAGAGCGCCGGGTCGAAGGACTGGACGATGGCGAACAGCGCGACGACACCGAGCGCGACGCAGGTGACGATCGCGGGGTGGATGTGGTCCGAGAGCCATCCGCCGATCGGCCGGAAGACGACCGTGACGAGGGCGAATCCGGCCGCCTTGGTACCGGCTTCCGTGGCGCTCAGGCCGTACCACGTCTTGAGATACGTCGGCAGGTACACACCGAACGCGACGATTCCGCCGAACCCGATCGCGTACAGCGCGGACAGCTCCCAGGTCACCCGCAGCCGCCCCGCCTGGCCGAGCCGAGTGCCGAGCGAGGTGGTCGGCACCGGCCGGCCGGGCCGGTCGGTGATGAGGAACGCACCGAGCACGGCGAACGCGGCGAGCGCGATGGCGACCACGATGAACGGCAGGGTCTCGCCCTGCTTGGCGATACGCGGCGTGAAGTATCCGGACAGCGCCACACCACCCATGCCCATGCCGAAGACGCCGAGCGCGAAGCCCCGGTGGGCCGGCGGAAACCATGAGTTGACCAGCGGAACGCCGATCGCGAAGGTCGTGCCCCCGAGGCCGAGCAGAAATCCCACGACGAGCATCGCCCCGTAGCTGCCCCGGGCAGGGATGACCAGCAGCACCGGAATGATGGTGAGCGCCGTGACCAGCGGGAACATCAGCTTCGCGCCGTAGCGGTCGGTGAGCGCGCCCGCCGGGATGCGGCCCAGCGAGCCGACGAGCACCGGGATCGCGACCAGGAGCGACTGCTGGAAGGAACTCAGGCCCAGATTGTCCTTGAAGTCCCCGCTGAGCGGCGAGATCAGGTTCCAGGCCCAGAACGTGAGCCCGAACCCGATCGTGGCCATGATCAGATTCCGGTACGCGGCCGCGGAGGGAGCAGTCGTCGGGCCACCCTCGGCCACCGAGGGGGCGGTGGTCTTGGTCTCTTTCACGCCCCCACGCTAGAAACAGCCGTCCGGAGCAGCCCGATCTACTACTCCATACGAGGTGACCCCGCCCCTGCGTCGTCCGGGCGCCCCGCCGCTCCCGCACCCGGTGGCCCTTCCGGCATCAGGCCTGCCACCTGGGCGGCCGTCTGGAGCACGTCCCTCAGCATGCCGGGGGTGAGCTTTCCCGTGAAGGTGTTGCGCTGGCTGACGTGGAAGCAGCCGAAGAGTTCGAGCGGGGGGCCGGCGTCCGCGCCCGGCAGGGTCAGGCGGGCGCCGTGCGCGAAGGCCGGGCGGGGGCGAGGCAGGGCCCAGCCGGCCGCGCCGAACGCCGGCAGCGCGGCGTCCCAGCCGAAGGCACCGAGTGCGACGGCCGCGCGCAGATGCGGGCGCAGCAGTTCCAGCTCACGCACCAGCCACGGCCGGCACGTGTCGCGTTCCTCGGGCGTGGGCTTGTTGGCGGGGGGCGCGCAGTGCACGGGTGCGGTGACGCGGACTCCCCGCAAAGTAAGCCCGTCGTCGCGCGAGACGGCGTCGGGGCTGGAGGCGAGGCCGAGGTCGTGCAGCGCCGCGTACAGCACATCGCCCGAACGGTCTCCGGTGAACATCCGGCCGGTACGGTTCCCGCCGTGCGCGGCCGGCGCCAGGCCGATGACCAGCAGCGACGCGGTGGGCGGGCCGAAGCCCGGAACCGGGCGCGCCCAGTACGTCCAGTCCGCGAAGGACGCACGCCTGGTCTCCGCGATCTGCTCGCGCCACTCCACCAGCCGTGGGCAGGCACGGCACTCGGTGAGGGCGGCATCAAGCTCGGCGAGGGTGCGCACACCTCCACCGTAAGCGCGCGGAGGTACGCGCAGGGCGCAGAGATACGCGGAGGCGAAGAGAGCAGGGATATGCGGAGAAAATGGGTCCGGGCCTACCGCCACGGGGCACTAAGGTCGACACATGGCTGGTCGAGACATGGCTTCAGGGGCTGCGGACGGCGCGGCGGGCCCCGCCGGTGAGGGATCCGTGCGCGTCGACAGCTGGATCTGGTCCGTACGCCTGGTCAAGACCCGGTCGATGGGGGCCGCCGCATGCCGTGGCGGACATGTGCGGGTCAACGGCGAGCGCGTGAAGCCTGCCCACGGTGTGCGCGTCGGCGACGAGGTACGGCTCCGGCACGAGGGGCGGGAGCGGATCGTCGTGGTGAAGCGCGTCATCCGCAAGCGTGTGGGTGCGCCGGTCGCCGTCGAGTGCTATGTCGACAACAGTCCGCCGCCTCCGCCTCGCGAGGCCGTCGCCCCGGCAGGCGTACGCGACCGGGGCACCGGCCGCCCGACGAAGCGGGACCGCCGCGAGATGGAGCGACTGCGTGGGCTGGGCGGCCCTGGCGGGCCGCCCACCGGACAGTAGGTCTGCTCACGCCCGCGCGCGTCGCGTGATGAGGCGCAGCAGGTCGGCGTTGTGCCGACGGCGCGCCCAGGCGATGAGGGCGAACGGCACGATGAAGATCACCGGTGTAGCCGCGTACTGGCCGTCGAAGGCCACGATCTGCGTGATGAACGCCCCGATCATCAGCGCGACGAAGGCCACGGACGCCACCGAGGACAGCACCGGGATCAGCAAGGCGATGGCTCCGGCCAGTTCCAGGGCGCCGATGGTGTACATGCCGCCCGCGCCCCAGCCGAGCTTGTCGAAGGACTCGGCCGCCGACGGATGCGCGATCAGCTTGGGCAGCGCACTCGCAAACGCGAAGAACAGGGCGAGCAGCACCTGAAGGGTGAGCAGCGCGAGGTGGAGACGGCGGCCGCGGGGCCTGGCGGCGTCGTTCCCGGTGGCGGAGGTGGCCCCGTCGGAGGCGGTGGTCTCGGAAGTGGCGGGGGTGGTGGTCTCGGACATCAGGATCTCCTCGGGACACAGGTGCCGTTCGGGTAGTTCGGCTGTCACCGGGTCAGACCGGCCCCGACTACTGAACTCATCGGTCGCGGACCGAGTTTCCACACTCGCTCGCGATCGATACAC
>NZ_JACEHE010000012.1 GCF_013778455.1 Streptomyces himalayensis subsp. himalayensis | reverse complement strand
CCTCCGGCAGTAGGCTCTTACAGGATCACATGGGGCAGGAAGCGGGCGTACTCGTCCGTGACCAGCCCCGACGACTCGCGGATGCCGAGCCCCGCCGACTCGTCCTGCACGACCCAGGCACCGAGCACCACGCGGTTGCCGTCGAACGACGGCAGCGGCGCCAACTCCTGGTAGCAGCAGGGTTCTTCCCGGGCGACGGGGTCGCCCTGGCCCGCCTCGTGCACCGTGACACCGGCGCCCTCACGGCCGAGCAGCGGCTTGGCCACGTACCCGGCGGTCGTCGCCAGCTCGCGCGGCCCGTCGAGATAGGCGGGCAGGAGGTTCGGATGGCCCGGGAACAGCTCCCAGAGGATGGCGAGAAGCGCCTTGTTGGACAGAAGCATCTTCCAGGCGGGCTCGATCCACAGGGTGCTGCCGGTGCCGCCGCCGTTGTCGAGCGTGTCGAGGACGTGCTCGCCGAAGCGGTCCGTGGTCAGCCACTCCCACGGGTAGAGCTTGAAGCAGCTGCGGATGAAGCGGAGTTGCTTGTCCACGAAGCGCCCGGAGAGCCGGTCCCAGCCGATCTCCTCCATGGAGATCCACTCGGTGTCGAGCCCGGCCTGCTGGGCCGTCTCCCGCAGATACGCGACGGTCATCAGGTCCTCGCCGAGCTCGTCGGCCGAGGAGTGCGCGAAGTACAGGGGGCTGCCCGGTGGCAGCAGCGCGGCCTGCTTCTTCCAGGCGTCGACGAGGCGTTCGTGCAGGGAGTTCCACTGGTCGGCGCCCGGGAAGCGCTCCTCCATCCAGAACCACTGCGGGCTCGCGGCCTCGACCAGGGACGTCGGCGTGTCGGCGTTGTACTCGAGCAGCTTGGCCGGGCCGCTGCCGTCGTAGCGGAGGTCGAAGCGGCCGTAGACGGACGGCAGTTCGGCCCGGCGCCGCCACGCCTCGCCGACCAGTTCCGCCAGCCGCGGATCGGTGATGCCGAGATCCGCGAACCGGTCCTCGTCCACGATGTACTGCGCCGCCGCGAGACACATGCGGTGCAGTTCCTCGACGACCTCCTCCAGCGCCTCGACCTCGGGCAGCGAGAAGACGTAGTACGCGCTCTCGTCCCAGTACGGGCGCAGCGAGCCGTCCGGGTAACGGGTGAGCGGATAGATCAGCCCCTGTTCCTCGACGGTCTGCTGCCAGCCGCCGCGGGGCTCGATGGTGCGTCGTTCCATGTGTCCGGCTGTTCCCGGTGTTCGGCTTCTACGGGTGTTCGGCTGTTACCGGTGTTCGGCTGTTCCAGGTGTCCGGCCGCTCAGCCGCCCGAGCTGCCGCCGTCGCCGCTGCCGAAGCCGCCGCGGTCCACGCCGCCGCTCGTTCCGCCGGAACTGCCGGCGCTGCTCGACTTCTTGGTGAAGGAGCCGCCGTCGACCCAGCCCTTCTTCTCCTTGCCGCCGTAGTACCAGTCGCCGTCGCCGGACACCTTGCCGCTCTTCCGGCTCTTGCGGCTGCCGGAGCCGCCGCTGCCGGTCTTGCAGTTCTTGTCGGCGACGACCTCGTAGCCCTTGGCGGCCTCGTAGCTGTCGCGGTCCACACACCGCTTGTCCGGGTCGGAGGAACAGGAGGTGAGTGCCGCCGCGAGAAGTCCCACACCCCCGAGTACGACCGTGCCGGACCTCAACTGACGCCGTATGTCTGCCATCTGTGCTCCCCCGTAGCGTTCCTGTCGGTTTCGTCGACTGGTCGGTCAACTGGCCGCTGCCGACCGGTGGTCAGCGTACGGGTGTGCCCGCCCGGTCGCGCAACCGGGCCCCGGGGGCACAGACGGCGCACGCGGTCAGTCGTGGTCGGCAGGCAGCACCTGGACGGTGTCGCCCACCGGGCGCTCCCCGGTCGCGCCGACGTGGTGTGGACGAGCGTGCCGCCGACGGCCATGGCGGTGGAGCCGCCGCCATCGAGGTTCAGGGCATCGACGGCGCCGAGGGAGCAAGGCCACTCCCACGGCCCCGCCGGCACCCCCCGGGCCACTCCTACGGCAGCGCCCTGCACAGGGCGTCCAGTGCCCCGGACCACGCATGGTCCGGCGGCCTTCCGTACCCCACCACCAGCGCGTCCCGGGGCTCGGTGACCGCGCCCTCGTGGCGGAAGCGGCTCAGGCCGAAGAGGCCCAGTCCCTGCCAGGCGGCCGCGCGGACTACGGACTCCTCGGTGCCGGGCGGGAGTTCGATGACGGCGTGCAGCCCGGCCGCGATACCGGTCGCGCTCACGCCGGGCGCCCGCTCCGCCAGCGCGGCCACGAGCTGGTCGCGGCGGCGCCGGTAGCGCAGCCGCATCGAGCGCACATGCCGGTCGTACGCCCCGGAGTCGATGAACTCCGCGAGTGTCAGCTGGTCCAGGGTGCCGCACGACCAGTCGGTGACGCCCTTCGCCTCCGCGACCCCGGCTGCCAGCGCGGGCGGCAGTACCATCCAGCCCAGGCGCAGCCCGGGGGCGAGTGACTTGCTGGCGGTGCCGAGGTAGACGACGCGGTCCGGGTCGAGTCCCTGGAGCGCGCCGATCGGCTGCCGGTCGTAGCGGAACTCCCCGTCGTAGTCGTCCTCCAGGATCAGTCCGCCGCTGCGCCGCGCCCAGTCGACGGCGGCGGCCCGCCGGTCGGGGTGCAGCGGCACGCCCATGGGGAACTGGTGCGCGGGCGTCAGCAGCACGGCACCCGGCCGCATGTCGTCCAACTCGATGGTGGATGTGCCCAGTTCGTCGAACGGCAGCGGCGGGATGCCCAGTCCGGCGCGGGTCAGCACCTTCCAGAAGACATCCAGCCCGTACGACTCCACGGCCACGTCCCTGACACCGCGCTCCCCGAGGGCGGCACCGAGCAGCATCAGTGCGTGGGCGAACCCGGCGCAGATCAGGATCCGTTCCGGATCGGCGTGCACGCCACGCGCGCGTGCCAGATAGCCGGCGAGGGCGGTGCGCAGTTCGACGCGGCCGCGCGGGTCGCCGTAGCCGAGGGCGTCGTTCGGTGCGGCGGCCAGTGCACGGCGGGCGGCCTTGAGCCACTCGCTGCGCGGGAACGAACTCAGGTCGGGGCTGCCGGGCGTCAGGTCGTACGTCGGGCGGCCGGCCGCCCTGCGCCGGGGCGCCGGGCGGCTCGGCGCCGGAACGGCCCGCTCGGCGACCCGGGTGCCCGAGCCCTGCCGGGTGGTGAGCCAGCCCTCGGCCACCAGATCCGCGTAGGCGTCGGCGACCGTGTTGCGGGCGATGCCCAGGTCGGCCGCGAGCGAGCGGGACGACGGCAGGCGTGTGCCGGGTGCCAGCCGTCCGCTGCGGACCGCGTCGCGCAGGGCGTCGGTCAGCCCCTTCCGCAAGCCGGAACCGCTGCCCGTACGACTCGGGTCGATATGCAGGTCCACTCCGAGATTGGCCCAGGATTCCACCATGGAAATGGACCATACCCCTGGGCTACTCCGCCCATAGGGTCGACGGCATGACGAGCAACGAGAGCACCCACGGGAACACCGCAGCGGACACCTCATACGCCCCCGAGCACACCCCCCGCCTGCCCTGGGCGAAGCTCGCGCCCGAGGTCTACAAGGCCATGGTCCGGCTGGACGCGGCGGCCCGTCAGGGTGTGGACCCAACGCTTCTGGAGCTGGTGAAGATCCGCGCCTCGCAGCTCAACCACTGCGCGTTCTGCCTGGACATGCACACGAAGGACGCCCTCGCGGCGGGAGAGAGCGTGGAGCGCGTCATCCAGCTCAGCGCCTGGGAGGAGTCGCAGCACTTCTACACCGAGAGGGAGCTCGCGGCGATCGAACTGACCGAGGCGGTCACCGTCCTCACGGACGGTTTCGTCCCGGACGAGGTGTACGAGAAGGCCGCCAAGCACTTCGACGAGTCCGAGCTCGCGCAGCTGATCGCGGCGATCACGGTGATCAACGCGTGGAATCGGTTCGGTGTGACCACGCGGATGGTCCCGGGGCACTACCAGCCGGGCGATCACACATGAGCGCTGCCGAGAGCGCTGCCGACACGTTCCGCGCCCTGCACCACGGGCGTCTGCCCGACGATCCTCTCGTCCTTCCCGGGCCGTGGGACGCGGCCAGCGCGCGGGTGTTCGTGGAGGCCGGGTTCCCGGCACTGGCGACGCCCAGCGCGGGCGTCGCCGCCTCCCTCGGGTACGAGGACGGGGCGACGCCCGCCGACGAGATGCTCGCGGCGGTCGCCCGGATCGCCCGGGCGGTCGACGTCCCGGTGTCCGCGGACATCGAGGGCGGCTACGGACTGCCGCCGAAGGAACTGGTGGAGCGGCTCCTGGAGACGGGCGCGGTCGGCTGCAACCTCGAGGACTCCCACCAGGGCGTCCTCAAGGACCCGCGGCAGCACGCCGACTGGCTGGCGGAGGTGAGGGAGGCCGCGGGCGACCGGATCTTCCTCAACGCGCGCGTGGACACGTTCATCCGCGGCGTCGCCGCGCCCGAGCGGGCGATCGAGCGGGCCGCGCTGTATGTGGCCGCGGGCGCGGACTGCGTGTATCCGATCGGCGCTCCCGTCGGTGTACTGCCGCTGCTGCGGGCGGGCATTCAGGGGCCGGTCAACGTGGTCGCCCCGGCGTACGCCGCGCCGTCGTCGCTCGCCGAGCTGGGCGAACTCGGCGCCACCCGCATCACCTTCGGCGGAGGCCTGCAACACCGCGCGACAGCCGCACTGGCCGACTTCGCCCGACGTCTGCGTTCCTGAGCACGGCACTGCGGGCGCGCGGGCCCGCCGCGGGCGGAGTGGGGGCCCATCCGCGCCCGGGCACGGCACCGAAAGCCCTGGCCTGCTCCCCATGCGCCCCTTCTGACTCAAAAGTAAAATATATGGCGATATACCCCTGGAGCCCCGAGGAGGCGTGCGCGATGCACCTGAAGATGTACGCGGATCGGCCCAGGGCCTCCAGGGCCCGCCGCCTGCTGGTGGTCGCCGGCTGCACCACGGCACTGGTCGCCGTCCCCCTCAGCGCGCCCGCAGCGACGGCGAGCGCCGGGAACGGCATCGAGGACCTGAGCGCGCGGGAGATCGCCGACAAGGCGTCTGACGCGTTCACGAGCGCGCAGTCCGTCCGAGTCACCCTGGACGAGAACAGCACCGACATCGGCCAGGGCGAGGTCTCGTCCGCCGACCTCACCCTCGATCGCGACGGCAACTGCAACGGCTCGATGCGGTTCAAGGACAGCGGCAACGTGGAACTCGTCAAGCGCGGCGAGCAGGTCTGGCTGAAGGCGGACGAGAAGTACTGGAAGACGGAGGTCCCCGGCTCCGAGGGCGAGAGCGCGGCCGAGATCTTCAAGAACCGCTACATCCGCGGCAGCACGGACGACTCTCTGCTGGGAGACCTGGCAGGCGTCTGCGACCTCAAGGAGATCCAGCAGAAGGCCGCCGAGGAATCCCGCAAGGCCAAGGACTTGCGGAAGGGCGACCCGACGACGGTCGACGGCACGCCGGCCATCCCGGTGTCGGGCATGGAAGAGGGCGTGACGCACACCGTGTACGTCGCCACCGAGGGCAAGCCCTACCCGGTCAGGACGACCAAGAAGGGCGACGGCAAGGACGTGACGGCGACGTTCAAGGACTACGACAAGCCCGTGCCGACCGAAACCCCGTCGGCGGACGAGTCGGTGGACGTGTCGAAGCTGTACGAGGAGGTGCCGACCGTGTAGGCGTCGCGGTCACGCGACACGCGGCCTCGGGGCACGCGGGCTGGGGCACGCCCTGACACCCCGCGCCGGACGCCCTGCGAGGGGGGCGCCCGGCACGGGGGACCACTTCGGTTCGCTCACCGGATCACTTCGGCAGCCACGCCTTCCACGTGGACTCATGTCCCTCGACCCACTTCTTCGCCGCCTCCTCAGGCGACATCTTCTGGTCGGCGATCATCAGGGACACCTCGTTCTGGTCTTCGGTCGTCCACGTGAAGTTCCTCAGGAACTCCGCCGCCTTGCCGCCGGTCTTCGCGAAGTCCGCGTTGAGGTACTTCTGCAGCGGCGTGTGCGGGTAGGCGCAGGCGACCTTCTCCGGGTCGGCGTCGCAGCCCTCCTCGTACGCGGGCAGCTTCACCTCCGTCATCGGCACCTTCTCGAAGAGCCACTGCGGCTCGTACCAGTACGTCAGGAACGGCTTCTTCTGCTTGGCGAACTGCCGGATCTGGGTGATCTGGGCGGCCTCCGAACCGGCGAACACCACCTGGAAGTCCAGATCCAGGTTCTCCACCAGCGCCTTGTCGTTGGTGACGTACGACGGCGAGCCGTCGAGCAGCTGGCCCTTGCCGCCGCTCTCGGCGGTGCGCAGTTCGTCCGCGTACTTGTTCAGGTTCTTCCAGTCGGTGACGTCAGGGTGCTGCTCGGCGAAGTACGTCGGGACGTACCAGCCGATGTGGCCGGTGACCCCGAGCTCGCCGGCGTTGGCGATGGTCTTCTTGTCCTCGACGTAGCGCTTTTCCTCGTCCGGGTGACCCCAGTCCTCCAGGATCGCGTCGACCCGCCCCTGGCTGAGCGCGTCCCACGCGGGGACCTCGTCGATCTGCACGGTGTCGACGCGGTGGCCGAGCTCGTGCTCCAGCAGGTACTTCGCCACGCCGACGTTGGCCTGGGCGCCCACCCAGGACTGCACGGAGAGCGTCACGGTCTTGGCGCCCTGCGCGTTGGCGTAGGGCGACGCCTGCTTGGTCATGTCGGCGGCGCCGCAGCCGGTCAGCGCCAGCAGCGCGGCCCCGGCCGCGACCAGGCTGGTCATTCGGGTACGGAATCGCATGTCACGCTCCCTTCTTCGCGTGCCGCTCAGCCGGCTGCGTCACCCGGTCGAGCATCAGGCCCAGGCAGACGATCGCGGCACCGGCCACCAGACCGGTCGCCAGATCGCCCTGGGCGAGCCCGAACACGACGTCGTAGCCGAGCGCTCCGCCGCCGACCAGGCCGCCGATGATGACGACGGCGAGGACGAGGACGACGCCCTGGTTGACCGCGAGCAGCAGGGCGCTGCGGGCCAGCGGAAGCTGCACCTGGCGCAGTTGCTGCCCGCTGGTGGCGCCCAGCGAGCGGGCGGACTCCAGTGCGCCCGGGTCGACCTGGCGCAGGCCCTGCGCGGTGATGCGGACCACGGCGGGCAGCGCGTACACGACCGCCGCGGCGACGGCGGGCGCGCGGCCGACGCCGAACAGCGCGACCACCGGGATCAGGTAGACGAACTGGGGCATCGTCTGGAACACGTCCAGTACGGGGCGGAGCATCCGGTCCACACGGGCGCTGCGTGCGGCCGCGATGCCGGTCGCGACGCCCAGGACGAGGGTGACCGCGACGGCCGCAAGGACCTGCGACAGCGTGTCCAGCGACGGCTTCCACACGCCGAGGACGCCGATCGCGGCCATGGCGAGGACCGCGGTGAGCGCGGTGCGCCAGGTGCCGATCAGCCAGGCGAGCGCCGCGACGATCAGGAGGACGGACCACCAGGGCAGCCACTGCAGCCCGTCGCGGACCGGGTCGAGGACCCAGGTGGTGAAGTGGCCGGCCCAGTCGGCGGTGCCGCCCACGACGGGCACGCCGGTGTAGAGGTGGTCGGTCATCCAGTCGACGGCGTTGTTGACGGGCTCGGCAATGGTGGCGGTCCAGGCGCCGGGCCACTCGAGGCGGTCCGCGAAGCGTCCGGCGAGCGCGATGACGACGGTGAGCGCGGCGGCGGCCGTCCAGCCCCGTCCGCCCCGGAGCGCGCCGTGGTCCGGCTCGGACGCGCCGAGCCGGGCGCCCGCGGCCGCCGTCGTACGGTCCAGCACCACGGCCAGCAGCACGATCGGGATGCCCGCGGCGAGTGCCGCGCCCACGTCCACCGAGGCGAGGGCCTGGTACACGCGGTCACCGAGACCGCCCGCGCCGATCACCGAGGCGATCACCGCCATGGACAGCGCCATCATGATCGTCTGGTTGAGGCCGAGCAGCAGCTCCTTGCGGGCCAGCGGCAGCCGGGCGGTCAGCAGCCGCTGACGCGCCGTGGCGCCGAGGGAGTCCACGGCCTCCATCACGCCCTCGTCGGCACCGCGCAGTCCGAGCGCGGTGAGGCGGGCCATCGGCGGCGCGGCGTACACGACGGTGGCGAGAACGGCCGCCGGGACGCCGATACCGAAGACGAGCACGACCGGCAGCAGATACGCGAAGGCGGGCAGCACCTGCATGGTGTCGAGGACGGGCCGCAGCGCGCGGTACATACGGTCGGAGAGCCCCGCGGCGAGCCCGAGCAGCGCGCCGAGCACGACGGAGGCGACGACCGCCACCACCATGAGCGCCAGCGTCTGCATGGTGGGCACCCACATGCCGAGCAGCCCGCAGACGAGGAACGCGACGGCGGTGCCGAGGGCGAGCCGCACCCCGGCGACGCGCCAGGCGACCAGCCCGGCCGCGGCCGTGACACCCGCCCAGCCGACGGCAAGGAGTACGAGATAGACCGCGCGTACGGACAGGGTGACGGCGTTCGAGATGTGCCCGAAGAAGTACAGGAACAGCGGGTGGCTGTCGCGGTTGTCGATGATCCAGTCACTGGCGCTGCCGAGCGGCCCGGACAGGTCGACGGTCAGCGCGTCGGGCCAGGCACCGCTCGCCCAGCGAGCGTGGACGACCGGCACGAGGACGGCCGCGACGACGGCGAGCAGCAGGAGCTTGCCGACGGCGGGGCGGCGCATCAGTCCTCTGACGAGGCCGGCGATTCCCGTATGGGGAACGGGCGCGGTGGCGGTAGCCATCAGGCCACCTCCTCGCCGGGGGCGGCAGGCCGGACGTCGGCGGGCTCGGTCCCGGCACCCGCGCTTTCGGCGGTGTCCCCCGTCCCTGCCACCACGCCGAGCAGCGTCTCCGAGTCGACGACCCCCACGCACCGCCCCTCGTCCATCACACGCGCCGGGAACCCCGTGCGCGCGACGGCCTCGATGGCCTCCGACACCGTCGCCTCAGGGGCGACGGCCGGGCCGTGGCCCGCCTCGTCCCCGCCCGCGGGACGCATGGCCGTACGCACGGTCATGACCTGCTCGCGCGGCACGTCCCGCACGAACTCGCGTACGTAGTCGTCGGCGGGCGACCCGACGATCTCCTCGGGCGTGCCGAGCTGCACGATGCGGCCGTCGCGCATCAGCGCGATGCGGTCGCCGAGGCGCAGCGCCTCGTTCAGGTCGTGGGTGATGAAGACCATGGTGCGGCCCTCTTCGCGGTGCAGGCGGATGACCTCCTCCTGCATGTCGCGCCGGATCAGCGGGTCGAGCGCGCTGAACGGTTCGTCGAAGAGCAGCACTTCGGGGTCGACCGCGAGCGCCCGTGCCAGGCCGACACGCTGCTGCTGGCCGCCCGACAGCTGCCCCGGCCGCCGCTGCTCCATGCCCTCGAGGCCGACCTTGGCGACGACCTCCTGGGCCTTCGCACGGCGCTCGGCCTTCCCGATCCCCTGGATCTCCAGGCCGTACGCGACGTTGTCGAGGACGGACCGGTGGGGCAGCAGCCCGAAGTGCTGGAAGACCATGGCCGCCCGGTGGCGGCGCAGTTCGCGCAGCCGGGACCTGTCCATGCCGAGCACGTCCTCGCCCTCGATGGCGATCTTCCCGTACGTCGGCTCGATCAGCCGGGTCAGGCAGCGTACGAGCGTGGACTTGCCGGAGCCGGACAGGCCCATGACGACGAAGACCTCGCCCTTGTGGACGTCGAAGCTCACGTCACGGACGGCGGCGTTGCAGCCGGTGCGCTGCCGAAGCTCAGCCGGGGTGAGCGCGGCGAGCTCCGGGTCGGCGGGCACGCGGTCGGCCTTCGGGCCGAAGACCTTCCACAGGCCGTCGACGGAGAAGACGGGAGCGCCGGCGGGCGCCTTCGCGGGGGCCACGGCGGTGGCAGCGGTCGTACTCATCACGCATCACCCCGCAGCAGCTCGGCGGCCTTCTCCCCGACCATCAGCACCCCGATCATCGGGTTGACCGCGGGCATCGTCGGGAAGACGGACGCGTCGGCGATACGGATGCCGTCGAGCCCGCGGATCTTCAATTCCGGGTCGACGACGGCGAGTTCGTCGTCGACGGCCCCCATGCGGCAGGTGCCCGCCGGGTGGTACACGGTGTGCGCGACCTTGCGCGCGTACTCGCTGAGCTCCTCGTCGCCGGTGACCTCGGGGCCCGGGCACACCTCGCGCTTCAGCCAGCTCGCGAGCGGTTCGGTCTTGGCGATCTCGCGGGCGATCTTGATGCCGTCGACGAGGGTGCGGCCGTCGTAGTCGTCCTCGTCCGTGAAGTAGCGGAAGTCGAGGGCGGGCTTGACCTCCGGGTCCGCGCTGGTCAGGTAGATCCGGCCGCGGCTCTTGGGCTTGGGGATGTTGGGGGTCATCGAGACGCCGAGCTCGGGCCGTTCGTAGCCGAGCCGCTCCGGGTTGTCGGTGAACGGGACCTGGTAGAAGTGGAACATCAGGTCAGGGCCATGGTGTTCGGGATCCCGCCGCACGAACAGCCCCGCATCGCTGTCCATCGCGGAGTTCTCGGGGATCGGCCCGTTCGTCTCCCACACGATGACGGACTCCGGGTGGTCGAGCAGGTTCTCGCCGACGCCCGGCAGATCGCGCACGAGGGGTATGCCGAGCCGCTCCAGGTCCGCCTTCGGTCCGACGCCGGAGTGCATCAGCAGCCGCGGCGAGTCCACCGCGCCCGCGCACAGCAGCACTTCCCGCTTCGCCTCGACGAGGATCTCCTCGCCGTCCTTGGTCCGGACGTGCACACCCTTCACACGCGTGCCGTCGAACTCCAGCCTGTACGCCCAGGTCTCCAGCCAGATGTCGAGGTTGGACCGGTCGAGGAAGGGATGCAGATACGCGACCGACGCACTCGACCGCTTGTTGTTCTCCGGGTGGTAGGCGAGGTCGAAGAAGCCGACGCCCTCGTCGAACGGCTTCTTGTTGAAGCCCTCGACACGCGGAACCCCGAGCGCGGCATGCGCGGCGTCGACGAAGTCGCGCGCGATGGCGTTCCGGTCCTGCTCGTCCACGGCCACGATGTTGTTGAGCAGCCGCGCGTAGTACGCCTCCATCTGCACGGCGCCCCAGCCCTTGGCGCCGGCCTGCTCCCACTCGTCCCAGTCGGACGGCAGCGGCTTGAAGGAGATCAGGGTGTTGTGCGAGGAGCAGCCGCCGAGCACGCGGGCGCGGCTGTGCCGGATGTGCGAGTTGCCGCGTGGCTGCTCGGTCGTCGGGTAGTCGTAGTCGAGCTCTCCGCCGAGCAGGCCCATCCAGCGGCGCAGGGTGAGGACGTCCTCCCGGTCGACGTCGCTGGGGCCGCCCTCGATGACGGCGACGCGGACGTCCGGGTTCTCGGTCAGACGGGACGCGATCACGGATCCCGCGGTGCCGCCGCCGATGACGACGTAGTCGTACTCAGACATGTATGTGTTGCTCCTCTGTCGTGCAAGGTGCTGCGCGTATGGGGTCTTACCGCGCGTATGGGGTCGTACCGAGGGGTACGACGGCGGGTTCAGCGGCCTCCGCTCAACCCGCGAACCACCGCACCGGGCGCGGGTCCAGGTTCTGGTAGACGTGCTTGCTCTCGCGGTACTCGGCGAGCCCGGCGGGCCCGAGTTCGCGGCCGACCCCGCTCTTGCCGAAGCCGCCCCACTCGGCCTGCGGGAGGTAGGGGTGGAAGTCGTTGATCCACACGGTGCCGTGCCGCAGGCGTCCTGCGACGCGCCGGGCGCGTCCCGCGTCGGCGGTCCAGACGGCGCCCGCGAGCCCGTACTCGGTGTCGTTGGCGAGGGCGACGGCCTCGTCCTCGGTGCGGAAGGTCTCGACGGTGAGCACCGGCCCGAAGACCTCCTCCCGCACGACCCGCATCCCGCGGTGGCAGTGGTCGAGGACGGTCGGCTCGTAGAAGTAGCCGGTGGCGGGCCGGATGCCGGACGGCTCGGGCCGCTGCCCGCCGGTCACCAGCACCGCGCCCTCCTCCAGCGCGGAGGCCACGTAGCCCTCCGTCTTCGCGCGCTGCTGCTCGGATACGAGCGGCCCGCACTCGACGCCGTCCTCGGTGCCGCGGCCGAGCCGGATCTTCGCGGCCCGGCGGGCGAGTTCGGCGACGAAGCGCTCGCGCACCGACTCCTCGATGATGAGCCGGGAGCCCGCGGAGCACACCTGGCCGCTGTGGATGAAGGCGGCGTTGAGCGCCTGGTCGACGGCGGTGTCGAAGCCTTCGTCGGTGGCGCAGGCGTCGGCGAACACGACGTTGGGGTTCTTGCCCCCAAGCTCGAGGGCGACCTTCTTGACGCCGACGGCCGCGGCCTGAGCGACCTTCGTACCGCTGACGAGCCCGCCCGTGAACGACACGAGGTCGACGTCCGGGTGCTCGGCGAACCGCGCACCGACCGAATGACCGGGGCCCGTCACGATGTTGGCGACCCCGGCGGGCAGCCCGGCCTCGACGAGCAGGCCGATCAGCGCGACGGTCGTCATCGGCGTGATCTCGCTCGGCTTGACGACGAACGTGTTGCCGGCCGCCAGCGCGGGTGCGATCTTCCAGCTGGCCTGCAGCAGCGGGTAGTTCCAGGGCGTGATGAGCGCGCAGACGCCGACGGGCTCGTGCACGACGACGCTGTGGACGGTGTCCGTCCCGGCGTCGACGACACGGCCCGCGCCCTCCGCGGCCACGAGGTCGGCGAAGTAGACGAAGGCGTCGGCGACACAGTCGATGTCCACGCGCCCTTCCTCCACCGTCTTACCCGCGTCGCGGCTCTCCAGCAGGCCGAGCTCCTCGCGGTCGCGGCGGAGCAGGCCGGCGACCCGGCGCAGCAGCGCGGCCCGCTCGGCGACGGGCGTCCTGGGCCAGGGGCCCTGGTCGAATGCGGCACGGGCGGCAGCGATGGCGGCGTCCGCGTCCTCGGCACCACCCTCGGCGATCACGGCGAACGGCTTCGCGTCCGCCGGGTCGAGAATCTCCCGCGTGGCACCGGAGAGGGCGCTGCGCCACTCTCCGCCCACATGAATGGTCTTGTGCGACGACACGTCCTGTTCGGCCTTCCACTCCGTCTTTCTGCACGCCGATCACTTTCGGCGATCGCGGGCACCTGCCCTGCCAGGCGGAAAGCATGCACACGGGTCAGCTGAAAGTGCTCTATGTCACTGCATATGCATGTCTTACGGCTCTCCACCCGAATTCACCGTAACCGCCGCCGCGCCAAGCGCCGCTACACACCGCAACCCTGAGGCCTGCCCGCAAAGGCCCAGAACATGACGGCCCGACGGCGAAAGTGCGCGATACCACTGGGAATGGAGACCTCGATCCCTGAAAATACGCTGAGTAGCGATATTCCCTGAGAAAGTGACGCAAGAGACATGAATCAGAGGGATACCGGGCAGTAGCAAAAGGCGCGCGCAGGGAAGACGCGCGCCTAGAAGAACCATCGCGAGGGCATTCACAGAACCGCCGCTACGGGCATTCGCCATTCAGGAAATCGGCTCGCTGAGCTCGATGGCACGTAGAGCGGCGGCGAGCGCCTGTTCGTCGTCACCGATATCCAGTGCGGTGTCGGTCAGCTTGATGACGTGTTCGTCACCGTGCGCCAGGGCGCGCTCGAGGACCTCTTCGGCGGTGATGCGACCGGGCGGCACATAGGGCACCGGCTCACTCGGGGCGTACATCGCCGTCACCGCCGCCGAGGCCAGCCACGCCGCGTGGAGGCTCGGTGCCCACAGGGCACGGGGTAGAGCGGGCAGCGTGCGCAGCACGGCGCTGGGCGCCGTCGCCGCGTGGACCAGCATCGTCTCGTTGCCGTGGCCATGCGTTGCATAGCGATGAGTCGCGGCACGCACCAGCTCGGCGAGCCGCTCCCTGGCCGCGTCCGGGTCGGTCACCTCGCTCGCCCAAGCGGGCAGCCATTCGACGAGGGCCAGCCGGGCCGGGAATCCACCGTGCGGATCCGGGACCGGCGGCACGGCGTCCAGGGCCTCGACGACATCCCCCATCTCATGAACACCGGGAAGCAGCGCGATACCGGAGACAGGATGATGCCGCGCGGCCCAATAACCCAGCCCATGAGCGAGTTCGGTGAGACGAGGAGCACTTCCCCCGCCCTCGATGAGGGCGCGCACGGCATGGCCCACGCGGACCACCGGGTGGGTTGACCCCCCGTACATCCCTGGCAGCAGACGCGGCCACCACGTCGCGAGCAGGTCTCTCCAGGAGCCTTCACCGATGGCGCGCGTGAAGTACGCGATCCAGTCGGCAATCCGACGTGAATCACCCAGCGCAGCAGGCCAGTTGGCATCAGTAACGGACTCCACCGAGCTGGGGAATTCCTCGAGTTTCGCCTCGTACAGATCCAGCCAGCGGTGCACAGCACCCGACTGCCCGTGAGAGGCGAGCGCCTCAACCACCATAGGAGCGTGATTGGTCAGCCGCCCGACCCGCTCCGGCCCCGACACATGCAACCGCTCCAGCGCTTCGTCGAGCACACCCGTCGTATCTCCTGATGTGTCCATGCAAGCACGCTAGTCAGCCGTCTTACGGCTCCGTATCGGTCCCGGGAACGATGCCCGGCCCCGACCAGGACCTACGACCAACGACGTAGCGGCCGGTGAATTCAGCGAACTCACCGCTGCGAGTGCTGACTCGTCAGCGCCAGGACTCGACGAACACCCGCCATGCGCCCGGCCCGAAATGGAGGATTCCGCGGCCGGGGTCCTTGGAGTCACGGACGGCTTGCCGGCCGGACGGGAGGGGGGCGTGTTCGACGCAAGCGTTCTCGGCACCGCTATAGGTGCTCTTGCGCCAGATCAGGCCGTCCAGTTGGCTGATATCAGGGCCTGGCGCATGCTTCGCGAACGTCACGATTCACCTGCTTCTTGCGAGGAGGCCCCGGCGTTCACGCCGGGGAGGAATCGCATCCGGGTGTCGCGACGCGGAGCGTCGCCGCATCCGGTTCAGGGCGCGGAGCGCCCGTACCGCCGTCAGGCGCCGCCGGGGTGATGCGAACGCCCGTACCCCTGATCGCTGGTTGGGGTGGTGGCTGTGGGATCGGGGTACGCATGTGCGGCAGTCGTACGTATGGTCCTTCGGAGGGTTGGGGATGCCATGGCGTCCCGGCCGGGGACCGTGAGGGGGCGCGATGGCGCAGGTGAGGGCGGCTGCGGAGGCCGGGCATGCCCGCTACACCTACCGGCTGCGCGTGTCGTCCACCGCCCGCACCGCCCTGACGGCGGAGTGGGACCGATGCCGGTGGGTGTGGAACGAATGTGTCGCCAAGTCCAAGGCCGTACACCTGCACAACAAGGCCACCGGCCAGAAGGCCACGTGCGGCCCGGCTCAACTCGACAAGATGCTGACCGAAGCCCGCACCCGCACGCCGTGGCTGCGGGCGGGCTCGTCGGTTCCCCAGCAGCAGATCATCCGCGACTTCGGCCGCTCCCGCGCCAAGGCGCAGAAGGACATCACAGAGCGCCTGCCCATGACGCGCCGGGCCAGGATGCCGAAGTGGAAGACCAAGCGCGAGGCACTGCCGACCCTCAACTACACACGGCGTGGGTTCCGTTTGAAGGACGGCCGGCTGCACCTGGCCGGGGGCATCGTCGTAACAGTGGCGTGGTCGCGGGAACTGCCGGCTGAGCCGTCCTCGGTGCGCGTGTACCAGGACAGCCTCGGGCATTGGTACTGCTCGTTCGTCGTCCCCGCCCAGGTTGAGCCCCTGCCGCAGACCGGCCACGCACTCGGTGTCGACTGGGGCGTGAAGGAGACCGCGACCACCACGTCCGACGCGCACGACCTGCCGCACGCCCAGCACGGCAAGAAGGCCCAGACGAAGCTGGCCCGGTACGACCGAATGATGGCCCGCCGCAAGCCGAAGAAGGGCCAGCCCGGATCGAAGGGCTACCGCGAGGCGAAGAAACTGCGGGCCAAGGCGCACAAAAAGGTCGCGAGGCAGCGTGAGGACACCGGTCGCAAGTGGGCCAAGAAGGTTGTCCGCGGCCACGACGCCATCGCTGTCGAGGACTTCCGTCCGAAGTTCCTCGCCAAGACCACCATGGCCCGCAAGGCCGCTGACGCCGCCATCGGCGCCACCAAGGCCGCTCTGACCGAGATGGGCCGCAAGCACGGGCGGAACATCCGCCTCGTACACCCCGCGCACACCACGATGGACTGCGCGCACTGCGATGCGAGAGCCAAGCACGCACTGCCGCTGGGTGAGCGCAGCTACACCTGCACCGCGTGCGGAACCGTGTCCCCACGGGACAAGAACTCCGCACGCGTCATGCTCGTCCGGGCTGGTCTCAACCCGGCTGGTGCTGATGGCGGAAGACCTCCTGGAGCGCTGCTCCAGGAGGCGGCCTGAGCCAGGAATCCCCTCCTTCAGGGAGGGGAGGATTCAATGCTTCCTCCCGTAGACCTCGTCCGTGAGCGGGCGGAACGGTTCGAGCGAGAACAGCGCCTCGACCGGCAGATCGAAGAACCGCGCGATCCTCAGAGCCAGGTCGAGGCTCGGGTTGTACTGCCCCCGCTCGATGTAGCCGATGGTCTGGTAGTGGGCACCCACTGCCTCGGCCAGGCGCTGGCGCGACACCTTCCGCTCCGCGCGCACCATCGCCAGTCTGTTGTGCACCTGCTCGCTCATGTATAAGGAGTACTACATCAGAGAGTAGGGCTGCAACGACTCGAGGGGAAGAGAGTCGCCGTCTCGCGTCAGAAGCCGCAGACGACAGGGCCTAGACCCTGCCCGTCGTCCGCGGCTTCCCCAGCGTCCGCGTCGTCTCGTAGCGCAGTGACGCCTTGCCGGTCGTGCGGGCCGTGCCCACCGCCCTCAGCTGCCAGGCGTCGGCGGGGGCCGGGGCCGGGGGTGTGAGGCGCCAGCGTGTGGCGAGGGATGCGCCGGCGGGGAGGCGGGGGGCGCGGGACTGGGTCAGGGCGTGCACCTGCCAGCCGTCCGGGGCGATCAGGGTGAGCCGGGCATCCGTCCAGACGCGGGACGAGCCGTTGCCGAGGACGGCCTCCAGCGTGAACTCCTCGCCGGTGAACCGCCCTTCGGGGAAGCTGACGATCCGTACGCCGAAGGGCTTGCGCCGGTAGTCGTCGACCCACGCGGAACGGGCTACGGAGACCAGCTCTGCGACCTTCCGAGGGTTGGACGCGGCCAGGTCTTGTGCCTCGCCGAGGTCCGTGGAGAGGCGGTAGAGCTCGGCGCTCCACTGGGCGTCGGGGGCCGTCCGGTCGCGGCCGGGGGCGAAGCGGACCAGCTTCCAGTCGTCCTGGCGTACCGCCTCGGCGAGGCGGCGGATGCGGCCCTTGTCCTGGGCGTTGGCGCGGGGCGTCGAGGCGGGGTCGTTGCGGTAGAAGTACAGCGCGTCATGGCGGGCGGCGGCGGCCTTGGCGTCGCCGCTCAGCAACGGGGCCGCCGACAGCCCGTCGATGTCGGTCGGTGCGGGCGCGCCCGCCAGGTCGGCGAGTGTGGGGAGCAGATCGGTGAGCGGTGTCGGCCGGTCCGTCGTCCCCGCCGCGATCCGGCCCGGGCCCCAGGCGATCAGCGGTGTACGGATGCCGCCCTCGTACAGGTTGCGCTTGTAGCCGCGCAGCGGACCGTTCGCGTCAAACCGGTCGGGGTCGACGCCGCCCTCCTCGTGCGGGCCGTTGTCGCTCGCGACGAGCACGACGGTGTCGTGGGCGATGCCGAGCGCGGTGAGCTTGTCGGCGACCTGGCCGACGAGGGTGTCGAAGTAGGCGACCTGCGCGGCGTGCCCCTTGTCGGCGTCCGGCCACGGCTCGTGGGCGTACTCCCCGAACTCCGGGACGTCGCTGGGGGCGTGCGGCACCGTGGGGGCCAGGTACAGCAGAAACGGCTCGTCGGCGTGGCCGGCGATGAAGTCCAGCGCGCGTGCCGTGATGAGGTCGGGGGCGTACGTCTTCCCGTCCAGGGGCACCTCTTCGCCGTTGTGCCAGAGATACGACGGGTAGTAGCTGTGCGCGTGGCGGTGGCTGATGTAGCCGTAGAACTCCTCGAAGCCACGGGAGTTGGGGTGGCTGGGCTGGCCGACCTGCTCCGGGCCGAACCCCCACTTGCCGATGACGGCGGTGCGGTAGCCGCGGGCGCGCAGCACCTCGGCGAAGGTGGTGTCGTTCGCGGTGAGGGAGCCCTGCGGCGCGTGGAAGGGGTTCTGGCGTACGGTCGCGTGGCCGCTGTGCAGCCCCGTGAGCAGCGAGCAGCGCGAGGGGGCGCAGACCGGTGCGGGCGAATAGGCCGAGGTGAAACGCAGTCCCTCGGTGGCCAGCCGGTCGATCCGCGGGGTGTTGATGATCTTCTGGCCGTACGCTCCGACCTCGCCGTACCCGAGGTCGTCGGCGAGGATGACGACGAGGTTCGGGCGGTCCTCTCGGCGTGCGACGGCGGGCTTCGCGGAGGCGGGCCCGGGAACGGTGTCGGACTCCGCGCCGGTGCCGGAGTCCTTCCCGTCCGATGAGCATCCGGCCAGGGTGGCGAGACCGAGGGTCGCGGCCGAACCGGCAAGAAAAGTGCGGCGATCGGTCATGTTATTGATCATGCATGGCTTTGTGCCGTTACATCCATGCACACCGCATTGCAGTCCTGTGACAGCCCCGTACGTGGAAGGCCTCGGTCCGGTAACGGACCGAGGCCTTACGTCAATGCTGGTCAGCGACTGCGGCTCAGATGAGGCCCAGCGCGCGAACCGCCTCGCGCTCCTCGGACAGCTCCTGGACCGAGGCGTCGATACGGGCGCGGGAGAACTCGTTGATCTCCAGGCCCTGGACGATCTCGTACTTGCCGTCCTTGGTGGTGACGGGGAAGGAGGAGATCAGGCCCTCCGGGACGCCGTAGGAGCCGTCCGACGGGATGCCCATGGAGGTCCAGTTGCCCTCGGCCGTGCCGTTGACCCAGGTGTACACGTGGTCGATGGCGGCGTTGGCGGCGGAGGCGGCCGACGAGGCGCCACGGGCCTCGATGATCGCGGCGCCGCGCTTGGCGACGGTCGGGATGAAGTCCTCGGCCAGCCACTTCTCGTCGTTCACGGTCTCGGCGGCGTTCTTACCGGCGACCGTGGCGTGGAAGATGTCCGGGTACTGGGTGGCGGAGTGGTTGCCCCAGATGGTCAGGCGCTTGATGTCGGCGACCGTGGTGCCCGTCTTCTTCGCGAGCTGGGTGAGCGCGCGGTTGTGGTCGAGGCGGGTCATCGCGGTGAAGCGCTCGGCCGGTACGTCCGGAGCGGCGGCCTGGGCGATGAGGGCGTTGGTGTTGGCCGGGTTGCCGACGACGAGGACCTTGATGTCGTCCGCGGCGTGGTCGTTGATGGCCTTGCCCTGCGGCTTGAAGATGCCACCGTTGGCCTCGAGGAGGTCACCGCGCTCCATGCCCTTGGTGCGGGGACGGGCACCGACCAGCAGCGCCACGTTGGCACCGTCGAAGGCGACGTTCGGGTCGTCGGTGATCTCGATGCCCTGGAGCAGCGGGAACGCACAGTCGTCCAGCTCCATGGCGGTGCCCTCGGCGGCCTTCAGCGCCGGGGTGATCTCCAGCAGACGCAGCTTGACCGGCACGTCCGCGCCCAGCAGCTGACCGGAGGCGATGCGGAAGAGCAGCGCGTATCCGATCTGGCCGGCCGCGCCGGTGACGGTGACATTCACGGGAGTGCGGGTCATGGCGATCTCCGTAGGACAGCGGTCTTTGATCGATCTCTCGGCGTCAAGAGATCCACCGGTCAGGCTATCGCGCCTGGGACACGGTGGCCCCCCACACCCCTGTGGCCCGGCCCACATGGCGCGGATACGGGGCCCTTGTCGCCGATACGGGCGCATGCCGCCGATTCGGGGCCCTTGTCGCCGACACGGCGCGCACGACACGGAGTCGAGCCCATGCCGCCGGTACGGGACCCATTCCGCCGGTACGGGGTGCATGCCACTGATCTCGACCATGCCCTGATACGGGTCAGCGGTCAGACATGCCGCCGCCACGCACAGAAGCGGCGGCCGCCTGCCCGGGAGAGGTGGGGCAACGGCGGCCGCCGTGGGGTGCCGGGGTGCGAATGGTGTCCTTGACAGCACCGCACTCCCGTGGGGGTATTGTCCGCCTGCCCCGGACCGGGGCAGGCATTCCCCCATTTCCCGAACTCGTTGGAATTACTTCTCACGGACCCCTCTGACGCCGCCGTGGAGACCCTCAACACTCCCGACGGCGTCACGAAGTACTACTCGGTGCAGCCCTTCTGACCAGCCTTCAGGGTTGCGCAGGCCGTCGCGTCGGTGGCGTCCTTGACGGCCACCATCGGCGTATACGCGTCGGCGTCGCCGTCCACCGTGCCGTTCTGCTCGGTGGCCCCGGAGGTGATCTGGACCTTGTCGCCCGCGGCCGCCTGGGTGATGCGCGCCCAGGCCGCGCCGCAGGTCTTGCTGTAGCGGACCTCGACGAGGGCCGTACCCACCGTGACGCTGGTGGTGGTCCTCGCCAACTCGCCGCCGCAGCCCATGGTCTCCGGGTCCTTGCCCGTGCAGTCCTTGCCGCTGCACTGGACGCCTTCCGGCAGATTCGCGTTGCTCGTGGTCGGCGTGGCCGAGGGCGCCTTGCCTTCGGTGCCGCCCTTGGTGTCGTCGCCCGGGTCGACGAGCAGGACGGCGGCGGCGATCACGATGAGCGCGCCGACGACGCCCGCGAGGAACATCGTCAGTCTGCGCCCCCGCCGCTGCCGGTCGGGAGAGCCGCCGGGGCCGGGCGCCGTGCCCGCCGGGCCGGGGCGTCCGGGCGGCGCTGCGACGGAACCCCGGCCGTCTCCGGCCGAGACTCCCTCCATGTCCGGCGCGGAGGGCTGCAGCGGAACGCTGGGGGCCACTCCGGCGGGACCGGCCACGCCCGTGACCGGGCCCGCCGTCCCGACACCGGCACTCTTCTGGGCGGTCCGGCCGTTCTTGCTCTTGACGGGGGTCGGCCCGAACTCCCCGAGCGCGGCGCGCGCCTGGGATATCCGGATCGCCTCCATGGTCATGTCGTGGCGCATCTCGGAGCGGCTCCAGGCGCGCTCCGCGAGCTCCCACATGGTCGTCAGATGGATGGGGTTGGTACCGGTCACCTCGGCCAGCGCGACGATCGCGCCCTTGGGCGCGAGCAGCCGGCCGTTCAGATAGCGCTCCCACGACGTCTTGCTGTAGCCGGTGCGGTCTGCCACCGCGGCGATGCTCAAACCGCTCCGGTCGACGAGCCTGCGCAGCTGGCTGGCAAACTCCCTGACCTGCGGATCGAGCTCCTGCGGCAGCTCCCTCCAACGAGGCATTGCTTCCCCCCTCTTACCCCCGATACGTGCCCTGTTGCCCGCGCTCTCCCCGCCGGCGGTGCCTCTGCCCGGCCCCCGTTCTGACTACCCAGAGGGATGCGCCGAGCCAGGATCTCAGTTCCGCCAGTGGGGGCGCACAGGAGCATTCGAGCCACCGGCATGCACCGTTGCACGCCCGACGGTCTCCGGTCCAGTTTTCCATCGGTACCGCGAATTACCGGACGAATCACCGTTCTACGTCGGGGACGCCCCAAGGAATCCCGAGGCGCCCGATTGCTCACGTTAGCCCCGCCGTCGCGAGCGATGGTCGTAAATCCTTGAACTTGTCGCCACATCGTCACACAGCGAGCGTGCGGTCACGCAATTGGAGCCCAGCGATCCGGAGTTGGAGAGTCCGATTCCGTTCACCGGGGCGACGTACCGCTCGCCACGATGCCGTCAGGACGCCCGTTGCGGGCCGCGCACACCGTGGCGGAACGGTCACTTCCGTGCCACAGCTGCCCGGCCTCCCTTGATCCTTCTTGTCACGTCCATGACTCTGAACGCAGGGACGGCGCCCGTCCTCCCTCGGGGGAGGGGACGGACGCCGTCCTCTCGCACGTCGGAGGCCGCGTCAGCTAAGTCGGTACGGCGCGTCAGCCAAGTCGGTACTGGCGCGTCAGCCGAATCCCGATCGTGAGGCCGCTCCGGAGGCCGCATCCCGGGTCGCGTCAGCTGATCGTGAAGTGCAGCGCGTCGTCCAGGAACGGGATCTTCAGCCACGGCTCTGGCTGCACCATCATCGCGAGCAGCACGATGGCCACGCCCAGCACGCCGTACGTGACCATGTCCGTGAAGCGCGAACGCACGGCGAGCATGCCCACGGAGGGCAGCGTCCAGCGCATGACGGCGCCCGCCATCAGCGCGACGCCGATCACCATCGTGCCGATGCGGAACAGGTCGAACGCCGTCAGCAGGAGACCGAGCCCGACCAGCGAGAGCACCGCGAGCACGGGCCACTGCCGGGCCGGGGCCGGGGCGTCCCCAGAGGCCGCCCGGCCACCGCCCTCAGGCCGGGCGGTGTCGCGCGTGAACAGAGGGAACCGCCGCGAGGTGCGCTGCGGCCGCCCGTCCGACCCGACGGTGCTGACCGCCCCCTTGGCACTCGGCCCGTCCTCGTGTGCCGCGGACTGGCCGAACGACCCTGACTCCACGCCCGTCCCCGGCCCCGCGTTCCACGCACGCTCGCCACCTTGCGACTGCTTAGCACGCAAAGGCCGCTTCTCCTCCTTCGAGCGATCCGCAGCCGACGCCCGCTCTGCGGCCGACGACTCCCCGGCATACGCCCGCTCCGCGCCCGCGGGCTCCTCACCCGACAGCGCCGCGGCCGGCGCCCGTTCTCCGGCAGGCAAGGGCTCCGAATCCGGCGACCGCTCCCCGGAAGGCGCGGGCCCCTTGACGCGCGCGGACTCCGAGGCCGAGGACGGCTCCCCGCCCCGGGACCGCTCCACGCCCACGGACCCTTCGCCCGATCGCACGGCACCCGACACCCGCTCCGCCATGGACGCCGCCCCCTCGACAGACGCGAGCTCCGCACCCGACGCAGGCTCCCCGGCAGACGCGGACTCCGCGACAGACGCCGGCTCCGCGGTCGGCGCGGACTCCGCATCCCGCAGCCGCTCCCCGTCCGAGGCCGACTCCGTCGCCCCGGGCCGCCGAGCGTCACCCGTCGGCTGGTGGGCGTCACCCACTGACCGCTCGACCGCCGACCGCTCGGCGTCACGCGCCGGGCGACGGGCGTCCCTCGCCGTCTGCAGGGCGTCAGCCGCCGACAGTCCGGCCGTCCCCGGCGGCAGCCGGCCGTCACCCGCCGCCTGCCGGCCGTCACGCGCCGACCGCCCTGCGGTCCCCGTCGGCCGCCGGGCGGCACGCTCCGCGTGCCCGGTGTCCGCAGCCGTCCCGGGTTCGTCGCTCGCCTCTGCGTTCATGCGTCTGCCTCTGCGTTCATCCGTTCGCCCTGCGTTCCGTTGCCGGCTGCCGCCCCATCCGTGCGGCGACCCGTCAGGACGGGTTACTCGGCGGCGGAGCGTTCCGCGGCCTCCACGACGTTGACGAGGAGCTGGGCCCGGGTCATCGGGCCGACGCCGCCCGGGTTGGGCGAGAGCCAGCCGGCGACCTCGGCGACGCCCGGGTGGACGTCCCCGACGATCTTGCCGCTCTCGTCGCGCGAGACGCCGACGTCCAGGACGGCCGCGCCGGGCTTCACATCCTCGGGCTTGATCAGGTGCGGCACACCGGCCGCGGCGACGATGATGTCCGCCCGCCTGAGGTGCGCGGACAGATCGCGCGTACCGGTGTGGCACTGCGTCACCGTCGCGTTCTCCGAGCGGCGCGTGAGCAGCAGCGGCATCGGTCGGCCGATGGTGACGCCGCGGCCGACGACGACCACCTCGGCGCCCCGGATCTCCACTCCGTGCTGCCGCAGCAGCCGGATGATGCCGTACGGGGTGCAGGGCAGCGGGGCCGGCTCGTTCAGGACGAGGCGGCCGAGGTTCATCGGGTGCAGCCCGTCGGCGTCCTTGGCGGGGTCCATCAGCTCGAGGACGCGGTTCTCGTCGATGCCCTTGGGCAGCGGCAGCTGGACGATGTACCCGGTGCAGGCCGGGTCCTCGTTGAGCTCGCGTACGACCGCCTCGATCTCCTCCTGGGTGGCGGAGGCGGGCAGTTCACGCTGGATGGAGGCGATGCCGACCTGGGCGCAGTCGCGGTGCTTGCCCGCGACGTACTTCTGGCTGCCCGGGTCCTCCCCGACCAGCAGCGTACCGAGGCCGGGCGTGACGCCCTTCTCCTTCAGGGCCGCGACACGGGCGGCCAGGTCGGACTTGATCGCGGCAGCGGTGGCCTTGCCATCGAGAATCTGGGCAGTCATGCCCCCATCCTCGCGGATGACACGGTCCTGGTTCCAATCCGGTCCCAGCGGGTCCGGTCCCGGCACGCCCGCGGCCCGGCACCCGCCGTTCCGATCCGGACACCCCGACGTTCCGGTCCGAGGCACGCCCAACCACCGGGATCGGGTCCCTGCGCCGCCCCGACGTGATCGGCAACCCGCCGGGGCCGGGCCGGGCCCTCGCGGTCGATGTGACGCGATTCCACCATGATCAGCCAGGTTGCGCTTGCACAACACATAGGGAATGCGGCTGGACAAGTCAGCGGCGGCTAAAGAACGATGAGCGTCGCACTGCCGCGGACAGCGCCGGGGGGACGAACCGCATCAGTAGAACTTTCCTCCGAGCCGGCCGCGTCGTCCCCGCGCCATCAACGGAGGAAAGACCGCCCATGAGTTTCGGCGACCCGAACAACCCTTACGGGACCCCGCCCCAGCAGCCGGCCCAGCCGGGCTACGGCTACCCCCAGCAGCAGCCCCAGCCCGGCGGCTACCCGCAGGCCCCGCAGGGCGTCCCGCCCCAGCAGGGCTACGGCTACCCGCAGCAGCCGGCCCAGGCGTACCCCGGATACGGGCAGCAGCAGGCGTACGGGGGTACGCCGCCGTACGCGCACTGGGGTCTGCGCTTCCTGGCGACCCTCGTGGACGGCCTGGTCTTCCTCGTGCCCTACGCCATCGTCCTCATCGGTGCCGCCGCCGGCGAGAACGCAGCCACGATCCTCTCCCTGATCGGCGGCGTGGCGATACTCGCCGTCGCGATCTGGCAGCTGATCCAGGAGGGCAAGACCGGCCAGACCATCGGCAAGAAGGCCCTCGGCATCCGGCTGCTGCGCGAGAGCGACGGCCGCCCGCTCGGCGTCGGCATGGCGTTCGTGCGCCGTCTCGCCCACTTCCTCGACAGCATCGCCTGCTACCTCGGCTGGCTGTGGCCGCTGTGGGACGCCAAGAAGCAGACCTTCGCGGACAAGGTGTGCGGCTCGGTGGTCGTCAAGGGCTGACGCCCGAAGCTCACCGCAGGGATACCCGCACGCTGTTCCCCAAAGGGCCGCGCCTCCCCGTCGCAAGGGAGGCGCGGCCCTTGGCGTCTCTCTGCGCCGGCTCCATGGTCCCGGCGATCCCGGGCCCGGCCGCCTGCTTCCCCAGGTGAACGCAGCGGGGCGGCCTCCGGCCTCCGCGAGGGAGGGACGGGGGCCGCCCCGCTGTGCGGGCCGGTCACTTGCCGGCAACCGGCGATCAGTGGAAGAAGTGCCGCGTACCCGTGAAGTACATCGTCACGCCCGCCTTCTGCGCGGCCTCGACGACCTGCTCGTCGCGGACCGAACCGCCGGGCTGGACAACGGCCTTGACGCCCGCCTCGGTGAGGATCTCGAGGCCGTCGGGGAACGGGAAGAACGCGTCCGACGCGGCGTACGAGCCCTGGGCGCGCTCGGCGCCGGCCCGCTCGACGGCGAGCTTCGCGGAGTCGACGCGGTTGACCTGGCCCATGCCGACGCCGACAGAGGCGCCGTCCTTGGCGAGCAGGATCGCGTTGGACTTGACGGCACGGCAGGCCCGCCAGGCGAAGGCGAGTTCGGCGAGTTCGTCCTCGGACAGCGGCTCGCCGGTGGCGAGGGTCCAGGTGGCCGGGTCGTCGCCGTCGGCCTGGAGCCGGTCGGTGACCTGGAGCAGCGCGCCGCCGTCGATGGGCTTGACCTCGACCGGGGCGGACGGGGCGTCGGGGCAGCGCAGTACACGGATGTTCTTCTTGCGGGCGAGGATCTCGACCGCCCCGGCCTCGTAGTAGGGCGCCACGATGACCTCGGTGAAGATCTCGGCGACCTGCTCGGCCATCTCCACGGTCACCGGCCGGTTGACGGCGATGACGCCGCCGAAGGCGGACAGCGGGTCGCATGCGTGCGCCTTGCGGTGGGCCTCGCCGACGTCCGCGCCGATCGCGATGCCGCACGGGTTGGCGTGCTTGATGATCGCGACGCAGGGCTCCGGGTGGTCGTACGCCGCCCGGCGCGCGGCCTCGGTGTCCGTGTAGTTGTTGTACGACATCTCCTTGCCGTGCAGCTGCTCGGCCTCGGCAAGGCCGCCCGTGCCGTCCACGTAGAGGGCGGCGTCCTGGTGCGGGTTCTCGCCGTAGCGCAGGGTGTTCTTGCGCTCGAAGGTGGCACCGATGAAGTCGGGGAAGCTGCCCGCGGCGGAGCCGCTGTCAGCCGCAGCGTCGACCGGGGCGTACTCGCTCGCGAACCAGGAGGCGACCGCGACGTCGTACGAGGCGGTGTGCTGGAACGCTTCGGCAGCGAGCCGCTTGCGGGCGCCCAGGTCGAAGCCGCCGCCGCGGACGGCGGCGAGCACGTCGCCGTACCGCTCGGGACTGGTGACCACAGCCACGGACGGGTGGTTCTTGGCGGCGGCGCGGACCATCGACGGGCCGCCGATGTCGATCTGCTCGACGCACTCGTCCGGCGAGGCGCCGGACGCGACGGTCTCGCGGAACGGGTAGAGGTTGACGATCACCAGCTGGAACGGCTCCACGCCCAGCTCGGCGAGCTGCCGCTGGTGGTCCTCGAGCCGCAGGTCGGCGAGGATCCCGGCGTGCACGCGCGGGTGCAGCGTCTTGACGCGGCCGTCGAGGCACTCGGGGAAGCCGGTGAGGTCCTCGACCTTGGTGACCGGCACGCCAGCGGCGGCGATCTTCGCGGCGGTGGAGCCGGTGGACACCAGCTCGACGCCCGCCTCGTGCAGCCCGCGCGCGAGCTCCTCGAGTCCGGTCTTGTCGTAGACGCTGACCAGCGCCCGGCGGATGGCCCGCTTCGTGTCCTGAGTCACCTGCGTACCTTCGGCGGTCACGGGATAACTACCTTTCGTCCCTCAATGCGAAAGCCGTCGCGGGCCAGACGCCCCACGGCCTCGACGAGCAGCCTTCGCTCGACTTCCTTGATGCGCTCGTGCAGAGCGCTCTCGTCGTCCTCGTCCCGGACCTCGACCACGCCCTGAGCGATGATCGGGCCGGTGTCGACGCCGTCGTCGACGAAGTGGACGGTGCATCCGGTGACCTTGACGCCGTGCGCGAGGGCGTCGCGCACACCGTGGGCTCCGGGAAAACTGGGCAGCAGCGCGGGGTGGGTGTTCACGAACCGCCCGCCGAACCGGGCCAGGAATTCCTTCCCGACGATCTTCATGAATCCGGCCGAGACGACGAGATCCGGCTCGTAGGCGGCGACGGCCTCGGTAAGCGCCGCGTCCCACGCCTCCCGGCTCTCGTAGTCCTTCACCTTCCGCACAAACGTCGGCAGACCGGCGCGTTCGGCGCGTTCGAGCCCGGCGATGGAGTCGCGGTCGGCACCGACGGCGACGATCTCGGCCCCATAGGCCTCGGGTCCCTGCGCCGCGATGGCATCGAGCAGAGCCTGCAGATTCGTACCTGATCCGGAGACCAGCACGACGAGGCGCTTGGCGGCCACGGCGGGGCCCTTTCTCACGGGAGCTGTCTTTGTACGGTCGTACGAAAGCTTCGCGTCCCTCGATACGGGGAACTCTACGAAGCGGCCGACCGTCAGCAACGATACCGGCACATGGGGCGGCCCCCGGGGGACGGGGGCGTGGCCGGAAGGTAGCGTCTGGGGAGGATCCGTCCCCGAGACGCCGTCAAGACGCCCGAGGGACCGGGGACGACGCCCGGAAGAACCGCCACCGGACCGACGAACTGCCAACTGATCAACGCCAGATCGACGCCAGATCGACCAAGGGGAAGACGCACACCTGATGCCGGACCTGATGCCGGGCCGAAGCCTCCGCCTCCCGCTGTCCTTCGCGTACGGGCTCACGCAGGGGCCCTCTGTGTACGGGCTCGCGCCGGGACGGGAGCGCGGCTCGACCCTGCTGCGGGACCGCCGGCCCGCCCCGCCGCCGGCCACGCCGGAGGGCGGCGACGCGAACGGGTCGGGGAGCGGCGGTCAGGACTCCGCCGGGTCCCCGCAGGGCTCGTCCTCGTCTCCTCAGGGCTCGTCTCAGGACGACAACCCCTTCGCGCCGCCGCCGGAGGGGACGCCGGACCGCCCGTGGCAGCCCCGCCGCCCTGCCAACGGGCAGGACTCCGACCAGGGCTCCGGACGGAGCCGTTCCCCTTGGGGCCGGCAGTGGAGCGACCAGCAGCCGGGCCGCTCCCCCGGCGGCTTCGGCGAGCGGCCCGGCGGGCAGGGCGGCCCCGAGGGCCCGCCCGGTCTGCGCTGGGACCCCACGGACCCCGTACAGCGTCGCGCTCGCTACGCGCTGCTCTCCGGCATGTGGGCCTTCTTCTTCGCGCTCTTCAGCTGGCCGTACGTGGCGCTGCTGCTCGGTGCGCTGGCGCTGTACTGGGGGATCAGCGCGCTGCGCGCCAAGCCGCGCACGCCGGACCCGACGGCTCCGGCACCGGCATCGACCCCGGCGCCTGCGTCCGGCGCCGGTGGCGGTGGCGGTGGCGGTGGCGCGAAGCCGCAGACCACGGCGGCGGTCAGCGGTCTGGTGACGGGGGCGCTCGCGCTGGCCATGGTGGCGGCGACGTTCGCCGCGCAGCTTGTGTACCGGGACTACTACACATGCGTGAGCGATGCGCTCACGAACTCGGCGAAGCAGTCGTGCGAGCGTCTGCTGCCGGAGGAGGTCCGGCCGCTGTTGGGGACGCGGAGCTGATCTTGGGGGCGCCGCGCCCCCAGAGCCCGACGACTGCTCACGGGCCGCACGGGAGGAACGACTGCCCACAACGGTAGCGACAGGGTGCTAGTGTCCTGCGCCGGTAGTCCGTCGTTAGATCTTGTATGGGTTCTTCTGCCGGGGTACCGGTGCCGCGTCGTGGTCCGAAGCTGGAGCCGCTGCTGCTTGGCGATGACGAGCGGGATGTGCTGGAACGCTGGACCCGGCGGGCGAACTCGGCCCAGGCGCTGGCGTTACGGGCGCGGATCGTGCTGGCGTGCGCGGGCCCTGACGTCCCACCCATCGTCGAGGTGGCCCGCGACCTGAGGATTTCCGCAGACACGGTCCGCAAGTGGCGGCGGCGGTTTCTCGCTGAGCGGCTGGACGGCCTGGCGGACGAGCCTCGGCCGGGCCGGCCGCCCACCATCAGCGTCGATCGAGTGGAGGCGGTCGTGGTCACCACGCTGGAGGAACTCCCGAAGAACGCCACCCACTGGTCGCGTAAGTCGATGGCCGAACACAGTGGTCTGTCGAAGTCGACAGTCGGCCGGATCTGGAGGAAGTTCCAGCTCAAGCCGCACCTGACGGACACGTTCAAGCTGTCGACAGACCCGTTGTTCGTGGAGAAGGTCTACGACGTCATCGGCCTGTACTTCAACCCGCCCGAGGGTGCGGTGGTGCTGTCGGTGGACGAGAAGTCGCAGATCCAGGCGCTGGACCGGTCCCAGCCGGTGCTGCCGATAATGCCGGGCATGCCCGAGCGGCGTACCCATGACTACGTGCGCAACGGCCTGACCACCTTGTTCGCCGCGTTCGACGTCGCCACCGGCGAGGTCATCAGTTCCCTGCATCGCCGGCATCGGGCGGCCGAGTTCAAGAAGTTCCTGATCCGGATCAACAAGGAGGTTCCGGCGCATCTGCAGATCCACTTGATCTGTGACAACTACGGCACCCACAAGACTCCCGCGATCAGGACGTGGTTGGCCAAACACCCCCGGTTTCACATGCACTTCACGCCGACCGGCTCCTCCTGGATCAACCAGGTTGAGCGGTGGTTCGGGTTCCTGGCCGACCAGATGATCCGCCGTGGCGCACACAAGAACGTCCAGGCTCTGGAAGCCGACATTGGCCATTGGGTCAAGAACTGGAACGAAGACCCCAAGCCGTTCATCTGGACCAAGACAGCCGAAGAAATCCTCGACTCCCTTGCCCGCTTCTGCCGACGGATCTCTGGCGCAGGACACTAGGAAGGAATCCCGCCCGAAGGGGGCGACGGCGGTTCCCCCGAGACGTCCCGTTCTCTGAGCGCCGCCCACCGTGCCTCTCGCGCGGCATCGTCGTACCAGGCCGGTACCCCCTGCTCCACCGGCAGAAAGTCGTACGGCTCGAACTCCGTATCGTCCGTGGCACCCGCGGACTCCGCCGCAGGACCCCGCCGCGACAACCTGCCCCATCGGGGCAGCGACACCCGCGGCACCGACACCCGCGGCACCTGAACGCGCAGCTTCCCAAGCCGCGCCACCCACCCCCACGGCGCTCGCCAAACCCGCCCCCACCGGCTCCCCACCGAAGCCGTCCTCGGCGTTCGCCTGCGTGTACGCCAGGCCCGCAGTCCCACCGCCACCGGCACCCCCACTCCGGCAGTCCACGCCACCCCCGCCGCCCCGACCTGCCACCACACAGGCCCGAACCGGCTCAGGACATCCACCCCCATCGGCCCTCCGGCCAGAGCGGCGAGCCCCGCCATGGCCACCCCGCACAGCACCGAAGCCCCCATGACGGTCAGTACGGTCCGCCCGGGCGGCCACGCGTCCCGCTGTCCGCCGTCGGCAGGCGCAGCCACCCCGACCGTGAACCAGGCGACCGTCACCCCCGCAGCGACCGGGACGAGTACGACCCCCCAGGTCAGCAGGCTCTCCGCGCCCCCCGCCTCCCCGGCCGTTCCCCCCGGCGAATCCTGCAGCAGCGCGGCCAGCAGCGGAAACGGCGGTAGCAACGTCCACGACCCCGAAGAGCTCCCCGAGCCCGGCGAGCCCGCTGACCCCACCGAACCCACAGCGTCCGCCGAGCCCATCGACCCCAAAGAAAGTGGTGCCACAACGTTCCCGGCGCCGAGAACGAACCCCGGCCCCAGCCCGTACGCCGCCCCCCATACGGCCGCGTTCGGCAACAACGCGACCACCAGCAGCAGCACCGCGAATCGGCCGGACCACACGTCCGTGATCTGCAGGAACGAGTCCTTGGTCGCGCCCGCGTGCCAGCCCAGCGACAGGGCGACGACCAGCCCACCACCACCGACAAGCACCACAGTCCCGGCGACCGCGGCCCGCCTGGCGACAGCGACCCGTGACCCGGGGGCCGCTGCCGCTGGGGCAGGTCCGCCACGTCCGCCGACTGCACCTGCACCACCGGCCCCCGCCCCGCCGGCATCGGGGAGAGCCCCGTCGACGACCCGCCGTACAGCCTCGGGCGGCAGACCCAGCGAGCACAGCGCTCTGCAGACAGCGGCCCGCAGAGGCCTCCGAGGGCGCCCAAAGGCCGTCCAGACCCCGACCCCGCTCGCCACCGCGACCAGCAGGGGAAGGCGGAGGGCGGCACCGAGCCAGGAGGGACGCAGTTCACCACCCGCCGCGTACACCGCGGCGGCCGCGGCGACCAGCAGATACCCGGCAACGACACCCCACCATGCGACCCCCGCCCTCACCGGCCGCACGGACACCCCGCCGTATCCGCCCTTGGGAGGCACCGACAGCACCGGCGGCACCGGCGGCCCTTCCGCCGCATCCCGCGCAGCCCGGTGCACCAGCCACGCAGGCAGTACGAGCAACAGCAGTGGCGTGACGCCCACGGGCGCCGGTACCCCGGAGAGCGTGTCGGTTCTGACCAGGTCCACGCCGTGCGCGAGAAGCCACAGCGCGGCGGCGACATGCAGGGCCCCACCGGGCCCGCTGTCCGGATACGGCGAGCTGATCCAAAACAGCGTGACGAGCACGGCGAGCGAGCCCAGGCCGAGCCCTGCCGCCACAGCGCCGCCCAGGAGAGCCGCGCCCAGCCCGGCGGGAAGGCGCCCGAGCACACGGGAGAGCACGGCGTGCGCAGGCAAGGACCGCGACGGCGAGGAATGAGACGAGGACGAGGACGAGGACGAGGACGGCGGCCGGGACGGCGACGGGCTGCGATCGGTCACACGGGGCACGGGGCCATCGTGCCAATGACACGCACCTTCTCTGCGTAACAGGCGAATACCGGATGTGTCGCCGAAGATACGTTTATGCACTTTTTCGGACGGAGGGGTGTGCCCGATGAGCGAGAACCCTGACACCCCGCTTCCGTCCCCGGCGGAGCGGCGTAGACCCCGGAAGGCGAAGTCGCTGACCCAGAAGCAGGTCGTCGAGCAACTGGGCATGCTCGCACGGGCAATGCGGCGACCGAAGCGCGAGGTCAGGGACGCGACCAGGCTGCCGTCCGCGCTGATGGCACTTGCGGCCGGCCGCAAGCACAGCAAAGCATCAAACCCGTCAACCCCGGCGGTCTCCACAGCACAGAGTGCCCGCCGGAGCCGAGCCCACGACACCCGCGTACTCGAGTACGGGCGGGACCCGCAGCCCGAGCCGAGCCGCATCCCCTCGCCCGCCCCGGAAGACTCGTTGGACCCGGAAGACTCGTCGGACCCGGCGGTTCCGGCGGCCCCTGCCCACCCCGCCGGCCGGGCCACCGCCCCGGCCCACCCGGCCGACGCGGCCGCGCCGGACGACGACCGGCTGACGCCCGCCGACGCCTTCGACGCCCTGTACGCGTGCGGTGCCCCCTCCCTCGTACGCCAGACATACCTGCTCACCGGTCGGCGTGAGCTCGCGCGGGAGTCCGTCGGGCGGGCCTTCCAACAGGCGTGGCAACGCTGGCCGGAGGTCGCCGTCGACCGTGATCCGACGGGATGGGTGCGGGCGGCGGCACACGAGTACGCCATGTCGCCGTGGCATCGGCTGCGCCGGTCGCACCGTCAGCCCGAAGAACCCCCCGCGGACCCCGACGACCGCAAACTGCTCGCCGCGCTCCTGGACCTGCCGCCGCCGTACCGCCGCACGCTGCTGCTCTACGACGGCCTCGGACTCGACCTGCCCGAGATCGCCGCCGAGACGGAGGCGAGCACCCCGGCGACGGCGAGCCGGCTGCTGCACGCCCGCGAGGCGATCACCGCGCAGCTGCCCCATCTCGACTCTCCCGACGACCTGCACCGGCGCCTTGCCGAACTGGCCGACGCGGAGAAACTGCAGACGCCGAAGGCGGCCGAGGTGCGCGCCGACAGCGAGCGACGGGCCCGCCTGTGGACGAGAGCGGTGGTAGCGACCACGGTATTGCTCGCGGCCGCGACGGCCCTGTCCGCGTGGAGCGCACCGACGCACTACGAGCCCCCACAGGCCCCAGGCAACTCGGTGACGGGCGTACCCCCACGCATGGGCCCGGGCCTCCTCACAAAGGCAGACACAACCCTCCACGACCGCCTCCAGGCGAACCCCCACAAGGGCCCGCACCGCCTGGTACCCACACCGAACTGACCGACTACGGACAACTGGGGGCAGCCGCGCCGACCCGCTGTGGGCAGGCGTTCCGCACGGCGGAACGGGTGGGCACAGCCCCCCGGACGGCAGCACCCAAATACGCACCCCAGCCCCGTAGGGAAAACGCAGGCGGGCCCGCACCCCAAGGGGTACGGGCCCGCCAGAACAGCTCAGGCACAGCGCCCAGCGTTACGCCAGGATCTCCCGAGCCAGCTTCGCCGTCTCGGTCGGCGTCTTGCCGACCTTGACGCCCGCGGCCTCGAGCGCCTCCTTCTTCGCCTGGGCGGTGCCCGACGAACCGGAGACAATGGCGCCGGCGTGACCCATGGTCTTGCCCTCCGGCGCGGTGAAGCCGGCGACGTAGCCGACGACCGGCTTCGTCACGTTGGCCTTGATGAAGTCCGCCGCACGCTCCTCGGCGTCGCCGCCGATCTCACCGATCATGACGATCAGGTCGGTGTCGGGGTCGTCCTGGAACGCCTTCAGCGCGTCGATGTGGGTGGTGCCGATGATCGGGTCACCGCCGATGCCGACGCAGGAGCTGAAACCGATGTCACGGAGCTCGTACATCATCTGGTAGGTCAGCGTGCCGGACTTGGACACGAGACCGATGCGGCCGGGCTTGGTGATGTCGGCCGGGATGATGCCGGCGTTCGACTGACCCGGCGTGATCAGACCCGGGCAGTTCGGGCCGATGATGCGGGTCTTGTTGCCCTTGGACTGCGCGTACGCCCAGAACTGCGCGGTGTCGTGGACCGCGACGCCCTCGGTGATGACGACCGCGAGGCCGATCTCCGCGTCGATCGCCTCGAGGACCGCGTCCTTGGTGAACTTCTCCGGGACGAAGATGACCGTGACGTCGGCGCCGGTCTTCTCGATCGCCTCGGCGACCGACCCGAAGACCGGGATCTCGCTGCCGTCGAAGTCGACGGTGGTGCCCGCCTTGCGCGGGTTCACTCCACCGACGATGTTCGTGCCGGAAGCCAGCATGCGCTTGGTGTGCTTCTGGCCCTCGGAGCCGGTCATGCCCTGGACGATGACCTTGGATTCCTTGGTGAGGAAAATAGCCATGGTGTTGGTGTCCCTCGTCCCTTACTTCGCAGCCAGCTCGGCGGCCTTGTCGGCCGCGCCGTCCATGGTGTCCACACGCTGGACCAGCGGGTGGTTGCGGTCGTCCAGGATCTGGCGACCCAGCTCAGCGTTGTTGCCGTCGAGGCGCACGACCAGCGGCTTGGTGACCTCTTCGCCCTTGGACTCGAGGAGCTCCAGGGCCTGCACGATGCCGTTGGCAACCGCGTCACACGCGGTGATGCCGCCGAACACGTTGACGAACACGGACTTGACGTCCGGGTCGCCGAGGATGATCTCGAGGCCGTTCGCCATGACCTCGGCGGAGGCGCCGCCACCGATGTCGAGGAAGTTGGCGGGCTTGACGCCGGAGTGGTTCTCACCGGCGTACGCGACGACGTCCAGCGTCGACATGACCAGGCCGGCGCCGTTGCCGATGATGCCGACCTCGCCCTCCAGCTTGACGTAGTTGAGGCCCTTGGCCTTGGCGGCCGCCTCGAGCGGGTTGGCCGCGGCCTTGTCCTCGAGCTCGGCGTAGTCCGCGTGACGGAACTCGGCGTTGGCGTCCAGGGACACCTTGCCGTCGAGGGCGATGACGCGGCCGTCGGCGACCTTGGCGAGCGGGTTGACCTCGACGAGGAGGGCGTCCTCGGCGATGAAGGTCTTCCACAGGGTCTGCAGGATCTCGGTGATCTGGTCGGCGACCTCGGCCGGGAACTTGGCGGCCGCGACGATCTCGCGGGCCTTGGCCTCGGTGACGCCCTCGTTGGCGTCGACCGCGATCTTGGCGACGGCCTCGGGGCGGGTGGCCGCCACCTCCTCGATCTCCATGCCGCCCTCGACGGAGGCGATGGAGAGGAAGGTGCGGTTGGTGCGGTCGAGGAGGAAGGAGACGTAGTACTCCTCCGCGATCTCGGGCGCCATCTCGGCCAGCATCACCTTGTGGACCGTGTGGCCCTTGATGTCCATGCCCAGAATCTGGCCGGCCTTCTCGACCGCGTCCTGCGGGTCGGAGGCCAGCTTCACGCCACCGGCCTTGCCGCGGCCGCCGGTCTTGACCTGCGCCTTGACGACCGAACGGCCGCCCAGACGCTCGGTCACCGCGCGCGCCGCCTCAGGCGTGTCGATGACTTCACCGGCCAGCACCGGTACACCGTGCTTGGCGAAGAGGTCCCTCGCCTGGTACTCGAACAGGTCCACGCGCGTCCGTCCCTATCAGTGATCTCGCGGTTCGTTTTCTGCGTGGGCGTGCCGCGAAGGGCAACGTGACTTCCGCTGTCACTAGGGGTCACAAGGGAGGCGTACACGGTTGTCCGGGCACGCGGCATGTCCGTCTCGCAGGTTATCGCCGTAGGCCTCCGGTCCATAAATCGCAGATCACACCCAGGCGGTGATACCGGTCACAGATTGCGCCCCTTGGGCCACCCACAGGCAGGGAAAACGGGCGGTCCCCATGTCACAGGGACCGCCCGCCGTCCGTCGCGCGGCTTCCGGGTGAAGATCCGTGGAAGCCGCAGACGTCACACGCAGTACGCGCCGCTAGTGCCCGTGAAGCCGTAAGCGTCGTAGGCGCAGTGAGGCGTCAGACGGTGTACTGCGAGGTCAGCGATGTACTGCGAGGTCAACGGTGTACTCCGAGATCAGGCGGAGTACTGCGTGTAGTGAGCGGTGGCCTCGGACGCGGACGGCACCCAGCTCGGGGTGACCGACTCGGCGACGCCCTGGGCGCCCGTCACCGCGTTCCCGGCGAGCGGCTGCGCGTCGGCGGTGACGGTCCCCGTCAGGTCCTCCGCGAACGGCTGGACCTGCCCGGCCACGCCGCCGGCGAACGGCTCCGCCTGATCCGCCACTCGGGTGGCAAACGGCTGGACGTCGCCCGTGACGCCCCACGCGAGGTCGTTGGCGCTGCCGCCGACGCCCTGCACGACGGGCTGCACCTGATCGACAACGGTCTCCACGAAAGGCCGCACGGCACCGACGGCGCCACCGGCAAAGGGCTGCACGTCGTGACTCACGACACCCACCGCGAAGGGCGCGACCTCGGCCACGACCCCGCCCGCGAACGGGTGCACATCACCGACGACGCCACCCGCCAACACGCTCGCGTCCCCGACGGCCTGCCCGGTGACCGGGACGACGCCGTCGACCGCGGTGGCCGCGATAGGCGGCAGCACGGACGCGGCGGTCTCGTCGACGATCGGCACCGCGGTCGCCGCCGCGGTCGCCGCCGCTCCGTGGACGTACGTCGGCGCGGCGGCGACAGCACCGCCGACACGGCTCTGCACATCGGCGGGGAGCTGGGCGGCGGTGGCCTGGGCGGCGTGGACCGAGTGGGCAGCGGTGGCCTGGGCGGCGTGGACCGACTGGCCGGCGGTGCTCTGGGCGTAGTAGACCGCCTCGCCGGCGGTGGACTGGGCGCCGTAAACCGCCTGATCAGCGGCGCCTTGGGCGGCGTGGACCGACTGGCCAGCGGTGCTCTGGGCGTAGTAGACCGCCTCGCCGGCGGTGGACTGGGCGTCGTAAACCGCCTGACCAGCGGTGCCCTGAGCGTCGTAAACCGCCTGACCAGCGGTGCCCTGGGTTGCGTAGGCGACCTGGCCGGCGGTGCCCTTTGCCTCGTACGCGGCATGCCCGGCAGTGCGGTGCGCACCGGAGGCCGTCTGCCCGACGGTGGCCTGCGCCTCGTAGGCCGCCTGGCCAGCCGTGCCCTGGGTTGCGTAGGCGACCTGGCCGGCGGTGGCCTTTGCCTCGTACGCGGCATGCCCGGCAGTGCGGTGCGCACCGGAGGCCGTCTGCCCGACGGTGGCCTGCGCCTCGTAGGCCGCCTGGCCGACGGTGGCCTGCGCCTCGTAGGCCACCTGGCCAGCCGTTCCCTGCGCCGCGTAGGCCACCTGGCCAGCCGTTCCCTGTGCCGCGTAGGCCGCCTGGCCGGCGGCGCCCCGTGCCTGGTGGGCGACGTGTCCAGCGGTGCCCGGCACCCCGGAGGTCACCTGGCCCGCGACGTCCTGAGCGGCGGGGGCCACCCGGCCCGCGACGCCATGCGCCTCGTAGGCCACCTGTCCCGCCGCGCCCTGGACATCGCTGGTCAGCTGACCGGCCGTGCCGTGGACGCCGTGGACGATCTGATCGGCCGTGCCGCGCACGCCGAAGGCCACCTGCGTGGCCTTGCCCTGGGCCTGGGCGAGGGCCTTCTGGAGCTCCGGCGCGAACGCGGAGAGGGGGCCGAACAGGTAGTCGATAGCGTCCTGCGTGCTGTCGACCTCGGGCGTGGCGGCCTCCGCGGTGGCGCGCACGGAGACCTCCGCGACGGTGGACTCGTGCGAGACGGCCGAGGCGTACGAGACGTACTCGGGGATCTGCGCGTCGATGTACGCGCGCGCCTGCTCGGCGCGGTCAGCGGCCTTCGTCACCGCGTGGGTGGCCTTGGCCTTCGCCGTCGCCCTGGAAGCGGCGTCGGCGACCGTGGACTTGGTCTCGGCCACCGTACCGGTGGCGACACCGGTTGCGCCGGACGTGGCAGCGGCGGTCTTGCCGGTGGCCGTGCCGGCCATGGACTTCGCCTTGGCGGCGGTGTCCGTCACGGTCGGCTCGGCCTCGACGGCGACGGCGACGGCGACGCCGGAGGTGACGTCGGAGACCGCGTCCTGCACACCGGCGACCTCGCCCTGGACATCCCCGACCGTGTCAGTGACCGTGTCCGGCACGGAGAGGGAGTGGGCGGGCAACTCGTCGGCGCTGGCGACGGCGGAGCCGATCGCCCACGCGCCCGTGACTCCGGCGGCTATCACGATGGAACGGCGGATGTTCTTGTGCATGCTTGCGTCAGATCCTTCGGGAAATTCGAATTCTGGTTCCGGCCCGGTGCGATGGACCGGAGCCGACGGCATCCGTCCGGAGACGGGAGGGTGTCCGGACGGCGGGCAGACCTGTCCCGCCCCCGCGCGGCAGGTCTCGAGCGGGAAGGGCTGCCCTAGCCGGGGAATTCGTTGATGTCGCGGTGCCTGTCGCGGACGCCCGCGGCGGAGGTTGCGGCGGTGCCGCCCGGCACCAGCCGGAACGGGGCGCCTTCCGCGAATGACGCGGCATGCAGGTCGCCGTGCCGCGGAGAACCAGTGTCGAACAGCGACTGATTGACGAGCGCGCCTGTCGGCTGCCCACCGGGAGTACGGGCGGGGACATGCACCGGGTGCGCGGCGGCGTCGTCTTGGAGACCCGTCAGGTGGCCGGCCGGGCCGGCGACCTGCGCGTGCGGGCCGTACGCCGACCCGTATGCAGCGTCGGACGACTTCCTCGCGTCGTCCTCCACCGCAGCTTCGCCACCGGGCCGGTCACCGGTACCGGCCTGCGGCTGCTGCACCCCGTCGCCGCCGAGCGGCGTCCCACCAGGAAGCGACGGCAGCCCGGGCAGCCGAGGCAGTTCAGGCCATTCGGAATCCGCCGGCGGCGGCATCTCAGGAAGCGCCCCGGTGACCCCCTCGACCAGCGGACCGACAGGGCGCACGGCCGACTCGCCGACCTGCTTGCCGGTTTGCTCGTCGACTACCCCGTCGACTGCCCCGTTGGCCGCCTTCGCGGCCGACTCGACGACCGGGCGCACGACCTTGCGTGCCTGACCGATCGGGGACTGGACCGCACGGGCGGCGGCTTCGCCGACGTCAATCGCGCCACCCGTGACCGTCCCCACGGAAGGACCGACGGGCTGCCCGGGATCGACGGACCGCTGCACAGCATCAGCCGACTGCTGCGCACCATCAGCCGACTGCTGCGCACCATCAGCCGACTGCTGCGCACCATCGGCCGACTGCTGCGCACCATCGGCCGATTGCTGCACAGCATCAGCCGACTTCTCCAGGGCCCTGGTGCTCTCTGCTGCATGAGCCTGCTCGCCGCAGACCAGCCCCAGCACGAACAACCCCCCGAGCAGCAGCGCCACCTGCAGCGCACCCCGCCCGGCCGCCGTGCGCACAACGCGCAGAGCGGTAAAGGGCAGGGCTGCTGGGAAACTCAAGATCGGGAAGGATCCTCCCGTGCGAGGGGACGGGCCGGAACGCAAGGCTCCGTCGAGGCGATGTGCCGATCCTCGCACGGGACTCCTGAGGTTGCGCAAGTCCCCCCTTACCGTTGGGTACTCATGTCCGGTATGGGAAGAGGGCGCTTTTCGATCGCCGCCGCCATCACGTCCGGGAAGAGATCGGGAGTACAGGCGAAGGCCGGTGCGTCCAGGGCCGCGAGCGCCGCCGCATGTTCACGGTCGTACGCCGGTGCTCCCTCGTCGGACAACGCGAGCAGCGTGACGAACTGCACTCCGGACGCCTTCATCGCCGCGACCCGCTTCAGCATCTCGTTCCGTATCCCCCCTTCGTAGAGGTCCGAGATGACCACCACCACCGTGTCCGCGGGCCGCGTGATCTTCGATTGGCAGTATGCGAGAGCCCTGTTGATGTCCGTCCCACCACCGAGCTGGGTGCCGAAGAGGACGTCGACGGGGTCGTCGAGCTGGTCCGTGAGGTCGACTACTGCCGTGTCGAAGACGACGAGCCGGGTCGCTATGGAACGCATGGACGCCAGCACGGCGCCGAACACCGAGGCGTAGACGACGGATGCCGCCATCGATCCCGACTGGTCGATACAGAGGATGACCTCCTTCTTGACCGACTGGGAGGCCCGCCCATACCCGATCAGCCGTTCGGGCACGATCGTCCGGTACTCCGGCAGATAGTGCTTCAGGTTGGCCGCGATGGTGCGGTTCCAGTCGATGTCGTGGTGGCGCGGCCGGCTGATCCGGGCGCTGCGGTCGAGAGCTCCGCTGAGGGTGGCGCGAGTGCGGGTGGCGAGCCGCTTCTCGAGGTCCTCGACGACCTTGCGCACCACGGCCCGCGCCGTCTCCTTCGTCGTCTCCGGCATGGCCTTGTTGAGCGAGAGCAGTGTCCCGACGAGATGCACATCGGCCTCCACGGCCTCCAGCATCTCCGGTTCGAGCAGCAGCGTGGACAGGCCGAGCCTTTCGATCGCGTCGCGCTGCATGACCTGGACCACGGATGACGGGAAGTACGTCCGGATGTCGCCGAGCCAGCGCGCCACGTTCGGCGCGGACGCTCCGAGCCCCGCCGAACGCTCCCTGCCGCGCTGGGCCTTGTTCCCGTTCCGCTGTTCTCCGTTCCCGTACAGCGCGGCGAGTGCTCCGTCCATCGCCGCGTCCTGCCCGGTGAGCGCACAACCGGTACCGTCCGCGGCGTCCCCGCCCAGCACGAGCCGCCAGCGCCGCAGCCGCTCGTCGGTCCGCTGCGCGGCCGTGTCGGTGTTCAGAGCCGTACTCATCACGATGCCTCCGCGAACGCAAGGTCGTTGTGGGCGGGTGCAGGTAGCGCGTCTGCCTGTGCCGGAATGTCGTCTGCCGGGATGTCCAGCCCAAGCAGCAGGGACAGCACGGGCAGCACGCCGTCCGCACGAGGCCCGTCGAGCTCCGGCGCGAATCCGTGCGGTGCCGCGCCCCCGCCGTGGTCCGGGCCGGACGCCCCCGCCGGCCCGCGGCGCACCAGCTCGCCGAGGGTGCGGCGCACTCCCGGTTCGTACGCCGAGAAAGTGCGACGCAGCAACGGCAGTACGTCGGTGAACGCATCCGCGGAGACTCCGGTGAGCCACGCGTCGACCAGGGCCAGCAGCTGCTCGTCGTGCACGAGCAGCATGCCGCCCCCGGAGCCGCCGCCGACGAACCCCTCGATCCATGCCGCCGCGTCCCCTGGCGGTGTGCCCGGCGAGAGGGCGAGCCCCATGAGGCGCCCGGCCTCGTCCCCGTCCAACTCCACGTCGTCGAGCAGCAGTCGCGTACTGCGGCCGCGGATCACTCCGGGCACGCTGTCCCGCCCGGCGAGCCCCCGGAGCACCGAGTGCCAGCGCGTCCGTATTCCGCCGCGCGCCGCCTCGCCGTCGCCGCGCTCCATCTCAGCTCCGCCGAGCTCCATCTCAGCTCCACCAGGCTCCGCCCCGGCTCCAGCAGGCCCCGTCTCGGCTCCGCCAGGCTCCGCCCCAGCTTCGCGGGGCTCGTCCAGCAGTCCGACGGCCCCGTGCACGGCATCGACGTGGCTGCGCATCTCCGCTGCCGCATCCGCGTCGAGTGATGCGCAAGCGGGTGGAAGTCCGACGAAGAGGCGCTCGGCGAGGCCCGCGGCGACCTCGGCCAGCGCATGGGTGTCCGTGCCGCGCACATCGCCGTAGCGCAGGGAGCGGACCAGTGCCGGGAGCGCCTGCGCGAGGTGGCCGACGTCCGTGTCGAGGGCCGCCCGGTCGGCGAGGACGCGCATCACCACCGGGAGCGCGTCCGGGAGTTCCGCCAGGAGGCAGCGCTCGGCGAGCGCCGTGACATCGGCGAGCGCTTCGGCGGCGACGGCGTCCGACTCGGCCTTCGCCATGGCGGCGGTGAGCACGGTGGTGCCCCATATCCCTGCCTCGGCGACCCGCACCGACAGCTCCGGTTCCCAGCGCAGCCGCCAGGTCTCCCGGAATGTGCCGGTGCTGCCGCGTGCCGATCTTGCAGGTTCGCCCCAGTCGACTCCGAGGAGCCGGAGCCGGTGCAGCAGCGTGCTGCGCGCCGCATCTGTCTCCTTGCGCAGGTCCAGCTCCAACTCCCGTTCCAGCGCCTCGGGCTTGAGTCGCAGCCTGCGCTGCAGGCGGGTGAGGTCGCGCTGCAGCGGGACGGCCGGCGCCGCAGCGGGCACCTCCCCGAGTACGTCCCCCACGACCAGCTTGTCGTGCACCAGCGCGAGCGGTACGTCCGAGCCCTCGCACATCACGGCCCGTATCGCGTCGGTGGTCTCGGTCAGGCCGGGCAACGGGCGGCCGCGCATCGCCGCGAGCGTACGGGCGAGCCGGACCGCCTCGATGACATGCGCGGACGACACGATCCTGTCCTCCTCCCGGAGGAACCCAGCGACCTTCGTCATCCAGCGCTCGACCGGCCGGTCAGGGGCGCTGAACAGATGCCCGTACCACCCCGGGGAGTCGATTCCTGCGCCGTACCCACTCGCGCGGGACAGACGTCGGTGCGTCCAGGGCACCCAGGTCATGTCGGCCTTCACCTTGGGCAGTCCCTTGAGCAGCGCCCGGTCGGCGGTCACCGTGGTCCGCTGCCGCAGCGCGGGCACATGCCAGGCTCCGCAGACGACTGCCACGTCGTCGCCGAACTCGCGCTGTGCGGCGCGCAACTGAATCCGCATGTACGCCTCGCGGACCAGGTCGCGGTCGTGCCCGCCGGACCCGTACACGTCACGCAGCGCTCCCATGGCGTCCGCCAGCACCTCGAACGGCGCGAACGCCTCCCCGTTGTGCCCGAGCTCCTTGAGGGCCTGGGAGGTGCCGCCACCCCGGTACTCGATGACGTCCTCCCACCAGCGCTCCGGGTCGTCGTAACCGGCGGCGTCGGCGAGCACGGCGAGCGGATCGATCCGCAGCGCGTCCTCCTGCGCGGCTGCCTCGGGAGTACCCGCCGGCGCGTGCGTCTTGACGACGTCCGGGTCCTCGGGGTTGCCGGATTCGCCGGGCGACACGGCCGGTCCGGGCGACACGGCCGGTCCGGGCGACGCACCTGGTCCAGGCTGCGCGGCGGCTTCAGGTGACAGGTCCGGTCCGGGCTCCGCGGGCGGTTCGGGCGACGCTTCGGGCACTGGTGGCGGGGACCCGGTCGCCTTCTCTTGCCAGGCCAGCGAGTGTGTCGCCGGGAGGTCGATGAAGCGAGCCGGAACGTCATGCTCAAGGGCCCATTGGATGGCGATCCATTCCGGGGAGAACTCGGCGAACGGCCAGAACGCCGCGCGGCCAGGCTCGTCCACGACGTGAGCGAGGAGCGCGACCGGTGGCCGCATGTCCTCGTCAGCGGCCAGAGCGATCAGCGCATCCGCCTCCGGCGGGCCCTCGATGAGCACGGTCCGGGGCCGGGCAGCATCCAGGGCTGCCCGCACGGCCCGGGCCGAACCCGGCCCGTGGTGCCGCACGCCCAGGAGCAGCGGCCCACCGGACACGGCACCCTCGCCGCCCGCTCCGCGCCTGGCGTCCGACTTGTCGGGCCCGGTCATGCGCTCACCTCCCGGCATGCGCGGTAGAAGTCCTTCCAACCGTCGCGCTCACGCACCACGGCCTCCAGATACTCCTGCCAGATCACGCGGTCCGCCGACGGGTCGCGGACGACGGCGCCCAGGATTCCGGCGGCCACGTCCGACGGCCGCAGCACGCCGTCACCGAAGTGCGCGGCAAGCGCGAGCCCGTTGGTGACGACCGAGATCGCCTCGGCAGTCGACAGCGTGCCGCTGGGCGACTTCACCTTCGTACGCCCGTCAGCCGTGACACCGTCGCGCAACTCACGGAAGACCGTGACGACCCGGCGGATCTCGTCGATGCCGTCGGGCGCGGTCGGCAGGTCCAGCGAGCGCCCGATCTGGTCGACGCGGCGGGCCACGATGTCGACCTCGGCATCGGCGCTCTCCGGCAGCGGCAGCACCACCGTGTTGAAACGGCGGCGCAGCGCGCTGGACAGGTCGTTGACACCGCGGTCGCGGTCGTTGGCCGTGGCGATCACGTTGAAACCGCGGACGGCCTGGACCTCCTGACCCAGTTCCGGTATCGGCAGCGTCTTTTCCGACAGGATCGTGATCAGCGTGTCCTGTACGTCGGCCGGGATGCGGGTCAGCTCCTCGATTCTCGCCGTCATCCCCTCGGCCATGGCCCGCATGACGGGGCTCGGTACGAGCGCGTCCCGGCTGGGCCCGTGCGCCAGCAGCTGCGCGTAGTTCCAGCCGTACCGGATCGCCTCCTCCGGCGTCCCGGCCGTGCCCTGCACCAGCAGCGTGGAATCGCCGCTGATCGCGGCGGCCAGATGCTCGGACACCCAGGTCTTCGCCGTGCCCGGCACGCCGAGCAGCAGCAGGGCGCGATCGGTGGCGAGCGTGGTGACGGCCACCTCGACGATGCGGCGCGGACCCACGTACTTCGGCGTGATCACTGTGCCGTCGGCGAGTGAGCCGCCGAGCAGATACGTGGCGACCGCCCACGGCGACATACGCCAGCGGGCCGGCCGCGGCCGGTCGTCCTGCGCGGCGAGCGCCGCGAGTTCGTCGGCGAACGCGGTCTCCGCGTGCGGCCGCAGCGCCTCCGACGGGTTGTTGCCGCTCGCGTCGACGGACGTCGGTTCAACGGACACGGACATGGCTCGGTCCCCCTCCAGCTTGGCCTGCTCGGGTCTGGTCACCACCGTGCACCACGCCACTGACAATCGGCTCTGACCTGCGCAGACACCCCACGCAAGGTCGATTGTCAGTGGCGGGTCCTACCTTCGACGACATGACTCAGCAGGGGGTGCGCTGGACGGCGGACCAGGTGCTTGCACTGGCACCTGACGCCGCGTCACGCAAAGCGGGAAGCAGGCTCGGCGCGGCCGGGCCGTGGTCGGAGACGGGCAGTTCCGGCGATGGGACGGTGTGGGGGCTGTGCAAGGGCAGCGGCAGCAAGCCGTATCAAACGGTCGTCGACATCGCGGACACCGCAGGTCCGGCGTACAAGTGCAGTTGTCCGAGCCGCAAGTTCCCGTGCAAGCACGCTCTGGGGCTGCTGCTGCTCTGGGCGGGCGGGGACGGCGGCGTGCCGGATGCGCAGGCGCCGGAGTGGGCGGAGCAGTGGATAGGAGGGCGCAGACAGCGGGCTGAGCAGAAGCGGACGGCCGGCCCGTCACCGGCCACGTCCGGTGATCCGGAGGCAGCGCGGCGCCGTGCGGAGAAACGGGCGGAGCGGGTCACCGCGGGGGCGATGGAACTGGAGCAGCGCCTGGCCGATCTCCTCCGGTCCGGGCTGGCCTCGGCGGAGAGCAGTGGGTACGGGCTGTGGGAGGAGACCGCGGCCCGCATGGTCGACGCCCAGGCGCCCGGGCTGGCCGCGCGGGTCAGGGAGTTGGGGGCCATACCGTCCTCCGGATCCGGCTGGCCGGCTCGGCTGCTGGAGGAGTGTGCGCTCATCCATCTCCTCGACCAGGGCTGGCTGCGCCGCGAACAGTTGCCTGACTCCCTGGCCGCCACGGTTCGTTCGCGCATCGGGCTGCCCGCGGCCGCGGCGGGTCCGGCAGTGCGCGACCGCTGGCTGGTCCTCGCGCAGTACGACACAGCGGACAGCCACCTGACCACCCGCCGGATATGGCTGTACGGCGAGGAGTCCGGGCGCATGGTGCTGTTGCTGTCGTACGGGGCGGCGGGCCGGGCGCCGGCACTCGCCCTGCCGGTGGGCCTTGCGCTCGACGCCGAGGTGTCCTCGTACCCGGGCGCCGGACAGCTGAGGGCCGATCTCGGCGAGCAGTTCACTCCACCTACACCGACGGCCGTGCGGCCGGCGGGGGTGAGCACGACGCAGGCTGTGGCGCGGTACGGCGAAGCACTGAAGGACGACCCCTGGCTGGAGTCCTGGCCGGTGACTCTGGACCGCGTCATACCGGCCCCGGACGGAGACGGTTGGCAACTGGCCGACGCTGACGGCAAGTCCGCGCTGCTTCTTGCGTCCTCCGCCATGTCCGGCTCAGGACTGTGGCGCCTGGTCGCTGTGTCGGGCGGCGCTCCCGTCACGGTCTTCGGCGAGTGCGGGCACCGCGGCTTCACCCCGCTCGCGGTCTGGCCCGAAGGACCGGGAGAGCCGATTCCACTGTGCTGAACCGACGGGAGAGGCCCCACGCTGAGAGGCAACGCCTCGGTCCACTCGACCAGACACGCACGGACATCCCCAGGTCCACGCACGCCCGCATGGGTGTTCGCCCGCGCCGACACCACACCCACACCAGTCCAGCTCATTCCCTACGGAAGGGAATCGCATGAACAGGAACCCCGTCATGAGCGAGTCCTCCTGGGAGGAGCTCGTCACGGCTGCGTTGCTCGGTACTGACCGGCGCACGACTCCCGTTGGCACCGCTGGAAAAGATGCGCCGACCGCCCTCTTGGACACGGCTGCGGTGCAGACCGTGCGGCGTAGAGCAGGACTCCGGCCCGCGTCCGCCGCCGCGCTGCCCGAGCCCGCGACGGAGGATCGCCGGCCCGCGTTGCCGTCAGCGGCCAGGCGGCGGCTCGCGGTGCTGCTCGCCGACCGCCCGGACGCCGGCAGCGGTGGCCGTCGCGGAACGGCACCGGACCTCATGGAGCTGCTGCCCCAGTGGCTCGCGGCGGCGAACGAGCACGGCTACGCAGCCCCACCGGACCTGCTGCCCGCGCTCCTTGACGCGGCCAGGGGCCGAACCGATCTGCGGCCGCAGACGCTCGCCTTCGCGGGACCGCGCGCGATATGGCTGGCGCGTCTGAACCCGGACTGGAGGTTCGCGCTGCGTTCCACTCCGGGCGGCGGCACCGCAGTACCCGCCCTCGGGGACCCGGTCGAGGTCGAACGGCTCTGGCAGGAGGGGCTGTTCGCTGAACGCGTCACGCTGCTGGTCGCGATGCGGGCACAGGACCCGTCTGCGGCCCGTGATCTTCTGGGCACTACCTGGTCCACTGAGCGTGCCGAGGACAGGCTGATGTTCCTCGACTCACTGCGTACGGGGCTGAGCGACGCGGACGAGCCGTTCCTCGAGCGGGCCCTGGCCGACAGGAGCCGCAACGTCCGGGCGACGGCGGCTGAGTTGCTGTCCGCACTGCCGGGCTCGGCGCTGGCTTCGCGTATGGCGGCGCGCGCCGCCTCCTGCGTGTCCTTCGACCATACGCAGACGCAACCGACGGTCGTGGTGGAGGCGCCGCACGAGTGCGATGCGGGCATGGAGCGGGACGGCGTGGTGCCCAAGCCCCCCGCGGGCCGGGGGGAACGGTCGTGGTGGCTGGGCCAGCTGGCAGAGGCGGCGCCGCTCGCCATCTGGTCGGAGCGGCTCGGGGGGCGTAAGCCGGAGGAGATAGTCGCGTTGCCGGTCGCCGACGACTGGCAGGGCGAGCTGCACGGTGCGTGGTGCAGGGCCGCGGTACGGCAGCGTGACGCGGCCTGGTCACGGGCGCTGCTCGGCGCTCCGGCATCGCCGGGCGCCGCGGGACCGGGCGCGGTGTCGCTCGCCGAGCGCGCGAAGCTGCTGGCCGCACTGCCGGCCGGCGAACGGGCCGAGTGGGTCGCGGGGTTCATATCGGCGCACGGCCTGTCGGAGGCGTTCCAGCTGCTGGGGGTGTGCGCGACTCCGTGGGCTGAGCCACTGGGCCACGCGGTGGTGGATGCCTTGAACATCGCACGGGATGCGGGGAGTTATCCGTGGAGCTTCAGCGGTGTGATGGGGCTCGCGGAGCGCTGCCTGGACCCGGCGACGGCAGCCCGTCTGGACGGACTCACTGCCATACCCGACGAGCCGGAGGACGCCTCCCCGGGCGCCGTGGGCTACTGGTCGGAAGCCTTCCAACGCCTCGTGGGCACGCTTCGCCTACGAGCCACCATGCGGGCGGAGCTAACGGCGCCGTGAGCGTCCAGGGACCCACGGCAACGTGAGCTCCTTGACGGGCGGATGGTCGTCTACGACGTGCCCTGGGAGGCACCCCCATCGTCTGGGGGCACCTCCTGAGGGGGCACCCCAAGCGGTAGCTGGGCGAGGTAGCTGGGGAGGAACGACTGCCCACAACACAAGCCACCGGAACCGGCTGGAAGCCCGAGCCTGCCGGCGCTCTCACTCGAACGGCCCCTGCGGACGCCGGTCAGCCGCCGCAGGGGCCATGGGGCCGGGGCCCAGCCCAGCCCAGCCCCCCATGGCACTACGCCGGCTGGCGTACGTTCGCGTGGACCCAGTCCACGATCGAGGCAGTCGTGGCGCCCGGGGTGAAGATCGCGGCGACGCCCTTCTCCTTGAGCGGGGGAATGTCCGCCTCGGGGATGATGCCGCCGCCGAAGACCTTGATGTCCTCCGCGTCGCGCTCCTTGAGAAGCTCCAGCACGCGCGCGAAGAGCGTGTTGTGCGCGCCGGACAGGATGGAGAGACCGATCGCGTCGGCGTCCTCCTGGATCGCGGTGTCGACGATCTGCTCAGGCGTCTGGTGCAGGCCGGTGTAGATGACCTCCATACCGGCGTCACGCAGCGCCCGCGCGATCACCTTGGCCCCGCGATCATGGCCGTCGAGCCCCGGCTTGGCGACCACCACGCGGATCGGCCCCGTTGCCACACCCATCACTGCCTCCATGTACCGACATGCCCTCCGGCATGTACCCACTGCGCCACCGACTGCACCGGCGGCCCCGATTCCGACCGTCCACCCGACCGGCCCACGCCCCATTGCCCCCATTCCCGCCTCCTGAGAGCACAAGACCGAGCATGCGAGAGCGAGCGGAAACACGGTTGCGGCCGCCCCGCCCGGCACTGCCCCGCCGTGCGGACACGAGGAAGTGAACGAACGTTATCGCCAGCATCCCGCAACAGGCAGTTTTACGACGGTGACCGAGGGGGAAATCACACGGTGGGACACGTTCGCCGCGCACTGCTCCGCATCCTGCGGCACCAGGCCGCAGCCGGGGCGGGCGTCAGGGGAGCCGCACGAGGTCGTCGGCCTCCGCGCCGTCAGCCGCTCGGCATGGCGCGCCGAGGCGACGTATCGGCTATCGCACAGGGAGCCACCGAACCACTACACAGAGCCACTGTCAGAGTCGCATCCATCCGAGAAAATGGAATTACACGCACCGCAGACGGGACAAGAGCACCACCGCGCAGCCTGTGCACTGCCGACCTCCTCCATCGCGGCTGCCCACGAGGGCATACGGGGGACAGAGCCGTCCTTCGTGTGCCGACGGGAGGTCGGTCGACGATGAAGGCCACGACGGTTCTGCCCATTCTTCCGCTCTGTCAGCGTCTCTTTCCCTGGAGGCTGGCAGGGCTCTCCATCACCCTGCTGAAGGCGACGGCCCTCGAAATCGCGATACTCGCCGGTCACCTCCTGCTGTACCCCTCGGGCATCACGCAGGAGCGCAGAGCCACCGCGGCGCTGCCCCAGCCGGATGCTCCCCAGTTGCCGACGGAGAGGAAACTCCCCGTCGTTCTGCTGCATGGCTTCATCGACAACCGCTCGGTCTTCGTACTGCTGCGGCGCTCCCTGGCCCAGCACGGCAGGCAGCATGTGGAGTCGCTCAACTACTCGCCTCTCACCTGCGACATCCGCACCGCGGCCGAACTGCTCGGCCGCCATATAGAGGAGATCTGCGAGCGCAGCGGCCATCGCGAGGTGGACATCGTGGGGCACAGCCTCGGCGGGCTGATCGCCCGCTACTACGTGCAGCGCCTCGGCGGTGATGTAAAGGTGCGCACGCTGGTCACTCTCGGTACGCCGCACTCGGGCACCCGTATAGCGCCGCTGCTGGACGCGCATCCGATCGTCCGGCAGATGCGGCCGGGTTCCGAGGTGATCGAAGAGCTGAAGCAGCCTTCACCTGACTGCCGTACGCGGTTCGTGAGTTTCTGGAGCGATCTCGACCAGATGATGGACCCGCTCGACAGCGCATGCCTCGACCACCCGGATCTGACCGCGCACAACGTGCAGGTGAGCGGGATCGGGCATCTCGCCCTGCCCGTTCACCCCGCAGTGGCCAACGGCATCCGGCAGGCGCTGGACGCGGAGGAGGGGATGAAGGCCCGCGCAGCCGGCCGAACCGATGGTCTGACGGTGGCCTGATCTCGAACGCTAGTCGAACGCAGAGCCAAAGCTCTGCCCGCAGTTCGCCGAAAGGCCACTGATTGCCCGTTTCCTGCGTGCGCGAAACCTGCCGAAGATTGTCGCGCCCGCGAACCGCCGGGTACAGTCACCGCACTGCTCTGCCCCTGGGACTGTGTGACTTCAGTGGTTAGCGCCGCGGGTTCAGACCCCAGCTCCTGCTGTCGAGGCGAAAGAGAAGTTGGTGAACGACCGTCACCCGTCGGGGACCGCAACTCCCCCGGCACCGGCCACAGACGCCGACTATGCGCGCTACGACTACGCCTCCTACGAGGGGCAGAGCGCGCAGCACGGCGGCTACACCGGGTACGACGGCTACTCCGCCGACACGCTCTCCACGGGCTCCTACGCCACCGGCTCCTACACCAGCCCCGGCTTCGAGACCGATCCGCTCTTCGGTGACCTCCCCGGCAACTCGTACGACAGCGGCCAGTGGTCCGGCCTGGGAGCCGCGGCCGGCGGTGATGCCACCGGCACGTATCAGCACCAGACGGTCGCCACGCAGGAGACGCTGAACTACGACCCGTATGCGGCGCAGCACCATGCCGCCTACGAGACCGGCAGTTATGACACGACCGGGGTCTGGGCGTCCGCCGGCTACGACCAGCTCGCCGCCCACATCCCCACGCAGGCCACCAGCCCGGATGCCACCGGCACGGGCCAGTGGGATTCGGGAGAGTGGGCCGTCGACGGCCAGACCAGTCAGACCGGCCAGTGGGAGACCCACGCAAACCAGGCGTACGACCAACAGGCCTTTGCGCAGCACGATCTCGGACAGAGCGATTTCGGGCAGAGCGATTTCGGGCAGAGCGATTTCGGGCAGAGCGATTTCGGGCAGAGCGATTTCGGGCAGAGCGATTTCGGGCAGCACGACTTCGGACAGCCGCCGCTCGATACGCAGGCATTCTCAACAGGGGCCTTCGGAGGCCAGAGCTTCGACACGGGCGCGTACGACGCCACCGCATGGAACTCCGACGGCGGCTCGACGGCGTACGAGAGCCTGAACCCGGCCCCTGAGCCGGAGCCGGTCTCGGAGCTCGCCCCTGAGCCGGGGCAGGAGTCGTACGAGCAGCCGACCGCCGCGTTCGAGCAGGTCTCGTACGAGCAGTACGAGCAACATGACTCCCCCGAAGCCGAGTTCGCTCCCGAGGACGGCCTCCGGGGCCACGAACGCGACCACGGCGGCGAACATCACGATCGCGATCTTCACCTCGACGAGGCGACTTCTGAAGAGAAGGCCGCTGAACCGCTGGTCTCCACGGTGTCCTCCTCGGCCCGAGTGCCCCGCGCACGGTCCCGGCGCCGCTCCCCCGCCAAGCGTTCCGCACTGCTCACCGTGGCCGTGCCGTCCGCGTGTGTGATGGGCGTCGCGGGAATCGCGGCCGCCTCCGTGAGCAACCTGGGCGGCGACGACGACAGCACGACGACCGCGGCCCCGGACACCAGCTCCGTGAAGCCGTCCGTCGCCAACAACAAGCTGGACACCCAGCTCGAGAACCTCTCCGCTGACGCGGGCGACTTCGCCGACCGGGCGAGCCGCACTCAGGAGCGCATCGACCTCAAGGCCCAGCAGGAGGCCGAGCGGAAGAGGGCGGCCGAGGAAGCGGCACGCAAGGAACGGCTCCGCCCGAAGTTCGCCCTGCCGGTGGCGCAGCACGGGCTCAGCGCCTATTACGGACAGTCGGGCATCAACTGGATGTCCGTGCACACCGGCATCGACTTCCCCGTCTCCTACGGCACACCTGTGATGGCCGCGACGGACGGCACCGTACGCGTGGAGTGGAATCCCGCGTACGGCAACATGGCGATCGTGACCGCCAAGGACGGTACCGAGACGTGGTACTGCCATCTCTCCAGCCACACGATCTCGAGCGGCACCGTAAAGGCCGGTGACGTCATCGCGTACTCCGGGAACTCCGGCAACTCCACCGGGCCGCATCTGCACTTCGAGGTGCGGCCGGGCGGCGGGGCTGCGATAGACCCGCTGCCGTGGCTGCGGAGTCACGGTATCGACCCGGCTTAGCCTTGGCGGGTTCCCCGGGTCGAGTGGGACCTTCTTCGGGGGCTCCGCCCCCAGAACCCCGCGTCCTTTGCCCTCAAACTCCCCCAGCTAACTCCCCAAGCTAACGCTGGGGGTGCCCCCAGGAGGTGCCCCCAGTCGGGCTCACATTCCTACAGCTTCTCCACCGGTGCGTATCGCAGCAGCAGGCGCTTCGGCTTGGGGTCGCCGAAGTCGATCGTGGCCTCGGCGTTCGCGCCCGTACCCTTCACGCCGACCACCGTGCCCAGGCCGAACTGGTCGTGCGTGACCCGGTCCCCGACCGCCAGCGAGACCACCGGCTTCTCGGACGCCCGTCGCGTGGCGAACCCCGAGGCCCCGGAGGCCGCGCTGCGCGAGCGCGACGAGGACAGTGAGGCGGCGACACCGGCGGCCGGCCCTGAGGAGACCGGAGCGGTGGATCCCGTCCGCTTCCACTCCACGTGCTGGGCGGGGATCTCCTCCAGGAAGCGCGACGGCGGGTTGTACGCCGGCTGGCCCCAGGCGCTGCGCATCGTGGACCGCGTCAGATAGAGGCGCTCCCGCGCGCGCGTGATCCCGACATACGCCAGGCGCCGTTCCTCCTCGAGCTCCTTGGTCTGGCCGAGCGAGCGCATGTGCGGGAAGACGCCGTCCTCCATGCCCGTCAGGAAGACGACTGGGAACTCGAGGCCCTTGGCGGTGTGCAGGGTCATGAGCGTGATGACGCCGCTGCCATCCTCGTCCTCGTCCGGGATCTGGTCGGAGTCGGCGACGAGCGCAACCTGCTCCAGGAAGTCGGACAGCGAACCCGCCTCGCCCTCAGCGCGCTCCTGCTCGAACTCCAGGGCCACGGCGGCCAGTTCCTGCAGGTTCTCGATGCGTGTCTCGTCCTGGGGGTCGGTGGATGCCTGCAGCTCGGCGAGGTAGCCGGTCCGTTCGAGTATGGCTTCGAGGACGGTCGCCGGGCCGACGCCGGACTCCGCGATGGTGTGCAGGTCCTCCATCAGCGTGTTGAACCGCTTGACGGCGTTGGTCGAGCGGGCCGCCATGCCGTACGCCTCGTCGACGCGGCGCAGCGCCTGCGCGAAGCTGATCTTCTCGCGCTGGGCGAGGGCATCGATCATCGCCTCGGCGCGCTCGCCGATGCCGCGCTTGGGGACGTTCAGGATGCGACGCAGCGGGACGGAGTCCTCCGGGTTCGACAGCACGCGCAGATACGCGAGGACGTCCCGGACCTCCTTGCGCTCGTAGAAGCGGACGCCGCCGACGACCTTGTACGGCAGGCCGACGCGGATGAAGACTTCCTCGAACACACGGGACTGCGCGTTCGTGCGGTAGAAGACGGCGACGTCGCCCGACTTCGCCTCCCCCGCGTCCGTGAGCCGGTCGATCTCGTCGGCGACGAACTGTGCCTCGTCGTGCTCGGTGTCGGCGACATAGCCGGTGATACGCGCGCCCGCGCCGGCGTTGGTCCACAGGTTCTTGGGGCGGCGGCTCTCGTTGCGCTCGATGACGGCGTTTGCGGCGCTCAGGATCGTCTGGCTGGAGCGGTAGTTCTGTTCGAGCAGGATCGTCGTGGCGTCCGGGTAGTCCTCCTCGAACTGGAGGATGTTGCGGATGGTGGCGCCGCGGAAGGCGTAGATCGACTGGTCCGCGTCACCGACGACGCACAGCTCGGCCGGTTCGGGGTCGTCGTCCCCGCCCGGCTGGCCGACGAGCTCGCGCACGAGTGCGTACTGGGCGTGGTTGGTGTCCTGGTACTCGTCGACGAGGACGTGCCGGAAGCGCCGCCGGTAGTGCTCGGCGACGTCCGGGAACGCCTGGAGCAGATGGACGGTCGTCATGATCAGGTCGTCGAAGTCCAGCGCGTTCGCCTCGCGCAGACGCGACTGGTAGAGCGCATACGCCTGGGCGAGGGTCTTCTCGAAGCCGTCGGCCGCCTGGGCAGCGAAGGTCTCCTCGTCGATGAGCTCGTTCTTGAGGTTGGAGATCTTGGCGCTGAAGGACTTCGGCGGATAGCGCTTCGGGTCGAGATCGAGATCACGGCAGACCAGCGCCATGAGGCGCTTGGAGTCCGCGGCGTCGTAGATCGAGAAACTGGAGGTGAAGCCCAGCTTCTTCGACTCGCGGCGCAGGATGCGGACGCACGCGCTGTGGAAGGTCATCACCCACATCGCGCCCGCACGCGGGCCGACGAGGTGCTCGACGCGCTCCTTCATCTCGCCCGCGGCCTTGTTCGTGAACGTGATCGCCAGGATCTGCCCGGGGTGCACGCCGCGCTCGGCCAGCAGATACGCGATGCGGTGCGTCAGCACGCGCGTCTTGCCGGAGCCGGCGCCGGCCACGATGAGCAGCGGGGAGCCGGAGTGCACGACGGCGGCGCGCTGCTCGTCGTTCAGCCCCTGGAGCAGCTCGGCCGGGTCGATGGCGGGGCGGGGCGCGCCGTCCCGGTAGTACGCGTCCCGGGGCGGCGGAGGCACGTCGAACCGGCCCTCGAACAGGTCGTCCGGGATGTCCTCCGGAGCCCTGTCCTCGGGCGGCGGCGGGGGCTCCTCGTCCGCGTGCCGCGCGGGCTGGAGATCGGCCAGGAAGCTGTCGTCAAAGAGGCTGCTCATCGCTTCTCGAGTCTAGGCCGCCGCGCTGACAGTCACTGCCGCCTTGGGAAGTCGGCCGCATCGCCGCCGACAGCGGCGAGAGATCTCGACTCGGAACCCGAACACTTGGCTTGAAAAGCCGGATAAATCCCTACAGCTGCAGATATCAGCGGTCTTTCTGCTTTACGTAGAAGCACCCCCTAAGACCCCGCCGAACGGTCAAGGTCACAAAATTGTATCGGGCATATCGAACATCAACCTTCACAGCGGCCACACGAGTTGGCTAGCGTGCCCGGCGGGCTGCCCGTACCCCCGCCGGCGAACGACGCCGGGACGGGTTGCCTCCGCCGAGTCCGGTGCGCCCTCGCGGCAGCCGGAGCCGGGGACCCACTTTGACCTTGGGGTGAATCGGTCCCGTACCGAGTGCGCGCGACACCCGCGGGCACGAGGCACGGACGGACCGTAGGGCAGCCTTCCGAACCACCCGCCCGAACCCGACAGCTAACCCGGTAGGCGGTCCACGGAAGGAGTCGCCTCTCTTGGCGTCGCACCGCAAGCCGCGGACCACCGGCCAGCTCGTCGCCGGTCTCCGCACGTCCCCCGCGGTCGGCTTCACCGCCGCCGCCCTCACATCCGTGGCGCTCATGTCACAGACGGCGACCGCCGCGCCCGCCGAACCGAAGCCCAGTCTCGAAGAGGTCCAGAAGAAGGTCGACGACCTCTACCGTCAGGCGGGCGTCGCCACCCAGAAGTACAACGCGGCCCAGGAACGGACCGACGAGCAGCGCAAGCACGTCGACGGGCTGCTCGACGACGTGGCCAAGCGCACCGAGAAGCTGAACGAGGCACGCCGCGAGCTCGGCTCCTTCGCCGCCGCCCAGTACCGCACCGGGGGCGTCTCCGACACCGCCACGCTGCTGCTCGCCGAGGACCCGCAGGAGTACTTCGACCAGAGCCAGCTCATGAGCCGGCTCACCAACCGGCAGAAGGAAGCGGTCGACGACTACCAGACGCAGCAGATCGAGACGACGAAGAAGCGCGAGGAGGCGACGGAGTCCCTCGCGTCGCTGACCGAGTCGCAGGCGGACCTGAAGGCGAGCAAGCAGGACGTCCAGCAGAAGCTCAGCGAGGCGCGCGAGCTGCTGTCGGAGCTGACCGCCGAGGAGAAGGCGCGGCTCGCCGCGATCGAGAAGGCGAAGGAGGAAGAGGCCAGGCGCAAGGCCGAGGAGCTGGCGCGCCGGCAGGCCGAGGAGGAGCGGCAGCGTCAGGAGGCGCAGGCCGAGCAGGAGCAGGCCGAGCAGGAGCAGGCCGAGCAGGAGCAGGCCGAGCAGGAGGCTGCCACCGGTTCCGGGACGGGCACCGGGAGTGACTCCGGCAGCACCGGATCCTCCAGCTACGCCACGATGGCCGCCAAGGTCATCGACTTCGCCGAGGCCCAGATAGGGAAGCCGTACGTGTGGGGGGCCACGGGGCCCGAGTCGTACGACTGCTCAGGGCTCACCCAGGCCGCGTGGAAGACGGCAGGGGTGTCGCTGCCGCGTACCACCTGGGATCAGGTGAAGGTCGGCACGACCGTGTCTGTCGACAATGCTGAGCCGGGGGACCTGGTTTTCTTCTACGACGACATCAGCCACGTCGGGATTTACATCGGGAATGGCGAGATGATCCATGCGCCCAAGCCGGGGGCGAATGTTCGGGTCGAGTCGATTTACTACATGCCGATTCACAGCGTGGTGCGGCCCGCGTAGGTGCGGGGCGTGGGGGCGGGGGCTGCGGTTGCCTCGCGCCGGTTGGGTTGCCGGACGGGCTGAGATCAGCTCGCCTCGCTGAGATCAGCCCGCCTCGCTGAGATCAGCCAGGCCCTCAGGTCCAGAGCACCGCGATGAACACGTTCGCCGTCGTCAGCAGGCCCACCAGACCGAACGACCTCTTGTCCACCTTCTCCTCGTCGCGCTTCACGTAGACGAGTCCCAGGATCACGATCAGCAGCGCCAGCTTCACGCCGATCTTGATGTTGTCGACGGGCTGGTCGTCGGCCTGGTTGAGGCCGACCAGGATCACTCCCGTGACGAGCATCGTGAGCGCGCCGTGCAGCATCGCCGGGCCGAACCGTGCCGTGCCCTCGCCCATCGCCTTCATCTGGGTCAGAAAGCCGCCCAGAAGCGAGGCGATGCCGATGATGTGCAGGCCGACGAAGAGATGGATGAGTACGTCCATGAGGCCGGAGCCTAACCGGACCACTAGCACCGGCCTCCGGGCAGGGGGGCCACTTCCGGGGCAACGGTCACAGGCGTACGGCAAGGGGGCGGCGGCCTGCCGACGCCACGGTCACATACGGGCACCGGGCGGTCCACTCCGGCCAGTTGCGCACATGGCGTCACCGCGGGGTGACGGACGGGTTTAGCGTGCTTCCCCAGGTGCCCGGCTCCCCATCGCCGCCCGGGCCGAGGGCGGCAGTCGGACACCTCCGCCGAGAAGGTCCGGCGGCGGCGCGCTCCCCCTGTGCGGGCCGCCGCCGGACACCCGTCCCCATGCCGGTTCCTCGGCGGTCGTACGCCGTACGCCCCCCGGAAGGACGTGGACCCCCGTGGCAGCGCACCGGAAGCCCAGACAGCGCTCGCTCAGCGGCCATACGGCCCGCACCGCCACCACTCTCGCACTCGCCGGAGCAGCGACCGCGACGGCCTTCGACGGCGCCGGTCACGCGGCGCCGGATCTCACCCCAGCCCAGGTGAAGGCCAAGGTCGACAAGCTCTACCACGAGGCGGAGATCGCCACCGAGAAGTACAACGGCGCGAAGGAGGACGCCGGCGAGACCGAGAAGAGCGTCGACGAGCTGCGCGACGAGGCGGCCCGCAGAATGGAGCAGTTGAACTCCGCGCGCGGTGCGCTGGGTTCGGCGGCGGCTGCGCAGTATCGTTCAGGCGCCGTAGACCCGGGCGTGGAGCTGGCACTCTCCTCCGACCCCGACCAGTACCTGGAGCGCGCGGCGTTGGCGGAGCGCGCCGGTCACCGCCAGGCCGCGGACGTCGCAGTCGTCCAGAAGCAGCTGCAGCAGATCGAGCAGCTCCGCGAGGAGGCCGACGGCCGGCTCGCCGAACTCACGGCCCGCCAGGCCGAACTGAAGCGGCACAAGAAGACCGTGACCACGAAGCTGGCCGAGGCTCAGCAGCTGCTCAACCGCCTCTCCACGGGCGAGCGCGCCGGGATCTTCGGGGACGGGACGGGGGGCGCGTTCCCCGCCTCCGGTCCCGGAGGCCTCGAGGCCTTCCCGGACGGATCGGCCGCAGCCCCCAACTCCCGTGCCTCCGAGGCCGTTTCCTATGCGTTCCGGGCGCTGGGCAGCCCCTACGTGTGGGGTGCCACCGGTCCCAACGCCTTCGACTGCTCCGGCCTCACCCAGGCCGCGTACCGTTCGGCGGGCGTGTCCCTGCCCCGCACGACGTATGCCCAGATCGACGCCGGCCGGCGCATCCCGCGCGCCGAACTGCTCCCGGGCGATCTGGTCTTCTTCTACTCGAGCGTCAGCCACGTCGGCATCTACGTGGGCAACGGCCGCATGATCCACGCCCCTAATCCCAGCGCGCCGGTGCGCGTCGCACCCATCGACGAAATGCCGTTCGCGGGGGCGACGCGGGTGGCGTAGCACCGGGAATGCGGGGGGCATTGCACCGGGGATGCGGGTGGCGTAGCACCGGGAATGCAGGTGTCATTGCGCCCTCGATGCGGGTGGCGTGGCGCCGGCGGCATCCGCCGTGGGCGCCTCCACGCCCTCCACGCCCGCCCTCAGGTCGCGCACCTCACCCAGTACGCCCGGTACACATCCACACGAATCGGGACACGCAGAGCCGGTTAGGCCCTCCTCTTAGGGGAAGCCGAATACAGATGATTCCTGTTGCTCGGGGGGATCGCCTGAGCGGTCTCCCGTCGGAAGGAGGAGACACCTCATGAGCACGACCATGGAGTCCGTCGACGTGGACGTCCCGCTGCACACCGCGTACAACCAGTGGACGCAGTTCGAGGAGTTCCCGAATTTCATGGAAGGTGTGGAACAGGTCCAGCAGATCGACGACCGGCACAACCACTGGGTCACGAGCATCGCCGGGGCCCGCAGGGAGTTCGACACGGAGATCGTCGACCAGCTCCCCGACGAACGGGTCGCCTGGCGCACCACCTCCGGCGAGGTGAAGCAGAAGGGCGTCGTGACGTTCCAGCGCCTGGACGACACGCACACCAGGGTCAACCTCGCCCTGGACGTCGAGCCCTCCGGTCTCGCGGAGAAGACCGCCGATATGGCAGGCATCATCGGCCGCCGGGCCAAGGGCGACATGAAGCGCTTCAAGCACTTCATCGAGGAGCGCGGCACCGAAACGGGTGCCTGGCGCGGCCGGATCGCTCCGGGCGGCTGACCGCCTCTCCTGAGGGGCTGACCGCCTCTCCCGAGGACACGAGGTCTGGCGACACGATCCGACGATCGTGGAACGAACCCGGGATGCGGAGGTGATCCGCGATGGCGCGAGCGATCTGGTCGGGCGTCCTCAGCTTCGGCCTGGTGACGGTCCCCGTATCGCTTTACACGGCCATCGAGGACCACACCACGCACTTCCGCCTGCTGCAGCGCGGCACCTCCGACCGGGTCCGCAACAAGCGTGTCAACGAGCGCACCGGCAAGGAGGTGCGCTTCGAGGACATCGCCAAGGGCTACCCGCTCGGCGACGAGGAGGAGGACGCCGAGTACGTCGTCGTCGAGCGGGAGGAGCTCGACCGGATCGCCCCCGGAAAGTCCCAGCTGGTGGAGATCAGCGGCTTCGTCGACCTGGACGACGTGGAGCCGGTGTACTTCGACAGGACGTACTACCTGGGGCCGCGCGGCAAGGAGTACGCGAAGGTGTACCAGCTGCTGCGTACCGCTCTGGAGAAATCGAACCGCGCAGGGATCGCCACGTTCGTGATGCGCAGCAAGCAGTATCTGACGGCTGTGCGTGCCCAGCCGGACGTACTGGTTCTGCAGACGATGCATTGGGCCGATGAAATACGCGATCCACACGAGACGGTGCCTGGTCTGCCGGAAAGCGTGGACCTGTCCGGCAAGGAAGTGGACATGGCACTCCGCCTGATGGACGGTCTTGCGGTCGACTGGAATCCCGAGGACTACCGGGACACGTACGAGGAAAAGGTCGCGGAACTCGTCGAGGCCAAGCGCCAGGGCGAGGAGATCGCCGTCGCGGAGGAACCGCCCGAGGCCACCAATGTCGTCGACCTGATGCAGGTCCTTCAGGCCAGCATCGACCGTGCGGGGGAAAAGGCCGGTGGCAAGAGGCGTAAGAAGACCGCCCGCGGCACTCCGTCGGCCGCGAAGAAATCGAAGCCGGAGCCGGAGCCAGAAAAGGATCTGAGGAATCTGAAGAAGGAAGAACTTTACGAGCGCGCCACGGAAATCGGAGTTCCTGGCCGCTCCCGGATGAACCGCGAAGAGCTCATCGACGCCTTGAGCAAAGCCACTCGCCGGAAGAAGGCCGCCTGAGCGGATCGTGCCGCGCAAACGGGGCGTGAGAACACAACGGGGTGTGAGAACACAACCGGGTGTGAGAACACAACCGGGTGTGAGAACACACAAGCACAGCTGAGAGAAACAGACAGGTGAGGATCATGCCAAGAGGATCCAGCCAGAAACGCGAGCGTCAGTACGAGCACATCAAGGAGAGTGCCGAACAGCGCGGAGAGAGTACGGAGCGAGCCAAGGAGATCGCGGCCCGCACCGTGAACAAAGAACGCGCACAGTCCGGCGAGTCCCGCACCGCCAGCCGTAGTTCGACCCAGGACAAGTCCGCGTCGAAGCGCGGCGGCGAGAGGTCCCGCTCCGGCGCCCAGGAACCGACGTACGACCAGCTCTACGCCGAAGCCAAGCGGCGCAACATCGACGGGCGCTCCAGCATGAACAAGGCCGAGCTGAAGAGGGCCCTCGGCGGCTGAGTTCGGCAGCCGAGTTCGGCAGCTGACTGCGGCAGCCGAGTACGGCGACGGGTCCCTGGCTCCCCGGAGCCCGGGCCCCGTCCGGCCGACCCACCGCACCGGCCGACCGCTTGGGGATGCCTGCCGGACGGCTCGTCAGACCAGCCGGCGCGCCGTGGCCCAGCGGGTCAGTTCGTGCCGGTTGGAGAGCTGGAGCTTGCGCAGCACCGCCGACACGTGCGACTCGACCGTCTTCACGGAGATGAAGAGCTGCTTGGCGATCTCCTTGTACGCATAGCCGCGGGCGATGAGCCGCAGCACCTCGCGCTCACGCTGGGTGAGACGGTCCAGGTCCTCGTCGACCGGCGGGGCGTCGGTGGACGCGAACGCGTCGAGGACGAAGCCCGCCAGACGCGGCGAGAACACCGCGTCGCCGTCCTGGACGCGGAAGATCGAATCGACCAGGTCCGTGCCCGTGATCGTCTTGGTGACATAGCCCCGAGCGCCGCCCCGGATGACACCGATGACGTCCTCGGCGGCGTCCGAGACGGACAGCGCCAGGAACCGGACGGGCTGCTCCGCGTCGCCCATCAGGGAAGCACAGCGGCGCAGCACCTCGACGCCTCCGCCACCGGGGAGATGCACGTCGAGCAGCACCACCTCGGGCCGAGTGGCCGTGATGACCGACACCGCCTGGTCGACGTCGGCGGCCTCGCCGACCACCTCGACCCCGGTCTGCTCGGTCCGGCCGATCTCCGCCTGGACTCCCGTGCGGAACATACGGTGGTCGTCGACCAGGACGACCCGTACGCGACGCCCGCCCGCGCCCTCCGCAGGATCGTTCGTACCGGTCGGCTCGTTCGCCCCCGCCACGTCGCTCATGACGTCTTCTCCGCCCTTTCCATGGTCAGCTCGACCTCGGTGCCGCCGTCCGGTACGGCCCGCAGCCGCGCCGTACCGCCGTTGCGCTGCATACGGCCGATGATCGATTCTCGTACGCCCATCCGGTCCTCGGGGACGGAATCCAGATCGAAACCGGGCCCGCGGTCACGGACCGACACGAAGACGGTCCGGTCCTCGACCTCGGCGTAGACCTGCACCGCACCGCCCTCGCCACCGTACTTGGCGGCGTTCACCATTGCTTCCCGCGCGGCCTGCATCTGTGCTCCCAGTTTCTCGTCGAGGGGGCAGTCGCCTACGACCACGACCTCGATGGGGACGCCGTGCTTGTCCTCGACCTCGGCGGCATTGCGACGCACGGCCTCGGCGAGCGTGTCCGGCTCCTCGGCTGCGTCTTCTGCGGACTTGCCGTTGCCCTCCGGCTTGTACAGCCAGGCGCGCAGGTCGCGCTCCTGAGCCCTCGCCAGGCGCCGGACCTCGCCGGCGTTCTCCGCGTTGCGCTGGATCAGCGTCAGCGTGTGCAGGACCGAGTCGTGCACATGCGCGGCGACCTCCGCACGCTCCTGCGCGCGGATACGCATCAGCCGCTCCTCGGACAGGTCCTGGGTCATGCGTACGAGATACGGGCCGGCGAGCAGGGCTATGCCGACCAGGACGGCGAGCGCCGCCTGGAGCACGGAGCCGAGGTGCTCGGCCGATCCCTGCAGCACGAAGATGCCGGTGACTCCGGTGCCGACGAGCAGCACGCCCGCCGCCGAGCGCACCAGGGTCAGGGTGCGGCGGCGCCGGCCGACCTCCATCCAGCGCGCCCGCCGCGCGTTGTCCGCCTGGCGCCAGACCAGGGCCACGCCCGCGCCGACGAGCAGGGCCGGCCACAGGTACGCCTTGACCGGGCCGCCCAGGTCGACGTTGCCGACGAAGACCATGGCCACGACGACCATGGCGAGCAGCGCGACGATCTGGCCCTTGTCCGGTTTGCGGGCCACGAGTCTGCGGCGGCCGTCAGGAGACGCCTCCGTGGTGACCGCCGGGGGGCGCTCGGCGTCGACGCCGCCGACGCCGAGCGGGACGAAGAACCAGAACGCCGCGTAGAGCAGGGCGCCGAGGCCGTCCGCCATGAACAGTCCTACGAAGACGAGCCGCACCCAGATGACGGGCAGCCCCAGGTGCCCGGCGAGACCCCTGGCCACTCCGCCGAGCCAGCGGCCGTCGCTGCTGCGGTAGAGCTTGCGGAGGGGGCGCGCGGTGGGGGTGGGGGCGGCGGCGGCTTCCGGCATGCCACCGATGGTCACACGCCTTGCGGCGCGGGACATCAGGGTTGGACCCCTAAGCTTCCCTGACACGGGCTGCGCCCACGGAACCCTGTGCACAGGCTCTCGGCTTCTCCCCCAGCCACAACGCGGGGACTACCTCAGGGCGCAATATCAGGGATCGTCCAGGGTCCAGCCCGATGCCGATGTGGGTTGTGGGACGTCACCATGGACGCATGACCGATCAGCAGCGCGCCGCCGCAGATGCCGCGCCCGGGCCGGCCGGCGGCCACGGCGGCCCGCGGGAAGGCACAGGCGGGCCCCTGGCCGGGGGGCTGCCGGATGCCGCCGCCGCCCAGGACCCCGCCGAGCCGACAGCCCCGTCGAAGTTCCGCCGGGACCGTCGGCACAAGATGCTGGGCGGGGTCTGCGCCGGTCTCGGTCGCCAGTGCGACATGGATCCGGTGATCTTCCGGATCGGTCTCGCCGTTCTCGCGGTCACCGGCGGCATCGGCCTCATCTTCTACGGCTTCGCCTGGCTGTTCGTACCCTTCGACGAGGAGGAGGAGAACGAGGCGCGCAGGCTGCTGTCGGGCCGCGTGGACGGCCCGGCGCTGACGGCCGTGCTCTGCGCGCTCGTCGGCTGCGGCCTGTTCCTGTCGATGCTGAGCAACGGCGGGCTCCTCACCTTCGCCGCGGTCCTGGCGCTGCTTCTCGCCGGCGCCGGCTACTGGTCGGCGCAGCGCGGCACCGCCGACGCCGACCCCCTCGCCGCACAGGCGGTGGCCGACGCCCCGCCCGAGGCACAGGCGCCTCCGGTCGCCGCCCCCATACCGTCCTGGTGGCGCGATCCGATCGTCAAGGACGGCACACACGTCGGCGGTACGGGCTACTTGTGGGGCCCTCCGGAGCTGAAGGGCCCCGCCACCGAGCCGAGCAGCTCCCGGCAGCCCCACGCGACGAGCACGTACGCAGCGGCCCGCCCACCCCAGCCGAGCGGGCCGCGCGGGCGCGGCTCCCAGGGCCCGCGCTGGATCGGCGGCTGGGTGTTCCTGCTGGCACTGGCCGCGGGGGCCCTCGGCACCGGCCTGACCTGGGACGACCACGCCCTGGTCACCAGCCTCCAGACCGGTCTCGCCGGTGCTCTGACCGTGTTCGCGCTGGGCATCACGGTCAGTGCCTTCGTCGGCCGGACAGGGGTCGGGTCGATTCTGCTCGCGGTCGTCACGGCGGGACTCCTGGCGATGTCGGCGGCTCTGCCGAAGGACATCGACACGAACTGGGTGCGTACGGAGTGGGCGCCCGCCACAGTCGCGAAGGTCCAGCCGGCGTACGCGCTGGACACGGGTGTCGGCACCCTCGACCTGAGCCGTGTGGACGTCGGCGAGGGCGAGACGCTCACCACGCGGGCCGAGCTCGGCATGGGCCGCATCGAGGTCGTCGTCCCGCCGGACGCGACGGTGAAACTGCACGTCGAAGTGGGCATCGGCGACATCCAGTTGCCGGGCGAGGCCCAGCAGGACGTGGACATCGCACCGGGCAAGGAGAAAACGGTGACGCTTGATCCTCCGGCAGGCAGCAAGGACGGCGGAACCGTCGACCTGCGGCTCGAAGTAGGCGTCGGACAGGCGGAGGTGGCCCGTGCTGCGTCATGAGTTCCAGCCGGGAAAGCTGGTCGCGGGCGTCTTCCTGCTGGCCGCGGGGGTCGCCTACCTGGGCGACGCGGGCGGCGCCTGGGAGACTCCGTGGTACGCGATCATCCCGATCGTGGCGGTCGGGCTGTTCCTCGCCGCGGTCACCACGGGCACGACCTATGCGGTACGCCGTAGCCGCCGGAACACCACCGGCCCTCGGACCTTGGACGGCCCGCCACCAGCACCCTGAACCAGAGGCATCCTCACCCTGATGCGGGCCATCCTGACCCTGATCCGGGGCATCGGCACCTGATCCGGGGCACCGGCGGCGGAGCGACCGAGCGACCACCTGAAGCGAAGCGACCGAGCGCAGTCCCGCCTACGCGTACTCGGCCCCCCGCCCGCGCCGCCCCCTGATGGCCGCGTCCACGGACAGCACCGACGCGCCCGCGAGCACGAGCGGCAGCCAGGCCATCAGATACGCCAGGTCGTTGCCGTAGTAGAACGGCGTGGTCGCCCAGCTCACCGTCAGCCAGAGGCTGAGGGAGATCAGGGCGCCGCCGAGCGCGGCAAGGCGCGTCAGGAGCCCGAACAGGGTGCCGAGACCGACGGCCAGTTCACCGAGGGCGATGGCGTACCCGAAGCCGACCGGGTTCTTCAGCGCCAGGTCGACGAGCGAGGGGATCGCGGAGACGTCGCGCACTCCGCGCATCATGTCGCCGACCGAGCCCGTTCCCGTCGCGGACATGAAGGCGCTGTCGGTGAGCTTGTCGAGGCCCGCGTAGATGAAGGTGAACCCGAGGAAGATCCGCAACGGGACCAGCGCGTAGCGTGTCGCGGTCTCCCGCCAGTCGCTGCGTTCTCCATTGACATAGCTGATGTGACTGTCCGTTCGCATACCGTGCACCATCGCGCTGAGCCGCCTCTCTGCCCGCCGTCGCTTTACTCTTCAACAGACTTAATACGTACGCCACGAGGACGTGGTTCACCAGGCATATGACGTATTCGTCGGCAGACCCAACAATTGCGCCGCATCTTCCAGCGATTCGGCGGTATGTCCCCCACGTTCGGCGGTATCGCGGCGCCTCTACGAACGACGGCGGCGGTCACGGCGCACGCGTGACCCCGACCGGTCCGGGACGCGGAGGACGGCGGCGAAGGCGGCGGAACCGCGCACCCCGCGCCCCGTCTCAGTCCACTACGTCAATCGCACACGAGTTCGTCTCGACGCCCGCCGCCGTGATTACCTGCACCTCGACCCGGCCAGGCTCCACATCGACGGAGACCGGCACCGTCAGCACGGTGTCCGTGGGGTTGGTGAAGCCGCCGGGCACCGGCACGAGCGGCACATGGGCGTGCACCGTGCCGATCCGGACGACCATGCGCGCCAGCCGGTCCGCGGTGCCCGCGCCGGGCGGGACGAAGCCGGCGCCGCGGATCTCGATGTCGTCGCCGGTACGGATGGGCGCGTCGAGGTCGCCGGCCTCCCGTGCCCGTACGACCGAGAGGATCACCGGCCGGCCGCCCTCCGCGTACTTGCCGGCGAGATACGTCGCGGCCGATACGAGCACCAGCAGAGCAAGCCCCCACGGCAGATCGGGCAGCTGTTCGGGGTGGCGCGCGAGCCGTACCGCCGCGAAGATCACGGCGACGGCGCTGATCAGGATGTACTGCGTGTCGGCGAAGCTGCCGCGGCCCGCGTCGTCGGTGAGCAGGTCGGCGGCCCGCGGCCGGTCCGCGCGTACCTTCTGCAGCCGCTGGCCCAGCACGCGCAGCGCCACGACCCGGCGTACGAGGACGGCGACGCCGCACACCACGGCGACGACGGTCACCACCCCGGCGCCTCGGGCGAGTTCGAGCCCGGCGATCAGCTCGTCGCGCTCCCGGTGGCCCGAGGCGGCGGCGAGTTCGCCCGCGAGTACCAGCACGGCGAAGACGACGAACAGCACCCAGCAGCCGGCCACGGCCCGGGAGGTCGACAGACGGTTGTCCTCGCCGATCACCGGCGCCAGCACGCCTCCGCGCGCCCGGTGCGCATAACCGGCACCGCTCAGCAGACCGGCCACGACGAGCGCCGAGAGCAACCCGGCCGTCCGGGCCGCCGACCATCCGGCACCGATCGCCGTGAGCGCCTGCACCAGCAGCAGTACGGCGACGGCGGCCCAGACGACGACGAGGGTGCGCCGCCACAGCCGCGCCAGCCATGCCTCGCCCTCCGCGCGACTGCGTTCGGCGACGAGGGCCGCGGACTGCGTCAGCTCGTCCGACACCCACTGCCGCGAGGCGCCGGCCGAGTGCGCGACGGCCGCGGGCAGCCCCTGCCCGGCGGCCAACTCGTCACGTTTCGCGAGGAACGCCGCCACAGCCCGACGGTGCCCTTCACGCGCGCCGTGCGGGCAGTCGCCGCACGCGCAGCCGCCTTCGTGCGAGCCCTGTCTCGCCTCCTGCACCGCCACGACTGCCGCCGCCTTCCCGCGCCGCTTCCCGAAACCGCGAAGATCTCTTTACGGCTTTCGATCGCTTTTTGGCATTGATCCCGTTATGGGATTCTTGTCCGCCGAATCCGCCTGCCGTGTCAGGGAATTGTGCCGCACCTCAACCGTCGCCTTTCCCGCGGGTCAGGTCAGGACGGGTGATTGCGGGGAAGCCGTGTTGACCCCGGCTGCGAGAATTTCGGTATGGCCGAGATCATCCAGCGGGATGGGGCATGGGCGTACGTCGTCGAGCGGGCGCCGGTGGCTGCTTCTACGGCAGCAGATCGGGTTCCGTGCTGCTGACGGCACGCCACAGCGGCTGGTAGTTGATCCACGCCACCAGATCGCCGCCGAGCTGTTCGCGGGTGGCCAGCGCCTGCTTGTGGTCGATCAGCGTCGGCCGGCCCGCGGCCCTGGCGCTCAGCTGGACCTGGCAGGAGCGCTCCATCGAGATGAACCACCAGGCCGCCGCGTCGACCGAGTCGCCGACCGTCAGCAGCCCGTGGTTGCGCAGGATCACCGCCTTGCGCGGGCCGAGCGCGGACGCGATCCGGCGGCCCTCCTCTGCGTCCACGGCGACGCCCGTGTAATCGTCGTAGAGAGCGTGATCCTCGTAGAAAGCACAGGATTCCTGCGTGATCGGGTCGAGGAGTTCGCGCAGCGTCGACAGTGCGCGCCCGTACACCGAGTGACAGTGGGCGACGGCGACCGCGTCGGGGCGGGCGGTGTGCACCTGCGCGTGTACGGTGAACGCTGCCTGGTTGACGTGGTATTCGCCCTCGACGACCTGCCCCTCGGAGTTGGCGAGGACGAGATCGCCCGCGGTGATGTGCTGGAACGGCATCCCGAAGGGGTTCACCCAGAAGCAGTCCGTGTACTCGGGGTCCCGCGCGGTGATGTGCCCGGACACTCCGTCCTCGTATCCGAGCCGCCCGAACACCCGCAGGGCCCCTGCCAGCCGTTCCTTGCGGTACTGCCGCTCGTCGGCGACCGACTCGTGCACCGGTGGCATCGCGAACCGCAGCTGCTCGGTGGGGATCGGCGTCGGCGCCTGCATATGTCCTCCAGCCCTGGAAGTGCGGACCTTCACCGGTCCCGCGGTGCGTACCGAGCGGTACGGAGTCGTACGGAGCGGAAGTTACCGCCGGTCAGCGCAGGAAGACAGGGCACGGATGTGAAGAGACCGCATGCACAACCGTCACGGGTGCTGACGAGTCTCGCTGTATGTCCCCTGTCCGCCCGGTCCGGTCCAGTGCGTCCTGTCCATCCAGTACGTCCTGTCCGTCCCACCGGACAACGCACCGTCCCCATCAGAAAGATCACCATGACCATCGCCGACCGCCAGATCTCCGCCCTCCTCCGGCAAGTCGCCTCCCAGGACGTCGTCGAACTCATCCATCCGTTCGCGGAGTGGAAGACGTTCGGCGCGCTCGTCCACATCGCCGAGTGCTACGGCTTCCGGTACGCGGAGGTCCGCCATGTGGGCCGACAGAAGGAGATCCGGATCTTCCTTGTCCGTGACACGAGCCCCGCGGCGCAGCAGCGGGCCGCGGCCAACGCGGCCGCGTATCCGCAGGCGGGTGGTGGCGGCCCCGTCCCGGGCATGCACCCGGGCACCCTCGTACCGCTGCCCGAGGCAGAGGCGGACGTGGATCTGGTCACGACGCTCATCCGGTACGACGCCGCCGGCTCGGCCGTCAACCGTAAGCAGCTGATGACGATGGCCTGGGGCAGTGCCGGCCTCTTCCTGCTGCTGGCACTGCTGACCGGCAAGTTCGCCGTTCTGCTGCCGCTCGCCGTGCTGACGCCCGTGTTCCTGCTGGGCAGCCTCCGGATCGGCACGGCCCGCCGCGAGAAGCTGGGGCAGCGGCTGGCGGCCGCGGGATGCACGCCGGTCCGCGACGAGTACGGCCGGGACCGCTTCGCACGACCCGGCACCGCCGGGCAGCAGACCGGACACACGGCCTGACACGCCGGCGGCGACACCGACGACACGGCGCGGCAAGACGACAGAAGGTGTCGGGTTTCCGCGCCAGACTGGCCGTATGACGTCGCAGTCGAATAACTGGGCAGCCTTCTCCGCAGCCGAACCCGAACTCGCCAGAACCGTCGAAGACCGCTTCGGAAAGTTCACGCATCACATCCTTGCGACCCTTCGCAAGGACGGTTCGCCCCGCACCACCGGGCTCGAGGTCCGATTTCTGCACGGCGAGCTGTGGTTCGGCATGATGCCGGACTCACTCAAGGCGCTCGACCTCCGGCGCGATCCGCGCTTCTCGCTCCAGGCGAACCCCGGAGCCGGTACCCACATGGCGGGCGGTGACGTCCGGATCTCCGGCCGCGCGATCGAGGTCGAGGATCCGGAGACCGTGGCTCTCTATGCGGGCGAGGTCAAGCCGCCGGAACCGTTCCATCTCTTCCGGACCGAGGTGACGGAGGTGGTGCGGACGTATGTCGAGGACGAGAAGTACCTGGTCGTGGAGGTGTGGAAGCCGGGCGATGCGGTACGCACGGTCAAGCGGACCTGAGGCGCGCAGGCACAGGACCCACCCACGTACGCGAAAGGCGCCGCCAAGTGATCTGGGCGGCGCCGTTCGTCACTCTGGGGAGGTCACTCCCACTCGATCGTCCCCGGCGGCTTGCTCGTCACGTCGAGCACGACGCGGTTGACGTCCTTGACCTCGTTGGTGATCCGGGTCGAGATCCGGGCCAGTACGTCGTACGGCAGGCGCGACCAGTCGGCCGTCATCGCGTCCTCGGACGAGACGGGCCGCAGCACGATCGGGTGGCCGTAGGTACGGCCGTCGCCCTGGACGCCGACGCTGCGGACGTCCGCGAGCAGCACGACCGGGCACTGCCAGATGTCGCGGTCCAGGCCTGCCGCGGTGAGCTCCTCGCGGGCGATGGCGTCGGCCTCGCGCAGCAGGTCCAGGCGCTCCTTGGTGACCTCGCCGACGATGCGGATGCCGAGGCCGGGGCCGGGGAACGGCTGACGCTGGACGATCTCGTCCGGCAGGCCCAGCTCGGCGCCGACCATCCGGACCTCGTCCTTGAACAGCTTGCGCAGCGGCTCGACGAGCTTGAACTCGAGGTCCTCGGGCAGGCCGCCCACGTTGTGGTGGGACTTGATGTTCGCCGTGCCGGTGCCGCCGCCGGACTCGACGACGTCCGGGTAGAGCGTGCCCTGCACCAGGAACTCGACCGGCTGGTCGTCGGGGGCCTCGGCGATGATCTCGGCCTGGGCCTGCTCGAAGACCCGGATGAACTCCCGGCCGATGATCTTCCGCTTCTCCTCGGGGTCCGAGACGCCCTGGAGAGCGTTGAGGAACCGCTCCTCCGCGTCGACGACCTTGAGCTGCACGCCCGTGGCCGCGACGAAGTCCTTCTCGACCTGCTCGGTCTCGTCCTTGCGCATCAGACCGTGGTCGACGTACACGCAGGTCAGCTGGGAGCCGATGGCCTTCTGCACGAGCGCGGCCGCGACCGCGGAGTCGACGCCGCCGGACAGACCGCAGATCGCGCGCTTGGTGCCCACCTGCGCGCGGATCGACTCGACCTGCTCCTCGATCACGTTGCCCGTGGTCCACGACGGCTTCAGACCCGCGCCGCGGTAGAGGAAGTGCTCGAGAACCTGCTGGCCGTGCGTGGAGTGCATCACCTCGGGGTGGTACTGCACGCCGTACAGCTTCTTCTCGTCGTTCTCGAAGGCCGCGACCGGCACGACGTCCGTGGACGCGGTGACCGTGAAGCCCTCGGGCGCCGCGGAGCAGGCGTCACCGTGCGACATCCACACCGCCTGCTCGGACGGGGTGCCCTCGAAGAGGGTCGAGCCGGGGCGGGACACGGCGAGCTGCGTACGGCCGTACTCACGGGCGCCCGTGTTGTCGACCACGCCACCCAGCGAGGTGGCCATCAGCTGGAAGCCGTAGCACATGCCGAAGACGGGGACGCCGGCCTCGAAGAGCGCGCGGTCGACGGTCGGCGCGCCCTCCTCGTACACCGACGACGGACCGCCGGAGAGGACGATCGCCGCGGGGTTCTTGGCGAGCATCTCCTCGACCGGCATGGTGCTCGGCACGATCTCGCTGTAGACCCGGGCCTCACGGACGCGACGGGCGATGAGCTGGGCGTACTGCGCACCGAAGTCGACGACCAGGACGGTGTCGGGGGCGGCGGGGGACGCTGATGGCACGGCGGCGGCCTTCCGGCGTTGAGCAGGCGGATCTGCGTGAGCAGAGGTGTCTGGCATCAGCCCGGGCTGCGTGCGGCAGGGGGTCTGATATGTCGATTCTACCGGGGCGCGCACCCTCTCCTTCGTCCCTGCTCGGTCTCCGCCTTCGTCTCACCATCCGAACCCGCGTGGACGCTGTCCGCGCCGCGGGCCATACTGCTCCCATGCGCAAGCACCAGACCTTCGTCTTTACCTATGGCAACCGGCCCACCGGCTGCCATGGTCGTGCTGCTTGAGCAACTGACAAGCGACTTCCCAGGCGCCCCGGGCCGACAAGGCCCGGGGCGCTCTGTCGTTACGGGCCCTGCCGCTCCGGGGCACCGCCCCCGACCAGGGGACCCACCCGAAAAGGAGCCACCGAGATGACCACCACCTCCGCGGAGAAGACCGGCGCCCGTACCGACGAGGCGGCCGACCTGATCACCGGCGCGCGCGAGCGCATCGACGCACTCGACGACAGGATCATCGGCCTGGTCCAGGAACGGATGGCCGTCTCGGCCGTGATCCAGGACGCCCGGATCGCATCCGGCGGACGCCGTGTGAACCTGTCCCGCGAGATGGAGGTCCTCGGCCGCTACCGGGACGCGCTGGGCAAGCCCGGCACGTCGCTGGCGATGACGCTGCTGGAGCTGTGCCGGGGCCGTATCTGAGCGGCCGCCTGCATCACGGCCGCGCGGCCGGGCACGTGCCACGACAGCATGCGCCCGGCCGCGGGCGTACTCGTGTCGGTCGCGGGCCCACTCGTGACGGTCGCATACGCACCCGTGTCGGCCGCAGGCGCGCTCGCTCGTTCCGGCCCCAGGCGCACCCGTGCCGGTCCAAGGCGTACAGCCGCGCACACGTTCGCATCCGCTCTCACCCATACGGCGCGTGACCGGGCTTTCGCGGGCTTCGTTGGTCCGGGTGTCCGTGCCAGCCAGGGGCGGCTCGTTGGAGAACCACGCGTGGCTCCGCTGGAGCGATGAGGCGTACGGATCGTGCTGTGCGTCGTGGGACCTCGCTCCAGACATGTGACCGGACGGCAGGGGACAGCAGCCCGGTCGACAAAGGGCCGGCCGGCTCCGGGGACGCCCGGGGCCGGCCGGTCTCTCTTTTGCGGTCAGCCTGCTTGTGTGCTCAGCCGGCGACCTTCTCCAGCTTGGCGAGCTGGGCGTCGACGACCTCTGCGGGAACCTCGACCTTCTTGGCGTCGAGCATGTTGATCGCGTAGAAGGACACGATGGTCGAGCTGCTGCGGACGACCGTGAAGGCCATCGGCACCTTGTCGCCGTCTATGTCTCCGGTGACCTTGTACGACACGGCCTCGTCGCCCGCGTCAGGGGCGTCCAGCGCCTCGACGCCGCTGTACTCGTAGTCGGCGTGCTCGTACCCGGTGCACTTCTCGGTGGCCGTGCGCAGCCCCGCCATGATCTTCTCGGCGTCGGCCTGCTCGTGCGCGAGGAGGGCGAGCGAGGTGACCGTGGCGTCGAGCTCGTTCGGGCCGGTGAGAGTACGGCCGATACGGGCCTGCGCCTTCGGCTGGGTGCTGAACATGAACATGTCCGCGAGCGGCTGGCACTCGGCCGGGTCGGCGGGCACGATCTCGGACGGCATGTCCGCACCGGACATCTTCTCGATCTTGTAGCCCTTGAGCTCGGCGCTGGTGACGACGGCCTTGTCCAGCTGCGCGGCGGTCAGCGCCTTGGCCCCGGCCTCCGCGGCCGCGGTCTCCTTGCTCTGAGAGCTCTCCTTCGACGACGCCTTGGCGTCGTCCCCGCCACCGTTCCCGCCGCACGCGGCGGTCAGGCCCAGAGCGGCCACCACGGACGCGGCCACGAGGGCCCGCTGCGCAGCTGACTTCACGTCTTGTTCTCCACCTTCATGTCTCACGGCCCGAAAAGCCGTCCGCACGGAAACCCGAATCCGTCCGCGGAAGCGTCATCCAAGCCCCCAACAAGCCCGTTTTGCCAGCGATTTACGTAACGATCCAAGCTCGCGGAAATGGTTGTACGGGCTTGATCACGACCGCACAACGAACCCACGGACGGCTCAGAGCCCAAGGCCGTGAACCAGCACGAACCCCACGTGTCCCAAGTCACATAAGAATTCCCTAAGAATGAGCACAACCATTCCCAGGGACCACAGGTCACATGTTCGGAACCAACGGCCACATCCGCGTCCCCCCATGAGGCGGAGGCCTCCTCACTTCGTACTGCGGTGCCGCAGTACGCCGGACTTCACCGAGGTCTTCATGAAGCTTCGCCGTGCCCTGGCCGCTGCGGCCGCGACGGCTGTCATAGCCCCGATCGCGCTCCTGTCGGCGCCGGCCGCGTTCGCGGACGACACCACGACCACGACGACGGAGAGCAGCTCGCCTTCGGCGACCGAGAGCACTCCGGCCACCGAAGCGAGCAGCCCCTCGGCCACCGAGAGCACCCCGGCCACCGAAGCGAGCAGCCCTTCGGCGACCGAGAGCACCCCGGCCACCGAAGAGAGCGGCGCGTCCTCCTCGCCGAGCGAGTCCGCGTCGCCGAGCGCTTCGGTGCCGCCGAGCGAGTCCGCGTCGCCGAGCGCCGAGCCGAGCGAGTGGCCCGAGGAGTGCCCGGTCGACGAGGACGGTGTCGACGTCGACTCCCAGCTGGACCTCGCCGTCTCCGGTCTTCCCGGCAAGATCGTCGCGGGCAGCGGCTGGCACAAGTTCACGCTGACCGCCTCCAACAAGAGCGACAAGGCTCTGGGCACCGTCCAGTGGCTCGCCGCTGTGGACAACTTCTCGGAGAGCGACAACGAGAAGGACTGGCTGAGCACCTACGCCCAGCTCGAGTACTTCAACCCGGCGAGCAAGACCTGGGAGTCGATCGCCGACGAGGTCGGCAACGGCTGGTACTTCGGCGAGACATCGCTGGGTGCCAAGGAGGTCGTCGCCATCAAGCTGCGCGTCAACATCAGCGCGAAGGCGCCTGCCGGCGACGGCTTCACCATCGGCCTCGGCGGCTACGTGGACGAGGAGAAGAACTGCGTCCACAGCTCGTTCGCGTTCTACGAGTTCACCGTCCTCCCGGCCGGCAGCGACAACGACGACCCGGGCAAGGCCAAGCCGGGCAAGGGCGACAAGCCGGAGAGCGGCAAGGAGCCGCAGGGCGGCGCCGACAAGATCCCGGCCACCGGCAACCTCGCCGAGACCGGTTCCTCCTCGATGCTGCCCACCATCGCCCTCGTCGGCGGTGTCGCGGTCGTCGGCGGTGCCGGTGCGGTCTTCGTCGTCCGGCGTCGTAAGAGCGAGGGCGCTGCCGCGTAAGGCACATCGCAAGTAGGGCACGGCACAGCCCCGTATGGGGCACAGCCGAAGGCCCCATATACGGAAAAGGACCCGCGCTCGGAGGGGAGCACGGGTCCTTTTCGCGTAACGCCGAGAGGCGTTACGGCCTCTTCGGCGGCACCGCCGGCATACCCAGGAACGGCAGCTTCAGCGCGCCGAACGCGTCCGCCGGGACGACCGGGGCCTTCGGCGCGACGGCCGGGAGCCGCTCGTACGCGGTGCCCTGGGCCGGGCGCGGGTCCTCCTCGCCCTTGTTCGGCCAGAACGACATGGCCCGCTCCGCCTGCGCGGTGATCGTCAGGGACGGGTTGACGCCCAGGTTCGCCGAGACCGCGGCGCCGTCGACGACCGAGATGCCCGGGTGGCCGTAGACCCGGTGGTACGGGTCGATCACGCCGGACACGGGCGAGTCCCCGATCGGACAGCCGCCCAGGAAGTGGGCCGTCAGCGGGGTGCCCATCAGCTCGCCGATGTTGGAGCCGGCGAAGCCGTTGATCTCCTCGGCGAGGAGGCTCGCGGCCTGCGTGGCCTCGGGGATCTGCTCCGGGTTCGGGGCGCCGTGCCCCTGCCGGGCGGTCAGCAGTCCCTTGCCTATGCCCTTCGGCTTGCGGTACGTGGTCAGGGAGTTGTCCAGCGACTGCATGACCAGACCGATGATGGTCCGCTCCGACCAGCGCCGGTTGGACAGCTGGCGCACGGCGAGCAACGGGTGGCGGGCCAGGTTCCCCAGCCAGCCCCTCACCCGCGCGCCCGGCCGGTACGGCACCTGCAGGGTCGTCAGGCCACCCATCGCGTTCGAGCCCTTGCCGTAGCGGACCGGCTCGATGTGCGTGTTCTCGTCGGGGTGTATCGAGGACGTGATCGCCACGCCCTTGGTGAAGTCGGCCTTCGCGACGCCGTGCTTCTTGCGGTAGCGGCGGTTGTCCGTCTGGGCGCCCACCAGCGCCTCGGAGTTCGTACGGGTCAGGGTCCCGAGCCGGTCGGAGAGATACGGCAGCTGTCCGCCGTCCTTCATCCGGTGCAGGAGCGTCTGCGTCCCGTACGTACCGGCCGCGATGACGACCTTGCGGGCCCGATACGTCCGGCCCTCCCCCTTGCGCTTGTCGTCCGTGGGCAGCGTCGCGACGGCGAAGCCGGCCCCCGAGTCCTCGGTGACGGAGACGACCGTCGTCATCGGGTGGACGACCGCGCCGGCCTTCTCGGCGAGATAGAGGTAGTTCTCGTTGAGGGTGTTCTTCGCGCCGTGGCGGCAGCCTGTCATGCACTCGCCGCACTCGGTGCAGGCGTTGCGGGACGGTCCGACGCCGCCGAAGTATGGGTCGGCGACCTCCCGTCCCGGTTCCGCCTTGACCGCCTCCGAACCGTCGGCGTCCTTCCCGTCGCCGAAGAAGACCCCGACCGGCGCCATATGGAAGGAGTCGCCTACGCCCATGGCCTCCGCGGTCGCCTTCAGATGGACGTCCGAGGGCGTCATCGTCGGGTTGAGCCGCACTCCGAGCATGCGCTCGGCCTGGTCGTAGTAGGGCTTCAGCTCCTCCTGCCAGTCCGTGATGTCCTTCCACTGCGGGTCGTTGAAGAACGCGGCCGGCGGTACGTAGAGCGTGTTGGCGTAGTTCAGCGAGCCGCCGCCGACCCCCGCGCCCGCCAGCACCATCACATTGCCCAGCAGATGGATGCGCTGGATGCCGTAGAGGCCGAGCGGCGGGGCCCACAGGTAGTTCTTGAGGTCCCAGGAGTTGCGCGGCAGGGTCTCGCGCGTGAAGCGGCGGCCCGCCTCCAGGACGCCGACGCGGTACCCCTTCTCGGTCAGCCGCAGCGCGGACACCGAGCCGCCGAAGCCGGAGCCGATGACGATGACGTCGTAGTCGTAGGCATCGTCGTGGCCGTCGCTGCCCCGGACTTCGTGGCCGTCGCTGCCCCGGACTTGGGCAGAGTCCTCCTGTGACACTGGCTCTCCTCGTTGAGAACTGCTGAAAACGGGTGGTTGAGAGCGGGGTGGCTGCTAGCGCAGGCGCAGCGCCTTCATCACCCGCAGGCTCCGGCTCATGAAGGCCGCGTACTTCTCGTCGTCCATGCCGAACGCGGGTGCCATGGGCATGATCCGCTGATGGGCGACGGTCTGCGGCTCGGTGTACTTGAGGATGCCCTCGGAGCCATGGCGGCGGCCGAGGCCGGAGTCCTTCATGCCGCCCATCGGGGACTGGACGCTGCCGTACGCCGACGCGTACCCCTCGTTGACGTTGACCGTGCCGCTGCGCAGACGGGCCGCGATCCGGCGCCCGCGACGGCCGTCCTTCGTCCAGACCGAGGAGTTCAGGCCGTACGGCGTGGAGTTGGCGAGCTCGACCGCCTCGTCTTCATCCTTGAAACGGTAGATGGAGACGACCGGGCCGAAGGTCTCCTCGGTGCAGACCGCCATCGGAGCCTCGACGCCGTCCAGGATGGTCGGCTCGTAGAAGTACGGCCCGACGTCCGGGCGGGCCATGCCGCCCGCCAGCACCTTCGCACCCTGCTTGACGGCCTCCTCGACATGCCGGGCCACGACCTCCAGCTGCCGCGCTCCGGCCAGCGAGCCCATGTCCGCGCCGTACGCGAGGGATGTGCCGAGCCGCATCGCCTTCGTACGCGCCGTGAACCGCTCCACGAAAGCGTCCGCCACCGACTCGTGGACGTAGAGCCGCTCGATGGAGATGCACAGCTGCCCCGCGGTCGAGAAACAGCCGCGCACCGCGCCCGCCGCGGCCTTCTCGATGTCGGCGTCGTGCAGCACCAGCATGGCGTTCTTGCCGCCGAGTTCGAGGGATGCGCCGACCAGGCGGGCGGCGGCACCCTGGGCGACCTCGCGGCCGGTGCGCGTGGAGCCGGTGAAAGAGACGTAGTCGGCGCGCTTGACGACCTCCGGGCCGACGACCGGGCCGTCGCCGAGCACCACCTGGAAGACCCCGGCGGGGAGCCCGGCCTCGATCAGCAGATCACGCGCCCAGAGGGCGGTCAGGGCGGTCTCCGTGTCGGGCTTCATGACGACCGCGTTGCCCGCGACGAAGGCAGGCAGGGCGTCGCCGACGGACAGTTCGAGGGGGTAGTTCCAGGGCGCGATCTGGCCGATGACGCCCCGCGGGTGGCGGAGTTCGGTGACCTTGGTGAGGGTCGGCACGGCTCCGGTGTGCCCCTTGGGGCGCAGATACGAGGGGGCCTTGCGGCCGTAGTGGCGCGCGGCCACGGCAACCGCCTGGACCTCTTCGTGCGCGTGGAGCCGGGCCTTGCCGGTCTCCAGCTGGATGAGGTCGAGCACCTCGGCCTGGCGGGCGAGGACGAGATCGTGGAAACGGAGAAGGACGGCGGCCCGTTGCCGTACGGGCGTCGCGGCCCACACCGGCTGGGCGGCGCGGGCCCGCGCGAAGGCCTCCTCGACGTCCGCGGGCGTGGACTCGGGCAGGTCGGCCAGCTTCTCGCCGGTGAACGGCGTGTGGTTGGCCGTACGGCCCGAGCCGACGACGTCTCGGGTGAGCTGGGCGACCAGCTCGGGCGTGACCACGTCGGCCGCCGTGCGCGCGCCCGCCGGGGCGGGGGCGAGCGGGTTCGTACCGACCGTGGCACCGGTCGTGTCCGGCGTGGCCCCAGGCGTGGGGGCGGTGGCCTGCGAGTCCGTCATGGGCGTGAGCGTAGGGGCACGCCGAGCTTTTGGGTACCCGTCGGTAATGGCTTTCACGGACTGCGCACATGGAGCCAGTGATCACTGGCAGCGAATACCCCGAGCAGGGATTACCCAGGGTTACGGGGGATCGTTCAGGCCCTCTCAGGCACCCCCTCAGGCGGTCCCCGTCCGCGCCGCTGACGGTCAGAGCTTCTCGATCGTCAGGTTCTCGATGGCCGCCTTGGCGACCTCCCGGCCGCGCTCCGTGAAGTCGCCCTTGCCCGGATAGTCGATCCAGAGCTTGTACAGGTCACCGGACTCGGTCATGTAGTAGAAGACCCTGGCCTCGCGCGGGCGCGGGGTGTCCGAATCGGTCTGGTCGTCGACGTAGGTGACGGTGTTCTCCGCCGCGTCGCGCTCCTCGTACGAGGTCTTCGTGGTGCTCCCCTTGGGCGCGGGCTTCTCCGCCATGAAGGAGAAGTCGCCGTCCTCGGTGTCCTCCATGGAGTCCATGTCGTCATACGCCTCCGAGGTCGCGGAGCCCGCGATCTCGTCGAGGGTGTCCTCGGACTTCTTGTAGAGGGTCAGAGCGATGGACAGCGAGTAGCTCGGGTCGGTGTAGGTGACCCAGTGCTCCTTGTCGTTCGTGCCGTCCGGCACGGACCTCACGTAGTCCGTGGGCACAGCCAGAGTCGCACCCAGCGCCTTCTCCTCGCGTGTCGTCCAGCCCTCCGGCAGCGGGCCCGCGAACGGGTTCGCGATCACCAGATACGCCGCCACGGCCGCGGCCACGACCGCGGCCCCCGCGCCCAGCCACGCCTTGCGGCCGAGGCGGATGCTCCTGCCCCCGGACCCGCCAGGCCCGCCGCCGATCTGGACGACCTGCGTCGGCTGGGGCTGGGGCGGCTGAGCGGCCTGCTCCAGCAGATGGCGGATCCGGGCGGCACCGGGCCTGTGCGCGGGATCCTTCTGGAGCAGCCCGTTGATCGCCTCGGCCAGCGGGCCCTGCGCGGAGGCGGGCGCCGCGGGCGTGGCGTTGAGGACCGCCTGCAGCGTCGACGGCGTGGTGGTGCGGCGGAACGGCGACACGCCCTCCGTCGCGGCGTACAGGACGACACCCAGCGACCAGAGGTCGGAGGACGGTCCCGGGCGCTGGCCCAGTACCCGCTCGGGGGCGATGAACTCGGGCGAGCCGACAAAGCCGCCGGTGTCCGTCAGGCTGGTCTCGCCCTCGATCTGGGCGATGCCGAAGTCGGTGAGGACCACCCGGCCGTGCCGCCCGAGCATGACGTTGTCGGGCTTGACGTCGCGGTGCAGGATGCCCGCCTGGTGGGCGGCCTCGAGCGCGCCCAGGACCTCGAGCCCGATGCGGGCGGACTCGCGGGCGTCGAGGGTGCCCTCCTTCAGCGCGTCGCCCAGCGACCGGCCCTGCACGAACTCCATGACGATCCACGGCCGTCCGTCCTCGACGGCCACGTCGTGCACGGTGACGACCGACGGGTGGTCGAGCCGGGCCGCGGCGCGGGCCTCGCGGCGCATGCGCTCGAAGGCGTTGGCGCGCTCGCGCTCGGGAACGTGGTCGGGAACCCGGGGCTCCTTGACGGCCACCTCACGGTCGACGGTCTCGTCCTTCGCCCGCCATACGGTGCCCATGCCTCCGTGCCCGAGCTTGGACAGCAGCCGGTAGCGGCCTGCTATCAGGCGGCCTGCGCCCGGGTCCGGCTGCGCCTGCGCCTGCGGGTGCGGCCGAGGGGGCTGCTGGTGCGGAGGCTGCTGTTGCGGCGCTACCGGGGTGGGGGCGGCGTACGGAGCGGCGGGCGGCTGCTGCGCGTACGGATTGTGCTGGGGGTGTTGCGGGTGCGGGACGTTCTGCGGGTTGTGCTGCGGTGGCTGCAGCCCGTAGCTCGTCGGCTCGTTCGGCTGTCCCCCTTGGTTCATCATGGCCACATCCTTGCGAAGGGGAACGGGGGAAGACCACATGGGGTGGGGTTCGGATGCAGCACCGTGACAAACCACACGGCCGGCTCGGTTCACTGCGCCCGCACGAACGAGTCAACCGCGGTATCGAAATACCGTTTCGCCTCGTCGGACCGGCCGACCGGCGCCGACACCCACACGTCGTACATCCGGCCGCCCTCCTCCCAGCACAGGTCGTACGTGTGCCGGGCGCCCTCCGCCTCGGTGAAGCCGTCCCAGGTGAACTCCCAGAGGGCCGCGGGACGTCCGTTGTGCGTGGTGGCGAGGACCTCGCCGTCGCGGTAACCGAGGTTGTTCTCCGGGCCCTTGGCGTGGGAGCGGCGCATCACCTCGAGCGGACCGCCCTCCTCCGGGTCGGCCACCTTGATGCCGATACGGAAGGTGCCGCCCGGCGACATGTAGAAGACGCGCGACCCCTGCGGGTTGCGCTTGAAGCCGTCCGGTACGGCGAGCGAGAACCCCTTTGGGTCCTTGACGATGCGATAGCCCGCCGGTGCCGCGGGCGCCGTCGTGGTCTCCGTCTGCTGCCGGGTCACGGTCACCGTCGGGGTGGGGCTTTCCGGGGAGCCGGTGGGCGACGGCGCCGAGGTGCCGGGCGCCCGTTCCCCCTCGCCGTCTCCGCCCATGAGCAACGCGGCGGCGGAGACTCCGGCCCCGACCACGGCAACGGCCAGGGCCGCGGCGGCCAGGATCGTACGGGCCGAGCGCCTCGGTTTCGCGGGCCCCGGCTCGGAAGCGTGCGGCACCGGCACGTGTGGACGCGGCACATGAGGGCGCGGCATGTGGTGGCCCTGGTGGCGGGGCACATCGCGCTGGGTGGGGACGTGGTCGGCGGGCAGGTGCGGGGTGCGGCCCGTGTCGACGTAGGCGCGCAGCATGCGTTCCGCCTCCGCCGCGGTCAGCCGGCGGTCGGGGTCGCGCTCCAGCAGCCCGAGGACGACCGGCAGCAGCGGGGCGGCCGCGTCCGGGATCCGGATGTCATCCATGACGACGGCGTGCAGGACGCCGCCCAAGGAGTCGCGGTGGAAAAGGGATTCCCCGCTGAGCACCGTGCACAGCAGCGCTCCGAGAGACCACAGGTCGGACTCGGGTCCGGTTCTGTCGCCGGACATCCGCTCGGGCGAGGTGTACTCGGGCGAGCCGACGAACGACCCGGTCTCGGTGAGCGTCGTCGCCCCGGTGACCTGCGCGATCCCGAAGTCGGTGAGCACGACGCGGCCGGTACCCGCCTCCATCAGGACGTTGGCGGGCTTGAGGTCGCGGTGCAGCACTCCCGCCTGGTGCGCCTTCTGCAGAGCGGCCAGCAGCGCGAGTCCGATACGGGCCGCCTCGGCGGCGTCCACCGGTCCGTTCCGGGCGATCCGCTCGGCGAGGGAACCGCCGTCGATCAACTCCATCACGAGGTAGGGGCGTTCGTCGTCCTCGACGACGTCGTGCACGACGACCACGTTGGGGTGGCTGAGCTGGGCGACCGCCCGCGCCTCCCGCAGCGTGCGCTCGCGCTGGTGCCGGGCCTCCTCCAGGGACAGCGTCTCGTCGAGCGCAAGCTCCTTGACGGCCACCTGACGGCCGAGGAGCTGGTCGGTGGCACGCCAGACGACGCCCATTCCGCCCCGTCCAAGGCGGGCCTCCAGCCGGTAACGGCCGGCGATGACGCGGACGTTGTCCCCCTCGGTCCCCATGCGCCCCATCATGCCGCACGCGTGTGCACATGGAAGGTCATCCTCCGGCCGACGTGACCGGATCAGGTATGCAGGTGGTTGCGCGCCGCGGCATTCCGTACGCAGGTGCGAACACCGTCCGGCAGGACGGTGCGCCGTAAAGGGCGCCGCAGTGGGCTCGGACCGGCAGGCCGACGGTAGGACCGCCCTGTGACGGTTCTCGCCGCGACCGGGTCAGTCCCTCACGTGACCTGATATGTCGCCGAAGCCTGCTCGTACAGCCTCGTCACCTCGTCACGCTCCGCTTCCGGACCGCGGACCTGGACGACGTGATACCGGCCGTCGAGGATCAGCGCGAGGTTGCGTACGTAGATCTCCCGCCCCTTCGCGTCCTGCCAGGTGAACTGGCCCTCCGCCATGACGCGTCCGCCCACCTCGATACGGCGCATCCCGCTGGAGGTGGCCCAACTGGAATCGCGGAAGGGCTGCAGTTCCAGCTCCTTCTCGCGCTGGTACACCATGGGGTCGCCGCCGTACACCGAGGTGCTGTCCCGGCCCGAGACGACGATCAGCGTGAAGTCGCCGTCCGAGTAGCGGATCTGGCCCTGCTCGTTCTCGGGCTTCCGGTCCCATCCGCGGGCCACGGCGACCTGGAAGCCCTCCGGGTCCTTGCGCAGAACGAACCCCTCCGGCAGATCGGGACCGGTGGTCTGCGTGTGCTGCGAACCGCCGCTCTCCTCGGGCGTCTTGCCGGACGACGCCCCGGGCGACTTCTCCGAGTCGCCGTCCTGGCTGCCGTCCTGCCCCTGCGTGGATCCCGGGGCGGCCGACATCGCCTCTCCCGCGGTGCCTGTCCGGTCCTGCCCCTGACTGCCGTCGCTACTGGTCTCGGCCTTCGGCATGAACAGCATCGCGTAGGCGATGGCCGCGACCACTCCCAGCAGTATGAGCAGAAGCAGCGTCCGGCCGAGCGACCTCGGCCCCCGCTGCCGCGGCTGCCGCTCCGGCCTGGCCCTCTTGTGCCGGCCGCTGTGTCCGGTGGTGGCGGGCGGGGCGGCGCGGCGCTTCCGTACGAGCTCACCGCGGCGGCGTACGACGGGCAGACGGCCGGCGTCGTACGGCGGCGCCGCCACGACGTTGGCGCCCGCGTCCGGCTCCGGAGCCGACCTGACGAGGGAGCGCAGCCAGCCGCGCAGTTCCTCGAAGTCGATGCGCTCGGTGGGGTCCTGACGCAGCAGCGACTCGACGACGGGCCGCAGCGGTCCGCACTCCTCCGCGAACGCGGGCGGCTCCGCGCACACGAGTTGCACCAGTTCCGCCGTGCTCTCCTCCGGATACGGCGCGTGGCCCTGCACGGCACGGAACAGCAGCGCACCCAGCGCCCACAGGTCGGTGGCCGGGCCGATGGGGGGCGCCAGCTGCCAGTTCTCGTGCACGGGGCCGGCCTGTTCCGGCGCCCACCGCTCGGTGACGGGTCCGACCACCACCATCCGGGCCTGCCGGGCCCGCTCGGCGGCCAGTGGTGTGGCGGGCCCCCGGTTCTCGCGACCGGGTGCCACGAGCTCGCCCCAGCGGGTTCCGGGGCGCGTGGAGTCGGTGCCGGATTCGGCGAGTGCTGATGCTCCGTCGCGGCGCGCGGCCGGGATCATCTCAGCGCTGGACGGCGATTCGACTCCGGTTACGGGTCCGGTTCCGGCTTCGCTTCCGGTTCCGGTTCCGGGGCTGGTTTCGGTTCCGGGTCTGGTTTCGGTTCCGGTTTCGTCGTGCTGCCCCGCCACCACCCCGCGGGCTCGCGGAACCGCCCCGTGCCAGGGCTGGGGCTGCGCTCGGCCCACTCCATAGGGGTTGGCAATGTGTCCGTGCGCCACGGCTTCACCGCGCTGTGTGTCCCCGTTCCGGTCGGGGGCCGGTGCCTCGTCGGAGCGAGGCGCGGGCAGGGCGGGCGTCGCGCCGGTGCGCTGTTCCTGACTCACCCGCGCGGCTGCCTGGGCTCCGGCGCGATAGGCCGCGATGGCGCCCGCGCGTGCCGCCCTGACGTCACCACCGGCTTCCAGGTCGCGCCGCCCGAGAGCCGTGGCCGGGGAGGTGCCGGACGGCCTGTACGACGACGTCGGCACCGCCGGTCCGGAGGAGGGCGGGCCGATGACCGGCGTACCGGCAGGATGCGAGTCACCTGGCCCGCCGCCACGGCCAGAGGCGCTCGTGTCGAAGTCCCCGGACCGGCCACCGGCGAGCCCGTCGGCCGCGCCGAAGCCATGGGACCCGACGGAGCCATGGGACCCGACCGATCCATGGGACCCGACGGAGCCATGGGACCCGACGGATCCATCGGCACCGGCGAAGTCGTCGGCCCCGCCCAAGCCATCAGCACCGCCGAAGTCAGCGGCTCCGCCGAAGTCAGCGGCTCCGCCGAAGTCAGTGACCGGCCGCGGATCGTATCCGCACAGCGCCTCCTCCGCCGCGCCGGCGGCCAGGCCCGTCAGCATCACGCGACCGTCGTCGCAGACCAGGACCGTACGCGTGGTGATGTTGCGATGCACCCAGCCGTGGGCGTGCAGCGCCCGCAGGGCCGTCAGAACGTCCGAGGCGACCTCCGCCGCCCGGTAGGGCGTGAGCGGCTTCTCGGCGAGCAGCGCGGCCAGCGGCCGGGCCGCCACCAGCTCGCTGACGATCCACAGCGAACCGCCCTCCGCGAACACGTCGAAGACCTGGTCGAGCCGTGGATGGTCGGGGATCTGCGCGGCCGCCTGCGCCGCTTCGATCGCGCGCCGCACCGCCGGGTCCGTGGCCCTGCGCGTCGCGCGACCGGGTGCGCGCCGCGGGCCCGCGCTGACGAATCCCTCGGGAAGACCGTCGGCGTCGAGCACCTCCGCCTCGACGACCTCCGGCAACGGCACCTGCCTTACCAGGACTTCCTGTCCGCTGAAGGTGTCGAAGGCCCGCGTCTGCGCCAGTTCGTACTCGTCGGACGGCGGCAGCGGCAGGCGGTAGCGGTCGGCGAGCACTCGCCCCGCGTAGTCGTCCACGACGCATCCCCCGTCCCCGCACGGTGGTCAATTCCGTTCGTCTTTCGTACTTCTTACGCACGGATGCGGCTGCGCACCGTCCGCAACCACTCACGATACGTGCCGAAGGCAATCCGTATTGACGGGATGCGAGATCTCACGGGACGTGCCGCGAAATCGGACGGGCTGGGACGGCCTGGGACCGGCCTGGACGGGCCAGGACCGGCCTGGACGTCCTGGACGGGCCAGGACCGGCCAGGACCGGCCTGGGCGGGTCGCGACGGGTCAGGACGGTTTGCGACAGGTCAGGACTTGGGCGTGAAGGTCCGGGCGAACGTCTGCCAGGTTCCACGCCGCTGCTCGCTGCTCCAGTCCGCCGCCTTCGCCGTGTACATGAGCGCATAGCCGAGTCGCGAGTTCACGACGAAACCACGGTCTATCGACCGCCACTTGGTGCCGCCGTCCACGTAGGTGAACTCCCAGTCCGCAGCGTTCCAGCCGCGGTAGCCCACCTTCTCGATCCGGATGCGGTCGTACTGGGCGCGGGTCATGTACCGCTCCTGGTTCTCCCAGTCGCGCACCGCATCGTCCTTGGGCGTCGTCGTCCAGCCGACCAGCAGCTTCTGTCCGTCCGGGCCGGTGAAACGCGCACCCGCGGCATCCGAGGAGACGTACTTCCAGCCCTTCGGCAGGCCGATCGAGAACCCCTGATCATGCTTGTACGTCGTCACGGCGCCGTACCGCGAGCCGGTGCCGGCGTCGTTGCCGCTGCCGCTGCTCGAGTTTTCGCCGAGGTCCTTCCCCTGGCCCGCGGACTCCCCCGAGCCGCTGTCCTCGCTCGAACCCGTGTCCCCGCCGCTGCCCTTGTCGGTACCGGCGTCGCCCCCGCTGCCCTTGCCCGCCTCGCCGCTGTCGGCGCTCGCGCCGCTGGATGCGGCCTTGTCGCTGCCGTTGCTGCTGTCCTGCGCGCCGTCGCCGCCGCTCAACGAGAGCGCCAGCACGGTGCCGAGCACGGCGAGCGCCACGACCACGGCGACGGCCACGAGCACGCGCCGTGACACCACATCGGTGAGCGACGCCTTGGGCTGAGGATGCGGCGGGGTGTCCGGGGGCGGCGGAGTGGCCGGGAGGCCGGAAGCACTGTGCGCGGCCGTCGCATTCGCCCCGGCGTCGCCCTGGGCACCGGACGTCCCACTCGTGGCCGCACCAGCGGCATCCACAGCACCAGCAGCGCGAGTGGCGCCCGACCCGGCGTCGTCGGCGGCTTCCTTGGAGGCGGTGCCTGCCGAAGCGTTTGTTCTCGAAGCGTCCGATTCCAAAGCGGTCGCTCCCGAAGCGGTCGCTCCCGAAGCGGTGGTGTGCGCTGCCTCGGGTTCGGCTACTTCCGCCCCGCCGCCACGGGCACCAGTACCGGCTGAACGGGCAGAGCCACCGGTACCGGGAGCTTCGGCATCGGCGCCATTCCCGGATGCCGCACCGGAACCGCTGACGGAATCCGCGCCGGTTCCGGTGCCGGGGGAACCAGCTGCGCCTGTCGCCGACCGGCCCGGGGTCCCCTCCGCATCCGCCGTGGTGCCTCGCGTCCCGTCCGCGGGCGCCGCGGCCGACGCCGACGCCGACGCCGACGCCGCGGACGATCCCGCAGCGGTCTTGCGCGCCGGCCGCAGGGAGCGCAGCGCACCGCGCAGTCGATCCGCAGCGTCCTCGGCCTTCCGCCCCGCGGCGGCCGCCGCGCCACCGGACGACGCGGCACCGGAGGCAGCACCAGCGGAGGCGCCCGCAGCCGCGGACGCCGAACCTCCGCCCGACGTACCGCCCGCCTTCGAACCGCCCGCCTTGGAACCGCCCCTGCGCGGCCGCTTCTCCGGCACCGGCGGCAACGGCACAACCTTCGTGGCGTCGACCGGCTCCGGCTCGGGGGCGTGGATCAGGTCGTTGAGCAGAGCCCGCGCACCCGCGTCGTCGAGCCGCTGCTCGGGGTCCTTGGCGAGCAGGCCGTAGATGACCTTCTCCAGCGGGCCCGCGTTCTTCGGCGGCTCCAGCGGCTCGGTCATCACGGCGGTGAGCGTCGCGATCGCGGAGCCCTTGTCGTACGGAGGGAAGCCCTCCACCGACGCGTACAGCAGACCGCCGAGCGACCACAGGTCGGCCGCGGGGCCCGGCTTGTGCCCGCGCGCCCGCTCCGGCGAGATGTACGAGGGCGCGCCGACGAGCATGCCGGTCGAGGTGATGGACGGGTCGCCCTCGACCTGGGCGATGCCGAAGTCCGTCAGCACGACCCGGCCGTCGTCCGCGATCAGCACGTTGGACGGCTTCACGTCGCGGTGGAGAATCCCCTCGCGGTGCGCCGAGCGCAGGACGTCGAGGACCGCCAGGCCGACCTCGGCCGCGCGCTTCGGCGTCAGCAGCCCGTCCTCGCGGATGACCTCGGCGAGCGACTTGCCCTCGACGAGTTCCATCACGATCCACGGCCGGTCGTCCTCGTGGACCACGTCGTACACCGTCACCGCACTGGTGTTGCGGATCCGGGCGATGGCCTTGGCCTCACGCAGCGTGCGCGTGACGAGGCGGCGCTTCTCCTCCTGGTCGATGTTCGAGGGGAACCTCAGCTCCTTGACGGCGACCGGGCGCCCCAGCGTCTCGTCCAGGGCGCGCCAGACGGTGCCCATGCCGCCGCGGCCGAGGACCCCTCCCAGCCGGTAGCGCCCGGCGAGGAGACGTGCGGTGTTGTCCTGACGGGCGTTACCCGTCTGCTCGGCCTCCGACATGCGTCCCCTCTGCAACCCGCCCTGACAGAGCCTTCATTGTCCCTCACCCGGGGACCGGCCGACGCCCAGGGTCCGCCGTCCCCCATGATGGGTCGCACACATGGAGGACCGTATGCCCCTGCCTCGGACACCGCTGGCCGTGCTGCTGGCCGCGGTCCTCCTCGGTCTGGCCCCGGGCAGCGCCCCGGCCTCGGCGACACCGCCCGCGGACGCCGCTCTTCCGCTGCTCGTCACCCGCGGCAGGGCCCCTGCGGCGGCCCTTCTGACCCGCGAGGAAAGCGGCACCCGCTTCGCCCGTACGGGTCCCGCCATACGGCGCGCCGACCACTTCCGCGCGGGCAGCGTCACCAAGACGTTCATCGCCACGGTAGTGCTGCAACTCGCGGCCGAACAACGGCTCTCCCTGTCCGATACCGTGGACCGCCATCTGCCCGGCCTCATACGGGGCCACGGCAACGATGGCCGAAAGCTGACCCTGCGGACGCTGCTCACCCACACCAGCGGCCTCTACGACTTCACAACGGACACCCAGGGCACCGTCCCCCTCTCTCCCCTCCAAGCGGTCCGCACCTCGCTTGCGCACCCCCCGTCCGAGCGGGGCGGCTTCGCGTACTCGAACACCAACTATGTGCTGCTCGGCATGGTCATAGAGCAGGTCACCGGCCGCTCCTACGCCGCCGAGGCCGAGCGCCGCATCATCACCCCCCTCCATCTGACGGGCACCTCCTTCCCGGGCGCCCACACCTCGCTGCCGTCGCCGCACGGCCGCTCCTACACCGCCGACGGCACGGACGTCACGGCCCTGGACCCCCGGGTCGCCGGTGCGGCCGGCGAACTCGTCTCCACCCTCGCCGATCTCGGCCGCTTCTACGCCGCCCTGCTCGGCGGAAGGCTGCTCCCGCCCGCCGAACTGCACGAGATGCTCAACACCCGTGCCACGCAAGGCCGCTACGGAATGGGCCTGTACCCTCTGCGGCTGCCCTGCGGCACCACGGTGTGGGGGCACAACGGACGCATAGCCGGCAGCTATGTGCGCACCGCGGCCACCGCCGACGGCCGACGCGTCCTCATACTCCGGGTCAACACGGACGGCATAGCCGATCGGAAGCTCGAACCCGCCCTCCTGGCCGCCGAATTCTGTCCCCGGGCGCCCTGAACCTGAGAACGGCCTCCCGCGTGCCCCGGACCCCGCTCCGGCCCCGCTACAGAGGCACGATGTCCGGCGCCCCCAGCCGTGCCGCGTCCGCCGTCAGGTCGTCCGGCTGGCGCTGCGATTCGCGCTCGGCCTCGACCCGCTTCTGATAGTGCTCCACCTCGCGCTCGATCTGGTCCTTGTCCCAGCCCAGCACCGGAGCCATCAACTCGGCGGCCTCCCGGGCGCTGCGCGTGCCCCGGTCGAAGGTCTCGATGGATATCCGGGTGCGCCGCGTCAGGACGTCGTCGAGGTGCCGCGCGCCCTCGTGGGAGGCGGCGTAGACGATCTCGGCCCGCAGATAGTCGTCCGCCGCCTGGAGCGGCTCGCCCAGCGTGGGATCCGCGGCGATGAGGTCGAGGAGCTCCTCGGTGAGCGAACCGTAGCGGTTCAACAGGTGCTCCACGCGGACCACATGGATACCGGTGCGCGCCGCTATCCGTGCCCGCGCGTTCCACAGCGCCCGGTATCCCTCGGCGCCGACGAGCGGGATGTCCTCCGTGACGCAGTCCGCGACGCGCTGGTCGAGGCCGTGCACCGCCTCGTCCACCGCATCCTTGGCCATCACCCGGTACGTCGTGTATTTGCCGCCCGCCACGACGACGAGACCGGGTGCCGGATGCGCCACCGTGTGCTCGCGGCTGAGCTTGCTCGTCGCCTCCGACTCCCCGGCGAGCAACGGCCGCAGACCCGCGTACACCCCCTGCACGTCATCCCTCGAAAGTGGGACCGCGAGCACCGAGTTGACGTGCTCCAGCAGATAGTCGATGTCGGCGCTCGACGCCGCCGGGTGCGCCTTGTCCAGGTCCCAGTCCGTGTCCGTCGTCCCGATGATCCAGTGCCGCCCCCACGGGATCACGAAGAGAACGGACTTCTCGGTCCGCAGGATCAGGCCCGTCGTGGAGTGGATCCGGTCCTTGGGCACGACGAGGTGGATGCCCTTGGACGCCCGGACATGGAACTGCCCCCTCTCGCCCACCATCGCCTGGGTGTCGTCCGTCCACACACCGGTGGCGTTGACGACCTGCTGGGCGCGGACCTCGTACTCCCCGCCTGCCTCCACGTCCTGCACCCGGGCGCCGACGACGCGCTCGCCCTCACGCAGGAAGCCGGTCACCCTGGCGCGGTTGGCGACCTTCGCGCCGTACGCCGCCGCCGTGCGCACCAGCGTCGCCACATAGCGGGCGTCGTCCATCTGCGCGTCGTAGTACTGCAGGGCCCCCACCAGCGCCTCCTTCTTGAGGCACGGCGCGACCCGCAGTGCATGACTCCTGCTCAGATGGCGGTGCACCGGCAGTCCCCGGCCGTGCCCGCGCGCCATCGACATGGCGTCGTACATGGCCACGCCCGATCCTGCGTAGAGCCGCTCCCAGCCCCTGTGCTGGAGCGGATAGAGGAACGGCACCGGCTTGACCAGATGGGGTGCGAGCCGCTCCAGGAGCAGGCCCCGCTCCTTCAGCGCCTCGCGCACCAGCGCGAAGTCGAGCATCTCCAGATAGCGCAGACCGCCGTGGATCAGCTTGCTCGACCGGCTCGAGGTGCCGGACGCCCAGTCCCTCGCCTCGACCAGGCCTGTGGACAGGCCGCGCGTCGCGGCGTCGAGCGCGGTGCCCGCACCGACCACGCCGGCACCCACGACCAGGACGTCCAGCTCACGCTCGGCCATGCCCGCGAGTGACTCCGCGCGCTCCGCCGGCCCCAGTGTCGCTGTCCTCACTGCCGCCTCCCGTTGTCGTCGCGCTCGCTGCCGCACCCCTTCGGGTGTTGCCCGGGCCCGCATCCCCCATGCCCAAATTCTGACCGCGCCGCCCGACTTCAGCCACCGCCCACCTCCCAACCTGTGGACAACACTCGGAGATCACCGGGCCAGCAATGCCGCATAACGGTCATATTTACTCCTAGTCTGACATTGCGCTGGTCCACCTTGTCCACAGGACTTGCGCGATCCGCCCGCTCCGGTTACTGGGAAGGACGTCCCACCCCCATGCCCGCAGATCTCGCAGTCATCGGACTCGGCCATATCGGGCTGCCCCTCGCCCAGGCCGCCGTCGCCGCCGGTGTCGCCACTCTCGGTTACGATCCCGGCCTCGCCACCGACCGCTCAGCCGCCCGGCTACCGGCCGACGGCACGGACACCGGCGCCCTTCCGGACACCGGGACCCTCATGGACACCGGCGTCCTCACCGCCGCCGAACTGCGCCGGATGCTCTCGGGGGGCTTCCGGCCCACCGCCGACCCCGCCGAGCTCGGCCGGGTCCGCACAGCGGTGATCTGCGCGCCGGTTCCGCAGGGCGCGGACGGCGCGCTCGACCTCGGCCACCTGGCCGACGCGGCCCGCGCCCTGGCCGCCCGGCTGCGTCCGCACACCACCGTCATCCTCGAGTCCCCCGTGCCGCCGGGCACCACCGAGGACGTCCTGCGCGCCCTCCTCGAAGAGGGCTCAGGGCTCCGCGCGGGCCGCGACTTCCATCTCGCGTACTCCCCCAGCCGCACCGACCCCGGCAACCGCACCCACGGCCACGCCAACACACCCAAGGTCATCGGCGGCCTCACCCCCGCCTGCACCGAATCGGCCGCGGCCTTCTACGGCCGCCTCACCGACAAGGTGGTACGCGCGCGTGGCCTGCGCGAAGCCGAGACGGTGCAGCTCCTGGAGACCAACTACCGGCACGTCAACATCGCCCTCGTCAACGAAATGGCCGTCCTCTGCCACGACTTGGGCGTCGACCTGTGGGACGTCATCCGCTGCGCCGAGACCAAACCGTTCGGCTTCCAGCCGTTCCGGCCGGGCCCCGGAGTCGGCGGCCACGGCGTCCCCCAGGACCTGTCGGGCCCCCCGCACACCGTCCGCCCCCTGCGCATGGTCGAGCTCGCCCAGCAGGTCAACGGCCATATGCCCCGGTACGTCATCCAGCGCGCCGCGACCCTCCTCAACGAGCACGGGAAGTCCGTGCGCAGTGCGCGCATCCTGCTGCTGGGCGTCACGTACAAGCCGGACCTGGCCGACCAACAGGGCTCACCCGCCCGGGAGATCGCCACCCGCCTCCTGGAACTGGGCGCCGCGGTCAGCTACCACGACCCGTACGTCCCCGCCTGGAGTGTGCTCGGCCACCCCGTCCCCCGCGCCGACTCGCTCTACGAGGCGGCAGCCGAGGCGGACCTGACGCTGCTCCTCCAGCACCACCGCACGTACGACCTCCAGGGCCTCTCTGTGAAGGCCCAGCTGCTGCTGGACACACGGGGAGCCACGCCGGCGGGGGCGGCGCACCGCCTATGACCGCCTGCGGGCGGGAACTCCGCGCCCACACGAAAACCTCCGGGGGCGCCCCCGACAAGGAGGGCGCCCCCGGACCAGTTCAGGCAGCGGACAGCGTCACCGCTTGTGCTGCGAGTCCGCCACCGTGACCTCGACCCGCTGGAACTCCTTGAGCTCGCTGTAGCCCGTGGTCGCCATGGCGCGGCGCAGGGCGCCGAAGAAGTTCATCGAGCCGTCGGGGGTGTGCGAGGGGCCGGTGAGGACCTCCTCGATCGTGCCGACCGTGCCGAGGTCCACCTTCTTGCCGCGCGGCAGCTCCTCGTTGACAGCCTCCATGCCCCAGTGGTGGCCCTTGCCGGGCGCGTCCGTGGCGCGCGCCAGCGGGGAGCCCATCATCACGGCGTCGGCGCCGCACGCGATGGCCTTCGGCAGATCGCCGGACCAGCCCACACCGCCGTCCGCGATCACGTGCACATAGCGGCCCCCGGACTCGTCCATGTAGTCACGCCGGGCGGCGGCCACATCGGCGACGGCGGTCGCCATCGGGACCTGGATGCCGAGCACGTTGCGCGTGGTGTGCGCGGCGCCGCCGCCGAAGCCGACCAGCACGCCCGCCGCGCCCGTACGCATCAGGTGCAGCGCCGCGGTGTACGTGGCGCAGCCGCCGACGATCACCGGGACGTCCAGCTCGTAGATGAACTGCTTGAGGTTGAGCGGCTCGGCCGCGCCCGACACGTGCTCGGCCGACACCGTCGTACCGCGGATCACGAAGATGTCGACACCCGCGTCCACGACGGCCTTGGAGAACTGGGCCGTACGCTGCGGCGACAGCGCGGCCGCGGTGACGACACCCGAGTCGCGCACCTCCTTGATCCGCTGCCCGATCAGCTCCTCCTTGATCGGGGCGGCGTAGATCTCCTGGAGGCGGCGGGTCGCAGTCTCGGCGTCCAGCCCCGCGATCTCGTCGAGCAGCGGCTGCGGGTCCTCGTACCGCGTCCACAGGCCCTCGAGGTTCAGCACGCCGAGGCCACCGAGCTCACCGATGCGGATCGCGGTGGCCGGCGAGACGACCGAGTCCATGGGAGCGGCCAGGAACGGCAGCTCAAAGCGGTAGGCGTCGATCTGCCAGGCGATCGAGACCTCCTTCGGGTCCCGCGTACGACGGCTCGGGACGACGGCGATGTCGTCGAACGCATACGCCCGGCGGCCGCGCTTGCCGCGCCCGATCTCGATCTCAGTCACGTGTGTGGCCTTTCCCTCTGCGTTTCAGCGCTTTCCAGTATCGCCGACACACACGACCAGGGCGGCCCCGGAACCTCCGGGGCCGCCCTTCACGCGCGTGTGCTCAGCCCTTGCGGCTGTAGTTGGGCGCCTCGACCGTCATCTGGATGTCGTGCGGGTGGCTCTCCTTGAGGCCCGCCGAGGTGATCCGTACGAAGCGGCCCTTGGACTCCATCTCGTCGATGGTGGCGGCGCCCACGTAGCCCATCGTCTGGCGGAGACCGCCGACCAGCTGGTGCAGCACGTTGGCCAGCGGACCGCGGTAGGGCACCTGACCCTCGATGCCCTCGGGCACCAGCTTGTCGTCGGACGCCACGTCGGCCTGGAAGTAGCGGTCCTTCGAGTACGACCTGCCCTGGCCCCGCGACTGCATGGCGCCCAGGGAGCCCATGCCGCGGTACGACTTGAACTGCTTGCCGTTGATGAAGAGCAGCTCGCCGGGAGACTCCTCACAGCCCGCGAGAAGGCTGCCGAGCATCACCGAGTCGGCCCCGGCGGCCAGCGCCTTGCCGATGTCGCCGGAGTACTGCAGACCACCGTCACCGATCACCGGGACGCCGGCGGCACGGGCCGCGAGGGACGCCTCGTAGATGGCGGTGACCTGCGGGACGCCGATGCCGGCGACCACCCGAGTGGTGCAGATCGAGCCGGGGCCCACGCCCACCTTGACGCCGTCCACGCCGGCGTCGATCAGCGCCTGGGCACCGTCGCGGGTGGCGACGTTGCCACCGATCACGTCGACGTGCACGCTCGACTTGATCTTCGCCATCCAGTTGAGGGCGTTGCTGTTGTGCCCGTGCGAGGTGTCGACGATCAGGAAGTCCACACCGGCCTCGGCCAGCGCCTGAGCCCGCTCCAGCGCCTCGGGGCTGGCGCCGACGGCGGCGCCCACGAGCAGGCGGCCCTCGGCGTCCTTGGCGGCGTTCGGGTACTGCTCGGCCTTCACGAAGTCCTTGACCGTGATGAGGCCCTTGAGGACGCCCGCCTCGTCGACCAGCGGGAGCTTCTCGATCTTGTGGCGACGCAGCAGCTCCATGGCGTCCACGCCCGAGATGCCGACCGTGCCGGTGACCAGCGGCATCGGAGTCATGACCTCACGCACCTGGCGCGAGCGGTCCGACTCGAAGGCCATGTCACGGTTGGTGACGATGCCGAGCAGCTTGCCGCCGCCGTCGGTGACCGGGACGCCGCTGATGCGGAACTTCGCACAGAGCGCATCGGCCTCGGCCAGCGTCGCGTCCGGGTGCACCGTGATCGGGTCGGTGACCATGCCGGACTCGGAGCGCTTCACGAGGTCGACCTGGTTGACCTGGTCCTCTATGGAGAGATTGCGGTGCAGCACGCCGACGCCGCCCTGCCGGGCCATGGCGATCGCCATGCGCGACTCGGTCACCTTGTCCATCGCCGCCGAGAGCAGCGGGATGTTCACGCGCACGTTGCGGGAGATACGGGAGGAGGTGTCGACCGCGTTCGGCAGCACTTCCGATGCGCCCGGCAGCAGCAGCACATCGTCGTAGGTCAGCCCGAGTGTCGCGAATTTGTCGGGCACTCCGTCGACGTTGGCAGTCATGACACCTTCTCCAAATGGCCTTGATCGGTGCGGATGTCCATGCTAACGGGATCTGGAGGCGTCTCATTCCACGAACAAGATCGCCAGGTAGCTTTGTACGTTCGTACGTGACGGCGGCCTGCGGTTTTGATCCGACCGGCCCTCAGGGCCCCAAGCCGTATCTACTGCTCGGCCAACGCCCTCAGCCGGCTCAGCGCCCGATGCTGCGCCACCCGCACAGCCCCCGGCGACATCCCCAGCATCTGGCCCGTCTCCTCGGCCGTGAGCCCGACGGCGATCCTGAGGAGCAGCAGCTCCCGCTGGTTCTCCGGAAGGTTCGCGAGGAGTTTCTTCGCCCACTCGGCATCGCTGCTCAGCACGGCCCGTTCCTCCGGGCCGAGTGAGTCGTCGGGCCGCTCGGGCATCTCGTCCGACGGCACCGCCGTGGACCCCGGGTGGCGCATGGCGGCGCGCTGCAGGTCGGCGACCTTGTGCGCGGCGATGGCGAAGACGAAGGCCTCGAAGGGGCGCCCCGTGTCCTTGTAGCGCGGCAGTGCCAGCAGCACCGCGACGCACACCTCCTGCGCCAGGTCCTCCACGAAGTGGCGGGCATCACCCGGCAGCCGGGACAGCCGCGTACGGCAGTAGCGAAGGGCGAGGGGGTGAACATGGGCGAGCAGGTCATGCGTGGCCTGCTCATCACCCTCGACGGCACGATGGACGAGCGCACCGATCACCGTCGTCCCGTCCTCGCGCATCGGTCCATGGTGCCTTGGGGCTGACCGCTCCGTGGCACCACGTCCGTAGTTGTGCACCGAAGCGTTATGAGCAGGTGCGCCGGAACTCATCTCCTGCGCCCTCCCCTTCCGCTCGACCGACTTGTCCCCGAGGAACTCCACACCTCAAGGATGCGGCATCGGCCGCGAAGCGACACCAGCCTCCCCCACTCTCGGCTTCGCTCGAGCGGGAGGTACCCCCATCGCGGCGGGGACATCGGCCGCTGTCGTGGTGGGCGGAAGCGGGCATTCGCCGCCCCGCCCACCGTACGGCGGGCGGGGATCGCCGTACCCCCGCGGCGGCACACCTAACGGACCAGGCCCCAGCGGAAACCGAGCGCCACCGCGTGCGCCCGGTCCGAGGCGCCGAGCTTCTTGAAAAGCCGCCGGGCGTGCGTCTTGACGGTGTCCTCGGAGAGGAAGAGCTCCCTGCCGATCTCGGCGTTCGACCGGCCGTGGCTCATGCCCTCGAGGACCTGGATCTCACGTGCGGTGAGCGTCGGCGCCGCCCCCATCTCGGCGGAGCGCAGCCGCCGCGGTGCGAGGCGCCAGGTCGGGTCGGCGAGTGCCTGCGTCACGGTGGCACGCAGTTCGGCGCGCGAGGCGTCCTTGTGCAGATAGCCGCGGGCACCTGCGGCGACGGCGAGCGCGACACCGTCCAGGTCCTCGGCGACGGTGAGCATGATGATCCGGGCACCCGGGTCGGCGGAGAGCAGCCGCCGGACGGTCTCCACGCCCCCCAGACCGGGCATGCGTACGTCCATCAGAATCAGGTCCGAGCGGTCGGCCCCCCAGCGGCGGAGGACTTCCTCGCCGTTGGCCGCTGTCGTCACACGCTCGACACCGGGCACGGTCGCGACCGCGCGTCGGAGCGCTTCTCGGGCAAGCGGGGAGTCGTCGCAGACGAGGACGGATGTCATGGCCGCCCTCCGCAGCTGATGCGCGTCACCTTGAACCTCCAGGCTGTTACGGATCGTCACCTGTGCGGTCGACACTCGCCGACGACGACTGCCGTCTGCCCGAGCGCTTGTTCCTTCAACCGCTTCCGCAGACTCAACGATGGTCACTCGAAAGAGTTACGGGTCGGTCAGCCACCTTCGGCACTCTACGTGAGGGTACGGACACACCGCAGGTCGCGCGGTCACTGCTCGCTGTTCCGACGACCCTTATGCCCCATTCAGGCCCCTTTTCTTTCCATTTCCTGGTGTCTGCGACTAGATTCGCAAAGAGTCATATTTTCATCTCCTTAGACAGTAGATGTACGGTCGTGGGCACTGTCCGCGCCAGAACGGCTACAAGGGGACAAGCGATGGCAGATTTCTCCCGCCTTCCCGGACCGAACGCAGATCTGTGGGACTGGCAGTTGCTCGCGGCCTGCCGCGGAGTCGACAGCTCGCTCTTCTTCCACCCGGAGGGCGAGCGGGGCGCGGCACGGAGTGCCCGCGAGAACTCGGCCAAAGAGGTCTGCATGCGATGCCCGGTACGGGCCCAGTGCGCCGCCCACGCCCTGGCGGTGCGCGAGCCCTACGGCGTGTGGGGCGGGCTGACCGAGGACGAACGCGAGGAGCTCATGGGGCGCGCTCGCAACCGGCTGGTCTCGGCTTCCACGACGGGCGGCGGCATCGGCGGCATCGACGACAGCTGACGCTCAGCGCAGCAGCCAACTGAAGGATCGATTCGGCAGGAGGGGTTCCTGCGTGGGGCACGCGCATGCGTGCCTGTTCTGTTTCCGGTCCGGCTGTTCCCTGTCCGGCTTCCCCGCGCTGCTCGTACGGCTTCCCCGCGCTGCTAGTACGGCTTCCCCGCGCTGCTAGTACGGCTTCCGCACGCTGCTCGTACGGCTTCCCCGCGCCGCCCGTCCGACTCCTGGCGCTTGCGCGTCCGGCTTCCCCGCGCCGCCCGTCCGACTCCCGGCGCTTGCCCGTCCGACTCCCGGCGCTTGCCCGTCCGGCTTCCGCACGCTGCTCGTACCGCTTCCCGGCGGCCTTCGCGCCCTAACGCGTCGCGGCCCGAGCCAGATGATCGAGCGTCGCCGCCACCGCCGGAACCTGTGCCAGATCCGGCAGCGTGAGCGCCACGATCTCCCGCTGCACCGGAGGCTCGACCGCCACCGCGCGCACCCCCTTCGGGCGTACGGACTCCAGTGCGAGCTCAGGCAGGACCGCCACGCCAAGACCTGCCCGGACCAGCCCGACCACCGCCGGATAGTCGTCGGTGGCGAAATCGATCCGCGGCGCGAATCCCGCGCTCTCGCAGACCTCGACCAGCTGCCGCCGACAGCGCGGGCAGCCCGCGATCCACGGCTCGTCGGCGAGCTCCCCGATGGCGAGCGACTCCGTCCCGGCGAGCCGGTGCCCCTCGGGGACGAGACAGACGAGCCGGTCGGCGAGCAGGGGGCGCACCACCAGGTCGTCCCACTCCTCGGCGCCCGGAGCGCCCTCGTAGCGGAAGGCCAGCGTCACATCGCAGTCGCCCTCGCGGAGCATCTCGACCGAGCGCGGCGGCTCGGCCTCCACCAGCGAGACACGGGTGCCGGGGTGCGCGGCGCGCAGCGCGGCCAGCGCCGAGGGAACGAGCGTGGAGCTGCCGCTGGGAAAGGAGACGAGCCGGACCCGGCCGGCCCGCAGGCCCGCGATGGCGGCGATCTCCTCCTCGGCCGCGGTGAGCCCGGCGAGGATGGTCGTGGCGTGCCGGACCAGCGCCTCGCCTGCCTGGGTGAGACGCATCTCGCGGCCCGTGCGGATCAGCAGCGGCGTGCCGGTGGTGGCTTCGAGGGCCTTCATCTGCTGGCTGACCGCGGGCTGGGTGCAGCCGAGTTCGCGGGCCGCCGCCGAGAAGGAACCCGTGGTGGCCACGGCACGCAGGACACGGAGATGACGGGCCTCGATCACGGTTCGAGCATAAGCGAGTCTTGGATACAGCGGCTAATAGTGAGTGGACCCTTTGGCGACCGACTGCCTGGCGTTGTACCTGGCGCTGCGGTGAGCGGGAGCTGCTGCCGCGGCTGCTTGCGGCAGCGGAGGGGCTGCACGCCGGGGCGCCCAGGGACGCCCGCGACTACGTGGCGACGTACCGCTCCTGACGGCCTGTCACCCGTACGGCCGATACCCCGCCATCCGGCTGGGCGGGTGGACTGGCCGCGCCCCGGAAACGGGCAGTTGACTAGCCTTGATCCATGACAACGGCTCTGATTACGGGATCCACGGCGGGCATCGGCGCCGCCTTCGCGCGGCGCCTCGCCGCAGACGGTCGCGACCTGGTCCTGGTGGCCCGCGACACCAAGCGGCTGCGCGAGCAGGCCACCGAGCTGCACGACCGGCACGGCATCGAGGCGGAGGTGCTGACGGCGGACCTCGCGACGGAGGACGGCATCGAGGCGGTCACCGCACGCCTCTCGGACCGCAAGAGGCCGGTCGACCTCCTGGTGAACAACGCGGGCTTCGGCAACAAGGGCCGCTATCTGGAGGTCTCCATGGCCGACGAGCTGACGATGCTGAAGGTGCACTGCGAGGCCGTGCTCCGGCTGACGTCGGCGGCGGCGGAGGCGATGCGGGAGCGCGGCCGTGGAGCCGTGATCAACGTCGCCTCGGTGGCGGCGTTCGTCCCGCGCGGGACGTACGGGGCCTCGAAGGCGTGGGTCGTGCAGTTCACGCAGGGTGCCGCGAAGGACCTGGCCGGATCGGGCGTACGGCTGATGGCGCTGTGCCCCGGCTTCGTACGGACCGAGTTCCACGAGCGTGCCGGGATGAGCACGGACAACATCCCGAAGTGGATGTGGCTGGATGCGGACAAGCTGGTCACCGCGGCACTGACCGATCTGTCCCGCGGCAAGACCCTGTCGATTCCGGATCCTCGGTACAAGGCGCTGATGGGCCTGGTGAAGGTCGCCCCGCGGTCCCTGGTCGGCGGGGTCTCCTCGAAGACGGGTCGGAAATACGGACCCCAGTGACCTCCCGAATCCCGTTCCGCCACATCGGCGGAATGGGATTTTTCACTAAAATGGATGCATCTCACCAGGCCTGAGCACGTCGGGAGGCGCCATGACGTTCGTGCAGCTCATTGACTGCAAGACGAGCAGATTCGACGAGATGAACCGGCTCATGGACACATGGGTCGAGCAGACCAAGGGCAAGAGGACCGCCTCGCACAGCATCATCGGCAAGGACCGGTCCGACGACTCCCACTTCATCGAGATCGTCGAGTTCCCGTCGTACGAGGACGCGATGAGGAACTCGAACCTCCCGGAGACGGACCGGGTCTTCCGGGAGATGGTGGCCCTCTGCGACGAGATGCCGACGTTCACGGACCTGGAGATCGTCCGCGACGAGCAGCTCTACAAGGACACCTGCCGAGGGTTCTTCGAGACGATCGCCGTCAAGGGCGACCTTCCGCCGCTCGACGGCTTCCTGGCGGAGAACTACCACGACCACGATCCGGCCAACGACCCGGACAACATCGGGATGGACGCGATGCGCCGCGAGATAGAGATGTGGCGCGGCGGGTTCGATTTCGAGTTCACCATCGACGACCAGCTCGCGGAGGGCGACAGAGTCTGCAACCGCTGGACCTGGAACGCCACTCACAGCGGCGAGTTCATGGGGATTCCGGCCAGCAACAAGCAGGTCACCATGACCGGAACGACCATCCACCGGTGCCGCGAGGACGGCAAGATCGTCGAGGGCTGGTGGCAGTACGACAGGCTTGGCCTGATGGGGCAGCTGGAGGCACTGGAGATGTAGCGGCCGCCGAAGGACTCTGCGCGGCACGGGCACCGGCTCCGGCTCCGGCTCCGGCTCCGGCTCCGGGAGATGCCTACGGCTGAACGCGGGAAGGTCCCCGTTCCCTGAGGGAGCGGGGACCTTCCCTTCGTCCGTAGCCGACGTGCTCGTCAGCCGACGTGCTCGTCAGCCGACGTGCGCCGGCACGACGTCAGTGCGCGTGGCCGTGACCGTGGCCGTGACCGGCCTCGGCCTCCTCCTCGGCCGGCTTCTCGACGACCAGGGTCTCGGTCGTGAGCAGCAGGGAGGCGATGGACGCGGCGTTCTCCAGCGCGGAGCGGGTGACCTTGACCGGGTCGATGACGCCGGACTTCACCAGGTCGCCGTACTCGCCGGTGGCGGCGTTGTAGCCGTTGCCCTTCTCGAGCTCGGCCACCTTGGAGACGATGACGTAGCCCTCGAGGCCGGCGTTCTCGGCGATCCAGCGCAGCGGCTCGACGGCGGCGCGGCGGACGACCGAGACACCGGTGGCCTCGTCGCCGGTCTTGCCGAGGTTGCCCTCGAGCACCTTCACGGCGTGGACGAGCGCGGAGCCACCACCGGAGACGATGCCCTCCTCGACCGCGGCGCGGGTCGCGGAGATGGCGTCCTCCAGACGGTGCTTCTTCTCCTTCAGCTCCACCTCGGTGGCGGCGCCGACCTTGATCACGCACACGCCGCCGGCCAGCTTCGCGAGGCGCTCCTGGAGCTTCTCGCGGTCCCAGTCGGAGTCGGTGTTCTCGATCTCGGCCTTGATCTGGTTGACGCGGCCCGCGACGTCCTCGGACTTGCCGCCGCCGTCGACGATGGTCGTGTCGTCCTTGGTGACGGTCACGCGGCGGGCGGTGCCCAGCACCTCGAGGCCGACCTGGTCGAGCTTGAGGCCGACCTCCTCGGCGACTACCTGGGCGCCGGTGAGGACCGCCATGTCCTGCAGCATCGCCTTGCGGCGGTCGCCGAAGCCGGGGGCCTTCACCGCGACGGCGTTGAAGGTGCCGCGGATCTTGTTCACGACGAGGGTCGACAGGGCCTCGCCCTCGACGTCCTCGGCGATGATCAGCAGCGGCTTGGAGGAACCGGCCTGGATGACCTTCTCCAGCAGCGGCAGCAGGTCCTGGATGGAGGTGATCTTGCCCTGGTTGATGAGGATGTACGGGTCGTCGAGGACGGCCTCCATACGCTCCTGGTCGGACACCATGTACGGCGACAGGTAGCCCTTGTCGAAGGCCATGCCCTCGGTGAAGTCCAGCTCCAGACCGAAGGTGTTGGACTCCTCGACGGTGATGACACCGTCCTTGCCGACCTTGTCCATCGCCTCGGCGATGAGCTCGCCGACCTGCTGGTCCTGGGCGGACAGCGCGGCGACGGCGGCGATGTCGGACTTCTCGTCGATCGGACGGGCGGTGGCGAGGAGCTCCTCGGAGACCGCGGCGACGGCCGCGTCGATGCCCTTCTTCAGGGCGGCCGGGGAGGCACCGGCGGCGACGTTGCGCAGACCCTCCTTGACGAGGGCCTGGGCCAGCACGGTGGCGGTGGTGGTGCCGTCACCCGCGATGTCGTTGGTCTTGGTCGCCACCTCCTTCACCAGCTGGGCGCCGAGGTTCTCGTACGGGTCGTCGATCTCGACCTCACGGGCGATCGTGACACCGTCGTTGGTGATGGTGGGCGCGCCGAACTTCTTGTCGATGACGACGTTGCGGCCCTTGGGGCCGATCGTCACCTTGACCGTGTCGGCAAGCTTGTTGACGCCGCGCTCGAGGGCGCGACGGGCGTCCTCGTCGAACTTCAGGATCTTCGCCATGGGAGCGGTTCAGCCCTCTCGGAACTCGGTTTAAAGAACTGCGCCCCTCGCCGCCCGGCTTCAGCGGGGTGACCAGGGGCGCAGCTCACAAAGCAAATCTGCGGTGAATTACTTCTCGATGATCGCGAGCACGTCGCGAGCCGAGAGGACGAGGTACTCCTCGCCGTTGTACTTCACCTCGGTGCCGCCGTACTTGCTGTACAGCACGATGTCGCCGGTCTTGACGTCGAGCGGAAGGCGCTCGCCGTTCTCGAAGCGGCCCGGGCCCACGGCCAGGACGACGCCCTCCTGGGGCTTCTCCTTGGCGGTGTCCGGGATGACCAGGCCAGAGGCCGTGGTCTGCTCGGCGTCGAGCGGCTGGACCACGATGCGGTCCTCAAGCGGCTTGATGGCAACCTTGGAGCTGGTGGTCGTCACGATCCGACCTCCCCCTTCGGAGATCTCACGGGGTTAACTGTCTGAGGTGGCGACCAGGTCGATCCGTCGTCGCGGGTGCCGGACCTGCCCGTCGCTATTGGCACTCTCCAGTGGGGAGTGCCAGGGCCGAGACTATGACCGCGATTAGCACTCGGTCAAGCGGAGTGCCAACGCGGCGCAGACAACACCGCGAATCGCCCGCACGGGCTGGTTACGGGACGGTTGTACGAATACGGCGTACGAAGCGGCCGCACTCGGTTCGGTGTCGCCCGCATCAGAGGTAGTCCTCCAGCCTGGCCACCGCGTATCCCTTGGCGGTGATCACCTTCATGACGTGCCGGATCATGTCGGACATCGTGCCGTTCCAGTCCTCCCGACCCCGGAAGTGGGTGAGGATGATGTCGCCGGGGTGCAGGTCGCGGTCCCATTCGCGCCAGTCCATGTGGTCCGGGAAGGCCTCGGCGTTCCACAGCGGAACGGCCTTGATGCCGCAGGACTTGGCGGCACGCAGCGTGTCCCGGTTGTAGTTGCCGAAGGGCGGACGGAACACGGTGGGACGTGTGCCGTACTCCTTCTCGATGACGTCCTGCATGCCGCAGATCTCACGCCGCTGCTCGGCGTAGGAGAGACCGGGTAGATAGGGGTGGTTGAGGGTGTGGTTGTTCAGCGTGACGCCGCGCTCCTGCATCTTCCTGAAGTAGCCGTAGTCCTCCTTGACCAGGTAGTCGCTGAGGAAGGCGGTGTACGGAATCTTCAGCTCGCTCATCATCCTCAGCAGCGCCGGGTCCTTCTCGGCCCCGTCGTCGATGGTGAGGAAGACGACCTTGTCCTTGGTCGGGACGGTCGTGAAGACGGGCGGCAGGCCCTCGCCGTCCGTGACCTCGAAGCCCTCTCGGGTCTCGATCCCGGGCTTGACGGAGGGCGGGGCGGGGGCGGGCAGCGGGGGCCCGGACAGCCCCCAGCGCTTTGCGGCGGCGACCCGGGCGGCCTGCGAGACGCGCAGCTCCCGCGCGTACTCGTCGAGGGCGCGGGCGGGAGGGGCCTGAAGGGGCTGGGCCCCGCCGGGCCCCGAGCCGGGACCGGGGCCCGGCCGGGAGACGGCGCCCGAGCGGGAACCGGAGGCCGAGCCGGAGTCGCCGCAGCCCGAGGCGATCACGGCGACGGCGGCTACGGCGAGACAGACCTGACGCGCCGTGTACCGGTGCTGGTCGGAGGCGGAGGACGGGCGGCTGCCGCGGTTTCCGGCGCCCGAGATCAGGGTGGCGGACCTCGCCTCGTTCGCCCTGCAGGCGGCCTGCTGGGGCGACCCTGACGCGTCCGGTCTCGCGCTGCGCAGCCCAGCGCCGAAAATATTGTCTTTTTGTCGCATTTGCCGCATGGCGCCGCATCCTCTCAGCGGCGGACGCCGGGAACGGGCTGACACCGCCGCCGGGCGCGCATCGTCCACCGGCTGGCCCACAATGGGCCGGTGAACGACCGTGCTCGCGCTGCCTCCGCCGCTTCCGACGTCTCCGCCTTCTCCGCGCTGCTCACCGAAGAGGGCCGCGCCCTCCTCGACGAGGTGCGCGACATCGACCCGGCGCAGGAGCTGGCTGTCGCCACGCGGCTGCGCCGTGAACACGCAGCCGAGCTGGTCTCTTCGGCCATCGGTCAGGCGCGGCTGCGGCAGCGGGCCGCGGCGAAGTTCGGCGCGGCGGACGCCGGCCGGATGTTCTTCACGCCGAACGGCGTGGAGCAGGCGACGCGCGCGTCGGTCGCGGCGTACCGCGCAGGCCGGTTCGCCGACCTCGGCGTACGCAGCGTCGCCGACCTGTGCTGCGGGGTGGGCGGCGACGCGATCGCGCTGGCCCGCGCGGGCATCTCGGTGCTGGCCGTGGACCGGGACCCGCTGACGTGCGCGGTCGCCCGCGCGAACGCCGCGACGCTCGGCCTCGACGGCCTGATCGAGGTGCGGGAGGCCGATGTCACGGAGGTGGACACCGGGTCGTACGACGCGGTGTTCGTGGACCCTGCGCGGCGCGGCGGACGAGGGCGGGTCTTCGACCCCGAGGCGTACTCACCGCCGCTCTCCTGGGCCGTCGGAGCGGCCCGCACAGCGCCCCGCGCCGCGTTGAAGATCGCGCCGGGCATCCCTCACGAGACGATCCCCGCCGACGCCGGGGCCGAGTGGATCTCGGACCACGGGGACGTGAAGGAGGCGGTGCTGTGGTTCGGCACCGAGCCCGGAACGGTCCGGGCGACGCTGCTGCCCGGCCCGCGCTCGCTGGTGGGCCGCGGACTGCCCGATCCGGAGGTACGGCCCGTCGGCCGCTATCTCTACGAGCCGGACGGCGCCGTGATCCGCGCGCATCTGGTCGCCGAGGTCGCCCAGGACGTCGGCGGAGGCCTGATCGACGAGACCATCGCGTACGTCACCGCGGACGACCTGCGCCCCACCTCGTACGCCACCGCCTACGAGATCACCGACCGGCTTCCCTTCAACGTGAAGAGGCTGAAGGCGCTGCTTCGGGAACGTGAGGTCGGAATCCTGACCGTCAAGAAGCGGGGGTCCGCCGTCGAACCGGAGGAGCTGCGGCGCAAGGTGAAGCCGCAGGGGCCGAATTCGGCGACGGTCTTCCTCACACGGGTGGCGGGGGCGCCGACCATGCTGGTCGGGCGGCCGGCGGCGGCCGCCTAGCGCCTGCCCCGCGCGCCCGGCCCAGGGCCGCCGCCGTCCCGCCCGTCTCTCTCTCGTCAGGGCTCCTCGACGTCCCGTCAGGGCTCCTGGATCTCCCGGACCTCGCAGGTCACCGTCCAGTACTCCTCGTGGACCTTCAGGAAGCGCTTCGTCCATTCGACGGCCTCCGCCATGTCCTTGGCCTGGAGGATCGAGTAGCCGCCGATGACCTCCTTGGACTCGGTGAACGGGCCGTCGGTGACGGACAGCTGTCCGCCCTCCCAGCGCACGCGGGTGCCCTGCGCGGTCGGCCCGAGGCCAGCGGTGTCGAGGAGCACTCCGGCCTTGGTCATCTCCTCGATCAGCTCGCCCATGCGCTGCATGAGGGCCTCGCTCGGGCCCTCGGCGGGCGCGTTGTTCTCATCGATACGGATCATCGACAGATAACGCGGCATGATCGTCTCCCATCGGTCGGGGGGCGGGGTCCTTCCCCGCCTCTCACCCGTGCGTCGATCGGGAGACACGTGAATCGACACCGGGCGGGAAATTCTTCGAGGAATTCTCCGGACGGGCCGGCGGCGGCTCACCGCCACGGCGGCCTCACCCCCACCGCGGCCTCACCGCCACCGCGGCCTCAGCGCAGCGACGCCCACAGCTCGCTCGCCTCCGGCTCGTCCGCCACCACCCGGTTGGCGTCGTAGGGGGCTGTCACGACCGGCATGGTCACCGTCGTCAGATCGTCGGCGGAGATGCCGCTCAGCGCGTCCGCCAGGCCCATCAGCTCGCCGAGCGAGTCGAGGCCCGTGTCTGTCGTGAGGCTTCCCGTGACGGCGTCGGCCACCTTGTACAGGCGGCTGGGACTGGTCAGGAGGTCGCTCGCCGTCGCCTCTTCGAGCATCGCCTTGATCAGCTGCTGCTGGAGGCCGATGCGCCCGAGGTCGCTGCCATCCCCTATGCCGTGCCGGGTCCGGGCGAGCGCAAGGGCCTCGGTGCCGTCGAGGTGGTGCGTGCCGGCGTCGAGGTGGAGTTGGCTCTTGTCGTCGTCGATGTCCTCCTCCGTGGTGACCGTCACCCCGCCGAGCGCGTCCACCAGGTCCGCGAAACCGGCGAAGTCGATCTCGATGTAGTGGTCCATGCGGACATCGGTGAGCTGCTCCACCGTCTTGATCGCGCACACCGGACCACCCACGGAGTACGCGCTGTTGAACATGGCGTTGTACGCGACCGCCGTGCTGCCTCCCGACGACGTGGGGCACGACGGGCGCGTGACCAGCGTGTCGCGCGGGATGCTGACCACCGTCGCCTCGGTCCGGTCCGAGTCGAGGTGCACGATCATCGCCGTGTCGGAGCGGGCGCCCGAGCTGTTGCCCCCGCCGAGTTCGGAGTTCCGTTCACCGCTGCGCGAATCCGAGCCCAGCACAAGGATGTTCAGCGCTCCGGCCGGGAGGGCCGACACGGACGGATACGGGGACGGGGACGGGGTGGCCTCGTCGGAGGACGACGCCGTGGGAGACGGGGTCGACACCGCTGCGGCCCTCCCCGGCCGGTCGTCGCCCAGCGCGCTGTCGATGTCCACGCTCTGGATGTTGTCGTTCAGTTGCCAGTACATCCAGCCCGCTCCGGCGCCGGTGAGCACGAGGATGCAGCCGAGCATGACTCCGGCGGTCCTGAGCGCATGGGACCGCCGGCCGCGTCTCCTGCCGTCCGCGTCGCGGTTACCGCCGTCGCCGTGCACTCCGTCCCGGCTTCCGCTGCCTCTGTCTTCCGTCACGCGCAAGAACGTAAGTCCGAATTATTACAGCGGATACCGCTTCTCGGGTTTCCTTCGGAAACTCTCAGAGTTCACAGAGAATTCTCAGAAACGACCGCACACACGGTTCTTCGGGGGCCCGCGCCCACGTCATACGTGCGGCTACGCCTCCGCGCCCACCGACTCGAACCGCCACCGGTGCACCGCCCGCGCCACCAACTCCTCGTCGGGATCGGGCAGTTCGGGCAACTCGGCACCGTACTCGGCGTCCCACCAGGTGATGACCAGGACCCGGTCCTCCCCCAGTGCCTCAAGGGCCTGAGAGGTACCCCCAGGTGCGCGAAAGGTCTCCCGGCGCAGGGGCCGGCCGGTCAACTCCTGGGCCCGCGCCCAGGCGAGCAGCTCCTCGCCCCGCCCCTCGGCCGCCCGCGCCTCCCACATCAACGCGACCGTCATGAGTACAGGTTGTCCTTCGCGACCTCGTGCACATGGTCGTGGTCGTGCCCGTGGGACACACCCGGCACATGAGGGTCCGTCACCGGCAGCGAGGAGTCCGCGGACAGGTCCCAGTCCGAGGCGGCACGCCCGCGCGCCACCATCTCCGCGCCGAGCGCCGCGACCATCGCGCCGTTGTCGGTGCACAACTTGGGCCGCGGCACGCGCAGTCGGATACCGGCGGCCTCGCAGCGCTCCTGAGCGAGCGCCCGCAGCCGGGAGTTGGCCGCCACACCGCCGCCGATCATCAGGTGGTCGACGCCCTGGTCGCGGCAGGCCCGTACGGCCTTCCGGGTCAGCACGTCCACGACGGCCTCCTGGAAGGACGCGGCGACATCGCGCACCGGAACCTCCTCGCCCGCGGCCCGCTTCGCCTCGATCCAGCGGGCCACGGCCGTCTTCAGGCCGGAGAAGGAGAAGTCGTACGCGGGGTCGCGCGGCCCTGTGAGGCCGCGCGGGAACGCGATCGCCTCCGGGTCGCCCTCCTTCGCGTACCGGTCGATGACCGGGCCGCCCGGGAAGCCCAGGTTCAGCACCCGCGCGATCTTGTCGAAGGCCTCGCCCGCCGCGTCGTCGATGGTCGCGCCCATCGGCCGTACGTCCGAGGTGATGTCCGTGGACAGGAGCAGCGACGAGTGCCCGCCGGAGACGAGCAGCGCCATCGTGGGCTCGGGCAGCGCGCCGTGCTCCAGCTGGTCCACGCAGATGTGCGAGGCCAGGTGGTTCACGCCGTAGAGCGGCTTGCCCAGCGCGTACGCGTACGCCTTCGCGGCCGAGACGCCGACCAGCAGCGCCCCCGCGAGCCCGGGCCCGGCGGTCACCGCGATGCCGTCCAGATCGGTGGCGGCGACCCCCGCCTCCTTCAGCGCACGCTCGATGGTCGGCACCATCGCCTCCAGATGCGCGCGACTCGCGACCTCCGGCACGACGCCACCGAAGCGGGCGTGCTCGTCCACGCTCGACGCGACCGCGTCCGCGAGCAGCGTGGTGCCGCGGACGATGCCGACGCCGGTCTCGTCGCAAGAGGTCTCGATGCCGAGTACGAGGGGGGCATCGCGTGAGTCAGCCATGGATCCGGTTTCCTTGTACGCCGTTCGCGGAGGTGGAGGGATGGTGGGTCGCCGCATCGGAGGAGTCGGCGGAGGCATCGGCAGAGGCCGCGTCGGCTGAGGAGGGTCCGGTCAGCCGCATGACGACGGCATCGACGTTCCCCGGTTGGTAGTAGCCGCGCCGGAAGCCGATGGGTTCGAAGCCGTAGCGCTCATAGAGCTTCTGGGCGCGGATGTTGTCGACACGGCATTCGAGCAGCACCTCGGTGCACTCGAAGGCGGTCGCGGCCCGCAGCAGCTCGGTGAGCAGCCGCCCGCCGAGCCCCGTGCCCCACTGCTCGCGGGCCACGGCGATGGTCTGTACGTCACCCACCATCGCGGAGTGCTCGTCGTCACCCGATCCGGTGACCGCGAGTCCCGCGTAGCCGACGAGCCGTTCGCCGTCATCGGCCACGACGTAGTGGCGGGTCGCGCCCGGGCCGCGCGCATGGGCGAGCTCCGACCAGAACATGCCTCGCGACCAGGCGTCGTCGGGAAACAGTTCGCGCTCGAGCTCCAGCACGGGATCGATGTCCCACCAGCGCATCTCGCGCAGTACGACAGCTGTCACTTCGGTGTGACCACCTTGTAGTTCTTGGGCACCTGAGCGTCCGGGCGGCGCAGATACAGCGGCCGGGGTGCGGCCGGTTCCTCGCCCGCCTCCAGCTTCTCCACCGCGAGCGAGGCGAGCGCGGCCGCGGACACGTGCTCCGGCTCATGGGCGTTCGGGAACGTGTCCGGGTAGAGCCGAGCCCCGGCGCCGACGGCCGGCAGCCCGGCGACCTGGTCCGCGATGTCGGCGGGCCGGTCCACGGCCGACTCCGTGACGCGGGTGCGCCGGTCGGCGTACCGGGCCCAGTAGACCTCCTTGCGCCGGGCGTCCGTCGCCGCGACGAAGGGGCCCTCGATGCATGAGGCGTACGCGAGGGCGTCGAGCGTGCACAGGCCGTACACGGGCACCCCCAGCACCAGGCCGAAGGTGTCGGCGGTCATCAGGCCGACACGCAGCCCGGTGTACGGTCCCGGGCCGACGCCGACGACGATGCCGGTGACCGCGTCGAGCTTCCGTCCGGCCTCGGCCAGCACACGGTCGACGGCGGGCAGCAGCAGCTCGCCGTGGCGGCGGGCGTCCACCTGGCTCGACGACGCGACGACGGACTCTCCGTCGTGCAGCGCGACGGTGACGGCGGGTGTGGCGGTATCCAGAGCGAGCAAGAGCACGCAAACAGCCTACGGCTTGGGCGCCGGAGGCACGGCCGCCCAGGTGTGCCGCACACCTGCTGCTACCGTCACCGTCGAGGGTCGAGACGGGCGTACGTACGAGAGGTGGGCACACGTGGCAAGGAGCAGCTCGGGATTCGTGGCCGGGCTGACCGCGGCCGCCATCGCCGCGGTCGCCTTCCTCGCCTTCCAGGCCTCGGCCAATGTGCCCGACACGCTCGGCAAGGCCGAGCCGTCCCCCTCCCCCACCGCGTCGCAGTCCCCCACGGAGAGCGCGAAGCAGGAGTCGGCGGCGCCCCCTGAGGAGTCCGGCACCGGCGAGCGGGTCGTCTACTCGCTGGGGGACGACCGCGTGTGGCTGGTCGGTGCGGACGGCGAGACGAAGCGGACATTTCAGGTCACGCCGAGCACGGTCGACCCCGAGGCGGGCACCTACAGCGTCACCTCGCGCTCCAGCACGGTGACAGGCTCCGACGGCGTGCCGATCGAGCATGTGGTGCGCTTCACCGACGTGGACGGCGTGGTGATCGGCTTCAGCGCGGCCGTCGACGGCTCGACCCCGAAGCCCGACCCGTCGAAGCAGACAGGCGGCATCCGCGAGTCCCGCGAGGACGGCAACGCGATGTGGACGTTTGCGACGGTGGGCACGACGGTCGTAGTGGTGCCGTAGGCCCCAGGGCGGAACGGGGGTGGGCACAGCCCACCCGTTACGGCACCCGCGAAATCAAGGGCGCCGCCGCACCGGATGGGGCGCCCACGGCGGCGTCGAAACCGCGGCAGCCGCCGCACAGGCATCGAGCAGCTCCCGCATCGACGGCGGCCCAGACGCCGTCGCGCGCGGCGCCTCGGGCGACATGACCGGCCGGTCCCCCGCCTGCGCAGCAGCCGGCACATCACGTTCAGAAGCCGACATGGACGCCTCCTGGGGGCTCCGGGAGCAGCCGTGGTTAGGCAGACCTAACCCGTACAGGTGTCCATGTGACCACGCGCGGCCCGCACAGCGCAACATCTTCCCGACATCCTGTCGGCACCTTCGGGTGAACATACGAAGAAGACGGGTGAACCCACGAAAGTCCGCCGGTCAGGCGGCCAGCACCGCCAGGTCCGTCGCCGCCCACCGCTCGCCGTAGCCCGTGAGCGTGACCTCGCGCACCTCGTCCGTGGTGTCTCCGGTGGCCCGGTGGATGAGGACCTGCAGCCGGTCGTCCGAGAGGCCCTCGACCTTCCCCTCGCCCCACTCCACGACGATCACGGATTCGGGCAGCGACACATCGAGGTCCAGGTCCTCCATCTCGTCGAGCCCTCCGCCCAGCCGGTACGCGTCCACGTGCACCAGCGGCGGGCCCCCGCCCAGCGACGGGTGGACGCGGGCGATGACGAAGGTCGGCGAGGTGACCGCGCCGCGCACGTCCAGGCCCTCGCCGAGCCCGCGGGTCAGCGTCGTCTTGCCCGCCCCCAACTCGCCGCTGAGCATCACGAGGTCGCCGGCGCGCAGCAGCTTGGCCAGGCGGCGGCCCAGCTCCTGCATCTGCTCCGGCGAGGTGACGGTGAGGCGGGCGCTGGTCGGGGTGCTGGTGCGGTCGACCGGTTCGGCCTGTTCAGTGGCCGGGTTGTGCGGTGCTTCCATAGCTGCCCACGTTAGCCCCTGCCGGGACGGCACCGACCTTGGCGAGCAGGTCCGCGAGACGGTCCGTGACCACTTCGGGGTGCTCCAGCATCACCAGGTGCCCCGCGTCCGGCACGAGCACCAGCTCGGCGTCGGGCAGCAGGTCCGCGATCGCCTCGCTGTGCTCGCTGGGCGTGACCAGGTCCTGGTCGCCGGCCAGGACGAGAACGGGGACGTCGGCGAACCGCTTGAGGGCCTCGGTCTTGTCGTGCTCGTGGAACGCCGGATAGAACTCGGCGACCACGTCGATCGGCGTGGCCTCGATCATCCGCTCGGCGAACCGCGCGACCACCGGGTCGACGTCCCTGGACGCGAACGAGTAGCGCTTGATGATCCCCGCGAACAGGTCGGCCGTCGCCCGCCGTCCCCGTTCCACCAGCTCGGCGCGCTGCCCCAGCGCCTTCAGTACGCCTGGCAGGAAGCGCCGCACAGCGTTGACGCCCGCCACCGGCAGCCCGAAGTTCACTTCGCCGAGCCGCCCGGACGACGTACCGACGAGAGCCACGCCGACGACACGGTCGCGGATGAGCTCCGGGTAGTGGCCGGCCAGCGCCATCGTGGTCATGCCGCCCATCGAGTGCCCGACGAGCACGAGCGGCCCCTCCGGGGCGGCCGCGTCTATGACGGCCTTCAGATCGCGGCCCAGCTGGTCGATGGAGATCGGCACGCCGTCCCCGTCGACGCCCGGGGCCTGCGCCACACCGCGCCCGGAGCGGCCGTGGCTGCGCTGGTCCCAGTGCACGGTCCGTACGACCCCGCGCAGCGCGGCCCGCTGGAAGTGCCAGGAGTCCTGGTTGAGGCAGTAGCCGTGGCAGAAGACGACGGTCACGGGCGCCGGGGCCTTGCGGCCGAACAGCCTCCTGCGGCGGGGCGCCGTCCCGCCGTCGGGCTCGACCTCGTCTATCTCGTAGTACAGCTCGGTGCCGTCGTCCGCGTACGCCTTGCCCGGCTTGCCGCGCAGTGCTCCGTAGGGTCCGGTGGAATCCAGGGCGAGCCGCGCCTTCTGGCGCATCCCGCGGCCCACTGTCATCCGTTCGATGGCGACGCCGGCGGCGGCTCCCGCGGCGATCACGCCTATCGCGGTGCCCACCAGTCCGGCGCGGCGCCAACTGCCGGTGGCAGAGGCGGCCGCCGTGGCCGCTTCCGCGACAGCCTCCGCGCTGCTCTCGCTCACGTGCCGCTCCTCACTCGGTGCTCGGTCGTCGGGGTCGTGCTCGGTCATAGGGCTGTGCGTTCGGTGCTCGGGTGCCCGGTCGTCGGGCTCGGTGCTGGGTGCTTGGTGCTCGGTACTCGGCGCTCGGTGCTGGGCGCTCGGTGCTGGGTGCTGGGCGCTCGGTTGCCGGCTCAGGGCCCCGTCGCGGGGCCGGTCGCCTCGCCCGGGTCAGTCCGTGCCGTCGCGCCGTCCGCCGCCGGGGCCGGCTTCACCGTCGGACCGCTCCTGGCCGTACCGCTCCTGGCCGTCGCACCGTTCCTCGCCGTCGCACCGCTCGTCGCCCTCGGGCCGCTCGTTCACATAGACGCGTGGAACGCGCGATCCGATGCGGGTGACGATTTCGTACGCGATGGTCCCCGCCGCCTGTGCCCAGTCCTCGGCGGTCGGCTCGCCCCGGTCGCCCGGTCCGAACAGCAGCGCTTCCGCGCCGGCCGGAGGCTCGTCCCCTCCGAGATCGACCACGAACTGGTCCATCGCGATACGCCCCGCCACCGTCCGGAGCTTGCCCCCGACCAACACGGGCCCGGTGCCCGACGCATGACGCGGGATCCCGTCACCGTAACCGACGGGGATGAGGCCGAGAGTCGTGCCCCCCGGTGTGACGTAGTGATGTCCGTAACTCACGCCATGGCCCCCCGGCACATGCTTCACGAGTGCGAGCGACGCGGACAGCGTCATGACCGGACGCAGCCCGAGGTCCGCCGATGTGCCGATCTCGGGGCTCGGCGAGATCCCGTACATCGCGATCCCCGGTCGTACGAGATCGAAGTGCGTCTCCGGAAGGGTCAGCGTGCCCGGCGAGTTGGCGATGTGCCGCACCTCGGGGCGCGCGCCCTTGGCCTCTGCGTACGCCACCATCTCGCGGAACAGGGTGAGCTGGGCCTCGATGGACGGGTGGCCGGGCTCGTCGGCGCACGCGAAGTGCGACCAGAGGCCGGTGACTTGGACGAGCCCCTCGGCCTGCGCGGCGAGGGACTCGGCGATGAGTTCGGGCCAGTCTGCGGGCTGGCAGCCGTTGCGCCCGAGGCCGGTGTCGGCCTTCAGCTGGATGCGTGCGGGGCGGCCCGCCTGCCGCGCGGCGGCCTTGACCTCCCGCAGGGCCCACATCCCGCTCACCGCGATGTCGAGATCCGCCTCGATGCCCTCGCGCCACGGGCCGCCCGGCGTCCAGAGCCAGCACATGACGCGGGCGCGGTCGGGCCCGATCCCGGCGGCCCGCAGCGCGAGCGCCTCCTCGGGCGTCGCGGTGCCGAGCCAGGTCGCGCCCGCGTCCAGTGCGGCACGCGCGCAGGGAATCATCCCGTGCCCGTACGCGTCCGCCTTCACGACGGCCATGAACGCGGCCCCGGGCGCCAGGGCACGCAACGTCCGCACGTTGGCCCGAAGGGCGGACAGATCGATCTCAGCGCGGGCGCGCAACGGGGCAGTCTCATTCATGGCGCACCCAGTGTCTCAGAGCCCTACGACACCCCACTGCGACGTTGGGCGCCGCTGCGCCTGTGGGCAGTCGTTCCGCTGGGGCGGAACAGGTGGGCACAGGCGGAACCACCGCGGCGCCGCGCCCGCCCCGCAGCGCCCGCCCCCAACGGGGCGCGCGTCCGCCCCGTGGCGAGAGTCACGCAGTGACGTCCCGCCAAGCCCGAGGCAAGGCCTCGGCCACCTCAAGCGCACCCGTGGGCGCGCCATGCGCAGCGAACCGCCCCGCCAGCCCATGCATATACGCCGCGACAGACCCGGCGTCCCGCGCCTCCAGCCCCGCCGCCAGCAAGGACCCCGCAAGCCCCGACAGCACATCACCACTCCCGGCCGTGGCCAGCCACGGCGTCCCCGTCGGGTTCACCCGCACGGCGCCCCCACGGGGCCCGGCCACCAGCGTGGTCGCACCCTTGAGCAGCACCGTCGCCCCGTACCGCCCCGCGAGCTCCCGTACCGCCGCCAGCCGTGCGCCCTCCACCTCCGCGCGGTCGACGCCGAGCAGCGCGGCCGCCTCGCCCGCGTGCGGAGTGAGCAGGGTCGGTGCGGTGCGGGCCCGCACCGCGTCCGGGTCGGCGAGGCGCAGCCCGTCCGCGTCCACCAGCACCGGCACGTCGGCGCCGAGCACCTCCGCCACCGCCTGCGCGTTGTCGCCGATGCCCGGTCCGACGACCCAGGCCTGCACGCGGCCCGCCTTCGCGGGCGGCCCGGCGGACACCAGGGTCTCCGGGAAGCGTGCGATCACGGCGTCGCCCGCGGGCCCGACGTAGCGCACGGCCCCGGCCCCGCCCCGCAGCGCCCCGGCGACGGCCAGCACGGCCGCGCCGGGATAGCGGGCGGAGCCAGCGACGATGCCCACGACGCCCCGCCGGTACTTGTCGCTCTCCGCAACCGGCACCGGCAACAGCCGCTCCACATCGGCGTACTGGAGCGCCTCGAGATCTGCCTCGGCCGGCAGGTCGAGCCCGATGCCGACCAGCCGGACGGTGCCCGCGTGCTCCCGCGCGGGGTCGATGAGCAGGCCCGGCTTGTATGTGCCAAATGTCACGGTCACGTCGGCCCGTACCGCCTCGCCGCGGACCTCGCCCGTGTCGGGCTCGATGCCGCTGGGCAGGTCGACGGCGACGACGGGCACGCCCGCGTCCCCGACCAGCGCCGCCAGTTGCGCGGCGTCCGGGCGGAGACCGCCCTTGCCGCCGATGCCCACGATGCCGTCGACGACCAGGTCGGCGTGGTGGATCAGCGCTTCGGCGGCCCTGCGGGCGGCCGTGCTCCCCCCGGCCGCCCGCAGGGCCGCGAGGCCCCCTGGGTGGGTTCGGTCCTCGGCCGCCAGCAGTACCGCCGTCACGCCCGCGCCGCGGCGGGCCAGGCGGGCGCCCGCGTAGAGGGCGTCGCCGCCGTTGTCGCCGCTGCCGACGAGGAGGACGATGCGGGTGCCGTAGACGCGGCCCAGCAACTCCGCGCATGCGGCGGCGAGGCCTGCCGCTGCGCGCTGCATGAGGGTTCCCTCCGGGAGCCTCGCCATGAGGGTGCGTTCGGCTGTCCTTACGGTTTCCACGCTGTACGCAGTACGCATGCCGTCGAGTCTCCCCTAGCCGGGGGTGCCGTTGCTTTTCGGTGCGCCCTGACGCGTGGCTGTGCCACAGCGGTGCAGCAGTGCGGCGGTAGTCACCCCTCCGCGATCACCACCGCCGAAGCCACCCCCGCGTCATGGCTCAGCGACACGTGCCAGGAGCGGACGCCCAGTTCGGCCGCGCGGGCCGCGACCGTGCCCCGTACGCGTACGCGCGGCTGGCCGCTGTCCTCCACGTAGACCTCCGCGTCCGTCCAGTGCAGGCCGGCCGGGGCGCCGAGGGCCTTGGCGATGGCTTCCTTGGCCGCGAAACGGACGGCCAGTGAGGCTATGCCGCGCCGCTCCCCGCTGGGCAGCAGCAACTCCCGCTCCACGAACAGCCGTCGGGCCATCCCGGGCGTGCGTTCCATGGACTTGCGGAACCGGTCGATCTCGGCGACGTCGATGCCCACCCCGATGATCACGATCTCGCTCCCCCGGCCGCTCCGCCGGTGCCGACAGCGCGCGCCCTCATCACTCCACCGTCACAGACTTCGCGAGGTTGCGCGGCTGGTCCACCTCGTTGCCGCGCGCCGTGGCCAGCTCGCAGGCGAAGACCTGCAGCGGCACGGTGGCGACGAGCGGTTGGAGCAGCGTCGGCGTGGCCGGGACACGGATCAGGTGGTCGGCGTACGGGACGACCGTCTCGTCCCCCTCCTCCGCGATCACGATCGTCCGGGCACCGCGCGCCCGGATCTCCTGTATGTTCGAAACGATCTTGTCGTGCAGTACCGAGCGTCCGCGCGGCGACGGGACCACGACGACCACCGGCAGGTCGTCCTCGATGAGGGCGATCGGCCCGTGCTTCAGCTCGCCCGCCGCAAAGCCCTCGGCGTGCATGTACGCGAGCTCCTTGAGCTTCAGCGCGCCTTCCAGGGCTACGGGATAGCCCACATGGCGGCCCAGGAACAGCACGGTGTCCTTGTCGGCGAGCGAACGCGCCAGTTCCCGCACCGGTTCCATGGTCTCCAGGACCCGCTCGACCTGGTCGGCGATCTTCGCCAAGTCCCTGACGACGGCGTGGATTTCGTCGCCCCACTTGGTGCCGCGCACCTGGCCCAGATAGAGCGCCACCAGATAGCAGGCGACGAGCTGCGTCAGGAACGCCTTGGTGGAGGCGACGGCGACCTCCGGACCCGCGTGCGTGTACAGCACGGCGTCGGACTCGCGCGGGATCGTCGAGCCGTTGGTGTTGCAGATCGCCAGCACCTTGGAGCCCTGCTCTCGGGCGTGCCGCAGCGCCATGAGGGTGTCCATGGTCTCGCCGGACTGCGAGATGGCGATGACCAGCGTCCCCGGGTCGAGGATGGGGTCCCGGTAGCGGAACTCGCTGGCGAGCTCCACCTCGCAGGGAATCCGCGTCCAGTGCTCGATGGCGTACTTCGCGATCAGTCCGGCGTGAAATGCCGTACCGCACGCGACGATGACGACCTTGTCGACCTCCCGCAGCACGGAGCCCGGGATGCGGACCTCGTCCAGCGTCAGGGAACCCGAGGCGTCGATGCGCCCCAGCAACGTATCGGCGACCGCCTTGGGCTGCTCGGCGATCTCCTTGAGCATGAAGTAGTCATAACCCCCCTTTTCGGCCGCCTCGGCGTCCCAGTCCACGTGGTACGAGCGCACGTCGGCGGGCCGGCCGTCGAAGTCGGTGACCGTCACCCCGTCGCGCCGCAGCTCGACCACCTGGTCCTGCCCCAGCTCGATCGCCGAGCGCGTATGGGCGATGAAGGCGGCGACGTCCGAGGCGAGGAAGGACTCACCTTCCCCAACGCCCACCACCAGCGGCGAGTTCCGCCGCGCCCCGACCACCACATCCGGGTCGTCCGCATGCACGGCGACCAGCGTGAACGCGCCCTCCAGACGCCGGCACACCAGCCGCATCGCCTCGGCGAGGTCCGCGCAGCCGGAGAACTCCTCGGCGAGCAGGTGCGCGACGACCTCGGTGTCCGTCTCGGACGCCAGCTCGTGCCCCCGCTCCGCCAGTTCGGCGCGCAGGGCGGCGAAGTTCTCGATGATGCCGTTGTGCACGATCGCGACACGGCCCGCGTTGTCGAGGTGCGGATGTGCGTTCGCATCCGTGGGCCCTCCGTGGGTGGCCCAGCGGGTGTGTCCGATGCCCGTGGAACCGGTCGGCAGCGGCCGCTCGGCCAGCTCCTTCTCCAGGTTGCCGAGTTTCCCGGCCTTCTTGGCGGCGGCCAGCCCACCGTCGGCGAGCACGGCGACACCGGCCGAGTCATAGCCCCGGTATTCCAGCCGCTTCAGCCCGGCGAGGACGACATCAAGCGCCGGCTGCGAGCCGACGTAACCCACGATTCCGCACATGGCCGCAGCCTACGGCGAGCCCTCACCCCCCACGACTTGAAGGTCGTTTCACCCTCTTCACCGGCCGCGCGTTTCCGGCAGATCCGGCCATCTTGTGTTATGCACCGGGAGGTTTGCCACGCACCCGGCCGGCCGGCCGCCACCTCGTGCACCCCGTGGTACCGGCTTGTGGATCCAGAGGGTTACTCCCCCCGCTCGATGCGCTCGATCGCCTCCTGGACCAGCTCCAGGTACTCGGCCTCCTCGCACCGCGGCTTGCTGCCCATCTCGTAGAGGTCCAGGACATCGCCGAGGTCCTCGCCCAGGTCCTCGTCGGGCAGATCGGCGGACAGTTCGCTGCAGACGCGCCCTTCGAAATCCGCCCGCACACCTGCCCGCGCAGCCGTCCTCGCATCTCCCGCCGCGGCTCGGCGACGGGCGAAAACACGAAGATGTACGGACATGGCGACCCCCAAACCCCCTGCGACCCCGGTGCGCGGCTCGGCACCGGGTGGCGGGACCGTATCCCCGTGCGGAACGCTGGTCCAGACCTCGTGCTGCACGTGGCCGGAATGCCGGAGATACCCGCGTGACCGACCCCACGCCCCGCGGTGTTCAAACTCCCGTAACAATGGACTGTGATCTCTCCGGTCTCCTCGCCGCCGCGGAGCGCCCACCGGTCAAGGCCGGAGGCGACTCCCTACGTCGACCTCACCCGTGCCGAGTGGAGCGCCCTGCGCGCCAAGACGCCACTGCCGCTGACCGCGGAGGAGGTCGAGAGACTGCGCGGTCTGGGCGACGTCATCGACCTCGACGAGGTGCGGGACATCTATCTGCCGCTGTCCCGCCTGCTCAATCTGTACGTCGGCTCGACGAGCGGGCTGCGCGGCGCGCTCAACACCTTCCTCGGCGAGAAGGGCTCGCAGTCCGGCACGCCCTTCGTCATAGGAGTCGCGGGGTCCGTGGCGGTCGGCAAGTCCACCGTCGCCCGTCTGCTGCAGGCCCTGCTCTCCCGCTGGCCCGAGCACCCCCGCGTCGAACTGGTCACCACCGACGGCTTCCTGCTCCCCACCAAGGAGCTCGAGGCGCGCGGCCTGATGTCGCGCAAGGGCTTCCCCGAGTCGTACGACCGCCGCGCCCTCACCCGCTTCGTCGCCGACATCAAGGCGGGCAAGGACGAGGTGACGGCCCCCGTCTACTCACACCTGATCTACGACATCGTGCCCGGCCAGAAGCTGACGGTCCGCCGCCCCGACATCCTGATCGTCGAGGGCCTCAACGTCCTGCAGCCCGCGCTGCCGGGCAAGGACGGCCGCACCCGGGTCGGCCTCGCCGACTACTTCGACTTCAGCGTGTACGTGGACGCGCGCACCGAGGACATCGAGAGCTGGTACCTGAACCGTTTCCGCAGGCTGCGCGAGACGGCCTTCCAGAACCCGTCCTCGTACTTCCGGAAGTACACCCAGGTCTCCGAGGAGGAGGCCCTCGACTACGCGCGCAGGACCTGGCGGACCATCAACAAGCCCAATCTTCTGCAGAACGTGGCGCCCACGCGCGGCCGCGCCACCCTCGTCCTGCGCAAGGGCCCGGACCACAAGGTGCAGCGGCTGAGCCTGCGCAAGCTGTGACCGCCGAGGCCCGGAAGCCGTGACGCCGGCGCAAACAGCGCCGGTTACCCTGCCGCCATGCTGCATCTGCGCCTGATCACCCCGGCGGACGTCACCGAAGAGGCGGTGCGCCTCATCGAGCGGACCCCCGGCACGACACATCTCGCCGTGCTGCCGGGCGCCGCCCGCAACCCCGCCGGCGACGTGGTGCTGTGCGACGTCGCCCGCGAGGCCGGCGACGAACTCCTCTCCGGGCTGCAGACCCTCGGCATCCACGAGCGGGGCTCGATCGCCGTCGAGAACATCGACCTGTCGCTGTCCAAGCGCGCCGACAAGGCCGAGGAGGAGGCGCCGGGCGAGGCCGCGGACGCGGTGCTGTGGGAACACCTGACCGACGCCACGCACGAGGAGTCGACGCTCTCCGTCACGTATGTCGCCTTCATCACGCTCGCCACGATGATCGCGGCCTGCGGTGTGGTCCTCGACAACGCGATCCTGATCGTGGGCGCGATGGCGGTCGGCCCGGAGTTCGGGCCCCTGGCCGGGATCTGCACGGCCCTGGTGCGGCGCGCACCGCGCCTGGCCCTGCGCGCGGTGACGGCTCTGCTCGCGGGGTTCGCCATCGCGATGCTGATGACGGTGGTCTTCAGCCTCTTCATGGACTGGGTCGGGCTGTTCAGCGAGGCGCAGCTGGAGGCGGACCGGCCCAACACGGGCTTCATCTACGCCCCCGACTGGTTCTCGTTCGTCGTGGCCGTCCTCGCGGGCGCCGCCGGAACGCTCTCGCTGACCTCCGCGAAGTCGGGCGCCCTGGTCGGCGTCGCCATCTCCGTGACGACCGTCCCGGCGGCCGCGAACGCGGCCGTGGCGCTCAGCTACGGCGACACCGCCCAGACCCTGGGCTCCACCGAACAGCTCCTGCTCAACCTGCTCGGCATCGTCCTCGCCGGTACGCTCACGCTGCTCGCCCAGAAGCTGTTCTGGAACAGGCAGCGTGAACGTACCGCCGCGAAGAGCAGGCTCTGACCGAGCCCCCCAGGTCCTGTCGGCCTAACCGAGAGCCGACTTCACCACGTCGGCGAGCCGCCCGGCCACCGAGCGCGCCTGCTCGATGTCGGCGGCCTCCACCATGACGCGTACGAGCGGCTCGGTGCCGGACGGGCGCAGCAGCACCCGGCCCGTGGAGCCCAGCTCGCGCTCCGCGTCGACGACCGCGGCGGTCAGCTCGGCGGAGGTGTGCACCTGGGACCTGTCGACGTCCGGAACGTTGACGAGCACCTGCGGCAGACGCTCCATGACGGCGGCCAGGTCCGCGAGCGCCCGGCCCGTCTCGGCGACCCGCGCCGCCAGGAGAAGGCCGGTCAGCGTGCCGTCACCGGTCGTGGCGTGGTCGAGGATGATCACGTGCCCGGACTGCTCGCCGCCCAGCGCGTAGCCGTTCTCCTTCATCTCCTCGAGCACATAGCGGTCGCCGACGGCGGTCTGCACGAGGAACAGGCCCTCGCGCTCCATGGCGAGCTTGAAGCCCAGATTGGACATGACGGTCGCGACGACGGTGTCCTCGCGCAGGGCACCGCGCTCGCGCATCGCCAGAGCGAGCACGGCGAGGATCTGGTCGCCGTCCACCTCGGCACCCGTGTGGTCCACGGCGAGGCAGCGGTCGGCGTCGCCGTCGTGCGCGATGCCGAGGTCGGCGCCGTGCTCGACGACGGCGGCCTTCAGCAGGTCCAGATGGGTGGAGCCGCAGCCGTCGTTGATGTTCAGCCCGTCGGGGTCGGCGCCGATCGTGACGACCTCGGCACCGGCCCGCTTGAACGCCTCGGGCGAGACGCCGGCGGCCGCGCCGTGCGCCTCGTCGAGGACGACCTTCAGCCCGTCGAGCCGGTTCGGCAGGACGCCGAGGAGGTGCGTGACGTACCGCTCGAAGCCCTCGTCGTACGACTTCACGCGGCCGACGCCCGCGCCCGTGGGACGGTCCCAGGGGGCACCGGTGCGGTGCTCCTCGTACACGGCCTCGATCTTGTCCTCGAGCTCGTCGGCGAGCTTGTGGCCGCCGCGGGCGAAGAACTTGATGCCGTTGTCGGGCATCGCGTTGTGGCTGGCGGAGAGCATCACGCCGAGGTCGGCGCCCAGCTCGCCGGTGAGATACGCCACCGCGGGGGTGGGCAGCACGCCGACACGCAGGACGTCGACACCGGCGCTGGCCAGGCCCGCGACCACCGCGGCCTCGAGGAACTCCCCGGACGCGCGCGGGTCCCGCCCGACCACCGCCACCGGCCGGTGGCCTTCGAAGGTGCCCGCCTCGGCGAGCACGTGCGCCGCCGCGACAGACAGGCCGAGCGCGAGCTCAGCCGTCAGATCCGCGTTGGCGACACCGCGCACGCCGTCCGTGCCGAAGAGTCGTCCCACTGGTGTCCTCCGAACTTTCAGAATTTCTGCGGGTGCCTCCCACGCATCAAGCGGTGGGGGAGGCTCAGGAAGCTTCGGAAACAGTCCGACCAGGCAGGCGTATGAACGCCTCATGGCCTTATGGGCTCATGGCCTCATGGCCTCATGCCGTTATACGCCGCACGCCTGTGATAAACGAACGCCCCGGCAGCACACTGCGTGCCGCCGGGGCGAAAGTGCTGTACAAGCAGCAGCGATTAGCGCTTGCTGTACTGCGGGGCCTTGCGGGCCTTCTTCAGACCGGCCTTCTTCCGCTCGACCGCACGGTCGTCGCGGCGCAGGAAGCCGGCCTTCTTCAGCGCGCCGCGGTTGTTGTCCACGTCCGCCTCGTTCAGGGCGCGGGCCACGCCGAGGCGCAGGGCGCCGGCCTGGCCGGAGACGCCGCCACCCGCGATACGGGCGATGACGTCGTAGCGGCCCTCGAGCTCGAGCACCTTGAAGGGCTCGTTGACTTCCTGCTGGTGCACCTTGTTCGGGAAGTAGTCCTCGAGGGTGCGACCGTTGATCTTCCACTTGCCGGTGCCCGGGACGATCCGGACGCGGGCGATGGCGTTCTTGCGGCGACCCAGGCCGGCGGCCGGCTGCGGCTCGCCGAAGCGGGAAGCGAGGGACTCGGAGGTGTACTCGCCCTCGACGGGGACCTCCGACTCGGTGGTGTAGTGCTCGACGTCGGCGACGTCCTCGAGCGGCTGCTCAACGGTGGTCTCGGCCACGATTCTCCTCAGATTCTCTTCAGTCTTAGGGGTGGCCGGACTTACTGCGCGACCTGGGTGATCTCGAACGGCACCGGCTGCTGGGCAGCGTGCGGGTGCTGGTCGCCCGAGTAGACCTTCAGCTTGGAGAGCATCTGACGGCCCAGGGTGTTCTTGGGGAGCATGCCCTTGACGGCCTTCTCGATGGCCTTCTCCGGGTTCTTCGCGAGCAGCTCGTCGTAGCGGATCGAGCGGAGACCGCCCGGGTAGCCCGAGTGGCGGTACGCCATCTTCTGGGTCCGCTTGTTGCCGGAGAGGTGCACCTTGTCCGCGTTGATGATGATGACGAAGTCACCAGCGTCGACGTGGGGCGCGTAGATCGGCTTGTGCTTGCCCCGCAGAAGGGTGGCGGCAGTCGATGCCAGACGACCCAGGACAACGTCCTGGGCGTCGATGACGTGCCACTGGCGGGTGACATCGCCGGGCTTGGGGCTGTACGTACGCACGGTTCGTAGCCTTCGCTTCTTCAGTGAGTGGGTCCTGACAAGGCCACCACGGACGATCACGACAGCCCTGGCCGCACATCGGTGACGCAACCGAGTGCTTGCCGCTGGTCATCGGCCCGGTGGACCGGTGTAAGGGCCCCTCACGTGAGATTGAGCAAGCCAATACACATAACGAACAAGCAGGATACCCGCGCCTGCCCGTATGGGTCAAAACGCGGGGCCGGGGGCCGTTCGCAGTCGGCACTCGACCGCCGTGGGCGGCCCTGCACCTCCAGGTTAACCGCCACGGAGACCGTTCGCGGCCGCGTGGGGACCTGAGCAGGGCGGCGCCGAGTCGTGGGCCCTGCGCCGAACGCGCCGGGTCGGGGGCCTGCGCCGAGCGGCGCCGCGTCGGGGGCCTTCGCCGGGCGGCGGCCCGTCGGGGGCCTGCGCCGAGCGGCGCCGCGTCGGGGGCCTTCGCCGGGCGGCGCCGCGTCGGGGGCCTTCGCCGGGCGGCGGCGCGTCGGGCGTTCGCCCGGCGGCACCGCGTCGCGGGGCCTCGCACGGCGGCACCGCGTCGCGGGGCTTCCCTGCGGCGGTGCGTCGGGGCTTCGCTCCCGGCGGCGCCGCGCAGCCGGCCTCCGCCGGGCGTCGCCCGGGAGCGGGCACAGGCTGGGAGTCCCCCGAAAGCCGGCGTCACAGTGGCACCGCCATCGGCGCGCACGCACACCGCACCCGCGGCGCGCCCCGGCTACCCCGATGAGCCCGGCTCGCGGCCGTCTGCGGCACCCCGGCTCCGGCCGCAGCGGCGCTTCCCCGGGAGGACCGCCTCGGGAGGACCGCCCCGGGAGGACCGCCTCGGGGACCGCCCAGGGGGACCTCCCGGAAGGACCACCCAGGGGCGGCCGGCCCGGAAGGACCGCCCAGGGGCGCCCGCGAAGAGGCGGCCTCATAGAGACATACGGATCAGAGACATACGGAAGGGAGTAGCCCCCGCCGCGGATCGGGGTCGGCACGCACGCGTGCCCACTACGTACGGCCGGTCGCCCTGGGTGACCGGATCTACGGAGGGTCGCGAGCCCGAGCGTGTGGCCGAGCGGCTGACGGCGAGGTGCGGGACCGCCGCCGCGCGACGCGGAACCGCCCGCCGTCGGGGCCCCCCGCCGCGCGACGGGAACCGTCAGCGCACGGCTCAGGCCCGCCCGGCCACACCAGGCATCGCAGCGTCGCCGCCGCCGGCGGCAACCGTGTTCACGATGCCGCCGCCCATGCGGCGTCCCGCGCAGACAGCCCGCACGGGCACACCACAAAGGGAAGGAATGACGATCGGCCCGAACGGGCCCTCCACCGGCCCCGCTTGCGCGTGTTCGCGCCCCCGTTCGGCACGTCTAAGATGCGCCCCATGAGCTTTGGGCAAGGAGGGCCTCAGTGGGGCCCCGGGGGGCCGGATGCGGGTCCCCCCAACTGGGGTTCGGGTTCGGATACTCCCGACTGGGCGGCGCTCGCCGAGGCCTCGGAGGCGCGCGCCCGCCGCCGCAGGTGGCTGTGGATAGGCGGCAGCGCCCTGGCCACGGTCGTGGTCGGCGCGCTCGTGGCCATGGCGGTCGTCTCCGCAAACAGCAGCTCGGCGTCGAACCAGCCCGCCGACGAGCTCCCCACCTCCGCGGACATCCCCAGCGACACCACACAGCCCGGCCCGTCCTTCGAGGCGACCACTGCCCCGCCCCCGCTGGACCCGAAGGACTTCGTCTCCAGCGTCAAGAAGGACACCGCGCCGCTCAGCGCGGACACCCTCTTTCCCGGCAGCAGCCTGACGATGGGTGAGCGGATCTACAAGAAGGGCTCCACCAGCAGCACGACGAAGTGCGCGACGGCGGTCCGGGGCGCGCTCGCCAAGGTCCTGACCAGCAACGACTGCACCCGCGTAATCCGTGCCACGTACTCCAGGAAAGGCGTCGCGGTCACCGTCGGCGTCGCCCTGTTCGACACCGAGGCCAAGGCCACCAAGGCCAAGCAGGAGTGGGACAAGGGCAATGTCGCCTCCCTGTCCGGCTCCGGCGTCCCGGCCTTCTGCACCACGGCGGTCTGCCGCTCCACGGCCAACTCGTACGGGCGCTACGCGTACTTCACGGTCTCCGGCTTCACCAACGGCAAGAACGTGACGCAGAAGGACAGCGCGGTCTTCACCACGGGCGACGACCTCGCCGAGTTCACGTTCCGGCAGATCCGCCGCCGCGGCGAGGCACAGGCGTCGGCGGCGGCCAACTCCCCGGCGTCCTGAGGGATCCCCTGCTTCATCCGTAGACGGGGCAGAATCTCCTCGCAGATCGCCGGGGGAAAGGGCTGGGACCATGCGTATGCGAGGGCGAGTGCAGCTCATCGGGGCGGGCGCCTGTGCCGCCCTGCTGACGCCGTTGACGCTATGGGCCTGGCCGGAGGCCGCCGAGCGCAGGCCGACGCTGGTCCCGACCGACCTGCGGGACCGGGATCCGCAGGCGACGGCCGCCGCGCGCCGGGTCTACGCGCTGCTGGCCGGCCTCGAGAACGACGCACGCCGCGGGCGCTCCACCCGCACCGTGATCGGCCAGCACGTCGAGCTCCAGAACGAGCGGTACAACGCGCAGTACGGCGACTACCGGGGCGTGAAGCAGCCTGGCTACTACTACCGCAAGGTCCGGGACATCACGGGACGGCTGCCCGGCTTCGTGGAGGTAGACCTCGGACCCGGCTACGGCGGACAGGGCTGGGGGGTGGGCGAGCCGCGGTCCTACTCGCGGTCGGCATGGCCGAGTTGCCGCCCCCACTGGGGATACGCCGAGGACGCGGTGGACCTGGCCGTCGGCGTATGGGCGGGCCTGCCGCGCGAGGCGGACGGCTCGTACAACCCGACCGGCACCCGCGAGGACTGCGCGTCCGGTACCACGGTCAGCCTTCCGCACAACGGCGGCGGCCCGGCCGGCATCGTCGGCTTCTCCTTCCACCAGCCGTACCCGGGCAGCGAGGTGAAGGGGTACAAGCAGACAATGCGCCGCAACTCGCCCGCGGCGAACGATTCCGGCTGGTTCGGACGGGTGGTCACCCAGGGCAGCGACGAGCACAGGGAGCTGCTGCTCGACCTGAGCTATCTCGCCGACCACCTCCAGTACCTCGCGGCCCTCGGGGTACCGGTCCTCCTCCGCCCCTACCACGAGATGAACACGGCCCCTGGCAAGGGCGGTTTCTGGTGGGCAGGGCAGGACCCGGGCGCGTACCGGAAGCTGTGGCGCATCATGCACGACTACCTCGTGGGCAGCCGCGGCCTGCACAACCTGATCTTCGTCTGGTCACCGAACTCCTGGGACGGCACCTACGGGCAGGAGCCGCGGGACTACTACCCGGGCAGCCGGTACGTGGACATCGTGGGGGTGGACGACTACAGCGACACCCCGTCGCGGCCCTTCCACGGAGAGACCTGGACCGAGGTCTGGTACCGCGGACTGGAGCAGTACCACAAGCCCCGGATCATGGCCGAGTCCTTCCACGTTCCGCTCAACGCGGCACAGCCGCGCACCCTTTCGGCCACGCCGTGGGTGCTCTGGACCGTGTGGGGCCAGGCGCTTTCGTACGACAACGTGTCCTCGCCCCGGGGCAAGAACACCAACGAGGACGTGAAGCGGACATATGGTTCACCGCTGGTCATCACCGGCGGCGCGAATGACCGACAGGGGAACTTCGACTGGAGATCGCTCCACAAAACCTGAGTTGATTTACTCTTCACGCACATTTTTCACACGGGCAACACTTCAGCTCGAACTCATGTGGCACAATCGCATTCCTGTTCGGCCAGTGGTTTAGGCGCCTGGGGGGGCTTCTGACTGGTGAGTGGCCGATAGCGCCAAAGAAGGCGTTGGGGGGCAAAACCCAGAGTGAATGTGCCGTGGCGCGCTCCGTCGTGCCTCGGCCGAGATCTGTCGCTGCCTCAACGCACCACCGATCTCATGGGAGTTGCGCACGTCATGGCAACGACAGTCGTCGACGGGGGTCTGCCGTACTCGCGGCACAATCAGAAGCTGGCCAAGCGCACTGCGGCGTGGAAGCCGGGGATCCTCCCGTTCCTGCTGCCCTTCGTCCTGCTGGTCGCCTTCGGGCTGTGGACCTACCGGCCCAGCTCGTCGCTGCTGAGCTGGGCCCTGACCGTCGTCTGGTCCCTGCCGGTGGTCGGTGTGATGGTCGGCATCCAGGGTGCGCTGCTGATCCGCCGCCGGGTCCGCAAGAGCGGCAAGATGGTCCCTCCCGCGCCGGCCGAGCAGGACTTCCTGATCGTCCTGTGCCCGACCATCGGACGGCATGACACCTACCCGGCCCTGGAGCGCTCGATCCTCTCGTACGTCGAGCACCTGCCGGAGTGGTTCCCTTACATGCGCGTCGACATCCTCACCGAGGAGGGCTGCGAGGCGGCGGAGGACATCGACCGGCTCGCCGACTCGCACCCGCTGATCCGGGTGATCACGGTCCCCAAGGACTACGTCCCGGCCAACGGCACCCGTTTCAAGGCCCGCGCCAACCACTACGCCCACGAGCTGCGCATCGCGGAGGGCGAGGCCCTCGACTACGTCTGGGTGCTGCACATGGACGACGACACCGGCGTCGGCCCCGACACCGCGTCCTCGCTCGCCCAGTTCATCAACCGCCAGCGCCGGGCCCACCCCGACAAGGCCAAGCACATGGCCCAGGGCATCCTCACGTATCCCCGCGAGAACGCGGTCAACCTCTTCACCTGGCTCGCGGACGCGGTGCGCCCCGCCGACGACATCGCCCGCTTCCGCGCACTGACCGGCATGGGCACCCCGGCCGCCGGTGTGCACGGCGAGCTGCTGGTGCTACGCGCGTCCATCGAGGCCGAGATCGGCTGGGACTTCGGTCCCAAGGAGATCGTCGAGGACGCCCGCCTCGCCCTGACCTTCTGCCGCAGGTACCCGGGCCGCAGCGACTGGTTCAACGGCCGCTGCTACGGCGCCTCCCCCGCCAGCGCGGCCGACTTCGTCAAGCAGCGCGACCGGTGGGCCTGGGGCCTGGTGGCGCTCTGCTTCAACAGGGCCGTGCCGCTGCGTTACCGCTGGTTCCTGTCGATCTGTGTGGCCACCTGGATCCTCGGCCCCCTCCAGCACATCGGCGCCGTGCTGCTCCTCGGCTGGCTCATCAACGACATGAACACCTCGCCCGTGACCCAGTCCATCGTGATCCTCTGGGCCCTCAACTTCGCCTACGTGATCTGGACCTACTGGGAGGGGCTGCGGCTGAACGCGCTCGCGTCGGTCAGCGGCCGGCGCAAGTGGTGGGAGCCGATCGTGGTGGTCGCGCTCATCCCCGTCTTCTCCGTACTGGAAGGGCTCGGCGGCTTCAAGGGCTTCCTGAAGTTCGTCCGTCGCGAGGAGAACAAGTTCGTCGTGATCGCCAAGCCCGCCTGACCGCCCGGAAGACAACTGACATGCGCTCGCGACTGCCCTTGCTCGCCATCTTCCCGGTGACCGTCCTCACCATCGTTCTGGGTACCCCCTTCGTCCTCGGCGACCACCCGGTGCGCTGGGAGTCGGGCTCGGCCCTGCCCAGAATCGTGAGGGGCGACGCCGAGGAGTCCGCCACCCCGTCCGACGACGCCACCGTTTCGACATCCGCGTCCTCCCCCTCTCCCCCTTCCTCCGCCGACGCCCTCAAGGTCGCCAAGCCCTGGAAGGCCGGCATGGCGCAGTGGGGCGTACAGCTCTACTGGGAGGAGGAGAAGAAGAAGCGCTCCGACACGTTCATCGAGAACCAGGCCCGCAAGCACGCCGAGTACCTCATCGGCCTGGGCGCGAACTCGGTGTCCATCTCTTTCCCCTTCTTCACCGAGGGCGTCGCATCCAACGAACTCTCGGCCGGGGCCAAGACACCGTCCCCGGAACGCCTCCAGCGGGTACTGAAGGTGTTCGAGGACGCCGGTTTCCGCACCACGCTCCGCCCGATCATGGACGAGAAGTCCCTGAACCCGCCGGACGGCTGGCGCGGCAACATCGAACCTGCCTCGCGCTCCGCCTGGTTCGCGTCGTACAAGCAGTTCCTCACCCCGTATCTCGAAGCCGCCGAGAAAACGAAGGCGAACACCTTCGTGGTCGGCACCGAGCTCAACTCCTTGGAGGGCGACCCAGGCTGGGACGCCCTGGTCGCCTTCGCCGAGAAGACCTTCTCTGGCGAGGTCGCCTACGACGCCAACTGGGACAACTACGTGTCCGGCCGCATCAACATGCCGGTCAACCACCTCGGCGTCGACGCCTACTTCCCCGTCAAGGTGGCGGACACCGCACGCGTCAAGACCCTGGTCGAGGGCTGGAACGACTGGCTGGACAAGAAGGCCACCGGCTCGCTGCCGAACATCGTCATCGCCGAGGCCGGCATCGGCGCCATGAACGGCGCCTACCACGCTCCCGGCGACTTCTACACGAAGCGCGCCGTCAACCCCAGAGTGCAGGCCAACTGGTACACCGCCGTCTGCCAGGTCGTCCAGGACCGGCAGATGCAGGGCGTCTACTGGTGGTCGATCTGGTTCGACGACGACCCGAACACCAAGCCTGACGACAAGGTCGCCTCCCGGCTCGACTTCGCGGGACGCCCCCTCACGGAGAAGGCCATCAAGTCCTGCTTCACCTCCGACTACGCAGGCCCTGGCGCCGACGCCACCAGCTGACCGAGCGAGGCCATCATGCAAGAAGCCATCATCCTGGTGGGCGGCAAGGGAACCCGCTTGCGCCCCCTGACGAACCACACCCCGAAGCCGCTTCTCAGCGTCGCGGGCTCCTCCTTCATCCGGCACCAGATCGCCAAGCTCATGGACGCCGGGGTCGGGCACGTGGTGTTCGCCACCTCGTATCTCGCCGGCCTCTTCGAGGAGGAGTTCAGGGACTTCACCCGGGACCTGGAGATCTCCTACGCAGTCGAGGAGGTGCCGCTCGGCACGGGCGGTGCGATCCGCAACGCCGGGCGACTGCTGCGTGGTCCAGCGGACGCGCCGGTCCTGATCCTCAACGGCGACATCCTGTCCGGCCTTGACCTGCGGGACGTCCTTCAGCGGCACGAGGCGCGGGAAGCGGACGTCACCCTGCACCTCACCCGCGTCTCCGACCCGCGCGCCTTCGGCCTCGTACCGACCGACGAGGCCGGACGGGTGCTGTCCTTCCTGGAGAAGCCCAAGACCGCCGAGGAATGCATTACCGACCAGGTCAACGCCGGCTGCTACGTCTTCCGCCGCTCCGTGCTCGACTCCATCCCGACCGGCCGTGAAGTCTCCGTCGAACAGGAGACGTTCCCGGAACTCGTCGCCCAGGGGAAGCGCGTGTTCGGCCACACCACGGACGACTACTGGCGTGACCTCGGCACCCCGCTGGCCTTCGTCCACGGCTCCGCCGACCTGGTCACCGGCAAGGCGACCTCTCCCCTCGTGGAGCGGCCGGCCGAGGCTCTGATCCATCCCACGGCCGCCATCGCCCCGACAGCCCGCATCACCGGCGGCTCGACGATCGGACCGCGCGCCGTCATCGGTCCGCACGCGGTTGTCGACCGTTCCATCATCGGCGAGGGCGTCACGGTCGCCGAGGGCGCACAGATCCACGACTCAGTGGTGGACCACGACGCCTCCATCGGCAGCGCATCGCTCCTTCGTGAGGCGGTGGTGGGCTGCCATGCGCACGTCGGTGCCGAGAACGAGCTGCCCGCCCAGCTGAGGCTGTCGTGCGGCATCCGCATTCCCGCCCAAGGAGTACGCGTCAGCGGTACGGCTGCCGCCTGCGCGGCGGTCCACTGAAGTCACCTGTCTGCCACACGGCTCGACCCGGACAGTCAGTTACTGGAGAAACATGTCCCGCCATCGCACCAAGGCCGTGAAGACAGAGCGTCTTCGCAAGTACCGGCCTGACATTCAGGGCTTGCGTGCCGTAGCCATCATGATGGTGGTCAGCATGCACTGCGGCATACTCGACATCCACGGTGGCGTGGACGTGAGCTTCGTGCTGAGCGGCTTCCTCATCGGCAGCCAGCTCTTCGCGGAGATCGAGAAAACCGGCAAGGTGTCCCTGACCAAGTTCTGGGCGCGCCGCTTCCGCCGTCTGACGCCGCCCATGGCCGTCGTCATCGTCGGCACCGCGGCCCTGGCGTGGATGTACGGCAGCCCGCTCAAGTTCCGCGACTTCATGGCCGACGGTCTCGCCGCCTCCCTCAGCTTCATGAACTGGCGCCTGGTCGAGACCGGCACCGACTACTTCGCCAACGACGGGTCGCAGTCCCCGTATCAGCACTTCTGGTCGCTGGCCATCGAAGAGCAGTTCTATGTCGTCGCGCCGCTCCTTCTCGTCGCGATGGTGTGGATCAGCCGCCTGATCTTCCGCAACCGCGCTCTGGTGGCGCTGTTCCTCATGGCCATCATCGGCGGATCGTTCTATCTGGGCTGGTCTCAGACTCCCGAGAACCAGCCGCTCGCGTACTTCAGCACCCACACCCGGATCTGGGAGATCACCTGCGGCGTTCTGCTCTCCCTCGCGGCTCCCCTCGCCTCCCGCATGAACAGGGGCGTGGCCGCGGTCGTTTCGTGGCTGGGGCTCGGCACCGTGCTCGTCACGGCGATGCTCATCACCGAACACACCCCGCTGCCGGGGTACGCGGTGGCCGGCCCGGTCCTCGGCACCGTCATGGTCATCGCCGGTGGCTGCGCCAATCCCGGGTTCGGCGCGGAGCGGCTGCTCGACAACCCCGTCCTCGACTTCGTCGGCAACGTCAGCTACGGCTGGTACCTGACCCACTGGCCGCTGCTGGTGCTCTGGCCGTCGATCACCGACCGGGAGTTCGCGTTCCAGGACCGGCTGCGGGTCGCCGTCCTCTCGTTCCTGGTCGCCGTCGTCCTGCACTACGCCGTCGAGCGCAAGTTCAAGAAGAACGTGCAGTGGGTGGCCCGCCCCTGGAAGGGCGTCTTCAGCGGCGGGTTCACCACCGCGGGCACGGCGGGGGCGATGGTCCTGGCCACGATCATCCCGCTGAACCTGGCGACCGCACCCTCGGGGAGCACGCTCGGCGTCGGGTTCACCAGCCAGGCATCGGTCGAGGACGCCGTGCACCGCACGCGGCTCTCCGCAACCGTGCAGAGCGCTCTTCAGGACACGCCCGAGAACTTCGCCGAGCACGGCTGCATCGACGACTTCGAGGTCAAGAAGTTCGAGATGCGGGACGGCTGTGTCGCCGGTGACCCGGAGGGCAAGAAGACCCTTGTCCTCATGGGGGACTCCCACGCCTGGCAGTGGAACGATGTCTACCACGAGATCGGCAAGGAACTCGGCGTGCGGGTGGTGACCATCGCGAAGGGCGGCTGCTCGCCGCAGGTCTATCGCATCGTCAATCCGAACGTGAACCGCGCGTACACCGAGTGCGACAGCTGGCGCGAATCTGCCTTCGCCGAGCTGAAGAAGATCCGGCCCGACGTCCTCGTCATCGCCGACCGGGCCCGCCGTGAGGCGAACCGGGCGGGCGCCGAGACCTCGTTCAAGGTGTTCAAGGAGACGGGCGCCAAGCTCGTCTACATGACGGACACCCCGCAGCCCGGCCAGAACGTCCCCGACTGTCTCGCCACGCACATCGACAACATCTCCCTCTGCAACCGCAAGGAGTGGCAGGCGCTCGAGTACCCGGAGTTCCGTGCCATGGAGCGGGAGGTGGCCGAGAAGTACGGTGCGGAGATCATCGACACGACGGACGCGTTCTGCGCCGTGGACATCTGCCCGGCGGTGATCGGTGACCAGGTCGTCTACTTCGACAACAGCCACATCACGTCGACGTACTCGAAGACCCTGAAGCCGTTCCTCAAGCCGGCCCTGGAAGAGGTACTCGACAAGGCATAGCCCGCCTCCCGTCCCGCTCCGGCCACCCCGGCCGCTCCGGCCGGAGCGGCCGGAACAGACCCGTCAACCACCCATTACTGCCCCCGGACGCGCACCCGCCGAGCCTGCAGCTGCCGCTCCGCGAGCTGGTCGTCCGGCGGGTAGCCGACCTCCTCCAGCGTCAGCCCGTGCGGTCGGACGACATGCACGGCGCTGTCGCGGACCCGCGCGTCGAGGACCTTCCGCGGCCACTCCACGCCGCGGTGCCCGTCGCCCACGAACAGCAATGCACCGACCATGGAACGTACTTGGTTGTGGCAGAAGGCGTCGGCGCGGACCTCGATCTCGACGATGCCGTCCGCGTGCCGGCGCACCCCGAAGTCGAGGATCTCGCGGATCGTCGTCGCCCCCTCGCGCTTCTTCGCGTACGCCGCGAAGTCATGCTCCCCGACAAGAGACTTGGCGGCGGCGTCCATCGCGTCTACGTCCAAGTCCCAGTCGTGCCAGAGCACATGGTTGCGCAGCAGCGGGTCCACGCCGCCGGGATTGTCGGTGACCCGGTAGACGTAGCGCCGCCAGGTCGCCGCGAAACGAGCATTGAAGCCACTGGGCGCCTCCCTGAGGGCCCACACCCGCACGTCCCGGGGCAGCCGCCCGGCGAGCCGCTTGAGCAGCTTCTCGTGATGCTCACGCCAGACAGCCTCCGGCAGATCCACGTGCGCCACCTGCCCGCGCGCATGCACCCCGGCGTCGGTCCGTCCGGCGACGGTCAGCTCGTACGTATCCCTCGACCGCGTGACGGTACGCAGCGCGTCCTCGACCTCCCCCTGCACGGTCCGCCGCCCGCCGGCCTGCTTGGCCCAGCCGGAGAAGCCGGTGCCGTCGTAGGACAGATCGAGCCGTAGGCGTACGAACCCGGGCTGTACTTCGTCACTCACTCCTTGATCCTCTCAGGTACGCGAAAGCGGGCCCGCCCCGTCAAGGGCAGGCCCGCTCAGCGAGAGCTCAGCCTCAGGCGTCCTTCGACTCCTCGGCCGCAGTCTCCTCGGCCGGAGCCTCGGCGACATCCTTGGTGACGTCGACCTTGGTCTCCTCGACCTTGGCCTCCTCGGCCTCCTTGACCGCACGCTTGGTGGCGGCCTCGGCCTCACCCGTGGCCTGCTGCGCGACCGTCAGCGCCTCGACCAGCTCGATGACAGCCATGGGCGCGTTGTCGCCACGGCGGTTACCGATCTTGGTGATGCGGGTGTAGCCACCGGGGCGGTTCTCGTACCGCGGGCCGATCTCGGTGAAGAGCGTGTGGACGATGCTCTTGTCCGTGATCACCTGGAGCACCTGACGGCGGTTGTGAAGGTCGCCCTTCTTCGCCTTGGTGACCAGACGCTCGGCGTACGGCCGCAGACGGCGGGCCTTCGCCTCGGTGGTGGTGATACGGCCGTGCTCGAACAGCGACTTCGCGAGGTTCGCGAGGAGGAGCTTCTCGTGCGCGGCGCTGCCGCCCAGACGGGCACCCTTGGTGGGCTTCGGCATGGTGTTTCTCCTAGGTGTCTGCCCCGGCCGTATCAGGTACCGGGGTCAGTATCCGAGCAGGCGGTCGCCTGTCGGAGATCCGGGCGTCCCCGAAAGGGCGCCCGGAAGGGGCGCGAGGAACTGCGCGACCAGCCACAGCGGGCCCGCACCCAAAATCCGGCCTCCTCGCGGAGCGCCTAGTACTGCTCGGTCTCGACGAACCCGGCGTCCGCGTCATCGTCCGCGCCGAAGGCGTCGGCCGCAGCGGTCGGGTCGAATCCGGGCGGGCTGTCCTTCAGGGCCAGGCCCATGCCGGCCAGCTTCGCCTTGACCTCGTCGATCGACTTCGCACCGAAGTTGCGAATGTCGAGCAGGTCGGCCTCGGAGCGGGCCACGAGCTCACCCACGGAGTGGATGCCCTCGCGCTTCAGGCAGTTGTACGAGCGAACGGTGAGCTCGAGCTCCTCGATCGGCAGCGCAAGGTCGGCAGCGAGCGCGGCGTCCGTCGGGGACGGGCCCATGTCGATGCCCTCGGCGTCGATGTTGAGCTCGCGCGCCAGACCGAACAGCTCGACCAGGGTCTTACCGGCCGACGCCATGGCGTCGCGCGGACGCATGGCCTGCTTGGTCTCGACGTCGACGATCAGCTTGTCGAAGTCGGTGCGCTGCTCGACACGGGTCGCCTCGACCTTGTAGGTGACCTTGAGAACCGGCGAGTAGATGGAGTCGACCGGAATACGGCCGATCTCCTGGCCCACCTGCTTGTTCTGCACGGCGGAGACGTAGCCGCGACCGCGCTCGACGGTCAGCTCCATCTCCAGCTTGCCCTTGCCGTTGAGCGTGGCGAGGACGAGGTCGGGGTTGTGCACCTCGACACCGGCCGGGGGCGCGATGTCGGCGGCGGTGACCAGACCCGGGCCCTGCTTGCGCAGGTACATCACGACCGGCTCGTCGTGCTCCGAGGAGACGACCAGCTGCTTGATGTTGAGGATCAGGTCGGTGACGTCCTCCTTGACGCCCGGCACGGTGGTGAACTCGTGCAGAACGCCGTCGATACGGATGGACGTGACCGCCGCACCCGGGATCGAGGACAGGAGCGTACGACGCAGGGAGTTGCCGAGGGTGTAGCCGAAGCCCGGCTCCAGCGGCTCGATCACGAACCGGGAGCGGAACTCGTCGACGACCTCTTCGGTCAACGAGGGACGCTGAGCGATCAGCATGTGTGGATCAGATCCTTCAGTCGTGGACGCCCGCTATTTGACGCCCGACGGAACCCGCACGGTCACCCGGCGGGGTACTGCAAGGGTACGGGCGGCACGGCCCCAAGGGGACGTACCGCCCGAATCCTCAAGACAACCGGACCTCAGACGCGGCGGCGCTTGGGCGGACGGCAGCCGTTGTGCGGGGTGGGGGTGACGTCCTGGATGGAGCCGACCTCGAGACCGGTCGCCTGCAGCGAACGGATGGCCGTCTCACGACCCGAGCCCGGACCCTTGACGAAGACGTCGACCTTGCGCATGCCGTGCTCCTGCGCGCGGCGGGCGGCCGACTCGGCAGCCATCTGCGCGGCGAAGGGGGTGGACTTGCGCGAGCCCTTGAAGCCGACGTGGCCGGCGGAGGCCCAGGAGATCACGTTGCCGGTCGGGTCGGTGATCGAAACGATGGTGTTGTTGAACGTGCTCTTGATGTGCGCGTGGCCGTGAGCGACGTTCTTCTTTTCCTTGCGGCGCACCTTCTTGGCAGCGCCCTGACGTCCCTTGGGGGGCATGTCTTAACTCCTACGGGAGGTGGTCGGTCCTACAGCGAAGACCGCTGGAATGCGGGGGCCACGCGGCCCTCGGGGGTCGTCCCCCGAAAAACCGCAGTGTCCGCTGCGGACTACTTCTTGCCCGGCTTCTTCTTACCGGCGATGGCGCGACGCGGGCCCTTGCGGGTGCGGGCGTTGGTGCTGGTGCGCTGACCGTGGACGGGCAGGCCACGGCGGTGGCGCAGACCCTGGTAGCAGCCGATCTCGACCTTGCGGCGGATGTCGGCCTGAACCTCACGACGGAGGTCACCCTCGGTCTTCAGGTTGGCGTCCACGTACTCGCGGATCTTGACCAGCTCCTCCTCGGAGAGGTCGCGAACGCGGGTGTTCGGGTTCACGCCGGTCTCGGCCAGCGTCTGCTGGGAAAGGGTCCGGCCGATGCCGAACACGTAGGTGAGGGCGACCTCCACGCGCTTGTCGCGCGGGATGTCAACACCGGAAACGCGTGCCATTCAATGGCTCCAGTTGTCTGTCGGAGGTCTTCCACAGAACCGAATCCCGTCCGCCGTCCTCTTCACGCTCTTCAAAAGATGCAGCGGAAGATTCGGTACGGACCGGGTCCCCGGCCTCCGACCGGGGGTGTCGGATCACTCGGATCCGGGCCCTGCGTATGTACATATGTGCTTGCGTCGCGCGAGATCTGCGGGTGCAGAGGATGCGGTCGTGCGTCAGCCCTGGCGCTGCTTGTGGCGCGGGTTGTCGCAGATGACCATGACCCGGCCGTGACGGCGGATCACCCTGCACTTGTCGCAGATCTTCTTGACGCTCGGCTTGACCTTCATTAGGTGAGGTTCTCCGGGTCAGTGCCCCCGCACCAGGCGGGGGCGAGGCAAAGATCTACTTGTACCGTTGGAGTTCTCTTCCGGGCGGACCAAGAAGACTCTCCCCTGGATCACTCCGGGGAGTTTGACAGGTCAAGCCTGTCCGGCGACGACCCTCCCGGCCGCCGGGGCGAGTACGGGACCCGCCCAAGCTCACTTGTATCGGTAAACGATCCGGCCACGCGTCAGGTCGTACGGAGACAGCTCCACCACGACCCGGTCGTCAGGGAGGATGCGGATGTAGTGCATGCGCATCTTGCCGCTGATGTGTGCCAGGACCTGGTGGCCGTTCTGGAGCTCGACCTTGAACATGGCGTTCGGAAGAGACTCGACGACAGTGCCCTCGATCTCGATGGCACCTTGCTTCTTGGCCACGCTTCGCCCTTCGAATCGACTACCTTGATCGACTCCGTGCGACTGCATGCGGGCATGCGAGTACACGAGAGCCGACGAGTCAGTCTACGTCAGTGCCCCCTGAAAGACGAATCGACAAAGAATGCCCGCACCGGGTGATCGTTACGCCAGCGGGTCCGGGGCGGCAGGCCATCGTCACGCGAGAGGATCCGGCGCAGCCGTGATCCCGTACTCCGCCAACTTCGCCTTGCCGGCATCGGGGGCCGTCAGGACCAGCGGACCGTCCTCCGTCAGAGCGACCGAGTGCTCCCAGTGCGACGACCACGTGCCGTCGGTAGTGATGACAGTCCAGTCGTCCTCGAGGACACGCGTCTTCGGTGTGCCGAGGCTCACCATGGGCTCGATCGCGAGGCAGAAGCCGGGGACCAGCTTGGGGCCCTTGCCGCGACGGCGCTCGACGTAGTTCAGCAGGTGCGGGTCCATGTGCATCTCGGTGCCGATGCCGTGGCCGCCGTAGTCCTCGATGATCCCGTACTTGCCGCCGCCGGGCTTCGGCTGGCGTCGGATGTACGTCTCGATGGCGCGGGAGATGTCGACGAGCCGGTTGCCGTTCTTCATCGCGGCGATCCCGGCCCACATCGACTCCTCGGTCACCCGGGAGAGCTCGATCAGCTCCGGGGCGTGACCGCTGCCCACGAACGCCGTGTACGCGGCGTCGCCGTGCCAGCCGTCGATGATGGCACCGCAGTCGATGGAGATGATGTCGCCGTCCTTCAGGACGGTCCGGTCGTCCGGGATGCCGTGGACGACGACCTCGTTCACCGAGGTGCAGATGGTGGCGGGGAAGCCGCCGTAACCCAGGAAGTTCGACTTCGCCCCGTGCTCGTCGAGCACCTTGCGGGCGACCTCGTCCAGGTCACGGGTGGTGGCACCGGGCACCGCGGCCTCACGGGTGGCCGCATGGATGGCGGCGACGACAAGGCCCGCCGCACGCATTCTGGCGATCTGCTCGGGGGTCTTGATCTGCACCATCTGTGGCTGACGCCTTTCTGAAGGGGGAAGCACGAGTTACGTCAACGATACGGCCCCGCGACAGCACGCTCGCCGCCCCACTGTGAGAAACACGTCGGCCGCGGCACCCCCACAGGGTGCCGCGGCCGACGAGAAACCAACCGCTACGCGCTCTCGCGCGAAAGCGCGTCCATCGCCCGCTTGGTGACCTCGTCCACCTTCCCGAGCGCCGAGATCGTCACGACCAGCCCCTGAGCCCGGTAGTAGTCGATGATCGGCTCGGTCTGCGTGTGGTAGACCTCCAGCCGCTTGCGGACGGTCTCCTCGCTGTCGTCGTCGCGCTGGTACAGCTCGCCGCCACAGACGTCGCAGACACCTTCCTGCTTCGCCGGGCTGTACGTCACGTGAAAGACGTGGCTGGAGTCCTTGCGGCACACACGGCGGCCGGCGATGCGCTTGACCACCTCGTCCTCGGGGACCTCGAGGTCGAGCACGGCGTCGAGCTTCATGCCCTCGGTCTTCAGCGTCTCGTCGAGCGCCTCGGCCTGCGACACGTTGCGCGGGAAGCCGTCGAGCAGGAAGCCGTTCTCGGCGTCCGGCTGCGACATGCGGTCCTTGGCCATACCGATGGTGACCTCGTCCGGCACGAGGTTGCCGGCGTCCATGTACGCCTTCGCCTGCTTGCCCAGCTCCGTGCCCTGGCTGATGTTGGCTCGGAACAGGTCGCCCGTGGAGATGTGCGGGATCGACAGGTTCTTGGCGAGGAACGCGGCCTGCGTTCCCTTGCCCGCACCGGGCGGCCCGACGAGGACGATACGCATCAGCGGAGGAACCCTTCGTAGTTGCGCTGCTGGAGCTGGCTCTCGATCTGCTTCACGGTCTCCAGACCCACACCCACGATGATGAGGATGCTCGTCCCGCCGAGCGGGAAGTTCTGGTTCGCGCCGAAGCCGGCCAATGCCATCGTCGGAACGAGAGCGATCAGGCCCAGATACAGCGAGCCCGGCCAGGTGATCCGGTTGAGTACATAGCTCAGGTACTCAGCGGTCGGTCGGCCAGCCCGGATGCCCGGGATGAAGCCACCATACTTCTTCATGTTGTCTGCAACTTCCTCGGGGTTGAACGAGATCGCCACGTAGAAGAAGGCGAAGAAGACGATCAACAGGAAGTAGGTGACGATGTAGTACGGGTGATCTCCCTTGACCAGGTGCTGGTCGATCCAGGTTTTCCAGCCCGAGGTGCCGCCGGCGAACTGCGCGACCAGCGCCGGGATGTAGAGCAGCGACGACGCGAAGATGACAGGAATCACACCCGCCTGGTTCACCTTCAGCGGGATGTACGTCGACGTACCGCCGTAGGACCGGCGGCCGATCATGCGCTTCGCGTACTGCACGGGGATACGGCGCTGGGCCTGCTCGACGAAGACCACCAGAGCCACCATGACGAGGCCGACGAGGATCACGACGCCGAACTCGATCCAGCCGCCCGCGAGGTCACCCTGCTTCTTGATGGCCCACAGGGAGCTGGGGAAGGTCGCGGCGATCGAGATGAACATCAGGATCGACATGCCGTTGCCGATACCGCGGTCGGTGATGAGCTCACCGAGCCACATGACGGTGGCCGTGCCGGCGGTCATGGTGATGACCATGGTGATGGTCACGAAGATCGACTGGTCGGGGACGATCTGGCTGGCCTGCGGGCAGCCCTGGAACAGTGCGCCGCTGCGGGCGGTCGCGACCAGGCCGGTGCCCTGCAGGATGGCGAGCGCCACGGTCAGGTAGCGCGTGTACTGCGTGATCTTCGCCGTACCGGCCTGGCCCTCCTTCTTCAGGGCCTCGAGGCGCGGGATCACCACCGTCAGCAGCTGGAGAATGATGCTCGCCGTGATGTACGGCATGATGCCGAGCGCGAAGATCGTGATCTGCAACAGAGCGCCGCCACTGAACATGTTCACCAGGCCGAAGAGCCCCTGGTTGGCGCTCGCCTGCTCCATACAGATCTGAACGTTCTGATAGTTGACGCCCGGAATCGGAATGTGGGCACCGAGCCGGTAGACCACGATGATGCCGAGCGTGAAGAGCAGCTTCTTGCGCAGGTCGGGCGTCTTGAACGCCCGGGCGAACGCGGTGAGCACGGTGCCTCCTGCGACCCCCGCGCACATGCGTCAGAGGTGACGGTCTTGAGGTTCGACGAATACGTAACGGTCAGGCCGCCTGGCGCCCCCCTGGAGGCACACCAGGCGAAAAGTTAACAGTGCAGGCCACCTTACCGGCGTCCGTGCTCCCCTGGAACGACCAACCGGGGATACCCCATTTGTGGAGCATCCCCGGTGGGATCGTTCAGGTCATCAAGCCCGTTTTCTGAAGAATTCAGACGAGCTCGGTGACGGTACCGCCGGCGGCGGTGATCTTCTCCTTGGCGGAGCCGGAGACGGCGTCGACCGTCACCTGCAGCGCCACGGAGACCTCGCCCTGGCCGAGGACCTTGACGAGGCTGTTCTTGCGAACGGCACCCTTGGCCACGAGGCCCTCGACGGTGACCTCGCCACCCTCGGGGTAGAGCGCGGCCAGCTTGTCGAGGTTCACGACCTGGTACTCGGTCTTGAACGGGTTCTTGAAGCCCTTCAGCTTCGGGAGGCGCATGTGCAGCGGCATCTGGCCGCCCTCGAAGCGCTCCGGAACCTGGTAGCGGGCCTTGGTGCCCTTGGTACCACGACCGGCCGTCTTACCCTTCGACGCCTCACCACGACCGACGCGGGTCTTGGCGGTCTTGGCGCCCGGGGCGGGACGGAGGTTGTGGATCTTCAGCGGGTTCTGCTCCGCCATGATCAGTCGACCTCCTCGACCGTCACGAGGTGACGGACATGGCGAACCATGCCGCGGAACTCGGGGCGGTCCTCCTTGACGACCACGTCACCCAGGCGCTTGAGGCCCAGGGTCCGCAGGGTGTCACGGTGGTTCTGCTTGCTGCCGATGTACGACTTCGTCTGCGTGATCTTGAGGCGAGCCATTACGCACCCGCCCCGGCACGCGCACGGAGGAGAGCCGCGGGGGCGACGTCCTCGAGGGGCAGACCACGGCGGGCCGCGATCTCCTCGGGGCGCTGCAGGCCCTTCAGGGCCTCCACGGTCGCGTGCACGATGTTGATCGCGTTGTCGGAGCCGAGCGACTTCGACAGGACGTCGTGGATACCGGCGCACTCGAGCACGGCACGCACCGGACCACCGGCGATAACACCAGTACCCGGGGACGCGGGCTTGAGCAGCACGACGCCGGCAGCCTTCTCACCCTGGATCGGGTGCGGGATGGTGCCCTGGATACGGGGGACCTTGAAGAAGTGCTTCTTGGCCTCCTCAACGCCCTTGGCGATGGCGGCCGGCACCTCCTTGGCCTTGCCGTAACCGACACCCACGGTGCCGTCACCGTCGCCCACCACGACCAGCGCGGTGAAGCTGAAGCGACGACCACCCTTCACAACCTTGGCGACGCGGTTGATCGCGACGACGCGCTCAACGTACGCGGTCTTCTCGGCGGCAGCTGCGCCGCCGTCACGGCCCTTCCGGTCCCGCCGCTCGCCGCCACCGGCACCGCTTCCGCGGCGCTGGGGTCCAGCCATTGGAATTACCTCTCTTCGTTTTCCGCTGAGCTACGGAACCGGCTCAGAACTTCAGGCCGGCTTCGCGGGCGGCGTCCGCCAGAGCGGCGATGCGCCCGGCGTACTTGTTGCCACCACGGTCGAACACGACGGCCTCGACGCCCGCAGCCTTGGCGCGCTCGGCGACCAGGGCGCCGACCTTGCCTGCAGCCGAGGACTTGTCGCCCTCGCCACCGCGGATCGACGCGTCCAGGGTCGACGCCGACGCCAGGGTGTGACCCTGGATGTCGTCGATGACCTGGGCCACGATGTGGCGGTTCGAGCGCGTCACGACGAGGCGCGGACGCTCGGCCGTACCCGAGATCCTCTTGCGGATGCGGATGTGGCGGCGCTTGATGGCAGTCGCCTTGTAGGCATTACCCTTGGCGATCTTCACACCGTATGCCATGGCTTACTTACCCGCCTTTCCGACCTTGCGGCGGATGACTTCGCCCTCGTACTTGACGCCCTTGGCCTTGTACGGGTCGGGCTTGCGCAGCTTGCGGATGTTGGCCGCAACCTCGCCGACCTTCTGCTTGTCGATGCCCTCGACCGAGAACCTGGTCGGCGACTCGACCTTGAACGAGATGCCCTCGGGGGCCTCGATCAGGATCGGGTGGCTGTAGCCGAGCGAGAACTCGAGGTTCGAGCCCTTCGCCACGACGCGGTAACCGACACCGCTGATCTCGAGCTTCTTCACGTAACCCGTGGTCACGCCGGTGATCATGTTCGCCACCAGCGTGCGGGACAGGCCGTGCAGGGCCTTGTTCTGACGCTCGTCGTTCGGACGGGTGACGTTGAGAACGCCGTCCTCGCCCTTAACGATGTCGATCGGCGCGGCAACGGTGTGAGAGAGGGCGCCCTTGGGCCCCTTCACCTGGACCGTACGGCCGTCGATGGTGACGTCCACGCCGGCGGGAACCGTGATGGGGAGCTTGCCAATACGCGACATAGCTGTTTCCTCCGTTCCCTTCCGCTACCAGACGTAGGCGAGGACTTCCCCACCCACGCCCTTCTTGCCGGCCTGCTTGTCGGTGAGGAGCCCGTGGGAGGTGGAGATGATCGCCACGCCCAGGCCGCCGAGCACCTTCGGCAGGTTGGTGGACTTCGCGTACACCCGGAGACCGGGCTTGGAGATCCGCTTGATGCCCGCGATGGAGCGCTCACGGTTCGGGCCGAACTTCAGCTCGAGGACGAGGTTCTTGCCGACCTCGGCGTCCTCGACGCGCCAGCCCGTGATGAAGCCCTCCTGCTGGAGGATCTCCGCGATGTGAGACTTGATCTTCGATGCCGGCATCGTCACGGAGTCGTGGTATGCCGAGTTCGCGTTCCGCAGACGCGTAAGCATGTCTGCGATCGGATCAGTCATGGTCATGAATTGGCCTTCGGCCTCTCTCGCCGGGGTTTCCTGTCTGTGCCATCCCTCTCCCCGATCCGAGACGGGACGGGTGCGGCACGGGGACCTACGGCGTAGTAAGTCGGTCCAGGGCGGCAGGCGCCCAACCACACAAGCCTAAGCCATGTGAAGTCGGGCTCCTGCCGACCCAGTTGCTTACCGAGAGTCCGGTATCAACCCAAGTGGGCTGTTACCAGGAGCTCTTGGTCACGCCCGGCAGCTCGCCACGGTGAGCCATCTCACGAAGGCACACGCGGCACAGGCCGAACTTGCGGTAGACGGAGTGCGGACGGCCGCAGCGCTGGCAGCGGGTGTACGCACGCACACCGAACTTGGGCTTGCGAGCAGCCTTGGCAATCAGAGCCTTCTTCGCCATCTCGCTCACGCCTCCTTGAAGGGGAAGCCGAGGTGACGAAGGAGCGCGCGGCCCTCAGCGTCGTTGGTCGCCGTGGTCACCACGGTGATGTCCATACCCCGGGTGCGGTCGATCTTGTCCTGGTCGATCTCGTGGAACATGACCTGCTCGGTGAGACCGAAGGTGTAGTTGCCACGGCCGTCGAACTGCTTGGGGGACAGACCACGGAAGTCGCGGATGCGCGGGAGCGCGAGCGACAGGGTGCGGTCCAGGAACTCCCACATGCGGTCGCCACGAAGCGTGACGTGGGCACCGATCGGCTGGCCCTCACGCAGCTTGAACTGCGCGATGGACTTGCGGGCCTTGGTGACGGCCGGCTTCTGGCCCGTGATCGTGGTGAGGTCGCGGATGGCGCCCTCGATCAGCTTGGAGTCGCGGGCGGCGTCGCCCACACCCATGTTGACCACGATCTTGACGAGGCCGGGAACCTGCATGACGTTCTCGTACGAGAACTCCTCACGCAGCTTGCCCGCGATCTCCTCGCGGTACTTCGTCTTGAGACGCGGAGTCGTGGTGGTAGCCATCAGATGTCCTCACCCGTCCGCTTGGCAACGCGGATCTTGTTGCCCTCGTCGTCGAAGCGGTAGCCGACGCGAGTGACGACCTTGTTGCCGTCCTTCTCCACGACGAGCTGAACGTTGCTCACGTGGATCGGGGCCTCGGTCGTGACGATGCCGCCGGCCTGGGAGCCGCGGGCCGTCGGGCCGGCCTTGGTGTGCTTCTTGACCCGGTTGACACCCTCGACCAGGACACGCTCGTCGCGCGGGTAAGCGGCAATGACCTTGCCCTGCTTGCCCTTGTCCTTGCCGGTGATGACCTGGACCAGGTCACCCTTCTTGATCTTCATGCTTACAGCACCTCCGGCGCGAGCGAGATGATCTTCATGAACTTCTTCTCGCGCAGCTCACGGCCCACGGGGCCGAAGATACGGGTGCCGCGAGGGTCGCCGTCGTTCTTCAGAATGACGGCGGCGTTCTCGTCGAAGCGGATGTACGAGCCGTCCTGGCGACGGCGCTCCTTGACGGTGCGAACGATGACCGCCTTGACGACGTCACCCTTCTTCACGTTGCCACCGGGGATCGCGTCCTTGACGGTGGCGACGATGACGTCACCGATGCCCGCGTAGCGGCGACCGGAGCCACCGAGAACACGGATGCAAAGGATCTCCTTCGCACCAGTGTTGTCGGCGACGCGCAGTCGCGACTCCTGCTGGATCACGTCTATCTCCTGATCGTCTGCCGGTTCCCCGGGGGCTGCTTGGTCGCAGCCCCCGGAGCCTGGCGGAACTGGTCCGAGGGGAATGCCCCTCGGAAGGGGTTACTTGGCCTTCTCGAGGATCTCGACGATGCGCCAGCGCTTCGTCGACGACAGCGGCCGGGTCTCCATGAGGAGGACGCGGTCGCCGACGCCCGCAGCGTTCTGCTCGTCGTGCGCCTTGAGCTTGCTGGTGCGGCGGATGACCTTGCCGTACAGCGCGTGCTTGACGCGGTCCTCGACAGCGACGACGACGGTCTTGTCCATCTTGTCGCTGACGACCAGACCCTCACGGGTCTTGCGGAAACCGCGCTCGGTCTTGTTTTCAGTCACGTTGCTCTCGCTCATCAGGCGCTCTCCACCGTCTCGATGCCCAGCTCACGCTCGCGCATCAGGGTGTAGATCCGGGCGATGTCCTTACGGACCGCCTTCAGACGGCCGTGGTTCTCGAGCTGACCGGTCGCCGCCTGGAAGCGGAGGTTGAACAGCTCTTCCTTGGCCTCGCGGAGCTTGTTGAGGAGCTCCTCGTTGCCCAGCTCGCGCAGCTCGGACGCCTTGGTGCCGGCCGACATCACGCTTCACCTGCCTCGCGCCGCACGATGCGGCACTTCATCGGAAGCTTGTGAGCAGCGCGGGTAAGCGCCTCACGCGCAATCTTCTCGTTCGGGTAGGACAGCTCGAACATCACCCGGCCCGGGTGAACGTTCGCGACCCACCACTCCGGCGAACCCTTACCGGAACCCATGCGGGTCTCGGCAGGCTTCTTGGTCAGCGGGCGGTCCGGGTAGATGTTGATCCAGACCTTGCCGCCACGCTTGATGTGACGGGTCATCGCGATACGAGCCGCCTCGATCTGGCGGTTGGTCACGTACGCCGGCGTGAGGGCCTGGATGCCGTACTCGCCGAACGCAACCGTCGTACCGCCCTTGGCCTGACCACGGCGCTTCGGGTGGTGCTGCTTGCGGTGCTTGACCCTACGGGGGATCAGCATGTCGGTCAGGCCTCCGTTCCGGTGCTCTCAGCCGGAGCGGCGGCGGGAGCCTCGGCCTTGGGGGCCTCGGCAGCCGGAGCCTGCTGCGGCTTGCGACCGCGACCGCCACGCTCGCCACCACGGCCACCACGGGCCGGGCGGTCGGCGCCGCCACGGGCCGGGCGGTTGCCGGCGCGGGCAGCAGCGTTCTCGGCGCGGACCTCGGCGATGTTCTTGACGTCGCCCTTGTAGATCCAGACCTTCACACCGATGCGGCCGAAGGTCGTCTTGGCCTCGAAGAAGCCGTAGTCGACGTTCGCGCGGAGCGTGTGCAGGGGCACACGGCCCTCGCGGTAGAACTCCGAGCGGGACATCTCGGCGCCGCCGAGACGGCCACCACACTGGATCTTGATGCCCTTGGCGCCCGCCTTCATCGCCGACTGCATGCTCTTGCGCATGGCGCGGCGGAAGGAGACGCGGGACGACAGCTGCTCGGCAACGGCCTGGGCAACCAGCTGAGCGTCGGTCTCGGGGTTCTTGACCTCGAGGATGTTCAGCTGGACCTGCTTGCCCGTGAGCTTCTCGAGGTCGCCGCGGATGCGGTCGGCCTCGGCGCCACGGCGGCCGATGACGATGCCCGGACGCGCGGTGTGGATGTCCACCCGCACGCGGTCACGGGTGCGCTCGATCTCAACCTTCGAGATACCGGCGCGCTCCATGCCGGACGTCATCATCCGGCGGATGGCGACGTCTTCCTTGACGTAGTCCTTGTACAGCTTGTCGGCGTACCAGCGGGACTTGAAGTCCGTGGTGATGCCGAGCCGGAACCCATGCGGGTTAACCTTCTGGCCCATTACCGGGTTCCTTCCTTGCTGCTGACGACCACGGTGATGTGGCTGGTCCGCTTGCGGATCCGGTAGGCACGGCCCTGGGCACGCGGACGGAACCGCTTCAGGGTCGGACCCTCGTCGACGTACGCCTCGGAGATGAAGAGGCTGTCGGCGTCGGTGTGGTCGTAGTTGTGCGCGGCGTTGGCGATGGCGCTGTCAAGCACCTTGCCGACCGGCACGCTCGCGGCCTGCGGGGCGAAACGCAGGACCGCCTGAGCCTCCGTGGCGTCCATGCCACGGATAAGGTCCACCACGCGGCGGGCCTTCATGGGCGTGACGCGGATGTACCGCGCCTGGGCCCTGGCTTCCATGGTTGTCCTTCCAGTGTCTGTCATGGTCATTCCACCCCGCTACTAGCGGCGCTTCGACTTCCGGTCGTCCTTGACGTGACCCCGGAAGGTGCGCGTCGGCGAGAACTCGCCGAGCTTGTGGCCGACCATCGACTCGGTGACAAACACCGGAATGTGGGTCTTGCCGTTGTGCACCGCGATCGTGTGGCCGAGCATGGCCGGGATGATCATCGAGCGACGGGACCAGGTCTTGATGACGTTCTTGGAACCGGCTTCGTTCTGTGCGTCCACCTTCTTGATCAGGTGGTCGTCGACGAAGGGCCCCTTCTTGAGACTGCGCGGCATCTAAACCCGCTCCTAGCGCTTCTTGTTCGTCTTGCGGCGGCGGACGATGTACTTGTTCGAAGCCTTCTTCGGCGAACGAGTACGACCCTCCTTCTGACCCCACGGGGAGACCGGGTGGCGACCACCGGAGGTCTTGCCCTCACCACCACCGTGCGGGTGGTCAACCGGGTTCATCGCCACACCGCGAACGGTCGGGCGGACGCCCAGCCAGCGCTTACGGCCGGCCTTGCCCCAGTTGATGTTCGACTGCTCGGCGTTGCCGACCTCGCCGACGGTGGCGCGGCAGCGCACGTCGACCAGGCGGATCTCACCGGACGGCATACGAAGGTGGGCCATCTGGCCCTCCTTCGCCAGCAGCTGTACGGAGGCACCGGCGGAGCGGGCGAACTTGGCGCCGCCACCGGGACGGAGCTCGATCGCGTGGATCGTGGTACCGACCGGGATGTTGCGGAGCGCCAGGTTGTTGCCCGGCTTGATGTCGGCCCCAGGACCGTTCTCGACGCGGTCGCCCTGCGACAGGTTGCGCGGGGCGAGGATGTAACGCTTCTCGCCGTCCGCGTAGTGCAGCAGCGCGATGCGCGCGGTGCGGTTGGGGTCGTACTCGATGTGCGCGACCTTCGCCGGCACGCCGTCCTTGTCGTGACGACGGAAGTCGATCACTCGGTAGGCGCGCTTGTGTCCGCCACCCTGGTGGCGAACGGTCACACGACCGGCGTTGTTACGGCCGCCCTTGCTGTGCAGCGGGCGGACCAGCGACTTCTCCGGCGTGGACCGCGTGACCTCGACGAAGTCGGCGACGCTGGAGCCACGACGGCCCGGAGTCGTCGGCTTGTACTTGCGGATACCCATTTCTCAGTCCTCGTCCGATATCGGACCAGGGCGCTCCGTTAGGAGGCCTGGCCGAAGATGTCGATACGGTCGCCCTCGGCGAGGGTCACGATCGCGCGCTTGCTGTCGGCACGCTTGCCGAAGCCCGTGCGGGTCCGCTTGCGCTTGCCCTGGCGGTTGATCGTGTTGACCCCGGTGACCTTGACCGAGAAGACCGCCTGGACGGCCTGCTTGATCTGGGTCTTGTTGGCACGCGGGTCGACGATGAAGGTGTACTTGCCCTCGTCGAGGAGCGCGTAGCTCTTCTCGGAGACGACCGGCTTGAGGAGGACGTCACGGGGGTCCGTGAAGCTCTTGCTCAGCGGGGTCTCAACGGTGTTCTTGCCCTCGGTGGCGTGGCGCTTCGCCTTGGCGATGCGCGCGGCCTTCGCGGCCTTGGCGGCCTTGGGGGCAATGCTCGGGTGACGCGTAGCCATCAGGCCTCGCTCCCTTCGGTCTCATCAGCCGACGACACAGGCGCGCCAGACACGAAGGACTCGAAGGCGGCCTGGGTGAAGACCACGTCGTCCGAGACGAGCACGTCGTACGTGTTCAGCTGGCCCGGCTCCAGGATGTGCACCTGGGGCAGGTTGCGGGCGGAGAGCAGCGCGGCCTCGTCGTTCCGCTCGACGACCAGGAGCACGTTCTTGCGCTCCGAGATCTTGCCGAGCAGGTTCTTCGCGGCCTTGGTGGAGATCTCGCCCTCGACCACGCCGGTGACGACGTGGATGCGGTTGTTGCGGGCCCGGTCGGTGAGGGCACCGCGCAGGGCGGCGGCCTTCATCTTCTTCGGGGTCCGCTGCGAGTAGTCACGCGGCTGCGGGCCGTGGACGACGCCACCGCCGGCGAACTGCGGCGCACGGGTCGAACCCTGGCGGGCGCGGCCGGTGCCCTTCTGGCGGTACGGCTTCTTGCCACCGCCGCGGACCTCGCCGCGGGTCTTCGTCTTGTGCGTGCCCTGGCGGGCAGCGGCCAGCTGGGCGACGACGACCTGGTGGATCAGCGGAATGCTGACCTTGGCGTCGAAGATCTCCGCGGGGAGCTCGACGGTACCGGCCTTGTCGCCTGCCGGCGAAAGGATGTCAACAGTGCTCATCGGTTACCTCAGGCCCCCTTGGCCGCGGTGCGGACCAGGACGAGGCCGCCGTTCGGACCGGGAACCGCGCCCTTGATGAGCAGCAGACCCTTCTCCGCGTCAACGGCGTGGACGGTCAGGTTCTGGGTGGTGACCCGCTCGTTGCCCATGCGGCCCGCCATGCGGAGGCCCTTGAACACGCGGCCCGGGGTGGCGCAGCCACCGATGGAACCGGGCGAGCGGTGCTTGCGCTGGGTGCCGTGCCCGGCGCCGAGGCCACGGAAGTTGTGGCGCTTCATGACACCGGCGAAGCCCTTGCCCTTGCTCTTGCCGGTCACGTCCACCTTGACGCCGGCCTCGAAGGTCTCGGCGGTGATCTCCTGGCCGAGGGTGTACTCGCTGGCGTCAGCGGTACGGATCTCGACGAGGTGACGACGGGGGGTGACATCGGCCTTGGCGAAGTGGCCCTTGAGGGGCTTGTTCACCTTGCGCGGGTCGATCTCGCCGAAGGCGATCTGGACCGACTCGTAGCCGTCGGTGTCGTTCGTACGGACCTGGGTCACGACGTTCGGACCGGCCTTGACCACGGTGACTGGGACGACACGATTGTTTTCGTCCCAGACCTGGGTCATGCCGAGCTTCTCGCCCAGGATGCCCTTGATCTGCTTAGCCATCTTCAGATCACCGGCCTTCAGAGCTTGATCTCGATGTCGACACCGGCCGGGAGGTCGAGTCGCATCAGAGAGTCAACGGTCTTGGGGGTCGGGTCGAGGATGTCGATCAGGCGCTTGTGCGTGCGCATCTCGAAGTGCTCGCGCGAGTCCTTGTACTTGTGCGGCGACTTGATGACGCAGTACACGTTCTTCTCAGTGGGCAGCGGCACCGGGCCCGCGACCGACGCACCAGTGCGAGTCACCGTCTCGACGATCTTCTTCGCCGAGGAGTCGATGACCTCGTGGTCGTAGGCCTTGAGCCGGATGCGGATCTTCTGTCCCGCCATGGCTACTTCGTAGTCCTGTCTCTCGTAAACGCTCTGGAACCCGGAGGGCCGGCTCGTGGAAGCCGGGCCTCTCCTCCGACCCCCGCGGTCGGGCGTGTCGCTGCCCCACTGACACGGATATCCGGATGGATTTCCCTGCTAGGGGTGCGATCGTCGACCGCGGTGCGGGGGTGAGACCACCCGCCGGGTGCCTGGCCGGTACCCCGCTGACGCTTCCCGGAAGATTCCCGTACTTCCGCCCCTACACCTCTCGATGTAATGCATGGGACGACGAGTACTGTGGGACTCGCTTCCGGTCCTCCCGGCGGGAGGCGCGCAGCATCGGCACTCAACCGAGCAACCCCGATAGTCTGCCATACGGGACGGGGCCATAGCCAATCGAGCCGAAGAGCGTACCCGGTGCCGGGCTCGGATCAAACCATTGGGTGCATGCGCCACAGGCGGGATGACGCGGAACGACGCTCCGGGCTGCTCCCCCACACGCCAGTGCCCCGACCGAGCGGCCGGGGCACCCATATGGTCGGCGGGGTCAGCGGCCCGAGGCCAGCTCCTCACGGACCGCGGAGTACGCCGGCTTCGGCGCGTAGTTCTCGTCCAGCAGGTTCGCGGCACCCTGGCCGTCGAACACGCCCGGGATCCAGCTGTACTTGTCGGTGTGGCCCCAGACGGTGAAGGACTTGCAGCCGGTCGTGGCCAGGCAGGCGTCGAGCAGGCGGCGGTAGTCGTCGGCCTGGCGGGCCAGCTTGGTGTCGTCGACGGGCAGGATCATCCGGACGTCGACCTCCGTGAAGGCGGTCTCCAGCCCCAAGTCGTCGAAGCGCTTCAGGTTCGCGGCGACGTCGCCCGGGAAGCCGTACTGGATGCCGAGGTGGCCCTGGATGCCGAAGCCCTGGACCGGGACGCCCTCCGCCCTCAGTTGCTTGGCCAGCTCGTAGTAGGCCGTGGACTTCGCGTTGATGCCCTCGACGTTGTAGTCGTTCACGAACAGCTTCGCCTTGGGGTCGGCCTCGTGGGCCCAGCGGAAGGCGTCGGCTATGTAGGACGGGCCGAGCTTCTGGAGCCAGATCGAGTTGCGCAGGGTGCCGTCCTCCTCGAAGACCTCGTTGACGACGTCCCACTGGTAGATCTTGCCCTTGAAGTGCTTGACCTGGGTGGTGATGTGGTTCTTCAGGATCGCGCGCAGCTCGTCCGAGTCGATCGAGCCGTCGGCGACGCCCGAGGTCAGCCACGTCGGCAGCTGGCTGTGCCAGACCAGGGTGTGGCCGCGCACGGCCTGCCCGTTGTCGTGGGCGAAGCGGATGAGGTCGTCGGCCTCGGACCAGTCGTACACCCCGCGCTCCGGCTCGACGGCCTCCCACTTCATGACGTTCTCGGCCGTGACGGAGCTGAACTCCTGGGCGGTCGACTTCCGGTACGCGGTGTCGTCGGCCAGGGCCGACGTGTTCACGGCAGTACCGATCAGGAGGTCCGCGCGGCCCGCGAGCTTGCGGAGGCTGGGGTCCTGGTCGGCGGCTGAGGCCGCCTGCGTCCCGGTGACCATGAGTACGGCGCTGAGCAGGGCAGCTGCTGCGACGGGCGTGCGGAAACGCGTCATGTTCTTCCTTCGTCGGTACGGATTGTTCGCCGGTACGGGTAGTACGGGCGAGTGGTGCTGGTCAGCGCACGCGGTGGCTCTCCAGAGGCCCGAGGTACGTGGGTATGAGGCCACCGGTGTCGATCACCAGGCGCTGGAGTACGACGGTCGGGTCGACCATCCAGAAATTGAGGCGGTGCACTCCGGCCTGGGCGAAGGTGTGCCGGGTGGCGGTGAGGTTGACGTTGCGTCGCGGTGGACGGGTTCCGTGGAGGCCGCCTGCGCGACGGCGGAAAGCCCCGGAAGGGTTCCGGGCGCGGTCGGCGTCAGGGCTCCGAGACCGGCACCCGACCGCACCCGCACCCGCACCCGCACCGGCACCGGCACCGGCACCGGCACCCGACCCCAGAACGGCTCTACGGCTCGGCCGTGGCGGGACAGACCTCTCCATGGAACGCTCCTCCGAGTCGGGACGGCAGATACATGCGTCAACTGCCGTGCCAAATGGTGGAGCGATAATTTCCCGGAAACAATGGGTCTACAGTGCCGAAAAATTTTCAGTCTTTGAGGCGCCCCTCCCATCCGGTCGGAGACAGCGAAAGGGCCCGCACGACCGAAGTCGTACGGGCCCTTTCGGATGCCCCTAGGAGCGCCGGGTCTCCCCGATCAAGAAGTGAGGAACTTACTTCGTGATCTTGGTGACCTGGCCGGCGCCCACGGTCCGGCCACCCTCACGGATGGCGAACTTCAGGCCCTCTTCCATGGCGACGGGCTGGATGAGCTCCACCTTCATCTCGGTGTTGTCACCCGGCATGACCATCTCGGTGCCCTCGGGGAGGGTCACGACGCCGGTCACGTCCGTGGTACGGAAGTAGAACTGCGGGCGGTAGTTGTTGAAGAACGGCGTGTGGCGGCCACCCTCGTCCTTGGACAGGATGTAGGCCTGCGCCTCGAACTCGGTGTGCGGGGTGACCGAGCCCGGCTTGATGATGACCTGGCCGCGCTCGACGTCCTCGCGCTTGATGCCGCGGAGCAGCAGACCGACGTTCTCACCGGCCTGGCCCTCGTCGAGCAGCTTGCGGAACATCTCGATGCCGGTGACCGTGGTGGTGGTCTTCTCCGGCTTGATGCCCACGATGTCGACGGTCTCGTTGACCTTGAGGACACCACGCTCGATACGGCCGGTGACGACGGTGCCACGACCGGTGATCGTGAAGACGTCCTCGATCGGCATCAGGAACGGCTTGTCGACGTCACGCTCGGGCTGCGGGATGTTCTCGTCGACGGCCTTCATCAGGTCGAGGACGGACTGGCCCCACTCCTTGTCGCCCTCGAGGGCCTTGAGCGCCGAGACCTTGACGACCGGCAGGTCGTCGCCCGGGAACTCGTACTCGGAGAGCAGCTCACGGACCTCGAGCTCGACGAGCTCCAGGATCTCCTCGTCGTCCACCATGTCGGCCTTGTTCAGGGCGACGACGATGTACGGAACGCCGACCTGGCGGGCCAGGAGCACGTGCTCCTTGGTCTGCGGCATCGGGCCGTCCGTGGCGGCGACAACGAGGATGGCGCCGTCCATCTGCGCCGCACCCGTGATCATGTTCTTGATGTAGTCCGCGTGACCGGGGCAGTCGACGTGGGCGTAGTGACGCGTCTCGGTCTGGTACTCGACGTGCGCGATGGAGATGGTGATACCGCGCTGGCGCTCCTCAGGAGCCTTGTCGATCTGGTCGAAGGCCGAGGCCTCGTTCAGGTCCGGGTACGCGTCGTGCAGCACCTTGGTAATGGCGGCCGTGAGGGTCGTCTTACCGTGGTCGATGTGACCGATGGTGCCGATGTTGACGTGCGGCTTAGTCCGCTCGAACTTCGCCTTCGCCACTGGGGTCCTCCTGTGGAGTGGTTCTGTACGCCTTACTCATCGGCGCCAGGTGATCTTTGCTGGAAAGCCGGGGCCCGGGGCATTCCGCCGCGGTTGCGGTGGAATGCCCCAGCAGGCTCCGGAGTCAAGCCTAAGGTGTGAACTCGATTGAGTCTGACTCGGTGAGTTACTCGCCCTTGGCCTTCGCGATGATCTCCTCGGCGACGTTCCGCGGAACCTCGGCGTAGGAGTCGAACTGCATCGAGTAGCTCGCGCGACCCGACGTCTTGCTGCGGAGGTCGCCGACGTAGCCGAACATCTCCGACAGCGGGACCAGGCCCGTGACGAGCTTGGCACCGTGACGGTCCTCCATGGACTGGATCTGACCGCGACGGGAGTTGATGTCGCCGATGACGTCACCCATGTAGTCCTCGGGCGTCGTCACCTCGACCTTCATCATCGGCTCGAGCAGGGCCGGGGAGGCCTTGCGCGCGGCCTCCTTGAAGGCCATCGAACCGGCGACCTTGAAGGCCATCTCGGAGGAGTCGACCTCGTGGTAGCCACCGTCGAGGAGGACCACGCGGACACCCGTGAGCGGGTAGCCGGCGAGCACACCGAACTCCATGGCCTCCTGGCAGCCCGCGTCCACGGAAGGAATGTATTCCTTCGGGATACGGCCACCGGTGACCTTGTTGACGAACTCGTAGCCGTCGCCCTCGAGAGGCTCGAGCGCGATCTGCACCTTCGCGAACTGACCGGAACCACCGGTCTGCTTCTTGTGGGTGTAGTCGTACCGGTCGACCGCCTTGCGGAGGGTCTCGCGGTACGCGACCTGCGGCTTGCCGACGTTGGCCTCGACCTTGAACTCGCGCTTCATGCGGTCGACCAGCACGTCCAGGTGCAGCTCGCCCATGCCCGCGATGATGGTCTGGCCGGTCTCCTCGTCGGTGTGGACCTTGAAGGAGGGGTCTTCCTCGGCCAGGCGCTGGATCGCGATGCCCAGCTTCTCCTGGTCGCCCTTCGACTTGGGCTCGATGGCGACCTGGATGACCGGGGCCGGGAAGTCCATCGACTCGAGGATCACCGGGTTCGCCGGGTCGCAGAGGGTCTCACCGGTGGTGGTCTGCTTCAGACCCATGACGGCGACGATGTCGCCGGCACCCACCGAGTCGATCTCCTCACGCTTGTTGGCGTGCATCCGGTAGATCTTGCCGATGCGCTCCTTCTTGCCCTTGACGGAGTTCTGCACCTGAGAACCCGCCTCGAGGCGGCCGGAGTACACCCGGACGAAGGTCAGCTTGCCGAGGTGCGGGTCGCTCGCGATCTTGAACGCCAGCGCCGACAGCGGCTCGCTCTCGGAGGGCTTGCGCTTGACGATCTCCTCCGGGTCGCTGACCGCGTGGCCCTCGATCGCCTCGATGTCGAGCGGCGACGGAAGGTAGCGGACAACGGCGTCGAGCAGCGGCTGGACACCCTTGTTCTTGAAGGCCGTACCGCAGAACACGGGGGTGACGGTGGTGCCGCCGCCCTTGCCGGAGCCGATGGTGATGCGACGGATCGCCGCGTACAGCTGCTCCACGGTGGGCTCCTCGCCCTCCAGGTACAGCTCCATCATCTCTTCGTCGTTCTCGGCGACGGTCTCCAGGAGCGTGCCGCGCCACTCGTCGGCGGCCTCGCGGTGCGTGTCCGGGATGTCGACGACGTCGTACGCCTCGCCGAGCGCGGTCTCGGCGGACCACACGAGCGCCTTCATCTGGACCAGGTCCACGACGCCCTTGAAGTCGGCCTCGGCACCGATCGGCAGCTGCATCACGATCGGGGTCGCGCCGAGGCGGTCCGTGATCATGTCGACGCAGCGGTGGAACTCGGCGCCCGTACGGTCGAGCTTGTTGACGAAGCAGATACGCGGGACGCCGTAGCGGTCCGCCTGACGCCACACGGTCTCGGACTGCGGCTCCACACCGGCGACGCCGTCGAACACCGTCACGGCACCGTCGAGCACGCGCAGCGAGCGCTCCACCTCGACGGTGAAGTCGACGTGGCCCGGGGTGTCGATGATGTTGATCGTGTGGTCGACGTTCTCGAGCGGCCAGTGACAGGTGGTGGCAGCAGACGTGATCGTGATGCCACGCTCCTGCTCCTGCTCCATCCAGTCCATCGTGGCAGCGCCGTCGTGGACCTCACCGATCTTGTACGAGACGCCGGTGTAGTACAGGATCCGCTCGGTGGTCGTCGTCTTGCCCGCGTCGATGTGGGCCATGATCCCGATGTTGCGGACCTTGGCCAGGTCAAGTGAAGTGGTAGCCATAAGGCTTCAGTCTTCTCTCGGTTCTCGATGGGGTAGCGACTACCAGCGGTAGTGCGCGAAGGCCTTGTTGGACTCGGCCATCTTGTGGGTGTCCTCGCGCTTCTTCACGGCAGCGCCGAGGCCGTTGGAGGCATCGAGCAGCTCGTTCAGCAGACGCTCGGTCATGGTCTTCTCGCGACGGGCACGGGAGTAACCCACGAGCCAGCGGAGCGCGAGAGTGTTGGCGCGGCCGGGCTTGACCTCGATCGGCACCTGGTAGGTCGCGCCACCGACACGGCGGGACTTGACCTCGAGGGTGGGCTTGATGTTCTCAAGCGCACGCTTCAGGGTGATGATCGGGTCGTTGCCGGTCTTCTCGCGCAGGCCCTCCATGGCGCCGTACACGATGCGCTCGGCGGTGGAGCGCTTGCCGTTCAGCAGCACCTTGTTGATGAGGGAGGTCACCAGAGGAGAACCGTAGACCGGGTCGATGATGACCGGGCGCTTCGGGGCGGGGCCCTTACGAGGCATTCTTACTTCTCCTTCTTGGCGCCGTAGCGGCTGCGGGCCTGCTTGCGGTTCTTGACACCCTGGGTGTCGAGGGATCCGCGGATGATCTTGTAGCGAACACCAGGCAGGTCCTTCACACGGCCGCCACGCACGAGCACGATGGAGTGCTCCTGCAGGTTGTGTCCCTCACCCGGAATGTAAGCGGTGACCTCGATCCCACTGGTCAGACGCACACGCGCGACCTTACGCAGGGCCGAGTTCGGCTTCTTCGGGGTGGTCGTGAACACACGCGTGCAGACGCCACGGCGCTGGGGGGAACCGTCCAGTGCGGGCGTCTTGTTCTTCTCGACCTTGTCCTGCCGGCCCTTCCGGACCAGCTGCTGGATCGTAGGCACTACTTCTCCGGTTTCTGTGTGCCGAGTAGTAAAGCTAACCTGGAACGTCGCCGACCCACGCGGTCGGGTGTGTCGAATACTGCAGACCCCCGCTGCGAGGCGGAGAGGGCGGCAGATTGCGGTGCGGCGCTTACGGCTTCCCCTACGGTTGCAGGCACGCACGGGAGCCAGGGCACACCCCAGGCACAAGGTCTGAGCGTACCTATCGCATCCACTCCGGTCAAAACAAATGCCCTGACGCTACCGCTGCGGCACGCAGGCATTCCGCAGGCCCCACCGTGGGAAGACGTCCCACACCGCTGCGGGCAGCCGTCCGGCGCCCGCAGCACCACTGTGGGAAGACGTCCCACACCGCTGCGGGCAGGCGTCCCGGCGCCGCTGTGGACAGGCGTCCGGCGGCCGCTGTGGGCACGTCGTGGGCCGTGCCCACAGGGGCGGCGGCAGCGTCAACGACGACGGCAGGCAACGGCGGCAGGCAACGGCGACGGCAACGCCGAAAGGGCGGCCACCCCGAGGGGTGGCCGCCCTTCGACTCAAGCGACCCGCTTACTGGTTGTAAGGACCGTAGTCGTAGTCCTCCAGCGGCACAGCCTGCCCAGAGCCCGTGCCGAACGGCGAGTAGTCGATGTCGTCGTAGCCCACGGCCGAGTACATCGCGGCCTTGGCCTCCTCGGTCGGCTCGACCCGGATGTTGCGGTAGCGGGACAGACCCGTACCGGCCGGGATGAGCTTACCGATGATGACGTTCTCCTTGAGGCCGATCAGGGAGTCGGACTTGGCGTTGATCGCCGCGTCCGTGAGGACCCTGGTCGTCTCCTGGAAGGACGCCGCCGACAGCCACGACTCGGTCGCCAGCGAGGCCTTGGTGATACCCATCAGCTGCGGACGGCCGGAGGCCGGGTGGCCGCCTTCCTGGACCACACGACGGTTCTCGGTCTCGAAGCGCGAGCGCTCCACGAGCTCGCCCGGCAGCAGCTCCGCGTCGCCGGACTCGATGATCGTCACACGGCGCAGCATCTGCCGGATGATGATCTCGATGTGCTTGTCGTGGATCGACACACCCTGCGAGTTGTAGACCTTCTGGACCTCGCCGACCAGGTGGACCTGGACGGCCCGCTGACCCAGGATGCGCAGCACGTCGTGCGGGTTGGTGGCACCCACGGTGAGCTTCTGGCCCACCTCGACGTGGTCGCCCTCGCCCACCAGCAGACGGGCGCGCTTCGAGATCGGGAACGCCGTCTCGTCGCTGCCGTCGTCCGGGGTGACGACGATCTTCTTGGTCTTCTCGGTCTCCTCGATCCGGACGCGGCCGGAGGCCTCGGAGATCGGGGCGACACCCTTCGGGGTACGGGCCTCGAAGAGCTCGACGACACGGGGCAGACCCTGGGTGATGTCGTCACCGGCCACACCACCGGTGTGGAAGGTACGCATCGTCAGCTGGGTACCGGGCTCACCGATGGACTGGGCGGCGATGATGCCGACCGCCTCACCGATGTCGACCAGCTTGCCGGTGGCCAGCGAGCGGCCGTAGCACATGGCGCAGGTGCCGACGTGGGACTCGCACGTCAGGATCGAGCGGGTCTTGACCTCCTCGACACCGTGGCGCACCAGCTGGTCGATGAGCACGTCGCCCAGGTCCACGTTGGCCGGCGCGATCACCTTGCCGTCGATGACGACGTCCTCGGCGAGCATGCGGGCGTAGACGCTGGTCTCGACGTCGTCCGCCTTGCGCAGCGTGCCATCGGCGTCGCGCGTGGCGATCCGCAGCTTCAGACCGCGCTCGGTACCGCAGTCCTCCTCGCGGATGATGACGTCCTGGGAGACGTCGACCAGACGACGGGTGAGGTAACCCGAGTCGGCGGTACGCAGAGCGGTGTCCGCGAGACCCTTACGGGCACCGTGCGTGGAGATGAAGTACTCCAGCACGGACAGACCCTCACGGAACGACGCCTTGATCGGACGCGGGATCGTCTCGTTCTTCGCGTTCGACACCAGACCACGCATACCGGCAATCTGACGCATCTGCATCATGTTGCCTCGTGCACCCGAGTTCACCATCATGAAGATCGGGTTGGTCTTCGGGAAGTTGTCGTTCATCGCCTCGGCGACCTCGTTGGTCGCCTTGGTCCAGATCGCGATGAGCTCCTGCGTGCGCTCGTCCTTGGTGATCAGACCGCGCTCGTACTGCTTCTGGACCTTCTCGTCCTGCGCCTCGTAGCCCTTGACGATCTCCTTCTTCGCCTCGGGAACGACGACGTCGGAGATGGCGACGGTGACGCCGGAACGGGTGGCCCAGTAGAAGCCGGCCGCCTTCAGGTTGTCGAGCGTCGCCGCCACGATGACCTTCGGGTAGCGCTCGGCGAGGTCGTTGACGATCTCGGAGAGCTGCTTCTTGCCGACCTCGTAGTCGACGAACGGGTAGTCCTCGGGCAGCAGCTCGTTGAAGAGCGCGCGGCCCAGGGTCGTCCGCAGGCGGAAGGTGTCACCCTGCTGCCACTCCGGCTCGCCCTCCTCACGCGCCGGCGGGGTCCAGCCGCGCGGCGGGATGGTGCCCACCGGGAAGCGGATGTCCACGCGCGACTGCAGCGAGAGCTCGCCGGCGTCGAACGCCATGATCGCCTCGGCCACGGAGGAGAAGGAGCGCTCCTCGCCCTTGACGTCCCGCATCTCACCGTCGGTGGTGAGGAAGAACAGACCGAGGACCATGTCCTGGGTCGGCATCGTCACCGGACGGCCGTCAGCGGGCTTGAGGATGTTGTTCGAGGACAGCATCAGGATGCGGGCCTCGGCCTGCGCCTCCGCGGACAGCGGCAGGTGCACGGCCATCTGGTCACCGTCGAAGTCCGCGTTGAACGCGGTGCAGACGAGCGGGTGGATCTGGATGGCCTTGCCCTCGACCAGCTGCGGCTCGAAGGCCTGGATGCCGAGGCGGTGCAGGGTCGGTGCACGGTTCAGCAGCACCGGGTGCTCGGCGATGACCTCTTCGAGCACGTCGTACACGACCGTGCGGCCGCGCTCGACCATGCGCTTCGCCGACTTGATGTTCTGCGCGTGGTTCAGGTCGACCAGACGCTTCATCACGAACGGCTTGAAGAGCTCCAGCGCCATGGCCTTGGGCAGACCGCACTGGTGCAGCTTGAGCTGCGGGCCGACGACGATGACGGAACGCGCCGAGTAGTCGACTCGCTTACCGAGCAGGTTCTGACGGAAACGACCCTGCTTGCCCTTCAGCATGTCGCTGAGGGACTTCAGCGGGCGGTTACCGGGACCGGTGACCGGACGGCCGCGACGACCGTTGTCGAAGAGGGCGTCAACAGCCTCCTGAAGCATGCGCTTCTCGTTGTTGACGATGATCTCGGGCGCGCCGAGGTCCAGGAGCCTCTTCAGACGGTTGTTGCGGTTGATCACACGGCGGTACAGGTCGTTCAGGTCGGAGGTCGCGAAGCGGCCACCGTCCAGCTGCACCATCGGACGCAGGTCCGGCGGGATCACCGGCACGCAGTCCAGAACCATGCCCTTGGGGCTGTTGCTGGTCTGCAGGAACGCGGAGACGACCTTCAGGCGCTTGAGCGCACGGGTCTTCTTCTGGCCCTTGCCGGTACGGATGATCTCGCGGAGACGCTCGGCCTCCTCCTCGAGGTCGAAGGACTCCAGGCGCTTCTGCAGCGCCGCGGCACCCATCGAACCGTCGAAGTACGTGCCGAAGCGGTCACGCAGCTCGCGGTAGAGCAGCTCGTCGCCCTCGAGGTCCTGGACCTTGAGGTTCTTGAAGCGGTTCCACACCTCGTCGAGACGGTCGATCTCGCGCTGAGCGCGGTCGCGCAGCTGCTTCATCTCGCGCTCGGCACCCTCGCGCACCTTGCGGCGCACGTCGGCCTTGGCACCCTCGGCCTCGAGCTCGGCCAGGTCGGCCTCGAGCTTCTTGGCACGGGCCTCGAGGTCGGCGTCGCGGCGGTTCTCGACCTGCTGGCGCTCGACGGAGACATGGGCCTCCAGCGACGGCAGGTCACGCGTACGGCGCTCCTCGTCCACGTACGTGATCATGTACGCGGCGAAGTAGATGACCTTCTCGAGGTCCTTCGGGGCGAGGTCGAGCAGGTAGCCCAGCCGCGACGGGACGCCCTTGAAGTACCAGATGTGGGTGACGGGAGCGGCCAGCTCGATGTGGCCCATCCGCTCACGGCGCACCTTGGCGCGAGTGACCTCGACGCCGCACCGCTCACAGATGATGCCCTTGAAGCGGACGCGCTTGTACTTGCCGCAGTAGCACTCCCAGTCCCGGGTCGGGCCGAAGATCTTCTCGCAGAAGAGGCCGTCCTTCTCGGGCTTGAGGGTGCGGTAGTTGATGGTCTCGGGCTTCTTGACCTCGCCGTGGGACCACTGGCGGATATCGTCAGCGGTGGCCAGGCCGATCCGGAGCTCGTCGAAGAAGTTGACGTCGAGCACTATGCGTCAATCCCTCTCAGGGTCGTGTCTCAATCAATGGTCTGTACGGGTCCGGGGCGTGGCCGGGACCTCAGGGAGGCCCCGGCCAGACCCGTCAGACCTCTTCGACGCTGCTCGGCTCGCGCCGGGACAGGTCGATGCCGAGCTCCTCCGCGGCGCGGAAGACGTCCTCGTCGGTGTCGCGCATCTCGATGGACATGCCGTCCGAGGACAGCACCTCCACGTTGAGGCACAGGGACTGCATCTCCTTGATGAGCACCTTGAAGGACTCGGGGATGCCGGGCTCGGGGATGTTCTCGCCCTTGACGATGGCCTCGTAGACCTTCACGCGGCCGGTGACGTCGTCGGACTTGATGGTCAGCAGCTCCTGGAGGGCGTACGCGGCGCCGTAAGCCTCCAGCGCCCACACCTCCATCTCACCGAAGCGCTGGCCACCGAACTGAGCCTTACCACCCAGCGGCTGCTGGGTGATCATCGAGTACGGGCCGGTCGAGCGGGCGTGCAGCTTGTCGTCGACCAGGTGGTGCAGCTTGAGGATGTACATGTACCCGACGGAGATCGGGTCCGGGAACGGCTCACCGGAGCGGCCGTCGAACAGCCGCGCCTTGCCGGACGGCAGGACCATCCGGTTGCCGTCGCGGTTCGGGATGGTGTGCTCCAGCAGACCGGCCAGCTCGTCCTCGCGGGCACCGTCGAAGACCGGGGTCGCCACGTTCGTACGCGGGTCGACCTGGTCGGCGCCGATGACCTGCAGGCGCTCCGCCCACTCGTCCGCCAGGCCGGAGACGTCCCAGCCCTGGCTGGCGAGCCAGCCGAGGTGGATCTCCAGGACCTGTCCCGGGTTCATTCGGGACGGGACACCCAGCGGGTTGAGGATGATGTCGACCGGGGTGCCGTCCTCCAGGAACGGCATGTCCTCGATCGGCAGGATCTTCGAGATGACACCCTTGTTGCCGTGACGGCCGGCGAGCTTGTCACCGTCGGTGATCTTGCGCTTCTGCGCCACGTACACGCGCACCAGCTGGTTCACACCGGGCGGAAGCTCGTCGCCCTCCTCGCGGTCGAAGACGCGGACGCCGATGACCTTGCCGGTCTCGCCGTGCGGCACCTTCAGCGAGGTGTCGCGGACCTCACGGGCCTTCTCACCGAAGATCGCGCGCAGCAGACGCTCCTCGGGGGTCAGCTCGGTCTCACCCTTGGGCGTGACCTTGCCGACGAGGATGTCACCGGCGATGACCTCGGCACCGATGCGGATGATGCCGCGCTCGTCGAGGTCGGCGAGGACCTCCTCGGAGACGTTCGGGATGTCCCGGGTGATCTCCTCGGGGCCGAGCTTGGTGTCACGGGCGTCGACCTCGTGCTCCTCGATGTGGATCGAGGAGAGGACGTCGTCCTGCACGAGGCGCTGCGACAGGATGATCGCGTCCTCGTAGTTGTGACCCTCCCACGGCATGAACGCCACGAGCAGGTTCTTGCCGAGCGCCATCTCGCCGTTCTCGGTCGCCGGACCGTCGGCCAGCACCTGGCCGGTGACGATCCGGTCGCCCTCGTCCACGACAACCTTCTGGTTGACGGAGGTGCCCTGGTTGGAGCGCGAGAACTTGGCGAGGCGGTACGTGGTGTACGTGCCGTCGTCGTTGGCGGTGGTGATGTAGTCCGCGGAGACCTCCTGGACCACACCGTCCTTCTCGGCCTTCAGCACATCGCCGGCGTCGACCGCGCAGCGGTACTCCATGCCGGTGCCGACGAGCGGTGCCTCGGACTTAATCAGGGGCACGGCCTGACGCATCATGTTCGCGCCCATGAGGGCACGGTTGGCGTCGTCGTGCTCGAGGAACGGGATCATGGCGGTCGCGACCGACACCATCTGGCGCGGCGAGACGTCCATGTAGTCCACGTCATCGGGCGCGACGTAGTCGACCTCGCCGCCACGGCGGCGGACCAGCACGCGGGCCTCGGCGAACCGGAGCTCGTCGGTCAGCGGCGCGTTGGCCTGCGCGATGACGAAGCGGTCCTCCTCGTCGGCGGTCAGGTAGTCCACCTCGTCGGTGACCTGGCCGTCGGTGACCTTGCGGTACGGCGTCTCGACGAAGCCGAACGCGTTGACGCGGCCGTACGAGGCGAGCGAACCGATCAGCCCGATGTTCGGGCCTTCAGGGGTCTCGATCGGGCACATGCGTCCGTAGTGGGACGGGTGCACGTCACGGACCTCGAAGCCGGCCCGCTCACGGGACAGACCACCCGGGCCAAGAGCCGACAGACGGCGCTTGTGGGTGAGACCCGACAGCGGGTTGTTCTGGTCCATGAACTGGGACAGCTGGCTGGTGCCGAAGAACTCCTTGATGGAGGCGACGACCGGCCGGATGTTGATCAGCGTCTGCGGCGTGATCGCCTCGACGTCCTGAGTCGTCATGCGCTCGCGCACGACGCGCTCCATTCGAGCCAGACCCGTGCGGACCTGGTTCTGGATGAGCTCGCCGACGTTGCGCAGACGACGGTTGCCGAAGTGGTCGATGTCGTCGGTCTCGACGACGATCGAGGCGTTGTTGTCGCCCATGACCGTCTCGGTCTCACCGGCGTGCAGCTTCACCAGGTACTTGATCGTCGAGATGATGTCCTCGACGGTCAGGATCCCGGCGTCCAGCGGGGCGTCGCCGCCCAGCTTCTTGTTGACCTTGTAGCGGCCGACCTTGGCGAGGTCGTAGCGCTTGGGGTTGAAGTAGAGGTTCTCGAGCAGCGTCTGCGCGGCCTCACGGGTCGGGGGCTCGCCCGGACGCAGCTTGCGGTAGATGTCGAGCAGCGCGTCGTCCTGGCCCTGGGTGTGGTCCTTCTCCAGGGTGGCGCGCATGGACTCGTACTCGCCGAACTCCTCGAGGATCTGCTCGGTGGTCCAGCCGAGCGCCTTGAGCAGAACGGTCACGGACTGCTTGCGCTTGCGGTCGATGCGGACACCGACCATGTCGCGCTTGTCGATCTCCATCTCCAGCCAGGCACCACGGGACGGGATGACCTTGGCCGAGAAGATGTCCTTGTCGGACGTCTTGTCGATGGAGGAGTCGAAGTAGACACCGGGCGATCGGACCAGCTGCGACACGACGACACGCTCGGTGCCGTTGATGACGAAGGTGCCCTTGTTGGTCATGAGGGGGAAGTCACCCATGAAGACCGTCTGAGACTTGATCTCACCGGTCTCGTTGTTGGTGAATTCCGCAGTGACGAACAGCGGAGCCGCGTAGGTGAAGTCGCGCTCCTTGCACTCGTCGATGGAGTTCTTCGGGGGCTCGAAGCGGTGGTCGCGGAAGGTCAGCGACATCGACCCGGAGAAGTCCTCGATCGGGGAGATCTCCTCGAAGATCTCCTCCAGACCGGACTTGGTGGGGACGTCCTGTCCGCTTTCCAAAGCCGCCTCGACACGAGCCTTCCACGCGTCATTGCCGAGCAGCCAGTCAAAGCTCTCGGTCTGCAGAGCAAGAAGGTTCGGAACCTCGAGGGGCTCCTTGATCTTTGCAAAGGAGATGCGCAGCGGGGCGGTGCTGGCGCCGTTGTTCGTATTCGCGGTCGAGGCAGTGCGCGAGGCGGCCAAGAGGGGGTCCTTCCGAGGGCTCGGACTCACTACGCGCGTACCGGTCCCACGCTGGGTACAGGGACAGAGAACCCCAGGCGGGGTGGCTTCGGTCCACTGTGCTCATACATGGGCATGCCCCTGGTGACGGGCAGGAGGCAGCTAACAGGCAGCGCAAAGGGTCAGTGTAGCCACTCGGCCCACTGATGTCCAGTGCGGGTTTTGGGAGACCCTCATTGTTCTCAACACCTGCGGCAAGTTGTTCTCAACACCTGCGGCAAGCCACGCCTTCAGTGCACATCGATACTGCCCTCTTCGCCGTCGATCCATGCCTCGGATATGGACCGTTGTGACGACGCGTCCTGAGAATTGCGCGCTGCGTGCAGTTCGTCAAGGCCTTCCAAGCCCGAACCGGGTGCTGCCATTGTCACGTGGAGCCCCTCACCCGGCGGCCGGAGGCGCAACGAAGATCACCATACTCGTCGCGGCCGACAGCGCAAGGCTGCCCTCCCGGGAGGCCGGGAACGCCGAAGGGCGACCACCCGGATGGGTGATCGCCCTTCAGTGCGTATGCGTCAACAGCGCTTTGACAGCGCCCGCACGCGCGAGCCGAGCCGGTCCGCGCCTAGCGGCGCGTCGCAACGGCTCGTCGGGTCACTTGACCTCGACGGAGGCGCCGGCGCCCTTGAGGGACTCGGCGGCCTTCTCGGCGGCGTCCTTGGCAACCTTCTCGAGGACCGGCTTCGGAGCGCCGTCCACGAGGTCCTTGGCCTCCTTCAGGCCCAGGGAGGTCAGCTCGCGCACGACCTTGATGACCTGGATCTTCTTGTCGCCGGCGCCGGTGAGGATGACGTCGAACTCGTCCTTCTCCTCAGCGGCCTCGGCGGCCGGGGCACCCGGGGCACCGGCGGCGGCAACGGCGACCGGGGCGGCGGCGGTGACGTCGAACTTCTCCTCGAAGGCCTTCACGAACTCGGAGAGCTCGATGAGGGTCATCTCCTCGAACTGCGCGAGCAGGTCTTCCTGGCTGAGCTTCGCCATGAGGGGCGATCCTTCCACTAATTCGGCTGGTGCCGGATGTACATGTCGGCGGGCGTACGTTTGGCCCGCGTCGACCGTTGCCTCAGGCGTGCCTGGAGGCGACGGTCAATGTGCGAGCCGAATTACTCGGCACCGCCCTGCTCGGCCTGCTTGGCGCGAAGAGCGTCCACGGTGCGGACGAGCTTCGACGGCAGCGCCTGGAAGAGCGCGGCAGCCTGCGACTGCTTGCCCTTCATGGCACCGGCCAGCTTGCTGAGCAGAACCTCGCGGGACTCGAGGTCCGCAAGCTTCTTGATCTCGTCGGCGGACAGCGCCTTGCCGTCAAGGACACCGCCCTTGATGACGAGGTTCGGGTTGTCCTTGGCGAAGTCACGAAGACCCTTCGCCGACTCCACCGGGTCACCGGTGATGAAGGCAACCGCCGTCGGACCGTTGAACAGGTCGTCGAGCGTGTTGATCCCGGCCTCGTTGGCCGCAATCTTGGTCAGCGTGTTCTTCACCACGGCGTACTGGGCGTTCTCACCGAGCGAACGACGCAGCGTCTTGAGCTGCGCCACGGTGAGACCCCGGTACTCGGTCAGCACGGCGGCGTTCGAGCTGCGGAACTGGTCCGTCAGCTCGGCTACCGCGGCAGCCTTGTCGGGCCTTGCCATAGAGCGTCGGCCTCCTTCCGGGTGATGAGGACCGCTCAGAAGGAGGCTGGGAAAACGAAACGCCCCGGCGCAGGCGCACGGGGCGTGAGCTCGACCGGAAAACATCCACGAGGGATCCATCCGGGAGCACTTCCACTGTCACCTGCGCGGGTCGTCCGCTGTTCAGCGGATCCTTCGGCCACCGCACTCTCTTGCGAGGGCACGGCAACGACCAGCGGTCTTTGGCTTCCGTGGAAGAGTACGCGAACGGCTCCCCGTCGAGCAAATCCGACCGCAATGGTGGGGATCTGTCGGGCTCAGGCGGTCTCGGTCCCGGCGACGCAGGATCCATCGGCGCTCGCTTCGGGCGCTCAGCCCGCCGACTGCTGGTGGACGAGATCCCGGAAATCGGCCGTGTCGGCGGCGGGAGGCTTCAGAGCCGAGACCGGTGTGCCGTAGTCGCTGTAGTAGGCCGTGGAGGACATCGCGCCGATCGCCATCTCGGCCTTCTCGGTCTTCTTCACCAGCAGGTTCCGGCCGTCGACCCAGATGTCGACCTTCTCCGTGGTGATGCCGGCCTGCTCGAGCTGCCTCTTCACGTCGGCCAGGTGGTCGTCGCCGAGGTTCGCATTCCTGCCTTCGAGGTCGGTGACGTCGACCGTGCCCGAGTAGTGCGTGGTGGCGACGCCGCGGACCCTCTCCTCGCCGACCTTCCTCACGTCTCCGGAGGCCAGCAGGAGCTTCACGGACTGGTTCGGGGTGGTGTTCTGCATCTGGTCCTCCAGATACGCCCCGGAGCCGCCGGCGAAATCCGCCAGGGCCTCGTACTCGTACTTGATCCAGTGCTTGCCACTCGCCCGAGCGGCGAACTCGTCGCTCATCCTCGCGTAGTAGGCGTCGTGCAGATACCGGGCCTCCATCGAGGTGCTCCCCAGCTGACGCATCGTGTCGGCCAGCTGTCCGCCGGTGTACGTGATCGTCAGGGTGCCCTTGAGGCCGCCGGCCCAGGCGAGCGCGCCGTCCGCCGTCATGGACAGCGTCGTGCCCATGATCGTCGTGGACTCGACCTTGGCGGAATCGGCCCGTTCGGTGGTTCTCGCCACGGTGCGCAGCTCGGCCATGGGGCTGACCTGCACGCCGCCGCCCTGGCGGCGGGACGCCTTGTCCTCCACCCCGGAGTCTCCCGGGGAACGGCAGCCGGCCGTGGCCAGGACGGCGCTCACTGCGATCGAGAGGGCCAAGCACCGCGCCGCCGTGCTCTTCATCCGTCCCACCCCCATGAGCCTCCTGTGGTCCCGCACGCTAGCGCAGGCCACTGTCACCCAGTCCGGAACGAGGAAGTACGAGACAGGTGCGGGCGAAACGGGTACGGGCCCCGCACCTCGAGAGGTGCGGGGCCCGTCCACTTCAGCCCGTGCGCGACGCGGCTGCCATGAGAGCTTCAGGCTCAGACGGCGGCCGGGTCCTCCTCGACGAGGAGGTTGCGGGTGCGGTTCGGGTCGAGCGGAATGCCGGGGCCCATCGTGGTGCTGATGGCGGCCTTCTTGATGTACCGGCCCTTGGCGGCGGACGGCTTCAGACGGAGGATCTCCTCCAGCGCGGCGCCGTAGTTCTCCACCAGCTTGGCCTCGTCGAAGGAGGTCTTGCCGATGATGAAGTGCAGGTTCGAGTGCTTGTCGACGCGGAACTCGATCTTGCCGCCCTTGATGTCGTTGACAGCCTTGGCGACGTCCGGGGTCACGGTGCCGGTCTTCGGGTTCGGCATCAGACCACGGGGACCGAGCACGCGGCCGAGGCGGCCGACCTTGCCCATGAGGTCCGGGGTGGCGACGACGGCGTCGAAGTCCAGACGGCCCTTCGAAACCTCGTCGATCAGCTCGTCGGAGCCGACGATGTCGGCGCCCGCGGCACGCGCGGCCTCGGCACGGTCGCCGGTCGCGAAGACCAGGACCCGGGCGGTCTTACCGGTGCCGTGCGGAAGGTTCACGGTGCCACGGACCATCTGGTCGGCCTTGCGCGGGTCAACACCCAGGCGGAAGGCCACCTCGACGGTGCCGTCGAACTTGGTGGCGGAGGTCTCCTTGGCGAGACGGACGGCCTCGAGCGGGGCGTAGAGCTTCTCCCGGTCGATCTTTGCGTCCGCAGCGCGGAGAGTCTTGCTGCGCTTGCTCACTGCTGCTCCTGTGTGTTCTGAGGAGTCGTGGTCGGGGCCGAGCAGGCCCTCCCACGGTGACTACGGTTGGGTTCAGCCCTCGACCGTGATGCCCATGGAACGGGCGGTGCCGGCGATGATCTTCTCGGCGGCGTCCAGGTCGTTGGCGTTGAGGTCGGGCATCTTGGTGGTGGCGATCTCGCGGACCTGGTCACGCGTCAGCTTCGCGACCTTGGTCTTGTGCGGCTCGCCGGAGCCCTTCTCCACGCCCGCGGCCTTGAGGATCATCCTCGACGCCGGCGGAGTCTTGGTGATGAAGGTGAAGGAGCGGTCCTCGTAGACCGTGATCTCCACCGGGATGACCCAACCGCGCTGCGACTCGGTCGCGGCGTTGTAGGCCTTGCAGAACTCCATGATGTTGACGCCGTGCTGGCCCAGCGCGGGGCCGACCGGCGGGGCCGGGTTGGCTGCGCCGGCCTGGATCTGGAGCTTGATGAGCCCCGTGACCTTCTTCTTCTTGGGAGGCATGTGCTCTCTCTCCGGGTCTTAGTGAGAGTGTTCAGCCATCCAGTCCGGATCATCCGGATGGAGGCATACCGCACAACGATAACGGCTATGGCTGCGCGGCCTGAAACCGAGCAGGTCAGACGAGCTTTGGCAGCTCGCCTGACCTGGTCGGAGGCGGTTGGTCCAGAAGCTGTTAGTTCTTCTGGATCTGGTCGAAGCTGAGCTCGACCGGGGTCTCGCGGCCGAAGATCTCGACGAGGCCCTTGACCTTCTTCGAGTCGGCGTTGATCTCGTTGATGGTCGCCTGCAGCGTCGCGAACGGGCCGTCGGTGACGGTGACCGAGTCGCCGACCTCGAAGTCCAGCACCTGGACCTCGACCTTGCGCTGCGGAGCGGGCTTGCCCTCGGCCTCGGCGGCCTCGCGCGCGGCCTTCTCCTCGGCCTCCGGGGCGAGCATCTTGACGATCTCGTCCAGGGTCAGCGGGTAGGGGTCGTAGGCGTTGCCCACGAAGCCGGTGACGCCGGGGGTGTTGCGGACGACGCCCCAGGACTCGTTCGTCAGGTCCATGCGCACCAGCACATAGCCGGGGAGCTTGTTCTGACGGATGGTCTTGCGGTCGCCGTTCTTGATCTGGACGACCTCTTCCTGCGGCACCTCGGCCTGGAAGATGTAGTCCTCGACGTTCAGCGAGACGGCTCGCTGCTCGAGGTTGGTCTTCACGCGGTTCTCGTAGCCCGCGTAGGTGTGGATCACGTACCACTCGCCGGGGAGAGTGCGCAGCTCCTCGCGGAGCGCGGCGACCGGGTCGACCGGCTCGCTCTCCTTCTCGGCCTCGGCCTCGGCGTCCGCTGCGGGGGCCTCGTCCTCGGAAGCGGTCTCGTCCTCGCCCACGACGTGGATGGCGGCCTCTTCGGCGGGCTCACCGGCGGCGGCGTCGGCAGCCTCGGCCTGGTCCGGGTCCACGGCGTCCGCCGCCTCGACGATGTCGAGCTCGTCCTCAGCGGACTCGACCGGCTCGATCGCCTCGTTCAGGTTCGGGTCAGACACTGTGGCTGCTTCTTCCTGGATACATGGGGGTGGAACACGCGAAATGGGCGCCGGGTAGGGCGCCCTCCGCTCTCGGCTCAGCCGAAGACGTACTTGACGGCCTGGTTGAACCCATAGTCAATCACGGTCACCAGGGCGATCATGATGACGACGAAGATAATCACCACTGTGGTGTATGTCGTCAGCTGGCTGCGAGTCGGCCAGACGACCTTGCGCAGCTCGGCGACGATCTGGCGGTAGAAGAGCGCGAGCCGCTTCAGCGGGCCCTTCTTGCCGCGCTTGCCGCCCTTGCGGGTCTTCTTCCTGGACTCCGGTGCCTCGTCCTGGGCATCAGGCATGTCGATGGAGCCCACGGCGTCCGTCACTCGTCCTCACCTGATTCCGGGTCGTGGCCGTGCCGCGCCCGGTTGAGCCGCACGGCGGTGCATTGCAGTACGTACATGCGCACACATCCTGGCGAAGGTGTGTGTAGCAGGGCCGGAGGGACTTGAACCCCCAACCGCTGGTTTTGGAGACCAGTGCTCTACCAATTGAGCTACGACCCTTTGGTTCCCCCAACGTACCGCATCCATCCACATGCACGGAGTGCGTGGGACGAGTACGGCCGGTGAAGGCCAACGAGGAGTGAGTGTACGTGTTCCGGAGCCCCTCGTCGAACAGAAAGCGGCAGGTCCCGCTCAGTCCCCTGGTCAGTCCCGTGGCGAGGGTCCTGGTCCGTCCCGCCGTGCCCGGTGTGTGAAACCCGTGTGCCGCGCCGGTTTCCGGTCTGGAACGATGGGGTGTATGAGCGCTGCAACTCCTTCCACCGACCGCCGGGTCTCCGCCCGCATCGGCGCGATCTCCGAGTCCGCGACCCTCGCCGTCGACGCCAAGGCCAAGGCCCTCAAGGCCGCCGGCCGTCCGGTGATCGGTTTCGGCGCGGGCGAGCCCGACTTCCCGACCCCGGACTACATCGTCGAGGCGGCCGTCGAGGCCTGCAAGAACCCCAAGTACCACCGCTACACGCCGGCTGGCGGCCTGCCCGAGCTGAAGGCCGCGATCGCCGCGAAGACCCTCCGCGACTCCGGCTACGAGGTCGACGCGTCGCAGATCCTCGTCACCAACGGCGGCAAGCAGGCCATCTACGAGGCCTTCGCCGCGATCCTGGACCCGGGCGACGAGGTCATCGTCCCCGCGCCGTACTGGACCACCTACCCGGAGTCGATCCGGCTGGCAGGCGGTGTGCCGGTCGAGGTCGTCGCCGACGAGACGACCGGCTACCGGGTCTCCGTGGAGCAGCTGGAGGCCGCGCGCACGGAGCGTACGAAGGTCGTGCTGTTCGTGTCGCCGTCGAACCCGACCGGCGCGGTCTACTCCGAGGCCGAGACCGAGGCCATCGGCCGCTGGGCCGTCGAGCACGGCCTGTGGGTGCTGACCGACGAGATCTACGAGCACCTGGTCTACGGCGACGCGGTCTCCGTGTCGCTGCCGGCGCTGCTGCCCGAGCTGCGCGACAAGTGCATCGTGGTCAACGGTGTGGCGAAGACCTACGCGATGACGGGCTGGCGTGTCGGCTGGGTCATCGGCCCGAAGGACGTCGTGAAGGCCGCCACCAACCTGCAGTCGCACGCCACGTCGAACGTCGCGAACGTCTCGCAGGCCGCGGCCATCGCCGCCGTCTCCGGCGATCTGACGGCCGTCGCGCAGATGCGTGAGGCCTTCGACCGCCGCCGCAAGACGATCGTGCGGATGCTCAACGAGATCGACGGCGTCGTCTGCCCCGAGCCGGAGGGCGCCTTCTACGCGTACCCGTCGGTGAAGGCCCTGATCGGCAAGGAGATCCGCGGCAAGCGCCCGAAGGACTCAGTCGAGCTGGCCGCGCTGATCCTTGAGGAGGCCGAGGTCGCGGTGGTGCCGGGCGAGGCCTTCGGTACGCCGGGCTATCTGCGGCTGTCTTACGCTCTCGGCGACGAGGACCTGGTCGAGGGCGTCTCGCGGATCCAGAAGCTGCTCGCCGAGGCCCGCGACTGATCTTTGCGGCTTCGGCGCTTCACGCGCGCGTGCGGGCCGTCTCCCTCCGGGGAGGCGGCCCGTTTCTTCGTTCGGGCAAGGCCACGAACGGGGAATGCGGCTACCGGGGCGACACCTGTATGCGGCAAGATCTCCGGATGGAGCGCCTAGTACGTGATGTGAGTCAGCTGCCGAAGGCACATCTGCACCTGCACTTCACCGGGTCGATGCGGCCCACAACTCTGCTCGAACTGGCCGACAAGTACGGCGTCCATCTGCCGTCCGCGCTGACCAGCGGGGAACCGCCCAAGCTGCGGGCCACCGACGAGCGCGGCTGGTTCCGCTTCCAGCGGCTGTACGACGCGGCGCGGGCCTGTCTGCGGGAGCCCGAGGACATCCAGCGGCTGGTGCGCGAGGCCGCTCAGGAGGACCTGAAGGACGGCTCGGGATGGCTGGAGATCCAGGTCGATCCGACGTCCTACGCGCCACGCCTTGGCGGTCTCATCCCGGCCCTGGAGGTCATCCTGGACGCCGTGGACAGCGCCTCCCGCGAAACGGGGCTCGGCATGCGCGTCCTGGTCGCGGCGAACCGCATGAAGCACCCGCTGGACGCCCGGACGCTGGCCCGGCTCGCCGTGCGCTACGCCGACCGCGGCATCGTCGGCTTCGGGCTGTCCAACGACGAGCGGCGAGGCATGGCACGCGACTTCGACCGCGCCTTCGCCATCGCGCGCGACGGCGGGCTGCTGTCCGCGCCGCACGGCGGGGAGCTGACGGGCCCGGCTTCCGTACGGGACTGCCTGGACGACCTGCACGCGCACCGCATCGGGCACGGCGTGCGGGCCGTGGAGGACCCGCGCCTGCTGAAGCGGCTCGCGGACCGCGGCGTGACGTGTGAGGTGTGCCCGGCGTCGAATGTCGCGCTCGGCGTGTACGAGAAGCCGGAGGACGTGCCGCTGCGGACGCTGTTCGAGGCCGGTGTGCCGATGGCGCTGGGCGCCGACGACCCGCTGCTCTTCGGGTCCCGGCTGGCCGCCCAGTACGAGATCGCGCGTACGCACCACGGATTCACCGACGCGGAACTGGCCGAACTGGCGCGCCAATCGGTACGCGCCTCCGCCGCCCCCGTCGACGTACGGGAGAAGCTGCTGGCAGGGATCGACGCGTGGCTGGCCGGCTGACGGCGTTCCGCTGACGAGGTTCGGGCTTGCCGGCGGTCGGCCTCGTCAGAGGCTGACGCCCACCGTCACCGGCTCGTTGACCAGCGTGATGCCGAAGGCGTCCCGCACTCCGGCGACGACCTCGCGGGCGAGGTCGAGCAGGTCCTCGGTCGTGGCGGAGCCCCGGTTGGTGAGCGCCAGGGTGTGCTTGGTGGAGATCCGGGCGGGGCCGTTGCCGTAGCCCTTGTGGAAGCCTGCCTTGTCGATGAGCCAGGCGGCGGAGGTCTTGGTGAGGCCGTCGCCCGCGGGATAGGCGGGCGCGGTGACGTCGGGGCCGAGCCGCTCGGCCACGCGCGCGTGGAAGGCCGCGAGCTGCTGCCCGGTGAGGATCGGGTTGGTGAAGAAGGACCCGGCCGACCAGGTGTCGTGGTCTTCCGGGTCGAGCACCATGCCCTTGCCGGTGCGCAGCTTGAGCACGGTGTCACGGGCGTCGGCGAGCGGCACGCGGTCGCCCGGCTCGACGCCCAGGGCGCGGGCCGTCTCGGCGTACTTGAGCGGGGCGGAGAGCCCGTCGGCGTCCTCCAGCCGGAACCGGACGCGCAGCACCACGAACCGTTCGGGATCGGCCTTGAAGCGGCTGTGGCGGTACGAGAAGCCGCACTCGGCGTTCGGAATGGTGACCGTCTCGTGCGTCCTGCGGTCGTACGCGATCACTTCGGTGATCGTCGAGGAGACTTCCTGACCGTACGCGCCGACGTTCTGGATGGGCGTCGCGCCTGCCGAACCGGGAATTCCGGCCAGGCACTCGATTCCGGCGAGACCCGCATCGACCGTGCGCGCGACCGCGTCGGTCCAGACCTCGCCCGCGGCGAGTTCCAGCTCCGTACCGTCGAGCGTGAAGCCGCGCGTGGCGATGCGCAGGGCCGTACCGGCGAAGCCCTCGTCGCCGATGACCAGGTTCGATCCGCCGCCGATGAGCAGGAGCGGCGTGCCTGTGTCGTCGGCCTCACGGACTGCGGCGACCACCTCGTCGTCGGTGGTCGCCGTGATCAGGCGGGCTGCTGGGCCGCCGAGCCGGAAGGTCGTCAGCGGGGCGAGCGGGGCGTCGTGGAGTTCCTGCACGCGCACCAGAGTACGAGAACGGCCCCGCGGGTCAGGGCGGGGCCGTTCGTGGGACCGTTCCCCGGAGCCGTACGCGGGGCTTGTCACTCCAAGCGCTTCAGCGCGTCGGCCCAGTCGAGCGGCAGTTCGTCGGTCGTCGCCGACCATGTGACGAACTTCGCGTCGCGCATCAGCGGACGCAGCCCCCGGGCGGCCGGGCCGTGCGGTCCGGAGCGGGCGAAGCGCCGGAGCGCCTCGGGCGACTCCCAGGCGGACAGGGTCCAGAAGGTGCGCCGCAGCGGCGACGCCTTCAGCGAGGCCCCGTACGCGCCGGGCGCCCTGCTCACCTGGTGCCAGACGGCCGGCGTCCTGATGAAGAACCGGAGCGCTCCCCAGAGAGTGCGGGTCTCGAACCGGGAGGCCATGACATGGGCCTCGGCGTGCCGGGGCGGTGTGTTGGGCACTGACCAGGGGAGGGTGGGCACGGCGGGTTCCTTTCGAGTTCGGTTCGGTTTCTCGCGTCGGATTTCCGGACTCGTCGGCTCAGTGCGAGGCCGAGGACGCCTCCAGGACGGGGGCGGGCGAGACCGCTGCCACCTCGTCCTCCTTCTCTGCCGCCGCGCGCCGACGGGTCGGTATCAGCAGGGCCATGACGCCTGCCAGCGCCACCGTCGAGGCGCCGGCCCACAGGGCGGGCTCGATGCCGTCGACGAAGCGCTGGGCGGTCTCGTACCCGCCCTGGGCGGAGAAGATCGAGGCCATCACCGCGATGCCGAGCGCGCCGCCGACCTCCCGGAGCGCGTTGTTGGCGCCGGATGCGATCCCCTGTTCGTGCGGGCGGACGCTGGACATGACCAGGCTCGAGGCCGGGGCGAAGAACAGCGACATTCCGACACCACTGATGACCAGGGCGGGAAGCTGAGCGGCGTACGTGGTGTCGGCCGCCACCACGGAGGCGAACCAGGCCAGGCCGACGCCCTGCAGGAAGAGACCCGCGGCGACGACCACGCGCCCGCCGATCCGGTCCGACAGGTAGCCGGCGACGGGCGAGACGAGCATCGGCATGCCGGTCCACGGCAGCATCCGGAGCCCCGCCTCGGTGGGCGAGTAGCCGAGGACGCCCTGCATGTACTGGCTGAGCAGGAAGATCGAGCCGAACATCCCGAGAAACATCAGCAGGCTCGCCCCGTTGATGCCGGTGAAGGCCCGGCTGCGGAAGAGCCGCATCGGCAGCATCGGGTTCTCAGCGCGTATGCCGTGGAGCACGAAGCCCGCGAGCAGCGCCCCGCCCAGGACGAGGCCCGTGAGGACGAATCCGCTGGTCCAGCCGTCGACAGGGCCGCGGACCAGGCCGTACACGATCCCGAACAGACCGCCGCTGGCAAGCACGGTGCCGGGGATGTCGAGCGGGGCGCCCGTGCCGTACGACTCCCCGAGGCGCAGCCGGGCCAGCGGCAGCAGGGCGAGACCGAGCGGGACGTTCAGCCAGAAGATCCACTGCCACGACATGTGTTCGGTGAGGCTGCCGCCGACGAGGGGCCCGGAGGCGACGGCGAGCCCGTTGACGGCGCCCCAGATCCCGTAGGCCATGCCGCGCTTGGCGGCCGGTACGGCGGCGGTCAGCAAGGTCAGCGTCAGCGGCATCATGACCGCCGCGCCGACGCCCTGCACCGCGCGGGCGGCGATCAGCGAGTCGATGCCCGGCGCCATGGCCGCGGCGGCGGAGGCGCCGGTGAACACGGCGAGACCGGCGAGGAACAGCCGGCGGCGCCCGAACCGGTCGCCCAGGGCCGCGCCGAACATCAGCAGCACGGCGAAGGTGAGCGTGTAGGCTCACGGTCCATTCGAGGTCGTCGAGCCCTCCCCCGAGGTCCTCGCGGATGGACGGCAGGGCGGTCGTGACGACGAGGTTGTCGAGTGCCGCCATGAAACCGGCGGCGCTGGTGATGACGAGGGCCCAGACGGCTCCCCCGCCCCGTGCTGCTTGCTGCGACATCGCTCCCCCAGAGTGATCGTTAGTTATTGATAACTAACTTTCGCGAGCACAAAGAGGCTTCGGGGTTCAGTGCTCGAGGCGGCCCTTGACCCGCGCCGAGGGATAGAGCCCCTCCCAGACCCGGTGGTCCGGCCGGAAACCCATGGCCACCAGGCAATTCACGAGCATTCCGTACGCCAGGAAGGTCGTGGTCTCGTCCACGTCGGCCCCGAGCGGCAGATGGACGGTGTCGAACAGCCGCATCCAGCCGGCCCGCACCGCCTCGCCCAGCTCGTGGTCGCCGGCCTCATCGGCCGCCGCCACCGCGACGTACATCTGCATCTGCATCAGCAGCTGCTCCGGCTTCTCCGCGATGACCTTGGTGTACGCGTTCGCCATCGCATGCAGGGCCTCTTCGCCGTGCAGACCCTTGGATGCCTCCTCGAAAAGGCGGCAGGCGTCCTCCAGACACCGCTCCGCCGCGGCAAGGAAGATCGCCTTCTTTCCGGGGAAGAGCCTGAAGAGATACGGCTGCGAGACACCCACGCGCTTGGCGATCGCCTCGGTGGACGTACCGCGATAGCCGCCCTTGGCGAATTCGCTCATCGCCGCACGGATGACGCTCTCGCGCCGCTCCTCGGCACTCATCCTGACCATACGAGTAAGTTAGTGGCCAATCACTATCTACGTCAAGGGTGCATGTCCTCGGAGGAAAACGGTAAGGGGCGCCCCGCCATGGAGGGCGCCCCTTACCTGGGGTGATTCGGCTGCTGCTCTAAGCCAGCTGTACGACCGCCCGGGACATGCCCAGAACCTTCTGGCCTCCGGATGTGGCGGTCAGGTCGACCCGTACGCGGTTGTCGTCGAGCTTGGCCGCGACCTTGCCGCTGACCTCGATCAGCGCGCCCTTGTCGTCGTTCGGGACGACGACCGGCTTGGTGAACCGCACCCCGTACTCGACGACGGCGCCCGGGTCGCCCACCCAGTCGGTGACGACACGGATCGCCTCGGCCATGGTGAACATGCCGTGCGCGATGACGTCCGGCAGTCCGACCTCCTTGGCGAACTTCTCGTTCCAGTGGATCGGATTGAAGTCACCGGATGCGCCCGCGTACTGCACGAGCGTCGCGCGGGTCACGTTGAAGGTCTGGGCCGGCAGTTCCGCGCCGACCTCGACGTCGTCGTATGCGATCTTCGCCGCCGTGCTCACCGTCATGCCTCCTCCGCCGCACGCGCCACGAGCTTGGTCCAGGCCGTCACGACGTGCTCGCCGGCCTCGTCGTGGACCTCACCGCGGATGTCCAGGATGTCGTTGCCCGCCAGGGACTTGATGGCCTCAATGGTCGAGGTGACCGTGAGCCGGTCGCCCGCGCGCACCGGGCGCGTGTACGCGAACTTCTGGTCGCCGTGCACGACGCGGCTGTAGTCCAGACCCAGCTGCGGGTCCGCGACGGCCTGGCCCGCCGCCTTGAAGGTGATCGCGAACACAAAGGTCGGTGGGGCGATCACATCGGCGTGGCCGAGCGCCTTGGCGGCGTCCGGGTCGGTGTACGCGGGGTTGGCGTCCCCCACCGCCTCCGCGAACTCGCGGATCTTCTCCCTGCCGACCTCATAGGGGTCGGTGGGCGGGTAGGACCGCCCCACGAAGGACTGGTCGAGCGCCATGGGCTCGGCACCTCCTGGTTTCCACGGCTTTCACTGGCTGGCACGGCTCGCACCCGCCGGCTGCCCGGTCAGGGTTCCACGGAGGAGCCGGTCAGGACGCGAGGCCACCCCCGCAGCGTCACGAGGGCCACTCTCCGCGACGTCGAGGCCCTCCCGCGGAACGGCGCGAGGCCATCCCCCTGGAACGACGTGAGGCCGTCCCCGGAGATGGGGACGGCCTCACGTACGAGCCTGATTTATCGCGTCTCGCGGTGCGCGGTGTGCGCGTTGCAACGCGGGCAGTGCTTCTTCATCTCAAGACGGTCCGGGTTGTTACGCCGGTTCTTCTTGGTGATGTAGTTCCGCTCCTTGCACTCCACGCAGGCCAGCGTGATCTTCGGGCGGACGTCGGTGGCAGCCACGTGAGTGCTCCTTGACGAACGGATGGGTCATTTAACGCAGAAATAGTAGCCGATCGAAGGACCGACCCCGCAATCGGCTACTGAGAGTAGCGGTGACCGGACTTGAACCGGTGACACAGCGATTATGAGCCGCTTGCTCTACCGACTGAGCTACACCGCTGCGATGTGGCAGGCTTCCCGCCGAGACGAAAAGCCTTACACATCAGAGCCCCAATACGGAATCGAACCGTAGACCTTCTCCTTACCATGGAGACGCTCTGCCGACTGAGCTATTGGGGCGAGCGATGAAGACATTACACGCTCGCCCACCGATCGCCCAAATCCGTTTCCCTGGGCCTGCCCCACAGCGGTGACGAGCTCAGTCGCGGGCTCCCATCAGCCCCGCACCAGCGGACTCTGTCTGTCGCCAGCTGTTTCTCCAGCCCCTGCAGTCACGCGACGGCTCCCCCCTCCTCGTGCCCGCCGTCCCGCCACAACGGCCCTCGGCCAGGTCGCACCACGCCGGTACGACTATTCCGCTCCTCCTCGAAGCCGACGAGCCGTCACCCTAGGCTCGACTCACGCTGCGTGATCTTGCGCGCGTCGCCCGCGTTCGACATGACGCCTGCAGCCGTCCCCGAGCCCCAGGAGCGCGATGCCCGACAGCCAGCCGCAGCAGCCCGACTCCCCCGGTTCCCCGGGCCACGCCGGCCAGTCGGGGCCCTCGGGACCCGCAGGCTTGTCCGGTCGGTCAGGTGGCTTCCCGGGGTCGTCGGGCTTCCAGGGCTCCTCGGGTTCGGCGGGTTCCTCGGGTTCGGCGGGTTCCTCGGGTTCGGCGGGTTCCTCGGGTTCGGCGGGTTCCTCGGGTTCGGCGGGTTCCTCGGGTTCGGCGGGTTCCTCGGGTTCGTCAGGCTCCTCGGGATCGTCCGGCCGGTCGGGAAGCGGCAACGGTGACCCGGCGGTCGGCGACGGCACGGCGCTGCTCCTCTGCGGCGCACGTCTCACCGATGGCCGGACGGTGGACGTGCGACTCTCCGCGGGACGCATCGAGGCGGTCGGCACGGCCGGCAGCCTGACCGCGCACGCCGCGCGCGTGGACCTGACCGGCTATCTCCTGCTGCCCGCACTCGCGGAGCCGCACGCCCACAGCGACACGGCGCTCTCGGCCGAGACCCCCGGCCCGGTCTCGTACGACGTCCAGGACGTGCAGCGGCGGACCACCGAGGCCGCGCTGCTTCAGCTCGGGCATGGCGCGACGGCGCTGCGCTCCCATGTGCGGATCGGCGATGTGCCGGGGCTGGGACCGATGGAGGCGGTGCTCCAGGCACGACGGTCGCTGCGCGGACTGGTCGATCTGACGGCGGTGGCGGTGCCTCGGCTCCTGACGGGCGTCGCCGGGGCGGATGGGCTGGCGATGCTGCGGGACGCGGTCAAGATGGGCGCCTCCGTGATCGGCGGCTGTCCCGACCTCGACCCCGATCCGACGGGGTATGTGGAGGCGGTGCTGGAGGTCGCCGCGGAGCACGGCTGCCCTGTCGATCTGCATACGGACGCGGGTGATCCGGCGCGCCTGTCGCGGCTCGCGGCCATTGCGGGCGGCTTGCGGCCAGGAGTGACGATCGGGCCGTGCGCCGGACTCGGGCGGCTGCCCGCCGAGGCGGCGTCGCGCAACGCGGACCAGCTCGCCGCGGCCGGAGTGGCCGTGGTGTGCCTTCCGCAGGGCGGGTGCGGGGGTGGTGGCGTGGAGGGCGGCGGCACGGCTCCCGTACGGCTGCTGCGGGCGGCCGGGGTGCGCGTCGCGGCCGGCAGCGGCGCGCTTCGGGACGTGTCCAATCCGGTGGGGCGCGGCGATCCGCTGGAGGCGGCATATCTGCTGGCCTCGCGGGAGGGGTTGCGTCCCGAGGAGGCTTACGACGCGGTGAGCGCCCGGGCCCGGGCCGTGCTGGGACTGCCCGAGGTGCGTGTGGAAGCGGGCTTTCCAGCCGAGTTGCTGGCCGTGCGGGGGGCCCAGCTCGCGGGTGCGCTCTCCCTCGCGTACAGCCGCATCGTGGTGCACCGGGGGCGCGTGGTGGCACGTACCAGCGCGGTACGCGAGTACTGCGACTCGGCGGCGGCGGTGGCGCTGGACCTGCCGCGACAGGGACGGTCGAAGGGCCCCGATTCGCCGTGAGAGCTGCGACGCGGTAACCGCCTCCGGGCAATGCGTGCTCACTGTGTGGCGAGGTTGTGCTCGGGCGGGACTGCGAGCCGGCCGTGCGGCGCGGCCGGCACAACCGGCTCTCAACTGGCCGGGCTGGGCAGGCGAGTCAGCATTCTGCGGGCACGAACCGGCCGTGCAGCGAACTCGCCCGGCCGGGCGTACGGTCGGAAGCATGCGCATTGTCATTGCTGGAGGGCACGGTCAGATCGCGCTGCGGCTCGAGCGGTTGCTCGCCGCGCGCGGGGACGAGGTCGCGGGACTCATCCGGGGCGCCGAGCAGGCCCCCGACCTCGAGGCCGCGGGGGCCGAACCGATTCTGTGCGACCTCGAGTCCGCTTCCGTGGATGAGGTTGCGGGGCATCTGCAGGGCGCGGACGCCGTCGTCTTCGCGGCCGGCGCGGGGCCGGGAAGCGGCGCCGCGCGCAAGGACACGGTGGACCGCGCGGCGGCCGTCCTCTTCGCGGACGCGGCGGAACGGGCCGGCGTGCGGAGGTATCTGGTGGTGTCCTCGATGGGGGCGGATCCGGCCCACCAGGGCGACGAGGTCTTCGATGTGTATCTGCGTGCCAAGGGTGAGGCCGACGCCGACATCCGGGAGCGCAAGAACCTGGACTGGACGATCCTCCGGCCCGGCATGCTGACGAACGACGCCGGAACCGGTCTCGTACGCCTGGAGGCGCACACCGGACGCGGGCCGGTCCCGCGTGACGACGTCGCGGCGGTGCTGGCGGAGCTGGTCGACACGCCGGCGACAGCAGGGCTGACGCTGGAGCTGATCAGCGGTTCGACGCCAGTGTCAGTGGCGGTCAAGTCGGTGGCGGGGAACTGAGGCCCGGCTCCCGGCCCCTTCGTGGTTGGGCGGGTTCGCCTTTGGCGTAACGCGTTCGCTCTGGACGTAAGCCGGAGGGATGCTCGGGCGCGCCGGTGCTTGGCCGGCCGTCGGGCCGCCTGGACGCCGTGCGCCCGTCACGCCTCTTTCCGAGCGAGGAGCGCCTGCCATGAGCACCGACGATCCCCTGAAGAAGCAAGACGACCCCCTGAAGCAACAACAGGAAGTACCGGCGCAACAGGCCACCCTGCTCCGCAGGATGTACGAGGTGTTCAGTACCGATGAGCGCGAGGCCGTCATGGCAGTCGCGCTCGCCCCGGACGTGGACTGGCCCAACGTTCTCGACGGCGTCCGCCTCCACGGCCACGAGCAGGTACGCGCGTACTGGGCAAGCCAGTTCGCCGCCGGCACTCCTCTCGTACGGCTGGAGGGGCTGCGGCTCGACGAGGAGGAGCAGCCGGGCACCCAGGCTTCCTCGGAGGGACCTCGGCGAGTCGTCGCAACGGTGCGCGTCGGCATGCGGGACGAGACGGGCGACCACTGGGCCGGCGCCCCGGTCGAACACGTCTATTCCTTCGGGGCGGACGGGCTGGTGAACAGGATGGATGTTCGGCAGCCCTGAGCGAATGCCACCGGACTGGCACAGACATGAAGAGACCCCCTCGGACCTGCGTGTCGCAGTCGGAGGGCGCCCCAGCGGAACGACTGCCTCAGCGTGGCGGCGCAGGGATTCGAACCTGGGAAGGCTGAGCCGGCAGATTTGCAGACCGCGCGGGCCTTCCCGCCCGAGCTGGGCTTCGTCGGCCCTGGGGTCCGTCCGCCCTGCGTATGCCCCACGGGGTCGAAGCCAACGCCCGCACGGGCCGAAGGGCTCCGTACAGTGGTCGGCGTGGACGAACCCGTACGCGTCGTCGAGGTGGTCGCCTACGACCCGACCTGGCCGGAGCAGTTCGAGACCGAGCGACAGCTCCTGGCGGACGCGCTGCCCCAAGCGGTGAGCATCGAGCACATCGGATCGACCAGTGTCCCCGGACTGGCAGCCAAGCCGATCATCGACATCATTGCGGTGGTGCCCGACGTCAAGGAGGTCGCCGCGGATGTCTCGGCTCTGGAGCGACACGGGTACGTCTTTCGACCGTGAGTCTTCGCCGATGACCAGGATCACTTGTTCCTTCCCAAGGACACAGCCGGGAAGCGCACCCATCACCTGCACGTTTTTGGCGTGGCGTCGCCGCACCCGCGTGAGAACCGGATCTTCCGCGACTACCTCAGGGCCCGCCCAGAGACCGCCCGACGATACGAGGCGTCCAAGCGGCGGGCGGCCGATCTGCATCCCGACAGCCGTGCCCGATACGGCGACGCGAAGGAGGCAGTCGTGCTCGAAGTGATGGCCGAAGCGCGGCTGTGGGCGGTCTCACGTCGTCCGGGTCCCTGAGCCCACCCGCAGCAGCGGCGCGTCGGCCGGCTGGGTGGCAGCTCGGTCGGTGCGCCGCCGGACATACAGCGTCCCCCCTTCCTCGATCGCCACCTCTCAACTGTGTGACACGTACATGAAGCGCCCACAAGGGGGCGAAGCGATCGCGTCGGTGACGGGATGAACGGGATGACGGGTACAGTCCGCCGATGCTTACGGTGATGTTGGGCGGAGTACCCGGTGTCGGTAAGTCCACCGTGGCCGGGCGACTACTGGAGCTCGCCCAGGACGGGTCGCATCTCGTCCAATGGGACCGCGGCGTCCGCTGACGTTGCCGCCAGACTCCCGTCAGAAGTTTGGGTCTGAGCTGGTGAGACGTGAGGGCGGTGGAGCCCCTGGCTACGGGCGGCGCAGCCGGACGGCCAGGAAGTAGGGCACGGTGTGGGTCTTCTCGTAGCGGCGCGGATCGATCTCGCGGGCCTCTTCCATCGCCCGCGGCTCCACCAGTTGCTCCAGCACGAACCCGGCGCCGAGCAGCTCCCCGAGGAACTTCTCCAGCGTCATGCGCCGGTAGGAGATGGTGAACCCCCCGTCGATAGGGGCCTCGACACGCTCGTCGGCGAAATACGAGCCCCCGAACCATGTCCACTCAGCGGCGGGGTGCGTGGTGGAGACGAGCAGCGTTCCGCCGGGGCGCAGCACGCGCCGCAGCTCGGCGAGCAACTGCTCGCGTGCCTCCACGTGGTGGTACACCAGCGCCATCACCGCAATGTCGAACGAGGCGTCCTCCAGGAACGTCAGCGGCTCCTCCAGGTCATGGTGGTGCAGCTCGACGCCGTCCCCGAGCCGCTCGCGCGCGGCGCGCAGCAGTGTCTCGCTGCCCTCCACCCCGACGACCTCGGCCGCCCCGCCGTCCCGCAGCTCGGCCGCGTAGTGCCCGGCCCCGCACCCGACGTCCAGCGCCCGCAGCCCGCCCACGTCCCCGGCCAGCTTGAGCATGGCCGGCCGATCGGTGTGGGCGTTGGAGGCGTTGTTCGTGGCAAGGGTGGCGAAGTACTCCCCCAGCTCTCCGTGGTACGCAGTCTCGGCTCGTGTCATCCCGTCACCTTCGCACCCACGCCGTGCGCGCACCACAGAGTCAGATCGACTCGTTCGAGGCGAACGGCTGAGGGCGGTGGAGCGGCTTTGGGCGGGAGCCGCCATGGGGCGAGTGATCATGGCCCCGTAAGCTGATGGCGCGTCGGGCAGTCTGTGGACCTGCCCGGTAAAGCACGACGTTGGGGCCATGATCTTCGAGGTTCGCCCCATGGTGGCTCCCTAAAGGCGTGGAGCCGGCCGTCCCAGCCACAGAGGGTTTTCCTGCTCAGCCCGCTGCACGTAGCGCGCCGCCGGGCGCGGCCAGTCGGGGCGAAGACAGGAGGCGGCCGTGCCGCAGAGGCGGCTCGCTCCCGCGCCGTGCGCGGGCTCGATGGAAGTCAGGGAAAGAAGTCAGGGAAAGACGTAAGACGTCAGGGAAAGACGTCAGGGAAAGATCTACCGCTTGTGCAGCGCCGGCTTTACAGACCTCTCGCGAAGGAAGATCCACAGTCCGCTCACCTGCGGCGGAAGCGGCAACGCGGCGTCCGGTCCCTGTCGTCGTCCACGTCTCGTCCAGATCTTTCACTTGCGGCTCCGGTACGTCCGCCTTGCTGCAGTGTGGTCAGTCCTCCGCACCCTGTGCCTGCCCATACTGGGATGGGGATCTGATCGGCGTCCGATCGACGGGTAAGGAGGTCCCGGCACGTGAACCTCTACCTGCGCCGTGCCGCCGTCGCTGCGGCCGCGGTGTCCCTGGCCGTCGTCCTGTCCTCCTGTGGCAAGACCGGGAACACCTCCGGCACGGGCGGCGTGACGATCGGCTTGCTGCTCCCGGGAGCCGGGACCCCTCGCGCCGAGCACTTCGACAGGCCCCTGATCGAGAAGAAGATCAAGGACCTGTGCGGCGACTGCAGGGTGGAGTACGCCAACGCCAAGGAGGATGTGGCCACCCAACACCAGCAGGTGCACTCCATGGTCACCAAAGGGGTCGATGTCCTGATCCTCGACCCCGTCGACGCCAAGGCGGCCCGGTCCTCGGTCGAGACGGCCGACCACGCGGGCATCCCGGTCGTCGCCTACGACCGCCTCGCCAGGGGCCCGATATCGGGCTACGTCTCCTTCGACGGCGAGAAGGTCGGTGAGATCCAGGGCCGGGCGCTCCTCAAGGCCATGGGCGACAAGGCGGACGGCGGGCAGATCGTCATGATGAACGGCTCCCCGACCGACCCGAACTCGGCCGCCTTCAAGAGGGGCGCCCTGTCCGTCCTCCAGGGGAAGGTGAAGATCGGCAAGGCGTACGACACCGCCTGGTGGAATCCGGAGAACGCCCACATCAACATGTCCGGCGCCATCTCCGCTCTGGGCGCCGACAACATCGACGGCGTCTACTCCGCCAACGACGGCCTTGCTGGCGGCGTCATCTCCGCCCTCAAGGCCGCCGAGGTGTCACCGCTCCCACCGGTCACCGGCCAGGACGCCGACATCACGGCCGTACAGCGCATCGTGAGCGGCGAGCAGTACATGACCGTCTACAAGCCCTTCAAGCTCGAGGCCGAGGCCGCCGCCGAAATGGCCGTCGCCCTGGCCCAGGGTGAACAACTCGGCGACATCGCCACAGACATGGTCGACAGCCCCACCATCGAGGACATCCCGGCCGTCCTGCTCACCCCGATCTCCCTGACCGCCGACAACATCAAGGACACGGTCGTCAAGGACGGCGTGTACACGATCAATCAGATCTGCACGCCCAAGTACAAAGCCGCTTGTGAAAGGGCGGGACTCACCACGTAAGGCTGATTGAGCAGGTGCTGATTTGAGCAGGTGACGTCCAAAGTGTGCGCGCACGTGGGGCGCTGTAGCTCCGATGCGTGCTGGCACTCTTCGACCTCGACAACACTCTGATCAACCGGCGCGTGGGCCTCGACGTATGGGCTCGCGGCTTCGTGCGCTCAGGCACCTGCCCGCAGAAGCAGAGTCCGTCATCTGCGATCGGCCTCGGGAGCGGGCCTACCCCGCCGACTTCGTATACCTGCGAAGACGCTCAGCCTCAGCGACGCCCCGGGCGACCTCTGGCGCGAGTACGTCGACGGCGTCGCCCGGCAGGTTCGCTGCTGCCGCAAGTCGTCGCCCAGCGCGCCGCCCACAGTGTGGCGGTGCCCTTCCGCGTGTACGCCGAGTGTCCCGACGGCGCGCAGCCACGGCGAACGCCCGGATCGAAGCAGCGCTGAAGAACGGGAGGTAGGGCCTGAGCACTGCCCCACACCTGCCCCACACGCGCTGGTCAGCACGTGAATCAGGGTGAGACACGCTGGGATAAAGAGTCTAAAACGTCGTCGCGTTCTCCAGGAACGCCGAAAGGGCCTGCGATCAGCATTCCTGCTGGTCACAGACCCTTTCGGTCTGGTGGCGGCGCCAGGATTCGAACCTGGGAAGGCTGAGCCGGCAGATTTACAGTCTGCTCCCTTTGGCCGCTCGGGCACACCGCCGGGGGTTGCTGCCGTTGAGCCGCCGCTTTCGCGGTGCTCCGTGGCAACGACGTAAACGATACCTGATGCACGGGGGTGCTTCGCCACCCTATTGATCAGCGCCTACCCGTGGCCCGGTGGATAGGCTTTGCTGATGCGGCCACGGGACCGGCGGCCGCCTCTGAGCACCCCGATACAAGGAGCCACAGGACATGGCCGACTCCAGTTTCGACATCGTCTCGAAGGTCGAGCGGCAGGAGGTCGACAACGCCCTCAACCAGGCCGCCAAGGAGATCTCGCAGCGATACGACTTCAAGAACGTCGGCGCGTCGATCGCCTGGTCCGGCGAGAAGATCCTGATGGAGGCGAACTCCGAGGACCGGGTGAAGGCGGTCCTCGACGTGTTCCAGTCCAAGCTGATCAAGCGTGGGATCTCGCTGAAGGCGCTGGATGCGGGCGAGCCGCAGCTGTCCGGCAAGGAGTACAAGATCTTCGCGTCGATCCAGGAAGGCATCTCCCAGGAGAACGCAAAGAAGGTCGCGAAGATCATTCGCGATGAGGGCCCGAAGGGTGTGAAGGCACAGGTGCAGGGCGACGAGCTGCGCGTCAGCTCGAAGAGCCGCGACGACCTGCAGGCCGTGATCGCACTGCTGAAGGGCCAGGACTTCGATTTCGCGCTGCAGTTCGTGAACTATCGGTAGTTCGTTCGACCACCTGTGGTGGTGGTCGTAGTGCGGCTTCGACAGGCTGAGACCGGTTGATCGCACAGCGGAGGGCGGTACCCGACAGACCGGGTACCGCCCTCCGCTGCTGCCCAGGCTGCGGTCTCGGTCAGCGGCGGGAGTGCCCGAACAGGAGACGGTAGGCGATCAGCAGGAAGAGGGAGCCTCCGATCGCGGCGGCCCAGGTGGCTCCGTCGTAGAAGTCGTTGACGACCGGGCGGTCGAGGTAGCGGGCGGAGATCCAGCCGCCGACGAAGGCGCCCGCGATGCCGATGAGGGTCGTGCCGATGAAGCCGCCCGGATCGCGTCCGGGCAGCAGGAGTTTGGCGATGGCACCGGCCAGCAATCCGAGAACGATCCAGCTGATGATGCTCATGCCTGAACCTGCCTTTCCTGCACGGTGTTCGTGCGCTCTTGTCGGGGATGACGTCGGCGGGGCGGCGCCCGGTTGCGGTGATCAGTAGGGTGCGGCACATGACACACGAGCGCGACATATGACACGGGGGCGCAGCGCATGACGCAGGAGTTGCGGAGGACGTTGGGCGTCTTCGACGCCGTCGTCATCGGGCTGGGGTCGATGGTCGGGGCCGGAATCTTCGCGGCTCTCGGTCCGGCGGCGGACGCGGCCGGGTCGGGACTGATGCTCGGGCTCGGGCTCGCCGCCGTGGTCGCGTACTGCAATGCGATGTCGTCGGCGCGGCTGGCCGCGCTGTATCCGGCGTCCGGTGGGACGTATGTGTACGGGCGGGAGCGGCTCGGCGAGTTCTGGGGGTATCTGGCCGGCTGGGCGTTCGTCGTCGGCAAGACCGCCTCGTGCGCAGCGATGGCGCTGACCGTCGGAGCGTATGTCTGGCCGGGGCAGGCGCATGCGGTCGCTGTCGCCGCCGTGGTCGCGCTGACCGCCGTGAACTATGGCGGCGTGCAGAAGTCCGCCTGGCTGACACGGGCGATCGTCGCCATGGTGCTTGCGGTGCTCGCCGCGGTCGCCGTGCTCTGTCTGGGAGCGGGGGACGCGGACTTCGCCCGGCTGGACGTCGGGGCCGACGCCACGGCTGCCGGGGTGCTTCAGGCGGCCGGGCTGCTGTTCTTCGCTTTCGCCGGGTACGCGCGTATCGCGACGCTGGGCGAGGAGGTGCGCGATCCGGCGCGCACTATTCCGCGCGCGATCCCGCTGGCTCTCGGTATCGCGCTCTGCGTATACGCCGCCGTGGCCGTGGCGGCTCTCTCGGTGCTGGGGTCCGGCGGCCTGGCCGATGCGTCCGCCCCGCTGGCCGACGCGGTGCGGGCCGCAGGAGTGCCGGGTATGGCGCCCGTCGTGCAGGTGGGGGCCGCGGTGGCGGCGCTCGGGTCGCTGCTGGCGCTGATCCTCGGGGTGTCGCGGACGACGTTCGCCATGGCACGGGACCGGCATATGCCCGGCGCCCTGGCCGCCGTGCATCCCCGATTCCAGGTGCCGCACCGGGCGGAGCTCGCCGTGGGAACGGTGGTCGCGGTGCTGGCTGCGACCATCGACGTGCGCGAAGCCATCGGCTTCTCCTCCTTCGGCGTGCTCGTCTACTACGCCATTGCCAACGTCTCGGCCTCCACGCTGAGTTCCCGGCGAGCACTCCCCGTAGTCGGCCTGCTGGGCTGCCTTCTGCTGGCCTTCTCCCTGCCGTTCACCTCGGTGGCCGCGGGGGTTGGCGTACTTGCGGCAGGGATGGTCGCTTACGCGGTGAGGCGCCCGTCGGCCCAGTGAGAAAGCCACGGTCGTCCGGGCGGGGGCGCCTGCCCCCAAGGTCGGCGCCGGTGAGCGGTCGGTGAGGTGAGCGGGGCGAGCGGTGAGCGCGGCGAGCGTTGAGCGCGGCGAGCGATGAGCGCGGCGACGCGGTGGGGGAGCGGCCGATCAGGCCAGGACCACCTCGATCCCCTTCCCGGCCAGGTGGTCGAGCAGTTCTTCGAACGCCGGTGGGCGGCCGTCGGCGTGAGGGGTCACACCGAGGCAGGTACGGGCGACGTGGGCGTCGTGCCACACGACGGTGAACGGCCATTGGGCGCCGAAGCCGCCGCACAAGCAGTCGTCGAAGGCGGCGAGGCTCCGGCCGAAGTACCCGCCGGGGCCGTTCACCGCCTCGCCGAGCGCGCAGTAGAAGCCCGGCTCGTCGGTGATGTGGCGGCCGTCGAGGTGGTAGGCGGCGCCGGGCGCCGCGTCCGGTATGCGGCCGTCGCGGTTGGTCAGGGCGGTGCCGAGCCAGAAGTCGCGACTCGCCGTGTCGCAGCGCGCCCACAGATTCGGCTCGGCGGGAACGCCGTCCCACCACAGGTCCCAGACCGCGCGGGCCGCGTACGGAGGCCGCTGCGACCAGGGTTCGAGGGTGAGGTCGACCAGTCCGCGGCCGTGGGCCGAGGGGATCCAGGCGGTGATCTCGCCCTCCACTGCGTACTGGAGCGCCCGCCCGAAGGCGTCGAGACGCAGGATCTGGGCGTGGCCGAGTTCCTCGTCGCCCGCGTCCAGGGCCGTCCGCAGGGCGCCGCGCGGTGAGCAGCCGAGCAGCCGCAGCGGAGGCTCGGGACGCGGCTCCGCGTACGGCTCACTGACGTGGGCCAGGTCCCGGCAGCGGCCGTACGGTTCGTCCCGCCCGCCGAGCAACAGGTAGCCCGGGGACAGCGGAGGCCGTCCGGGGTGGTCGCGCCGGCTGTCGGCCTCGCGCGCCTCCACGGAGATGTCGCGCAGCGACAGCTCTCGCGCGCAGGGGCGGTCGCCGACGATGCGTACGTCCTCCAGGCACCATTCGTCGATGCGGTTGCCCGCCTTGTCGAGGATCTCGAGGGCCAGAAGTCCGAGCGGTGCGGAGCCTTCGGCCCGTGCGTGGGCCAGAGCGGCGGCCAGTCGTCCTTCCGGCGCACAGCCGAGCAGTTCGAAGCGCACACGTTCGGAGGGCGGTGGATCGGCGAAGAGATCCTCCGCGTCGGCGCACAGGGCCCAGATCTGGTCGTGTTCGGGCTCTTCGGCGTCGTACGCGGCCAGGGCGTACTTCGGCAGCTGCACCCCCGCGCCGCCCGCTACCAGCCTGTCGCCGCGAAGGGCTGGTCGGTCCGCACGATCTCTCGGCCCAGCGGGAACAACGAGACCGGTATGAGCTTGAAGTTGGCTATACCCAGGGGGATGCCGATGATCGTGACGCAGAGGGCGATGCCGGTCGTGATGTGGCCGAGCGCGAGCCACCAGCCCGCAAGGACCACCCAGAGGACGTTGCCGACGCAGGAGGGCGCGCCCGCGTCCCTGCGCTCGACCGTCGTATAGCCGAAGGGCCACAGGGCATAGACGCCGATGCGGAACGCCGCGATGCCGAACGGGATGCCGATGATCGTGACGCAGAGGATCAGGCCCGCGAGCACGTACCCGAGGAACAGCCAGAAGCCGCTCAGGACAAGCCAGATGACGTTGAGGATTGTCTTCACCGGTGACGACCTGCCATCTGCTCGAGCCGGGCGATGCGCTCCGCCATCGGCGGATGCGTGGAGAACATCCTCGACATTCCCTGGCCCGGACGGAACGGGTTCGCGATCATCATGTGGCTTGCCGTCTCGAGGCGGGGCTCGGGCGGCAGGGGCAACTGCTTGGTCCCGGCGTCGAGTTTGCGCAACGCGCTGGCGAGGGCCAGCGGGTCGCCGGTCAGCTGGGCTCCGGATGCGTCCGCCTCGAACTCCCTGGAACGGCTGATCGCCAGCTGGATGACGCTCGCGGCGAGCGGCCCCAGGATCATGATCAGCAGCATGCCGAAGATGCCCGGGCCCTCGTCGTTGTCCGAGCGGCCGATCGGGATCAGCCAGGCGAAATTGACCAGGAACATGATCACGGAAGCGAGGGCGCCGGCGACCGAGGAAATCAGGATGTCGCGGTTGTAGACATGGCTGAGCTCGTGGCCGATCACGGCCCGGAGCTCACGCTCGTCGAGGATCCGGAGGATGCCCTCGGTGACGCAGACGGCGGCGTTGCGCGGGTTGCGTCCGGTGGCGAACGCGTTCGGCGCCTCGGTCGGCGAGATGTACAGCCGGGGCATGGGCTGACGTGCCTGTGTGGAGAGTTCCCGGACCATGCGGTACAGCGCCGGTGCCTCGAACTCGCTCACCGGGCGCGCGCGCATGGCGCGCAGCGCGAGCTTGTCGCTGTTCCAGTAGGCGTACGCGTTCGTACCCAGGGCGACGAAGAGAGCGACGAACAGGCCCGTACGCCCGAAGAAACTGCCGATGACGAGGATGAGTGCGGACAGTCCCCCGAGGAGTACGGCGGTCTTCAACCCGTTGTGCCGGCGGTGCACGGTACGCCCTCCTGGTGGTGCGGCAGGGGAACCCTCTGCTTGTTGACGCTCTGGTGCTTCCACTGTCGGTAGATGCTCACTGTCCAGTGGACGCTTCCGTACTGGTCAACGCCAGGCGGGAGGCACGAGTTCCCTTGTGCGCGCACGGCCGTGCGTGGGCCGTCCGGGTGACGGGCCACGGACGCGTGCCGGTGACGTCGTCCACGTGCCGGTGGAGTCGTCCGCGGAGTTGTCCGCGCGGGTCGGAACCGCGCGGGTCAGAACCGCTCGGGTCAGAACCGCTCGGGTCAGAACAGCGCGGGTCAGAACAGCCCGGTGTCCGCGAAGCGCAGTACCAGCTGGGGCGCCCCTGAGAGTGCGATGCCGAGGACGGCGGTCAGTGCGATCGCGGCCGTCAGCGGGGCCGGGATGCGGTGCCTCTCGGGCTCTCCCTCCGGGGCGCGGAAGAGCAGCGCGGTCCACTGCAGGTAGTAGTAGAGCGCGATCACGACGTTGACGGCCATGACCACCGCGAGCCAGCCGAGACCGGCGTCGACCGCGGCCGAGAAGACCGTGACCTTCGCGAAGAGTCCGATGATGCCCGGCGGCAGCCCCGCGAGGCAGAGCAGGAAGAAGGCGAGCACCAGGGCCGACACCGGCTGGGCGGCGTAGAGGCCGCGGTAGTCGCTGATGCGGTTGAGCGGCTTCGTACGGGCCACGAGAGCGGCCACGGCGAAGGCGCCGAGATTCACGGCGGCGTACATCAGGGCGTACGCCACGGTCGAGCCGATGGCCCGCTCGGCGTCCTTGGAGTAGCCGGCGGCGGCGATCGGCACCAGCAGGTAGCCGGCCTGTCCGACGGACGACCAGGCGAGCAGCCGGACCGCGCTGTACGCGCGCGTGGCCTGCTGGCGTAGCGCGCCGGCGTTGCCCACGGTCATGGTGAGCGCGGCGAGGAGGGCCATCGCCGGGCCCCACACGTCCGCGTACGCGGGGAAGGCGACGACGGTGACGAGGATCAGCCCGGAGAAGCCGACCGCCTTGCCGACGACGGACAGGTACGCGGCGACCGGCAAGGGCGCGCCGATGTAGGTGTCGGGCACCCAGAAATGGAAGGGCACCGCCGCCGTCTTGAAGGCGAAGCCGACGAGGGTGAGGACGACACCTGCCTGGGCGAGCGTGCTGAGCTGCGCGTCGACGTCCTGGAGCGCCGAGGCCATCTCGGTCAGATACAGGGTGCCCGTCGCGGCGTAGAGGAAGCTGACGCCCATGAGGGTCACGGCGGTCGCGGTGACGGACGACAGGAAGAACTTCAGCGCGGCTTCGGCGGATTGTCTGTCGCCGCGTTTGAGGCCGACCAGGGCGAAGGCGGGCAGCGAGGCGACCTCGAGGGCGACGACGAGGGTGGCGAGGTCGCGGGATGCGGGCAGCAGGGCGGCGCCCGCGGCGGAGGAGAGCAGCAGGAACCAGAACTCCCCTTCGGGGAGTTCCTTTCCGGATCCCTGCGCGTCCTTGATGGCACTCGCCGAGAGCAGAGCGGCCAGCAGGGCTCCGCCGAGGACGAGGAACTGGATGACAAGCGTGAACCGGTCGGCGGTGTAGCTGCAGACGGTCGCGTCGCCCCGCAGACAGAACGTGGAGCGGTCGCCGTCGAGGAGGGGCAGCAGCGACAGCGCGGCCGCTGCCAGGCCCGCGACGGACACCCAGCCGAGGAGGGCCTTCCTGTCGTCGCGTACGAACAGGTCGGCGACCAGCACGACGAGTCCGACGACCGCGGCGATGGTGGGCGGCGCGATCGCGAGCCAGTCGACGGACTGGACCACGGACTGGGCCACGGAGCTCATCGGGTGCCTCCTGCGAGGAGCTGCTGCACGGCCGGGTCGGTCAGGCCGAGGAGGACCGCGGGCCAGAGTCCGGCGAGGACGGTGAGGGCGACGAGGGGCGTCCAGGCGGCGAACTCGTAGCCCTGGACGTCGGTGACCGCCCGGCTCTCCTGCTCGGCGGATCCCATGCAGACGCGGCGTACGACGACGAGCATGTACGCGGCGGTGAGCAGGGTGCCGAGGCCGGCGAACACCATGAAGGTCAGGAACGCGGGGCGGCTGAGGCCTTGGGCGGGCTGGAAAGCGCCGAACAGGGCGAGCATCTCGCCCCAGAACCCGGCCAGGCCCGGCAGTCCGAGCGAGGCGACGGCGCCGAAGGCGAGCAGGCCGCCGAAGCGGGGTGCGCGGCCGTAGAGCGCGGCTCCTGTCTCCTGCGCGAGGGCGTCGAGGTCCGTCGTCCCGGTGCGGTCCTTCAGGGCGCCGACGAGGAAGAACAGCAGGCCGGTGATGAGGCCGTGGGCGATGTTGGCGAACAGCGCGCCGTTGACGCCGGTCGGGGTCATCGTGGCGATGCCGAGCAGGACGAAGCCCATGTGGCCGACGGAGGAGTACGCGATGAGGCGCTTGAGGTCGCCCTTCCCGCCCTGCTTGGCAAGGGCGAGGCAGGCCAGGGATCCGTAGATGATGCCGACGACCGCGAAGGCGGCGAGATAGGGCGCGAACGTGCGCATCCCGTCGGGTGTGATCGGCAGGAGGATGCGGACGAACCCGTACGTGCCCATCTTCAGCAGGACACCGGCGAGGAGCACCGAGCCGACCGTGGGCGCGGCGGTGTGGGCGTCCGGCAGCCAGCTGTGCAGCGGCCACATCGGGGTCTTGACCGCGAGCCCGATCCCGATCGCGAGAACGGCGATGACCTGCACGGATGTGGTGAGCGACCGGCCGTTGTCAGTGGCGAGTGCCAGCATGTCGAACGTGCCGGAGTTGAGCCCGACGAGGAGGAGGCCCAGCAGCATCACGACGGAGCCGAGCAGCGTGAAGAGGATGAACTTCCAAGCGGCGGGACCGCGCCCCTCACCGCCCCAGCGGGCGATGAGGAAGTACATCGGGATGAGGACCATCTCGAAGGCGAGGAAGAACAGCAGCAGGTCGAGGACGGCGAAGGTGGCGAGGGTGCCGGACTCGAGGACCAGGAGCAGGGCCACGAATGCTGCGGGGGACGGGCCCGCGGGCATCTTGAAGTAGCTGTACAGCGCGCAGAGGAAGGTCAGCAGCGCCGTCATGACGAGGAGGGGGAGCGAGATGCCGTCGATGCCGAGGTGGATCCGCACGTCGAGTGCGGGGATCCAGCTGATGTCGGTCGTGGCCTGCATCTTCGACGGCTGGTTGTGGTCGAAGCCGAGCGCGAGGACGATCGCGGCCGCGAGGACCGCGCCGGTCACGGTCACGCCGTGGCGCAGCACGGCCTGCTCGGGCGACTTCCCCTTCAGTCCGGGCGGGGCCGGGAGGAGAGCGGCGGCGGCGCCGATGAGCGGCCCGACGACGATGAACGCAAGAAGGAACTGCATCACGGATTCGCTGATATCGATCACGGCTGCTCACGCTCCCCTGGTGGCGACGAGGACGGCGACGGCCGCCAGGACGGCCGAGCCGGCGAGCAGGACGCTGAGGTAGGTCTGCACGTTGCCGGTCTGGGCGCGGCGCACGGCCGTGCCGAGCCAGCGGGGGGCGGTGCCCGCACCGCGTACGTAGGTTTCGACGACCTCGCGGTCGAGGAAGCGGACCAGTTCTGCGGCGGCCCGCACGGGGCGTACGAACAGGGCAGTGTAGGCGGCGTCGAGATGGAAGCCGACGGCCGCGTGGCGGTGCAGCGGTCCGAGCAGCAGGCGACCGGGGTCGGCCGGGTCGGGGGCGTAGGCCACGTCTCCGTACGCGGGAGCGTGGCTCGCGATGGCCTCTGCTTCCACTACTCCGGCATCCGCCTCGGGGTGGGCCGCGACGGCGCCGAGCGGGACGCGAGCGGCCAGCGCGGTGGTGTGCCGCCAGGCGCCGTAGGTGACGAGTCCGCCGACCAGGGCCAGGCCTGTGCCGAGAACGGAGGTGGTGAGGGTCGGGGTGAGGTCGTGGCCGTCGAACCAGTCGGGCAGCAGGCCCATGGTGAGCCCGAAGGCGAGTGACGGCACGGCGAGCACCCACAGCACGGCGTTCATGACGACGGGCTGCCTGCCGTGGTCCGGAGCCTCGGCGCCGTGGCCCCGGAAGGCCAGCAGCCACAGCCGGGTGGCGTACGTGGCGGTGAGGAGGGCGGTGACGAGTCCGGAGACGAGGATGATCCAGCCCGCCGAGGCGGGGACGGCCGCGCCTTCACCGGCGGCGGCGTGCTCGGCGACCCCGAGCACGGCCTCCTTGGAGAAGAAGCCGGCGAAGGGCGGGATCGCGGCGAGCGCCAGGAGCGCCACGGTCATCGTCCAGTAGGCGTCGGGGACGCGGCTGCGCAGGTCGCGCATCCGGGACATGGCGGCCAGCGAGTTGGTGCCCGCGGCGTGGATGATCACGCCCGCGGCGAGGAACAGCAGCGCCTTGAAGGCGCCGTGCGAGAGGAGGTGGAACACGGCGGCACCGCGGTCCCCGACGGCCAGGGCGCCGGTCATGTAGCCGAGCTGTCCGATGGTCGAGTAGGCGAGGACGCGTTTGATGTCGTCCTGGGCGAGCGCGGCCAGCGCCGAGCCGGTCATCGTGACGGCGGCCATGACGGCGAGGACGACCAGGGCGGCCGCCGACGCGGTGAAGACGGGGAGGAGTCGGGCGATGAAGTAGACACCGGCGGCGACCATCGTCGCGGCGTGGATCAGCGCGGAGACGGGGGTGGGGCCGGCCATCGCGTCGGGGAGCCAGGTGTGCAGCGGGAACTGCGCGGACTTGCCCGCCACGCCGGCCAGGAGCAGCAGCGCGATCAGCGTCGGGTGGTCGAGCCCGCCGCTCGCGACGGCGCCGAGGACGGTCGTGATGCGGAACGACCCGGCATCGGCGGCGAGGGCGAACAGACCGAAGAGGAAGGGGACATCGCCGAGCTTGGTGACCAGGAAGGCCTTCAGGGATGCGGCACGCGCCTCGGGCGTCTCCCAGTAGTGGCCGACGAGGAAGTACGAGCAGATGCCCATGATCTCCCAGCCGACCAGCAGCACGATCAGGTCGCCGGAGTAGACGACGAGCAGCATCGCGGAGGTGAAGAGGGAGATGAGTGCCGCGTACGAGGGGTAGCGCGGGTCGTCGCGCAGATAGCCCGTGGAGTAGATCTGCACGCAGGACGCGACCACGCCGACGAGGACGGCGACGAGGACGGCGAAACCGTCCAGGTGCAGGGCGAGTTCGACGGGGACCGAGCCGGTGGGGGTGAGCTCGGTGGCCGCGTCGATTGCCTGGCCGCCGCCCTGGCGGAGGGCGACCAGCACCGCGAAGACCGTCGACAGCAGGGTGGGCAGGACCGCGAGGGGGCGTACGAAGCCGGGAGCGGTGCGGCCGAGTAGCAGGCCGGCCGCGGCACCCAGGAACGGAAGGAGAGGAACGAGTACGGCAAGGGTGGTCGTGGTCACGCGGCGGCCTCAGTCTTTTCTGCCATGGCGGGGGCGGCCGGTTCGGTGCCGTCGTCGCCGGGGCCGGGGCGCGTTTCGGCGGTGTCGCGGAGCTTGTCGATGTCCGAGGTGCCCCGAGCGCGGTACACGGCCAGCACGATCGCGAGGCCGATGCCGATCTCGGCGGCGGCGATGGCGATGGTGAAGAGGGTGAGCGCCTGACCGGAGTGCAGGGCGTCGCGGGCGGCCCGGCTGAGCCAGACATCGAAGGCAACGAGGTTGAGGTTGACGGCGTTGAGCATGAGCTCGACGGACATCAGCACCAGGATCGCGTTGCGGCGGGCCAGGACGCCGTACAGGCCGGTGCAGAAGAGGAGGACGGAGAGCACGGCGGGATAAGCGAGGTGCATCAGCGGACCCCTTCCTTGCCGGAGGCCGCCTGGTCCTTACCGGACGGCGCCGTGTCCTTGTCGGACGGCGCCTTGCCCTTGTCGGACGGCGCCTTGTTCGTTGAGCCCTGCGGGCGTTCGCCCTCGGCTGCGGCCTTGCGGGAGAGGACGATCGCGCCGACGAGGGCGGCCAGAAGCAGGACCGAGAGCGCCTCGAAAGGCAGCACCCAGCTCTGGAAGAGGCTCGCTCCGGTCACGGCGGTGGAGCCGCCGTCAGCCCCACCTGCCGCGCCGTCCAGGTCGATCCAGGTCGTACGGAAGGCATCGACGACAACCCAGACCAGGGCGGCGGCCGCGGCGACGGCCACGGTCAGCGCCGCCCACCGGTTGCCGGAGTCGGCGTCCGGGGAGCGGCCGATGGGCGCCCTGGTGAGCATCAGTCCGAACAGGAGGAGGACCACGACGGAACCGACATAGATGAGGACCTGTACCCAGGCGATGAACTCGGCCGTCAGCAGGAGGTACTCGACGGCGAGGCCGCCGAGCGCCACCACGAGCCACAGGGCGGCGTGCACCAGCTGTTTGGTGGTGACGGTTATGACCGCCGCGCCGAGCGTGACGATCCCGACCAGCAGGAAGGCGACCTCGACGCCGGTCGGGGAGAGGAAGCCGTGGCTGCTCGCTGCGAGGGTCACGCGGGTCCCTCCTGTCTGGGGGTTCCGGCGGTGCCGGAGGTGCCGGAGGTGCCGGAGGTGCTGGACGTGCCGGAGGTGCCGGAGGCGTCTGAGGTGTCGGGGGTGGCGGGGCCACCGGGAGCCTGGGGGGCGCCGGGCTCGGGAGCGCCTGGCTCCGCCTGCGCGGCGGCCAGCTTCTCCGCGGCCTTGCGGGCCCCGGCCAGTTCCTTGGGCTCCTCAGCTCCGGGATCGAGAGCGGGCGGGGCCGGGACCGTCCACATCCACTCGCGGAGCTTGTCGCGCTCATGGGTGAGGTCGCGGATGTCGGTCTCGGCGTACTCGAACTCCGGGGACCAGAACAGCGCGTCGAAAGGACACACCTCGATGCAGATACCGCAGTACATGCAGAGCGAGAAGTCGATGGCGAAGCGGTCGAGGACGTTGCGGCTGCGTTCGCGCCCGCCGGGCGTCGCGGCCGGGACCGTCTCCTTGTGGGAGTCGATGTAGATGCACCAGTCCGGGCACTCGCGTGCGCACAGCATGCAGACGGTGCAGTTCTCCTCGAACAGGCCGATGACACCGCGGGTGCGCGGCGGGAGCTCGGGCTGGACGTCCGGGTACTGCGCGGTGACGGACTTCCTCGTCATCGTGCGGAGGGTGACGGCCAGGCCCTTGGCGAGGCCGGCACCCGGAATGCGGGACCGCGTGGGCGGTAGGGACTCGGCCACGGTTACTGGATCACCACCTTGACGACGCCGGTGAGGGCGATCTGGGCGAGGGAGAGCGGGACGAGGAGGGTCCAGGAGAGCTTCTGGAGCTGGTCCTCGCGCAGCCGCGGGTAGGTCACGCGCAGCCAGATCACGATGAAGGCGAGCACGGCCGTCTTGAGGAAGGTCCAGACCCAGCCGAGCCCGTCGGCGCCCCACGGGCCGTGCCAGCCGCCCAGGAACAGGACGGTGGTGAGGCCGCAGAGGACGACGATGCCGGCGTACTCGGCGAGCAGGAACAGAGCGAAACGGAGGCCCGTGTACTCGGTGTAGGCACCGAAGATGATCTCCGAGTCGGCGACCGGCATGTCGAATGGCGGGCGCTGGAGTTCGGCGAGGCCCGCGACGAAGAAGACGATGGCGCCCACGATCTGCCAGGGCAGCCACCACCACTCGAAGGCGTTGACGATGCCCGGGAGCGAGACGGTGCCGGCCGCCATCGCCACCGAGGCGGCGGTGAGCAGCATCGGCAGCTCGTACGCGAGGAGCTGCGCGGCGGTGCGGAGACCGCCGAGGAGGGAGAACTTGTTGGCGGAGGCCCACCCGGCCATGAGCGAGCCGAGTACGCCGACGCCCATGACGGCGAGTACGAAGAAGATGCCCGCGTCGACGATCTGGCCGACGGCGCTCTCGCTCGGACCGATCGGGATGGCGACCAGGACGAGGAGGTAGGGGAGGAGGGCGACGGCGGGAGCAAGCTGGAAGATACGGCGGTCGGCGCCGGCCGGTACGACGTCTTCCTTCTGCGCGAACTTCACACCGTCGGCGACCAGCTGGGCCCAGCCGTGGAAACCACCTGCGTACATGGGGCCGAGGCGGCCCTGCATGTGCGCCATCACCTTGTGCTCGGTCTGCCCGATGATCAGGGGCAGCGTGAGGAAGACGACGAAGACGACGAGGAGTCGCAGGGCGACGTCCAGCGCGTCGTTCACTGCGGGCCTCCTGGGTTGTCGGTCGGGGCGTTTGGGGACTGAGGGTTCTCGGCGGGCTCGTCGCGGGCCTGCAGCTTCTCGGCGGGCTCGTCTCGGGACTGCGGCTTCTCCGCAGGCTTGTCCGGGGACTTGGGGTTCTGGCTCGGGCCGGGTGAGCCGGTGTTCTCGTTGGGCTCGGCGCCCTCCGATGCCGACGGCTCCGGTGCCGGGGGCTCGTGCTCCACTGCCGGGGGCTCCGCTGGCAGGGGCTCCGAGGCCGAGCGCTCCGCTGCCGGGCGCTCCGAAGCTGTGGCCCCGGGCTCCGACTCGTTGAAGGCCGGTCGTGCATGGTGCCAGGGGGCGTCGGCGCTACGGGGAGGACGGGACGTCCCCCCGCGCGTGGGGGCGTCAGCAGGGGAGGGCGCACCGGGTGCTTCCGCGGGTACGGACGTGGTCGGGCTCTCCGGGGCACCAGTGGTCTCGGCCGCTGCCGCGGCGGCCTGCGCTCCCCCAGCCCTCGCAGCCTCCGCAGCCTCCGCGCGTTGACTCGCCGAACCCTGGCTCGCGCTCCGCGACCGCCGCGGCGTCGCCACCCCCGCCGACCCAGCCGCCGACTCCGCACCGGCAGCCGGGGATGCCGCGGCCTCCGCGCCCTCAGCCCCCGCGCCCTCCCGCGCAGCCGCAGCCCGCTGGCTCGCCGAACCCTGGCTCGCGCTCCGCGACCGCCGCGGCGTCGCCACCCCCGCCGACCCAGCCGCCGACTCCGCACCGGCAGCCGGGGACGCCGCACCGGCAGCCGGGGATGCCGTTCCCGCAGCCGGGGATGCCGCGCCCGCAGCCGCCGCTCCCGCGCCCGCCTGGCCGGCAGCGCCCGCGCCCGCCTGGCCAGCGCCGCCGGCGCCCGCCTCGCCGGCGGCCCCCGCCCCCGCCTGGCTCGCCGACCCCTCGCTCGCCGTACGAGTACGGCGAACCGGGCGGTCGCCCACGGCGCGGGCCGCGCCGCGCGCCGGACGGGCCGGGGCCGCGGGAAGCTGGCCCTTCAACGGGCCCCACTCGTTGGGGTCGGGCACGCCGGGCGGCAGCATCTGGCGGCGCTTGGGGCCGCCGTGCTCCGACTCCCCCGGCTCCTTGGCGCCCGGCCAGGCCTTGGCCACCCGCGCCGCGAGGACGAAGTCCTTGCGCAGCGGGTGCCCTTCGAAACCATCCGGGAGAAGGAGAGGTGCCAGCCCCGGGTGGCCCTCGAAAGTCACGCCGAACATCTCGTGGGTCTCGCGTTCATGCCAAGCCGCGCCCGCGTAGACGCCGACCGCGGACGGCAGTACGGGCGCGTCGTGTGGAACGGTCGTTCGGACGAGGAGGCGGCGTACCGGCGCCAGCGCCACCACGTGTGCGGAGACGCGGAAGCCCGTACCCGGCTCGTCCACGGCGCTCAGCCAGTCGAAATAGGTGCAGCCCAGCACCGAACGCGCGGTCTCGAGGGCCGTCGTCCAGGAGGACGAGGGCACGTCGACGGTCAGCACGTCGTACGACTCCTCGGCTGTCGCGTCCGCACCGAAGAGTTCCTCGACGGGAGCGGTGAGCCAACCGGTCACTCGGACGCCTCCCCCGGAACAGACGGCGGAACGACTGACGACTGAGCAGACGACTTAGCAGACGGCTGAACAGGCGGCTGCACCAGTCCGCTCTGCAGCGCCGCGGCCGAAGGCCGCCCCGCACCGGCCCTCGCACCGGCCCCCTCACCCGAGCCGTACCGCTCCCCCAGCGACTCCCGCGCGATCTTCTCCTGGAGCTTGAGGATGCCCTGGAGCAGCGCCTCCGGACGCGGCGGGCACCCGGGCACGTACACGTCCACCGGGATGATCTGGTCGACGCCCTTCGTCACGGAGTACGAGTCCCAGTACGGGCCGCCGCAGTTGCTGCACGCCCCGAACGAGATGACGTACTTCGGCTCGGGCATCTGCTCGTAGAGCCGCTTCACGGCCGGGGCCATCTTGTCCGTCACGGTCCCGGACACGACCATCAGGTCCGCCTGGCGCGGGCCGGGCGCGAACGGGATCACGCCGAGCCGGATGAAGTCGTGCCGGGCCATGGACGCGGCGATGAACTCGATCGCGCAGCAGGCGAGCCCGAAGTTGAAGACCCACAGGCTGTAGCGGCGACCCCAGTTGAGGATCACCTTCATCGGCTCGGGGGCGAGCCGTGCCAGCGCCCCCAGCCGCTTCGGCTCGGGAAGCAGCGCGGGCTCGGGAAGCAGCACGGGCTCGGGCCCGGTCGTGTCCATGTTCCGGGTCGCGTCCACGTTCCCGGTCGCATCCACGTTCCGGGGCGCGTCCGCGTCGCGCTGGGTCACGCCCATGTCAGGACGCCCTTCTTGTATGCGTACAGCAGGCCTACGGCGAGGAAGCCGAGGAAGATGAACATCTCCACCAGCGTCGTCGCTCCGTAACCGGGCGCGGCGAACACCGTTGCCCAGGGGAAAAGGAAGATCGAGTCCACGGCGAAGATCACGTAGAGGAAGGCGTACACGTAGTAGCGGACCTGGGTGTGCGCCCAGCCCTCACCGACCGGGTCGACACCGCATTCGTACGTCAGCAGCTTCTCGGGCGTGGGGACGACGGGTCGCAGCAGCCGTCCGGCGCCGAAGGCGACGGCGACGAAGAGCACGCCGATGACGGCGAGGAGCCCGACGACGGAGTACGCCTCGAAATAGTCGGCTGCATAGTCGGCTGCGAGGTCGCCCACGGCGACGTGAACCCCCGCGACGTCGCCCGCAGCGACGTGGCCTGCCGCGAGAACGGTCGGTTCCGGCACGTCCGCCCCTCGTTCCCTCATTGCGCCCGGTGCCGGGCGGCTTGGTTTCGCCCGGTGACGGGCGTTTCGTTGCGCCCCGTGGTGGGCCGTGTTCGACGATCTGTACGCACGGGAGTCTAGGGCCTGCTAAAGAAACGGTAAGCGGCCCGTCATGCGTGCAGTCGGCGGATCCCCCGCGGCGGCCCGCACGAGGTGGGGTTATCCCCAGTTAACCGCGGCGGAGGTCCTCATGGCGCAATGGCGCACAACCGGGCACGCTGGCGGCCATGACCGCAGGGACCAGCACCAGTACCGCCGCCGCAGCCGCCCCGGATGACGGCGCCGAGCGCAGCGAGGAGCGGCTGCCGCCCGCCCGCTTCGCCTTCGACCGGCAGACGTGGAAGGAGATCGCGCATCTCCTCGCCAACCTGCCGGTGTCGCTGCTGGGCTTCACGTACGTGATGACGGTCCTCTTCACCGGGGCCTGGCTGACCGTGACGGTGATCGGTTTTCCGCTGCTCGCGGCCGGGCTGATGGGGGCGCGGCAGCTCGGCAAGCTGGAGCGGGCGCGGGCCAGGGCGCTGCTCGGGGTGCGGGTTGACGAGCCCAGCCCGCTCCCGCTGCGCGGGCGCGGCGGCTTCTTAGCACAGCTGTGGCTGGCCCTGAAGGACCCGGTGGGCTGGCGCACGGTCCTCTACGAGTTCATACGGCTGCCGTGGGGCGTGCTGACCTTCACGGTCACGTTTGCGTCGCTGTTCGTCCTGTGGCCGGTCCTGCCGTTCATCGCGCGCGGGCTCACCAACGCCGACCGGGCCATGGTGCGCGGGCTGCTGTCGCCCTCCGACGAGCTGGAGCGGCGGATCGCCGAGCTGGAGTCGGACCGGGGGGTCGTGGTCGACACGGCCGCGGCCGACCTGCGCCGTATCGAGCGCGATCTGCACGACGGTGCGCAGGCCCGCCTGGTGAACCTCGCCATGGGTCTCGGTCTCGCCAAGGAGAAGCTCCTGGAGGACCCCGACGCGGCGGCGGCGATGGTCGAGGAGGCGCACGGCGAGGTGAAGCTCGCCCTGCAGGAGCTGCGCGATCTGGCGCGCGGCATCCACCCGGCCGTCCTCACCGACCGCGGCCTCGACGCGGCCCTCTCCTCGGTTGCGTCGCGATGCACCGTGCCGGTGCAGGTGACCGCCGACCTGGACGAGCGCCCGGCGGCCGCCATCGAGGGCATCGCGTACTTCACGGTCTCCGAGCTGCTGCAGAACGTCAGCAAGCACAGCGGTGCGCGCTCCACGTCCGTGGACGTGTGGCGCGCGGACCAGCGGCTGCTGATCCAGGTACGGGACGACGGGCGCGGCGGTGCGCACCTGGAGGGCGGTACGGGGATGGCGGGGCTCGCCGAGCGGCTCGGCGCGGTCGACGGGCTCTTCGTGATCGACTCCCCCGCGGGCGGGCCGACGACGATCACGGCCGAACTGCCCTGGCGGGACCGGACGGACGACGACTGGGCACCCAAGAGGCCTTGAGGTTCGGCACCGAAGAAGCCTTGAGGTTCGGTGCCCAAGAAGCCTTGAGGTAGGGAAAACCCCCGCCCCAAGACGCCGACCCGCTCCATGGTTCGCGGGCTCAGCCGGCAGCACTGTTGACGTACGACGACAGCCACCTGAGCAGCCATGTGGCGGGACACCGAGCAGAAACGGACGGGCGACAGCGATGGCCACGGAGTACGGACAGGGGTACGGGCGGCTCGACCGGCCCGGGTTCGGCGGGGCGGGCGACGAGGAACCGGCGCGGCGGCACCTTCTGCCGGCCGGGCTGCGCGCGCCGTTCGAGGGACGCACCTGGCGCGAGTTCGGCTATCTGATGCTGAGCCTGCCGGTCAGCATCCTGATGTTCACCTTCGCCGTCACGATGCTGTCGCTCGGCGCGGGCCTGCTGATCACCTTCCTCGGCATCCCCGTGCTCGCCGCGGCACTGGCGGGCTGCCGCGGCCTCGGCGCGCTGGAGCGGACCCGGGCCAGGGCGCTGCTGCGCCTCGACGTGGCGGACCCGGAGCCGGTACGGCCGGTGAAGCGCACCCCGCTGTCCTGGGGGATCGGGCTCATGAGGAGCGGCACCTCCTGGCGGCATGTCGTGTACGCGATCGTGCACTTCCCGTGGGCCGTGTTCGCCTTCTCGGTGGCGGTGTCCTTCTGGACGTACGGCTGGGCGATGCTGACGTACCCGCTGTGGCAGTGGGTCTTCCCGGTGTACGTGGGCGTCGGCGGCCTCCAGCTCTACGGCGACGGCACCCACAACGTCTATCTGGACAACCCGTTCGAGATCACCGTGACGGCGGCGGTCGGGCTGCTGATCACGCTGGCCACGCCGTGGATCCTGCGGGCCCTGACCACCGTGGACCGGCTGCTGGTGTCGGGTCTGCTCGGGCCGTCGCGGCTGGCCACGCGGGTGGTGGAGCTCGAGTCGGACCGCGGGGCCGTGGTCGACACGGCGGCGGCCGACCTCCGCCGCATCGAGCGCGATCTGCACGACGGCGCGCAGGCCCGCCTGGTGAACCTCGCCATGGATCTGGGGCTCGCCAAGGAGAAGCTGGCGGAGGACCCTCAGGCCGCGGCCCGCATGGTGGACGAGGCGCACGGCGAGGTGAAGACGGCGCTTCAGGAGCTGCGCGATCTGGCGCGCGGCATCCACCCGGCCGTCCTCACCGACCGCGGCCTCGACGCGGCCCTGTCCTCGGTGGCCTCCCGCTGCACGGTCCCGGTGCAGGTCGACGTGGACCTGCCGTCCCGCCCGGCACCCGCGATCGAGGGCATCGCCTACTTCACGGTCTCCGAGCTGCTGCAGAACATCAGCAAGCACACGCAGGCGACCCGGGCCACCGTCGACGTATGGCGCGTCGAGAACCGCCTGCTGCTGCAGGTCACGGACAACGGCACGGGCGGCGCTGACGTGACCAAGGGCTCCGGCCTGGCGGGACTCGCCGAGCGACTGGACGCCGTCGACGGCATCCTCGTCGTCGACTCACCGCCGGGCGGCCCGACCCGCGTGACGGCCGAGCTGCCCTGGCGCGGCTGAGCCTCCCGCCCCGCCCGCAGGGCAGACCGCACCGGAGTCAGACCCCCGATTCCCGTGCCTCAGGCCCTGTACATCCCGAATGCTGGAATGCTGGTCCCTGGTCGTACGGCCCCACGAGGTCGTACGACCAGAGTCGTACCAGCGGAGCCGAGCAGGGACCGCGCCAGGGCGAGCCGGGAGAGGCTATGGGGGGCCGAGGAATCGTGGAGGACAGGGTGCGGGTGGTCATCGCCGAGGATTCAGTGCTGCTCAGGGAGGGCCTGACCCGGTTGCTGACCGACCGCGGGCACGAGGTCGTCGCGGGCGTGGGCGACGCGGAAGCGCTGATCAAGACCATCACCGATCTCGCCGCGGAGGGCTCGCTGCCCGACGTGGTGGTCGCCGATGTGCGGATGCCGCCGACGCACACGGACGAGGGCGTACGGGCCGCGGTGCAGCTGCGCAAGCTCCACCCGGGACTCGGCGTGCTGGTGCTGTCGCAGTACGTGGAGGAGCGGTACGCGACGGAGCTGCTCGCGGGCTCCAGCCGCGGCGTCGGTTATCTGCTGAAGGACCGGGTGGCAGAGGTGCGCGAGTTCGTGGACGCCGTGGTGCGGGTGGCCGAGGGCGGTACGGCGCTCGACCCGGAGGTCGTGGCGCAGCTGCTGGGCCGCAGCCGCAAACAGGACGTGCTCGCCGGACTCACACCGCGTGAGCGGGAGGTCCTGGGCCTGATGGCCGAGGGGCGGACGAACTCGGCGATCGCCAGGCAGCTCGTGGTCAGCGACGGCGCGGTCGAGAAGCACGTCAGCAATATCTTCCTGAAGCTCGGTCTCTCCCAGAGTGACGGGGATCACCGGCGTGTACTGGCGGTTCTTACCTATCTGAACTCGTAGCGAACTGACACTCTGTCAAATGTCAGTCACGGCATGCGACGGGGCGAAAAGCAAGGCGTATGCCAGGCAAAAGCAAGGCGCACGCGACCCACAGCAAGGCACCGGCAAGGCGCACCAGGCGTGAGCCCTAGAACCAAAGGATGAGCGGTCGTCGTCGCCTAAGGGAAGGGTCAGGGGCCAGCAGAACATGCCAAACCAGGACATCGGATCATCTCAAAAGTGCGTCCACCATGCGAACGGTCCAGGGAAGGACACCCTTACCGACGTAGGGTGGGCTATGGGGAGGCCGGTCGGCCGGCCGCCTCGTAAGAGCCGCCTCGAGGGAGGTCCAGTTCAGTGACCAGCCAGGTCAGTAGCCCAGCCGAGCAGGCCGACGGGACCGTCGTCGGCGGGCAGCGCACGCCGCTGTCCGAGGCGGGGGCGACGGGCGACAAGGAAGTACGCCGTCTCGACCGCGTGATCATCCGCTTCGCGGGCGACTCGGGCGACGGTATGCAGCTCACCGGCGACCGCTTCACCTCGGAGACGGCATCCTTCGGCAACGACCTCTCGACGCTGCCGAACTTCCCCGCCGAGATCCGCGCCCCCGCAGGCACCCTGCCGGGTGTGTCGTCGTTCCAGCTGCACTTCGCCGACCACGACATCCTCACGCCGGGCGACGCGCCCAACGTGCTGGTGGCGATGAACCCTGCCGCGCTGAAGGCGAACATCGGGGATGTGCCGCGCGGCGCGGAGATCATCGTCAACACGGACGAGTTCACCAAGCGCGCGATGCAGAAGGTCGGCTACGAGACGTCCCCGCTGGAGGACGGCTCGCTGGACGGCTACAGCGTGCACCCGGTGCCGCTGACGACGCTGACGGTGGAGGCGCTGAAGGAGTTCGATCTTTCGCGCAAGGACGCAGGGCGAAGCAAGAACATGTTCGCCCTGGGCCTGCTGAGCTGGATGTACCACCGCCCGACCGAGGGCACCGAGAAGTTCCTGCGGTCCAAGTTCGCCAAGAAGCCGGACATCGCCGAGGCGAACATCGCCGCGTTCCGCGCGGGCTGGAACTTCGGCGAGACGACCGAGGACTTCGCGGTCTCCTACGAGGTCGCCCCGGCCACGAAGGCCTTCCCGACCGGCACGTACCGCAACATCTCCGGGAACCTGGCGCTGTCCTACGGGCTGGTCGCCGCGTCTCGTCAGGCGGACCTGCCGCTGTACCTCGGTTCGTACCCGATCACGCCGGCATCGGACATCCTGCACGAGCTGAGCAAGCACAAGAACTTCGGCGTGCGCACCTTCCAGGCCGAGGACGAGATCGCGGGCATCGGTGCCGCGCTGGGTGCGGCCTTCGGCGGTTCGCTGGCGGTGACCACGACGTCCGGTCCGGGTGTGGCGCTGAAGTCGGAGACGATCGGTCTGGCGGTCTCGCTCGAGCTGCCGCTGCTGATCGTCGACATCCAGCGCGGCGGCCCGAGCACCGGTCTGCCGACCAAGACCGAGCAGGCGGACCTGCTGCAGGCGATGTACGGCCGCAACGGCGAGGCGCCGGTCCCGGTGGTCGCCCCCCAGACCCCGGCCGACTGCTTCGACGCGGCCCTGGAGGCGGCCCGGATCGCGCTGACCTACCGCACGCCGGTGTTCCTGCTCTCCGACGGCTATCTGGCCAACGGCTCCGAGCCCTGGCGCATCCCGGAGCTCGACGAGCTGCCCGACCTGCAGGTCCAGTTCGCGCAGGGCCCGAACCACACGCTGGACGACGGCACCGAGGCCTTCTGGCCGTACAAGCGCGACCCGCAGACCCTGGCCCGTCCGTGGGCGGTGCCGGGCACGCCGGGCCTGGAGCACCGCATCGGCGGCATCGAGAAGCAGGACGGCACGGGCAACATCTCGTACGACCCGGCCAACCACGACTTCATGGTCCGCACCCGCCAGGCCAAGATCGACGGCATCGAGGTGCCCGACATCGAGGTCGACGACCCGACCGGGGACGCAAAGCTGCTGGTCCTGGGCTGGGGTTCGACGTACGGGCCGATCACGGCCGCCGTGCGCCGGCTGCGCAAGGCGGGCGAGAGCATCGCCCAGGCCCATCTGCGCCACCTCAACCCGTTCCCGGGGAATCTGGGCGAGGTCCTGAAGCGTTACGACAAGGTGGTGATCCCCGAGATGAACCTCGGTCAGCTCGCCACCCTGATCCGGGCGAAGTACCTGGTCGACGCCCACTCGCACAACCAGGTCAACGGAATGCCGTTCAAGGCGGAGCAGCTCGCCACGGCTCTCAAGGAGGCCATCGATGCCTGAGACCACCACCGGAGGGACCATCGAAGCGCTTTCGCTGGTGCCGAAGGCCGAGGCCAAGCAGTCCATGAAGGACTTCAAGTCCGATCAGGAAGTGCGCTGGTGCCCCGGTTGCGGTGACTACGCGATCCTCGCCGCCGTGCAGGGCTTCATGCCCGAGCTCGGCCTGGCGAAGGAGAACATCGTCTTCGTCTCGGGCATCGGCTGTTCCTCGCGCTTCCCGTACTACATGAACACGTACGGGATGCACTCCATCCACGGCCGCGCCCCGGCCATCGCCACCGGCCTCGCCTCATCCCGCCGCGACCTGTCGGTGTGGGTGGTCACGGGTGACGGCGACGCGCTGTCCATCGGCGGAAACCACCTGATCCACGCGCTGCGCCGCAACGTCAACCTCAAGATCCTGCTGTTCAACAACCGGATCTATGGCCTGACCAAGGGCCAGTACTCGCCCACCTCCGAGGTCGGCAAGATCACCAAGTCGACGCCGATGGGCTCGCTTGACGCGCCCTTCAACCCGGTGTCGCTGGCGATCGGCGCGGAGGCATCGTTCGTGGCGCGCACGGTGGACTCCGACCGCCAGCACCTCACGAGCGTGCTGCGCGAGGCGGCCGCCCACCCGGGCACGGCGCTGGTGGAGATCTACCAGAACTGCAACATCTTCAACGACGGCGCCTTCGACGCCCTCAAGGACAAGCAGCAGGCCGAGGAGGCGGTGATCCGCCTGGAGCACGGGCAGCAGATCCGCTTCGGCCGCGACAACGCCAAGGGTGTCGTACGGGACGCGGCCACCGGCGATCTGAAGGTCGTCGCGGTCACGCCCGAGAACGAGTCGCAGATCCTGGTCCACGACGCGCACTCCGCCTCGCCGACGACGGCGTTCGCGCTGTCCCGGCTCGCCGACCCGGACACCCTGCACAACACCCCGATCGGCGTCTTCCGGTCCGTGGACCGGCCGGTCTACGACACGCAGATGGCCGAACAGCTGGACACCGCCATCGAGCAGAACGGCAAGGGCGACCTGAGCGCGCTGTTCGCCGGCGGCGACACCTGGACGGTGGTCGGCTGACCGCCGGCACCCAGGCCACACAAGGCATGAGGCCCGGACCCGAAGCCCTGACGCTTCAGGTCCGGGCCTCTCCGTGTCGTACGCCCGGCTTCAGGCCCGCGCCTCGTCGTATGCCTGGCGGGCCTTCGTCACGTCGTCCATCCGCTCGTGCGTCCACAGGGCCAGTGCCCGGACCTGCTCGGCGGCCTCGCGGCCCAGGTCGGTGAGGGAGTAGTCGACGCGCGGGGGAATGACCGGCTTCGCGTCCCGGTGGACGAGGCCGTCGCGTTCCAGCGTCTGCAGGGTCTGCGTGAGCATCTTCTCGCTGACGCGGCCGATGGCGCGACGCAGCTCACTGAAGCGGTACGAGCGCTCGAGGAGCTCGATCAGAACGAGAACGCCCCAGCGGCTGGTGACGTGCTCCAGGACGAGGCGGTACGGGCACATCGCCTCGGCGCCGAGGTCCCACTTGCCGGCTGTCGTCTTGCTGCCTGCTGCATCGCTTACGGCCATGCCAGTACCTTACTTCAAAGTGGGTACTTTCGAAGAGTTAGTGCATCTCCTAGGGTGAGTGTCAGATCGAAAGAGTCGCATACCGCACTTACAGGAGTTGTCAGTCATGAGCATCATCGTCACCGGAGCCACCGGACACCTCGGCCGTTTCGTCATCGAGGGGCTGCTGGAGAAGGTCCCGGCCGACCAGATCACCGCCGTCGTCCGCAGCGAGGAGAAGGGTGCCGGCTTCGCGGCCCGTGGCGTGAAGATCGCGATCGCCGACTACAACGCCCCCGAGACCTTCGACGGGCTCTTCTCCGCCGGGGACAAGGTGCTGCTCATCTCGGGCAACGAGTTCGACAAGGGCCGCGTCGGCCAGCACAAGGTCGTCCTCGACGCCGCCAAGGCGGCCGGCGTCGCGCTCTTCGCGTACACCAGCGCCTCCGGCAGCCTGACGGCCGCACTGGCCGACGACCACCGGGGCACCGAGCAGGCGATCCTCGACTCCGGTGTGCCGTATGTCCTGCTGCGCAACGGTTGGTACAACGAGAACTACACCGAGCAGCTCGCCCCCGTCCTTGAGCACAACGCAGTGGTCGCCGCCGCCGGTGAGGGCAAGGTCGCCTCCGCCGCGCGCGCGGACTACGCGGCCGCCGCCGTCGCCGTGCTGACCGGCGAGGGCCACGAGAACAAGACGTACGAGCTGAGCGGCGACACCGCGTGGAGCTTCGCCGAGTACGCCGCCGAGCTGAGCAAGCAGACCGGCAAGGAGATCGTCTACAACGCCGTTCCCGCCGAGGCCCTTGTCGGCATCCTGACCGGCGCCGGACTGCCCGAGCCCCTCGCCGCGATCCTGGCGGGCGTCGACACGTCCATCGAGAAGGGCGAGCTGGCCGTCACCAGCGGCGACCTGTCCCGGCTGACCGGCCGCCCGACCACGCCGATCGCGGACGCGATCGCCGCCGCGCTCAAGGGCTGAGCCCCCGGCCCCCGGGCCCCACGACCCCGCCTCCTCGGGGACTCCCCGCCTGTCATGACCGTATTGCGATACGGGCATGACAGGCGGGGTTTTCGGCGTTACCTTCGTGGAGTTGCCGTGCCTGGAGGAGGGGTCCCGTGAAGCCGAAGAGTGAGCAGCGGATAGGTCTGCTGAACGGCTTCGCGGCATACGGCGCCTGGGGGCTCGTCCCTCTCTTCTGGCCCCTCCTCAAGCCCGCAGCGGCCGGCGAGATCCTCGCGCACCGCATGGTGTGGTCGCTCGGCGTCGTGGGCGTCGCGCTGCTGGTGATGCGGCGCTGGGCCTGGGCCGGCGAGCTGATCCGGCAGCCGCGCAAACTGGGGCTCATCGCGGTCGCCGCGACCGTCATCACCGTCAACTGGGGCGTCTACATCTGGGCCGTGAACGCCGGCCACGTCGTCGAGACCTCACTCGGCTACTTCATCAATCCGCTGGTCACCATCGCCATGGGCGTCCTACTGCTGAAGGAGCGTCTGCGGCCCGTCCAATGGGCCGCCGTCGGCATCGCCTTCGCGGCGGTCGTGGTGCTCACGGTCGGCTACGGCCGGCCGCCGTGGATCTCGCTCGTGCTCGCCTTCTCGTTCGCGACGTACGGCCTGGTGAAGAAGAAGGTCAACCTCGGCGGACTCGAGTCGCTGGCCGCCGAGACCGCGATCCAGTTCCTGCCCGCGCTCGCCTATCTGCTGTGGCTCGGCTCGCAGGGCCGGTCCACGTTCGGTGCCGAGGGCGCGGGGCACGCGGCGCTCCTTGCGGCCACGGGCATCGTGACGGCCGCTCCCCTGGTGTGCTTCGGTGCGGCGGCGATCCGGGTGCCGCTGTCCACGCTGGGGCTGCTGCAGTATCTGGCGCCGGTCTTCCAGTTCCTGCTGGGCATCTTCTACTTCCACGAGGCCATGCCGCCCGAGCGGTGGGCGGGCTTCGCCCTGGTGTGGCTGGCACTCGCCATGCTGACCTGGGATGCGCTGCGGACCACCCACAGGTCACGGGTGGAGGCGGAGGCGCTGCGTGGCGCGACTTCGCCGCGCACCGCGGAATCGGCTCCGGCGCGGGAGCGGACGGCCTGACGGCCGCCGCGCCGCGCGCCGACGCTCCCCGTCGCCGGGCTGACCAGCGGCTACGAGTCCTCTGAGCGCCCCTCAGAGGACAGCGTCACGTAGGTCCCACGCTGGGGCACGGTGAACACAAGCCCCTCATCGACGAGCACGGCGATGGCGCGACGCACCGTTGACCGGGCCAGCCCGTATTGCTGTACGAGCTGCGTTTCCGACGCGATCGCCCTCCCCGGCGCCCAGTCCCCGCGCTGAATGCGCGCACGCAAGATCTCAGCAAGCTGCCGGTACGGCGTCAGTGGAGCGCCGTGATCAATCTCCGCATCAGGATCAATGGCCATAGCTCGAAAGCTAGGTGTACTCCTTCGAGTCGGCACTTTGAGATACGTCTAGATACGTATCGATACAAGTCGCTACCATGCACCTACGGAAAGACCCCGGCGGGTGCGGGAACACCCCCGGGGCATGGCCGACACGAACGGAGCGTGCCGACGAATGCGAACCCTACTCGAATGGATCCTGACCCTCTTCCTCCCCGCCCGAGGCAAGCACCGTGCTGCGCCCACACAGCCAGCCCAACACGTCCCCCACGCGCTTCCCACACTCCGATCCGTACGTCCCGCTGACGTGATCAACGCTGACGGCCTGCCGCTCGTCCGGCCCTACCTGGTCCACCTTGAACGCCATGAGGAAAGGCAGCGCCAGAGGGAGCGGCGACGGGCTCTTGTGCTGGCCACGATGGGCCAGGACTACATCCCGGCGGTGTCGGCATGATCAACCATCTGCGACGGCTTCCCTGGGGCGCCGAGAACGGCGGACACGCGTACGTGACGCCCGGGGACGGCATCGTCAACGGCATCGCCGACGCCATGGAAGAAGGCATGCTGCTCACTGCGCAGGAGGACGCGGAGCGAGCAACAGCGCTGGCAGCGGACCCCTACGCCTCCCTCGCCGAACTCCGCGTCGCTGTCCGGTACTTGGCTCACGCCGTAGCCGATGCCGTGAAGGTCGCAGAACTGCGCGGGGAACGACTGCCAATGACCAGCGATTCCGCAAGGACGTTGAGCAAGGCGCTGAGAGCCAGCCTGCGGCGCCAGCCGTAAGCCCTCTGAAACAGCAGGAGTCCCACACTCCCGGCCACTGAAGCGAGAAATGTGGGGCTCCGCCATCCACGTTTCAAGCGACGAGAGAAGATCTACGGATGCCGCCACCCGTATACCCGGCGCCTCGCCGCATCAACCTGGATCCGGCAGGAAATTAGGTCTCTAGTCCAGTTTCCTCGTCTCACCCTCACTCGACTCTCATGATCGCCCAGTTTCCACGCCTGCGGGTTTCAGTTTACGCGGAACCTCCTGGGGGTTCCGTGGTGTCGAACTCAACCGCGGGGCCTCCGTTGAAATCGGTCGGACAGTGGGCGAGCCAGCCCGTATACACACCGGCGCTCTTTGCCCATTCGGCCGCTTGCGGAGCTAATTGGTGTGGCGCAGCTACGGCCTTCGGCCCATGCACATTCCGGAGAAGCTGCCCCCACCACCAGCAATGGAACCCCGCAGCTTCGAAGAAAACTTCCGGGTCCACCAGCTTGAACCGAATGTTCATCTCGGCTCGCTCAAAGAACCACAAGATGCGATATAAATCAGCGAACGGCGCATCCATGCCGGTAACTGCCGGGTCGAAAAGCCCTCCGGCTTTGAAATCGGGCCGCCCTTGGCGGCACTTCAACACCTGACGCAAGACAGCCTGCCCGTCGACGACCTGGCGGTCCTCGTGGCAAGCGTGAGCGACAACTTGGCTACCAACGTGCTCCTGGAACGAATCGGCCTGGACCAGGTCAAGCAGCTCGCCAAAGACTTGGGGCTCACTAACACCGCGCTCCTCGACCGTGTCCGGGACCAACGAGGGTCGGAGCATCCTCCGGGCCTGTCGATTGGATCCGCCGGCGAACTGTCACAGTTCATGAGCCTGGTGAGCCGACGGGAGCTCCTCTCTCCTGGCACGTCGGACAGGATGAGCCGATGGTTGGCCACGGATACCGATCTTTCGATGGTTGCGTCAGCGTTCGGGCTCGACCCGCTGTCGCATGTCGAGAGCGACCGCGGACTCCTCCTGCGCAACAAGACCGGCACGGACGCTGGCGTGCGTGCGGATGTGGGGTTCGTCGACGGGCCGGAGGGGAGCTTCGCCTACGCGGTTGTGGCCAACTGGCCCGAGAACGGCCGGGACCCGCGCGACCTCGTGCTGACCGCCATGCGACGGATCGGCGAAGGCCTGAGCGATGCGGTTTCCGGCAGCAGCGGCTTTGGTGTGACGCGGTGAGTCACGGTCACCAGCACGGGCTGCGCGAGGTATTTCCATGGTCTTGGACGTGCAGGTAGCGGGCCGCTCAAAGGGCGTGTCTAGCGGGTCCTCAAAGTTGTGTGGTGGAGCCATCGCGGGATTGGCAGATCCGGGCCACTCGCGACCTCGGTAAGGCCAGGCCACAGCCGCCGGAGCTGGCCCGGATCTGCCTATCACTGTCCTGAGCAACAGCCATGATCGAGTCACGTCCCATGTTGTGGTAGAGGTCGAGGACAACAGCGCCCTGATCGAACGGCTCCTCAGCTTCGGAGCCGTCCCGGAATCCCTCATACTCGAGTTCCGCGGCCGGCGCGCCTGGCGGGACCTCATGGCGGTACGGCACCCGGACGACCCGTACGAGGAGGAAACCGGGACCGGGCTCGGGCTCGGGCTCGGGCTCGGGCGCCGGATCCTCTGCCAGCGCGTACCGGAACCGAAGACCGTCAAGAACCGCCTCCACATCGACGTCCACTCCGCGGCCGGGCAGCGCGACGCCGAGGTCGCACAGCTGGAAGCGCTGGGCGCGGCCGCGCTGATCCGGGTCAAGGGCGAGTGGGTGATCATGCAGGACCTGGAGGGCAACAGTTCTGCGTCCACTGATCTGCCGGGCGTCCACCGAGCTGCTGACGGCCACGCGCCCGTCGAGCCGCTGACGGGATGAGCAGACACAACTGCATGCGCGTGCATATACTGCATGCGCGTGCATATCGCGTATGGCGAGTAACTGGGGGTACCTACCGTGAGCAGCCGCGTCTTCCTTTTCGTGCTGGGCAGCAGCCGAAGCTCAGGAAACACCGAGATCCTGGCCCGCAAGGCCGCCGAACAGCTGCCCGGTGACGTGCGGCAGCGCTGGCTGCACCTCGCGGAGCACCCCCTCCCCGACTTCGAGGATCTGCGGCACTACAGCGACCACGTCCGGCCCACCGGCGACAACGTGGAACTGCTGCTCGACGCGACCCTCGAAGCCACCGACATCGTCATCGCATCCCCGCTGTACTGGTACTCCGTCTCGGCCCATACGAAGCGCTACCTCGACCACTGGTCGGGCTGGCTTCGCATGTCCGGCCTCGACTTCAGGGCCCGGATGGCCGGGAGGACGCTGTGGGGCGTGACGGCACTGGCCGAGGAGGAGCAGGAAGTGGCGGACCCGCTCATCGGCACCCTGAACAACTCGGCCGCGTACCTGGGCATGCGTTTCGGCGGGGTGCTGCTGGGCAACGGCAGCAAGCCCGGCGACGTACTGAACGACGAGAAGGCGCTGGCGCGGGCCAAGACGTTCTTCGCTCAGGAACCGCCACTGGCCCGCTATCCCCATGAGGCCGCATAGCGGTCCGCATCCCTACGAGGCCGCCTAGTGCTGTGACCGGAAATGATCACCGGGTTGGTGCTGACTGGCCTCGCGCCGGTTGGATGTGACGACACGTCCGATCGGCGGAGGCGGGATGGCAGAGCTGGTCAGGGTTCGCAGGCTGACCAAGCAGGAGGGACAGAAGCTGCAGCAGATCGTGCGGCGGGGCAGCGCCAGCACGGTGCGGTTCCGCAGGGCAATGATGCTGTTGGCCTCGGCAGGCGGGAACAGCGTCCCGGTGATCGCCAGGCTCGTGCAGGCGGACGAGGACACCGTCCGTGACGTGATCCACAGCTTCAACGAGATCGGGCTGGCCTGCCTGGACCCTCGGTGGGCGGGAGGCCGTCCCCGCCTGCTTGACGCCGATGACGAGGAGTTCGTCATCCAGACCGCCACCACCCGCCCGACCAAGCTCGGCAAGCCCTTCACTCGCTGGTCGATCCGGAAACTCGCCGACCATCTGAGGCGTAACGTCGCCCATCCGATACGCATCGGGCGCGAGGCCCTGCGCAGCCTGCTGGTCCGCCGCGGGATCACGTTCCAACGGACCAAGACGTGGAAGGAGTCCACCGACCCGGACTTCGACGCCAAACTGGACCGGATCGAGTACGCGCTGACCGAGCGCCCCAAACGGACCGTCGCCTTTGACGAGTTCGGGCCGCTCGGCATCCGCCCGACCGCCGGGTCCTGCTGGGCTGAGCAGGGACAGCCGGACCGGCTGCCGGCAACCTTCCACCGCACCCACGGCGTCACCTACTTCCACGGCTGCTACTCGGTCGGCGACGACACCCTGTGGGGCGTCAACCGGCGCCGCAAAGGCACCGGCCCCACCTGGGCGGCGCTCAAGTCGATCCGCGCGGCGCGTCCGGACGGCGCCCCGATCTACGTGATCCTGGACAGGCCGCCGGAGCGTGATCGTCAGGAAGTCGAGGCCGTGGGATCGTCCGGGACCTCGGAGAGCCCGTCGGAGGGCGGCGCGGTGGGCTTGTCGCTGGCATCCGTAGGCCACTCGCTTGGCGACGTGCTGCCGGGCCCTTCGCTTTCGGAGGGAGTGATGGTCGGCCCCTCGTAGGCGGGTGGCTGTGCGGGTGGCTGCCCTTGATCGTCGTTGGACGTGCTGATGCCGAAGGCCATCGCGCCGACGACAAGTGCTGTCGCTGCTGCCCCGATCAGGAGCATCGTCCTTCTTCGTGAAGGCGGCGAAGAGGCAAGAGACGCAGCAACGTCGTCCTGTCGTAGCTGTTCGTGACGGTCAGCCTTGTGTCCGTCCTTCACATCGGTGGTAGGAGCGATCGGTTTGACTACCGGCGTGGAACCAGTGGACCTTGGGCCACTCACTTCAGCAGCCACGATGTCCGCAGGAGGCCCTAGTCGTTCCAGGACGGTGCGGACTGCTTCGGCGTGCCGGGCGTCTGCTTCTTCCAGGCCGGCATCTATGTGCTCAACGATCTCCTGCTTGAGCTCCTCGCGTCGGTCAGCGGGGAGGAATACAGATGCATTGTCGAAGCGGTGCAGGTACTCGTCGATGAGCTGATTGCGCCTCGAGGTCACTCGTGGCTCTCCTCACTGTCCAGGAGGTTGTCAACGGCGGTTTTGAACGGCCCCCACTCACCAGCGAACTCATCCAGCGCTCGTCGCCCCGTCGCGGTAAGCGTGTAGTAGCGGCGTGGAGGACCTGAGTCAGATTCCTTCCAGACCGTGTTGACCCACCCCTCCTTCCGCAGCCGTGAGAGCAGCGGATAAATGGTGCCTTCACTGGTCACGAGTCCGTGGGCGTCGCACAGTTCCCGCACCAGTTCAAAGGCATACCTCTCGCCGTCACGCAGCAGCGCCAAGACGCAGAACTGCAGGATCCCCCGACGGAGTTGACTCACTCCAGCACGTGCTCCACCCGGAAGTACCATGCATAACAAGGTACCTGCTGAAGAAAGGTCCCGCTAGCCTCACCGTCTCAGGGCCGTTCGCCGTCTGGGTCGGCCCCGATGACCCGCACCGCCTTGACCGGGGCGGAGACGGCATCGGCTGCGATGCCAACTGATCCGCCCGCTAGCTGAACCAGTTCGCCCAGCTGATCAAGGGCATCCGCTGGGGCGGACGACCACTCGCCGTATGACAGCGCAACTGTCCTGTCACCTCGAAGGGTGCGTAACCTCACTGGATCTTGATCGGTGTGGTCACGGGTGTTGTGGCGGGTTGGTTTCCCAGTCGACGCGGGTCTGAAGGGTGACCGGCAGAGTTTCGAGCTCATCGTCACCCAGGAGTCGCTCAGCGGTCTCCGCCGAGCATCCAACGTAGGTCGACAGCAGATCGTAGTCGGTAGTGACCACCCAGCTGCGATCCTGCGGCCACCAAAACTCCGGGCCGCTGTCCCCCACCACGTCCCTCACCGCTTCCCTCACGGTCTCCAGGTCGGCCAGAGAAGCGCGACGAATGAGCGGTTCGTCCTCGCCCCAGAGCAGGGCCGCGAGATCGTAGGCGAAGTAGGCGGCCTGGTCGCCGGATACCCCGGCAAGCACGCGAGCCAGCGCCCGTCGGCTGCTGTCGTCGAGAGCCCCATCTTCGGCCTGCCACAGCGAGCGTCCCGGACTGCGGTCTTCGTCCCGCAGCCACCAGTGGGACAGCTCGGCATGGAATGGGACGGCCGTGTCCTTGGCCCACGCTTGCCACGTCCGGCTACGGCCCGACCCGTCCGTAGCCTCGAAGCGGTGAAAGATCCGCACGTATGCCTGGTACCCGCTCGGAACGAGCTCGGACACCACGTGCCCAGGCCCGGCCTCTGGGCGGCCAAGCCGGTCCCGGAGCCAAGCCAGCTCCGTACCGTCGTACGTCCATTCACGCTTCTCCATCATGGCGCCCATTCTCGCGCCCTCGGATGAGCCACCGACACACAAGGGACCCGGCCCAACCAGGCACTCAATCTCCAGCGAGACGGCCCGGCGCTCAGACTCGGGGAGATCGCACAGCCTTCGACGCGACAGCAACCCGGTGATCGTTTCTGGTCAGAGCACTAGCGGTCCCATCCCCACGAGGCCGCCCAGCGGTCCGCTATGCCGTGATGTCCTTTGCCGTGAACCTCGCCCAGGCCGCCGAGCCGAACACGGCCGCGTAAACGGCCTGTATCCCGAGGTTGCGTGTCAGGTCGTCCCAGTAGACCGGCTCGCGCATCAGGTCGGCGAACGACAGCCAGTAGTGGGAGAAGAAGTACGGCTGGATTGCGTGCAGTTGCGGTATCTGGTCGAGGATCTGGACCGTGATCAGCAGGCCCACGGTCGTCGCCATCGCCGCGATCCCGCTGTTGGTCAGCGTCGAGACGAAGAGGCCGAGCGCCGCGACACCGGTCAGGGACGCGGCGACGACCAGTGCGATCAGCAGCGCGCGCAACAGCCCCTCGCCCATGCCGATGCGTGTGCCGGAGATCGTGGTGAGCTCGCCGAGCGGGAACAGCAGCGCGCCCACGGTCAGTGCGGACACCGCCACGACGAGGGTCGCCACGAGGCAGAACGCCATCGTGGTCGCGTACTTGGTGAGCAGCAGTCGCGTACGGCCCGCCGGGGCCACCAGCAGATACCGCAGGGTGCCCGCGTTCGCCTCGCCGGCTATCGCGTCGCCCGCGATGACGCCGATCGCCATCGGCAGGAAGAAGGGCAGGGTCGCCGCCAGCGAGGTGAAGACCAGGAACAGGCCGTTGTTGGTGATCTGCGCGATGAACGCCGGGCCGGCTCCGCCCCCGCCCCCGCCTCGACCGACGCCGCCGTCGCTCGTCTCGATCTTCACGGCGATGCCGACGAGCACGGGCACCCCCGCGAGCACCCCGAGCAGCGCCAGAGTGCGCCAGCGGCGGAACGTGGTCGTCAGCTCGCTGCGGAACAGGCCCAGGGTCCACAGCCGTCGTACGGCGGGTGCGGGCGGCGCGGCCGGCGCGCTTCGCGTAGCGAGTACGGCGGTCTCGTCAGCCTGCGACATCGAAGCCCTCCCCGGTCAGCGCCACGAACGCGTCCTCCAGCGAAGCGCGTTCGAGGCCGAAGCCGCGGACCCGCACACCGGCCGCTACCAGCGCCGCGTTCACCTCCGAGAGGTCCCGGTCCGCGTCCGGCGGCTCGCCCGTCACCCGGTCGTCCGTGACGACGACGTCCGACACGCCCTGCTCCTTCAGTACGCGGGCCGCGTCACCCGGGTCCGGGGTCGTCACGACGAGACGGCCGCGCGCACCCGCCGCGAGTTCGGCTACCGGGCCCTGGGTGATCAGCCGGCCCCGGGCCATCACGGCCGCATGGGTGCACACCTGCTCGATCTCGTCCAAGAGATGCGAGGAGAGAAAGACAGTGGCGCCGTCCGACGCCAACTCCCTCACGAGCGCGCGTATTTCCCGCATGCCCTGCGGGTCGAGGCCGTTGGTCGGCTCGTCGAGCACGAGCAGCCGCCTCGGCTGCAGCAACGCGGCCGCGAGCCCCAGCCGCTGCTTCATGCCGAGCGAGTACGCCCTTGCCTTCTTGCCCGCCGCGGCCGTGAGGCCCACACGGTCCAGGGCGGCGGCGACACGCGTCCGGCGGGTGCGCGGGTCGGCGGTCGGGTCCGCCGCGTCGTACCGCAGGAGGTTGTCGCGGCCGGACAGGAAGCCGTAGAGCGCCGGGCCCTCGATGAGCGCGCCCACGTGCGGGAGCACGTCCCGGGTGGAGCGGGGCATGGCACGGCCGAGGACCTGTGCCGAGCCGGAAGTCGGCTCGATCAGGCCCATCAGCATTCGGATGGTGGTGGTTTTACCTGAGCCGTTGGGCCCGAGGAACCCGAAGACGCTGCCCTCCGGGACGGTGAGGTCGAGCCCGTCCACGGCGAGCTGCCCGCCGCGGAAGCGCTTGGTGAGGGCGCGGGTGGCGATCACCGTGCCCGTGTCCCGTTCCGCGGCGGACAGTTCCTCCATGGCTCTCCCAACCTGCTTGTGCCGTGCCGTGCCTGATCGTGCGGGCTACTTCGCCGCGTCGGCCGCCTTCACCAGCGCGTCCTTCGTCACCGCGCCCGCGTAGACCTTGCCGTCGTCCGTGACGAGGGCGTTGACCAGGCGGGTCGAGAAGACCGTGCCGGAGCCGAACTTGCCGGACACCTTGTCGCCCAGCGCGTCCAGGAGCTGCTGCGCCTCAGGCGCGGCATCGCCCGAGCCGGCCGACGGCAGACCCTGGCCGCCCGGCATCTCGAAGGTGGCGATGGCGTTCCAGCCCTCACCGATGACCTTCAGGCCGCTCAGCCCCTCCTCGAGTTCCTCGCCCGACTTGGGCGCCTTGTCCTGGAACTCCTGGGACTCCTGGGCCGTCAACTCATCGCTCTCGGTGACCTTCGCCCCCTTGGGCGGGCTGAAGTCGAACGTGGACGCGGCCGGCTTGGCGAAGTCGACCTTGGTGAAGCCCGCGTCGACGACGGCGGCGCCGCCACTGGCCGGAGTCAGCGTGAACTTCAGCGGCGTACCGGTCTTGGCGTCCACCGCCACCGAGATCGCGCCGACCGTCGAGCCGGACTGCTTCGGCTTGATGAGCAGCTTGTACGCATCGCGGCCGGCGACCTGCGCGGTGCCGTCGACGGTCACCGACGTCGTGTCGTCGGCCGCCTTCAGCGCCTCCTCGGCAAGCTCCTTGGGCGTGGCCGGCACGTCCTCCGGCACCGCCTTGTCGCCCTTCTCGGCGTGCTCCGCGCCCGTCGCGTGGTACGCCTCGTTCGACGCGCTGTCGTACGCCCACACCTCGTCGCCGTTGCGGATCAGGCTGTACTCGGCCGCGTCGTCCAGAACGGACAGCTTCTGCTTGTCGGGGCCGTCGGCCGCCACGCGCAGCGTGTGCGTACCGGACGCGAGCTCCATCAACTTGGCCTGGGGATCGGCGGACGAACCGCTGTCGTCTCCGCTCGGGCCGCCGCCGGGCGCGAAGCTGCCCGCCACGCCGCCCAGCGAGGGGAGCCCGAGATCGGTGCTGATCTTCACCGTGCCGGAGAGCTGCTGCACATCCGACGCGGCGATCTTCTCGATGAGTTCCTGGGCGCTGATCTTCGGCAGATCGGGATCACCGGAGTCGGCGAGCGCGGGGACGAGCCCGATGGTCGCCGCGGCCACCCCCACGACCGCGACCGGGACCACGTAGCGCGCCGCCCTGCGGCGGCCCGCGCGCAGGTCCTCGACCTCCGCGGCGGCCCCGGGGCCCTCCGCTGACGTATTGCCGGATTCGTACGGTGCCATCTGTGCCCTACCTCCGTGGTTCGGCGGCGGCCTTCCCTGTCCCTGTACTCGTCCACCTCGCGCCGCCATTCTCACCCGAATTACTGTGAAGTGGTGTTGTCCATCTGACCAAATCGGCCACGAGGAAGCGTCAGACCCGGGGCTCAACTCCGTGTACTCCTGCGGTATGACATGCCACGGCGGCGCCTCCTTCGCCCCGTAGGGGGAGACGCCGCGTTGCGTCGTCGAGGGGCCGTCAGGGCCGGTGGGCAGGGGAGACCGGGCCGGTGGGCAGGGAAAGACCGGGCTCAGCCCGCCCGATGCACCACCGCGTCGCACAGCTCCACCAGCGCCGCCTTTGCACCGCACTCGGGCAGGGGCGCGAGCACGCTCCGCGCCTCCTCCGCGTACCGCACAGTATCCCTGCGGGCCTGCTCCAGCGCCGGGTGGACGCGCAATCGGGTGAGCGCCTCCGCGTGGCGGGCGTCGTCGCTGAGGTCGGAGTCGAGGAGCTCGCTCAGGGCGATGTCCTCGGGCAGGCCGAGCCGCTCCACGCGCTCGCGCAGCCGCAGCACCGGCAGCGTCGGGATGCCCTCCCGCAGATCCGTGCCCGGTGTCTTGCCGGACTCGCGCGTATCGGAGGCGATGTCCAGGACGTCGTCCGCCAGCTGGAAGGCGACGCCGAGCCGCTCACCGTACTGGGTCAGCACATCCACGACCGTCTCGTCGGCACCCGACATCATCGCGCCGAAACGACCCGCCACAGCGATCAGCGAGCCGGTCTTGCCGCCGATCACGTCCAGGTAGTGCTCGACCGGGTCGCGGCCGTCACGCGGCCCCGCAGTCTCCAGGATCTGCCCCGTGACCAGGCGCTCGAAGGCCTCGGCCTGGATACGGACGGCCTCCGGACCGAGGTCCGCCAGGATGTGCGAAGCGCGGGCGAAGAGGAAGTCGCCGGTCAGGACCGCGACGGAGTTGCCCCATCGGCTGTTGGCGCTCGCGACGCCGCGGCGCACTTCGGCCTCGTCCATGACGTCGTCGTGGTAGAGGGTCGCGAGGTGCGTGAGCTCGACGACCACGGCGGAGGGCACCACGCCCGGCGCATACGGGTCGCCGAACTGCGCGGCGAGCGTCACGAGCAGCGGGCGGAACCGCTTCCCGCCCGCGCGGACGAGATGCTGCGCGGCCTCCGTGATGAAGGGGACCTCACTCTTGGTGGCCTCGAGGAGGCCCTCCTCGACAGCCGCCAATCCGGCCTGGACATCGGCTTCGAGAGCCTGGTCCCGCACGCTCAGCCCGAACGGCCCGACGACGGTCACGAGGGATCTCCTGTCTGCTGACGAGCACAAGGTCGGTCACATGGTCGATGACACGGTTCGTCGATGTGTTTGTCGATCTGTCGCTGCCATCACTCAAGTCAGCGTATCCGGTCGCCTTTCGATCACAGTGAGCGCCCGCCCGTCCAAGCCGGGCGGTGCGCGACCTCCCCCGGTATGTTCGTGATCATCCGCATATGCCCCATATCCCTCAACGCCCGCACACCTGGCCGCACCTGCGAAGCGCCCGCCCGTACACCTCACCCAGGTCCGACGCCTCACACGTCATACGCAGAAGCGGTCGCCGGAGTTCCGTCCCGAGGTCCCCCCATGAAGATCCGCACCTCTTTTCCGTACGAGACGACCCGCCAGGACGTCCGGATTCCGCTGTCGGACGGAACGCGGCTGTACGCGCGCGTGTGGCGCCCGATGACCGGTGAACCCGTACCGGCGCTGCTCGAGTACCTCCCGCACCGGCTGACCGACTGGACCGCGCCCCGCGACTGGCAGCGGCATCCCTGGTACGCGGGGCACGGGTACGCGTCCGTGCGGGTCGACGTGCGCGGGCACGGCAACTCGGAGGGCATGCCGGGCGACGAGTACTCGCCCGTCGAGCTGCGTGACGGGGCCGAGGTGATCGAGTGGCTGGCCGACCAGCCGTGGTGCAGCGGGAGGGTCGGCATGTTCGGCATCTCCTGGGGCGGCTGCAACGCCCTCCAGATCGCGGCCCTCGCCCCCGAGCCTCTCGAGGCGGTCGTCACCGTGTGCTCCTCCGACGACCGCTACGACAACGACGTGCACTACATGGGCGGCTCCGTCCTGGCGGTGGACATGCACGCATGGGCCGCGACGATGCTCGCCTCCGTGTCGCGTCCGCCCGACCCGCTGTACGTGGGCGACGCATGGCGCGACATGTGGCTGTGGCGCCTGGAGGCCGTCGAGCCGCTCATCCACATCTGGCTGAGCCACCAGACACGCGACTCCTACTGGCAGCACGGCAGCGTCTGCGAGGACTACGGCGCGATCAAGGCCGCCGTCCTCGCGGTCGGCGGCTGGCACGACCCGTACCGCGACACGGTCCTGCGGCTGGTGGAGCGCCTTCGGCACCTTCCGGACGACCGGGTACGGGGTCTGATCGGCCCCTGGTCGCACCAGTACCCGGACCGGGGCCTGCCGCCGGGCCCGGCGATCGGCTTCCTCCAGGAGACGCTCCGCTGGTGGGACCGGCATCTGAAGGGCATCACGGGACCGGACAGCGCCTCCGGCACGGGCGGCGTGCCGGCGGAGCCGAAGCTCCGCTGCTGGATCAGCGACTCCCATCCGCCGGCGACGGTGTACGAGGAGCTGGCGGGCCGCTGGGTGGGGGAACCGTCGTGGCCGTCGCCGAATGTCGGCTTCGTGCCGTACGGGCTGGGGGACGCGGCTTCCCAGGCCGCGGCCCAACCCCCCGCCCATATCCGGGCTCCTGCCCCCGTCCTCGTACGGTCGCCGATGCACACCGGTCTGGACGCGGGCCGCTTCTGCCCTCTGGGCAACGACGCCGATCTGCCGCCGGACCAGCGAGAGGAGGACGGGAAGTCGGTGTGCTTCGACTTCAGGGTCGAGCGGGAGACATGGATCCTGGGCCGCCCGCGGGTACGGCTGCGGCTGACCTCGCGGGCGCCCCGGGGGCAGGTGGTCGCCCGCCTCTGCGACGTGGCACCGGACGGAGCGTCGACGCTGGTCACCCGCGGTGCGCTGAATTTCTCAGCGCGCAGGGGCCGGGACAAGGCGGTCGAGTGGACGCCGGGCACGACCGAGGACCTCGACTTCGAACTGAACGGCATCGGCCATGCGTTCCCACCCGGCCACCGCATCCGGCTCGCCGTCTCGTCCGCGTACTGGCCATGGATCTGGCCCCAGCCGGGCTCCGAGGCGGGCTTCTTGCTCGACCCGGCGGGCAGCACGCTGGAACTCCCGGTCCGCGCGGGAACCGGCGAGGCCATCGGCACCATCGACACGATCGGTGCCACCGGTGCTATCGGTGCCATCACCTTCTCCGAACCGGAGCAGGCCGAGCCGCTGGGCGTCGTCATCCCCCTGACGCTCAACGAACAGCGCCCGGAACGCCTCGTCGTACGCGATGTCGCCAAGGGCGAATGGCGCCTGGAGGTGAATCCCCTCCCCCACTCTCGACTGCGCTCGAGCGGCGGCACGCGCGCGTACCCGGACGGCCTCGAGTTGACGGAGGACGCCGTGGACACGTACACGATCAACGAATCCGACCCGCTGTCGGCCCGTACCCGATCGGACCGGTCGATCAGGCTGCACCGGCCCGAGCTGCCCTGGGACGTACGGATCGATACGCGCTCGGAGATCGCGTGTGACGCAACGTCCTTCATCACGTCGGACGAGGTCGTGTGCCGGGAGGGCGACGAGGTGGTGTTCCACAGGACGTGGGAACGGCGCATTCCGCGGACAGCAGGCTGACCGCCGGCATCGGTGCCGTCGGGGCGCACGGGTCGCCGGAGCATCCGACGACCCGTCAAGAAGGCGGGCTCTGCGGAAGGGCTAGCAGCAGCTCCGGGGAAGCTCCCGGCACATCAGGCCTCCGGCGGCTGCGCCCCCGGCCGGGTCGACCGGTGATCCGGGGGTCGGCCAGAGCTGGAACAGCCACTCCTCCTGGTGGTCGACGGCGTCCGGGTGCCGGGGCGATCGTCGGTGACCGCGCAGCCGCCAGACGCCGCGCCGACCGAGCCAGAGCGTGGCCACGTTGTCCCCCATGAAGTTCTGGAGCTGGAGCTCCAGACCCTCCGTCAGCGCGACATCGCATTCCATCGCATCGTGCGCCCACTCGGCGTCGATCATGGGTTCGGTGTCGTAGACCTCGAGGCTCACGGATGCATGGCGAATGCCTGTGACGGCGCTGCGCGCGACCACGCCGGAGGGCGTGCAGACCAGCATCCTGCGGTAGTCCTCGTCCCGCCACAGCCTCAGACCGTCGTCGTGATGGAAGGCAGGGGGGTCGTAGAGGAGGAAACAGCCGTGGTCGACACGGGTTCTGGCCCATACGGTCTGATGGGGCGAAGGCGGGGTGGGCATCGTCGTCTCCGAGGACCGGGCTCTGTGCATGGTCTCCTGCCGGTAAGCGATCACAGGACAGCGACGGCATGTCGAGTCCTGTGTCTTTCACGCAGCGGGATGGCCCGTCCGCCGGTTGACACTCACACTTTTTTCATGACACTTCCTCATATTTCCTTGTCACGGCCTCGTACTGCGAGGGTTGGCGGGTGCCGCCGGGATGTGTCCCGGCAGCGGGGGCGCGTCCGGCGGCGTGGCCCCTCCGCCGACACCAGGCCACGCACAGGTGGTCGGCACGAGCGCGATGGAAGGGTTGCCCCGGCCGACGGGTCTGCCCGGGTCCGCGGGCTTTCCGGGGTCTGCGGGCTTTCGGGGGTCTGCGGGCCCTCCTGGATCTGCGGGCTTACCCCGGTCCGCAGGCTTTCCGGGGTCCGCGGGCTTTCCGGGGCCCCCGGGCCTGCCGGGGTCGACCGGCTTTCCGGGATCCGCGGGTCTGCCTGGATCCGCGGGCCTACCCCGATCCGGGGGCTTACCGGGATCCGCGGGCTTACCGGGATCCGAGGCGCTGCCAGAATCCTCCGACTTCCCCTGATCCTCCGACTTCCCCCGATCCGCCGGCTTTCCCCCATCCGCCGACTTCCCCCGGTCCGCGGCAGGCGTCGCCGAGGGCCCCCCTTCATTCGAGTGCCCGGTCCCGGCCGAGGGGGAGGACGCGGATGGCGACGGTGACAACGACGGTAATGAAGACACAGACGGGGACGAGGCCGGGGCCGGAGACAGGGCCGGAGCCGGGGTAGAGCGCACATCGGCGGTGACTGTGGCGGGCACGACGCCCGGCCGGGAAGGGTGCGGCGTCGATTCGACCGTCGCCGGTACGGGCGTGACGACGACCATCACAGCCATGGCGGTCGTGGCCGTGGCGGCGGCAACAGCCGGGTGTGCGGGGGCGAGCCGGGCCACATCCGCTGCCCATCTCCACCACACGGCGGCCAGTCCCAGCGTCGATGCCAGCACGGCTTTCAGCGTGCTTCTCGCCCGGGCCAGCAATGATTCAGCGGTCCGGTAACTGACCCCGAGCTTCCGGGCGACCTGTAAGACCGTGAGCCCCTCTGCTCGCAGCCGCAGCGCCCTGGCCTGACGCTCGGGCAGCCGGGACAACGCCTCCGCCGCCCACGCGGCCTCCGCCTGATCGCACACTCGCTCGTCGAAGGACCCCGGCTCCATGGAAACGGGAAGACGCGACCACCTGCGCTGCTCGCGGATACGCTGCCGATGCGTGTCGGCGCACAGCCGCACCGTCACACGCATGAGCCAGGGAGCGAGTCCCTCCTCGTCACCGCGGTAGGACTCGACGGCGCGCGTCATCGCCTCCTGCACCACGTCTTCGGCGTCCTCCACGGTGGCCGTACGTGGACGGGCGGCGCGTATCAGTGCTTCCCGTTGCTGCAACACCGCATGCCAGCGGGCTCCTTCGTCCGGCCCGCATCCGTCAATGCCGCCCTCGACATCCACCGTCACCGGTCCACCCCCGGGGAAGTCCACCAACCCTGCGGAGGAGTAACGTTTCGGCACCCCTCTCGGTGACGGCCTCGGAGGGAGCGGAGAGGCGTCAGCCGTGGTGGCAGCCGAAGAACTTGTTTGCACGTCACCCGAGCGACATTGCCCAATAAATCAAACGAACAACCGCTCCAGCACCACCGCGATCCCGTCCTCCTCGTTCGAGAGGGTCACCTCGTCGGCCACCGCCTTGAGGTCGGGATGGGCGTTGGCCATGGCGACGCCATGGGCTGCCCAGTCGAACATGGGGATGTCGTTGGGCATGTCGCCGAAGGCGATCGTGCCGGAGGAGGTCAGGCCCAGGCGTTCGGCCGCCAGGGCAAGGCCGGTCGCCTTGTTTATCCCGCACGGCTGGAGCTCTACGGTGCCGGGACCGGACATCGTCACCGCGGCCAGCGAGCCCACGGCCTCCCGTGCCGCCGCCGCCAGCTCGTCGTCCGACAGCCACGGGTGGCGCAGCAGCACCTTGCTGATGGGCGCCGTCCACAGATCGTCGCGCCGGTCCACGCGTACGGCGGGGAGCAGCGGGTGCGGCATGCGGTAGCCGGGCTCGATGAGCGTGAGGCCGTCCACCCCGTCCTGGTCCACGGCCGCGTAGACCTCGCCGACCTCGGCCTCGATCTTCCCGAGCGCCGTCTCCGCCAGTTCGCGGTCCAGGGTCACCGACCAGATCATGCGGTCCGCCCCGGCGTCGTACAGCTGCGCCCCCTGACCGCACACCGCCAGCCCCTGGCAGCCGAGGTCGTCGAGCAGTGGCCGCACACGTGGCGCGGGGCGTCCGGTCACCACGAGATGCCGCGCGCCGGCGGCGATCGCCCCCGCAAGCGCGGCCCGTGACCGGTCGGAGAGCGTGTCGTCGCCGCGGAGCAGCGTTCCGTCCAGGTCTGTGGCGATAAGCGAATATGCGAGGGGTGCGGTGGGTGCGGCCATGATCCTGAGAATACGGACCATCGCCTCATCAGCCCCAGGGGATGCACAGGTTGGGTCCAGTCACAACGGCACCACCCTTGCCCGGCGCCGTCGGCACCTGGCTGTCCGCCTCGCGCCGTCGGCACCTGGCCGTCCGCCTCACTCCGCCTTCGTCGTCTCGTACCCCTCCACCGCCGGCCGCTCCGCCCTCCGCAGCAGCAGCGCCGCCACGCAGCCGCCGACGAGGACCGCCGCGGCTCCCGCGAGCTGGCTCGTCTCGATGCCGGAGATGAAGGCGTCCATGACGGCGCCTCGTTCGGCCTCCGTGTCGGCGGCGGTGAGGGCGGCCGGGAGGGAGCCCGCGCCGGCGACGGCGGCCGGAAGGAGGGCGGTGAAGCGGGCGTTCATGACGGCGCCCAGAACGGTGACGCCGAGACTGGTGCCCAGTTCGGACATGGTGCCGTCGACCCCGGCGCCGGCGCCGGCCTTCTCCGGAGGGATGGCGCCCATGATCGCCTCGACGATGGCCGGATTGGCGAGCGCGCAACCCGCGCCCATGAGGACGAGACCGACCAGCAGCACACCGTAACCGTCGGACGAGGGCAGCGCGGCGACCATGAAACCGGCTGCCAGCAGCGCCATGCCGACGGCTATCGACAGCGGCAGGCCGAGGCGGCGCATGAGCCGTGCCGAGATTCCCACCGAGTTGAGGGCGACGACCGTGAGCGCGAAGGGCGCGATGCGCAGGCCCGCCTCCAGAGGCGCGTACCCGCGGACGAACTGCAGCTGCTGCGTGAGCAGATAGAGCGTGCCACCACTGCCGAAGGTGATGAGCACCACGCCGGCGACCGCGCCGACGAAGCGCCGGTCGCGGAAGAACTGCATGTCCAGCATGGGATACGGGACGCGGCGCTCCCACAGGGCGAAGGCGACGAGTACGACTACGCCCGCCGCGGCCGGGAGCAGGACCTGCCCGGAGCCCCAGCCGTGCTCGGGGCCCGAGATGATCGCGTAGACGACCGCGGACATACCGACGGTGGACAGCAGCGCACCGGCCAGGTCGGGCCGGTGACCGCTGGGGTTCTTGGATTCGGGCACCAGTGCCTGGACGGCGACGAGCGCGAGCAGGACGACCGGGATGTTGATCAGGAAGATCGCACCCCACCAGAAGTGGGCGAGCATCAGCCCGCCGATCGGGGGCCCGGCCGCGAAGCCAAGGGCGTTCACGGCGGCCCAGATGCCGATCGCCTTGGGGCGCTCGTCGGCGTCGAATATCTGTATCGCCACGGCGAGCGTGGTGGTCAGCAGCAGCGCCCCGCCCACGCCCATGCCCGCCCGCGCGGCGATCAACTGGCCGCTGGACTGGGCGAGTCCGGCCGCCAGCGATCCGAGGCCGAACAGGGCGAGCCCCGCGAGCAGCAGCTTCTTACGACCGTACCGGTCGGAGGCGCTGCCCGCGGCGAGCAGCAGGCCGGCCTGGACGAGCGAGTACGCGTTGATGACCCACTGGATGTCGGCGGTGGTCGCCTTCAAGTCCCTGCTGAGGGTGGGGATCGCGACGTTCAGGATCGTGTTGTCGAGCACGACCGTGAGCTGGGCGAGGCAGATCACGGCGAGGATCAGCCAGCGGGCGGGGAGTCTGGCACCTGCCGGGGCCGCGGTGGACCCATCGGCGGCCGTGTCGGGGGCCGCCGTCACGACTGTGTGCCGAGCGGGCCGCGTCGGAGGAAGTCTGCGGTTCTGGCTCGATACATGGCGGCGTCTTCTCTTCTTCGTCTGAGTCGGGGCCACTGGACGTCTTCGTCTCAGTCGCGGGCCACTGGACGTCTTCGTCTCAGTCGGGGGGCCACTGGACGTCGTGCGAACTTAGGTTAACCTAACCGAAGTAACGCGGTGGGCGGCGCCTGCTCGCCGGCCCCACACGGCTCGAAGGACCACATCCGCCCGGCTCTGCCGTACGACGGTCAGCCTTGCCCCACCAAGGCCCAAGGGATGGAGAAGTGGTGTGAGCATCGAGGCCTACCGGGATTCCTGGGGTGTCCCCCATCTACGCGCCGGCAACGCGCTCGAACTCGCCTTCGCCCAGGGGCGGAACGTCGCCCTGGACCGGGCGTGGCAGATCGAGGTCGAGCGGCACCGGTCGCAGGGAACCACGGCCGCTTTTCTGGGTGCCGAGGCCGTCGGCTGGGACCGGTTCGCGCGGCAGGCATTGCTGGACGACACGGCCAGGCGCTGCTTCGACAGGCTGGACAGGCTCGATCCGGACACCGCCGCCTGGATCAGGAGTTACGTCGACGGGGTCAACGCAGGTCTCGGTGAGGGCGCGCGACGGGCGCCCCAGTTCGAGGCGACCGGTCTGACACCCGGCCGCTGGCAGCCGTGGACGCCGCTGGGCGTCTGGCTGTCCACGCACATTCTGTTCGCGGGCTTCCCCACCAAGCTGTGGCGCGAGGAGGTCGTCCGCCGGCTCGGTGCCGAGGCGATCGAACTGTTCGCCACGGACGGGCCTGGTACGTCCGGGAGCAACGGCTGGCTCATCGCCGGCGACCGCACCGCCACCGGGAACGCTCTCATCGCGGGCGACCCTCACCGGTTCATCGAGGACCCGGGTGTCTACCAGCAGATCCGCCTGGCCTGCCCCGAGTTCGACGTGGTCGGGCTCGCCGTGCCGGGCGTCCCGGGCATCGCGCACTTCGGGCACACCGGCCAGGTGGCCTGGGCGATCACCAACGCCATGGCCGACTACCAGGACCTCTACCGCGAGCAGCTCCGGCGCCGCGAAGACCGGCAACAGGGAGGCGACGTCGAGGCTCTCGGGCCGGACGGCTGGCGCCCCGCCTCCGCTCACGTCGAGACCATCGAGGTCGCCGGGGCCGATCCCGTCGAAGTCGAGGTGATCGAGACCGAGCGCGGCCCCGTCGTGATCGGCGGTCCCGGCGAATCGATGGCCGTCAGCCTCCGTTATCCCCCGCGCGTACGCGAGGACCTCGGGTTCGGCGCGCTGCCCGCGCTGCTCCGGGCCAGGAGCGTCGACGACGTGGACCGGGCCTTCGACCAGTGGGCCGAGCCCGTCAACGTCGTCCAGGCCGCGGACACCCGGGGCGGGCTGCTGCACCGGGTCGCGGGCGCGGTGCCTCGCCGCCACCGGGACAACATGCTGCGGGTCGTACCGGCCTGGGAGCCGGGGCACGAGTGGCGCGGCTGGCACGAAATGCCCCACGAGGACGTCGACGGCGTCGCCGTGATGGCGAACCAGCGGGGCATCGCCGGCCCGGTCGGCGTCGAGTTCGCACCACCGCACCGGCAGCGGCGGATCCAGCAGCTCCTTGACGAGTCGACGGCCTGGTCCGGCAAGGACATGGCGGCCATCCACACCGACTCCCATCTGGCGTCGGCTCAACCCCTCATCGACCTGCTCGCGGGGTTGGGCGATCTGGACGGGCTCAGCCCGGAGGCCGCGCGGCTGCGGGAGCGGCTGCTGCGCTGGGACCGCCGGATGGAGGCCGGGAGCACCGACGCGACGGCGTATGCGGCCGTACGGTCGGCGGTGGTGCGGCGGCTCGCGGCTCATCCGGCGCTCTCCGGCCTGAGCGAGCCCCCGCCCCACCCCGCGATCTTCCAGCCGTGGCTCGCCCTGGTCCCGCGGGTCGCGTACGCACTGGAAGCACTGCTGTCGACCCGTCAGATCCCTGGCGTCGACAGGGCCGACCACCTGAGGGCGGACCTCGTCAGAGCAGCCCTGGAGGAGGTGGCCGCCGACGTGGCCGCCGACGGACGGGAACCAGTGCCGTGGGGCGAGGTGCACCGGCTCGCACCCTGGCAGGCCCTGCCCGACGCCACGGAGCCGCAGTGGCCGGGACTGTCCGGCGACCACGACTGCGTGCTCTCCACCTCCAGCGTCCCCGGGGTCACGGACCACAGCGCACGCGGCCCCGCCGCCCGCTACGTCTGGGACCTCGCGCGGCGCGAGGACAGTCTCTGGGTGGTCCCCTTCGGTGCCTCCGGCGTGCCCGGTGACGCCCACCACCGCGACCAGCTGCCGCTGTGGCTCCAAGGAGAACTCGTGCCCGTGATCACCGACTGGAACCTTCTGACCGAGGAGAGCCATGACCTCTGAGTCTCTCGCTGCATCCCCTTCCGACTCCCGTGTTGAGCCCCCTGCCGCCTCCCCTGTTGAATCCCCTGCCCGTCCGCGGCAAGCCGTGTACGAGCAGACGGTCGACGGCTTCGGCACCGTCCGCGTCGTCCCGGTGGACCCGGCGGGCGACCTCGACCTGATCCACGACTGGGTCGCCGAGGAGCGGGCCCGCTTCTGGGGCATGCGCGACGTCGGACGGGAGCGCGTCCTGGAGATCTACGAGTTCCTGGACTCCCTCACCACGCACCACGCGTACCTGATACACCGGGACGACAAGCCCGTCGCACTCTTCCAGACGTACGAACCGGAGCACGACCCGGTCGGCGAGTGCTACGACGTCCAGCCAGGCGACTTCGGTATCCATCTGATGGTCGGTCCGCCCGGTGGCGCCCCGGAGCCGGGCTTCACCGGCACCCTCCTCTCCGTCTTCCTCACCTTCGTGCTCTCGGTCCCGGGCAGGCGGCGGATCGTGGCCGAACCCGACGCCCGCAACGACAAGGCCATCGCGCGCCTGGTCCGGCAGGGCTTCGTACGCGGACCTCAGGTCGACCTGCCGGAGAAGCGGGCGCAGTTGGTGTTTCTGAGCAGGGAGGTCTTCGAGGGCCGCGGCTGAGCCGTCAGAGCGGGGTCGACTCCATTCGGGCATTGCGGACTCTTTGGACACTGCCCATTGCCCGCAACTCCCCCGTAACGTGTGGCACAACCACACGGAAAGCGAGGCAGGAACAGATGCCCGAGCCGATCCCGCTCGACCTGACCGAGGGCGACCCCTTCGGCCCGCACAACCTTCCGTACGGCGTGTTCTCCCGCCCCGGGCACGGTTCTCCAGAGCGGCGGGTCGGCGTGCGGCTCGGCGAGTTCGTGCTGGATGCGGGCGCGGCGGCCGTCACGCTCAGCTCGCCGTATGTCTCGCTGCTCGCGCAGCCGACGCTCAATCCGCTGCTGGCGGCAGGCCGCACCACATGGAGCGATGTGCGGAGCGCGCTCACCGCCTGGGTGACCGTGCCCGCCCACCGGGACGTCGTCGAGCCGCTGCTGTACCCCCTGTCCGAGGTCACGCTGCACCTCCCCTTCGAGGTGGCGGACTACGTCGACTTCTACTCCTCCGAGAACCACGCCCGTAACGTCGGCCGGATCTTCCGCCCCGACGCCGCCGACTCCCTCACCCCCAACTGGAAGCATCTGCCCATCGGTTACCACGGCCGATCCGGCACTGTTGTGGTGTCCGGGACGGACGTCGTACGGCCATCCGGCCAGCGGAAGGCGCCGGCGGATCCCGCACCGGTCTTCGGCCCTTCGGTGCGCCTGGACATCGAGGCCGAGGTCGGCTTCGTGGTGGGCGTGCCGTCGGACATGGGCGCATCGGTGGCGCTGTCGGACTTCCGGGAGCACGTCTTCGGGCTGTGCCTGCTCAACGACTGGTCGGCCCGCGATCTCCAGGCCTGGGAGTACGTCCCGCTCGGCCCCTTCCTCGGCAAGTCCTTCGCCACGTCGGTCTCGGCATGGATCACGCCCCTGGAGGCGCTGGAGGCGGCTCGCGTGGCACCCCCGGAGCGCACACACCAGCTGCTCCCCTATCTCGACGACTCGGCGGAGTCCGCGGCGGACGAACCCGGCGGCTACGACCTGCGCATCTCCGTCGCGATCAACGGCCATGTGGTCTCTCGGCCCCCTTTCTCCACGATGTACTGGACGGCGGCGCAGCAGCTGGCCCATATGACAGTGAACGGCGCCTCGCTGCGTACGGGCGATCTCTACGGTTCCGGCACCGTGAGCGGCCCGGAGGAGCACGAGCGCGGCTCGCTGCTCGAACTCACCTGGAACGGCCGCGACCATCTCGATCTGCCCGACGGCAAGCGGACGTTCCTGGAGGACGGCGACGTGGTGACCCTGTCGGCGTGGGCGCCGGGGCCGGGCGGGACGAAGGTGGGTCTGGGCGAGGTGACCGGGAGGATCGTCCCGTCGGCGTAGGACCGGGGGGCGGGCAGACCGGCCTTAGCCGTGGGTGCATACCGTCGGCGGCCGACCCGAGTGGGCAGCCGCCCGAGACACACCCCGGCGGCTTCTATATCCAGTCGTCCGGCTCCGGCTCCGCGTCCAGCTCGGGCCAGTCAGGGTCCGGTGCCGACGCCTCGGCGGCCCCAGCGTCCGGGGCTTGCCCGGGCTTCGGGGCTTGCCCGGGCTTCGGAGCTTGCCCGGGCTTCGGGGCTCCCCCAGGCTCCGGGGCTCCGTCGCCGGCCACGTCCAGGGAAGCCAGCACCCCCAGCACGCCCTCCCCGTACGTCGCCAGCTTCTTCTCGCCCACCCCACTGATGCCGCCGAGCTCGGCCACCGAGCGAGGGCCGGCCGTGGCGATCTCCCTGAGTGTGGCGTCGTGGAAGATGACGTACGCCGGGACGCCCTGTTCGCGGGCCTGTTCGGCTCGCCAGGAGCGCAGGGCCTCGAAGACCGGCACCAGCTCGGCGGGCAGGTCGGCCGCGGCCGTCTTGGCCTTGCGCTCGCCCTTCGCGGACACCCCGGACCGGGACACGGCCGGCTTCTTCGGCTCCTTGCGCAGCGGCACTTCGCGCTCGCGCCGCAGCACCGTCCCGCTCGTGTCGGTCAGCACCAGCGTCCCGTACTCCCCCTCGACGGCCAGCAGCCCCTGCGCCAGCAACTGACGTACCACGCCGCGCCATTCGGCCTCCGACAGCTCCTGTCCGATGCCGAAGACGGACAGCTGGTCGTGATCGAACTGGATGACCTTGGCGGTCCGGCGGCCCAGCAGGATGTCCACCATCTGCCCCGTGCCGAACTTCTGGCCGCGCTCCCGCTGCAGCCGCACCACCGCGGAGAGCACCTTCTGCGCCGGGATCGTGCCGTCCCAGGTCTCGGGCGGCGTGATGCAGGTGTCGCAGTTACCGCACGCCGGGGCTCCGGGTTCCTGGCCGAAGTACGTCAGCAGCCGGCCGCGTCGGCAGCCGGCCGTCTCGCACAGCGCGAGCATCGCGTCCAGGTGGGAGGCCGCCCGCCGGCGGAACGACTCGTCTGCCTCGCCGCTCTGAATCAGCTTGCGCTGCTGAACGACGTCCTGCAGGCCGTACGCCATCCAGGCCGTGGACGGCAGGCCGTCGCGGCCCGCGCGGCCCGTCTCCTGGTAGTAGCCCTCGACGGACTTCGGGAGGTCGAGATGGGCGACGAAACGGACGTCCGGCTTGTCGATGCCCATACCGAAGGCGATCGTCGCCACGACCACGAGGCCCTCTTCGCGCAGGAAGCGGGACTGGTGGGCGGCGCGTGTGCCCGCGTCCAGGCCCGCGTGGTACGGCACGGCCTCGATGCCGTTGCGGCACAGGAACTCCGCGGTCTTCTCCACCGAGTTGCGCGAGAGGCAGTAGACGATGCCCGCGTCGCCCGCGTGCTCCTCGCGCAGGAAGGCCAGCAGCTGCCGCTTGGGGTCGTCCTTCGACACGATGCGGTACTGGATGTTGGGCCGGTCGAAGCTCGCCTCGAAGTGGCGGGCGTTCCGCATGTCGAGGCGCTGGGTGATCTCCTGGTGCGTGGCCCGCGTCGCGGTCGCCGTCAGGGCGATTCTCGGTACGTCCGGCCAGCGCTCGCCCAGCACCGACAGCGCCAGATAGTCCGGCCGGAAGTCGTGCCCCCACTGCGCCACGCAGTGCGCCTCGTCGATCGCGAAGACCGAGATCTTGGCGCGGGAGAGCAGCTCGAGGGTGGCGTCCAGGCGCAGCCGCTCCGGAGCCAGGTAGAGCAGGTCCAGCTCGCCCGCCAGGAACTCGGCCTCCACCATGCGTCGCTCGTCGAAGTCCTGCGTGGAGTTCATGAACCCGGCCCGCACACCGAGCGCCCTCAGCGCGTCCACCTGGTCCTGCATGAGCGCGATCAGCGGGGAGACGACGACTCCGGTGCCGGGGCGGACCAGCGCCGGGATCTGGTAGCACAGGGACTTTCCGCCGCCCGTGGGCATGAGCACGACGGCGTCGCCGCCTGCCACCACGTGGTCGATGATCGCGTCTTGCTCACCGCGGAAGGCTTCGTAGCCGAAGACGCGGCGGAGGGTGCCGAGCGCGTCGCTTTCGGCCGGCCCTCCGGACCCGGGCGCAGGACCGGCGCCGGCGCCCGCGCTCGCCGGTGCGGGGAAGCCGTCGTCCGGCGCCGAGAAGCCGGCCTTCGGCTCCGCGCCCAGCTCCGTGCTCGGCTCCCCGCCCAGGCCCGTGCTCGGCTCCGCGCCCAGCCCCGTGCTCGGCTCCGAGCCTGCCTCCACTTCGGCCATCACGCCTGTTCCGCCCATCGCAATCATTGCCGTGCCCCCCGTAGGTCGTCCCTCGACCACCACAGCCACCATAGGGGTCGGCGCTGACACCCGGAGAGTTATCCACAGGCTGGGTGGAGGCTGGGTTGGGTGCCCTGCGGGGCCTTTCCCCAATCCCACCCCTTCCCGAAGCTGGGGGGGCTCCGCCCCCCAGACCCCGAAATCGCCCTTCGGGCTCGTCCTCAAACGCCGGACGGGCTGAGTAGCTCAGCCCGTCCCACGTTCAAGCGTCCGCGCCCCCAACCTCAGCGCACAAACACCCCCGCCTGCCCCGCCAGATCCAGGAAGTACTGCGGCGCCACACCGAGCACCAGCGTGACCGCCACACCGAGCCCGATCGCCGTCATCGTCAGCGGCGACGGGACGGCGACCGTCGGGCCCTCCGGCTTCGGCTCGCTGAAGAACATCAGCACGATCACGCGGATGTAGAAGAACGCCGCGACCGCCGACGAGATCACACCGATCACGACCAACGGTGCCGCCCCGCCCTCCGCCGCCGCCTTGAACACGGCGAACTTCCCGGCGAAGCCAGACGTCAGCGGAATGCCCGCGAACGCCAGCAGGAACACCGCGAACACGGCTGCCACCAGCGGCGAGCGCCGTCCGAGCCCCGCCCACTTGGACAGGTGCGTGGCCTCGCCTCCCGCGTCCCGCACCAGCGTCACGACCGCGAACGCGCCGATCGTCACGAACGAGTACGCGGCCAGGTAGAACAGCACCGACGAGACGCCGTCCGGGGTCATGGCGATGACACCCGCGAGGATGAAGCCCGCGTGCGCGATCGACGAGTACGCCAGGAGCCGCTTCATGTCGGTCTGGGTGATCGCGACGATCGCGCCGCCCAGCATCGTGACGATCGCGACGCCCCACATCACCGGCCGCCAGTCCCAGCGCAGACCCGGCAGGACCACGTACAGCACCCGCAGCAGCGCGCCGAACGCGGCCACCTTCGTCGCGGCCGCCATGAAGCCCGTGACCGGCGTCGGCGCTCCCTGGTACACGTCCGGGGTCCACATGTGGAACGGCACCGCGCCCACCTTGAACAGCAGGCCCATCACCAGCAGGGCGGCGCCGATGAGCAGCAGCGCGTCGTTGCCCATGGTGTCTGCGAGGGCCGGGCTGACGTTCTGGATGCTGCCGTCGACGACCTGCGCGATCGTCGCGTACGACACGGAGCCCGCGTAGCCGTAGAGGAGGGCGATGCCGAACAGCGTGAACGCGGAGGCGAAGGCGCCCAGCAGGAAGTACTTGACGGCTGCTTCCTGCGACACGAGCCGCTTGCGGCGGGCCAGGGCGCAGAGGAGGTAGAGCGGCAGCGAGAAGACTTCCAGGGCGATGAACAGGGTCAGCAGGTCGTTCGCCGACGGGAAGATCAGCATGCCGCCGATCGCGAACAGGACCAGCGGGAACACCTCGGTAGTGGTGAATCCCGCCTTCACCGCGGCCTTTTCGCTGTCGCTGCCCGGTACGGAGGCAGCCTGCGCGGCGAACGAGTCGACCCGGTGGGCGCCCGCCGCCGGGTCGAGGCGCCGCTCGGCGAAGGTGAACACCGCGACCAGACCCGCCAGCAGAATGGTGCCCTGCAGGAACAGCGACGGCCCGTCGACGGCGATCGCGCCCATCGCCGAGATCCTGGCCTTCGTGGTGCCGTATCCGCCGGCCGCCAGCGCGATGATCGCGGCGAAGGCGGCGGCGAGCGCCACGACGGACAGGAAGACCTGGACGTAGTAGCGCGACTTGCGCGGCACGAAGGCCTCGACGAGCACCCCGATGATCGCCGCGCCCAGGACGATCAGGGTGGGCGACATCTGCCCGTACTCGAACTTCGGCGCGTCGATCTTGGTGATCTGGTCTTGCAAAGGCGCTGTCGCTGCGGTTGTCCACAGGCTGTGGACGGCTGATGCGCTCACTTGGCCGCCTCCACCTCGGGCTTGGGGTCCTGCTGCTGTACGTCGGACAGGGTGTGCCCGACCGCAGGGTTGACGATGTCGGTGACCGGCTTCGGGTAGACGCCGAGGAAGATCAGGAGTGCGATCAGCGGGGCGACCACCACGAGTTCGCGCACCCGCAGATCCGGCATCGCCGAGACCTCCGGCTTCACCGGGCCCGTCATCGTCCGCTGGTAGAGGACGAGGGTGTAGAGCGCGGCGAGCACGATGCCGAAGGTGGCGATGATGCCGATCACCGGGTAGCGGGTGAATGTGCCCACCAGCACCAGGAACTCACTGACGAAGGGGGCCAGTCCCGGCAGGGACAGGGTTGCCAGGCCGCCGATCAGGAAGGTGCCGGCCAGCACCGGGGCGACCTTCTGCACGCCTCCGTAGTCGGCGATGAGCCGCGAGCCGCGCCGCGAGATCAGGAAGCCGGCCACCAGCATGAGTGCGGCGGTCGAGATCCCGTGGTTGACCATGTAGAGCGTCGCGCCGGACTGGCCCTGGCTCGTCATCGCGAAGATGCCCATGATGATGAAGCCGAAGTGCGAGATCGACGCATAGGCCACCAGGCGCTTGATGTCCCGCTGGCCGACGGCCAGCAGGGCGCCGTACACGATGCTGATCACGGCCAGTACCAGAATCACCGGTGTCGCCCACTTGCTGGCCTCCGGGAAGAGCTGGAGGCAGAAGCGGAGCATCGCGAAGGTGCCGACCTTGTCGACGACCGCTGTGATGAGGACGGCGACCGGGGCGGTGGCCTCGCCCATGGCGTTCGGCAGCCAGGTGTGGAGCGGCCACAGGGGCGCCTTCACCGCGAAGGCGAAGAAGAAGCCGAGGAACAGCAGGCGTTCGGTGTTGGTCGCCATGTCGAGCTGGCCGCCGGCCCGGGCCGCGGCGATCTCCTGAAGCGAGAAGTTCCCCGCCACCACGTACAGGCCGATCACCGCGGCCAGCATGATCAGGCCGCCGACCAGGTTGTAGAGGAGGAACTTCACCGCGGCATACGAGCGTTGGGTAGCCGCGGCCTCGTCGCCCCCTGCATGAGCCCTGTCCCCGAAGCCGCCGATGAGGAAGTACATCGGGATGAGCATGGCTTCGAAGAAGATGTAGAAGAGGAAGATGTCGGTGGCCTCGAAGGAGAGGATCACCATCGCTTCCACGGCGAGGATCAGGGCGAAGAAGCCCTGTGTCGGCCGCCACCTCTTCGACTTGGTCTCCAGCGGATCGGCGTCATGCCACCCCGCCAGGATGATGAACGGGATCAGTACGGCGGTCAGCGCGATGAGCGCCACCGCGATGCCGTCGACCCCCAGCTCGTACCGCACGCCGAAGTCCTCGATCCAGGCGTGCGATTCGGCGAGCTGATAGCGGTCGCCGCCGGGATCGAACCGTACGGCCACGATCGCGGCCAGCACGAGCGTGGCCAGCGAGACCAGCAGCGCCAGCCACTTGGCTGCGGTCCGCCGGGCGGCCGGGACGGCGGCCGTGGCGATCGCACCGACTGCCGGGAGCGCAGCCGTCGCCGTCAGGAGCGGAAACCCCGCGTTCACTACTTGCGACATCGTGGTCACACTCCCCTCATCAGCAGGGTCGCGGCGATGAGGACCGCCGCACCGCCGAACATTGAGACCGCATACGAGCGTGCGTAGCCGTTCTGCAGCTTGCGCAGCCGCCCGGACAGCCCGCCGACCGAGGCCGCCGTGCCGTTGACGACCCCGTCGACCAGCGTGTGGTCGACGTACACCAGGGAGCGCGTGAGGTGTTCGCCGCCGCGGACCAGAACGATGTGGTTGAAGTCGTCCTGGAGGAGATCGCGCCGGGCTGCCCGGGTGAGGAGCGAGCCGCGCGGGGCGACGACGGGGACCGGACGGCGCCCGTACTGGAGGTAGGCGAGGCCGACGCCGAGCAGCAGCACCACGATCGTGGCCGTCGTGATGACCGGCACGCCGACCACCGGGTGCGGGTGGTCGAAGGAGGTCACCGGCTCCAGCCAGTGCACGAACCGCTCGCCGATGCCGAACACCGCGCCCGCGAAGACCGACCCGAGGGCCAGCACGATCATGGGGATCGTCATGGACTTCGGAGCCTCGTGCGGATGCGGCATCTCGCCGGGGTGCACCTCGATGCCGGGCTCGACGCTCGGCGCCGTGTCCGGGTCGGGGGCCGGCTGCCAGCGTTTCTCCCCGAAGAAGGTCAGGATCATCACGCGCGTCATGTAGTACGCGGTGATGCCCGCGCCCAGCAGTGCGACTCCACCGAAGATCCAGGACCGCAGATCGCTCTGCTGAGCGAAGGCGGCCTCGATGATCTTGTCCTTGGACCAGAAGCCCGAGAACGGCGGGAGACCGATGATCGCGAGGTAGCCGAGGCCGAAGGTCACGAAGGTGACCGGCATGTACTTCCGCAGGCCGCCGTACTTCCTCATGTCCACCTCGTCGTTCATGCCGTGCATGACCGAGCCGGCACCGAGGAACAGCCCGGCCTTGAAGAAGCCGTGCGTCACCAGGTGCATGATCGCGAACGCGTAACCGATGGGACCGAGGCCGGCGGCCAGGACCATGTACCCGATCTGCGACATCGTCGAGCCGGCCAGCGCCTTCTTGATGTCGTCCTTCGCGCAACCGACGATCGCACCGAAGAGGAGCGTGACCGCGCCGACCACGACGACCGCCAGCTGGGCGTCGGGAGCGCCGTTGAAGACCGCGCCGGACCGGGTGATCAGATACACGCCCGCCGTCACCATCGTGGCCGCGTGGATCAGGGCCGAGACCGGAGTCGGGCCCTCCATCGCATCCCCGAGCCAGGACTGCAGCGGCACCTGCGCGGACTTGCCGCACGCGGCGAGCAGCAGCATCAGGGCGATCGCGGTCAGCTTGTCCTCCCCGGCAGCGCCGGCGAGACCGGGATCCTCGTGCGTGCCGAGCACCGGCCCGAAGGCGAAGGTGCCGAACCACAGGAACATCAGCATGATCGCGATGGACAGACCCATGTCGCCGACGCGGTTGACCAGGAAGGCCTTCTTCGCGGCGGTGGCGGCGCTGGGCTTGTGCTGCCAGAAGCCGATCAGCAGGTACGAGGCGAGGCCGACGCCCTCCCAGCCGACGTACAGCAGGAGGTAGTTGTCGGCGAGGACGAGCAGCAGCATCGCCGCGAGGAACAGGTTCAGATAGCCGAAGAAGCGGCGGCGCCGCTCGTCGTGCTCCATGTACCCGATCGAGTACAGGTGGATGAGCGAGCCGACGCCGGTGATCAGCAGGACGAACGTCATCGACAGCTGGTCGAGCTGGAAGGCGACGTCCGCCTGGAAGCCCTCGACCGGGATCCAGCTGAACAGGTGCTGGGTGAGCGTCCGCTCCTCGGCACCCTTGCCCAGCATGTCGGCGAAGAGCACGGCGCCGATGAGGAAGGAGACGGCCGCCAGCACCGTGCCGATCCAGTGGCCCGTACGGTCCAGTCGGCGCCCGCCGCACAGCAGGACGGCCGCTCCGAGCAGTGGCGCCGCTACCAGCAGCGCAATCAGATTCTCCACGTTCAGCGACCCCTTACAGCTTCATCAGGCTGGCGTCGTCGACCGAGGCCGAGTGGCGGGAACGGAACAGCAACACGATGATCGCGAGCCCGACCACGACCTCCGCGGCGGCGACGACCATCGTGAAGAAGGCGATGATCTGGCCGTCGAGATTGCCGTGCATCCGGGAGAAGGCGACGAGCGCGAGGTTGCAGGCGTTGAGCATGAGCTCGATGCACATGAACACGACGATCGCGTTCCGCCTGATGAGCACGCCGGTGGCGCCGATCGCGAACAACAGGGCGGCGAGATAGACGTAGTTGACCGCGTTCACTTCGATGCCTCCTCGGGCCGCGGCCGTTCAAGGCGGTCCTCCGCGCGCTGCTCGAGCGCCTTCAGATCGTTCAGTGCGTCCTTGGAGACGTCGCGGATCTGGCCCCGGGAGCGCAGCGTCTTGTTGACGGTGAGCTCGGACGGGGTGCCGTCCGGGAGCAGGCCCGCGATGTCGACCGCGTTGTGCCGGGCGTAGACGCCGGGGGCGGGCAGCGGCGGCAGGTGCTTGCCCTCGCGCACACGCTGCTCGGACAGCTCGCGCTGGGTTTTGGCGCGCTCGGTGCGCTCGCGGTGCGTGAGCACCATCGCGCCGACCGCGGCGGTGATCAGCAGCGCGCCGGTGAGCTCGAAGGCGAAGACGTACTTGGTGAAGAGGAGCTCCGCGAGGCCCTGTACGTTACCGGCGGAGTTGGCCTGTCCGAGGCCATTGAACTCCTTCAGCGAGGCGTTGCCGATGCCGCCGATCAGCAGCACCGCGAAGCCGAGCCCGCACAGGGCGGCCAGCCAGCGCTGGCCCTTGATGGTCTCCCTCAGCGAGTCCGCCGCGGTGACGCCGACGAGCATGACCACGAAGAGGAACAGCATCATGATCGCGCCGGTGTAGACGACGATCTGCACGATGCCCAGGAAGTAGGCACCGTTGGCGAGATAGAAGACCGCCAGGACGATCATGGTTCCGGCCAGGCACAGCGCGCTGTGCACGGCCTTCTTCATGAGCACGGTGCACAGGGCGCCGATCACGGCGACCGTCCCGAGCACCCAGAACTGGAAGGCCTCGCCGGTCGAGGTGGTGTAGGCGGCGAGCTGTGTCATCGGCCGATCACCTTCTTCGAGGCGGGCTCGTCAGGGCCGAAGTCCGAGGATGCCTCTTGGGCCGCGCCCGAAGGGCCTGCTGTTTGATGCAGCTCCCCCTTGGAGACCGCGACCTGCTGGACCGTCCCCGGCGCCGCTTCCGTCACGAGGCCCCGGTAGTAGTCCTGCTCGTCCATGCCCGGGTAGATCGCGTGCGGCGTGTCGACCATGTCTTCCTGGAGGCCGGCGAGCAGCTGTTCCTTGGTGTAGATGAGGTTCTCGCGGCTCGAGTCGGCCAGCTCGAACTCGTTGGTCATCGTCAACGCGCGTGTGGGGCACGCCTCGATGCACAGACCGCAGAAGATGCAGCGGGCGTAGTTGATCTGGTAGACGCGGCCGTACCGCTCGCCGGGCGAGTAGCGTTCCTCGTCCGTGTTGTCCGCGCCCTCCACGTAGATGGCGTCCGCGGGACAGGCCCACGCGCAGAGCTCGCAGCCGATGCACTTCTCCAGGCCGTCCGGATGGCGGTTGAGCTGGTGCCGTCCGTGGAAGCGAGGAGCGGTGGTCTTCTTCTGCTCCGGGTACTGCTCGGTGAGCCGCTTCTTGAACATGGCCTTGAAGGTCACGCCGAAGCCGGCCACCGGGTTCTGGAACCCCTGGTCGGTCTCGCCGGACTTCCCGGGCTCCTTGGGCTCCTCAGCCATCGGACGCCTCCTTTCCATCCGTAGGTCCGTCACTTGGAGTATCCGGGCCGCCACTGACAATGAGCTCCCGCTCCCGTCGCGGGCGCCGCCTCGGCACCGGCGGAAGCGTCTGCCCAGGCAGCGGCGGCACGGGGAATCCGCCCGCCATCGGGTCGAAGGCCGCGGGCTTCTCGCGTGCCTCCTCGGCGGGCTGCCTGGCGCGGAACATGTCGACGACGAAGGACAGCAGCAGGACGGCGAGGACGCCTGCGCCGACGTAGAGAGCGATGTCGCTGACGGCGTAGTTCGCGTTCCGCAGCGCCCGGACGGTCGCCACGAGCATCAGCCAGACCACCGAGACGGGGATGAGCACCTTCCAGCCGAGCTTCATCAGCTGGTCGTAGCGGACGCGGGGCAGGGTGCCGCGCAGCCAGATGAAGAAGAACAGCAGCAGCTGGACCTTGACGACGAACCAGAGCATCGGCCACCAGCCGTGGTTCGCGCCCTCCCAGAAGGTGGAGACCGGCCACGGCGCCCGCCAGCCGCCGAGGAAGAGCGTCACCGACACCGCCGAGACCGTCACCATGTTCACGTACTCGGCGAGCATGAACATCGCGAACTTGATCGACGAGTACTCGGTGTTGAAGCCGCCGACCAGGTCACCCTCGGACTCCGGCATGTCGAACGGCGCCCGGTTGGTCTCGCCGACCATCGTGACGATGTAGACGAGGAACGACACCGGCAGCAGCAGGATGTACCAGCGGTCCTGCTGCGACTCGACGATCGCCGAGGTCGACATCGACCCGGAGTACAGGAACACCGAGGCGAAGGCGGCGCCCATCGCGATCTCGTACGAGATCATCTGCGCGCAGGAGCGCAGGCCCCCGAGCAGCGGATACGTGGATCCGGAGCTCCAGCCCGCCAGCACGATTCCGTAGATGCCGACGGAGGCGACCGCAAGGATGTAGAGCATTGCGATCGGCAGGTCGGTGAGCTGCATCGCGGTGCGGTGGCCGAAGATCGAGATCTCGTTGCCCGCCGGCCCGAAGGGGATCACCGCGATCGCCATGAAGGCCGGGATCGCCGCGACGATCGGGGCAAGGATGTAGACGGCCTTGTCCGCGCGCTTGACGATCACGTCTTCCTTGAGCATCAGCTTGATGCCGTCGGCGAGCGACTGGAGCATGCCCCAGGGGCCGTGCCGGTTGGGGCCGATGCGCAGCTGCATCCAGGCGACGACCTTGCGCTCCCACACGATGGAGAAGAGCACCGTCACCATCAGGAAGGCGAAGCAGAAGACCGCCTTGATCGCGACCAGCCACCAGGGATCGGTGCCGAACATCGACAGGTCCTCCGCCGCGAACGGCGTCAGCGCCCCTGGCGCCAGGGCCTGCGGCGTCATGACGTCACCTCCGTGACAGAAGAGGCCTTCGGCTCCATCGCCGGGCCGATACGGACGAGTTCGCCGGGCCGCGCCCCCGTGTCCGAGGCGACGCCTGTCCCGGTGGAGTTCAGCGGGAGCCACACCACGCGGTCGGGCATCTCCGTGATCTGCAGCGGGAGTTCCGCGGTGCCCGCGTCTCCCGTGACGGCCAGGACGTCTCCGTCCTTGACGCCCGCCTCGGCCGCGGTGGCGGCGGAGAGCCGGGCCACGGCCGCGTGCCGGGTTCCGGCGAGCGCCTCGTCGCCCTCCTGGAGGCGGCCCAGGTCGAGCAGCAGCCGGTGGCCGGCGAGTACGGCCTCTCCGGCGCCGGGCCTGGGCAGGGGCACCGCCGTCTCGAGGGGCTCGGTCGCCCGCGGCCCGTCCCAGGTGCCGAGCCGGTCCAGCTCGACACGTGCCGCACGCAGATCGGGCAGACCCAGGTGGACGTCCATCGCGTCCGCCAGCATCTGCAGCACGCGTGCGTCGGTGGGGGCCAGGCGGCGCGTCATGTGGTCCGGCTTGAGCGCGGCCTCGAACGGCCGTGCCCGGCCTTCCCAGTTGAGGAAGGTGCCCGCCTTCTCGGCGACTGCGGCCACCGGGAGGACGACGTCGGCCCGTTCCGTGACCTCGCTCGGGCGCTGCTCCAGCGAGATGAGGAAGCCCACCTCGTGAAGTGCTTCACGCGCGCGTGCCGGATCGGGAAGATCGGCGACCTCGACGCCCGCGACGAGCAGCGCACCGAGCTCGCCCGTTGCGGCCGCGTCGACGATCTGCCCGGTGTCGCGTCCGTAGCGGTGCGGAAGCTCCGCGAGCCCCCAGGCGGCCGCGACCTCGTCCCGCGCGCGCGGGTCGGTCGCCGGACGCCCGCCCGGCAGCAGCGACGGCAGCGCACCCGCCTCAATCGCGCCGCGCTCACCGGCCCTGCGCGGGATCCACACCAGCCGTGCGCCGGTCGCCGTCGCCGCCCGTACGGCGGCGGTCAGCCCGCCCTTCACAGCGGCGAGCCGCTCACCGACGACGATGACGGAACCCTCCGCGCGCAGCGCCTCGGAGGCCTTCGCCCCGTCGCCTTCCAGACCGACCCCGCTCGCGAGCGCGTCCAGCCACTCGGTCTCGGTGCCCGGCGCCGCGGGCAGCAGCATGCCGCCGGCCTTCTCCAGGCCGCGTGTGGCGTACGAGGCGAGCGCGAAGGTGCGCTGTCCGTGCTTCCGCCAGGCCTTGCGCAGCCGGAGGAAGACGCCGGGAGCCTCCTCCTCCGCCTCGATTCCGGCGAGCAGCACGGCGGGTGCCTTCTCCAGCGCCGAGTACGTCACGCCCGTGCCGTCGAGGTCCCTGCCGCGCCCGGCGACCCGTGAGGCCAGGAAGTCTGCCTCCTCGCTGCTGTGCACGCGCGCGCGGAAGTCGATGTCGTTGGTGTCGAGCGCCACGCGCGCGAACTTGCTGTAGGCGTAGGCGTCCTCGACGGTCAGTCGGCCGCCGGTCAGCACGCCGGTCCTGCCGCGCGCCCCGGTCAGCCCGCGGGCCGCCGCCTCCAGGGCCTCCGGCCAGCTGGCCGGCTCCAGGTCACCACTCTCGGCGTTCCTGACGAGGGGGTATTCGATCCGGTCGGACAGCTGCGCGTACCGGAACCCGAACCGGCCCTTGTCGCAGATCCACTCCTCGTTGACTTCGGGGTCGTTGGCGGCGAGCCGCCGCATGACCTTGCCGCGCCGGTGGTCGGTACGCGTCGCGCAACCGCCGGAGCAGTGCTCGCACACGGTCGGGCTGGACACGAGGTCGAAGGGCCGGGCGCGGAAGCGGTACGCCGCCGAAGTGAGCGCCCCCACCGGGCAGATCTGGATGGTGTTCCCGGAGAAGTACGACTCGAAGGGGTCGCCCTCTCCCGTACCGACCTGCTGCAGTGCTCCCCGCTCGAGCAGCTCGATCATCGGGTCGCCTGCGACCTGGTTGGAGAAGCGGGTGCAGCGCGCGCACAGCACGCACCGCTCGCGGTCGAGCAGCACCTGCGTCGAGATGGGCACGGGCTTGGCGAACGTCCGCTTCTTGCCCTCGAAACGGGTGTCCGGGTCGCCGACCGACATCGCCTGGTTCTGCAGCGGGCACTCGCCGCCCTTGTCGCAGACCGGGCAGTCCAGCGGGTGGTTGATGAGCAGCAGCTCCATCACACCGCGCTGCGCCTTCTCGGCGACCGGCGAGGTCAGCTGGGTCTTCACGACCATGCCGTCCGTGCAGGTGATGGTGCAGGACGCCATGGGCTTGCGCTGGCCCTCGACCTCGACGATGCACTGTCGGCAGGCACCGGCCGGGTCGAGCAGCGGGTGGTCGCAGAACCGCGGGATCTCGATGCCGAGCATCTCGGCGGCCCGGATGACCAGGGTGCCCTTGGGCACGCTGATCTCGATGCCGTCGATCGTCAGCGATACGAGGTCCTCGCGCGGCACCGCGGCCTCGCCGCCCCCGGAGGGAGCGCTTGTGGCGATGGTCATGCGTTCACCTCCGTACGGTGGTCGGCCCAAGCCGTGGACTTGGCCGGGTCGAAGGGGCAGCCCCCGCCCGTGATGTGCTGCGCGTACTCCTCGCGGAAGTACTTGAGCGAGGAGAAGATCGGCGAGGCCGCGCCGTCGCCGAGCGCGCAGAAGGACTTGCCGTTGATGTTGTCGGCGATGTCCGCGAGCTTGTCGAGGTCGCTCATCGCGCCCTTGCCGGCCTCGATGTCGCGCAGCAACTGCACCAGCCAGTACGTCCCTTCACGGCAGGGCGTGCACTTGCCGCAGGACTCATGGGCGTAGAACTCGGTCCAGCGGGTGACGGCCCGTACGACGCAGGTCGTCTCGTCGAAGCACTGCAGCGCCTTCGTGCCGAGCATGGAACCGGCGGCGCCCACGCCCTCGTAGTCGAGCGGGACGTCGAGGTGCTCCTCGGTGAGCATCGGGGTCGAGGAGCCGCCCGGGGTCCAGAACTTCAGCCGGTGTCCCGGCCTCATCCCGCCGCTCATCTCGAGCAGCTGACGCAGCGTGATGCCGAGCGGGGCCTCGTACTGGCCGGGGTTGGCGACATGGCCGCTGAGCGAGTAGAGCGTGAAGCCCGGGGACTTCTCGCTGCCCATCGACCTGAACCATTCCTTGCCCTTGTGCAGAATCGCGGGAACCGACGCGATCGACTCCACGTTGTTCACGACAGTGGGGCACGCGTAGAGGCCGGCGACAGCAGGGAAGGGGGGACGCAGTCGCGGCTGGCCCCGGCGGCCTTCGAGCGAGTCGAGCAGCGCGGTCTCCTCACCGCAGATGTACGCGCCCGCGCCCGCGTGCACGGTGAGTTCCAGGTTGAGTCCGCTGCCCAGCACGTTCTTGCCGAGGTAGCCCGCCGCATACGCCTCGCGGACGGCCTCGTGCAGCCGCCTGAGCACGGGGACGACCTCGCCGCGCAGATAGATGAAGGCGTGCTCCGACCTGATCGCGTGACACGCGATCACGATCCCTTCGATGAGGGCATGCGGGTTCGCGAAGAGGAGCGGGATGTCCTTGCACGTCCCGGGCTCCGACTCGTCGGCGTTGACAACAAGATAGTGAGGCTTGCCGTCGCCCTGCGGGATGAACTGCCACTTCATGCCCGTGGGGAAGCCCGCGCCGCCGCGGCCGCGCAGGCCCGCCTCCTTGACGTAGGCGATAACGTCGTCCGGCGACATGGCGAGCGCCTTGCGCAGGCCCTCGTATCCCTCGTGCCGCCGGTAACCCTCCAGCGTCCAGGACCTGTCCTCGTCCCAGAACGCCGACAGCACGGGAGCGAGCAGCTTCTCCGGGCTCGACTCCCCGCCCGCCTCGGGCCGGGAGGTCCCCCCGAATTCGGTGGACACGGTCATCACTCCCCCTCCTCGGTGACCGGGCCCGCGGGGTGCGCGGGGTCGGATGCCGATGTCTTCTGCGGCGCGTCGTGCGAGCTGCGGTGCTCGGCGGGCGGCTCGTCCTGGGGTGCCGCGCCCCTGATCTCCTCGCCGCGCGGGTGCACGATGCGCGGCTCGGGCTGTTCGCCCTTGGCCAGGCGGAGTCCGATCAGGGAGGCCGGGCCCGCGCTGCCGCTCGCGTCGACGGCGCCGGGCCGCGGGTCGGGGAATCCGGCGAGGATGCGGGCGGTCTCCTTGTACGTGCACAGAGGCGCGCCGCGAGTCGGCCGGACCTCGGCACCCGCGCGCAGATCGTCGACCAGCCGCCTGGCGCTCTCGACGGTCTGGTTGTCGAAGAACTCCCAGTTGACCATCACGACCGGCGCGAAGTCGCAGGCCGCGTTGCACTCGATGTGCTCCAGGGTGACCTTGCCGTCGCCGGTGGTCTCGCCGTTGCCGACGCCCAGGTGCTCCTGGAGGGCGGAGAAGATGGCGTCGCCGCCCATGACCGCGCACAGGGTGTTGGTGCAGACGCCCACCTGGTAGTCACCGCTCGGCTTGCGCCGGTACATGGTGTAGAAGGTGGCGACCGCGGTGACCTCGGCCGTGGTCAGACCGAGCATGTCCGCGCAGAACCGCATCCCGGTGCGCGTGACGTACCCCTCCTCGGACTGCACCAGGTGCAGCAGCGGGAGCAGCGCGGAGCGGGAGTCCGGGTAGCGGCCGATGATCTCGCGCGCGTCCGCTTCGAGCCGGGCTCGGACGTCGTCCGGGTAGTCGGGCGCGGGCAGCTGCGGCATGCCCAGGCTGACGCCCTGTTCGGAAGGGGTGGTGGTCACCGGTCGACGCCTCCCATCACGGGGTCGATGGACGCGACGGCGACGATGACGTCGGCGACCATGCCGCCCTCGCACATCGCCGCCATGGACTGCAGGTTGGTGAACGACGGATCGCGGAAGTGGACCCGGTAGGGGCGGGTGCCGCCGTCGGACACGACGTGCACCCCGAGTTCACCCTTGGGCGACTCGACGGCCGCGTAAGTCTGGCCCGGCGGCACCCGGAATCCCTCGGTCACCAGCTTGAAGTGGTGGATCAGGGCCTCCATGGAGGTGCCCATGATCTTCTTGATGTGGTCGAGCGAGTTACCGAGACCGTCCGGGCCGAGCGCGAGCTGCGCGGGCCAGGCGATCTTCTTGTCGGCGACCATGACCGGGCCGGGCTCCAGACGGTCCAGGCACTGCTCGACGATCCGCAGCGACTGCCTCATCTCCTCGAGCCGGATGAGGAAGCGGCCGTAGGCGTCGCAGGTGTCGGTGGTCGGGATGTCGAAGTCGTACGTCTCGTAGCCGCAGTACGGCTGCGCCTTGCGCAGGTCGTGCGGGAGGCCGGCCGAGCGCAGAATCGGTCCTGTCGCGCCGAGCGCCATACAGCCGGCGAGGTCGAGATAGCCGATGTCCTGCATACGGCCCTTGAAGATGGGGTTCCCGGTGGCGAGCTTGTCGTACTCGGGAAGGTTCTTGTTCATCTTCTTCACGAACTCGCGGATCTGGTCGACCGCGCCGGGCGGCAGATCCTGGGCGAGTCCGCCGGGCCGGATGTACGCGTGGTTCATCCGCAGGCCGGTAATCAGCTCGTAGATGTCGAGAATGAGTTCACGATCACGGAAGCCATAGATCATGATCGTGGTGGCGCCGAGTTCCATGCCGCCGGTGGCGATGCACACCAGGTGCGAGGACAACCGGTTCAGCTCCATCAGGAGCACCCGGATGATCGTCGCCCGGTCGGGGATGTCGTCCTCGATGCCGAGGAGCTTCTCTACCGCGAGGCAGTACGCCGTCTCGTTGAAGAACGGCGTCAGGTAGTCCATGCGCGTCACGAACGTGGTGCCCTGCGTCCACGTGCGGTACTCGAGGTTCTTCTCGATGCCCGTGTGCAGATAACCGATGCCGCAGCGGGCCTCGGTGACCGTCTCGCCCTCGATCTCCAGGATGAGGCGGAGCACCCCGTGGGTGGACGGGTGCTGCGGACCCATGTTGACGATGAGGCGCTCGTCGTCGGCCTTGGCCGCGGTCTGGACGACCTCGTCCCAGTCGCCGCCGGTGACCGTGTATACGGTGCCCTCGGTGGTCTCACGGGCCGAAGCTGACTGCGTGCTGCTCATGAGTACGACCTCCGCTGGTCCGGAGCCGGGATCTGGGCGCCCTTGTACTCGACGGGGATGCCGCCGAGCGGGTAGTCCTTGCGCTGCGGGAAGCCCTGCCAGTCGTCCGGCATCATGATCCGCGTCAGCGCCGGGTGACCGTCGAAGACCAGCCCGAAGAAGTCGTACGTCTCGCGCTCGTGCCAGTCGTTCGTCGGATAGACGGAGACGAGCGAGGGAACGTGCGGATCGGCGTCGGGGGCGCTGACCTCCAGGCGGATCAGCCGGTTGTGGGTGATCGACCGCAGGTGGTAGACGGCGTGCAGCTCGCGGCCCTTGTCGCCCAGGTAGTGCACCCCGGAGACGCCGGTGCAGAGCTCGAAGCGGAGCGCCGGGTCGTCGCGCAGGGTCTGAGCGACGCGGAGGAGGTACTCGCGGGCGATGTGGAAGGTGATCTCGTCGCGGTCGACGACGGTCTTCTCGATGGCGTTCTCGGGGAGAAGTCCCTGTTCCTCCAGGGCGCCCTCGAGCTCGTCGGCGACCTCGTCGAACCAGCCGCCGTAGGGGCGCGCGGCCGGGCCGGGCAGCCGTACGGAGCGGACGAGCCCGCCGTACCCGGTGGTGTCGCCGCCGTTGTTGGCGCCGAACATGCCGCGCTGGACGCGGATCTCCTCGCCCTGGTCGCCCCGCTGGCCAGGGAGATTCGAGGCGTTGAGGTCCTGCTCGGGGTTCACGCCGTTGTGCTCGCTCATCGCAGCAGCCCCTTCATCTCGATGATGGGGAGCGCCTTGAGCGCCGCCTCCTCGGCCTCCTGCGCCGCCTCCTCGGCGTTCACGCCGAGCTTGGAGGTCTGGATCTTCTGATGGAGCTTGAGGATCGCGTCCATCAGCATCTCGGGCCGCGGCGGGCAGCCGGGCAGGTAGATGTCGACGGGGACGACGTGGTCGACGCCCTGCACGATCGCGTAGTTGTTGAACATGCCGCCCGACGAAGCGCAGACGCCCATGGAGATGACCCACTTGGGGTTCGGCATCTGGTCGTAGACCTGCCGCAGCACCGGCGCCATCTTCTGGCTCACGCGGCCGGCAACGATCATCAGGTCGGCCTGGCGCGGCGAGCCGCGGAAGACCTCCATTCCGAAGCGGGCCAGGTCGTAGCGCCCCGCGCCGGTCGTCATCATCTCGATGGCGCAGCAGGCCAGGCCGAAGGTGGCCGGGAAGACGGACGACTTGCGCACCCAGCCCGCGGCCTGTTCGACGGTGGTCAGCAGAAAACCGCTCGGCAGTTTCTCTTCGAGTCCCATTAGTGGCCCCTCAGACCCCTTTGTCCCTTGCGCGTGTCAGTCCCATTCCAGGCCGCCGCGCCGCCACACGTATGCGTAGGCGACGAAGACGGTGAGCACGAAGAGCAGCATCTCCACGAGCCCGAAAACACCCAGGGCGTCGAAGGTGACGGCCCAGGGGTACAGAAAGACGATCTCGATGTCGAAAATGATGAAGAGCATCGCCGTCAGGTAGTACTTGATCGGGAATCGTCCGCCGCCCGCCGGTGTCGGCGTCGGCTCGATACCGCACTCGTAGGCCTCGAGCTTGGCCCGGTTGTAGCGCTTTGGACCGACAAGCGTGGCCATCACCACGGAGAAGATCGCAAAGCCTGCCCCGAGGGCTCCCAGTACGAGGATGGGCGCATAGGCGTTCACCGCTCCTCGCTCCTCTCAGTCGGCACTGACTGTTTCGGCGGCGCCGGGCAGGCTCCCTGCTTCCCCTGGTCACACAAGCCCCATCGGCCACAAGGACTCCTTGAGCCCCGAGCGACCCACAAGTCCCGTAAGGACCCGCGGAGATCGTGTACATGTGAAGCAGGTCACAAGCCCAACTGCCACGCATCCTATGCCTGCGGGTCTGTGATCTGCGACACGGGGTGGGTCACGGACTTTGTGATCTCCACCACCCGTCGAAGGATCATGAAGTCGGATGAGCAGTGATCTTCACACGCGAAGCGCCTGAGTGATCACCAGAGGTCACAAGTTGTCTCGTTTCCGCAGGTGGAGGCGAGGGGCTCACTATCAAGCGAGGGGACTCCACAGCAAATTGGCGCTGGACGCCTCTGGCTGATATTGAACCGCGACCCCGCGCGGGCGGGGCGACGGCGGGCGGACGTCGAACGCGTGCATCCGTTCACGAGCCGGACGCCCTTACGACGGTGACCGTTCCGTGACCTGTGCCACACGAGCGGACGGGGCGGAGAAACCGGGCTTGGCCAACCGCCCCAACCAGTGGTAAGTGGCGGGCAATTCGGACGTAATACCGAAAGCCCATGATCACAGGCCTGATCGACCCTGCCCGCAATGTCCGTTACGGCGTCAATAAAGAGCGACACGCCCGGGATTCGGTGTCCGAAATGAGCAACTGTGGCACACCACACGTTTCTTGAAGGTAACGGGGAGTCCCTGATAGCGCTTTTACACATGTCCCACACCGCTCACATACCCAGCCACCGGAAGCCCCGCCGCGGAGCGTCGAAGCTCGCCCTGCGCGCCGGAGTTGCCGGTGGCGTCCTCAGCACCCTGGCAGTGGCCGGTGCGGCCGGGCCGGCGACCGCGGCCGAGCCCGTGACCGAGACCATCGAGCTGCCCACGCTCACCACCGGCCTGTCCGTACAGGTCGCCGAGTCCGCAGCCGCCACCCAGCTGGCGGCAGCCCAGTACGAGCTGCAGGCGGAGCAGGACGCGGCCGCCGCGAAGGCCGCAAAGCAGGCCAAGAAGGACCTCGCCGAGGCCAAGCGCAAGGCGGAGGCCAAGAAGAAGGCCGAGGCCGAGGCCGAGCGCAAGGCCGCCGAGGAGCGCGCCTCGCGGAACTCCGCACGCACCACGCTCGCCGCCGCGACCTCCGACGTCGCCGCCCCCGCGAGCGGCAGCGTCGCCACCGTCATCAGCTTCCTCAAGGCTCAGGTGGGCGACGCGTACGTCATGGGCGCCACCGGCCCCAACGCCTGGGACTGCTCCAGCCTCGTCCAGGCCGCCTTCAGGCAGGTCGGTGTGGACCTCCCCCGCGTCGCGCAGGACCAGTCGACGGTCGGCACCGAGGTCTCCCTCTCCAACCTCCAGGTCGGCGACATCCTCTACTGGGGTGGCAAGGGCTCCGCGTACCACACCGGTGTCTACATCGGTAACGGCCAGTACCTGGACGCCGCCAACCCGTCCAAGGGCGTCGTCATCCAGGACCTGTCCGGATACCCGGCGAGCGGTGCGGTCCGCGTGCTCTGACGCTGGGCCACCGTCCGGAGGGTCGCCGTCGCCGATCGGGGACGGCGGCCCTCCGGTGTGCTCAGTCGGCGTCACCGGGGCCGGGCATGCTCAGCCCACGTCGAACGTGTTGGGCAGCCCCAGCCGGTAGCGGACCTCGTCCACGCGCTTGAGCGGTTCCAGTTCCGGCGGGCGGTACAGCTCCCAGATGCGGCAGCGCTCGGCGTCCGAACCGTCCGCGTCGAGCAGGGCGTTGACGGCCATGCGGGCCGACTCGTTGGCGCCCTCCATGGTCGCCAGATCCACATCTGTCCGGACATAGTCACCCGCGAGATAGAAGTTGGGGACGGCGGTGCGGGCGGTGGGACGGTTGTAGAGCGTGCCGGTGGGATGGATCAGTAGCGGCTCGCGGTTCTGCGGGTTCGGTCCGCCGAGGCCGGTGACCGCCGGGTCCATGAACCAGCCGAGCCGGTCGTCGTCCCTCAGCACGGTCTTGCCCGCGTCGTTGAGCCCGTCCTTCAGCTGCGCCCAGCACTCGGCGACGATCTCCTCGCGGGTGCACTCCCGCGCCGTCTTGCCGTAGAGGATCCCGGGCAGATCCCACTCCGAGACGATCGCGGAGAGGCAGTCGTACGCCTGCCCGTCGCCGTAATCGGCGGAGAAGTCCCGTACATCCCAGAACTGCGCCTGTCCGATGCCGGTGACCGCCCAGGGCGAATCGAGGCAGTTGATGTGCCCGTGCACCACGGGCGTCGGCGTCCGCAGATAGAACTGGATGCCCACCATCCAGTCCGTCTTCAGCTCATCGCACCGCGCCAGCTGCGGATCGGCCGCGCGCAGGGCCGCGCCCCAGGTCACGCGCGCGTGCTCGACGGGCAGCGCGGAGACGTAGTGGTCGGCGGTGACGGTACGGGCACCGCTCCCGTCGGGCGCGGACACCCGGACGCCGGTGATCCGCCCGCCCTCGTACACGACCTCGCGCACCTGAGTGCCCAGCACGAACTCCACACCGAGCGAGCGCAGATGGGCCGACCAGGGGTCGATCCAGGCCTCGCTCGTCGGCGCGTTCAGCACGCGGTCGATGTCCGCGTCGCCATCCATGCCGCGGCCCAGCAGCCCCCAGAGCAGCAGCGCCTCGATGATGACGCGGCCGACAGTGCGGGTGGAGGCCTCCTGGGCGCGGGTGGCCACGAGATTGCGGGTCTGTCCGATGCCGAGGGAGATCTGGTACTCCTCGCTCATCTCCTCGGCCCGGATGAAGTCCCACCAGGCGGTCTTCTCCCACTCGTCCTCTCGGCGCGCGTCGCAGCTGGTGAGGTGGACGAGCAGCCGGTCCGCGAAGTACGCCGCCTCGTGCGCGGGCAGCCGCGTGCCGAGGTCGAGGACGCTGAGCACCTGGTCGCGGATCCAGGACGGGGTGATGTCCACCGGCCGGGGCGGGGTCGTGGCACGGCGCAGCGGGAAACGCAGATCCGGGCGCCCGGCCTCGCGCGCGAAGAGGGCCTCGGTGCCGCTGCGGAGGTTGTCGTGCACGCCGTTCGCGTTGCCCGGGAAGGGGATGCGGCGCATCGTGTCCGGGAGGTTGCGGTAGAAGCCGGGGAAGAACCGGAATCCGTGCTCGCCGGGCAGCGGCTTGCGGCCGCCCTCGCCCGTGCCCGGGACGTCCATCGAGCGGGCCTTGCCGCCGAGGACGTCGTAGTACTCGTAGACGGTCACGGCATAGCCGCGTTCGGCGAGCTCCTGGGCGGCGCTGAGCCCGGAGACTCCGCCGCCGAGGACGGCGACGCGTTTGCCCGAAGCGGCGGCCGCGGAACCGGCCGGCCATAACGCGGCGGCGCCGACCGCGCCGCCGACCGCCGCCCCGGCGCCTGCCAGGAAGCGTCTGCGTGAGGGTCCGGGTTGCCCCGTGGAACCCATGATGTCGGTTGTCATGAGTCCGTCAGGCTACGGAGACCGGCTGCGACACGGAAGAAAGCCGACGGGCGCCCACAGCATCCTCACACCGTGTTCGCCCGGCAGCCTGGCCTCTCACCGACCGTCAGACCGTGCCGCGGCACCGCCCCACCTCCGTCGCCGACAGCGGCGCCAGATGGTTCCACGCCTGTGAGCGTCCGGTGCGGCCCTCTGTCGATCACCCTCGCAATCCGGCGCACAGTCCGGATCGGCTGTGCGGACAGGGTCGGCCAATCCCCGCGCCGGGCCTCGCGCACGCCGCCGGGACACTCACACCTTTCGCACCACGACGTGCCGCGGCACCAGCCGCTCCAGGTCGTCAACGTCCGAGGTGAAGACGGTCACCTGGCCACGCCGCTCCCGGGCGACGACGGCCAACACCGCGTCGATCGCGTACTTGTGGCCGTGCAGCCCAGCTTCGGCCAGCAGCTTCCGCGCCTCGCGCGCCTGCTGCCTGCCCAGCTCAGACACCTCCAAGCGGGACAACACCCAGTCCCATCGCCGCTCCGTCACACGCCCGTCGAACGCCTCGATGACCGTCATCGGAGAGGTCACCACCTCGGCCTCGCCCCGGGCGGCCAGATCCAGCAGTGCCATCATGCGGCGCTCACCCCGCACGGCCTGTGAAAGCGCCTCGGAGTCCAGGACGAACACGCGCAGCGGCTTGTGGTCCCGCGCGCGGCCGGTCAAGCGGCGGCCCCCGTCCCGCTGCCGCCCTGCGCGCCGCGGCGGCGGGCGTGCTCGGCATCGATCTCGTCCAGCTCTGCGGCGGCCTGCTGCTGCTCCTCCTCGGACACCGGGCCGTACTCCTCCTGAAGCCATTCAGTGAGCTCCAGAAGCCTGTCCCGCTGCCGCTGAGCACGCAGGGCCTCGGCGACGTACGCCGACAGGCCACGTTCGTCGGTCTCTGAGCGGATCTCGTCCAAGAGGTCCTCAGGGATGGTGATGGTCACCTTCTTGGTTGCCATACTTCACACCATACTCCCCATATTGGCTGACGTGCAGGTCCCGCGTGTGCCGTTCCGTCCGTGTGTTTGGCTGCTTTACCGATGAACACTCGCCCTCTCGCCGCTTTCTCGCGCGGGAGAGGCCTTTCGGCATGCCCATATACCCTGCCCCCATGATTCATGCAGTGGTGTTCGACGTAGGCGAGACCATCACCCGCGACGACCGCTACTGGGCATCCTGGGCCGACTGGCTCGGCGTCCCCCGGCACACCCTCTCCGCGCTCGTCGGCGCCGTCGTCACCCACGGCCGCGACAACGCCGACGCCGTCCGGCTGGTTAAACCCGACGTCGACATCGCCGCGGAGTACGAGGCCAGGGAAGCCGCGGGCCGCGGCGAGAGCATCGACGAGACAGACCTGTACGACGACGTCCGGCCCGCCCTCGCCGCGCTCCGACAGCAGGGCGTGCGCGTGATCATCGCGGGGAATCAGACGGTGCGCGCGGGCGCGCTGCTCCGCGGCCTGAACCTGCCCGCTGATCTGGTGGTGACCTCTGGTGAGTGGGGCGTCGCCAAACCCGACCCGGCGTTCTTCCACCGGGTACTGGAGGTCGCGCAGGCCGAGCCGCAGGCCACGCTGTACGTGGGCGACCATCCGGCCAACGACATTCACCCGGCGAAGGCTGCCGGCCTTCGTGCCGCCCACATCCGTCGCGGGCCCTGGGGACACTACTGGGCAGACGATCCGCAGGTGCGGGCCGCGGCGGACTGGCAGATCGACAGCCTCACCGAGCTCCCGGCGATCGTCGTCGACTGACCGTCAACAACACAGCCCCACCAGCGAATGCGGTGGGTCCGTTTGCGTGTCCGCAGCGTCTCGGCGCGGGTACGGTTCGGAGTGGACGCACCGAACTGGAGCCAGTATGCCCGCCGACCCTATGTGCGAGGTGGGCCAGCGCATCGCCGCGGCCCGACGCGCCCGCAGGATGACCCAAGACGAACTCGCGCGTGCAGCCTTCGTCTCGCTCAGCATGCTCCGCAAGATCGAACAAGGGTCCCGGTTACCCAGCGACGACACCCTCGACGCCATCGCGGCAGCCCTGGGCACGGATCCGTCGCGGCTTCTCACCGGTCACACCCGAGTCGACCACCGTGTCCGCGACGCCCTGCCCTCCATCTCCGCGGCGGTCGCCGCCTACGACATCCCCGACGACGGCCCCACTCGGCCTCTCGCCGAACTCCGCTCCGATGTCGCAGCGGCCACGAGCTGGCGCCTAGCCGCACAATACGTCCAGATCACCCGGCAACTGCCTGCCCTGCTCGGTGAGCTCGCGCGTGCCTTCCACGCCAGCCGCGGGGCAGAGCGTGCCGAACTGGCTTCGCTTCTCGTCGCGGCCTATCGCTCGGCCGATGCCGTCGCCTACAAGTACGGGGCTTCCGACCTCTCCGCGCGGCTGATCGAGCTCATGCGCTGGGCCGTCCCCGAGGCTGATAGTCCTCTCCTCGAGGCAACCGTGAGCTACGTCCGCACGGAGACGTTCTTCTCGGCACGTGCCCACGCGCCCGGCTTACGGGCCTTGGAGCAGGCCGTCGACACCGCGCCAGCGCCGAGCGACACCGCGACGATCGCAGCCCGCGGCGCCCTGCACATGCGTGCTGCCGTCATTGCCGGCCGCGCGGGCAATGCCGAGGCAGCAGACATCCATCTTGACGAGGCTCGTACTCTCGGCGACCGCGTTCAGGAGGGCATCTACCAGGGCACCGCCTTCGGTCCTCACTCCGTGCGTATCCATGAGGTTTCCGTCGCCGTCAGCCTCGGCAGCGACCATGTTCACCGGGCCGTGGACGTCGCGAAGGAATGGAAGCCAGCCGAGCCCCTGCCCGCGGAACGGCGCAGCGGCTTCTACATCGAACTGGCCCGCGCACAACTGTGGGCGGGCATGGCTGACGATTCCTTCGAGTCCCTTA
>NZ_JACEHE010000011.1 GCF_013778455.1 Streptomyces himalayensis subsp. himalayensis | reverse complement strand
ACCCGAACCGTCATCGACGGAAGCGGCACAGCCAGGCAGGGCTGTCGCGGCGAGCGCCGCACCGGCGGAGGCGGCGAGGAACTGACGCCGCCCGAGGGAACCCGTACCGGAAGTGGACATAGGTGTAGGCCTTTCGTGCGGTATGTACTGCTGAGTGAGGGTGACAAAGGGGAATGCGTGTGGCGCGGGAAGTCGGCTGGCCCTCGCACGGGTGAGGCGAGGTCCGCGGTCAGGAGCGGATGGGGCCACCGCCACCGCGTTCGCCGACCGCGGAGCCGTCTCCCGGCAGTGCGAGACATCGGTGGCGGCTCATGAGAGCACCGGCACGGGTGTGCATGGACGCACCACCTCCTGCTTCCAGTTGTTCGAAGTAGCGACCGTGGGTCGACCCGTCCGCCATGAGGCCGAGCGTCGGCAACCGGTTGCCATGCGTTGGGGCAGAGCTTCTTCCTGTCCGGAAACTGCGTCAAGAGTCTTGACGAACTTTCGAAAAGAATGGGTAACCTCTGTGTCATGAGCCGAAAGCCCGGAGGATCACTGCGGAGCCTGCGGCGGTCGAACCAAGAGCAGGTCATCGCCCTGCTGATAGCCCAAGGACCCCTGCACCGCGCGGAGTTGGCGCGTCAGGCAGATGTGTCCCGGACCACCGTGTCGACGATCGTCAGCGAGCTGCTGGCCCGCGGCCTGGTCACCGAGTCCGACGAGCAGCCGGACGGCGATCTCGACGGCCGGGCCGGAAACCGGTTGTTGGTCAATCCGCGAGCGGCCGTCGTGGCAGGAATGAACCACACCTTCGACGGCGTCTGGGTGCACCTCAGCGACCTCGCCGCGCGGGAGATCGCCAGCTCCGGCACGACCCTCGACCCCGGCACGGGGCCGGCCGAGCGCATCGAGGCCGGGGCGTCGATCCTCCAACGACTCCTCGACTCGGCTGGATTGGAGAGACAGCAGGTCATCGGCGTCGGCGTGGGCGTGCCAGGCCCCATCCACCGCGAGACCGGAGTCGTCGGAGTATCCCTGCCGGGCCAGCCATGGTCACATGTGCACGCCGCCGATGAGCTGCAGCAGGCGCTCGGCCTGCCGGTCGTCGTCGAGAACAACACCCGCCTCGAGGGCGTGGCCGAGGCCCGCTGGGGCGCGGGCCGCGGCGTGGCGAACCTGCTCTACTTCGGTCTGTCCAGCGGCATCGGCTCCGGGCTGATCCTCGACGGACGGCTGTACCGGGGAGCGGTCGGCGCCGCGGGCGAGCTGGGCCATGTGTCGGTGAGCGTCGACGGGGCGCCCTGTCCGTGCGGCAACCGGGGCTGCCTGGTGCTGCGGGCCGGCCTCCCGGCCGTGCTCGCCGCACTCCGGCCGTCCTTCGGCGAGGAAACCGATCTGGAGGAGATGCTCGCCCGAACCGCGGCCGGGGACCGCGCGGGCGAGAAGGTGTTCACCGACGTGGGCACCGTGGTCGGCCAGGTCCTCGCCAACCTGTGCAACCTGCTCAACCCCGAACGCATCGTCGTGGGCGGCGAACTGTCCAGGGCCGGCGAGGTACTCCTGGGCCCGATGAGGGACGCGATACGCCGCCACGCCCTGTCCCTCGTCCGTGACGTGGACGTCGTACCCGCCGAGCTGGGTCTCGGCGCACGCGTCGGCGCGCTCGGCGGCGCCGCGCTGGTCCTCAGCGAGACACCCGACCTGGCCGCGGCGCTCAACCGCATGAGCGGGATCACCGCATGAACGAGATCACCGCGTGCACGGGACCACCGCATGCACAGGATCACCGCATGGCAAGCGGCGAACTCGCCGAGCCCCTCGGGAACGTCGCGTAACCGATTACGAGAAGTCTCAGGCACCGTCACCGCTCAACGACGCGACGGGGCCGGGCCCGCCGTACTCGCAGCATGATGTCCGAGCTTGCTGCTCGCGCCCCGCCTCAACGTTGACGTGCGTTCCCCGAACAGGCGCGGCCGAGCTGAGCCTGGCCCCACATGACTCCCGCCGATTGACCCGCCCTTCGCATCAGATCTACGGTAGAAGACGCTTTCTGAAACGTTTCCGAGCCTCAGGAGAGTCATGCTCAGCGCCCAGCCGCCGAGGGCCGTGTTCGCCATGGATCCGGTGCACCTCCCGCAGCTCTTTCCTCCGCCGCTCATGGCACGGCTCCAGGACGTGGCCGAGGTCGACGCGGCACTCGTCGTGCAGGACTTCGCCGACCCCGCGGCGACCGAGGCGCTGGCCCGGGCCGATGTGCTGATCACCGGCTGGGGCTGCCCGCACCTCGACGCGGACGTCCTCGCCGCCGCACCGCGGCTGCGCACCGTCCTGCACGCCGCGGGCTCCGTCCGCTCGCTGGTCGGCGAAGCCCTGTGGAAGGGCGGAGTCACCGTCTGCAGCGCGGCGACGGGCAACGCGCTGCCGGTCGCGGAGTACACGCTCGCCATGATCCTGCTCGCCGGGAAGGACGCGTTCGCCCACCGCGAGCGCTTCCGCGACAGCCACACCTACCCGTCCACCACGGAGACCGCGGCCACGGGCAACCTCGGCCGCCGGGTGGGGATCATCGGCGCCTCGCGCGTGGGCCGCCGCGTACTGGAACTGCTGCGGCTCTTCGACCTCACGGTCGCGTTGTACGACCCTTACGTGGACGCAGGGGAAGCGGCCGCACTGGGCGCCGAATCGCTGCCGCTCGAGGACCTGTTGAGCCGCAGCGACATCGTCAGTCTGCACGCTCCCGACATCCCCCAGACCTACCGCATGCTGGACCGCGACAGGCTGGCCCTCATCAGGGACGGCGGCGTGCTGATCAACACCTCGCGCGGCGCCCTGGTCGACCCGGCCGCGCTCGCCGACGAGCTGGTGTCCGGACGCCTCAGCGCGGTACTGGACGTCACCGAACCCGAGCCGCTGCCTACGGGATCCCCGCTGTACAGCCTCCCCAACGTCTTCCTCACGCCGCATATCGCCGGCTCGCTCGGCAACGAACTCGAGCGCCTCGGCCGCATCGTCGTCGAGGAGCTGGAACACCTTGCCGCGGGCCTGCCACCGGCCCACGAGGTGCGACATGCGGACCTGGTCCGTGTTGCCTGAACGCGGTATCGGCGCCCCGCTCTGCCTTGGTGAAACGATGGGATACGGTTTCGGCACCGGCGGGGAGCGGGCCTTCTGCCCGTCCGGTGCGGGAGTCGCTACGGTGAAGGAGCCGCAACGGTGAGTGAGCGCAAGGCGTCGGGCGACTCCGGACGGGCCACCATCCGGCACGTGGCGGAGCGGGCGGGCGTCTCGGTCGCCAGCGTGTCGCGCGTCCTGTCCGGCAACTATCCGGTGTCGGAGGAACTGCGCCGCCGGGTCATGAAGGTCGTGCGGGACCTGGACTACGTCACCAACGCCCACGCCCGTTCACTCGCGGGCGGCGGCACGCCGACGGTGGCCATCCTCATCAACAACATCACCGGTGCGGCCTTCACACACGTGGCGAAGGGAGTGGAGGGCGCCGCCTCGTTGCGCGGCTGGCTCTCCCTGGTCGGCACGACCGGAGACGACCCGGAACGAGAACTCGCGCTGGTCAACCTCATGCGCCAGCAGGGCGTCGCCGCGGTGATCCTGCTCGGCGGTGCGTACGACTACGAGGAGTACCAGCTGAGAATGGCCCGGTTCGCCCGCTCTCTGGACGCGGCCGGCTCGCACCTCGTGCTGGTGGGCAGGCCCCCGCTGGAGGGCGACGTACCGGCGACGACGGTCGACTACGACAACGAGGGCGGCGCCTACGCCATGGCCAGCCACCTCCTGTCCGCCGGTCACCGCCGCGTCCTGATACTGCCGGGTCACGCCGAACTCACCACCGCCCAGGGCCGGTTGACGGGCGCCCGGCGGGCCTTCGAGGCGTACGGCGTGCCCTTCGATCCGAAGATGGTGCTGCACGGCCCCTACGACTACGAGCACGGGTACGACGCCGTCGAGGAAAGCCTGCGGCTGGGGCTGGACTTCACGGCGGTGCTCGCGGGAACCGACGTGGTCGCCGCGGGCGCCATGCAGGCCCTGCGTGCGGCAGGGCTCAGGGTCCCCGAGGACGTCTCGATCGTCGGCTACGACGACATCCCGCTGGCCTCCCAGCTCACACCCCAACTGACCACCGTCCACGTGCCGTACGAGGAGATGGGCCGCGTCGCTCTGCGCGCGGTGGCCGACCGGCGCGAGGGCGGCGGCAGCCGCCGCAAGAGCGGTGACGGGGACCATCTGGTGCTGGGCACGCATGTCGTCGTACGGCAGTCCGTCCAGCCTCCCCCAGTGCCTTAAGAGCCTGCGAGGTGCCCCCATCTCGCCAGCCGTAGCGCCTGATGTCTTTTGTTACGTAAGCGGTTTCGACGACGCGCCGAAACGCCGCAGACCGTTCGCAGGGTGGCATGGCGGGCCGCCCTGCACGCCTCTGACGTGCACAGTCGTCTCGCCATGCCGGTCGCACAACGCCGCGGCGGGGCGCAACGTGGCGGACAATCCGGCGTAACAATTTGCCGTCGGGCTCTTGCGTCACGCGGAGCAAGACACCTACGTTTCACAGCAACCGTTTTCTACGCCTTCCGCAGGGGCTCCCGAGACGCGAGCCGATGGCTTCCTCGCTCGCTGTCGCCCCACCGAGCCGCCCCTCTTTTCCGCGATCGTCTACGTCTCAAAGGATGACCGTACGATGAACTCCACCAGCCCCCGGAGAAGGTTCGCCCATGCCGCAGTCGCCGGCCTCGCGCTGACAGGTCTGCTCTCCGCCTGTGGCGGCTCCGAATCCGGAGACTCCGACGCCGAGCCCAAGTCCGCCGGTCCGGTCACCCTCGACTTCTGGGGCTGGGCCAACGGCCAGGAGGCCGTCGTCAAGGCGTTCAACGCCAGCCACAAGGACGTGCAGCTCAAGTACACCAAGGTCACCGACCAGCTCACCATGCAGAAGCAGCTGACGAACGCCGTCAAGGCCGGCAACGCGCCCTGCCTGCTGCAGAACACCGGCGAGTACGTCACGAGCTGGGTCTCGCAGGGCGCCCTCGCCGACATCACCCAGTACGTCGAGTCCAGCAAGGACAAGTTCAACCCCGGCTCGTGGGCCGTCGGCCAGGTCCAGGGCAAGATCTACGGTGTCCCCACCGCCTCGGCGCCGGCCTTCACCATCTACCGCACCGACATCTTCAAGAAGTACGACCTGGAGCCGCCCAAGACCTGGGACGACTTCATCGCCGCGGGCAAGGTGCTGAAGAAGCACGACATCAAGATCACGAACTATGCCGGTGAGGACCCGAGCACCCTTGAGGTGCTCGCCATGCAGGCCGGAGCGCACTGGTACTCCGTCGACGGAGACTCCTGGGTGGTGAACTTCCAGGACGAGGGCAGCCTCAAGGCGGCGAAGGTGATCCAGGAGATCATCGACAACGACCTGAACTCCAAGCTCTCGTTCGCGGACTACACGGCCGTGCAGCGCAACTACGACAACGCCGGCACCGTGACCCGCCAGATCTCCACCTGGCAGATGTCCGGCATGGTGCAGAACTTCACCAAGTCCTTCGGCGAGTGGGCGCTTGCCCCCTGGCCGACGTACAAGGGCGAGGCGCCCAAGACGCCGGCGGCGACCAACCAGAGCGGCAACCTGACCCTGGTGACCGAGAAGTGCAAGAACAAGGAGCAGGCCGCTGAGGCGGCGCTGTGGATGTCCACCGACCCCGGTGCGGTCAAGACCATGGCGAGCCCCGAGACCGGTAGCGGTGTGATGCCCGCCCTGGCCGACACCAGCGAGTACGTCCCCCAGGCGATCCCCGAGAAGCTGCTCGGCAAGAACTACGAGCCGGCCCAGAAGGTCGTCACGGACAGCATGAACACCATCACCGACGACTGGACCTTCGGCCCGAACTGGACCGCGATGTTCACGGAGATGCAGGACGAGTGGGCCAAGGTCGTCAGCAAGAAGCAGAAGGTCACCGACCTCCTGGCGCACATGCAGGAGTGGACGGTCAACGACCTGAAGCAGCGCGGCATCAGCGTCAAGGGCTGAGGCACACTCGATGATTCGCTCCCAGCGCTGGAAGGGTGCCGCGTTCACGGTGCCCTTCCAGCTCGGCTTCGTCTTCCTCTACCTGCTTCCGATCGGCTACGCGGTCTACCAGTCGCTGTTCCTGCAGAAGCAGTCCGGGCTGGGGCTCGGCGGCGCGACCACGGAGTTCGTCGGGCTTGAGAACTACGAGAACGGCCTGACCGACTCGGCGTTCATGATGTCCATCCTGCGGGTGGTGCTGTTCGCCTGTGTCCAGATCCCGTTCATGCTGCTCATCAGCCTGGTGCTGGCGCTCTTCCTGGACGCGGTCACCTCGAAGGTGGCCGGCCGGTTCCGGATCCTGCTGCTGGTCCCGTACATGATTCCCGGGGTGGTCGCGGCCATCGTGTGGGTCAACCTGTACAGCCCCGAGGTGGGCCCCCTGACGCCGCTCGGCGAGCTGTTCGGGTTCGACTGGAACTTCTTCGCGCCCTCGATGGTGTGGCCGGCCATCGGCAACCTGCTGACCTGGCACGGCATCGGCTACAACATGGTGATCATCTACGCGGCGCTCCAGGGCGTGCCCCGTGAGCTCTTCGAGGCCGCGCGGCTTGACGGTGCCTCGGAGCTGCGGATCGCGCTGAGCATCAAGGTCCCCTTCGTACGCGGCGCGCTCGTCCTGACCGCTCTGCTGTCGATCATCCAGATGCTGCAGATCTTCAACGAGCCCGCACTGTTCCGGAACGTGACCCCTGAGACGGTCAGCGACAGCTTCACCCCAATCATGATCATCTACAACCAGGCGTTCAACGCCGCCAACTACCACTACGCCGCGGCCCTGTCGGTGCTCCTCGCCCTCATCCTCGGCCTCGCGTCCTTCCTCTTCTACCGGCTGACCTCGAGGGAGGCGGACTGATGGCGCTGACGGAAAACCGTAAGGAAAACGGCATGGAAACCGGCACCGTGCCACCTCCCGGGCGCACCGTGCGGCGGCGCACCCGCCCGGACCCGGCCGCGCGCTCCCGGGGCGGCCAGCGCTTCCTGCTGGTCGGTCTGGTCCTGGCCAGCGCCTACAGCCTGTTCCCGGTGTACTGGCTGATCGTCGCCGCGACCAAGGACCGCGTCGGGCTGTACCAGAGCAACGGGCTGTGGTTCTCCGACTTCCACCTGTGGGAAAACCTGCAGCAGGTGTTCACGTACGAGGACGGCATCTTCCTGCGCTGGACCGCCAACTCGTTCCTGTACGCGGGGGTCGGCTCCCTCGGCGGCACCCTCATCGCCCTCGCCACGGGCTACGGGCTTGCCCGCTTCGACTTCCCCGGGCGGGGCGTGGTGTTCGCGGCCGTGGTGGGCTCCTTCCTCATCCCGATCGCGCTGCTCACCCTGCCGCTGTACCTGATGTTCTCGGCGATCGGTCTGGTCGACACCCCCTGGGCGATGCTGATCCCCTGCCTGATCAACCCGTTCAGTGTGTACCTGGCCAAGGTGTACACCGAGGCCACGATCCCGTTCGAGCTCCTCGAGGCGGCCCGTATCGACGGCGCCGGTGAGCTGCGGATCTTCTTCAGCATCGTGCTGCGGATGATGACCACGGGCGGCGCGACGGTGTTCCTGCTGGCCTTCGTCAACACCTGGAACGCGTTCTTCCTCCCGCTGACCGTGCTGCGCGGCGAGGAGAACTGGACGCTCAACCTGGGTCTGTACAACTGGACCGGCAAGCGCCTGGAGTCGGGCATCGACGTGACCAGCCTCGTGCTGACGGGCGCGCTGCTGTCCATCGTGCCGATGGCCGTCATGATGGTCGCGATGCGCCGCTACTGGCGGACCGGTGTCACGATGGGAGCCCTCAAGTGACCGTGGTGGCGCGCAGCACCCGTCATACGCAACTGGCCCCGGGTCCACGCGGTTGAAGAATTCCTTGTCTCGCTCTGCATCTGAGGGCGCTACACCGGTGCCGGACCAGTGGCCGGCCACATCCCGGCTGTTCGAGGTTTCGAAGCCTTGGGCCCCTCGCAGCCCTGTGAATCCCCGCATCTTCACGCCGTGTTGAGGTGGGCTTAGTGTAGGAATCGGTTGCTGCGCAGCTGGTGTTTCCGCTGCGAGAGCGACGCGTTCGAGGATGTCACCGGCCCTCGGGACGGGCCTGGGAGGTGAGCCGCGATGGTGCGTGCCGGGAGCACGACGACCGGGCCGACGCTGGCGGTCGTGGCCCGCGCTGCCGGGGTGTCCGTGCCGACCGCGTCGAAGGTGGTCAACGGCCGGGAGGACGTGGCGCCCGAGACGCGCCGCCGGGTCACCGAGGCACTGGAAAGGCTCGGCTATGTGCGAAGACCCCGCCTCGACGCGACGAGGACACCCGGCCTGGTCGACCTCGTCGTGCACTCGCTGGACACTTCCTGGTCCGGCGCGGTACTGCACGGCGTGGAGGAGGCGGCGCACGACGCGGGCCTGGAGGTGGTGGTCTCGGCGGGCCTTACCCGGAGCTGGGGCGGGCGCCCGGAGCCCGGCTGGCTGGACAAGCTCACGACGCGCGGCTCGTCGGGAGTGCTCTTCAATCTGGCCGAGCTGACGCCGTCCCAGTACGCCTGGCTCGACCAGCACCGTATTCCGTTCGTGATGATCGACCCGGTCCTCGAGCCGCCGCCGGGCGTGATGTCGGTGAGCGCGGCCAACCGGCAGGGCGGCGTCACCGCCACCGAACACCTTCTCTCCCTCGGGCATGAGCGCATCGCCGTCATCGGCGGCTACCGGCGCAAGCTGTGCAGCAGCGCCCGCGTCGCCGGCTACCGCTCCGCGCTCACGGCGGCGGGGGTGCGCCCCCGTCGCGAGTACGTCCGCTACGGCGACTTCGACGAGGTCGTCGCCCGGCGCCGGATGCTCGAGCTCCTCGACCTGCCCGAGCCGCCGACCGCCGTCTTCGTCTGCTCGGACAAGATGGCTCTCGGCGTGTACGAGGCGCTGGCCCAGCGCGGCCTTCGGGTGCCGGACGACATCAGCGTGGTCGGCTTCGACGACCTCCCCGAGGCCCGCTGGCCCACACCGGCCCTGACGACCGTACGCCAGCCGCTCTCGGAGATGGCCGCCATGGCGGTACGCCTTCTGGTGCGGCTGATGGCAGGCGAGCAGCCGGAGAGCACCCGCACGGAGCTGCCGACGTGGCTGGTGCAGCGCGCGAGCACAGCGCCGCCGCGCACGGAGTCCGATCCGCGCCGCAGCTGACACGTGCGCCCCTCGGCCAAGACTCTTAGGCGTCTGCGGCATCGAAACTTTCGAATGACCGCAGGTGAGCGGGGGCGTTGACTCCCTAGCAACCGGTTTCTAGATTGATCCCGAGTCACGGCGGCGTGCACCTCCAGGAGTTTGTCAGGCGCCGGGACTCGGCACTTCGATGCATCGGGTCACACCTACTGATGACCGGGGCCCGGCGAAAGGACTCGTATGCCTTCGGGCCAGATACACAACCCGGTACTGCCCGGATTCCATCCGGACCCCAGCATCGTGCGCGTCGGCGCGGAGTACTTCCTCGCCACGTCCACCTTCGAATGGTTCCCGGGCGTGCCCGTGCACCGCTCGACGGATCTCGTGAAGTGGGATCCGGCCGGTCACATCCTGGACCGCGCCGACCTGCTCGACCTACGCGGAGTCGCCGACTCGGCCGGTGTGTGGGCACCCTCGCTGTCGCACCACGACGGCCGGTTCTGGCTGGTGTACAGCATCGTGCGGACCGTCGGGAGCCCCTACAAGGACGTCGACAACTACCTGATCACCGCCCCCTCGATCGAGGGCCCCTGGTCGGAGCCGGTCTTCCTGAACTCCTCCGGATTCGACCCGTCCCTCTTCCACGACGAGGACGGCCGGACCTGGCTGCTGAACATGGAGTGGGACCACCGTGACGGACACCCGTCGTTCGCCGGGATCCTGCTCCAGGAGTACGACGCCGGGAAGAGGGCTCTGATCGGGCAGCCGCGTACGATCCTCACCCACGACGAGCTCATCGAAGGCCCCAACGTCTACCGCCATGACGGCTGGTACTACCTGATGCTCGCCGAGGGTGGCACCGGCTGGAACCACGGCATCCTGATGGCCCGCTCGCGTCAGCTGACCGGCCCCTACGAACTCGACCCCGAGGGGTCCCTGCTCACCACCCGGGACGTCCCGGACTGGCCGCTGCAGAAGGCCGGCCACGGGGAGCTCGTCGAGACACCCGACGGCGAGTGGTACCTCGTCCACCTGGCCTCCCGCCCGGTACAGACGCCCGAAGGCCCCCGCTGCGTCCTCGGCCGCGAGAGCTGCCTGCAGCGGGTGACCTGGTCGGACGACGGATGGCTGCGGCTGGCCCACGGCGACAACCGCCCGCGGGTGGAGGTTCCTGCGCCCACGGGGGTGGAGCCGGCACCGGTCGTAGCGCACGCCGTGCGGGACGACTTCGACGCCCCGGTTCTGGGCGCGGCCTGGAGCACTCTGCGTGTCCCCGCCGACGACTCCTGGCTGAGACCGACCGCACGCCCCGGGTGGCTGCGACTGCGCGGGCGGCAGAGCCTCCACTCGCTCTTCGACCAGAGCCTACTGGCCCGGCGGCTCACCTCGGTGCGCTGCGAGGCCACCACCGCCGTCGACTTCCGTCCGTCCCACTCATCCCAGCTCGCGGGCCTGATCTGCTGGTACGACACCACCACCCACTACTACCTGCGGATCACCCACATCGAAGAGCGCGGCCGGGTCCTCGGGATCACCGTGACCGACGACGGCAGGTACCACGAGATACCAGACTCCGGCATCGACATCGACGCATGGCCGCAGGTCCATCTGCGCGCCCGCTTCGACGGCGCCGAACTGCGGTTCTCCGCATCGCCCGACGGGTCCGAATGGCAGCGGGTCGGCCCGGTTCTGGATGCCACCAAGCTGTCCGACGACTACGGCGACCGGCTCCGCTTCACCGGCGCGTTCGTCGGCATCTGCGCCCAGGATCTCGGCGGCACCCGGACCGAGGCGGACTTCGACTTCTTCGAACTGCGTGAACTCCCCTGAAACATGCGTCAGGGGCCACATGACCCCTGACACCGCCGGGACGACGACGTCCGCGGGGCGCCCGGCTCAGCGGGCGGTGTAGGCGCCGTCGACCAGGTGGTAGCTGCCGTGCACGAAGGACGCGCGGTCGGAGAGCAGGAAGGCGACCAGTTCGGCTACCTCCTCGGGGCGGCCGAGGCGGCCGGTGGCGTGCATGGCGGTGAGGCCGGCGTAGGCCTCCTGGTCCATGGCCTTCAGGGCGGGGGTCTCGATGAAGCCGGGGCCGACCGCGTTGATGCGGATGCCCTTGTCGGCGTACTCGAGCGCGGCGGCCTTGGTCAGGCCGATGACGCCGTGCTTGGCGGCGACGTAGGCGGAGGCGCCCGCCCAGGCGACGGAGCCGAGGATGGACGAGACGTTGACGATGGCGCCGCCGCCCACCGCCTGCAGGGCGGGGATCTCGTAGCGCATCGAGTAGAAGACGCCGTCGAGGTCGGTACGGACCACACCGTTCCAGACGTCGATGTCGTACTCGCCGACGGGGGTGCCGTCGGCGCCTATGCCCGCGTTGTTCACCGCCAGGTGCAGGGCACCGAAGGTGTCGACGGCGAAGCGCACGGCGGCCTCGACCGAGGCGGCGTCGGCGACGTCCACGCGCACCGCGGCCGCCTTGATGCCCTCCGACTCGAGCTGCTCGGCGGCCTGTTCGGCGCCCTCGAGGTTGTAGTCGGCAATGACGACGGCCGCTCCTGCCTGGCCCAGACGGCGGGCCACGGCGAGGCCGATGCCCGAGGCGGAGCCGGTGACGATCGCGGTCTTGTCGGCGAACTCGGTGGCGTATTCCGTGGTGCTCAAGGTGCTCAGTGCTTCTTTCTGCTTCTTTATTGCCTTGTTGCTTTATTGCTTGAGTGCTTTGGTGCGCGCGATGCGATGCGGTGCGGGAGGGGGAGATCAGCCGTTGGGCAGGATCACGGCGCGGCCGTTGATCTTGCCCGCGTGCAGTCGCTCGTACGCGAGGGGTGCCTCGTCGAGCGAGAACGTCTCGGTGTGCACGGAGACGGCGCCGGCCCGGGCCAGGTCGAGGACCTCGAAGAGCTCGCCGCGGCTGCCCCAGTACGGGGCGCTGACGGACACCTCGAAGGGCAGGTGGCCGAAGCCGACGGGAAGGCCGGCTCCGCCGATGCCCACGATGGTCACATCGGCCTCGACGGCGGCGACGGCACCGGCGGTCTTCACGGTGGGCTCCACGCCGACGAAGTCGAAGACGGCCTGCGCGCCGAGGCCACCTGTCAGCTCGCGGACCTTCGCGGCCGCCTGTGCGTCGGACAGCACGGCCTCGTGGGCGCCGACGGTGCGGGCGAGGGCGAGCTTGTCCTCGCTGACGTCCAGGGCGATGACACGGGCCGCGGTCATGGCGCGCAGCAGCTGGATGGCGACGTGCCCCAGTCCGCCGGTGCCGATGACGACCGCGGTCGAGCCGGGGACCAGCTTGGGCAGCGACCGCTTGATGGCGTGGTACGGGGTGAGGCCGGCGTCGGTCAGCGGCACGGTGGCGACCGGGTCGAGGCCGTCGATCGGCACCAGGTGACGCGGGTCGTCCACGAGCATGTACTCGGCCATCGAACCGGGAGCGCCGAGCCCGGGCGGGAGGATGCCCAGGTCGCCGGCGCGCAGGCAGTAGTTCTCCTTGCCCTCCGCGCACTTCGCGCAGGTTCCGCAGCCCCACGGGCCGTACACGGCGACCGCGTCGCCCTCCGCGAGACCGGTCACGCCCGCGCCCAGAGCGGCCACCGTGCCGACGCCCTCATGACCGAGTGTCAGCGGCAGCTCGTACGGGAAGCCCTCGGCGGGCCACTCCATCACCGCGATGTCGGAGTGGCACACGCCCGCGGCGGTGACCTTCAGCAGGACCTGTCCGGGGCCCGGCTCGGGATCGGGGACGGTGACGACCTCCGGAGCCGCGCCTATCTCCCGGTACTGCAGTGCCTTCATGATTCGACCCCTTTGTCTTCGGTCACTTCGTTGTCCACGGTTGCTTCATTGGCTACGGTCACTTCACTGCCGGTCGCTCCCGCCGCCTGTTCGATGAGGGCGTCGTAGGCCTGGTTCACCCACGCCTGAAGGCCTCGGGCGTCCTCGTGCTCCTGCCGCGCCCAGGTGCGCAGGGCCGCGGTGAGCACTCCTGCGGCGGCGCCCACCACGACGGCGGGGCGCAGGTCCCGGTCGGGATCGGTGCCGAGACGTTCGGCGACGATCGCCACGGACTCGTCCTGGGCGTCGACCCGGATCCGCTCGTACGCGGCGAACAGCGCCGACTCGGTGTCCGTGAGCCGCAGCAGCGCCTGCCACCGCGCGTAGGGCTGCCCGCCGAGCGTCTCGCGGGCGGCGAGCCACTCCCCCACTGCGTTGCGGTAGGCGACGAACGGCGGCTCGTCGGCCGGGCGGGCGCGCAGGGCGGCATTGATGTAGTCGCCGTCGGCCCGCGTGAAGTCCAGTGCCGCGTCCTCCTTGCCGTTGAAGTGGCGGCTGAAGGTGCGGCGCGTGACGTCGGCGCGCTCGGCGATCGCCTCGACGGTGACGGCCGACAGGCCGCGCTCGAGGATCAGATCGATGGCCGCGGCGGCCATCGCCTCCCGGGTCTGCCGGGCCTTTCGCTGCCTGCGGTCCTCGACCGGGGGTGTGCTGGCCGTGGTGCGGCTGGTGGGCTTCATCGCCGTCATGACCTCGATCATACTCCTGTGATGTCCCATCGGGACACTAGTCCCCTCGGGTCTTTTGTCCCAGCGGGACATATGCGCGTTAAGCTCGAGAACGAAGATCCGATCTCGAGGAAGAGACAGCTGTGAGCAGCAACCGATTCACCAACCAGGCCGTACTCATCACGGGAGCCGCTTCGGGCCTCGGCCAGGCCACCGCGCTCCAGCTCGCCGCCGAGGGCGCCCGGCTCTCGCTGGTCGACGTCAACGAGAACGGGCTCGCCGAGACCGCCGCCGCCGTCGAGAAGTCATCGCCCGGCACCGAGGTGATCACCATCACCGCGGATGTGTCCTCCGAGGAGGACGTCGAGCGCTACGTCGCCAAGACGCTGGCCGCCTACGGCCGTATCGACGGCTTCTTCAACAACGCCGGCGTCGAGGGCAAGCAGAACCTGACCCAGGACTTCGGTTCCGACGAGTTCGACCGGGTCCTGTCGATCAATCTGCGCGGCGTCTTCCTGGGCCTGAAGCATGTCCTCGCCGTCATGAAGGAGCAGGGCTCCGGCAGCGTGGTCAACACCGCCTCCGTCGGCGGCATCCGCGGCGTCGGCAACCAGTCCGGGTACACCGCCGCCAAGCACGGCGTCGTCGGCCTGACCCGGAACTCCGGGGTCGAGTACGGCCAGTTCGGAGTGTCGGTCAAGGCGATCGCGCCGGGCGCGATCATGACGCCCATGGTGGAGGCGTCACTGCGGCAGCTCGACCCGGAGAACCCGGAAGAGGCCGGCAAGCAGTTCGTCAGCATCAACCCGATGAAGCGGTTCGGCAAGCCCGAGGAGGTCGCCCACCTCGTGGCGTTCCCGTTCTGGGGAACTCGGCCCGAGCTGGCCGAGGTGATCGTACTGGCACGCTCAGGGGCGCTCCACGTCGAGACGGAGCAGTTCCCGCTGGCCGCGGCGCCGGAGGCGTTCGATCGACTACGGCAGGGTCGGGTAGCGGGGCGGGCTGTGCTGCTTCCCGCGTGACAGACGTGCGCAATCTATCTCTCTGAATTTCTCCGAATTCGTCCGGCATCCCTCCGGCACCCCTCCGGCATTTCTCCGGCACTCGTGCGGCATTTCTCCGGCATTGCTCCGTGCAGGAGATTTTTTCGGTGTTTCTCTGCACATAAATTCTGCCTCGATACGCTGATGCCCTCTGGGCGACCTCTTGCGCGCCGTCCGGCTCGTCCCCAGCCGAGAAAACCTTCGGAGCAGGACCCCCGCCACCCGCATGCAGTAATACCGAACCGCCCTGCTGGGCTTCACCGAGGCGCCTGGGAACCGTGGACCCCCGACACCGACGGGCCTCGTGTCGCGCCCGGGCGATCGAGGTCGAGTGGCACCCCGCGCGCGGGCGACGGAAACTGGACGCAATGGTTTCGTGAAGAAATTCACGACCTCGTGACTTCGGAATTTCTTTATCCGCTCATCGCTCAGCGCGAGGACACCGAGCGTCGGCCGCACGGGCCGATGGTGAACGAAATTTCCTCAAGGAGCTTGCATGGTAGAGAAGTCTGCCAGGGTCCTGACGCCCGGGCCGGATGAACCTGCGGTCGCCAAGCACGGGGCGACCGGCCCGCAGACGGACACTGAGAGGGAATTCGCCGAGCTGCTGGCCGGTGTCGTGCGTGTCGAGCGGGTGCCGGTCGACAGTCATTTCTTCGACGACCTCTGTGCCAATTCTCTGGTGATGGCTCAGTTCTGTGCGCGGGTGAGGAAGCGGGCGGATCTGCCGTCGGTATCCATGAAGGACATCTACCATCACCCGACGGTCCGAAGCCTGGCGACGGCGCTCGCCGATACCGCACCTGCCGATGCCGAATCCGCCCCCGTACGGTCGTCGGTCACGGCTTCGCCGGCGGTTGTGACACAGGCCGGCACGCTGCGGTACGTGCTGTGCGGAATTCTGCAGTTTCTGCTGTTCCTGGGATATTCCTTGGCCGCCGCGTTTGTCGCCGCCCGAGGCTACTCATGGATATCCGCCGGCTCGGATGTGATCGACATCTACCTGCGGTCGGTCGTCTGCGGCGGCGTCGGCTTCGTCGGCCTGTGCACCTTCCCGATCGTGGCGAAATGGATCCTCATCGGCCGGTGGAAGACACGTGAGTTCCCGGTCTGGGGTCTGACGTATCTGCGCTTCTGGACCGTCAAGGTGCTGCTCCACGCCAACCCGATGGTCTTCCTCGTCGGAAATCCCCTGTATGTGCTGTACCTGCGGGCACTCGGCGCCCGGATCGGCAAGGGCGTCACGATCCTTTCCCGCACTGTTCCGGTCTGCACCGATCTGCTCACGATCGGCGCCGGCACGGTGATCCGCAAGGACTCGTTCTTCCTCTGCTACCGGGCGCACGCCGGACGTATACAGACGGGGCCGGTCACCCTCGGCCGGGACGTGTTCATCGGTGAGAAAACCGTGCTCGACATCGACACGTCGATGGGCGACGGGGCACAGCTCGGTCATTCGTCCTCGCTGCACAGCGGCCAGGCGGTCCCGGGCGGCGAGCGATGGCACGGATCGCCGGCGCAGCGCACAGAGCTCGACTATGTGAGGATCCCGCCCGCCAGGTGCGGCACGCTGCGCCGCGCCGGCTTCGGCCTCGTCACCCTCCTTCAGCTGTTCCTCCTCGGCGTGCCGCTCACAGTCGGCGGTGTGTACATGCTGTTGACACAGGTCCCGGCGCTGAGCGACCGGATGGGCCCGGGTGCGGGGGATTTCGCGTCGGCGGATCTCTACGTCGATGCGCTGGTCGTTTCCTCCGTGCTGTTCTTCGGCTTCGTCGTCGTGGGTCTCGCCGTGTTGTTCACCGTTCCGCGCCTGTTGAACCTGGTCATCAAGCCGGACAAGGTCTATCCGCTGTACGGCTTTCACTACTCCACGCACCGGGCGATCACGCGCATGACCAACATAAAGTTCTTCAAATGGCTTTTCGGTGACAGCTCCTACATCGTCCACTATTTGCGCGGCCTCGGATACGACCTGTCCAAGGTCGAGCAGACCGGGTCGAACTTCGGCACGGAAGTGCAGCACGAAACCCCGTATCTGTGCTCTGTCGGAAGCGGCACGATGATCGCCGACGGCCTGTCGATCGTCAATGCCGACTTCTCGAGCACGTCTTTCCGGGTGTCCCGAGCCTCGATCGGGCCGCACAACTTTCTCGGAAACAACATCGCCTTTCCGTCAGGGGCGAAGACGGGCGACAACTGCCTCCTTGCGACGAAGGTGATGATTCCGCTCGACGGTGAGATGCGCGAGGGGGTGGGTCTCCTCGGCTCCCCGTGCTTCGAGATTCCCCGGTCGGTGGAGCGCGACTCCCGGTTCGACCATCTCCGGACCGGGGCCGAGTTCCGCCGCGCCCTCGCCGCGAAGAACCGCTACAACATCCGGTCGATGGCCCTTTTCCTGATCGTGCGGTGGCTGTACTTCTTCGTTCTCACGGTGATCGCCCTGGCGGACGTCGACCTGTATGACTTCTTCGGGCAGGTACTGATCGCGGCGTTCCTGGTGTTCTCCCTAGCGTTCACCCCCGTCTACTTCGCACTGGTGGAGCGCGCCATCGTGGCGTTCCGCGGGCTGCAGCCGCGGTTGTGCTCCATCTACGACCCGTACTTCTGGTGGCACGAGCGTCTGTGGAAGGTGCCCGACGAATGGCTCAACGTGTTCAACGGCACCCCTTTCAAGAACGTGATCTGGCGGCTGCTGGGGGTTCGGCTCGGCAGAAGGGTCTTCGATGACGGCTGTTATCTGACGGAGCGGATGCTCACTACCATCGGGGACGACTGCACCCTCAATGCGGGCAGCAAGATCCAGTGCCATTCGCAGGAGGACGGCACGTTCAAGTCCGACCGCAGCACGATCGGGGACGGCTGCACGCTCGGTGTCGGCTCCCACGTCCACTACGGCGTGACCATGGGCGACGGCGCGGTACTCGCCCCGGACTCCTTCCTCATGAAAGGCGAGGAAGTCCCACAGCACGCGCGGTGGGGTGGAAACCCGGCCGCGGAGATGCGAGATGTCCCCAGCCGGCCCCCGGCTCTGATGCCGAAGGGGTAGCAGGACCCCTCGGTCAGCGGGTCAACAGGCAGGACACGCCGGCCCGCGGTCTGCCGAGAGGACAACGACGACAGAGACGCCGCCTTGGCCGGCGGCGAAAAGACACGGTGGCAGGGCGAGTGGAGAGGCGCGGATCGATGGGAATGCCAGTGGAGGCGAACCGGGAGTTCTGGCGTGGTGTGCTCGTGGCCGGTGGATCCACCACGATCCCGCGGTGGACGCTCGGTCCGATGACGAGGGCGGGCGTCGGCGAGTACGAGGCCACGATCCCGGACGAGGTCGCGGGAGCGTTGCACCGGTTGGCCGAGGACCTCGCCGTGCCGCTCAGCTCCCTGCTGCTGGCCGCGCACGCCAAGGTGCTCGCCGCGCTGTCCGGCGAGCCGGATGTGACGACCGGTTACGTCGCCGAGGAGGGCGGCCGGCCGCTGCCCTGCCGGCTGACGACCGAGCCCGACTCGTGGCGGGCGCTGCTGCTGGACACCCATCGGGCCGAGTCGGAACTGCTGTCGCACAAGGACTTTCCGGTGGACGAACTCAGACGGGAACTGGGCCTGACCGAACCGTCGATCGAGACCGTGTTCGATCCGAACGCGACCGGAGTCGGCGGCACTGTCACCGAGGACACCGGTAGCACCGGAGCCGGCGGTAGCACCGGCGCCGGCGGTCTCCCCGGAGACACCCTGCTGTGGGCCGGATTCGCGCACCACAGTGGCCCGCTCATGCTGCGGCTGCGGTACCGGACCGACGCGCTCGACGGGGACTGCGCCGCCAGGATCGCCGGCTATCACCTCACCGCACTCGCCCTCATCGCCGCGGATCCGGATGCCGACCACGGGCGGCAGAGCCTGCTCTCCGCCGAGGAACTCCGGTTCCAGCTCGAAGGGCTCGCCGGCCCGCGCCGGCAGCTGCCGGACGCCCGGGCGCACGAACTGTTCGAACAGCGGGTGAGAGAGCACCCGGAGGCCGTCGCAGCCGTGCACGGCGACCACCAGTGGACCTACCAGGAGCTCAACTCCCGCGCCAACAGGCTGGGGCGGGCCCTGTTGGCGCGAGGACTGCGGCGCGAAGGTGTCGTCGCGGTGGTGACCGAGAGAAACCTGGACTGGATGGCCGCCGTCCTCGCGGTCTTCAAGGCCGGAGGCACGTACCTGCCCATCGAGCCGCATTTCCCGGCCGACCGCATCGCGGCCATGCTCTCCCGTGCCGAGTGCGGGCTCGTACTGACCGAACCCGGCAGCACCACCTCGCTCGACCCGGCCCTGGACTCGCTGCCGGGCGTCCGGAAGCTCTTCGTCGGAGAGGCCTACGACGAGGACCACGCCGACGGTGACCTCGGCGTCGCCGTCGCGCCGGACCAGCTCGCCTACATCTACTTCACCTCCGGCTCCACCGGCGAACCCAAGGGCGCCATGTGCGAGCACGCGGGCATGCTCAACCACCTCTACGCCAAGATCGACGACCTGGAGATCAGCAAGGGGCAGGTCGTCGCCCAGACCGCCCCGCAGTGCTTCGACATCTCGCTGTGGCAGCTGGTTTCCGCCCTCCTCGTGGGTGGGCGGACCCTGCTGGTCGAGCAGGACGTGATCCTGGACGTCGAGCGGTTCGTCGACAAGATCATTGACGGCCGGGTCGCCGTGCTCCAGGTCGTGCCGTCGTACCTCGAAGTCGTGCTGACCTATCTGGAGCAGCAGCCACGCGAGCTGCCGGACCTCCGGTGCGTTTCGGTCACCGGTGAGGCGCTGAAGAAGGAGCTCACGCAGCGCTGGTTCGCGGCGGAACCCGAGATCAAACTGGTCAACGCGTACGGCCTGACCGAGACCTCCGACGACACCAACCACGAGGTCATGGACCGGGTGCCGGACCGCGAACGGGTCCCGCTCGGTCCCCCCGTCAGCAACGTGCACGTCTACGTCGTCGACGAGCATCTGTCACCGGTCCCGCTCGGCGCCCCGGGCGAGATCGTCTTCTCCGGCGTCTGTGTCGGCCGCGGATACGTCAACGACCCGGACCGCACGAAGCAGGCGTTCATGCCCGACCCACACCGCGACGGCGCCCGGCTCTACCGGAGCGGCGACCACGGCCGCTGGCTTCCCGAGGGCAAGCTGGAGTTCCTCGGACGCCGGGACACCCAGGTCAAGATCCGTGGATTCAGGATCGAGATCGGCGAGATCGAGAACACCCTGCTGCAGGTGCCCGGTGTCCGCGACGGTGCGGTGGTGGTCGCCGAACGGCCCGACCAGAGCAAGCACCTTGTGGCCTTCTACTCCGGCCCGGGGTCAGTGCCGGTCGACGTCCTGCAGGACCGGCTGGGCGAGTCGCTGCCCGCGTACATGGTGCCGTCGGCCTTGCACTGGCGGGAGAGCCTGCCGCTGACCGCCAACGGCAAGATCGACAAGAGAGCGCTGGCGGCGCTCGCCGGCGAACTCTGCGTCGTGGAGGAAGACCGGGAAGACCACCACGCACCGAGTACGCCCACTGAGCTGCGGCTGGCGGCCGCATGGGCGCAGGTTCTCGGCATCCCGCAGGCCCAGATCGGGCGGCGGGACCACTTCTTCGACCGGGGCGGCACATCGCTGTCGGCGGTGAAACTGGCGATCACCCTGGACCGCGCGGTGTCCCTCAAGGACGTGACCCGTCACCCGGTCCTCGCCGATCTGGCAGCGCTGGTCGACGGCAGGTCCGACCTGCGCTCCGGGCTCCTTCAGTCACTGTCGGAACCGGAGGGCGCGCCGGCCGGAGCCCTGGTGTGCTTCCCGTACGCCGGTGGAAACGCGGTGAACTTCCAGCCGATGGCCAAGGCTCTGCGGGCCAGTGGGATCGCGGTCTACGCCGTGGAGCTGCCCGGTCATGATGTGGCCGCCGTGAGCGAGCCCTTCGCGTCGATGGCAGACGTGGTCGAGCAGGTCGTCGCCGAGATCACCGAACGTGGCCTGACCGGAGTCCTGCTGTGGGGTCACTCCTCGGGCACCGCCTTCGCCGTGGAGACGGCCCGGCAGTTGGAGGAGCGCGGGGTGGACGTCCAACGGGTGTTCCTCGGCGCGCAGTTGCTCGGCGAGGCCACCGGTCGGCGCGACGCCGTCACCGAGTTGACCGGGAAGAGCAACGCGGAGATCGCGGCGAGGCTGAGCGCGGGCAGCGGCTACACCGAGCTCCATGAGCTGGACACACAGCGCGCCGAGCATGTGGGTGCCGCCTATCGGCACGACTGCGTGTCCGCACACCGCTATTTCACCGACGTCCTCGACACTCCCCCGCCGGTGAAGCTGTCCGCGCCGGTCACCGTGGTCGTCGCCGCCGACGACCCGATCACCGCGGAACACGCGCACCGGTACCGCGACTGGCAGCTCCTGGCCGAGCGCGTCGACCTGCACGAACTCGCCCAGGGCGGCCACTACTTCCTGCGCACCTGTCCGACCGAGGCGGCACAGGCCGTGCTGAGCACCGCCGATCTGCTGCCTTCTTCCTGAGCGGCACACCGAGCACACCGAGCGCACCGAGCACACCGAGCGCACCGAGCACACCGAGCACACCGAAAGGAAATCGCGATGTCGTCCATATCCCCGGAATCGCTGCTCGACGTCGAGTTGCACCCCGGCCGGCCTCCGATGCTGCAGGCCGCGGCCACCGGCGACGCGCCGGGCTGGGCAGCCGGGCACCGGGACGCGCTGCGCGGCGTCGTCGCCGAGCACGGTGCGGTCCTGGTCCGCGGCCTCGGTCTGCGCGACGTGGCGGAGGTCCGTGCCGTCTTCGAGCGGCTGAGCACCGGGCTGATGGCGGAGAGGGAGGCCTTCGCGCCCCGGCGGATCTACGCCGACGGCGTGTACTCCTCGGCGCAGTGGCCGCCGAACCAGCCGATGTGCATGCACCACGAACTGAGCTACACGCTCGAGTTCCCCGGCCTGATGATGTTCGCGTGTCTCACTGCGCCCACCCAGGGCGGGGCGACCGGGGTGGCCGACGCGGCGACCGTACTCGAGGCGCTGCCCACCGAGCTGACCGAGCGGTTCGAGCGGGAGGGCTGGCTGCTCACGCGCAGCTACAACGACGAGATCGGGTCGTCCGTCATCGAGGCGTTCGGCACCGACGAGCGGAGCGCCGTCGAGAGTTACTGCCGCGCCAACGCGATCGAGTTCGAGTGGCAGCCCGACGGTGCGCTGCGCACGAGGCAGCGCCGCAGCGCCGTGGTGCGCCACCCGGTCACCGGCCGCCGCTGCTGGTTCAACCAGGTCGCGTTCCTCAACGAATGGACGCTGGCCCCCGAGGTCCGCGAGTACCTCATCGAGGTCTACGGCGCCGAGGGTCTGCCGTTCAACACCCGCTTCGGAGGCGGCGACCCGATCGGCGAGGACGTCGTGCAGCTGCTCAACGAGGTCTACGAGGCCAACACCGCACGCGAGCCGTGGCAGGCCGGCGACCTGATGCTCGTCGACAACATCCGCACCGCGCACAGCCGGGAGCCTTTCGAGGGCTCGCGCGACGTGCTCGTCGCGATGGCCGACCCGGTGCGCCTGTCCGACTGCTCGCCGACCGTCGAGGTGACCGGACGATGACCACCGCCCGTTACGCCGCAATGGAGTCCGCAGTGTCCGAGCCGAAGACCGTACGACCCTTCGCGGTGATCTCCGGAGCCCAGGTCAAACAGGTGCTGCAGGGGCGCGAGAAGCAGATCGTCGAGTTGGTCGAGGCCACCTACCGGCTGCACGGCGCCGGTGATTCGGTGAACCCGCCGTCGTACTTCCTCCGGTTCCCCGACCGGCCGTCCTCCCGGATCATCGCGCTGCCCGCCTCGATCGGCGGGGACGTGCGGGTGGACGGACTGAAGTGGATCTCCAGCTTCCCGGAGAACGTGCGGGCCGGCATTCCCAGGGCCTCGGCCGTGCTGATCCTCAACGACCATGACACCGGCTATCCGTTCGCCTGCCTGGAGAGCTCCATCATCAGCGCCACCAGGACCGCCGCGTCGGCGGCGCTGGCCGCGGACTGGCTCAGCCGGGAACGGCCGCGGCCCATGCGCGTCGGATTCCTCGGGGCGGGCCTGATCGCCCGCTACATCCACACGTTCCTCGCAGGCAGCAACTGGTCGTTCGACGACATCGGCGTGCACGACCTGTCCGCCGACAGCGCGGCAGGCTTCCGCTGCTACCTCGAGCAGTCGGGCACCGCCGGCCGGATCACCGTGCACGACAGCGCCGAGGAGCTGATCCGCCTCAGCGACCTGGTGGTCTTCGCCACCGTCGCCGGTGAGCCGCACGTCAGCGACCCCGCGTGGTTCGCGCACAATCCTGTGGTTCTCCATGTGTCGCTGCGCGACCTGGCGCCGGAGATCATCCTCGCCTCGACCAACATCGTCGACGACATCGAGCACTGTCTGAAGGCCGACACCTCGCCGCATCTGGCGGAGCAGCTCACGGGCAACCGCGACTTCCTGCAGGGCACGTTGGACGACGTGATGGCCGGGCAGGTGAACGTGCCGGCGGACCGCCCGGTGGTTTTCTCGCCCTTCGGCCTGGGGGTGCTCGACCTCGCCGTCGGCAAATACGTCTACGACGAGGTGGTCCGTTCGGGAGAGTTGCACGTCATCGACGACTTCTTCCACGAACTGCGCCGGTACGGATGAACGGCCGCGAGCTCTTTTCAGCTCTGACATCCGAAGCCCGGCCCGAGCCTTCAGCGACGTAACACGCTGCAGATGAGGAGGCCGTCGTGCCCGTCATATCAGCTCCCCATGCCTTTAACGAATCACAGCTCTATGTCGACCTCGAGCCCATCTTCGGGCAGTCGCTCTATCTGAAGTGTGAGGGCTTCAACTTCGCCGGCTCGATCAAGCTGAAGGCCGCGACAGAGATGGTGGAGACCGCCGAGCGGGAGGGCGTCCTCAAGCCGGAGTCGATCCTGGTCGAGTCCTCGTCCGGGAACCTCGGCGTGGCGCTGAGCATGATCGCGGCGAGCAAGGGCTACCGGTTCCTGTGCGTGACGGACTCCCGCTGCAACCTGTCGACCAGACTGCTGATGGAGGCATTGGGCAGCCAGGTGCACGTGATCGCCGACCTGGATGCCAACGGCGGCTTCCTGGGCGCGCGGATCGACTACGTCCGGGCACTGTGCGACTCCGATGACCGGTACGTATGGCTCAGCCAGTACACCAATCCGGGCAACTGGAAGGCGCACTACCGCAAGACGGCGCCGGAGATCGCCCAGCGCTTCCCCAAACTGGACGTACTGTTCGTCGGCGCCGGCACCACCGGAACCCTGATGGGCTGCGCACGCTACTTCCGCCAGTGGCACCGCCCGGTGCGCGTCATCGCTGTGGACAGCGTCGGCTCGGTGATCTTCGGTGGTGCCCCGGGCCGCCGGATGATTCCCGGTCTCGGCATGAGCATGCGTCCGCCGCTGCTCGACGAGTCGTATGTGGACGAGGTGATACGCGTCGAGGAGACGGAGACCATCCGCGCCTGTCATCGTCTGGCCAGACGGGGATTCCTGTTCGGCGGCTCCACCGGCACGGTGGTCAGCGGCGCGATGCGCTGGCTGGCCGAGCATGACACGCGTGACCTCACCGCCGTGGCCATCGCCCCGGACCTCGGTGAGCGCTACCTCGACACCATCTACCAGACCAACTGGCTGCAGGATCTCTACGGCGAGGACGCGTTCAGCTCCGAGGCCTTGGCGGACGGCCCCTGGGCGGCCGATCCCGCGTCGACACGGTCGCCTGCCCGGCGACCGCACCTGCAGACCGGCGACGCCGGTGACCAGCGCCATCAGCGCCAGAACCGCAAGCAATAGGGCGTTCTTTCCGCCGCTCCGCTCGGCGTCCGGGTCCTGACCGTTGGGCACAGCGACCCGCGTCGGCGCATCCATGACCAGGGAACGACCCGAAGGCTCCGACTCGAAGACCTGGACCGGCCTTCGGGCTGCCCGTTGTGCAAAGCGTTTTGCATCTCTACCTTGTGCCGCATGAGCCAAGGGATGAGTGCGAGCGCGTCGGCAGGGCGCCTGGTGGTGACCGGCTGCGACGTGCTGCGCGTCCCGGCGGAGGGCGAGTGCGAGGTCCTGCGCGGCCAGGACATCGTGGTCGCCGACGGTGTCATCGAGGACGTACGGCCCGCCGGCCCGGTCCGCCCCGCAACCGGCGAGGACGTGGTGGACGGCCGTGGACTGCTGGCCGTACCCGGCCTGGTCAACGCGCATACGCACAGTCCGATGGTGCTGATGCGCGGCGCGGCCGAGGACGTGACCGTCGAGGCGTGGTTCAACGAACGTGTGTGGCCGATGGAGAGCAACCTCACCGCGGCGGACGTCCGGCTCGGTGCCCGGCTGGCCTGTGCGGAGATGATCCGCTCCGGCGTCACGACCTTCGCCGACCACTACTTCTTCCCGGAGCAGATCGCCGAGGCGGTCGCCGAGACCGGGCTGCGGGCGGACATCGCCCCCACCTACTTCAGCAGCCGCGGGCAGGAAGCGCTGGAGGCGACGGTGAGGTTCGCGGAGGCGTGGCACGGTGCTGCGGACGGGCGCATCACCGTGTCGCTCGGCCCGCACGCCCCGTACACCGTGACCGACACGGACCTGCGGACGCTGGCCGGGCGTGCCCGGCGGCTGGGCCTGCGGACGCACATCCACGCCGCCGAGCACCTGGAACAGACGCAGTCGAGCCTGGAGCGCCGTGGCAGTACGCCGATCCGCGTGCTGTACGAGACGGGCGTGCTGGAGGGCGGCGCCCTCATCGCGCACGGCTGCGGCATCGTCGAGGAGGATCTGCCACTGCTGGCGGAGCATGCGTCGACGACCGGTGTGGCCTGCTGCCCCAAGGTCTATCTGAAGCACGCGCTGTCCCCGCTCACGCCCGTCCGGGAGCTGCTCGACACCGGGGTGGCGGTGGCCGTGGGCACGGACGGCGCCGCCGGTCACAACACCCTCGATGTGTGGGAGGCGCTGCGTCTGGTCGCGCTCACGCAGAAGCAGGCCGTGCGGGACGCCACCTGGATGACCGTGTCCGACACACTGCGGCTTGCCTTCCGCGGCGGCGCCCGCGCCCTGGGCCTCGCGGACCGGATCGGAGTGCTGGAGCCAGGCATGCGGGCCGACATCGTGCTCACCGACCTGTCCGGACTGCACTGCCGCCCGCTCCACGACCCGCGGGCCGCGCTCGTCTACAGCGCCCGCGCGAGCGACGTCCGTACGGTCGTCGTCGACGGCCGGGTCCTGATGCGCGACGGTGTGCTCCTGACCGTCGATGTCCCCGCCCTGATGGAGGAGACCGACGCCCGGGTGGCCCGGATCCTCGACACCTCCCACGGAAGGGCGGTGCAGCACTATGACCCGTGAGCCCCACGGACCCGACAGCGGCAGATCCGTGATCCGCAGGCCCGCGTCCATCAAGGACGTGGCCGCGGCGGCCCGGGTCAGTCCGACCACGGTCTCCCATGTGCTGAGCGGCAACCGGCCGGTCAACGAGCAGACCGCGGCGCGGGTGCGCAGCGTCGTCAACCGGCTCGGGTACGTCCCGGCGTCGCTGGCCCGTAGCCTCCAGGCGGGCTCCACATCGGTGATCGGTCTGATGATCCCCGACATCAGCAACACGTTCTTCGCCGAGCTCGCCAAGGGCGCCGAGGACGCCGCGCACGACCTCGGTTACGGCGTGATCCTGTGCAACACGGAGTTCGACGCGGAGCGCGAGGACCGCTATCTCGGCATGATCCGCAGCCGGTTCATCGACGGCATGGTGTACGCCTCCGGCTCACCGCCCTCGCGGCGGCGGCTGGAGGCGCTGATGGGCCGCTTCCCGATCGCGCTCGCGGACGAGGAGGTCGACGGGCTGGAGGGTGCGCTGATCGCCACCGCTGACCACGAGGCGGGCGGGCGGCTTGTCGGGGAACACCTGAGAGAGCTCGGCCACCGCCGGGCGCTGATGCTGACCGGGCCGCGCGAGTTGAAGAGCGGTGTCGCCCGTGCCGGCGGCTTCGTCAAGGCCTTCCAGGGGCAGGTCACCGAGCGGGTGGGCGACTTCAAGGAGTACTCCGGCTACCGCCTCGTCTCCGAGCTGCTCGCGGCAGGCGATCCGGACTTCACGGCCGTGTTCGCGGCGAACGACCTGATGGCCTTCGGCGCCCTCCTGGCCCTGCGCGAGGCGGGCCTGTCGGTGCCGCACGACGTGTCGGTCGTCGGCTTCGACGACATCCGGGCGGCCTCGCTGGCCCATCCCTCGCTGACCACGGTCCACCAGCCGGCCTACGACGTGGGCCGGACCGCCACCGCGCAACTCCTCCAGTACGTCACCCGGGGCGAGGTACCGCCCGCGTCCCGGCACACCCTGCCCGTCGAACTCAAGGTGAGGGCCAGCACGGCGCCGCCCGCCCGCTGATTTCTCGGCCGCTCCTCTCCACTCGTTCACCGATGCCGGCAGCTTCATCCCTTATGCCTTCATCTCTTCTTCCTTCATCCCTTATGTAATGAAAGGACGTTCCGCATGCCCAGAGTGCTCGTCGTCGGCGAGTCCTGGTTCACGTACACGGTGCACCAGAAGGGCTTCGACGCCTTCCACACCTCGGAGTACACGGAGGGCGGAGGCGTGTTCCTCGACGCACTGCGCTCCCGCGGTCACGACGTGACATATGTGCCCTCGCACGAGATCCCGACCCGGGTACCCGGCTCCGCGGACGGCTTCGACCAGTACGACGTGGTGGTCATCAGTGACGTGGGCGCCAACAGTTTCCAGCTCCCGCCCGAGACCTTCGGCCGCTCCATACCCGCTCCCGACCGGTCGGAGTTGGTGCGCGACTTCGTCGAACGGGGCGGCGGTGTCCTGATGATCGGCGGCTATCTGACCTTCAGCGGCATAGACGCCCGGGCGCGGTGGGGGCGGTCCCCGCTGGCGGCCGCCCTGCCCGTGGTGATGGTGGATCGGGACGACCGGGTGGAACTTCCGGCGGGAGCCGTGCCCGAGGTCGTGGGCGACCACGGGATCGTACGGGGACTGGGCCAGGCCTGGCCCGCGCTGCTCGGTCTCAACGAGGTGGCGGCGAAGCCGGAGGCGTCGCTGCTGGCCGAGTGCGCCGGGCATCCGCTGCTCGTCGTCGGCGGCCACGGCTCGGGCCGGTCCGCGGCGTTCACCTCGGACGTGGCGCCGCACTGGGCGCCGCCTCCGTTCCTGGGTCAGCGTGATGCGCGCCGGTGCCCTCGTGGGGACCGTCGACACGGCCGACGCCACGGAGCGGTCGCTGGCCGCGACGATGGTCGGCCGCGATCTCTCCCTGGACGTGGACCGGGCCCCGGCCCGCCCGACCGGCTCGGCTCTGCAGGTCCGAGGCCTCACGTATGAAGCGCCCACCGGGCAGTCCCTGCAGGGCATCGACTTCGACGTCGCAGCCGGGGAGATCGTCGGCCTGGCCGGCATCGAGGGCAACGGACAGACGGAACTGGCCGAGATCCTCGCCGGCCTGCGGCGCCCCACCTCCGGCGCGATTCGCGTCGACGGGACCGACACCGCCGGGCTCGACGTCGCAGGTCACCGGGGGGCCGGCATCGGCTACGTACCGGAGGACCGGCTGCGCAACGGCGCCGCGCTGGACGAGTCGATAGCCGACAACCTCGTCGTCGACCGGCACCACCGAGCCCCGCTGGCCCGTCGCGGCCTGCTGCGGCCAAGCGCCGTACGGGACCACGCCGAGCACCTGATCGAGGACTACGCGATCCGCACCCCCGACGCATCCGTCCCGGTCCGGGCGCTGTCCGGCGGCAATATGCAGAAAGTGATCGTCGCGCGCGAACTCTCCGCACAGCCAAGGCTGTTGATCGCCTCGCAGGTCACACGAGGCGTGGACATCGGCGCGATGCGGTTCATGTACGAGCGGCTGGTCGCGGCCCGCGACGCGGGCGCCGGCGTCCTGCTGGTCTCCGCGGACCTGACCGAACTGCTCGCTCTCGCCGACCGGTTGCTGGTCATCAAGGACGGTCGGCTCGTCGCCAGGTTCGACGACACGAGCGGTCTCACCGAGAAGCGGGTGGGGCTCTACATGCTCAGCGTGGAGCGCCACGACCCCGCACACATCGCCGCCGGCCTCGAGGAGGTGTCCGCCGCATGACCGGCACTCTGATCGAGACCGAGGACCGCCGCGAGTACAAGGCGACTCGGCGGCGTGATCTCGCCGTCGACCTCAGCATGGCCCTGGCCACCATCCTGGCGGCCCTGGCCATCGGCTTCGTCGTCATGCTCGTCACCGGCAACGACCCGGTCGAGGCATACGGCGCAATGCTCACCGGACCGCTGGAACGCTCCTTCCGCGTCGGGCGCTGGCTCGAGGACGCCACCACGCTGACCCTGCTGGGCCTGTCGGTGGCCATCCCCTTCCGGGCGCGGCAGATCAGCCTCGGTGCCGAAAGCCAGCTCTACGCCGGTGCGCTCGCGGCCGCCGCCGTCGCGATCTTCCTGCCGCTGCCACCAGTCGTCGCCGTGGTCGTCCCGCTCGTCGCGTCCGCTGTCGCCGGTGCCGGGATGGGCCTGATCCCGGGCTCCATGAAGGCGAGGCTCGGCGCCAACGAGATCGTCGCCACGCTGATGCTCAACGCCATCGTCGTACGGGTCTACGACTACCTGGTCAACGGCCCGCTGAAGGAGCCGGGCAGCAGCGCCGTGCACTCGAAGTCCATCCAGCAGGACTCCGCGCTCACGCCGCTGCGCGACTGGTTCGGCATACCGCTGGGCCGGGCCAACGTGGGCCTCCTCCTGATGGTGTTGACGGCCGTCGCCCTGTGGCTGCTCATCACCCGCACCCCGCTCGGCTACCGCATCAGGATGACCGGCTCGAACCCCGAGTTCGCCGAGTACGGCGGCATACGCGTGCCCCGCGTCATCGAGTGGAGCTTCGTCATCGGCGGCGCCGTCGCCGGTCTCGCCGGAGCCCACCTCGTGCAGGGCGTGTACGGCCGACTGGAGCCGGGCCTCGCCGGAAGCCTCGCCTTCGAGGGGATCGTGGTGGCCCTTTTGGCGAGGAACAACCCGCTGGTGGTCGTGGTCGCCGGCCTCTTCTACTCCTACCTGCGCGCCGGGGGAGACATCATGGAACAGCAGACGGACGTCGGCACCGAGATCGTGGTGGTCATCCAGGCCGTCATCGTGCTGCTCGTCACCGCCCAGGCCCTGCCCGACCTGCTCAAGCGACGGCTCGCCCGGAAGCAGGTGGCGGCCCGATGAGCGCGGTCCTCGACGTAGTCCTCAGCAGCGCCTTCCTGGCCGCCGTGCTGCGGGTCTCCACTCCGTACCTCCTCGCTGCCTTCGGCGGCCTGGTCGCCGAGCGGGCCGGGGTCAGCAACATCGCGCTGGAAGGCCAGATGCTGAGCGCCGCCTGCACCGGCGCGCTGGTCGCCGGATACAGCGGCTCGGTCGCTCGCGGCGCGCTGTGCGGAGTCGGTGTGGCGACACTGCTCGGGCTGCTCCTCGCGGCGCTGCGGCTGGAGCTGGGCGCCGACGTGATCATCGCCGGCATCGGCCTCAACCTGCTGGCCTCCGGGGGCACCGCCTACGCCGTCTTCACACTCCTCGACGACAAGGGCGGCACCTCGGGCCTGAAGAGCGGAAGCCTGCCCGCAGTGCCCCTTCCGGGCATCGAGAGCATCCCCGTCCTCGGGGATGCTCTCAGCGGCCAGAACCTGGTCACCTGGCTGGCGCTCCTGACAGCGCCCGTCATCGCCTGGCTGTTCTACCGGGCCCGCTTCGGCTTCCATCTGCGCGCGGTCGGCGAGATGCCGGACGCCGCGGCGTCGGTGGGCATCCCCGTCCGGCGAGTGCAGTACACGGGCCTCGCGCTCAGCGGCGCCCTCGCCGGGCTCGCCGGGGTGTTCCTCAGCATGGGTTATGTGTCCTTCTTCGTAAGGGACATGACGGCGGGCCGCGGCTTCATCGCACTCGCCGCCGTCTTCCTGGGCGGGCTGCGACCGTGGGGCGTCTTCCTCGCAGCGCTCGGCTTCGGCACGGCGGAGGCACTGGCCGTACAGCTCGGCACGCTCGATGTACCGCCGCAACTGGTCTCGACGATTCCGTACGCGATGACGCTGGTGGCGCTGGCGGTGTACGCCTGGCGCCGCACGAGGCAGACGGGCGGGGAGGTGGCTGCCGCCGCCTGATGCCAGGGCCAGCCGCCTGCACCTGACGCCGAGGTCGGCCGCCTCCACCTCACGCCGAGGCCGGCCGCTTCCACTGACGCCCGGAGCTCCGGGCGCTCACACGCCAGACCGACTGTTCTGACGCCGTACCGACATGAGCCCGTGCGGTGGCGATGCCGCACGCCCTCATCACCTCCTCGCTCACCCCTCATTCGTCACCCCCCACTTCGTCATGCCCTCGTCTTCTCATCCCCGACAGACCCTCACGACCTGGAGCACCGCATGCGACACAGACACAGGGCGCGCCGCAGACGCGCCCTGCTCAGCGCTCTCGCCGCCACCGCCCTGCTCGGCGGCCTGACCCTCGCGAACGGCTTCGCCGCCGGCACGGAGGAGAAGCAGCCCGTCGAGCTGCTCGACACCCTCACCGTCCCGGCCGGGACCACCGAGCTGGGCATGCCCTTCGGCGGCCTGTCCGGCATCGACTACGACCCGGAATCCGGTGAGTACGCCGCTCTCAGCGACGACCGCTCCGAGAACGGCAAGGCCCGCTTCTACACGCTGCGTCTGCCGCTGGACGACAGCGGCTTCGCCGACGACAAGCCCGCGCTGGACGCCCTGACCGTGCTGCAGGACACCACGGGTGAGCCTTTCGCCGCCAAGGCCGTTGATCCCGAGGCGATCCGGTGGGCACCGGACCGCAAGAGCCTGCTGTGGACCAGCGAGGGTGCGTCCTCCTCCGGTCAGCCGGCGTTCGTCCGCGAGGCGTCCCCGTCCGGCGAGTACGTGCGCGAACTGCCGCTCCCCAAGGCGTACGCCCCTGTCCGCTCGGCCTCCGGCACGCTGACCGCAGGCGTTCGCAACAACCAGGCGCTCGAGGGGCTCACCTACTCCCCCGACGGCACCAAGGCCGTCACCGTCACCGAGAACGCCCTGATCCAGGACGGCCCGGCCGCGAGCCTGACCGCCAAGAGCCCGTCCCGGCTGCTGGTCATGGATGCCGCGACCGGTAAGCCGGGGGCTGAGCACCTCTACGAGGTCGACCCGATCTCCGACGCGCCGACCGCCCCGCTGCCCTCCCCCGTCGGCGTCTACTCGGCGGACCGCGGAGTCTCGGAGATCCTGGCGATCAACGAGACCGACTACATCACCGTTGAGCGCTCCTTCGCCTCCGGCATCGGCTTCTCCATCCGCCTGTACTGGACCAGCACCATCGGCGCCACCGACGTGAACGGCGAGGAGGCGCTCTCCGGCGACGAGAAGCCCATGCCGAAGAAGCTGCTCTACGACTTCACCACGTCCGGCACCGACGCCGACAACGTCGAGGGCATCACCTGGGGCCCGAAGCTGCCCGACGGCTCCCGCTCGCTCGTGCTCGTCGCGGACGACAACTTCGGCTTCAACGGCAGTGTCACCAAGTTCCATCTGCTGTCCGTCCGTGCGGACCTGCTCGCGACCCGGACCCCGGACGTGAACGGAGACGGCACCGTCAACGCCAAGGACGTGGCCGCCATCCCGAAGGCCGGCAGAGCGGGCGACCTCGACGGCAACGGCAAGACGGACTCCCGCGACGTCAAGCTGTGGACCTCGTACACGCACGACTTCCCCACGGTCCAGGCACGGCCGTCCACGGCGACCGTCCAGCTCCTGTCCTTCAACGACTTCCACGGAAACCTGGAGCCGCCGTCCGGCCGTGACGCGACGCTCGGCTCAAAGCTCGACGCGAAGTCCACCCCGGTCGGCGGGGCCGAGTACCTCGCGGCCCGGCTGGAGCAGCTCCGCCAGGGCACCGAGGGATCGCTGACCGTGGCCGCGGGCGACATCATCGGAGCCAGCCCCTTCCTGTCGGGCCTCTTCCACGACGAACCGACCGTGGAGTCCATGGAGAAGCTGCACCTGGACGTCACCAGCGTCGGCAACCACGAGTTCGACGAGGGCACCGACGAACTGCTGCGCATCCAGAACGGCGGCTGCCACCCCGAGGACGGCTGCTACATCAAGGACGAGCCGTACGACGGCTCGGAGTTCCCCTGGCTCGCCGCCAACGTCAACTACCGCTCCACCGGCAAGCCCCTCCTGGCACCCACCTGGGTCAAGAAGGTGGACGGCGTGAAGATCGGCTTCATCGGCATGACCCTGGAGGGCACCCCCGAGGTCACCGGCCAGTCCGGCATCAAGTCCGTGCGCTTCCTCGACGAGGTCGAGACCGCCAACGCGTCCGCCCGTGTGCTGCAGAAGCAGGGGGTCGAGGCGATCGTCGTCCTGCTCCACGAGGGCGGCGTCCAGGCCGGCTCGTACGGTCAGTGCGAAGGCATCTCGGGACCGATCGTCGACATCGCGAAGAACCTGGCCCCGTCGATCGACGCCGTCGTGACCGGCCACACCCACCAGCCGTACATCTGCTCGATCCCCGACCCGGACGGCAAGCCGCGCAGTGTCACGTCGGCGTCCTCGTTCGGCCGCGTGGTCACCGAGACCCGGCTGCCCGTCGACCGCGAGACCGGCGACGTCGTACGGGACCAGGTCGCCGCCATGAACCACCTCGTCACCCGTACCGGCCCCAAGGACGCCGACCAGACCGCGGTCATCGCCAAGTGGAAGGAGCTGTCGGCCCCGCTGGCCAACAGGGTCGTCGGCCGGATCACCGGCGACATCATCCGTTCCGAGACGCGGGACGCCGAGTCCGACCTGGCGAACCTGGTCGCGGACGCCCAGCTGGCCGCGACCTCGGCGGACGACCGCGGCGGCGCCCAGATCGCCCTGATGAACCCGGGCGGGGTGCGCGCAGACCTGACGTACGCGTCGTCCTCGGGCGGTGAGGGGCCGGGCGAGATCACCTACGCGGAGGCGTTCGCCGTGCAGCCCTTCGCCGGGTCCCTGGTGTCCCTGGACCTGACGGGAGCTCAGATCGAGCAGATCCTGGAGGAGCAGTTCAACGACTCCGGCACCCGGGCGCCCACCCTCATGCTGGGCGTCTCCAAGGGCCTGACGTACTCCTTCTCCCGCAGCGCGCCCGTCGGCGACCGCATCGATCCGGCGTCGGTCAAGCTCAACGGTGAGGTACTGAAGCCGGACGCCACGTACCGGGTGACCGCCAACACCTTCCTCGCAGCGGGCGGCGACGGGTTCACCACCTTCGCCAAGGGCACCGATCTCGTCGGCGGCGGAGACGATATCGACGCCCTGACCGACTACCTCACGACCAACAGCCCGGTCGCCCCGCCCGGCACCGACCGGGTGACCGAACTGCCGTAGTGACCGTACGTATCACGTGGTGGCGCCGACGCTTTCAGGGAAGCGTTCCTGAAAGCGTCGGCACCCGCGTCACCGCCCGGCGGCCTCTTTCCGAACCGGCCTGACGCCCGCTCACTCGCCCTCGCGAGCCTCGTCCTCACCGCTGTAGGAGAGGAAGTCGTCGACCATCCGGTGGAACAGGGTGGCGAGCTGCTGCAACTCCTCTGGCGACCACGCGGCCAACGCCCCCTGCATGCCTCGGCAACTGACGTCACGGATGCGCTCGACCGCCTCGCGGCCGAAGGGGGTGAGCTGGATGAGCTGCGCGCGGCGGTCATCTGGGTCCGGGACGCGCGTGAGGTAGCCGGTCTTCTGCAGCTGCTGCACCTGCCGGGTGACATGGGACGCCTCCACGGCCATCCGGGTGGCCAGCTCGCTGGGACGGACGGCCTCGCCATCCGCGATCTGCCGCAGGAGCGCCACGGCGGCTCGGTCGAGCGGCACTCCGGCCCGGGCCATCATGCGGTCGTGCTGCCGGACCCGGCTGTTCAGATACACGATGCGAGTGAGGGCTCGCTCGATCTCCGCCACGTCCGTCGAGACGGGGGCGGTTGCTCGCGGCGCTGTGGTCATGGACCCATTTTACATTACTTGCTTGACTCAAGTAATACGCGCATGCTTACTTTACTCAAGTAAAGGCCGCTGAGCGGCGCAACCCGACCGCAGGCCCACGGCGCACGCGTCGCTGGACACGGCCTCCGGCACCGCGCCTGACGGTCGGCGCCCCGGTCGCCCGTACCGCTTGGCGCACACAGAAGCAAAACAACGCAAGACAACGAGGAGCCCCCACATGAGCAGCACTGGCCTTCAGGGACGCGGCGTCATCGTCACCGGAGCGGGATCGGGTATCGGCCGCGCCGCCGCCCTGAAGTTCGCCGCGGAGGGCGCGAAGGTCCTGGTTGCCGACCTGAACCCGGACAGCGCCGAGGAGACCGTGAAGGCGGTCAAGGACGCGGGAGGCGTCGCTCAGGCGGTGGTCGGCGATCTCAGTGACCAGCAGGTGGTGGACCAGGTCGTGGCCACGGCCGTGGAGGCGTTCGGCGGCGTGGACGTACTGGTCAACAACGCCGGCATCATGGACCGCATGTCGGCCCTCGCCGACACCGACGATGCCGAGTGGCAGCGCGTCATCCACATCAACCTCACCGCGCCCTTCCTGCTCACCCGCGCCGTGCTGCCGCACATGCTGACCGCCGGCCGCGGCTCGATCGTCTTCACCGCCTCCGAGGCGGGACTGCGCGGCAGCGCGGCCGGAGCCGCCTACACCGCGTCCAAGCACGGCATCGTCGGCCTGGTCAAGAACCTCGCCGTCATGTACCGCAAGAAGGGCATCCGCGCCAACGCCATCGCCCCCGGCCCCACCGCGACCAGCATCCAGGTCGACGCCAGCCCCGACGCGCACGGCCCCGCCGTGATCGGCCAGCTCATCGGCAGCAACATCGGCCGGATGGGCACCGCTGAGGAACAGGCCGCCGCCATCGTCTACCTCGCCTCCGACGCCGCCGCCTTCGTCAACGGCGCCGTTCTCCCTGTCGACGACGGCTGGGCCGCCGTCTGACCGAGGCGATCGGAACGAGGGTCTGTACGGTCGACGGCATCGCTTCGACCGTACAGACCCCGCTGCGCTCGATCACAGAGACAGAACGTTTCTTCATGTCAGAGGCTGCTCCGATGCCAGCGCTCGAGAGGCACGGGCGGCGAGGGCGTCGGCGCCGCAGGTCTCGGCCAGGGCGAGTCCTCGGCGGAGTTCGTCAGGGCTCTTGACCAGCAGGCCGTACTCGACGCGCGCGAGAGCGTGTTCGTACGCCGACGGGGACGCCGCGAGGCGGGTGACGGCCTGGGCGAGGAGCGGGGCAGCATCGCTTGGGGCCGCCAAGGCGGCGGCGCAGCGCAGGGCTTCGCCCACGGCGGTGTCGGTGCCGAAGCGTTCCGCGTCGTTCCGGGCCTGGGCCGCGAGCGACGCGGCACGGTCGGGGTCGTCGTGGGCGAGAGCTCGGGCCAGTTCGAGGGCCCATGGGGCGTACACGCTGTTGTGGTGGCCGCGGGCCTCGAGGGCGGCGCCGGCCGCCTCGAGTTCCACGACCGCTTCCTTCCTGCGGCCCTGGGCGAGCAGCAGCCTGCCGCGGACGGTGCGGGCGTCGGGAAAGACGAGCAGGTCGGGGTACGGGGGTCCGAAGTCGTACTCGTCCGCGATGCGTTGGGCCTGTTCGGTGTGGCCTCGGGCCAGCAGTGTGTCGATGAGCGTGCACACCGCGTCCCAGTGGACGGGCAGGCCGCTGCCGACCCGGTCGGCGAGGCGCAGCCCCTCCCGAAGAAAGGTTTCTGCTTCGGCGAGCCGACCGCGGCGCCGGTGCACACCTCCCATGAGCGTGTACGCCAGGGCCAGGTGGACGCCGCTCCAGCCGGACACCTCATACGCGAGCAGGGCCTCGCTGAAGAGCTCCTCGGCGCGGTCGAGTTGGTCGGTGTAGATGCAGGTGATGCCGTTCAGCAAGGGGTACTCCCAGCCCCACTCGGTGTCCGTCCAGCCGAGGCCGCGCGGCGGGCGGCCTCCGTCGAGGGCCCGGTCGCTGAGCGCGACGGCATGGGCGGCGTCCTCGCTGCGCAGCATCCCGTCGAAGGCCCTGAGCGTGAGCAGGGCGCGTTCGGCGTTGGAGTGCCCCGGTAGGTGGTCGGCGAGTGCGGCCAGCCGCCGGGAGCGGGCCGGGCCGTCGTCCTCTTCCCCGCGGCACGCCTCGTACATGAAGTGTGCGGCCTGCAGGCGTATCCGTCCGAGTCCGGGCGGAGTGTGGGCGATCGCGGCCTTGACGGATGCGGCGGCCTCGCGCATCTCGTTGTTGTGGGCGAGGGCCTGGGCGAGGCGGCAGGTGGCGTCGGCGCGCGACTCGTCGTCGAGGCCCTGCAGATCGAGGGCGGCACGCAGGTGGCGCACCGTGGTCGGCAGCGAGGTGTGGAGGGTGGCACAGCCCAGTTCGTAGTGGACATGGGCGCGCACGCGCGCGTGCGGCGGCTCGCGCAGGGCCCGCTCCAGGCAGCGCCGGGCGGCGTCCGGGGCGCCGACCGCGAGGTGTTCGGCGGCAGCGGCGCGCAACTGCTCCACGAGTTCGGGGTCGTCGTCCGGCTGTACCTCCAGGAGGTGGCGGGACGCGGGTGCCAGGCCGAGACCCGCCTGACTGGTGAGCCAGGCGGCGCGCCCGTGCATCGCGGTACGGGTGGCCGGAGGGATCGCGCGGTACACGGCGGTGGCGATGACCGGGTGCACGAACTCCACCGGGTCGGTGCCCGTCAGGATGCGGGCGGCGCGCAGCCTCGCCAAGCAGTCGGCTGCCTGGGCCTTGCGCAGGCCGGCCAGGCTCTGGACCAGTTCGAGCGAGATGTCGATGCCGAGTACGGCCGCGGCCCACGCGAATCTGGTGGCGTCGGCGCCGATCTGCTCGAGCCTGTCGATGAGCCCGCGTCCGTGTGCGGTGGCGCCGATCCCGCGCAGCAGATCCGCCGATTCCTCGACGGGCTTGATGTCGCGGGCCCGGACCTTCTCCAGCAGTTCCACCGCTTCGTACGGGTTGCCGCCGGTGACCGCCCACACCTCGCGGCAGAAGGATGCGTCGGCGTCGTCACCGAGCATGGTGCGCACCAGTTCGGCGGTGGCGTCCGGTGTGAAGGCCTGCAGGGCGACGCGCATGCGGGCGGCCTCTCCCACGGCGGCGAGGTGCCCGAGCTCGCTGCCGTACAGCTCCGGAGGGCGGTGCGCGATGACGAGCAGCAGCGGCAGACCGGACACGTGTGCGCTGAACGACGCCAGCCAGCACAGCGATTCGGTGTCGGCCCAGTGGGCGTCGTCGACGACGAGGACGAGAGGTCCGTGGCTGCGCGCGAGGCGGCCGACGAGCCGGCCGAGCCCGTCGCATACGCCCTGCGGGCAAGCGGGAGGACCACTTGCGGCGGCCAGGCCGACGGCGGGGCCCGCGATCTCGTAGTCCTCACCGAGGAGTTCGAGCCCCTCGTCCGGGTCGAGCCCGTCGAGTACGGGATGCAGCAGTTGTCGTACGAGGTGGAAGGGCACCGACGTCGTCGCTTGGCTGCCGCGGGCCGACCACACCGTGCAGCGGTCCTCGGCCGTGGCGCGCACCGCGCCGAGCAGCGACGTCTTGCCGACGCCGGCCTCTCCCGTGTACACGAGGACGCCGCCTTCGGGGCGTGCGGGGCACAGGAGCGTGTCGACGGCCCGGGCGGCCGCCGCAAGCTCCAGTTCGCGTTCGAGCAACAAGCGTGGCGTGGGCGGTTGATCGTGCGGAGTGGCGGTCATGCTGTCCCAACGGAGCCGGTGCGGACGGACGTTGTGGGACATTGAGAGTAGCCCGGCAGCACGGTGTGAGGACAGGGGGTGTTGCGCCCGGGGGCGGACTTGGCGTAAGGGCGGCTGCGGTCTGCTGCTGACCTCGGTGCGAGGCTGTTCTCTCAGTCGCCCAATACCTCGCGCACCCAGGACAGTTGCTTGCGCACGTGCACCGCGTCGCCGTGTTCGTGCCCGTTGAACGGGTAGGCGTGGATCTCCCGGCGCGGTGCGCTGCCGGTCAGTTCGCCGTAGCGGTTGAAGGCGGAGTACGCGCCGCTGGGCGGGCAGACCGTGTCGCGCAGCCCGACGCCGAAGTGCGCCGGGGCGTGGGCGCGGCGCGCGAAGGAGGCGCCCTCCATGTAGGAGAGGGTGCGCATGGCGGCCGCGACGGCCTCGCGGTGTACCGAGAGATAGGCGGAGATCTCACCGTGGGGAGGGGCGTCGGTGAGGTTCAGCGCGCGACGGATGCCGCACAGGAACGGGGCGCTCACCGCCACCGCCGCCAGGTCCGGGACGAGTCCCGCGACGGCCAGCGCGAGGCCGCCGCCCTGGCTGTTGCCGACGGCCGCCACACGGGCACCGTCCACACCCGGCAGCGCGCGCACGGCGGCGACCGCGCGCACCGCGTCCGTGATGAGCCGCCGGTAGTGGTAGTCGCCCGGTGCGAGCAGGCCGCGCGCGGCCGGTCCGGGGCCGCCTGGCGCGGAGGCGTGCGGGTCCGGGGTGTCGCCGCCGCAGCCGAACTGGTCGCCCTGTCCTCTGTTGTCCATGAGCAGGTGTGCGTATCCGGCGGCGGCCCAGGTGAGCCTTTCGTGCGCAAGGCCGCGCCCGCGGCCGTAACCGGCGTACTCGACGACAGCGGGCAGGGCGTCTGACACGCCGGCAGGGCGGCTGTACCAGGCGCGCACCGGTTCGCCGGCGAAGCCGCGGAAGGTCACGTCCCAGCTGTCGACCAGCCGCAGTCCGTTGTCCACGGGTTGTACCGACACCAGGGGTTCGTCCTGTTCCGCCTCCTTCAAGGTGTTCTGCCAGAAGACGTCGAAGTCGGCGGGCTCGTCGAGCGCGGGGCGGTGTCGCTCCAACTCGTCCAGGGGGAGGTCGAAGGCGGGCACGGAACCTCGCAGGCGATCGGGGACGGCGGGCGCTCGTCCAGTCGTTACGGTCACTGATCAAAAATTTCCGGAAGACAGTAACAGCACCGCACGGGATCCGACCCCGTTCTGAAACGTTGCAGTTGAGGCACGGTCCGCTCAACATCCCTGCATGTGAGCACCATTGACAAGCCCGCCAAGCCGCCCCTAAGTTGCCGCCACGTTACCGGAAAGCCCCTGAAACGTATCGGTCACGGATTCCAGTGACGTCGGGTGTCTCCGGACGTGCCCGCCCGTCGAGCACCACCACCCCTTATCCGCAAGGGCCCATCGGGCCCGTCCGCCCGTCCCGCACACGCCACGGAGGCCTGAGCATGAGCACCTCCACCGCCCTGGATCCGCCGCACGGCACCGAGGATCCGCCGCCACCCGGGTCTCCGCCCCCGCCCCGCCGGCCGCTGCCGCCCGCCCGCCGCACCTGGCGGCAGGCGCTGGGCCGTGACTGGCAGCTGTACTCGCTCGCGGTGCTGCCGCTGCTGTTCTTCCTGATCTTCCGGTATCTGCCGATGATCGGGAATGTGATCGCTTTCCGGCGGTTTGAGCCGGGCGGGTCGATCCTGGGTGAGGATTGGGTCGGTCTGCGTTATGTGCAGATGTTCCTCAGTGACCCGACCTTCTGGCAGGTCTTCACCAACACGCTGTGGCTGGGCGCCCTCACGCTCGTGTTCTGCTTCCCCGTACCGATCGTGCTGGCACTCCTGCTCAACGAGGTGCGTACGCGCGCGATGAAGCGGTTCGTGCAGTCGGTGTCATACCTTCCGCATTTCCTCTCCATCGTGATCATCGCGGGCATCACGATGCAGATTCTTGCGACGGACGGCCCGGTCAACCAGGCGCTGGAGGCGTTCGGCCACAAGCCGATCCCGTTCCTCCAGGAGTCGGAGTGGTTCCGGACAATCTATGTAGGCTCGGAAATCTGGCAGACCGCCGGCTGGGGCACCATCCTCTACCTCGCCGCTCTCACCACGATCGACGATGAGTTGTACGAGGCGGCGCGCATCGACGGCGCCAACCGCTGGCAGCAGATCTGGCACATCACCCTGCCGGGCATCCGGCCCACCATGATCACGCTGCTGATCCTCAACATCGGCACGTTCATGGCGGTGGGCTTCGAGAAGATCCTGCTGCTCTACAACCCGCTGACGTATCCCACCGCGGACGTCATCTCCACGTACCTGTACCGCACGGGTGTGGAGTCCAACAGCTTCAGCTATGCCGCCGCCATCGGTCTGTTCGAGGCGATCATCGGCCTGGTGCTGATCTTCTCCGCCAACCAGCTCTCGCGTCGCACAGTGGGGACGAGCCTGTGGTGACCCTGTCCAGTGGCCCTCTGCGCCGGGCTCCGCGCCCGCGCACCTCGGTGCACCAGCCCTCCCGCGGCTACCGCGTCTTCCAGGCGGTGAACGGGCTGATCCTCACCGGGGTCGTGGTCGTGACCCTCTACCCCTTCGTGAACATCATCGCCCGTTCCTTCAGCGCGGAGGACCGCATCCGGGCCGGCGAGGTGAACCTGCTGCCCGAGGGGTTCAACCTGACCACGTACCGCCTTGTGATCTCGGACGGGATGTTCTGGCGGAACTACGGCAACACCGTGCTCTATACGGTGGTCGCGACCGCCATCGCCATGGTGCTGACCACCTGCTACGCGTACGTCCTGTCCAAGCAGCACCTGAAGGGCCGCAACGCGCTGATCGGCATCGCCGTCTTCACCATGTTCTTCACCGGTGGCCTGATCCCGAACTACGTCCTCATCACCAGCCTCGGCATGAAGAACACGCTGTGGGCCCTGGTGATCCCGAACGCGATCAGCGTCTTCAACCTGCTCGTGATGAAGGCCTTCTTCGAAAGCCTGCCGTCCGAACTCGAAGAAGCCGCCCAGATCGACGGCCTGAACACCTACGGGATTCTGCTCCGCATCGTGCTGCCGTTGTCCAAAGCAGTGATCGCGACGATGGTGCTGTTCTACTCGGTTTCCTTCTGGAATTCCTGGTTCGGTGCATTCCTCTATATGGACAGGTCCGAGCTGATGCCGGTCACGGTCTATCTCCGGAACATGATCGCCGGCGCGACACAGGGCGGGAACGTCGGCGCGACATCGGAGCAGCTCACGCAGGTGGGGGCGAACATCCAGTCCGTCACGATCCTGCTCACGGCACTGCCCATTCTCGCCGTCTACCCGTTCGTCCAGCGCTATTTCGTCTCCGGCGTCACGCTCGGCGCGGTCAAGGGCTGACACGAGAAAACTCGGCCCTCGGCTACGGAGAAACACCCCCGAATACGGAAACAAGGGAGTATCCGTGAACAACACCGGACAGCTGTCCCGGCGCAGCCTGCTTGCCGCCGCGGCGTTCGCCGGCCTCACCACCCTCGTCGGCTGCGGCAGCGGCGACGACTCCAGCGATGACCCCAAGGACCTCTCCAAGAAAGAGGTCGGGGCGATGAAGAAGTACGGCGTGGGCGACCAGTTCAAGGCCACCAAGCCGCTCACCTTCTCCCTTCTCCACCTGGACAACCCGGTCTACCCGCCCAAGAAGAGCTGGCTCTTCTGGAAGGAACTGACCAAGCGTACGAACGTCACGTTCAAGACGACCGGCGTCCCGTACAGCGACTACGAGAAGAAGAGAGGTCTGCTCATCGGCGCGGGTGACGCGCCGTTCCTGATCCCCAAGACGTATCCGGGTCAGGAGACCGCGTTCGTCGCCTCCGGAGCCATTCTCCCGGTCAGCGAATACGTGCACCTGATGCCCAACTTCCAGGAGAAGGTCAAGAAGTGGGGGCTGGAGGGAGACCTCGACTCCATCCGGCAGGCCGACGGCAAGTACTACCTCCTGCCGGGCATCCACGAGAAGGTGAAGGTCGGCTACTCCCTCGCCCTGCGCACCGACGTGCTGGACGAGGCGGGGCTCGAGCTGCCGACCACCTGGGACGAGGTCCACGAGGTGCTGAAGGGCCTCAAGGAGGCCCACCCCAAGGTGTATCCCTTCTCGGACCGCTGGAACCAGCCCGAGCCGGGCGGTGCGCTGCTCAATTTCCTCGCCCAGTCCTTCGGCACCAAGGGCGGCTGGGGTTACAACAATTACTACTTCGACTCCAAGGCGCAGAAGTACGTCTTCACCGGTGCCATGGACGAGTACCGCCAGATGCTCGAGTACCTCAACAAGCTGGTGTCCGACGGCCTGGTGGACCCGGAGAGCTTCACTCAGTCCGACGACCAGGCCAAGCAGAAGCTCCTCGGCGGCAAGTCCTTCGTGATCAGCGCCAATCCGCAGGTCCTCGCGGACGAGTACCGCCTCAACCTGGAGAAGCAGGTCAAGGGCTCGAGCATCGCGATCATCCCGGTGCCGGTCGGCCCTGCCGGTCCCGTGGTGGCGGGCAGCCGTCTGGAGAACGGCATGATGATCTCCAGCGAGGCCCTCAAGAGCGAGAACTTCGTCGCGATGATGCAGTTCGTCGACTGGCTGTGGTACTCGGACGCCGGTCAGGAGCTCGCCAAGTGGGGCGTCAAGGACGTCACGTACACGTCGTCCGGTCCTGGCCAGTACGCCCCCAAGGACGGCATCAAGGTCCAGGCCATCAACCCGGACGCGAAGAAGGACATGCAGAAGGACTACGGGTTCTCCAACGGCGTCTTCGCCTACGGCGGTAACTGGTCCCTGGTCACGTCCTCCTTCACTGAGGACGAGCAGGAGTTCCAGGAGTCGATGGCCCAGCGCAAGCTGCTGCCCGTCGAGCCTGCTCACCCGCTCAAGGCCTCCGAGCAGGAGCAGGCCACCCTCTGGGAGACCCCGCTGAGGGACCACGTCAGGCAGAACACCCTCAAGTTCGCCCTCGGCAAGCGCCCGCTGTCCGAATGGGACAACTACGTCGCCGAACTGAAGGCCAAGAACATGGAGCAGTTCATCGACCTGCACAACAAGGCGTACGAGCGCTTCAAGCAGGAGAACGGCTGACGATGACGAGCAAGGCCATGCGTCACCGCATTCCGGACCAGCCGGCCGGACAGCTCTCCGAAGCCTGGCGCTTCTGCGTCGGCACCGGCCGCATCGAACTAGCGCTGCGCCGCGACTACCAGGACTCGCTCGCCCTGCTGCAGCGCGAGATCGGATTCCGGTACATCCGGGGCCATGGCCTGCTCAGCGACGGGATGGGCGTCCACCGGCCGTACGAGTGGCAGGGCGCCCGCCACGTCCACCACTCCTTCACCTACGTCGACCAGGTCGTGGACGCCTACCTGGAGCGCGGCATCCGGCCGTTCATCGAACTCGGCTTCATGCCGAACGAGTTGGCGTCCGGCGACCAGACGGTGTTCTGGTGGCACGGCAACGTCACCCCGCCCCGCTCCCACAAGGAGTGGGCGGGGCTGGTCCGCGCCACGCTCACCCACCTCATCGACCGTTACGGCATCGACGAGGTCCGCACCTGGCCCATCGAGGTGTGGAACGAGCCCAATCTGCGGGACTTCTGGCAGGACGCGGACGAGGCCGCGTACCACCGGCTCTACGAGGTGACCGCCCACACGGTGAAGGAGGTCGACTCCTCCCTCCAGGTCGGCGGCCCGGCGATCTCGCCGGGTTCGGACGAGTGGATGGTGCGGTTCGCGGAGTTCGCCGAGAAGCGGGAGGTTCCCGTCGACTTCGTCTCCCGGCACGCCTACACCTCGGGCCCGGCCCAGCACGTGCCGTTCGGCGTCCACCAGACGCTCGCCCCGGCCGAGCGGCTGCTGGAGCAGTTCGCGACTCCACGCCGTCAGCTCAAGGGCACCCGGTTCGCGGACGTTCCCGTCCACATCACAGAGTTCAACTCCTCATATCGACCGGACAACCCGATCCACGACACCGCCTTCCACGCCGCCTACCTCGCTCCAGTGCTCGCCGCGGGCGGGGAGGTCGCAGACTCCTTCTCGTACTGGACGTTCAGCGACATGTTCGAGGAGGTCGGCCCGCCCACCGCGCTCTTCCACGGCGGCTTCGGGCTGCTCACGCACCGCCAGGTGAAGAAGCCGACGTACCACCTGTACGCCTTCATGGCGCGGATGGGGCAGGAGCTGCTGGCGCGCGGCGACGACCACCTGGTGACCCGGCACCCCGACGGCCGGGTGACCGTCCTGGCCTGGGCGCCCGTCGACCCGACCGGTGAGACGCCCGGCCCGGACCAGCACACGCTGCGCCTGTCCGTCCCGGTCGGAGCCCGCCCGCGCAGTGAGGCGTTCGTCCGCCGCTCCACCGTGGACGAGGAGCACGGCAACGCCTACGCGGCATGGCGGCGCATGGGCAGCCCGCGCTCGCCCCTCCCCCACCAGCTCGAGGTCCTGCACGAGGCCGCCGAGCCCGCCCGGGCCCACCTGCGGCTGCCCGTCGACGACGGCCGCGCCGAGCTCGATCTCACGCTCGCCCGCCACGAGATCACCCTGGTCGAGGTGACCCCGCTGGAGGACGAGACGCCGCCATGGTGGGACGAGCGACGCCTGCTCGGCCGGGAGGAGTCCCGATGAGCGCCCCGCAGACAGCCGGCCGTCGCGGCTTCGGCGACGGCCCTCTCTCGCGCGCGGCTGCCCTGGTACACACCCTGGTCACCGTCGAGGTGCTGCTCCTCGCCGCCGCCTCGCCCGGCCTCGCCGCGCTGCTCTTCCTCGGCGCCGACCCATCCAACCTCCCCCTCGCCGCCGTCTGTCTGCTGCCGCTCGGCCCCGCCCTGTCCGCCGCTCTCTACGCCCTGCACCACCGCAGCCGCGATCTCACCGAGCTCCACCCGGCGCGCGCCTTCTGGCGTGGCTGGCGGCTCAATGCCCTGCCCGTATTGAAACTGTGGACGCCGCTGCTCGCCTGGCTCACCGTCATCGCCGTATCGCTCACCCACTTCCATGCCACCGGCCTGCCCGGCTGGTGGGCGGTGCTGCTCGTGCTGATCGGCCTGGCCTCGCTCCTGTGGGGCGCGCACGTGCTCGTCCTCACCTCCCTGTTCGCCTTCCGCGGCCGCGATACCGCGCGCCTCGCCGCGTACTTCCTGTTCCGGCACGGCCGGGCCACCCTCGGCGTGTTCTCGCTGCTTGTCCTGGCCGGCGGGCTGACCGTGCTGCTCACCGAGGCCCTGCCGGCCCTGCTCGCCTCTCCCCTGCTGCTCTGCCTGCTCAACACCACCCGCCCGGTGACTGCCGAGGCCCAGGAGGACTTCACCGCATGAACACCCCCAGGACCGACAAGATCCCCTATGGCGGCGACTACAACCCGGAGCAGTGGCCCGAGCCCGTCTGGGACGAGGACCACCGCCTGTTCGACCAGGCCCGCATCGACACCCTCACGGTCGGTGTTTTCTCCTGGTCGCTCACGCAACCCGCCGAGGACGCCTACGACTTCACCGTCCTCGACCGCATCCTCGAGCGCGCGGCCGCCGAGGGCCGTCGCGTGTGCCTCGCCACCGGCACCGCAGCGCTTCCGCCCTGGCTGGCCCTCGCCTACCCCGAGGTCAACCGCACCGACTTCGAGGGCCGGCGCCACGGCTACGGACAGCGCCACAACTTCTGCCCGAGCTCACCGGCGTACCGCCGACTCTGCACCGCGATCGCGGGCCGTCTCGCCGAGCGCTACTCCGACCACCCGGCCCTGCTCGCCTGGCACATCAACAACGAGTACGGCGGCGCCTGCTACTGCGACCTGTGCGCCGCCGCGTTCCGCACCTGGCTGCGCGAGCAGTACGTCACGCTCGACGCCCTCAACGACGCCTGGTGCACGACCTTCTGGTCGCACCGCTTCACCGACTGGTACGAGATCGAGCCGCCCAACGCGCTCACCGAGCACTGGCGCGGCCCCGACCACACCGCCTTCCAGGGCATCACCCTCGACTACCACCGCTTCATGACGGACGCGCTCCTCGGCTGCTTCCGCGCCGAGAAGGAGGCGATCCGCCGCCACGACGCGGAAACGCCGGTCACCACCAACTTCATGGGCATGTACCGGCCGCTGGACTACCACCGCTGGGCGCCCCACCTCGACTTCGCCTCCTGGGACAGCTACCCGCCGCTCGACGCCCCGCCCACCATGGCCGCCCTCGGACACGACCTGATGCGCGGCCTCAAGGACGGCGCGCCCTTCTGGCTCATGGAGCAGACCCCGTCCACCACCGCCTGCCGCGACGTGAACCCGCTCAGGCGCCCCGGCGAGCTGCGGCTGGCCACCTGGCAGGCCGTCGCCCACGGTGCGGACGCCGCCCTCTACTTCCAGATGCGCGCCTCGCGCGGGGCCTGCGAGAAGTACCACGGGGCCGTGATCGGCCACGCCGGGCGCGACGACACCCGCGTTTTCCGCGAGGTCGCCGAGGTGGGACGGGAGCTGGAGGAGCTGGGCTCGGTCGCGCTGGGCGCCCGCACCCCGGCCCGTACCGCCCTCCTCTTCGACTGGGACAGCTGGTGGGCCCTGGAGATCTCCGACGGGCCGTCACGCCTGGTCCGCTACCAGCAGGTCGTCCACGCGTACTACCGCGCCGCCCGTGAGTCGGGCGCGGACGTGGACGTCGTCCCGGTGACCGCCGACCTCACCTCGTACGACGTGGTCCTCGCCCCCGCCCTGCACATGGTCAAGGGCGACCTCGCCACCCGTCTGGAGGCCGTGGCCGCGCGCGGCGGCACCGTCCTGACGACCTTCCTCTCCGGCCGCGTCGACGAGCACGACAACGCCTTCCTCACCGACGTCCCGGGCCCGCTCGCCGACCTCATGGGCGTCCGCGTCGACGAGTGGGACTCGCGCCCGGCCGATGTCATCAACCCGGTCCTGCTCGGTACGGGCGATGAGGCGCTGCGCACCGACGGGCGTCTGGTCTTCGAGATCGTGCTTCCGCAGGGCGCCGAACCCGTCGGCACCTACCAGGCCGACTTCTACGCGGGCACCCCGGCCGTCACCCGGCACAGCTTCGGCGAAAGCGGGGGCGAGGGCTGGTACGTCGCGACCGCGCTCGACCAGCCGGGCGTCGACTGGGTGGTACGCCGCGTCCTCGCCCGCCACGGCCTGGTCGGCCCGTACGCGGAGTACTCCTCCGTCGAGACCGCGTGCCGCACCGCGCCCGACGGCACCCCGCTCTTCTTCCTGCTGAACCACGCGCCCGAAGCGGTGTCCGTCACCGCGCACGCGACGGCCGTGGACCTGCTCACCGGCAAGGAAGTCGAGCGCGGTGAGCCACTGACGCTCGACCCGTGCGGGGTGTCCGTCCTGCGCCTTCAGTAGTTCCAAGGCTTCATCCCGAGGCTGGGCCGCCCGCCCGGCCCGGCCCGCTCATATAAGCACTGACCAGGGGTTTTCGTGACTGCACCCGTACCCTCACCCGCACCCGTGCCCGCGCTGCCCAGCGGCGTCGACCCGGCATGGCTGCCGCCCGCCGTATTCCGCCCGCTCGGCTCCCGGCGGACGCTGATCGCGGGAACGGGCCCGCTGGTGGACACGGTGCACGGCGAAGTGGCAGGCGCCTGCGACCGGTTCGGAGGCCGCGTCGTAAGAGACGCGCAGGAACCGGGCGCACCGTACGACCTGGTGCTGGAGCTCGGCGAGGACGACCCGAACGAGCTCGGAGCCGAAGGGTTCGCGGTGGAGCGAGCCGGCGGCGTCACACGGGTGACAGCGGCCGGTCAGCGCGGGCTGCTGTACGGGCTCTTCCACGTGGTGCGGCTCGGCGAAGCGGTCTTCCAGGGCGAGTTGGCGCGCGAGGTGCACTGCCCCGCGCTGTCGCTGCGGATGCTCGATCACTGGGACAACGTGGCCGTGCATCCGGTGATGGGCCAGGTGGAGCGCGGCTACTCGGGCGGCTCGCTGTTCTGGCAGGACGGGCGGGCGCGAGGCTCGCGCGCCGAACTGGAGCGGGTGCGCTGCTACGGCAGGCTGCTGGCGGCGAGCGGGATCAACGCGGTCGCCGTCAACAACGTGAACGTGCACGAGACGGAAGCACATCTGCTGACCGCCCGGATCGGCGAAGTGGCCGCGATCGCGGACGCGCTGCGCCCGTACGGGATCCGGACACATCTGTCCGTCTCCTTCGCCGCGCCCGTCGTGCTCGGCGGTCTGCCCACCGCCGATCCGCTGGACGAAGCGGTGCGCGACTGGTGGGCGGAGGCGACCGGCCGGGTGTACGCGGCGATACCCGACTTCGGCGGGTACCTGGTGAAGGCGGACTCCGAGGGCCAGCCGGGCCCGTTCACCTATGGCCGCAGCCACGCGAACGGCGCCAACGTGCTCGCGGCGGCTCTTGCCCCGTACGGCGGGACGGTGCACTGGCGGGCCTTCGTCTACGACCACCGGCAGGACTGGCGGGACCGTTCGACGGATCGGGCGCGCGCGGCGTACGACCACTTCGCGCCGCTGGACGGCGAGTTCGGGCCGAACGCGGTGCTCCAGGTGAAGCACGGGCCGATCGACTTCCAGACGCGCGAGCCCGTGTCCCCGGTGATCGGAGCGATGCCGAACACCCGGATCGCGGTCGAGATACAGGCCACCCAGGAGTACACGGGACAGCAGCGGCACGTGTGCTGGCTCGGGCCGATGTGGAGCGAGGCGCTGCGGTTCCGGCCCGAAGGGGCGGACGGGCCGAGCGTCGGCGATCTGGCGCGCGGCGGCGGCCTGGTGGCAGTGTCGAACACCGGCGACGACCCGTTCTGGACAGGGCATCCGCTGGCGCAGGCGAACCTGTACGCCGTCGGCCGGCTGGCCTGGCGGCCGGACGCGGATCCGCGCGCCGTCCTTGCCGAGTGGATCGAGCTGACGTTCGTACCGGAGGAGACCCCTGATCCCGCGCGGCTGCGGAGCGGGCTGCATGCGGTCCTCGACGGCTCATGGCGGACGTACGAGAAGTACACGGCGCCGCTCGGCGTCGGTTTCATGGTGCAGCCGGGCCACCACTACGGGCCGAGCGTGGACGGCTACGAGTACAGCCCCTGGGGCACGTACCACTTCGCCGACCGCGACGGGATCGGCGTCGACCGCAGTCAGGCGACCGGCACCGGGTTCACCGGGCAGTACGCCAAGCCCTGGGCGGAGGTGTACGAATCGCCCGAGACCTGCCCGGACGAGCTGCTGCTCTTCTTCCACCATGTGCCGTACGGGCATGTGCTCCACAGCGGCGAGACGGTGATCCAGCACATCTACGACACGCACTTCGACGGCGTGGAGGAGGTCGAGGACGCACGCCGGGTGTGGGCCGGGCTCGCGGACCTGGTGGACCCGGCACGCCACGCGCGGGCGACGGAGCGCTACGAGGAGCAGCTCCGCGGCGCCCGCGAGTGGCGCGACCACATCAACACGTACTTCTTCCGGAAGTCCGGCGTGCCGGACGCCCGGCGGCGCCGCATCCACTGAAGGCGCGACCCGGCCGGTCGATCCGCCCGGTCGATCCGCCCGGTCGATCCGCCCGGTTGTTCTCGTCCGGCTCTTCTCGCCCGGTTCCTCTCGCGATTTTCGACGCCTCTCGACGCCGCGCCGCGTTCCATATGCCCCTTTTGGCGGGGATGCTGTCCCTTGCTGTCCACCGCGGCGATCACCGGCCAGGCCGGCCGCGGTACAGGCAGCACCGCCGAGGCAGGCTCAGGGATGACCGGGAGGTGAGTGGTGGCTGCGGGCAGGACTCGGGCGTGGTGGTCTCGGCTGGCCGCGCAACCGACCCGGGCCGCCGTCCTGGCCCTGGCGCTGTTCGTCGCATTGGGCGCGGCCCTGCTGATGCTCCCGGCCGCCACCGCGCCCGGCAGAAGCACCAGCGTCCTGACCGCCCTGTTCACCTCCACGGGAGCGGCCACGGGCGGTATCGCCATCGTCGGCACCGGCAGCCACTGGAGCGCGTTCGGCGAGGGCGTGGTCCTCGCTCTGATCCAGGTCGGCGGGTTCGGCATCATGACGCTGGCCTCCCTGCTGGGTCTGCTGGTCGCCGGCCGGCTCCGGCTGAGTACGCAGTTCAGCACGCAGGCCGAGACCGGGTCCTTCGGCGTCGCCGACCTGCGCCGAGTGGTCCTGCGAATCGCAGGCACCACCCTCGTCATCGAGTTCGCACTGGCCGCGATCCTCACCACCCGCTTCCGCTTCGGCTACGGCCAGTCGGCCGGGGAAGCGCTCCACCACGGCGTGTTCTACGCGATCTCCGCCTTCAACAACGCTGGATTCGCCCTGCGCGACGACAACCTCGTCGGCTATGCGCACGACGGCTGGATCGTCCTGCCGATTGCCGCTGGCTGCCTGCTCGGCGCCCTCGGTTTCCCCGTGCTGCTCGAGCTCCTGCGGGTCGGCCGCGCGGGCGTAAGCCGCAGGATCAGGCACCGCTGGTCCCTGCACACCCGGCTCACCCTCGCCACCTACGCGGTCCTGCTCGTCGTCGGCACCCACCGCCGAATCCCGGAGGCGGCGCTGCGCCAGGCCCTGACCGTGGCGCTCCTGGGCGTGGCGCTCGTCATGTCGGGCACGCTGGCCCTGCTCACCACCACGGACGAAGCTCCCGAGGCAGTCCTGTTCGAGAGCGTCTCCGCCTTCGGCGCGGTCGGCCTGAGCACCGGCATCACCGGCGGCCTTCCCGCTGTAGGCCAACTCACCCTCATCGCCCTGATGTTCACCGGACGTCTGGGCCCCATCACTCTGGCCTCCGCACTGGCCCTCCGCGAGCGTGACCGCCGCTACACACTTCCCGAGGAGCGACCCGTCATTGGCTGACCACCGCAAGACCCTGCGCCTGCGCCGCCGTCGGCACCCCGCCGCCGGCGAGCGCCCGGCCGGCGACTCCAAAGTGGCCGTACTCGGCCTCGGCCGATTCGGCCACTCCCTGGCCATGGAGCTGATGCGGCGCGGGTGGGACGTGCTCGGCATCGACTCCAACCCCGGCATCGTGCAGAAGACGGGCGACGAACTCGCCCACGTCGCCGCCGCCGACTGCACCGACCCCCAGGCGCTGGAACAGCTCGGCCTCGGGCAGTTCTCCCGGGCGGTGGTCGGCATCGGCACCGACCTGGAGGCCAGCATCCTGGCCACCTCCAATCTCGTCGACGCGGGCGTACCCAACATCTGGGCCCGGGCCACCACCCGCCAGCACGGCCAGATCCTCGAACGCATCGGCGCCCACCACGTCGTCCTGCCCGAGCACGAGATGGGCGAGCGCGTTGCCCACCTGGTCACCGGCCGCATGATGGACTTCATCGCATTCGACAGCGACTACGCCCTGATCAAGACGCTCGCCCCGACGGTCGTCGGCGGGGTGCCGCTCGGCGAGAGCCTCGTGCGCAGCAAGTACGGCGTGACGGTCGTCGGCATCAAACGCCCCGGCGCCGACTTCACCCACGCGACCGCGGAGACGGTCGTCCAGCCGGGCGACGTCATCATCGTCACCGGCAAGACGCGTGCCGTGGAAACCTTCGCAGAGCTGGTGTCCGCCGGCCCAGCGGATGAGGCGCATTCCCACTGACGCCGTGCTTGCTTGTCCGGAGGTGCCGGAAAAGGGTCGGGGCGCTGCCCGTACCGTCAAGGCTGTGGCGCAGGCCCGGGCGCCGTGCCACCGGGCAGGAATCGGGCGCATTCGCGCAGGGCCGCGGCGTTCTGCGCGACGGCCGCCTCGACGAGTTTGCGCCCGGACTCCGCGTCGGCGCCGGTCGGGTCGCCGATGACGCCGTTGCCGGTGTCGAAGTCGTCGCTCGTCCAGCCGAACGAGACGGACTTGCCGAACCCGATGTGCTCGTACGCCGTGAGGTGCTCGGGCACGCTGTGCCGGGCGAGCTCCATGTCGACGAGATCGGGGTGCAGATGGAGCATCGCGGAAGTCTCCTTGAACCCGCCGTGCACGCCGAGCCCCAGCTCTCCGGCGGCCGATACACCTCCCTGGTCGGCCGGGAGACTGGCGTGCAGCAGGAAGGTGCGCAGGCCATGGTGGGTACGAAGCTCGCGCAGCGCGACACCGAGCAGGGCGCTGTTGCCGCCGTGGGCGTTGAGGAAGGCGAGTCGGCGGATCGGGCCCGCGGCCAGGGAGCGGCCGATGTCGTCGAGCACCGCCAGCAGCGTACGCGCGGTGAGCCACAGCGTGCCGCCCGACCAGGCGTGTTCGTCGGACTTGGTGTAGGCGAGTCCGGGCAGCAGCGTGATGTCGCAGGTCTCGCCCGCGGCGCGGGCGGCTCCCTCCGCGATGGCCTGGGCGATGTAGTAGTCGGTGGCGACCGGCAGATGAGGGCCGTGCTGCTCGATCGCGCCGACGGGCAGCACGGCCACGGTGTCCTCGTCGAGCTGCCCGACGGCCGGTCCACTGAGGTCGATGAAGTGCGTGAACGCCATGGTGCTCAGCTCCCTTGCATGTCACGGGGTGGGTGCGGCGGGCAGCTTGCCGGGGTTGAGCAGACCCCGCGGGTCGGTTGTGCGTGCTGCCTGGCGGACGAGCTCGATGCGGCGGTCCACGAACCAGTTGTGCGGGTCGTGGACCCCCACGCCCAGGGCCGCCAGGGCGGCGATGCCTTCGTACACGGTCCGTTCGTCCTCGTAGCGCGCCATGAGCATCCCGACCGTGCCGGAGCGCATGCCTTCGAGGTGCAGCAGGGTGTCCGGGAATACCTTCTTCACCGCGGTCGGGTCCCCGAGGAGCGCGTCGCCGGAGATCTCGAGGTGGAAGTAGCCGTCCTTGGCCTTCATCAGGTGGTACGTGGGGTGGTTGAAGGAGAGTGAGCTGATCAGCGCGGGTCCCTCGGGGGCCGCCCTGACCTCCAGGACGCGACCGCCGTGGCGGGTGACGATCTCTCGGGCATCCTGTTCGGCCTCGGCCTCGATGATGGCGCGGACGCTGAGCGCCCCCGGGTCGAGCGCCGGGTCGGGCTGGAACGTCTCCACCAGGCCGGCCTCGTCGAGCGACACCAGGCGCGGGGCGGGTTCGAGACGCACCAGCTCCGCGAGTGCGGCCGTCGCGGCGGCCCAGTCGTCGAACGCCGCGAACAGCCCGGTCCAGTCACGGGCCCGCTGCAGGCTGACGGTCGCGGTGGCGATGACGCCGGATGTCCCGTACGCATGGATGTACGGCAGCGCGTCCTGGCCCTTCTTCGTGAACGGCTCCGCGTTTGCGGTGCACGGCACCACCGTCAGTTCCCGTACGAAGCCTTCGGAGTTGGTGCGGTGCAGCAGCGATCCCGTACCTCCGTTCCCTCCGGCCAGGAAGCCACCGACCGTCGTACCGAAGGTGGACGGGAACATCCACAGCTCCTGTCCAAGGCTCCGGGCGTGCGCCTCGAGGTCGGACATCTTCGCCCCGGCCTCGGCGCGGATCCAGCCGTCGCCGGTGTCCAGGATGCGACCGCAGCCGGTGAGGTCGAGCACCACTCCCCCGCGCAGCGGGATCGCCTGCCCGTAGTTGCCGGTGCCCTTGCCTCGCGCGGTGACCGGCACACGGTGGCGGTGGGCCAGGGCGAGGATGCCGGGGATCTGCTCGTGCGAGGTGGGGCGCAGTACGACTTCGGCGCGCCCGGCGGGCAGCTTGGCCGACAGGATCGGCGACATGTGCGCCCAGTCGACCGAGGCCTTGTCCAGGGACGCGTCATCGCGTACGACGGCCTCGGCGCCGATCAGATCGGCGGCGGCCGCGCAGAACTCCTCGAGCCCCGGGGTCGAGTCGTCGGCGGCAGCGACGAGAGGCTGCTCGTCGGCGACCAGGCCGGTCAGCCGTTGGAGTTCCTCTTCGGAGAGTGCGGCAGGAGTGCGGGGCTCGGCCATTACTTCAATCCAATCGATGTGTCGATGAACCGGTTGGTGGCAAGGTCGTCGGCGGTCAGGTCCGCGGGAACCTTGACCCCGTCCTTGGTGAGCAGCGGCGTGACGGTGTCGCGGATCTTCTCGACCCGGTCCATGTCGAAGCCGCCGATGCTGCCGTCGGACTCGTTGGCGAGAATGCCGAGCTTCACCATCTGCTGGGCCGCGTACTCCCCGGTGCCCTTGCTGTAGACCCAACTGGTGTTGTACTGCGTCACCAAGTCGTCGATCACACCGATGGCGGCATCCGGCTCGGCCGCGAAGTCGGCAGCGGACTGCTGCACGATGGGGACGAGCTTCTTCAGGCAGGGGGCGAGCTCGTCGACCGCGCCGCTGCGCACGGACAGCGCCTGCGGGTAGACGTTGTAGCCGACATCGGCGAGCAGCTGGTACTTCACCGGCTTCTTCCAGGCGGAGACCTCGTGCTCGTAGATGTACGGCTCGGCCGTCGCGAAGCCCTGCTGCACGATGTCCGGGTTCGCTACGAACCGGGACGGCGAACCGTCGTAACTCGCGTCGAGCTGGCTCTTCTTGATCAGGCCCTTGTCGACCAGCATCGGCACGAAGACGTTGCCGTCGCGGTAGACGACCTTGGCATCCGACTTGCCGATGTCGGCGACGGTGCGCCAGTCGGGATGGGTCTTCGGGTCCCACATCAGGATCTGCGGGCTCTTCTTCATCAGCGCGGCGACCGCCGTGACCGGGCGCTTGGCTGCGGACTCGATGGCCGCGTCGGTGGTGACGGTTGCCAGGGTGATGTCCTTGTCGAGGTACATCTGGGAGGTGACGCTCTGGTAGCCGATCGCCGAGCCTCCCGCGCGTAGCTCGATCTGTACGCCGGTGTCCTTGCCGCCGATGACGAGCGGCCCGGTGACGCGCTTCTTGTCGGTGTCGACGGTGTAGCCGGGGCCGACCAGGTTGTAGAGCGGCCCGTGCTCGGCCTCCGGCTCCCAGTCGATCTGGACGACCACCTTGTCGGGGCACACACCGTCGAGGCGCTGCGCGGCAGGGGCCGCCTTGAGGTCTTCGGTGGATCCGGTGGCCGCTCCGGCACCGCAGGCGGTCGCCGACAGCAGGACGAATGCGGAGGAAACGCCGCTCAGAGCAAGGCGTTTGGGGGAAGGGGGCAAGGAAGTCTCCAGGAAAGAGAGGTGGGTCGGCGGTTCAGCGCTCGCCGGCGGACGCGGACGCGTGCCAGGAGCCGACGGCGAGACGGCCGATCAGCGTGAACACGGCGAAGACAGCGATACCGAAGAGCGAGGCGAGGATGATCGAGGCGAACAGCTCCTCGGACTGGAGCCGGGAGCGATAGACGTCGAGCAGCGTTCCGATTCCCGGGCTGCCCTGCTTGAAGAACATGTCGCCGACGATGGCACCGATCACGGAAAGCCCGGACGAGGTCCGCAGGCCGGTGAAGACGGAGGGCAGCGCGGCCGGCATCTCCAACTTGCGCAGGCGGTCCCAGCGGCTTGCCTTCTGCAGGGTGAACAGGTCGTGGAGGGCCCGGTCCACGGACTGCAGCCCGAACAGGGTGTTGGCGATCATCGGGAAGAGCGCGATCAGGACGCAGACCACCACGCGGCTGGTGAATCCGAAACCGAACCACAGGCCGATCAACGGCACGATCGCCAGGATCGGAACCGTCTGGAGCACCACGGCATACGGGTACAACGACCGTTCCAGCCAGGAGGCGCGGCTCATGAGCGCCGCCGCCGTGATACCCAGAACCGCGGCGATCACCAGACCGGCGAGGGCCACCTGCGCGGTGAGCGACAACGCGAGGAGCATCGGCTCCAGCCGCGCCCAGTCCAGGAACGCCACGCTCAGCACCTGGTGGGGCGGCGGGACGAGGAAGCGGCGTTCGGGCGTGAGCAGGAGATAGCTGACGGCATACCAGATGCCGATGAACACCGCCAGGGAGGCCACGGGAGCGAGGCGCGCCGCCCACTGCCGGCCGGAGTGCGCCGTGTCGGGGCGGAGGTTCGGGGTGGGCGCACCCGGATCCGTACCTGCGGCGGTTTTCGTGACGGCATCCGTTGCCGGAGTGGTGTCCGTGCTCACTGGCTTCCTCCTCGGAGTGCGGCCGACACCTCGCCCGCGATGCGGGCGAAGGCCGGGTCGTACCGCAGCTCCGCCGGCCTCGGATGCGGGAACGGCACTTCGAACTCGGCGACGATCCGCCCGGGGCGCGCCGACATGACCAGGACGCGACTCGAGAGGAAGACCGCCTCCGTCACGGAGTGGGTGATGAAGAGACCTGCGAACCCCGTCTCCGCGAAGATGCGCTGCAACTCCTCCTGCATGCGCATACGGGTCATCTCGTCCAGGGCGCCGAACGGTTCATCGAAGAGGAACAGCGACGGTCGCATCATCAGCGCTCTCGCCAGCGAGACCCGCATCCGCATGCCACCGGACAGCTGTCCCGGCAGCTGCTTCTCGAACCCCTCGAGCCCGACGAGACGGATCGCATCCCTGGCACGCTCCCGGCGTTCCGCCTTGTCGGCTCCGGCCAACTCGGCCGGGAGTTCGACATTGGCCAGGACGCTGCGCCAGGGCAGCAGGGTGGCGTCCTGGAAGACGTAGCCGACCCGGTCGCCGGAGGTGTGCACCGTGCCGGCGGTCGGCTGGTCGAGCCCGGAGGCCAGTCGCAGCAGGGTGGACTTGCCGCAGCCGGAGGGCCCGACGACGGAGACGAAATCCCCTGGTGCGATGGCGAGTTCCACCTTCTCCAGGGCGATCGTCCCGTTGGGGAAGCGCTTTTCGACGCCGTCGAGGCGCAGCGCAGTCCCTAGTGTGGCCACCATGTCATCCCCATTTCCGACGGCACGTTGGAGGAATACGTTGGACGATTACGTTGGGCGAATGTTGATAGCATGAACATTCATTGTTTCGCGGCGATGTCTCCGACGTGTCCGTCGTCGACTTCGAAGAACTCGCGAACCACCGTCGTGCGACTGATGATTCGGCCCGCCTTGAACACGATGCGATCCGGGCAGGCGGCGCCGAGCGCCTCCGAGAGCGAGCCCGCGCGTACGGCCAACAGGTCGGCGACGGCGCCCTCCTGCGGACCGGCCGCGGGCATCCCCAGCACGGCCCTGGATCCGTTCGTCACCGCGTGGACCGCTTCTTCCAGGGTGAGGTGGCCTGCCGTCACCAGCAGGCCCGCGGTCTCGAGGGGATCGGCGCGGCCGACCGGGTTGAAGGGATCGCGGATGTTGTCGCCGCCCGCGGCGAGTGTCACTCCCGCATCGAGCAGAGTGCGAACGGCCGTCAGCCCTCGGGGCGTTCGCGTGGGATGGTCGCGCCCCTGGAGGTAGAGGTTGGTGATCGGGAGCGTGACGACACCGATCCCGGCCTGCGCAGTCTCCTTGGCGACACGCATGGCGTCCTGTGGATCGGTCGCGCCCAGGCTGACGCAGTGGCCGGCCGTCACCGGCCCCGCGAAACCGCGTCGCCGCACGGCATCCGCCAAGAGCCGCAGATCCGTCGCACTCGGGGACAGGTTCTCGTCCGCGTGAAGGTCCACACCCACGCCGTACCGCTCGGCGAGCCGCAGCACACGGTCGATGGCGGCAGCGGGGTCCACGGACAGGTGGGGGCAGCCGCCCAGGAGGTCGACCCCCAGTTCAGCGGCCTGACACAGCACTTCATCGGGCGCGTCGGTGTGCAGCACGGCGACCTGCAGATCGAGCCGGCCCCGCAGCTCCTCACGCAGTCCGACCAGGGCCCGCAGGCCGCGCAGCGGATCGGCGCCGGGCAGCACATCGGCGTGGGTGCGTACGGCGGTTACGCCGTTGGCCAGCATGTCGTCGAGTGTGCGCCGGGCCCGAGTACGTACGTCGTCCTCGGTGACGTACTCGGCATAGCGGCGCCAGGCGGAGACGGCCGAGGGCAGGTCGCAGGGCGGCGCGTCGGCCAGATCCCATGTCCCGGCCTTGTCCAGGTGGGCGTGCGGCTCGGCCGGAGCGGGCAGCAGGAGGTAGCCGGAGAGGTCCAGTTCGGACTTGCCGGCGGGCAGCTCGCCGGGAGGGGCGACGGCCGTCACCCGTCCGCTGTCGAGGCGTAGATCGCGACGGGAGCGGTCGGGCAGCAGTGCGCCGCGGAGAGTGATGGCCGTCATCTGGTCGGTGTGCCTTTCGCCGAGGGCCTGGGGCCAGGTCCGGGGGTCGGGAGGGCGGATGCGCGAAATCGCCGAAGCCCCGCAGAGGGCGGTCGGCGGCCTACTGAATCGTGTGGTAGTCACGGCCGAGGTGGACCAGCGCTGTGGACCCGTCCTGACCGGGCGTAATCTCCTCCACGGCCGCGATCAGGAGTCGATGGTCGCCTGCCGGTACGTCTTCCTCGACGCGGCAGGCGAGGATGTGTGAGCTGTACCGGGTCAGCAGGGGCAGGCCGTTCTCGTCCGGCGTCCATTCCAGCCCGGCGAAGCGGTCCGCGGTGCGGCCGGCGAACCGGCGGGCAACGCCTTCTGCTCCGGCACCCAGGATGTTGAGCGCGAACCGGCCGCTGCGCTGGATGAGCGGCAGCGTACGGCCGGCGCGGTCCACGCCTATCGCCAGCAATCGCGGGGTACGGCTCAGACTCATGGCGGCGGTACTGGTGAAACCTGCCGGACGGCCGTCGGGGCCGAGGGCGGTGACGATGCAGACACCCCCGGCGAGGGCGGCCATGGCATCGAGGAAACCGGCATCCGTGGATGCGGTCGACGGGCGGTCGGCGGTGGCCGGGGGCATGCGAACTCCTCGTGGTCGGGAGGCAGGATCAGCGAGCGACCATGGATAGAATGTTGGTCACATCAACATTGACCGTAGCGGTCGGCTGTTTCCTGGGAGTAACACGTTGCCGGTAGAAACGGGACCCGAGCGCTCACCGAGACCGCAAGGATGCGCCATGTCAGCACAGTCCGCAGGTCGCAAGCACCGCACCACCGGTTCCACGTCCCAGGCCGATCTGGACATGGCGATGCGCACCGAGCTGGGTGCGACCATCCGCCGGCTGCGCAAGGAAGGCGGGCTGACACTGGTGGAACTCGCCGAACGGTCGGAGCTGTCCCACCCATTCCTCAGCCAACTCGAGCGGGGCCTCGCCCGCCCCAGCATGCAGTCGCTGCACCGCATCGCCAGAGCGCTGGGCACGAGCCAGCAGGCGCTCCTGGCACTGTCCGCCGGGCCGCCCGCGACCGGCAGGGCAGAGGAGGGGGTCCACCTCGTCCGCAGCGGAGAAGGGATGCCGGTGGCGGCCGGCTCGTCCGGTATCGCCCGCGTGCTCGGCGCTTCCGGCTTCGCCGTGCACCCTGTGGAGTTCACCTGGGCTTCAAAGTGCTTCGAGGAGTACTACGACCACGCGGGCGACGAGTTCCTCTACGTGGTGGAGGGCGAGCTCGAGGTCGACCTGGGGACCACGCAGGGGCAGCAACTGCACCGTCTGGGCCCCGGCGACAGTCTCTGCTATGCAGGCCGCACCCCACATCGGTGGCGTGCGCTGGGCGAGACCGACCGCGTACGCATCCTCATGGTGCAGAACGTCACGGGTTCCCCGGCCAAGGCGCACGGGGAAGGCGAGTGAGGTACCTCAACGGGCCGACCGACCACGTAAGAAGGGGTGCTGCATGACGAAGCGAGGGCTCGGGGCGCTGGCCTATGGGGACGTTGTACAACCGTGGGGCCGGGGCGCCGCGGCAGGAGGTTTCGTCTTCCTCAGCGGAATCGACGGTGTGACCGACGAGCAGGGAAATCCGGTGCACGGAGTCGCCGCGCAGACCAGGGTCACCCTCGACCGGGTCCGTGCGCTGCTCGCCGACGCGGGCGCGAGCATGGACGACATCGTCCAGCTCGACCAGTACGTGGCCGATCCCGCGGAGCGAGCGGAGTACATGGGTGCTCGCGACGCCTGGCTGTCCGCACACGCACCCCGGCTGCTCGACGAGCGGTCCTACGCGTCGCTGCTGATCTATCCGAGGCTCGCCACTCCGGCGATGCGCGTCGAGATCCGTGCTGTGGCCTACGTCGGCTAGAGCGAGAGCCGGCTCGACGCCGCCACCTACAACTCGACGCCCGCCACTGACAAGGTGACGGCGACGGTGCCCGTGGTTCCGCCCGTGTGCCGGGCCTCGATGGCGTCGGCGAGACTGTTCAACGGGAAATGCGAGCGATACCAACCGTACAACTGGGGGTCGCTCAGCCACCGCGGAGGCCACGCTGATCAGGCCGAGTCCTCAGCCCTGCGTCAGCCCGGGCGACTCCGCGATCTCCCGCTCGGCGGCGTCGATGATGCCCAGCACGGCCGCCGACGCCGCAGCGGGATCGCCTCTTTCGACGGCTTCCACGACGGCGCGGTGGGCCGGCAGTGAGGCCTCGACCGCCCCCGGGGTCTGCGTGCTCACCACGAAGCTGTGTTCCAGCGCGATGTCGATCGCACGACCCAGCGAGCCGAGGAGACGGTTGCCGCTCGCGTCGAGCAGGGCGCGGTGGAAGGCGGTGTCGGCCTCGACGTAGCCGCTGCGCCCCGGCCGCGCCGCAGCGGCTTCCATGGCGGCCAAGGCGTCGTACAGGGTTCGTACGTCACCGGGGGTGGCCCGGCCGGCCGCGAGCCGGGCGGCCTCCGGCTCGACGATCCGGCGCAGTTCACCGGTGTCGCGCAGCAAGGCCGCGGAGTCTCCGGCCTGTTGCCAGCGCAGCACATCGCGGTCCAGGTGGTTCCAGTGCTCGGGCGGCAGCACGCGCGTGCCCGTACGCGGACGTACCTCCAGCATCCCCTTGGCCACGAGCGCCTTGACCGCCTCCCGCAACGCGCCTCGGCTGACGCCGATTTCGCCGGCGAGCACGTCCTCGACCGGCAGCGGCTGCCCCGGCTCCCACGTACCGCCGACGATGCGCAGGCCGAGCTCGTCGACCACGCGCTGATGCATGGTCCGGTATTGCACCACGATCTCTTGCACACCCCCTGGACGCCATTCATCGAATCATTTAATGATTGCTGTCATGTTACGTGCCCGCGAGTCCAACCGGACGAAGAGAGGCGTTCCCCAATGACGCACGCGGACGACGAAATCGGCACGCCCCACCGTGCCGACGCACCTTTCCCCCTGAACAGCCGTCACCTGCCCCTGCCCGAGGTACGGACGCTGCCGGCCCCGCCCCGCAAGCTCTGGCGCATCATCGGCCCGGGCATCGTCGCGGCCGGAGTCGGCCTGTCCTCGGGCGAGTTCATCCTCTGGCCGTACATCGCATCGCAGGCCGGCCTCGTCTTCCTGTGGGGAGCGGTCGTCGGCGTCGTCACCCAGTGGTTCCTCAACATGGAGATCGAGCGCTACACGCTCGCCACTGGAGAGACGGCCATCACCGGCTTCAACCGCTACTGGCGGCACTGGGGCGCGGTGCTCGTCGCGCTGACGTACGCGGCGAACCTGTGGCCGGGCTGGGCCACCGGCTCCGCCACCATGCTCTCCTACGTCTTCGGCGGCGAGCCGACGGTCATCGCCGTGTGCCTGCTGCTGCTCATCGGCGCAATCCTCACCCTCGCGCCGGTCGTGTACACGGCGCTGGAACGGCTGTTGTTCGTCAAGGTCGCTCTGATCGGCGGATTCTTCGCGCTGGCGGTCATCTTCGCCATCAAGGCGTCAAGCTGGAAGGAACTGCCGGAGGCCGCCACCCACATCGGCCAGTTCCCCAGTGAACTCGGCGTCGCCGTACTCATGGGAGCGCTCGCCTACGCCGGGGCCGGCGGCGGGCAGAACCTGTGCCAGAGCAACTGGATACGCGACAAGGGCTTCGGCATGGGCCACTACGTGCCCAGGCTGGTCAGCCCGGTGACCGGCAAGGAGGACGCGGCTTCCGGTTCGGCCGCCGGATACGTCTTCGTCCCCGAAGGCGAGAACCTCCTGCGGTGGAAACGCTGGTGGCGCTTCGCCAACACCGAGCAGGCCGTGACCTTCGGCCTCGCCACCGTCGTCACCATCGTTCTCTCCTCGCTGCTGGCCCACTCCACGCTCTTCGGCACGCCGGGTCTCTCGAACGACGTGGGCTTCGTGCGGGAGGAAGGCGAGGTGCTGCAGTCGCAGGTGGGCGGCTGGTTCGGCGTGCTGTTCTGGCTGATCGGGGCCTTCTCGCTGTTCAGCGCGGCGACCGGCATCGTCGACTACACCAGCAGGCTCGCCGCCGACGTCCTCAAGTCGACGTACCTGCGCGGCTCGCGCCTCCCCGAGAGCCGACTGTACTTCTGGCTCGTGTGGGGGCTCGTCGCCATCGGCGTCACCATTCTGGGGCTCGGGCTCGACCAGCCGCTGGTCCTGCTGGTGGTGTCCGCCTGCGTGGCCGGACTGATGATGTTCGTCTACTCCGGACTGCTGCTCTACATGAACCGCAAGGCACTGCCGGCACCGCTGAAGGTGCGCAGCTACCGGGCGGCCGCCCTGGTATGGGCGGTCGGGCTCTTCGGCGTGCTCTCCGTCCTGACCGTACGGCAGCAGATCGAGAACCTCTTCGGCTGACATCACTGTCATGGACCGGCAACGGCTGACATCGGCCGACCTGGAACCGACCCACACGAGAAACAGGAGTGCGTACATGACGGACGGGAAGCAGACCGACCGCCGCAGCCAGGCGTGGTTCGGTGCGAGTGGCCGCAGCGGGATGGTGTACCGGTCCTGGATGCGCAACCAGGGCTTCGGCCCCGACGTGTTCGACGGGCGTCCGGTCATCGGCATCGCCACGAGCGCCTCCGAACTCGCCCCGTGCAACGCCCATCTCACGCGCGTCGCCGAAGCGGTCAAGCGCGGCGTGTGGCAGGCCGGCGGCTTCCCGCTGCAGTTCCCCACCATGGCCACCGGCGAGACGCTGATGCGCCCCACCGCCATGCTCTACCGCAACCTCATGGCCATGGAGGTCGAGGAGCTGATCCGGGCCAACCCTCTCGACGGCGTCGTGCTGCTGTCGGGCTGTGACAAGACGACGCCCGCCATGCTCATGGGCGCCGCCAGTGTCGACCTGCCCGCTGTCATGGTCACCGGCGGGCCGATGCTCAACGGCAAGTACCGGGGCCAGGACGTCGGGTCCGGCACGCACGTATGGAAGTTCGAGGAGGACCTGAAGACCGGCAGGATGACCCAGGAGGAGTGCTTCTTCGCCGAGGGCTGCATGGCCCGCTCCAACGGCCACTGCATGACGATGGGGACCGCCTCCACGATGGCCTGCATGGCCGAGGCGCTCGGCATGCAGCTGCCGGGCTCCGCGACCTGGCCCGCCGTCGACTCCCGGCGTATGGAGACCGCGCAGGCGGCGGGGCAGCGCATCGTGCAGATGGTGCACGAGGAGCTGCGACCCTCGCAGATCCTGACCCGGAACGCGTTCGAGAACGCCATTCGCGTCAACGCGGCCATCGGTGGCTCCACCAACGCCATCATCCATCTCACGGCCCTCGCCGGGCGTGTCGGCGTCGACCTGACCCCCGAGGACTTCGATACCTTGGCGCGTGCGGTTCCGACACTGGTCAACCTGATGCCCAGCGGGAAGTACTTGATGGAGGACTTCTGTTACGCGGGCGGGCTGCCCGCCGTCATGGGCGAACTCCTCCACGGTGGCCTGCTGCACGGCGAGCAGATCACCGTCACCGGCCGTGGCATCGCCGAGAACGTCGCGGACGCCGAACGCGTCGACCCCGACGTCATCACCGGACTCGACGCCCCGTTCCAGCCGCCGGGCACCGGCACGGCCATACTGCGTGGCAACCTGTGCCCCGACGGCGCAGTGATCAAGCAGTCCGCAGCGTCACCGCACCTGCTCACCCACCACGGCCCCGCCCGCGTCTTCGACTCCCCCGAGGCGTACCACGAGGTCGCCGACGATCCGGATCTCGACGTCGACGAGAACACCGTGATCGTCATCCGCAACGCGGGTCCCAAGGGCTACCCCGGCATGCCCGAGGTCTCCAACGTCCCTCTGCCCGCCAAGCTGCTGAAGGCGGGCGTCACCGACATGGTGCGCATCTGTGACGGCCGCATGAGCGGTACGGGCTACGGCACCGTGGTCCTGCATGTGGCGCCCGAGGCAGCTGTCGGCGGACCTCTTGCGCTGGTACGCGACGGGGATCCGATCGTTCTCGACGTTCCGGGCCGCACGCTGCGCCTGGACGTGGACGACGCCGAGCTCGAGCGGCGCCGGACCGCGTGGAAGCCGCCGACTCCGCAGCACACGAGCGGCTACGCCTGGCTGTACACCCAGCACGTCGAACAGGCCGACCAAGGCGCCGACTTCGGCTTCCTCCGCGGCTGCCGGGGCTACGAGGTCCCACGGGACTCCCACTGAGCGCAAGCCCACGCCCCCTCGACTCCAGGAGAATTGCAGTGGCATCGGCAGCCCGCCCCCGCCTGACCCTCACCCGCGACTCCGTGCTACCTGAGGACGCCGGCCAAGCCGCGTTGATCGCCCGCGTGCACGAGCCGGAGTGGGGAGGACCATGCGTGGCCGCGGTGCGCGGCGAGCATGTCGTCGATCTGACCGCCGTCGCGCCCACCGTGTCCGACCTGCTCGAACGCGACGACGCGGAGGCGATCGTACGGGAGGCGCCCGGCGGACGCATGTGGCCTCTCGACGCGCTGCTGGACGCGACCGCAGCCGGCCGCCGCGATCTCCCCTACCTGCTCGCCCCCATCGACCTGCAGGTGATCAAGGCCGCGGGCGTCACCTTCGCCCGGAGCCTGCTGGAACGGGTCATCGAAGAGCGCACGGGCGGCGACCCGGCGCAGGCCGCCCGGGTGCGCGATCGGATCGGGCAGGTGGTGGGCGGCGCTGTCGACCACATCCGCCCCGGCTCGCCGGAGGCGGACAAGGCCAAGGAGCTGCTGGTCTCCGAAGGGCTGTGGTCGCAGTATCTGGAGGTCGGGATCGGCCCGGACCCCGAGGTGTTCACCAAGGCTCCGGTGCTGTCGGCGGTCGGCACCGGAGCCGACATCGGCGTGCTGGCCGCCTCCGTGTGGAACAACCCCGAGCCCGAGGCCGTCCTCGTCGTGGACTCGCGCGGCCGGGTGCGCGGCGCCACGCTCGGCAACGACGTCAACCTCCGGGACATCGAGGGGCGCAGCGCGCTGCTGCTGTCCCGGGCCAAGGACAACAACGCCTCGTGCGCGATCGGCCCGTTCCTCCGCCTGCTCGACCACGGCTTCGACCTCGACACGGTGCGCGGGCTCGACATCGAGCTGCGGATCGACGGCACGGACGGCTACGTACTGCACGGCAGCAGCTCGATGCGCGAGATCAGCCGCGACGTGCTGGACCTCGTCGCGGCGGTGCATGGTGCGCACCACCAGTACCCCGACGGCTTCGTGCTGTTCACCGGTACGCTCTTCGCCCCCACCGAGGACCGGCACGCACCCGGCGCGGGCTTCACCCACGAGCACGGCGACGTCGTGCGGATCTCCAGCCCTCGACTCGGCGCACTGGTCAACACGGTCACCTCTAGCGAGCAGGCCGAGCCGTGGGAGTTCGGGGTGCGCGCGCTGATGCGCAGTCTGTCGGGGCGCGGCGTGCTGTGAGCCCGCCGCCGTTCGTCTTGGCGATGACGGACGGCGGGCGCGTCACTGGACGCACTAGCGACTGATCGGCTCGTAGGCACGGATGGTGTACACGGCCTCGTCGTCGATCGCGTTCTCCTCCCAGTCCAGCGAGATCCGCACGGGGTGGCCGTCGGCCGCGTACTCTGCTTCGGCCCGGTACGCCTTGTCGTGCCGGGCCGGTTCGAGGTCCTCCAACAGCCTGCCGATGGTGGGGACTTCACGCGGCCAACGCTTCACGATCCCCTTGGCACTCTCATCGAGCCCGACCGCCTCCGCCACCCTGCCGTCCCGGACCATCACCCGGAAGGTGCCGAGGAATGCCCGTTCGCCGCCACTGGAGGTGAGCGTGTAGGTGTACGAGGACGGTTCCTCCCAGGCGCTACGGGCCTGCGTGCCCTTCGCCCTGGTCTCCGCAGCGGACCCTGCGGAAGCCGCCGACTGGGTACCGCACGCGGCCAGCGCGCACATCGACACCCCGATCAGCGCGGCAGGGAGCCCGGAGCGGGAACGGATACGTACGGCAGGCATGTCGGCAGTTACGGCAGGCATGTCGGCAGTCCCTTCGAAGACGGTCACCGCTTTGACGCCGAACGGCCGAAGAACGTTCGGGACGGGTGAAGCCCTCGGGGAGCAGCTCCGCGCCGGTGATCCGGGGCGCATCAGCTGGACTGGAAGGAGTGCACCGTCACACGCGCCGCCTCGCGGCCGGCAGCATCAGATGCCTGTCTCCTCCCGCGTCATCGGAGGCTCGGCAGGCGTCGCCGGAACCGGACCGAAGAGCACCGCCCGCGCCACCTTCGGGGCGAACAGGGCGGTGACCGGTGCGGTGAGCGCCAGCACGGAACGGAAGGCTTGGCCCACCACGGGGTCGCCGGCGTAGCGTTCCTGGACGCGTCGCAGGTACCAGCCGCCGGGCCGTTCCACGGCCCGGGTGGTGACCGCGTTCCCGATCGCCCCCGGCATCGCCTTGTCCGCCCCGGCCGAGATGTCCCAGGCCTGCCGTGAGGCGGCGAGGAGGGCCTGCTGCACGCGGCGTGTCGTCGGTGTGCGACGGGGGTCGGACAGCGCGTCGCGCAGGGCGACCGCGCTCATCGCGGCGACGGCCATGCCCTGCCCGTAGACGGGGTTGAACGTGCACAAGGCGTCGCCGATCGCGAGGAATCCCGCGGGGCGGCGGCCGGGAAGGTCGTAGCGGCGACGTACGTTCGCGGTCTGCCGGAAGCCGAACACCGGCGACTGCGGCTCGGCTGTGCGCAGCCACCGGTGCACGAACGGATGCGGCAGCCTCTTCGCGTACGCCACGAACTCCTCCTCGTCCGTTGGCGGTTCATCTCCGCGCAGCCCGGAGAAGGTCGCCAGATACCGTCCGTCCTCCAAGGGCAGCACTACGCCCCCGTAGACCTGCGACGGGTTGGGGACGACGTAGTATCCGAGCGACTCGGTGCCCAGAGTCCCGCTCGTGTCGCGGTAGACGCGCGAGGCGTAGGCGAGCCCCGTGTCGATGGACTCCTCGTACACGGCCTCCGCCCCGACCGCCGAGAGCCACTGCGCGGCCTTCGTGCCGCGTCCGGAGGCGTCCACGACCAGGTCGGCCTCGAGGGACCGCCCTTCCTGCCCGGTGCCCTCGCCACGCTCCCGTAGCAGCACGCCCCGCACCCGCGAGGCATCCCCCGACAGCCCGACGACATTTGTCGCCTCGACCACGGTGATCACGGGGTTGGCGAGGACCCGCCGCCGCACCAACTGCTCGAGCTGTGCGCGCGAGCCGGTAGAGAGGTGCGTCGTCGCGGGCAGCCGCCGAAACCAGCGTCCGTCCTGCCACTGCACCATGTCCGACGGCATCCCCACCCGCGGTGCATCCGCCGCCCGCAGCTCGTCCATGAACCCCGGCAGAAGCGAGTCCAGGGCCTGTTGACCGCCCTCCAGCAGGACATGCAGATGGCGGCTCTGCGGTACGCCGGGACGCGGTCCGGGCTCCTCCGGGAACCGGTCGCGCTCGACGACCGTCACCTGGTCGGCGTGCTCGGCGAGCACGTGCGCGGCCAGCAGGCCCGCGAGACTGCCTCCAATGACGACGGCATGCCGCCGACCCGCTCCCTCTAAGAGGTGCTCACAAAATGGGAGTCCGATCAGCTCGAGGCGCCTGGTGCGTGCGATCGCAAGGCGCCGGAAGACCCTCGATGGGGGCACCTCCCATGCCCTTAAGGCAATGGGGGAGGAGCTACTAGGGTGTTTCGGCAACGCGGCGAGCGTGCGTGCCAGGCGCCTCGAGCCGGGCGCCCATTTTGTGAGCACCTCTAAGCCCCGACTGTCCTGCTTCTGCCCAGAGTTCACTGATTCCGCCTCTCGTGATCAGCGTGTTGATCCAGTAACCACGAGTATCGCAGCGGACGTTGAACGCGTCTGCCTCTCACCCCCCGCGGCACGAGGAGGCGAACTCTGCTGGAGAGCGTGGTGCACACGCCCGCCGGAACAGAACCTGAATCACCGGTATTGCGTCCAGCGGCCAGGTCCGATCTCGGTCTCGACCAGCCGGTTCAGAGACTGGTCCGGGTCCTGCTCGCCCGCTCTCCAGTAGTCGAACCACATACGCCAGTGCTGGTCCGTGTCCTCCGTGAACAGTGCATCGATCAGCAGACGCAGCGCCTCGGCACCGGTTGTCGCGTGCTCGGCGGCCTCGCTGAGCGCCGCGTAGTACCGCTCGACACAAGCCAGTGACAGCTTCCCGGTCAGGCCTCCAGCCGCACGGCAACTCGGCGATTTCCGACTCGAGGAAGTGCACCCATCATGGATGGGCCAGGACCTACACCCGGTCGTTATAGCCGCCACGAGCCCAGACTTCCCGCTGGAACCGGGCGGGCGACATGACGTCCGCGCCACCTTCGCGGCGCCAGACCACATCGCAGCGATAGCAGTACCAGGCGTCTCTCCATAGGTGATACGCACGGGCTGCGCCCGCATCGATCTGCGCACGGATCTGTCGTCTCCGCAGGCCCACCAGCACAAGCACGACTACATCGGCACCAGCCAGCACCGCCCAGATGAGAGATCCGAAGAGCGCGAAGAAGGCGAACCAGGGCAGCGTCCCGGCAGCCACAATCATGATGCCCGGCACCTCGGGAGGCTCTGGCGCCAGCGCGAGCCGCCCGGCGAGCGGGGAGTACGCGGGGCCGCCCTCTCGCCGCTGCTCGCGCGGTATCCGGCCCTCGTCGACGATGCGGGGCACAGACTGCGCCCAGTCGCCCCCACAGCGCGGGCACAGCGGCGTCCTGGGCCCCCGTTGACGGGCAGACGGATCCGGGCCCATCCTCCACCTCCCTGCATCGGCGCAGCTGGATCTTCCCGGCCTTCAGGGCTCCCCTGCCCTGGTTCCATCTGGGCGGTCCTGGAGGGGAATTGCCCAGTGAGGCTTGTCGAAACCTGGACTTCGAAACGTGTGCGTGGAAAGTACGACGAACGGCGCAGGCGGGTTCACCACCCCACCGCCTTCGAAAGCAGGTGGTCGATCGACATCGCTGCGATCGGGGGCGCCTGCCGCCACCTGATCGCCGCCCCCTCGACATCACCGGAGCCCGCTGGGGTCTTCAGGGCGCCGAAGCCGTCCTCCAGCTGCGCACCTCGACCGCCAACGGCGACCTCGACGCCTATTGGCGCTGTGACTCACCTCGGGGTTGTCCTCCCACGCCTCGCCGCGGCCGTAGGGCGTCATGTCAAGCAGGCCAAGGACCCGTTGACCGGCTCGTTGCCCCGGCCCGTCGTGGAGTAGGTGAGGAACACGCGGTCGCCGTCGCGCAGGAAACAGACGATGTGCCCCATGTCTCCGTCGACCGGCGCCTCCACTCCCCGCACCGAGTACCAGGGCTGGGTGTAGCCCATGAACTCCAGGTAGGAGGCCACCTCGTCCCAACGGCCCGTGGTCAGGATGGCGAACGAGACGCCGCGGGCGTTGAGGTAGACAGCGTCCTTCAGGTGCCAGGCCGTGGTGGTGCAGCCCTCGCACTGCCCCTGGTGCGGCGCGCCGGATTTCGGAAGCGGAGAGGAGCGACAGGGAGAGGCCGCTGCGGTGCCGGCCCCTCCCGTGGCGTGGCGGGCGGTCAGGCGTTGAAGACGGCCTCGGCGCGGTCGCGAGCCTCGTGCAGTTCCCAGTACAGGGGGGCGATCTGCTCGGGGGTGGCGGTGGGGAAGCCCTCGGGGCCGCCCTGACCGATCCACACGTTGATCGCGACATGGCCCGCGTACACCCCGCTGCCGGCCAGTTCCTTGTTCAGGTTGAGCACCCAGTTGCGCAAGGCTCCACCCGCGGCGTTGACGTTGCCGAGCATCGGGATCGGGTCGATCGAGCCGCCGCCGGTGGTGAACAGCAGCGTCCCCGCGCCGGCCTCGCGCATCGCGGGCAGGACCGCGCGGGCGGCTTCGACGGCGCCGTAGAAGGTGTACTCGATCTGCGGCTGCAGGTTCTCCACCGTCGCCTCGGACGGTACGGCCTGGGTGAAGCCGGGCACCGGGGAGTGCGGGGCCGGCGAGTACTCCAGCACGTCGACGGACCCGAACCGGGCCCTGGCCGCCTCCAGCGCGGCGGTCAGCGACGGCCGGTCCAGCACGTCTGCGGGGAACCCGGCAGCGGTGATGCCCTCTGTGCCGAGCTGCTCGACGAGCGCGTCGAGCTTGTCCTTGGTCCGGGCGATCAGCGCGACGTCGAAGCCGCGGCTGCCGAAGGTGCGGGCGATGGCCAGCCCCATGCCGGGGCCGGCGCCGATGATGGCGATGGTGGACACGATCAGTTCCCTCTTCGTCGTGGTGCGGGGGTGGGACAGCGGGGGTGTGTCAGGAGCAGGTGACGGCGATCTTGCCGAGGGCGCCGGCACCGAACGCGGCGAACGCCTGCTCGGCCTGCTCCAGCGGGTAGGTCGCGGTGACGGGCACGCGCAGCGCGCCGGAGGCAGCCCGATCGGCCAGGACGGCCAGGGTCTGGGCGTTCGCGTCGGCCATGACCGAGTGGACGGCGACGTCCCGGTCCTCGACGACGTCCTTCGTCAGGCCGAGGGTGGAGGCGATCCGCCCGCCCGGGCGCAGCAGGCCCGCGAGCTGTCCGCCGTCACCGGCCAGCTGCAGAGCCGCGTCCACGCCCTCGGGGGCGAGCGCGCGGACCTGCGCCTCCAGGTCGCCGGTGAAGTCCACGACCTTGATGTCGGCGTCGGTCAGGCCGGTGACGAAATCGGCCTCGGCGCCGGGGCGGGCGGTGGCGATCACGCGGGCGCCCCGCGCGGCGGCCAGTTGCACGGCCAGCGCGCCGACCCCGCCGGTGGCCCCGGAGATCAGCACCGTCTCCCCCTCGGCGACGTCCAGGGCCGTCAGGCTGTCGAAGGCCGCGGTCCCGGCCAGGCCCAGCGCGCCCGCATCCTTGATGTCAAGGCCCGCGGGAATGTGGGCGACGCCGTAGCCGGCGGGCACGCTCACGTACTCGGCCAGCGAACCGGTGCCCAGGAACGGCTTCATCACCACGCCGAAAACCATGTCGCCGACGGCGAAGCCCTCCACGCCCTCGCCGAGCGCCTCGACGGTGCCCGCGAAGTCTTTGCCGATCACCAGCGGGAACCGGTGCTCCATCATCCCCTGCAGGTATCCGGCCGCCGTCGCGGCGTCAAAGCCGTTCACCGACGACACAGCCACCTTCACCAGCAGCTCACCGGCCTCCGGGCGCGGAGTCTCAACCTCGGCCACGGCCGGAGCGGAGGGAACCTCGTTCAGCGCCAAAGCACGCATGGCAACACCTCCCTATAACTGGAACGGCCTTCCCGATTCCAGTGGCGTCCAGAGTAACAACACAATTGGGCCGACTGTTCCACTTCGTTATGGTGAAGGCATGACCCGCACCGCAGCCCCCGGCGAAACCCCAGGCCGCACGCCCGAGACAGGGCTGCGCGCCGACGCCGAACGCAACGGCGACCGCATCCTCGCCGCCGCCCGCCACCTGTTCGCCACCGAAGGGCTCGGCGTCTCCATGGCCTCCGTCGCCCGCGAAGCCGGCGTCGGCAAAGCCACCCTCTCCCGCCGCTTCGCCACCCGCGACGACCTCGTCAACGCCGTCTTCGCCGACCGCATGGACGCCTACGCCGCAGCCGTCACCGACGCCCTCGCCAACCCCGACCCCTGGCACGGCTTCACCGGCTACATCCACGCCGTCCGCGCCATGCAGGCCGCCGACCGCGGCTTCGCCGACGTCCTGAGCTGAGGAGCGCGTACACCTGCCCGCGTCGTGCGTCTCATCGCATACGCCGCGATACCGTCGGCCAGGGCGGGGAAGAGGAACAGGAAGCGAAGGTCGCGCGGTCGGCAAGAGCGATGGGCAGTGTTCATGGATACCTGGACGTGGTTGGTCGTCGCCGCCGCGATGCTCGCGGCCGTGGTACTCGGCGTGGCGGTCGTGTTGTTGCTGCGGCTCGTCCGTACGCGCCGTGACCTACGACGCGCCGGGCTCCCGACCGGGCCGCGCTGGGTGTTCTGGGGTGCCGTGCTGTACCTCGTCCTGCCGGCCGACCTGTTGCCCGATCCCGTCTACCTGGACGACATCGGGGTCCTGCTGCTGGCACTGAAGTCGATGCGGGCCCCGCGGAACGAGGACGCGGGAACTCCTTTGAGCAGGTGAGACGTTGTCCGGCTGACGGCCACTTCGACAGGCGGCAGCGATGAGCGAGCTCGTTCCCGGGGGCAATCTGCCCCTGCCGGGCGGCACCCTGACCATCCGGGTGCCGGGGGCCTTCGACATGTCCGCGATCATCACCGACGACAGCGGGAAGGTGCGCGGTGACGGCGACTTCGTGTTCTACAACCAGCCCGCCGCGCCCGGGGCCCGGCTGCTCGGCGAGGAGCTCGTCGTCGATCCGACCGCGCTGCGGGCCGGGGCGAGCCGCGTCACCGTGGTCATCAGCCCCGCCGAGCCCGGTACGCCCCTCGGGCACCTGCCCCGACCCACACTGCACGTCAGCGCCCCGGGCGGGCGCGTGATCGCCCGGTTCACCCCGCCCCGCCCGCAGCACGAAACCGTGCTCCTGCTCGCGGAGGTCTACCGCCGCGGTCCGGCATGGAAGCTCAGGGCACTGGGGCAGGGGTACGCCGAGGGGCTGGCCGGTGTCGCGCGGGACTTCGGGGTCGACGTCGTGGAGGATGCCGTGCCGTCGCCGGGCGGGGCTGTCGCGGGCGGGTCACCGCGTCCGGTCGCGCCGCCCGGGAGGGACGGCTCCCGCATGCCGAGCACCGCACCCGGCTCGCTCGGCTTCCGCCTTCCCGGCCCCCGTGGTCTCCGCCTGTCCGGCGCGTTTTCCAGGGCCAATGGCCCACGCGTGCCGGCGTCCGGCTCCAGCGGTTCCCCGGTGTCGGGGGGCGCACCCGATCCGGACGACTACCTGAGGCTGGTGAACTCGGCACGGGCCAGGAGTGGTTCGCCTCCGGTGGTCCTCGACGCGCGGCTCACGGCGGCGGCTCGGGACCATGCCGCCGGGATGGCCGCGCGGGGCCAGCTGGCCTCCAAAGGGCCGGACGGAGTCTCCGTCCATCAGCGGATCACCGCGAGCGGATACGCGTACCTGACGGTGGGTGAGCACCTGGTCTCCGGGCCGCGGACGCCGGCCGAGTTCGTGGAGTACTGCCTCTCGGCCGAGCGGTCCCGGAGCACTCTGTGCGAACCGGCGTTCACTGAGGCCGGGTTGGCGTACGTCGCGGACCGGCGCTCCGGGGACATGTTCTGGACGGCGTTGTGGGCCCGGCCCTTCACTCCGGCCGGGCTGGCACAGACGGCCGCCGAGGTCATCGCCCTCACCAACACCGAGCGGGCCAGGGCCGGGCTGACACCGCTGTCCGGTGACCCGCACCTCACCGCGGCCGCCCAGGGCCACAGCGCCGACATGGTGGCGCGCGCGTTCTACTCCCACACCTCCCCCGACGGCAGCGAACCCTGGGACCGGGCCGCCGCCGCCGGCTGCACCCGGCGGTCCATCGGCGAGAACATCGCCTGCGGGCAGCGCTCCCCCGCCGAGGTCGTCGACGGCTGGATGAACAGCCCCGGCCACCGCGCCAACATCCTCAAGCCGGGCTTCACGCACATTGGCGTCGGCTTCGCCGGGGGCGGTGCGGCGGGCACGTACTGGACGCAACTATTCGGCGGTTGAGTACGTGTTCGCGAGCCGTCCACGACATCCCGGGGCGGAGGTGAGTCGGTGACCCTGTGCCAGTAGTGCTCTGTCGGATCCGGGCCGCTGCACCGGGACCCACGCTTCCCGCCGATTCGAGACCGGCGGCTGCCAGGTAGCCCGAGCCACCAGGTAGCCCGAGCCACGGCGGCCGATGCCGTCGGGCAGCCGGACGATGACCTCGGCGACACGTCCGGTCTCCACTCCGCTGCGGCGGCCTTCCATGTCTGCTCAGCGCTCCCCGTCGGCCTTGCCACCCGCGATCAGGACGGAAGCGATCCAGAACCGGATCTTCTCCTGGCCGCCGGCCTCCCCGTCTACGGCGGGGTGCGCCCTGGAGGAACTCGACTGCCCCGTTCCAGCGGGGCCGGGCGGCAGGTGGACCGTCATGATCAGTGACTGGCTTCGGCCCGCAGGTGGCGAGCATGTCCTTGACCGTGGTCATCACTGGTTGCTTCCTTATCGCTGCCGGAGGCCGGCGGGCGGGCGGCCGCACCCCTTCCCCAACCGGCCCTTGGCGGTGGCCATGGCGCGGTAACGCAAACGCGCAGGGACGCCCCCGTCGGTATCAGGGGGTGTCCCGGGCGCGCGACTTCTCGGCGGTCAGTGGTAGGCGTGGACGACGGCGTGGCCCTTGCCGCGGCCGATCATCCACTTGTTCACGGGCGTGGTGATCAGGAAGGCGACCGCGAAACCGCCCAGCAGGGCCGACCAGAACAGCCCGTCCGACAGGTGGGCGTCCATCGCGCCCGGGGTGAGGGCGATGATGGCGTTGTCGACCAGCTCCATCACCGCGATCGAAACGGTGTCGGCGGCCAGCGCCACCTTGATCGCGGCCTTGAAGTCCAGGCCGGCCCTGAGCACCGCGAACAGCGTGAACGAGTAGCCGAACAGGAACGCAAGCCCGATCGCGAGGACCATGGTCGGCACGTTGCCCCACAGCAGGGCCGTACCGATGACCATGCCGAGAATCTCGCCGATGGCGCACCCGGTCAGACAGTGCAACGTCGCCTTCGCAGCCGTCGCCCAGGAGGCCCCGCCGTGCCCGTGCGCGCCGTGGTGAGTGGCGCGACCGCGATGACCCTCGTGAGCGGTGTGGTCGTGCGCGGCGCCGGTGTGTTGAGCGTTGTGGTCCATGGCCGACATCCCCTTCCCCATCCAGCGTGGCCCGGCTTCCGAGCCCCCACCCCCACGAACCATATACCCCTGGGGGGTATTTCTCTATGGGTGTTTCCCTTTTCTGTTGAGGGCCGCTTTTTCTGTTGAGGGCCGCTGGAGGACCGTCCAGGGGCGACCGGCGCCCACGCCCAGAGCCGGTCACCCGGACCGCCTTCCCGCCGCTCAGCCGGAAGACATGTGTGGCCCGCGGCATAGACGGTGTTGTCGGCCAGGTCGACGCCGAGGCCGTGCAGGGTCCGCCGGTTCCTGGATCGGCGGGCGTGGCGTCCTGGCCGGTGTCGGGGCTTCCTGGCCGGTGTCGGGGCTTAAGGACACCGTCTCAGCAGGCGGCCGGCAGCACAGCGGCCGCCGCCAGAAAACCAGCGGCGCACCCGCGACGCCGTGGTGATCACATGGGGATCCAAGCGGTCGGAGGAAGGTAGATCGCAAAGGCGTGCCGGGGCGGGGCGGGCGCTGTGGCGGCCACCCCGCCCCCGCGGTCTGGTCAGTCCGTGCCGAGCAGCTTGTTCATCTGCGTGATCTCGGCGGTCTGGGAGGTGATGATCGCTCCGGCCATTTTCTTGGCGGGCTCGTAGGCGCCGTCGGCCTGCTCGGTCTTGGCCATCTGTACCGCGCCTTCGTGGTGTTTGATCATCATCTCCATGAAGGCGGTGTCGAAAGCCTGACCCGAGGAGTCCTTGAGCTGCTCCATCTCCTCGGCCGTCATCATTCCGTCCGCGCCGTGCATGGAGTGGTCCATGGCGCTCTCGGCGGGCACCTCCTCGCCCCAGGAGGTCAGCCAGCCGGACATGGTCTTGATCTCCGGGTCCTGGGCCTTCTTGATGTCCTCGGCGAGCTTCTTCACCTCCGCCGACTGCGCCCGGCTGGGCGCGAGGTCGGCCATCTCCACGGCCTGCCGGTGGTGGGGGATCATCCCTTTCGCGAAGGCGACGTCGGCAGCGTTGTGCCGGCCCGGGGAGGCCGGCGCCGAGGCGGACGGGGACGTCGCGGTGTGGCCGTTGTGTCCGGCCGAGCCGTCGCCGCTGCCGCCGCAGGCGGCCAGGGCGAGCGCCACCGCCGCTGCGGCAGCCACGGCGGCGGAACGGCGGGCGAGGGAACGCTTGCTGTTCATAGGTGTGCAACTCCTTACGCGCAGCCACGGCAGGGCGCGCGGGTTTCGCGGACATGAGGGTGTGCGTAGGCGCGGCACCGGTCACCGGGAACGTCCGGGCAAGGGGTGCCGTGCGGGCCGCTCTATATCCGTAGAAGTTGCAGCTCAGAAAGGTCGGGCGGTGCCCGGCCGCTCTCGGTCGATGCCGTGGCCCTCTGCGCTGCGGCAGAAGCGGCGGGTGCATCCGGCACCGCGCTGGTCAGTGCGGGCGGCGCGTAAGGGGAGCCGATACCGGCCGCCGCACACGTCCCATCGGCATGATCAAGATGATCCGACCCGCCATCCGTGTGCGAGCATCCCCCGCTCACGTGCGGTGCGCCCGCCGTCTGGGCCATCACCATGCCGTGCCCGGCATCCGACTGCCCAGTCGGCGCCCCATCGGGGGCCAGGGCATGCATCCCCAGCACACCGGCCAGTACCGCCATCACCAGCAGCACAAACAACCGCCCGGCAGGGCGGCGGCTCGATGCGGTGCTGCTGATCACGAGATCATCTTATGGTCCACGCACGGGAACTTCGCCAGACCGGTTCCGGCGTTCAGCGTTCACGGGCAGTCCCGCAAAGATCCGGGTGGTCCCCACTTCGACGGCCGCAGAGCCGGGCGGCATGATGACATTCTCGATCGAGGGGGCGGTTCTTCAGTGGCCCGGCTCGGCGTGCGCGCCGTGGTCGCCGAGCTGGGCTTCGAACCAGTCGTGCAGGGCATCGACCAGCGCGGTATCCCTGGTCGCGTACGTCAGGGTGGCCCCGTCCGCGCGTTTCTCGTACTGCACGTCGATGCGGTCATGACCGTCCCGGAGTGCGGCGAGCCCGGGCATCTCATTTCCGTGAATAGCTACGCAGGAGGCCGCCGACTGGATGACCTGCCAGGCGCTCAGCCGGCGGGGAGCGGCCGGCTTTCCCATGGGCCAGACCCGGCACCGTACCGGCTCCAGGCAGCCGAGCCCGAGAGAGCCAGGCAGCCCGCTGAACTACGCTTGAGACGGAAAGGACGCGGACCATGACCGATGCTGAGCGGCAGTTCGACAAGGTCAGCCTGGACCGGTCGGAAGGGTTCGGTGAGCGGCTGCTGGGGCTGCTGCTGGACCGGGAGCAGCAGATGCCGCCGCAGTTGGTCGCGCCGCTGATCGCGGAAGAGGTTGCCCGGATCGGTGGCCGGGAGGTCTCGATTCTCCTGCAGGACTACGGCCAAGAGGTGCTGGCCCCCTTGCCGGGCAGGCGGCTGGTGGTCGGCGAGGCTGAGCCGATTGATACGTCCGACGCCGGTGTGGCCTTCCTGCGTGCAACCCCTGTCGAGGTACCTCAGGCCGACGGCATCCGGATGTTCCTGCCGTTGCTGGACGGCAGCGATCAGGTGGGGGTGATGGCTCTGACCCTGGACGCCGTCGATGACGATGACCGGCGTCTTTTGCACAGGCTCGCCAGCTTGGTCGCCGACATGCTGGTCACCAAGAACAGCTATACCGACCAGTTCTTCTTGGTCCGGCGACGCGAACCGATGAGCGTGGCTGCCGAGATGCAGTGGTCCCTGCTGCCGCCGCTGATGATGGACGTGCCCCAGGTCGCGGTGGCCGGAATCCTGGAGCCCGCCTATGACGTCGCCGGTGACAGCTTCGACTACGCCCTCAACGACGACATCCTGCACGTGGCCGTGGTCGACGCGATGGGCCACGGCCTGGACGCCGCCACCATGGCGACCGTCACTATCGGTGCATACCGACACGCCCGACGCGGCGACATCGACCTGGGCAAGATCTATGCGTTCATGGACCGGGCCATCGCCAAGCAGTTCGGCCCCGAGCATTTCGTCACCGCTGAGATGATGCGTCTGGACATCGCAACAGGTCACTTGCAATGGGTCAACGCGGGCCATCCCGCACCGCTGCTCATCCGGAACGGCGAGGTCATCCAGCAACTCCACAGCCCGACTACCTTGCCGGTCGGCTTGGGCGGTGAAGCACCCGAGATCAGCGAGCTGATGCTCCAGCGCGGCGACCGTGTGCTGTGCTTCACCGACGGGGTGATCGAGGAGCACGAAGTCGGCGAGGATCAGTTCGGTTTGGAACAACTCGTCGACTGTGTCAACCGCACCGAGCAGGTGGATGCAGGAATACGCGCGGTAGTGCGCGCCCTCTCCCATACGCTGAAGCAGGAACGGGGCGGCAGGACCAGCGACGACGCGACGCTCTTCCTCATCGAGTGGCGCGGGGGCGCCGCCGACCACCTCGCCAGGCTGGACTGAATCGACAGGGTCGAGCCTGGACTCCTTGCGCCGGGGTCCTTCCGCGGCTGCGGCCACTGCCCATCCAGGGTGCGGCTGACCGTTCTGGTGATCGCGACGATGTGCGGCGTGCAGCTCGACCTTCGACTCCGAGTCACCCATGAGGCTCCTTCCGGGAGAAGCACACCCCCAGAGCCTCAGAATTGATGTCACTGGGTTGCTGTGGCAGCCCGTCATGGCAGCCGCAGCGGGAGGGTGTTGACGTGAGCGTGAACGTCGTGGGTCGTTACGCGTAGGGATCGTGCATCCGCCGCGAGGCGTTCGGTCGGCGGCGGACGTGAACGGTGCGGCCGATGCTCGCTGCCCTCGGCAGGAGCCTCTGGAGGACGTCGAAATGCCGACTCGGGCTCCTGAGGGCCTTTTCCTGAAGCGTGCACGGTTGAGCGTTGAGGTTCTGGGACAAATCGTTCGGCATTGAGCGGTCGATCACGTAGGGTGCCCCGGTTGTCGAGCTGGAAAGGCGGGTGGTGGACGTGGCACCCCGGAAAGTGACGCGAGACCAGTTGGCGGGGGCCGCGAGGGCCGCGCTGGGTGGCGGTCGGCGGCTGGATGCGCTCGAGCGGCTCGCGGGCGGCAGCAGGAAGGGCGTATACCGCCTGACGATGGACGACGCTACGACGGCGATCGCCTACCTGTGGGAGGAGTCGGAGAACTACTGGCCGGCGGCCGAGGGCGACGACGACCTCACAGACCCGTTCTCACCCGGTGTCGGGCTCGACCTGTTCGAGGCCGCCCACGCGCGGCTGGAGTCGCTGGGCCTGCGGGTTCCCGAGGTCCATCTGGTCGACCGCGAGCGCAGCCACTACCCGGCCGACCTCGCGATCGTGGAGGACTTCCCCGGCGAGGACCTGCTGGACCTGCTCAACCGCGACCCGCGTGCGGCGGAGCCGACGATGGCACGTCTCGCCGATGCCCTGACGGCGATGCGCAGTCATCGGGCGCCAACTTTCGGCAAAGTAGCCCTGATCGACGCAGGAGGAACCTCGCGAGCGACGTCATGCGAGCAAGCCGCGCTCGACTTCGCGCTGCGCTGCCTGGCCGAAGCGGCTTCACGGGACCGGAGGATCGCGGACGCCCACGACCGGCTGGAGGAACGACTGCGAGAGTTCGCAGCAGCGGTGCGGCCGCGTGCCGAGTACTCGGTCGTCCATGGCGAGCTGGGGCTGGACCACGTGCTGGTGGACCGGGACGGCAACCCCGTTCTGATCGACATCGAGGACCTGCTGTACTTCGACATCGAGTGGGAGCACGTCTTCCTGCAGCTCCGGCATCCCGGCAGCCACTATGAGTGGTTGGCGGTGGAGGGCCTCGACGAAGACCGGCTCGCGCTCTACACGCTCACCCAGCGGCTTTCACTGACAGCGGGTCCGCTCCGGCTGCTCGAGGGAGACTTCCCCGACCGGGAGATCATGCAGGGAATCGCCGAGCACCACTTGAAGGAGGCGCTGGCGCTGGTCTCGGTGGTTTAGATCGTGCTTTGCGGATCACCCCAGAGAGGATGCTGTCCTGCCGTCCGCACGCCTTCGATCGAATCCGACGATTTCCCGTCTGCAGGGGCCGCCCGCGCCGTCATGAGGAAAGCGAGCTGTTCCGTATCACCGGGGCATTGCCATGGTCTGCGCATCACACGGCAGCGACCCTCCTGCCAGTGGCAGCGCCTGCTGACCCACTCGCCCACGGCCTCCCTGCTCTCCGGGCGCGGCCAGTGCCTGCCGGGGACCGGCGGACTGAATACGGGGGCTATGTCTCGCCGTTCCGGTTGATCTCGATCCTCCGAAGCGACGGCACCAGTAACGGCACCAGCATCACCACCGCCGCCACCCCGCCGCCGGTGACGGCGACCGCCGCCGTGCCGAACGCTGCGGCGAGGGCTGGCGTGGACAGCTGGCCGATGGGGACGGGCACGAAGGACCAGAACTCGTCGTGGGCGCCGACCCGGGAAAGCAGCCGCTCCGGGACGTGGGTGTTATGAACGGTCTCCCACACGACGGTGAAGAACTCGGAGGCCACGCCCGCCACGAACGCCGCCGCTGCCAGCAAAAACGTGCTCGCGCCGGCGCCGAGCAGGATCAGCGGGACGGCGGCGAGCGCCATCGAGGACAGCGCCGGCGCCATCGGCCGCCGCACAAGCCGCTTTCGCCGGCGTCCTCTTCACCAGCGCGGGCTAGGGCCTGTGTCGGAAGTGGCGTCTGGCACGCACGCTCGCGGCGTTGCCGAAATGCCCTAATAGCTCCGCTACGAGGACATTCCGGCGCCTTGCGATCGCACGCGCCAGACGCCGCGAGGCCCGCCCTTCGGGCGGACGACGCCACTTCCGACACAGGCCCTAGGAGCGCGGCCAGCTCATCGTCGCCGCACATCACCTCCTCGACAGCGGCGCCCATGCACAGGCCGCGTGGTGGTGAGCCTGACGGTGCGCGCGGGGTCGCGGAACACCAGCCGCTCGCGCATCAAGGCACTGAAGTAAGAGCGCAGCGCGGAGTGCAGGCGCCGGGCCGCGCTGCCGGCGAGGGGCTTCAAGGCGTCCGTGATGTGCTTCGTCGTGACCTCTCGGGGATCGGAAATGCCCGCGTCGATCCAGGCGGTGAGCGGGCGGTCAGGCGGTCAACGCCGCAAGCTCCGCGTCGGCGCGCTCGGTAACCAGGGCGAGGACGCGGCCGGCGGCGGCCAGATCCTCGGCGGGTATCCCGCCCCAGATGCGGGCGGTGATGGGGGCGATCTCCGCACCCACGACGGCGATCAGCTCGCGCCCTGCATCCGTGCGGCGAAGGTGCGCACCGTCCGCGACGAGCAGCTGTTTGGCCAGCAGCCCGTCGAGAGTGGCGCGGATGTCGACCGGATCGGCCTTGAGGGAGCCCCGGACGTGGGTGACGAGATGGTCCGGCGTCTGCGGGGTGTCGGCGGTGACGGCGGCGCGCAGAGCGATCTGCTGCTGGAACGTGATGCCGTGCCGGGCCAGGACGTGCTCCAGGACGCCGCGGGCGGCGTAGTGGGCCAGGCCGAGGGCGCGAGAGTCGGCAATGAGTGCGGTGGTGGTGGATGCAGTGGTGGTCATGGTGTTGTCCCCTGAGTGCTCTCGTCGTTCGGTACGGATGGAGCGAGAGATGCGTCGAGCAGGGTCGTCAGCTCGTCGGTGAACGCGCGCGTCCGCGGGGCGTCGAGGCCGCCGAGCGGCTCCAGCAACTGCTGAAGCAGTTGCTGGACCACCGTGATGGCCTGCCCCGTGACGGTCTGGCCCTGCTCGGTGAGGGCGAGCTGCACGGCGCGCGGGTCGCGGGGGTCGCGGGTGCGCTCGATCAGGCCGGCCGACTCCAGGGCGCGCGCCAGCTTCGAGACGTACAGCGCCTCCAGGCCGGTGTGGTCGGCGAGTTGGCGCTGACTGGGCCGCTCGCCGGCGTGCTGCATGCCGTGCAGCGACGCGACCAGTGAGTACTGCGCGTGGGTGAGGCCCAGCGGAGCCACCGCGCGATCGACCGCGACGCGCCACTTGTTGGCGAGCCGCCATACCAGGAAACCGGGCGTGGGGCCCGGTGAGCCCTTGCTCATACCGAATAGAGTACATGGCTATTATGTCCATGGCTACTATTTTCTGGCGGATGTGACAGCCCGCCTTGAACAGACCAACGACCCCGGGTTGCGGGATGGCGCGTCCTGGGCGGCCGAAGGCGCGAGTTGATCCTGTCGGATGATCAATAGGCTGCGCTGGAGGGATGGGTGCGGCGCCGTTGCACGCCGCAGGCGTGGGCTTTGCTTACGGGGTCAGCAGGCTGGGCGGCCGCGCGCGTCCACGCTCAGCGGGTTTCCCGTTTGGGCACGCGTTCTGTGACGGCGCAGCCCTGAGCGTTACACGAACGGGCTAGCATCGCCGGTCTTCACCGCTTGTGGTGACACGACCGACGCGGCCTGGTCACGGCGTACCGGAGGCCGTTGGATGGGGTCATGGACAGCACATCGGACACCACTGGGTGCCTGCCGGACCACAGGCATCACCACGCGACCTATGCGGAGCTCACTGACGCGTACTGGCTGGATTCACCGACCTTCATCGACAACGATCCGTCAGTCCGACCGCATGGGGTGGCGTCCGTCGACCGTGCGGACGCGCGGAGACGGGAAGAGCGTCCTGCGCGCCGGCTGGGGGCGGCCTGAGCTGATGCGCTCCGGACCGGGCGGCGCATCTCAATCCAGCTCGGTTGCCTGCCCATCCGCCTCTGCGCGGTCTTCTGCGCTGCGCGTTCGAGGTTCACCCTCGATATGCAGACAGCGACCTCTCCTGCTGTACAGCAGCCACGTCTCGGGGCTGCCGCAACCGCTTATGTCCGTCCTGGCTTCCACCGACCTCCTGCACGTGGCCGACCGGCTGGCCTGGCGGCATGCCCGCCATGGACGAAGCTCGAGTCACACGACTGGCCGGAGCTGTAGGGAATCGGGCCGTCGCTGGGCCGTGCGACGGTGCACAACGGCGACCAACGCTGACAACCGTCGACAGCTAAGTCGCAGCGTTGCTCGCGGTCGTCTCCGACGTCGGTGACGTGCTTAAGGACCACGCCGCACTGGAGCAGCTCGGCTACGAGTACCGCCCGGGGTCGTTCGCCGATGACGGCGAGCACCTGTTCTTCCGGAAGGTCTCAGGCGGCAAGCGAACGCATCACCTGCATGTCCTTGCGGCGTCGGCTCCGCGATCCGATGACTACCTGCTGTTCCGTGACTATCTGGTGGCGGGCGAGGACGCCGCCCAGCGGTACGAGCAGGCGAAGCAGTACCTTGCCGGGAAGTATGCGACCGAGCGTGGCGGATACGTCGCCGAGAAGTCCCAGATTGTCGATCAGCTCATGTCAGAAGCCCGGGCTTGGAGAGCGGCCGGTAGCGACAGCTAGAGACGTGCCAGCTGCGGAGAGGCGGCCGTCGAAGGTGATGTCGAAGGCGTTGAGCGCGGTCTTCCAGCGGCTGGTCCGGCGGCCTGGCCCTTGCCGGTGCGGTCGAGCGACATGACCGCCTTGTAGACGTACTTCAGGGCGGCCTGCTCGTTCGGGAAGTGGCCGCGGCCTTGACCGTCCGACGGATCCGCGCGTTGACGGACTCGATCGCATTCGTGGTGCAGACGATGCGGCGGATCTCGGTGTCGAACCGGAGGAACGGCGTGAACTCCTCCCAGGCCCACTCCCATAGTTCGACGGTCGCCGGATACTTGCTGATCCAGGCGCCGGCGACCTCGGCGAACCGTTCGGAGGGCCGCTTCCTCGATCGGCGCCGTGTAAAGCCGAGGGTGCCGATCCGGTACCGGCGGCGGCCGTCCGTATGGACATCGACGGGGACGTCGACGCCGACCGAGGGGACATCGACACAGACGGAGACGGAGGCGCGGTCGGGGACTCCGGGCACGCCCGAATACCCGCGTATCTCTGACGGCCCATGCGCGGATTCCAGTGGTGCTCCGTTGGGGCGCCCATCGTAAGGAGCGGCGCGTCTCCGACTGGGGGAGGATCACGTCGACGTCCGGTTCCGCGAGATCCACGGGTCCGTTGGGGTAGGTCGTCACAGCAATCACCCACGAACTCGAACGGTGCATTTCGGACTCCGGTTCTTACGGAATACGGACGTCAGACGCTGGAGGCAGGCCGGAAGCGGCCTGGCCAGTGGCGTGGTGCGAAGCTGAACGTATGAAGCAGCCGTACGAGCCGATGGGGGAAGCGCCCGCTGAGCGGCGGCCGGCCGAAGCGGCCCGGGTCCTGGTCGTGGAGGACGATCCCACCGTCGCTGAGGTCGTCTTGGGGTACCTGGACCGCGCGGGCTACGAGGTGGACCCGGTCGGGGACGGGCCGACCGCGCTCACCCGTGCCGCCACGCACTGGCCGGACCTGGTGGTGCTGGACCTGATGCTGCCCGGGATGGACGGCCTGGAGGTGTGCCGCCGACTGCGCGCCCGCGGTCCGGTGCCGGTCATCATGCTGACCGCGCGCGGTGACGAGGACGACCGGATCCTGGGCCTGGAGGTGGGAGCCGACGACTACGTCACCAAGCCCTTCAGCCCCCGGGAACTCGTCTTGCGGGTGGAGTCGGTGCTGCGCCGTTCCCGGCCTGCCAGGGCCGGTATGCGCACGACCCTGCAGGCCGCCGGCCTCACGGTCGACCCGGCGGCCCGCCACGCCACCAAGAACGGTACCGAACTGGCCCTCACGCTTCGCGAGTTCGACCTCCTTGCCTTCTTCCTGGGCCACCCCGGCCGCGCGTACGGCCGCGAGGACCTGATGCGCGAGGTCTGGGGCTGGGATTTCGGCGACCTGTCCACCGTCACCGTCCACGTCCGCCGGCTGCGCGGCAAGGTGGAGGACGACCCCGCGCGGCCCCGACTGATCCAGACCGTGTGGGGCGTGGGCTACCGCTTCGACCCCACCGGCACATCCGGCCGGCCAGAGGAGTGACCGTGCGCGACACTCTCCTGATCGCCCTGTTCGCCTTCCTCGGCGCCGCCGCGGCCGGGCTGCTCGGCGCGGGCGTCCTGTGGCTGATCCGCCGCCGCTCGCTCACCGCGTCGCTCACGGTCATCGCCGCCGTCGCGGTGACCGCGATGCTCGCGGGCACGCTGGCGGTGGCACAAGCGATGTTCCTCTCCGGGCATGACCTGTCCGTCGTCACGACGGTCGTCGCGATGGCGGCCGTCGTGTCCCTGGCCACCGCGCTTCTGCTGGGCCGCTGGGTGGTCGCCCGCAGCCGTGAACTCACCCTCGCCGCCCGCTCCTTCGGCGACGGCGGCGACTTCGCCGCCCCCGAGGGCCCCGTCACCGCGGAACTGGCCGCACTCAGCCGCGAGCTGGCAGCAACGAGCGCGAAACTCGCCGCCTCCCGTGAGCGCGAGCGTGCCCTGGAGTCCTCGCGCCGCGAACTCGTCGCCTGGATCTCGCACGACTTGCGTTCCCCGCTCGCGGGCCTGCGCGCCATGTCCGAGGCGCTGGAGGACGGCGTCGCCACCGACCCCGACCGCTACCTGCGGCAGATCCGCACGGAGGTCGAGCGCCTCAACGACATGGTCGGCGACCTCTTCGAGCTGTCCCGTATCCACGCCGGCACGTTGGCGCTCTCGCCGGCCCGGATCTCGGTGTACGACCTCGTCGGTGACGCCCTCGCGGGAGCGGACCCGCTCGCCCGCGAACACGGGGTCCGGCTGGTCGGCGACCGCGTCGAACCCGTACCGGTCGAAGTGGACGGCAAGGAGATGAGCCGCGTCCTGGGCAACCTGCTGGTCAACGCGATCCGCCGGACACCGGCCGACGGAACGGTCGCAGTGGCCGCCGAGCGTTCTCCAGAAGGTGTCGTGCTGTCCGTGACGGACGGCTGCGGCGGGATCCCCGAGGAGGACCTGCCGCGTGTCTTCGACACCGGGTGGCGCGGCACCCACGCCCGCACCCCTCCCGCGGGCGCGGGTCTGGGCCTGGCCATCGTCCGCGGCATCGTGGAAGCCCACCACGGGCGTGCCGCCGTACGGAACATCCCCGGCGGCTGCCGATTCGAGGTGACGCTTCCCACGACCGAGGCTTGAGACCGCCTCGAGGAGGTGTGGGCCGCCCGGTGCGGCGCGACGACGTAAGGGTTCCGTCATCTCTTGCGGGCTACGGGACGGCCACCCGCTGCGTTGAATGGGGTGCGACAGGAAAATCTCAGGAGGCGAGGCGGGGATGGCACGCGTGTGGAAGGTACTGACCAGGCCGTTGGTCATCGGAGCACTGGTGGTGGCTGTCGCCGCAGCCGCCTTCGGGCTGTACTGGTTCCAGCCGTGGAAGCTGTGGCAGGACGAGACTGTCGAAGAGTCCCTGCCCAGGGCAGTGGAGACCTCCGCTCCTCCCACGGCGGCGCCCTCGGAGACGCCCTCCCTGTCGACCGGGCCGCAGACGCTCGCGCGCGGTGAACTGATCAGCCACGAGCACGCGACATCGGGCACGGTGAAGCTCGTACGGCTGGCCGACGGCTCCCACGTCGTCCGGCTGGAGAACCTCGACACCAGCAACGGACCGGACCTCCGCGTGTGGCTGACCGACCAACCGGTGAAGGAGGGCAAGGCAGGCTGGCACGTCTTCGACGACGGGCAGTACGTCAGCCTCGGCAAGCTCAAGGGCAACAAGGGAAGCCAGAACTACGCCGTGCCCGACGACATCGACCCCGCCCGCTACACCAGCATCAGCATCTGGTGCGACCGCTTCGACGTCTCCTTCGGGGCCGCCGAACTCGACCGCGCCTGACGAGGGTGCACGGCCTCGCCGGTTCCGGCACGATGCCGCTGCCGGTAGCGGCGTTCGATCTCGCGCGCCAGGCCTCGTTCTTGTCGAGAGCGCTGCTCGTGGTGCTCAGGACTCGACCACCACGCTCACGTACTCCAGCAGTCGCGCGGTGTCGGCCGGGCCGCCCAGGACGATGACCTTCATGCGCGCCCGCTCCTCGTCGTAGGCGGTCTCCACCCGCAGCGGCGGGCCACCGGAATCCCGGCTCGCGGGCGCGGCCGTAAGCAGCGTGGCCACCCTGCGGGCCGTCTCGGCGTCGATCGCGTCGATCTCGACGATGCTGGAGACCTCGACGCGCCGGTGGCGCATGGCTGCCTCCCGCGAAGTCGCGGGCAAGGGCAGCCCGGTGAACGCCTCGATGTCCTCGTGCGCGATCCGGTACTGCTTGCCGATCTTGACCGCCTTGAGCTGCCCATCGCGCACGTACTTGCGCACCGTCCGGACGTGGAGTCCAAGCCGCTCGGCAACCTGATCCACAGAGTAGAGCGAAAGATCCATAAACGTACCTTAACACATCAAAGAAGGTGGCGTTACAGGTAACGATAGGGAAGTAAAGCGTACTCACTGTCGCGTCGACCCGCTATAGCCTGGCGGGCATGACCTCCTTGGAGAAAATCCACGACGTCCCCGTGCTGATGTGCGCAGCCGAGGGGGCGGCCATCGAAGGCGAACGAGACGCTCTGGACCTGATCGGCGACGCCACCTACCAGGGCGCCCGATGGGTCGTCGTCCCCGCCCAGCGGTTGGGTGACGACTTCTTTCACCTACGCACGCGCATCGCTGGGCACATCGTCCAGAAGTTCGCCCAATACGGCATGGGCCTGGTGGTACTTGGTGACATCTCCCGGCATCTGAAAACCAGCTCGGCACTCGAGGACTTCGTGCGGGAGAGCAACGGCGGTCGCCAGCTCTGGTTCCTGCAAGACAAGGAACAGCTGGCAGACCGCCTGCAGGGCTGATAACCGTCCGCAACACTCTGGGGCGCACCATGTGGGACTTCCCCGGCGGTCGGACCGGCGGCAACCGGTACCTGGTGCTCTACCTCGGAACGGGGCAGGCCGCCGACCTCGCGGTGCCGCCCGACCGGGACGAGCTGATCGCCTATGGACCGCCACTGTCCGACAACGGCGCCACCTGGCTGGGCACAGCGGTGTTGGTCCGGGCGCCGGACCCGGACACGGCACGCGCCATCCTGACCCCGGACCGGTACGCCGACATTGGTGCACAACTGGCAGTTCGGCGGGCGGCCGTCATGATGGTCCGGCCACTGCTGCCGGTGCCGAGCTGGTTGCGTGGCCGGGGGGCGGGCAGCCGGAGGCGTACTGCCACCGGCAGAAGCTTGACGCGATCCGCCAGTTGGTGGACAACGGCATCAAGTGGCGGGCGATGCCGGCCGACTTCCCACCGTGGGACCGGGCATACGCGTTCTTCCGCCGCTGGCGCGACCATAGCGTGGTCAGGGAGTTCCACGACCGGCTGCATGGCCGGGTCCGCGAGAGGCTGGGCGAGACGCGTCACCGACGGCCGGCCGATTTGACTCGCTGTCGGCAAGACGGACGCTGTCGTCGGCGCGGACAGGCGGGGCTTCGACGGCGGCAAGCTGATCAGGCCGCAAGCGGCATGTCGTGGTCGACACGCTCGGTCTGCTGCTGGGCGTGATGGTCACCGCCGCGGACACCGGCGACCGCACCGCCGCACAGGTCTTGCTGCGACAAGTCGCCGACGGGCACCACCTGCTGGCCCTTGTCCGGGCCGACGGCGGTTTCACCGGCAGCCTCGTCGAGTACTGCCTCACCGCACTCGCGCTGGTCCTTGCGATCGTCAAACGCAGCGCGGCCAGAAGCGGTTCGTGGTGCTCTGCCCAAGCGGTGGATCGTCGAGCGCCTCTTCGCGTGGCTGATGCGCACCCGTCGCCTGGTGCGCGAGGGAAACGGCCGGCTCAGCCAGGAGCAGATCGCCAAGGCGCTGAACACCTGGCGTGAGTCCGTCGGCCACTGGGAGACAGGCCGCAGCGAACCGCGGCCGCAGAAGCGGGCCTCCTACGCACGGCTCCTAGACGGCCTGTCCGCATGCTGTCCCGCCGAGGCTGCGCTTCCGAGGTGCGTGAAGGTTTTGCTCCAGCATTAAAGTGATATCACTATGCTAGACAGTGAGGTCGACCACCAGTACGGAAATGAACCTCGCCCACAGCTCAAACCACTCGAATCGGGGAGCACTCCATGAGCACACACGACCACACGGCGAACGCTCCAGACATAACCGACCTGCCCGAGATGCCCGAGCCGCGAGTGCGGGAGTTCGCCGCACACTCCATCGGGGGCGGGCTCGCGCTGCTGCTCGGCCTGGTGGGCCTGGCCGCCGGCGTGGGCCTCGTGGTGCTCGGAGCCGTGACCGCCTCGTCCGGTGGGAAGGCGGCGCTGATCGTCCTCGGCATTTTGATAGGCATCGCCGCGTTCCTCGCCATGTGCGGCCTCAACATGGTGGCCCCGGGCGAAGCCCGTGTTGTCCAGCTGTTCGGGCGCTACCGGGGCACCATCCGTACCGACGGTCTGCGCTGGGTCAACCCACTGACGTCCCGGGTCAAGATCTCGACGCGGGTACGCAACCACGAGACCGCCGTTCTCAAGGTCAACGACGCCTACGGCAACCCGATCGAGCTCGCCGCGGTCGTGGTCTGGAAGGTCGAGGACACCGCGCAGGCGTCGTTCGAGGTAGACGACTTCCTGGAGTTCGTCTCGACCCAGACCGAGGCGGCCGTACGGCACATCGCCATCGAGTACCCCTATGACGCGCACGACGAAGAAGGGCTTTCGCTGCGCGGCAACGCGGAGGAGATCACCGAGAAGCTCGCCATCGAGCTCCACGCACGTGTGGAGGCGGCGGGTGTGCAGATCATCGAGTCGCGCTTCACGCATCTCGCGTACGCACCCGAGATCGCCTCGGCGATGCTGCAGCGGCAGCAGGCCGGTGCCGTCGTGGCGGCCCGGCGGCAGATCGTCGACGGGGCGGTCGGCATGGTCGAGGCGGCGCTCTCCCGGATCGCCGAGCAGGGCATCGTCGAGCTCGACTCGGAGCGCAAGGCTGCGATGGTGTCGAACCTGATGGTGGTGCTGTGCGGGGACCGGGCCGCGCAGCCCGTGCTCAACACCGGGTCGCTGTACCAGTGACGTCCCCTTCGTCCGGGGGCGAGTCGGGTGGTGGCCCGGCCCCGAAGCGGTCGGCCGCACAGCGCAAGCAGGTGCTGTTGCGGCTCGATCCGCTGGTCCATGACGCGCTGGCCCGGTGGGCCGGAGACGAGTTGCGGTCCACGAACGCGCAGATCGAGTTTCTGCTGCGCAGGGCGTTGTCCGATGCGGGGCGGCTGCCTGGCGCGGCAGGGCCTCTTCCCCGGCGGGGGCGTCCGCCGAAGTCGTCCGGCGAGGACGAGGGATAGACCTGCTGGACTGGCCGAAATTGGGCTGCGTACCTCGCGTATACACACGCCTTGCTCTACCGGTGATCGGTATGCAGTTACCTAAAACCTGTAGGGAACTTAGCGTGCGTTTTATGAAGCCGCTGACAGGGGCTGACGAGCAAGAGATCCGCGCCGCGTTCGTGAACTGCGCCAAGGGCGGTGAAGCGCCCATCCGACCCACGTGACCTGGCCGACCGCCCCCGGGTCACCTGGACTGTCTCGAAACCCCAGGAGCGTTCCCGCACCATGAAGCCGCCGCTCGCGTCCGCGAGCTGAACCTGTACCGCCGGTACGTTGACCTCGTCGCCGCCGGCCGCAAGACGATCGAGGTACGGGTGTGCTACGCGCACTCGAGGACCTCGCCGCCGGCGACGTGATCCGCTTCCGGATCAAGGGCACCGACGAGACGTGCGACGTGCTCGTGAAGCGCGTCACGGCGTACCACGACTTCGAGGCGCTGCTCGACGGCGAGGGTCCGTCGAACGTCGACCCGACCTCGAGTCGCGAGCAGCAGATCGAGAACATCCGCAGTATCTACTCGCCCGAGAAGGAGGTGCTCGGTGCTCTCGCGATCGAGATCGAGCTGCTCACCGTCTAACGCCAGGCCAGGGCGTGTAGGAGTGGTGGTCCAGGACGCCTCAACGTGGTTGGGGCCGGCCTGGGACAGCCGCCGCGCCGACGGCGATGTGCCCAGGTGGCGGGGCCGAAGGTGGCCGGGATCGCCAGTACGTGTGGCCCGCGGTGCACCATCCATGCCAGCCGTACCTGAGCGGGTGTCGTGCCGTGTGCCCGAGGGAGATGGCGCTGGCGAGATTCGGCAGGTGGGAGCCGGCAGACTCGGGATGGACAACACCTGCCGCTTGGGGCAGGTTCGTGGCGGCGCTCTCGACGACGTTCGAGCCGGCCTTGCTGAAGAGGGTGAGAACTTCGCGTTCCGCGGATGCATGTGGGCCCAGGGAAGATTCTCCTGGGCCGACGAAGCCGCCGTACATGGCGCGTCGCCGCTACGTGAAGGGCTTGTCCATCCACGGGGAGCGATAAAGGCAAAGGCAAGGAGGTCACCCACTCCTTGCCACTCTTAACTTATAGCGCATGGGGGGCCTTGCGGCAAGGCCCGGGTCATGCCGCAGAATCGCTGGCCGAGCCCAGAACCTGCGGAAATAGGAGAGTCACCAAGTGCGTGTGTTGTTGTCGGTTTATGGATCGTGCGGTGACGTGAGAGCCGGTGGTGGGACTCGCACTGCGGTTGCGGGCACTCGGTGCCGAGGTGCGGGTGTGCGCGCCGCCGGACTTCGCGGGCGCGACCTCGGGTCGGAGCTGATGACATGACTCCCCTGACCACCAGCGCGTTTGACCTTCCCGACCACCTCTCCCCCAAGGCCGACCCGATGCTGATCGCCGGCGACGAGCAGCACTTCGCGGCCATCGCGGAGAGCCTCGAGCAGGCGATCGCCGAACTGTCCGACCTCCTCGATACCGAGCTCAAGGCACCCGGCGGCATTGGCCGGCAGGCGATGGACCGGGACATGGAGATCCACCGGCTGACCGGTCGCCTACGCGCCTTGCGTCGCTTCGGTCTGGACCTGTGCCTCGGACACATCGTCAGCGCAGACAACCCCGAGCCCGTCTACATCGGACGGCTTGGCCTCACCGACAGCGAGGGGCGTCGGCTGCTGCTCGACTGGCGCTCCCCCGCGGCTGAGCCCTTCTTCGCGGCGACCCACGCCAACCCGATGGGGCTGGCGAGCCGCCGCAGGTATCGCTGGGCCCGCGGCCGGATCAACGACTACTGGGACGAAGTGTTCACCGCTGAGGGGCTTGAAGGGCACGCCGCGCTCGACGACCAGTCCGCCTTCATCGCCAGCCTGGGCAGCAACCGGTCGACCCGGATGCGAGACGTGCTCGCCACCATTCAGGCCGACCAGGACGCCATCGTCCGGGCGGGATCCCGCGGCGCTCTCGTCGTCGACGGCGGTCCGGGTACGGGGAAGACCGTCGTCGCTCTGCACCGCTCGGCCTACCTCCTTTACTCCGACCCTCGCCTCGGTCACCGTCGGGGCGGCGTGCTGTTCGTCGGTCCGCACCGGCCCTACCTGGCCTACGTCGCCGACGTCCTCCCCAGCCTCGGAGAGGAGGGCGTGCAGACCTGCACCCTGCGGGACCTCGTCGCCGAGGGAGCCGGAGCAGCGATCGAGACCGACCCGGACGTGGTCCTCCTGAAGTCGTCCGTGGACATGGTGAAGGCGATCGAGAAGGCCGTCAGGTTCTACGAAGCGCCGCCCACCGAGGGGATGACGGTCACGACCCCCTGGGGCGAGGTCTGGCTGAGCGCCGACGACTGGGCCGAGGCGTTCGAAGCGCCGGAACCAGGTACTCCGCACAACGAAGCGCGGGACCAGATCTGGGAGGAGCTGGTCACGATCCTGATGGACAAGCACCACGGCGACGTCCCTCCTGGCCTGTTCCGGAGGTCGCTGCTGCACGACGAAGAGCTGGTCGGGACCCTCAACCGCGCGTGGCCGCTGATCGAAGCGGCTGACCTCGTAGGAGACCTGTGGTCGGTACCCGCCTACCTGCGGATGTGCGCTCCCTGGTTCGGCCGCGATGAGGTTCGGAAGCTGCAGCGCAAGGACGCCCAGGCCTGGACGGTGTCCGACCTGCCGCTCCTGGACGCGGCACGGCAGCGGCTCGGCGACCCGAAGGCGGCACTGCGCAAGCGTCGGCACAAGGCCTCTGTCGCGGCCGAACGCGAGCGCATGGCCAGCGTCATCGACAACGTACTCGAGGCCGATGACGACGGGGAAGGCGCGGTGACGATGCTGCGCGGACAGGACCTGCAGGACAGCCTGATCGACGAGACCGCACTGCCCAGGACCGAACCGGACCTGCTCGCCGGCCCGTTCGCGCACGTCGTGGTGGACGAGGCTCAGGAACTCACCGACGCAGAATGGCAGATGCTGCTGTTCCGCTGCCCGTCTCGGAGCCTCACCATTGTCGGGGACCGCGCCCAGGCCAGGCACGGGTTCACGGAGTCGTGGCAAGAACGGCTCGAGCGAGTCGGGCTCGACCGGATCGACGTGGCCTCCCTGAGCATCAACTACCGGACGCCGGAAGAAATCATGGCGGAAGCCGAGCCGGTCATCCGGGCCGCGCTCCCGGACGCCAATGTGCCCACCTCCATCCGCAGCAGCGGCATCCCCGTCGTACACGGGTCCGTCGCGGACCTGAACTCGATCCTCGACACCTGGCTCGCCGCGCATGACGACGGGATCGCCTGCGTCATCGGCACTGGTGACATCGGCGAGGGCACGTTCCGGGCGACGTCCCGCGTCCGGTCGCTGACCCCGGAGCTGTCGAAGGGACTCGAGTTCGACCTGGTCGTCCTCATCGACCCGGAGTCGTTCGGCGAGGGCGTCGCAGGAGCGGTCGACCGCTATGTGGCGATGACCCGAGCGACCCAGCAACTCGTCATCCTCACGAGCGGTTGACGTCGGCCAGCCAACGTGATCGCCGCCTGACGATCAGGAGGACCGCCATCGAAGGAGACCGTCGCGGCTTCGCGGTCCGCGCCAGGCCGAGTCAGGCGCCGATGACGATCCGGGTGTGGGAGGGGTAGGTCGACGACCCGGCCGAGCGGGGGCAGGCTCTCGGGCGTCGCGGCGCGGTACGCGAGGCCCTACTGAGGAGGTGTCGGCTCTCTCGGCAGTGCTTGGCCGAGGGTGTGGGTCAGAGGGTGCCGAGTGCTTTTCGCAGGACATGGATGGCTTGTTCGATGGCTGCCGTTGTGGCCTTGGTGGAGCGGACCGGGTTGAGCATCATGAAGTCGTGGATGATGCCGTTGTAACGAACACTCGTGGTCGGGACGCCGGCCTGGGTGAGCTTGGCAGCGTAGGCCTCGCCCTCGTCGCGGAGGACGTCGTTTTCGTCGACGATCACGAGGGCCGGGGGCAGGTCGCGAAGGTCGTCCAGCGTGGCGCGCAGCGGCGAGGCCGTGATCTCGTTGCGCTGCCCCTGGTCGGGGATGTAGGAGTCCCAGAACCACGCCATGGCCCTGGCTGTGAGGAACGGGCCGTCGGCGAACTCCTGATAGCTTGCGGTGTCCTGGGCGGCGTCCGTGACTGGGTAGTACATCGACTGGTGCACGAAGCTCACGTCACCTCGCTGCTTGGCCATGATCGCCACGGCGGCCGTCATGTTCCCTCCGACCGAGTCGCCGGCCACCGACATGCGGCTGGCGTCGAGGCCTTCGCTTGCCCCGTTCTTGGTGATCCACTGCGCGGTCGCGTACGCCTGCTCGATCGCCACGGGGTAGTGGGCCTCGGGCGAGCGGTCGTACTCGACGAAGGCGATCGCGGCCTTGGCTCCGTCGCACAGTTCGCGGATGAGCCGGTCGTGGGTGCCCGAGTTGCCGAGGACCCACCCGCCTCCGTGGATGTACAGGATGACGGGCAGGGGGCCTGCGGCACCCAGCGGCTTGATGAGGCGGACTCGGACGTCGCCCACCTCGGCCGGCACCGTGAGCCACTTGTCTTCGCCGACCTCGACCTTGGCGACCGGCGCGGCCTGAACGTCGTCGAGCACCTTGCGGGCGCCCTCCGGACCGAGTTCGTACAGGAAGGGCGGGTTGGCAGTCGCGTCCGCGAACTCCTGCGCCTCCGGCTCAAGGATGTACTTAGCCACGAGTCGACTCTTTTCGGTGAGTTATTCGGAGATCTGTCGGTATCTCACCAGAGAAAACTCTGCCGAGCCGGGAAGTGCAGCGGCCGTGTCACCCGCTTGGCGCCGACCGCAGTCGCCGCCCCTGTGAGGGCGTGGCACCGTCACTCAAAGAATCGATGGCACGAATCCGCTGGTCACCAATCTTCGGCGACAACGCTCGGCCTTCAATGGCACAGGACAGTCACAACTGGGGACATCACAGCCGAGCGTGGGAGTGTGCACAGAAATTCGTCAGGACGCGCCCAACGGCGCCGCCACCCGACGCGGACCAGTCAGCAACGGCGCCGTAGATCCGCGAGTCGGGGAGTCGGGGATTCGGGGAGTCGGGTTCCCGCGCCGCCGACATCTTGCCCGCGCCTAATCGCGCCTAAGGTCCCGTTCAGCCAGACGATCGTCCAACGGAAACGATCAGCCGAGGATGAGCGGGAGTTTCGCGGCCAACTCACCCAGTTCCGCCTCCTCCGCTTCGGACGGGGCACGCCGTCCAGTGCCGATCAGCAACGCGTCCTTGTCGGAGAACGCCGGGGGAAACTCCGCACCGGCGATCTCCTCCAGCAGCTCGCGTGACCGGGCGAGCCCTTCGGCGGGCGGTTCTGCCGCGTCCGGGAGGTGCGCGATCAGGTCGAGGTGGTGAAGCGTCCATTCCAGGACGTACGCGGAGAGGTAGTCCCCCGCGGTGAGCACCTCGTCGCGGGTGCCGACCCGAGCCAAGGGATCCGCGAGTTCGGCGGCGCGACCGGCGGCGGAACCGACGTCGTCGAAGTGGAACTTGAGCAGCCACGGCTCTTCGTACGCGGCGGCCAGGCGGACGATCAGCGCATCGAGCGGGTCGTCGCCGGTCGGGGCTTCGACGATGTCCCAGTAGGTCACCGCGTCCCGGGTCGGTTCCGTAACGGCGGGGGTGACGAGCGTGATCAGGACGTCCTGAGCGTCGATGATCAGGTGGCACACCAGGTCCCGCACGAGCCAGCCGGTGCAGCCGGACGGCCGCGCGAAGTCCTCGTCCGGCAGTTCGGCGACCGCTGTGCGCAACGCTGTCCAGGAGCGTGAGAAGAGATCCACGGCCGCAAGCTAGCAGTGCCCGGGCCCGCCCGCTGCGACCGAGCACGCACGGCGTCACGAACAACTTGGTCGACGGCAGACCAGTTGCACAGCAGAGCCGCGTCAACGGTGCGGAACTCAGCCCAGTGGCGTCCCACACCGGTTCAGCCCGGCAACACTCCACCCATAGTCGGGAGATGCCCTGCTCGCCGCCGTCCGCAGCACACTTCAGGAGGGGCGTGGGGCTCGCTTGTCCTTGCGTTGCACCAGCTCGTCCTCGCCACGAGAACCAGCATGGGCTTGCCCGGCTGGCACGTCATCGTGACGATGAACCGACTCCGCACGTTCCGTACGGTTGTTGCCATCCTGGTAATGGATCACATCCCCTCCCGGCTCCCAGAACGCCTCCCCGGCCCGGATCACCCGCTCGGGCTCTCCCTCCAGCTCGAACCGCATCTCGCCTTCCAGCACGTATCCGAAGGCCGGGCCGAAGTGACGGTGGGGAGGGGTGCCAGGGTCTCCAGGGGGGAATTCGACGAGCACAGTCATGACGTGTGCTCCTTCTGGAACGGAGGGTGGTTTCGCCTCCTGGATCACGGTGACTGCGGTCTTCCATGCCTCGGATCGCTGCCCCTGGTTTCCTGGTCGTGCATGTCTGCCGGTGCGAGCATGCGGCTTCAGGCACCGCACGCCTGAACGACGGAGACCGGGGCGGTGCTTGCCGGGGCGGACGACTCGCACACTGCGCCCGGCGGACGGGGAAACGCCCCGGTCACTCCTGCGCGTTGCTCTCCACCACGTGTGTGCCGACGCCGTCGGCAACGGCTGCTGACAGCCGGGCCGGCAACAGTCCGGGAGAGCGGGTCTCGAGGCTGTCGTGGCGCAAGGCTTCGTTCGGTTCCTTACGAACTGCTTCTTCGTCCTCGCCCATCCTGGATTCGCCTTCCACCGGGGCTTCCACCGGGGCCGCCCATAGCGAATGGGAGACGCACGTCACACTCCACTTTCTGTCACACATCACCTGGCCCCCCGGTCAGTAGTGAGTATCAGCAACACGGCAAGGAGATCACCGTGGAATCGCGTCTCAACTACTTCGGCCACCCCCTCGCAGGAAAGGTGCTGAAGCACATCAACTCGGCCAACAAGGTGCTGTCGGACTCAACACTGCCGGCCGTGATCCAGGAGCTGGTGAAGATTCGCGCAAGCCAGATCAACGGCTGCGGGTTCTGCACCGACATGCACACCAAGGACGCCACCGCGGCGGGAGAGACTCCGCAGCGCCTCCACCTGGTCGCGGCCTGGCGCGAGGCCACGGTCTTCACCGACGCCGAGCGAGCGGCACTGGAACTGTCGGAGCAGGGCACCCGCATCGCTGACGCAGCCGGTGGTGTCACCGATGAGGCCTGGGCGAACGCCGCCAAGCACTTCGACGAGGACCAGCTCGTCGCTCTGATGTCCCTCATCGCCGTCATCAACGCGTACAACCGCATCAACGTCATCAATCAGCAGCCTGCCGGGGATTACCAGCCTGGCCAGTTCGGCTAGCCGGCACCCGCCCGGCCAGCCACACACGGTCCACCTCCCCGCCGCGACCTACGGCGGGGAGATGGGCTACCGGCGGCAACCGATCCCGCTGAGCCGGTCCTGGCACCCCCGGACGAGCTCATCCTCTTCTGTGGCATGTCGATCGGGTTCGAGGACGTCACGGTGCGTTACCACCCGTACGGGCCGGGCACCGCTCGACGAGACGGTCACGTTCGCCGATGGTTGCTAACGCCACCCGCCCCAGCCGGTTAGGGCGCCGTTTCTTGCCGCGCCCACACAGTGACCCATATGGGATATTTCGCACATACGACCGACGAAAGGCATGTCATGAAGATCGCAGTCATCGGCGGTACCGGTCTGATCGGGTCGCAGGTCGTCAAGAATCTGAACGCCGCCGGGCACGAGGCGGTACCGCACTCGCAGTCCACCGGAGTCGACGTCATCAGCGGCCAGGGACTGGACGAGGCGGTGGCAGGAGCCGACGTCGTCGTCAACCTGACGAACTCCCCGACCTTCGACGAGGCCTCCCTGGCCTTCTTCCAGACCTCGATGGACAACCTGCTGGCCGCGGCCCAGAGGGGCGGCGTCGGCCATTTCGTCATCCTCTCGATCGTCGGCGTGGACCAGGTGCCGGAGCTGGACTACTACCGGGCCAAGGTGCTCCAGGAGAACATCCTCGCGGCCGGGCCGATCCCCTACTCGATCGTCCGGGCGACGCAGTTCATGGAGTTCATGGACGCCGTCCTGTCCTGGACCGCCGACGGCGACACCGTCCGGTTGCCCGCCACGCCGATCCAGCCGATCGCCTCCAAGGACGTGGCCAGCGCGGTGGCGGACGTCGCCGCAGGCGCCCCGCTGAACGGCATTCGCAGCATCGCCGGCCCCGAGATCTTCTCCCTCGACGAGCTGGGCCGGATCACCCTGTCCCGCAAGGGCGACAACCGCACCGTCGTTACCGACCCCACTGCCGGCATGTTCGCCGTCGTCAAGGGTGACGTCCTCACCGACAAGGACGCTCACCTCGCCCCCACCCGCTACACCGACTGGCTCTCCTGACTCGCTCGCGCCCTCTCAGGCGCGCAGACCGCAGAGAGCCAAGCCCTGGACTTCGTGGCTGATCACAACAACTCGGCACGGCGGCCAGTGCTCACAGCTTGTCGGTCGCGTTCCGTGGAGATCATTCGCCACGGTGCAATGGGTCGAGACCCAAGGCCGGTACATGTGCGCACCGAGTGCATCGAGATCGCGGGAGGGAAGGGCGGCGGGAGACAGCGGCAATGCGGCGCGCGTCCTGCTGTGACGGCTTATAGCATGGGGACCCAGAGCTGGAGGATATCTATGCGCGCCGGGGATGACGCCGACCCCCTTGACCAGGCGACGAGGGATTTCATCACAGCGCGTCCCCAACTCTTCGGCATCGCGTACCGCGTGCTCGGCAGTGTTGTGGAAGCCGAGGACATCGTTCAGGAGGCGTGGTTGCGGTGGCAGAACACCGACCGCGCCGCCATCAACGAGCCGGCGGCGTTCCTGGCTACGGTCACCACCCGTCTGGCCATCAACTTCGCCCAGTCCGCCAGGGTGCGGCGTGAGTCGTACGCCGGGCCCTGGCTTCCGGAGCCAGTCGATACAAGCGTGGATCCGCAATTGGGAGCGGAACGGGCAGAGGCACTTGACCTGGCGGTTCTCTTCCTCTTGGAGAAGCTGAACCCCGTGGAACGGGCTGCTTACGTTCTGAGGGAAGCCTTTGACTACCCGTACAAGCAGATCGCGGAAATCCTGGAGACGAGCGAAGCCAATACGCGCCAGTTGGTGAGCCGCGCCCGGAAGCATCTGTCAGGGGAACGCAAGGAGCCGGTCAGCTCTACCGCTCACCGGCGCCTGATGGAGGTGTTCCTCACTGCGGCGCAGACCGGAAATCTGTCCGTGCTCGAGGATGTTCTCACTGCGGACGTGGTCAGCTACTCCGACGGTGGAGGGATGCGCGGGGCATCCAGGATTCCGGTCGTCGGGCGTCCGCACGTCTCCAAGTACCTTGCCGCCTTCGCCCCGCGTTTCTGGCATCAGGCAGACGTACGCTGGGTCGAGGCCAACGGCCGGCCGGCCGTCCTTGTCTCGGCCGATGAAAACCCGGTGGCTCTGCTGTCCGTCGATGTGTCGGCACAAGGCATCGAACGCATCATGTGGGTAATCAGTCCGGCCAAACTTGCTCCTTACGTGGCTTCACTGAGCAATTGAGAACGTCCGCGCCCTGCAGCGCCCCATGCCGGTCCGACGCGCCATCCGTGCCATGCCCGACCGGAAGGCCCTCGCGGATCCGGCACCGTCGGTGCGGACGAGGATGTCGGTGTGGTTCGAGCTGGACGGCGGTGGCGCCTGAAGCCGCGACACCGCCGTCCGGGGCGGTGCCATGCCGGTGGGCTTGCGTCCCGCGGCCCGGGCCGCGGGTATCGGCCGGAGCGGCCTGAGAACAGCAGAGCACGCGGCGGTCAGCCCGGTGGCATCAGCAAGGTCCGCCGGCAACCGAGCCCCCGCATGCCCGACCCCCCGGCATGTCCGACCACCCCCGAACCATCAAGAAACGGGACAAGCGGGACGGAACGGCGAGCTGCACTGTCATGCGGAGGCCGGCGGGGCCCGTGACGGCGCCAACATGGTCAACCCACGCCGACCACCGCTGACTCATAGCCCGTGATGTCGTCGGGCTTCACCAAGCCGTCCTCGATCGCCCGAGCCAGCATGTCCGCCTTTGTCGGTGCGGTCCTGCCGACCTGCGCGTACTTGACTCTCGCCCGACGGATGTACACGTCCACAGTGTGAACAGACACACCCATGCGCCGGGCGACCGAAGCCTTCGACATGGACTGGAACCACCACAGCAGCGCGGTACGTTCCTGCGAGGACAGCTTGGGCCTGCTCGCGCCGCGATCACCTACAAGGACCCCCGCGGCCGTCGGCGTGACGTACGGCCTGTCTCCCGCCGCCGCCAACACCGTGTTCACGAGGTGCGCCCGCCCTTCGTTCTTCGCGACGAACTCGCATGCTCCGGCCTCCAGCGATTCGAGCACCACCCGCTGCTCGGTGAACTGCGAGAAGGCGATGACCCGTTGACCCGCCGCAGCCAGCGTGGCGATATCGCCGATGACGAGTTTGCCATGCAGATTCAGATCGAGAATGAGGACATCCGCGACACCGGGCTCCACATCCACGGCTTCGCCGGTGTGCACCACCGAGATCCGCGGCTCCTCGGACAGCCAGGTCTGAATGCCTTCGATGACGACAGGGTGATCGTCGATGATGGCAACGGTCAGGGAGCCGGACGTACAGGCCATCGGTTTTCCCACCACAACTGGTTCTCCTCCTGGTCGTATAGGGCGGATACGGTGAGCGGGCCCGGCGATTTGACCAGCGTTTCCGGCGGGGCGTCGGCCACCACACTCACTACGACTTCCTCGGGCGTCGCCACCACGGTGACCCGGGCTCGGGTGACGGCGGTGGAGAGGACCAGCAGGGCCCCTTCCCCCAGTTCTCGGCGGACGGATGCCGGCAGATCGGGCAGGTCGCCGTAGCTCAGCAGAGTGACGCGTACGCCGCGCCGCTCGGCGACATCGGCACAGGCCCGCAGTTCGTGCAGGAGCGGGTGCGGGGTGTCATCCGTTTCCGCGAACAGCCTCCGCAGGCGTGCCGCCTCCACGGCGGCACGCTGGCGTACGACGGGGTCCGCCGGGTCCAGTTGACGTTCCGCCAGACCACTCAGCAGTGGTTCCACTCTGATGCGCAGGTATTCGTAACGGCGCCGGCGCTCGGCGTGCACGGTCTCGTCGGCGGTCGCACGGGCCAGGTATTCCGCCTGTCCCGCAGCGATCTCGGTGGCTTCCCTGGCAGCGGCGTTGAGCTGCCGTGCCAGATATGCGAAGGTCAACTGGATACCGGCGGTGGTGTATGCCATGGCGAGCAGATGGGAAACGGTGGCCTGGTCGAGCGCGCCGTCGGCGGCCAGGAAGCCCACTGTGACAGCCATGTTGGCGCCGAGCAGGGTGATCAGCTCCCACAGCGGACGCTGTATCAGGAGCAGGACGCCGAACCAGCCCACGATGTTCCCCGCCCAGCTCACGTCGCCGATCGTCTCGCCCACCGGGTACGTGGCGGTGGCGACGACGCCGGTGACCAGCGCCGCCGCCGCAAGACTCCGCGCGGTGCGGGCGCTGAGCACGGAACGCAGCAGCAGGACCGACCCAATCGTCTGGATGACCGTGAGGGCCAGCCAGGAGCCCGCGGCGGCGGCCTGCGGCTCGTACACCGGCCAGCCTCTGAGCACATGCAGGGTGTCCATACCCAGGTGCCAGACGCCCACGATCACCACCAGCCCGATATTGACGGCTGTGGCAAAACGGGTGGCGACCATACCCTTGACGACATCGGCGGTCATGGTTCCCACCTCAGCTCGACCCGGGTGCCGGCGCCGGGGGACGAGGCCGCCCGGGCGCTGCCGCCCACGGCACGCATCCGGCCGTAGACCGATTCCCGCAGGCCGCGTCGGTGGGAGGCAACGGCCACGGGGTCGAACCCTCGTCCGCTGTCGCAGACTTCGACGGTGACGCCCTCCCCGGCACGGCGGGCCGTGACCCGGGCAGCGCGGGTGTCCGCGTGCTGGGCCGCGTTGGTCAGGGCCTCGGCGACCCCTTGCGAGAGGGCTAGCACGACCTCGTGGGGCAGGTCCAGCGGCGGTACGTCGAACTCGATGTCCAGTGGAGGGAGGCCGACGCGGCGCGTCAGTACGACGGTGCGTAGTGCGACATCCAGCGGTGCGGGGTCGTGCGCCACATCGCGTGCCACGCCGGGGTGCGCCCGCAGGTCTTCCATGACGGCCAGGTCGGCCGCGGCCCGTTCAGGCAGCGCGGCAGAGTCACGGGCGATGCTGCCGGTGCCCACGATGGTGAGCGTGGCGAGCACGGTGTCGTGCAACAGCCGCTGCTGGTCCAGTTCGTCGGTGCGGGCGGCGGACCGGGCCCGCGCCGCCGCGCGCGCCGACGCCTGCTCGGACAGCGCGAGATCCGCCCTACGCGCTCCACGTTGCAGCAGGGCCATGACAGCGGCGGCGAGCAGCGCCTGGAGCACCAGGACGACGGAGGCCTCCCGTACACCGGGGCCGCCCACCGTGTAAGCCATCGTGATGGCGATCGCCGCCGCCATCGCCCAGGGCTGCCGCAGAACGAACTGTGCGGTGAAGATGCCGGTGCTGGCGACCATGTCGACCCATCCAGAGCCCGCGCTCGCTTCCAGGACCTCGGCCGGGACGAGGTTGCCGTGCGCCAGGCAGAGCACCACAACGACGGCGGTGTCACCGGCGCAGAGCCAGGGATGAGGGTCCGACCTGAGCATAAGAACGGTGATCAGGCCGGTCCACAGAAGCAGTCCGACGACCGCGACGGCCACCCAGATGGAACGGGCGGGCGGTGCGAGCCCGACCACGGCGACCAGGCTCGCTCCGACGGCACAGGTTGCCCTCAGGACACCGGCCAGGCGTGCGGACTTTCGCTGAAGCTGGAGTTGGGCGGGCCCCTGCGTCAGCACGCGGTCTGCACTAAAGGAGTTCCCGCCTCCGCTAAGAAGCGTAAGGAAAGTTCGACCGCACTTCTCACTGTATTCCCCCGTACGCCGATGAGACCCGCTTCCCAACTTAGGTGAACGCGAGCGCGACGGACAGAGGGCGCGCGCGACATCTCGCCGCTACTGTCACGCGGCCAATGAACCTGCTTCCGGACAAAAGATGCAGATCGACACATGAGCGCAGGAGCAACAGCGTTGTCACGCGTTCGCGTGACATGCCTTTCTCTAGTCCGCCACGTAATCTTCGATATCAGGCCGCCGAGGGGAAAGTCTCGGGTGCTATTCGAAGTTCGAGGCTGCCAGTCAGCCAGAGCTGATGGAAAAGAAAACACCAAGGGAGGACGTGCCGAGTGAAGGAAAAATCTACCGTCCTTCTTTCCGCGGCTCTCATCGCCTGCTTGGTGGCCGGCTGCGGGGTCGGGAGCGGAAACCCGAAGGAGATGGAACGGCCACAGAAAGGCGAAGCGGTCGGCATGGCGGGTAAACAGGTCAGAGACCTGACCGTCGCGGAGGAGGTCGAGGTCGACCGCGCGGAGGAAAAACTCGTCGAGAAGTGCATGGAGCGCCAGGGCCACCGCTACTGGCCGGCGCCGGTGGCGAGCATCGCGGAACGCAAGGCCGGGGCGTACGTGGTGGACGACGTCGACTGGGCCCGCCGGTACGGCTACGGTCGGCCCTTCGACATCGCGGCCGAGGAGGCACGCCGCAGTCATCCCAGCGTCACCTACCCCAACGCACTTCCCGAGCAGGAGCACATCCGCTACTCCCGCGCGCTCGACGGCGATTTCGACGACGTCATATCCGTCGAGCTGCCGTCCGGCGGCACCACCCGGACACCACGCGACGGCTGTTACGCCGAAGCTCGGGAGCGGCTCTACGGCGACTATCCGACCTGGTTCCGGGTCAAGAAGACCGTAACCGGGCTGACTCCGCTGTATGTCCCACGGATTCTCCGGGACGAACGCCTGGTCACCGCGGTCAAGGCATGGTCCCGATGCATGGACGAGTCGGGAAACCCCTTCAGTAGCCCGGACGAGATACGCCAGAAACGGGACTCTCTGGTCAAGGGAATGAACGCATCCCAAGCCCAGAGCGCCGAAGTGAAATTGGCTGTGGCCGAGGCCGAGTGTGCCCGCAAAACATCCCTCGGGGAGACCGCACGTTCTCTGGAAGGCGAATACAGAGAAAAGACGCTGCGTGATTACTCCGAAGAATTCGCAACCTATCAGCAGATGAGGATGACCGCCCTTCCCCGGGCCAGGAACTTCGAAAGCCGGTAGGTGCCGCACCGAAGATTTCCGTGGCGTCATGGCCGCGGGGAGTCCCACCCATCAGATGATCGAGGAGTTGTACCCGTGAGGAAACTGCCCGCCGCCCTGACCGTCCTGGCCATGGCTGCTCTTGGAACCGTCATCCCCGTCTCCGCCGCGCACGCCGCCGAGACCTGCTCCGACAACTACTCAGCCGCGAGGGCCGGCTACATGTACGCCTATGACAGTGTCGACTGCGTCGGGCAGCTCGGCCTGTCCTACCTTGACGACGAAAACTGGGGCAACAGCTCGCAGAGCTTCCAGGGCACCGACACCAACAAGGCGTCGTCCATTCTCAACAAGGGCAACACCTACGAGGTCCAGTTCTTCAACGGAACCGGCACGGGCTGGACCGGCGGCCACACCTGCCTGTCCCGCAACGAGGGCTACGCCTCCGACCTCACCAACAACTACTTCACCAGTGGCTACTCGGCCAACAACTCCATCAGCTCGCACCGTTGGGTGAGCGCCAGCACCTGCGACCGGTGGGCGACCTGACCTCCGCTTCCCCGTAGCCGAGGCTGACGGGCCTGTACCTTGCGGGGATGCCTCTCTCATGGCATCCCCGCAAGACGTCGGGGTGTGTCAACTTAACGGCCGTGCCTCACATTCGGCGGTGGACGGAGCGGGCTGGTGTGCCGTTGACGTGACGTGCGGGATGTCAACGAGCCAGCCTGCCCGTTTCAGTTGGGTCGGCTGAGCTGAGCTGGGCTGACTGTGGTGGGGCCGTGGCTGTCGGCGGGTGGGCATGCCTGGGGCCCGGCGCTCGGGTCGGGTGCTCCGGGTTCCTCGTGGGTGGGAGAGGCGGCGCCGTTGGTCAGGTGGCTGGCCTCGGCAGGGCCGACGGCGCGCTGTCGGGGCGCGGTCGGCCACCGGGCGCACGGGTGGCCCGGAGCACTGGTGGCCGGGCCCGGTGGTCAAGCGTTCTTTGGCCCAGCCTGCTGAATCACCTCGAAGGACCACAGTGTGGAGCCGCTGGCGGCCGGCTTGGGGCGCTCTCCGCCCTCCCCGCTGCCGCCCTGGTGTGCTGCCTTCATCGGCCCCTCCAGCCAAGCCTGGAAGGACTCCTCGTCGCGCCACCGCGTGTAGACGAGGTAATTGTCGGTGCCTTCGGCCGGGCGGAGGAGTTCGAACCATTCGAAGCCGTCGGAGTTCTCGACGGCGTGCGCCCGGGAGGCGAAGCGCTTCTCGAGGGTTTCCCGCTGTTCGGCCGGGACGGTCAGTACGTTGATCTTGACTACGCTCATGGCTCCATCCTGCCGCAGGGGTGGGCGCCAACGGTGCACCGGCGTCGTGCCGGATCGGAGCATCTGCGCTGGCGCATCGCGAAGTCGGCGAAGATGGAGCAGGTCCGGCCGTACCAGTTCACGGATCCGTTTCTCCCAGGTGCGGTCTGCGTGGGCGTCGGCGCGGGGCCGGCCTGACCGGTCAACTGCCACGGGTGACCGCTGTGCTCAAGCGGCGAAGCCGATGTTGGTCACGTATTCGTACTGACCCCACTGGGAACCGAGGTCGATGATCTGGTCCGCCCACGCATCGTCGAGCGCTTGGTCGTCGGCGGCGGCCCAGGCCTCGACGATGCGGTCCCAGCGGCGGACATTCAGAGTGCGGTACTCGACGACGCGCTGGCGTGGCCGGGGAACTTGGGACTGGTTGACGGGATGGATCTCCACGCGGGTGCCGCGGCCGCGTGCGTTGAGTCGGCCGACGAGGTAACGAGCGATGTTGTGCCGGCGCACCGTGCGATAGGCCGACTCGATGCGGTCCAGGTTCTTCTTGGAGGGGAGGCGTTTGCCCTCCAGCCACGCCTTGATCGTGCGGTCGGTGACCGTCAGGCCGGCCGCACGGGCGGCGGCGCGGGCGTGGTCACTGCGCGTGAGGTAGTTCAGGCGGGCCATCAGACCGCGCTTCGCGGTGATGGGTGTGGCGATATATCCAGCCAGGTCGTCGAGGCGGCGCGCAACCGCTTCGTGGCCTTTGATGCCGCGGGCGCCGTACTTGCCGAACTCGATGTTCCGCTCGGGCACGTCGTCTTCTGCCTCTCCGTCGATTCACCGGGGTCCAGCGCGCCGTTCCAGCCGGCCACTCAGTCGCCCGCTTCGCCCGCGGCCGCCGTCTCGGGGTCCGTGCCGACGCTGTAGGTGTCCTTGACCTTCACTTCGGAAACGCCGCGGCCCTCGGGGAACACCGCGCGCCAGTCGCCGATGACGTGCAGCTCGTCAGTGCCCATCGCACGCACGACCATGAGGCCCTCATCGTATGCCTTGTACGCCTTCATCCAGAGGTTGGCGAAGGCCTGGGAGCGGATGAGGTGCATCCAGTCCGTGCGGTAGATCTCCCGGTTGTAGTTCGACTCCCCCAGGGTCGAGACGAACTTCGCGTACATGGCCTTGACGTACTCCAGCGTCACCTCGTCGTCCTGGGCAATGGCCCGGTCCCGGGCGTCCTTGAGGACGATGCGGAACTTCTCCAGCAGGTTCTCGGTGGCGCCTGAGGTGAACGACTCGTGGATCTCAGGCGGGTCGCACAGCCCGTACTTCGGGCCGGACAGGCGCAGCAGGAGGCGCAGCGTCGGCTCGGTGACCCACAGAGGGCCTGGTTCGTCGCGGGCACCGACGGGGTTGGGCAGGACGTCGTCGTGCTCCCAGGCGGGCGGGGTGATCAGGTGAACGCCGGCGCGGCGGCGGTCGTGGTCGAAGCCGGTGGAGTGCTCCAGCTGGCCGATCGGCAGGTGGGTCTTGAGCGCGCTCAGGTAGGCGCCGTTGATGTCGAGTGCGGTCACCTCGTGTGCGCCGGGCGGCAGTTCGGGGCGGGCCCATTTGGGGCGGGCCTCCCAGATCTGGTCGGAGCCGCGCGCGCTCTGCTTGCGCAGGATGTCGGGCATCCAGGGGTGAGCCACGATGTCGTAGCGGCCGCCGGTGCGGGTGGCGTCCAGCAGCGCCATCGCGTCCGGAATGGCGCGCTTGACCAGCGCCGCGATCGCGGCTTCGACGTCACCCTCGTGCGTGGCGAGAGCGGACGCCACCGCGGCTCCGATGGGGTCCGAGGTCTCAGAAGCGGTCTGCATACGACGCCCCACTGGGCGGACCTGAACAGGCTTTGCCGCTCGGGCAGGCGACGCCGCTGCCGTGCCGCACTCGGCGGCATCCAGGTGCTGAGGGAAACCGGCGACCTGGTGATGGGCGGGACCGCCGCACAACACGCACGGCTGGGGAGTCGTGAGGGATTGGACCTCGTCGGACCCGCTGTCGGCCGCGACGGTACCGGTCGTACCGTCCTCCGCCGCTGCCCCGTCGGAGAGCACGTCGCTCACGTCCTCAGCCCGGGCCTCCAGCTTGGCCTGAGCTCCTTGCAGGAAATACGCGTACTTCTCGCGCACCTCCCCGCTCGGATCCCGCCCGGACTCCCAGCCCCCGACTGTCGACGGGCTGACACCCAGGGCCTGCGCGACTTGCGTGCGCGAGAGGTTCAACTTCTCGCGCAGCGCACGACGTTCCTGGGCAGGAGGCAGTGCGATCTGCTGCTTGGCGCCGGCGAGCAGCGTGTCGATCGCTTCGAAGTCCGTCACCGGGGCGCCCCCTGCTCCTGGACAGCCACAGGGCGCTCGGCTCCGCGACGGACGGATGTGCGGCGGCTCTCGACGGGCAAGGATTCAGACGCCCGGGTCGGCCCGCTCAGCAGGTCGAGCACGTCGATGCGGTAGTGCGCGGCCACGGCCTCACAGTCGGCCAGACTCCACGCGGCGCTGCCCGACTGACGACGGCTCACCTGCGCCTGGCTCACCCCCAACGCGGCTGCAAGATCCGTCTGCGACTCACCCGTCGCATGCAGGAGTGCGGCCACCGCTGACCTCACTCGCTCGTCGAGAGTCATCCGCATAGCGCCGAATCTACCACTTGAAACTCACGGGATATGCGCCATACGTATAGTCCGCGAGGTGTGGAGACGGGTCGCTCCCCCGGCGGCCACCTCCCGTTTCACGTCGGGGACCTCGCGGAACCGAGTACGACTGCGGCGACGTTGAGACGCCACGCATGCCCGAAGGGCCACGAGAGGCCCGGAGCCGTGCCCTCACGCAATACCGTCTCGGCCGCCTCGGCGAAGACTTCCACCGTCTGGTCGACTGGAACGGCGCGCCCCTCTCCCGCAGTGTGCGGGGTGGCGTCGGCCGCCCCGGTTCGCCGGCCTGCTGCTCGCGCGCAGCGATGACCGCGGCCCAGGCGGCGGCCCTCTGAAGATGGGGACGAGTCAGGTGGATGTGGCGGGGTGACGTCGTATAGGCATGGTCGCGGGCTAGGGCACCAAAAGGCCATTTCTGGACTTGGTGTGTCAAACGCCTAGGGTTCCAGGCACACTTCAAGCGTTGCTGTCCCACCAGGAAGAGGATCTCGCATGATCACGCTCAAGAAGGAAGACGGCCCGGCCGATCTGGACGGGGTGACCCATCTGTCCATCGGGGTGTCCTGGGACCCCACCGCCGGGAGCAGTGGCGGGCTGATCGGTAAACTCCGCCGGAACGTTGGCACCGACCTCGACCTGATCGCCATCGCGGTGCAGGGGGCGGAGCCCGTACGGCTGGCGGGCCTTGACTCCCTGGACCCGCTGGGTAATGGCGCGTTGGTGCACAGCGGCGACAACCAGACCGGACGCGGGGACGGAGACGACGAGACAGTCACCGTCGAGTTCGCCCGGGTCCCGTCCAACATCACGTCGATAGTGTTCGTCGCCGCCGCATACAAGAAGAACAGCTCCTTCCAGAAGGCACGGAACATCAGTTTCAAGGTGTACGACGCGACCGGGGGCAGCACCCAGCAAGTCGCTGACATCTGGCCCAGCCTCCTCAGCAGCGACAACGGCTGCGCCGTGGCCAAGGCGATCCGGGCCGGCGGGAGCTGGAAGCTCGAGGTGATCAACGAGACAGGGAAGATCAAGCAGGGCGATGAGCAGGCCCTGATGCGCTTCGCGGTGAGCAAGTAGGGAAAGCCGAGGCTGACGTGCACGTCGGAGTCACGCACCCTGGCGTCAGTGGGCTCGTCCAGGCTGATGCCAGCCAGATCCGTTGAGGATGATCGCGTTCATCAGGATCCTCCGTGGATACCCGCGCCTTCAGACGGGGGAGGAAGCGGACTCCTGATGACCTCGCGCCAGTCGCCGGAGTCCACGGTATCCAGCAACTGCAGCGCGCACTGGACAGCCTGTACGGCCGGTCAGTGCGCTGGGCACAACCTGCTTCAACTGGGGCGCGGACGCCTGGTGCAGCATGCCGTTCGTCCCCGGGCGAGACCGCCGCGTGGCGCAGTCCTAGGCGATTGGCACCGCTTGCCCCGTGACCCTCGTGCGGGTGTCTTGCGGGGCCACGTCGATCAGCAGGTCACTGGGGCGGCCCATGTCCTCTCCTTGGCGGATCGCGATCGTGGCCGGTCCGGTGACCAGACCCAGTGTGCGGAGGTATCCGCCGAACGCCGCAGCCGCCGCTCCCGTGGCCGGATCCTCCACGACACCACCGACAGGGAACGGGTCCCGGGCATGGAAGCGCTCCGGCGACTCACGCCACACCAGGTGGACGGTCGTCCACCCGTGACGCCGCATCACCTCGGCGAGGCCGTCGAAGTCGTACTCCAGGTCCGCCAGGCGCGCCCGGGAGGCGGCGGCCAGCACCAGGTGGTCATTGCCGCCGAATGCCACGTGCGGGGGCAGTGCCGGGTCGAGGTCGCCGGGAGCCCAGCCCAGGGCCTTCAGGGCGGCGTCAAGCTCGGTGCCCACGGCGGGGCGAGAACGGGTCGGAACGCTGGTGAGTGTGGCCAGCACCGTGCCCGCGTCGTCCACCGTGGTGGCCACGGGGATCTCGCCCGCGAGGGTGTCGAGGAAGATCTCGCCGGGGCCCAGCCGTTCGGCGAGGGCGACGGCCAGGGCGACGGTCGCGTGCCCGCAGAAGGCCACCTCGGCGAGCGGGCTGAAGTAGCGAACCCGGAACCGGCGCGATGCGTCATCGCGGCCGGTGACGAAGGCCGTCTCGGAGTAGCCCACCTCGGCGGCGATCCTGAGCATCGCCGCGTCGTCGAGCCCGGATGCGTCGAGCACGACACCGGCCGGGTTGCCTCCCGCAGGAACGTGGGTGAAGGCCGAGTAGCGCAGGGTCTCCGCCAGCGGCTTGGTGTGGTTCATGGGGCTCTCCCCGGTCACGTCGATCGTCATGGCTCCACGCTGCCACCCCACACCGATCGAGTCCAACGATGGTTTTCGATCCAGCTCATCGATGTACCGCATAGGCTCGGTGCTGTGGAAACCCGCCTGCTGTGCACCTTCACCACCCTCGCCCGAACGGGCAGCTTCACCGCTGCTGCCGCCGAGCTGCACCTTGCCCAGTCCACGGTCACTGTGCACATCCGCGCTCTGGAACGGGAGCTCGGCACCCGGCTCTTCGACCGCCTGCCCAAAGGCGCGCTGCTCACCGAGTCCGGACGACGGATGCTGGAACGGGCCGAGGACGTACTCGACGCCGTGGCTCGGTTGCAGGCCGCCTGCGACGGCGAGGGTGCGGTGGGGGGACGGGTGGTGGTAGGCACCCCCGAGTCGCTGTGTTCAACCTGGCTGCCAGGCGTCATCGCTGCCCTGCGCACAAGCCATCCCAAGGTGGACGTCCACCTGTACGCGGCCGGTACCGCGCAGTGCGTCGATGGGTTGCGGTCCGGGCGCCTTGACCTCGCGCTGCTGTTGGAGGACGAGGCTGACTTCCCCGATGTGACGGCCGAGACGATCGCCCGTGAGCCGCTCGCCCTCGTCTGCTCTCCCAGCCACCCGCTCGCCGCACGTGCGCACGCAGTGACCTGGGCGGAACTCGCAGCGGAGAGCTTCTTCCTTCTGGAACAGGGCTGTTCCTACAGTGACGAGCTCGAGCGACGGCTGCTCGCTGTGCCTGGCGCCCGGCCACGACTGACCCGCTTCGGGAATGTGGACGCGGCACGTTCCTGCGTCGCCGCAGGCCTGGGACTGACCCTGCTGCCGCTTACGACCGTGGATGAGCAGCTGCGACAGGGGCAGCTGGCACGGATCCACGGCCCGCGGTTCGCCGAGGTAACGGTGCGGCTGGCCCGGCATCGCAGGCGGTGGGCGGCACCGGCCGCGCAGGCGTTCGCGCAGGAGCTGGTACAGCACCTGTCCGACGGAGCAGCCGAGGAGACGTCGCGGCCTGCTGCTGATCCGCCGCCCCTGCTTCACCACCTCGACGGCGGACCTCCTGCGCCGTGTTGATGAGCTACGCGGTGACATCATCGCCCATCGTCGTCAGTGCCAGAACTGCGGTGTACGGCGGCTGTGCACGTATCCGCGTACTGCGTTGAGCGATTCACGCGAACGTCGACACCTTGGACCTCGGGACCTCGGGACCTCGGGACCTCGGGACCTCGGTCGGCACCGTGCCTGAAATCCCGTATTCAAACCTCCTTCAGTCACGCGTTGCCCATTAGTTGCTACGGATCTCGACACGGCAGGACGCTGCCGGGAATGAGGCCGGGGGCCTGTCGCCGGCACTCCTACGCGGCGGCATCCCGCCCTAAAGCCGAGCATGGCGATCGCAGGCAGGGGAGGCTCGCCGCCGCGGTGACGTGCTCCAGCACCTCACGCACCGTCAATTCGCACCCCGAACCGCGCCGCTGCACGAACCCCGGTCCTGGATACTGGGGATCATGCGCGTCGACTTCGATCCCGAGGCCGTAGGCCCCAACGACTTCTACCGGCTGCTCACCGCGGTGGTGGTACCGCGGCCCATCGCGTGGGTGTCCACGATCTCGAAGGACCACTCCGTACCGAATCTCGCGCCGCACTCCTTCTTCACCGTCGCCAGCACCCAGCCGCCGATCGTGCAGTTCACGTCAGTGGGGCGCAAGGACTCGCTGCGGAACGCGGAGGAGACCGGGGAGTTTGTCGTCAACTTCTGCTCCGAGCCGCTGTTCGAGCAGGTCAACGCCACGGGCACGGACTTCCCCTCCGATGTCGGGGAGTTCGAGGCGGTCGGCATCGAGCAGGAGCCCAGCCTGCGGGTAAAGCCGCCGCGGGTGGCGGCGTCGCCGGTGGCGCTGGAGTGCCGCCTGCACAGCACGCTGCGCCTGGGCGACTCGACCGTGGTGTTCGGACGCGTTGTCCACGCCGTGCTGAGCGAGGACGTCGTCGTGGACGGCCACCCCGACATCGAACTGCTGCGTCCGCTCTCACGCCTGGGCAGGAACGAGTGGGGCACCATGGGCGAGATCAAGGAGATCGCGCGCATCCCGTATGCCGTGTGGCAACAGAACGGAAGCTGACCCGGCGCCAGGCAACGCCGGGCCGGTGGCCCGCACCGCATCTGTCCAAGGTCAGTGGGTGGTGAGCACCATGCGGAAGCGTGCGGTGCCGGAGAGCATCTTCCGGTATGCCTCGTCGGCTTGGTCCAGCGGCATGATCTCGGTCATCGGGCGGATTCCGTGCAGGGCGCTGAATGCCATGGTGTCCTGCACGTCCAGCGCCGTTCCGGACGGGTGTCCGCGCACGATCTTGCCTGCCATGAGCAGTTGGATCGGGCTGATTCCCAGCGGCTCGGCGTCCGCACCGATGACCACCAACTCACCGCGGTGGGACAGCCCGTCAGCGGTCGCCGTGATGGCAGCGGAGTTGGCGGCGGTGGCGAGGACCACCTTGGCGCCGCCAAGGGACTGCAGCGCGTCTGCGACGGTGGTGTCCCCCGTACTGTCGATGTAGTGGTGCGCGCCGAGCTGCTTGGCGAAGTCGGCCTTGTCGGATCCGCGGGCGATGGCGACCGTCTCGAAGCCCATGGCGGCCGCGTACTTCACCCCCAGGTGACCGAGGCCGCCGATGCCGAGTACGGCGACCAGATCGCCCGGTCGTGCGGAGCTGCGCCGAAGCCCGTTGTACGTGGTCACCCCCGCACAGGCCAAGGGTCCGGCGTCGCTCGCCGCCAGCCCGTCGGGGATCCGCGCCAGGGCGTCGGCTGGCGCGATCACCACATCGGCGAAACCCCCGTCGTAGGCCCATCCGGGGACCTTCAGGTTCTCGCACACGACGAAGTCGCCCTGTCTGCAGGGCGTGCAGTAGCCGCAGCTGCCGCCGAACCATCCCACCGCCACCCGGTCGCCCACCTGCCAGCCGCGGCTCTGCGTTCCCTCGCCTAGCTCTTCGATGCGACCGGCGATCTCATGGCCGGGGACCACCGGAAACCGGACACCCGGGAACACGGCGTCGACGAATCCGGCGTCGCTGTGGCAGATCCCGCAGGCGTCCACGGCGATCCGAACGTGGCCGGGGCCCGGCTTCGGTACCTCACGCTCGATGATCTCGAACGGCCCGCCTGCGGCGGCCACCTGAGCAGCTCGATACGCGCTCATCTGGACCTCTCCCGGGAACTCCTTGGAACGGTCACCTGGAACCATCAGACCATGTCCGGCCCTGTCGCGCGCGTGGGCTGGGATCAGGGGCTGGGATCAGGGGCTGGGATCAGGTCCTGTCTCTCGGACCATGTCCGGTGTCACCCACCTACCACCCCAGTATCACCAACTACCATTACGCGTCATCTGAGCGACGAGAACATCGGCGCCAACATCGCGCTGGTTCCAGGGCTCGCTCATGCCCCGGGCGCTTCTGGCGTGCCCCCGCCGAAAGGTGGCCCGGCAGCTCAGCGACGTATCGTTGCTGATGTCTGAGACGTGGAGGCAATCATGACCACACCACGGGACCTGTTGCTCGTCGCCATGGGCATGGAAGCCAGCCGCCCTGTAGAACAAGGCGACCTGTCGCTCGCACTCGCGGGAGCCGAGGCGATCGACCTCCTCGATCACCGAGCCATCAGACTGGTCGATGACCGCATCGTGCCCAGCCACCCGTCGGCGACAGGCGATCGCCTCCTGGATGAGGCCGTGTCCTCCCTCGTCCGTCAAGAGCCCTACGAGTCGGTCGATGACTGGCTGTGGCGCAGAGGTCGCGGCCTGTCCTCGGTCTATCGGGACGCTCTGGTCGCCGAAGGGCAACTGACCGGGCAACGCGCTCGGCGGATGCTCTTCCGGAGCCGTAAGCCGGTGCCGGCCGATTCGTCCGCTCACGACCAGGCGGCCAACCGCTGGAGCTCACACGAGCCCGTCCTCGCCGCGCTCGCGGCGGCCGTCGGGATTCAGGACAGCCGAACGGCAGACTCCCCGAGCATGACCGAGGTCGACGACGCGGTGGCGACGATCCTGGCCGCAGTCAACGGCGCGGTGATCGAACTGGGAGCCACACGACAACAGCGAGCCATCGAAGCCTCGGCCTTCGACAACATCTGGCGAGGCGAGTGACGAGGGCACGCGCTCGCCGGCCACCGAGGCGGCAGCCACACTGACCATTCCCGGAACCGGCCCGCTGCCCCGGAAGCCGCCCCACGCCCCGGCACACCACAACGCTGCGCCGCCGACCTGCAGCCGGCCGCCGGCCGGCCCCTCAGCAGTGGCCGGCTTGCAGCGCAGCCCGCTCCAGCACGCGCCGGTAGTTCCCCCACCACGCTGATCGCCCGGCAGTCCGCTCCGTGCTCGGTCGCGATCTGCCCTTGAAACGGGGGTGAGTTGAACGATCAGACTGTAACGTCGATCTCGTGCTGGCTACAGTTCTCGGGCTGACCGGCGGCCTCGCGGCCGCAATCATCGGTGCGTGGGCGGCGCTTCGCGCTCGGCGCCCGCCGAAATCGCAGGTCGAACTGGTCGACGTGACCATTGCGACGCCGTCGGGTTCGGCCTCGGGTCCGCGGGACATGTCTCCTGTGCTCGATGTGAAGGTACGCAACACAGGAGGCCAGTCGGCCGTACTCAAGCGACTCGTGGTGCGCGTGCACCGGGCTGTCCGGTGCGGGAGCATGTTCTCCGGCATGCGGCTCACGCCCTACCGCGCGATGTGGGTCGGCGCCCTCTTGCCGGTGTCCGCCACGTACGACGCCGCGATACCGCCGCCCGAAGATGCCGGCGGTTCCCGGGCCGTCATCGACCTCTCTCAGGTGGTTGCGCAGGGAGAGGCGGATCGGTTCGAGGTCCGCCTCGGCATGCAACCCACGTTCGACACGTACGTATACGAGCTGGACCTGGAGATCATCTACGACGGGAACGATCGCATGATGACCTCGCCGAGGGTGGCCGTCGCGTTCCCGCAGCATGGTTTCGTGTACTCGGCTGACGAGATCCGGACCGTGATCAGCCACTTCCTGGAGGACACGAGGGAGGTCCGCGAAGCGATCGACAGAGAGATGACCGAACGCGGACTCCCCGTCCCTGACTGGGAATCAGCACCGCCCCGACGCCGCGCTGACCTACCGGACGGCCTCGTATCGGTGGACGGGAACGCGGACATCCTCTCCTCCGGCGCACAAGGAATCTATGAGGTTACGGAGGCGTTCTGGGACCCGCGACGAGCAATCACGGGCCATCTCCAGAGCTTCGAGCGGATGTATCGCCAACTCGTCGAGATCACTGTCGGCGCGGCAGTCGCCGACGAGGTTCTGACGGCGTCGCTCCCGCTGGCCGAGGCCACCCTCGCTCAACTTCCGGCGCTGTACGCGGAATTCCGGGTGCCGACGACCGCGGAGGTCGAGCGCGTCGGTGAACCGGCGGGCACGAAGCAGCCGGCCAAGCTGATGGCGGAGATCCTGGATCGCCACAGCGAATCCGCGGCACGAGCATCGGCATTTGAGGAACTGCGGAGCCGTATCCGTGCCCGTGACGAGGGGACCTTCTGGTTCCTCGGTCAGTTGCTGGCAGAGGAGGACCGCCGGAACTCGTGGCTTGCCCACATCGGCCTTGGCACGATGCCGAACGGGGCCTCAGCAGCCGAGCTGCTGGACGAGTTCCTCCGGCTCCGGAGTCCGGACGATCGGGACTCCTTCAACGTCCGGCGCGACCTGGCCAATCGCCGGGGTAGCCGTGACGCCGCGGGCGCTGCGGCTGCGCTTGGGACACTCCTGGACGACCAGTCACGGGCACTGGGGCGCGAGCACCCCGACACTTGTGCCACGCGCATCGAAGTCTTCCAGTTTCTGATGGAGGCGGGCGACATGGCCGCCGCCGCCACGGTTGCTGCCGATATCGTCGCCGACCAGCGTCGGACGGTGGGACCGGATCACCGGCACACCTTTCTCTACCGGCACAACCTCGGATTCTGCCTGGGTGAAGCAGGGGATCACCAGGGTGCCGTCGACGTGTTCACCGAACTTCTCGGCGATGCCATGCGGGTGCTGGGTCCCGACACTCCCAACACCCTTGATGTCCGTCATGAGCTGGCCCGATGGCGAGGGAGGGCGGGGGACGCCGCGGGTGCCGCCGCCGAGTTCGCCGAAATAGTCCCGGACCGCATCCGCATCCAGGGGCCCGACCACCCGCATACGCTCATGTCGCGGCACAACCTGGCGCTGTGGACGGGCGAAGCGGGGGACTCCACGGGCGCCGCCGCCGCATTCGCCGAACTAGTAGTCGACCGACGGCGAGTGCTGGGGCCGGAACACCCCGACACCCTCAAGAGCGAGCGCGCCCTGGCCCACTGGCGAGAGCAGCCTGGTCCTCACAGTCCCACTGTCCAATGACAGGATGTCTCACGTGGTGATGGCATGAGCTGCGGCATCATTGCCGGTTGTGGGTGCCGATTGTCGCAGCGGCTGGTTCCTGACCGTCTGTAGGAGCTGGTCACCCCATTATTGCCGCCTTCAACCCCCGGCCGAAGGGCGGCGGGACCGCTCCGTGCGACGAGCGGACTGTGCCTACAGCGGGGAGCCCACGACAAAGCCGCCCATAATCGAGCGCCTGCCGCCTTCTTGTGCGTGCGTACGAATGCCGGCCTCGCGTTGTTGTTACAGGTCCGTGGCTTGAGCAGAGCGGTGTCCATGGGAGTGGTCGGTGCGTGCATGCCAGAGCCGGCAAGGGCTGCTCTTGGTCCCGCAAGGGTCGGTGTAGCAATCAGCGATTGTCAGGGCCACGCAGCGGGGACTTCATGCGCTACACAACAGACGGTTACGGAAATGTCCGCTTTTAGAAACATGAAACGCCATTCCGTTGTTCAGCTGTGCCGTTGCTTCACAGTGATGGTCCTCGGCCCCACCGGGGTCGAGACACCGAACCGCACGGCCGACTCGAGAACACGTCCGGCCTGCAACAGCTTGAGGGAGCATCAGATGTCTGCTTCTGTCATCGCCCGCCGATTCACGGCCGCCGCGCTCGCCGCCGGTTGCCTGCTCGGCGCGGCCACGGTCTCGGCTGCCGCCGACGACGACCCGGGCCGTCACCACCGGGCGCCGCACTCCTCCGACGACCGCGGCCGCGACCACCGCTCGCCGTTCCCGTCGGACGACCGAGGGCGTGACCACCGCCCGCCGTTCTCCTCGGACGACCGCGGCCGGGACCACCGCACGCCGTTCCCCTCCGACGACCGCCCCGGCCGTCACCACTGGGGACCGTTCCCCTCCGACGACCGCCCCGGCCGTCACCACACGCCGAACTACTCCTCGGTCGTGATCAGCAACGTCCGTGCCGACAGCCCGGGATTCGACGACGGCTCGAACTGGTCCCTGAACGGCGAGTGGGTCGAGATCGCCAACACCTCGCGCCGAAGCGTCAACCTGAACGGCTGGACACTGCGCAACGAGGACGGCACCCGCTACCGCTTCGGCTACCTGCGTCTGGAGGCCCGCTCCACCATCCGAGTCCACACCGGCGTCGGCCGTGACACCCGCTACGACGTCTACCAGGACCGTCGCCACTACGTGTGGGACAACCGCTCCGACACCGCGGCCCTGTACGACGACGCGGGCCGTCTCGTCGACATCACCTCGTGGGGCCGCCACCGCTGACCCACGACGGGGCACGAAGCAGTCCCGATGAGGCCCGCAACCGCCGGGAAACCCTTGGCACATACGGGCCAGGCATGACGTCGCCGACACGACGCCGGCCTCCAGGACCATGGCTTGGTCCTGGAGGCCGGCGTCATGCCTGGCCCGTATCAGCCGCCGGTCCTCCGCGCAGGACGTACGCGTCCGTGGGCTGACGTCCTGGCTGCAGGCCCAGACGGCCCAGCTCGAAGCGGAGCACGACGCGGCCTGCCCCCGGGCGCGTCACCGCCGGCGGAACCGACACGGACGCCACGTTCTCGGCGCCGGCAGGCACGCCCGTCACCAACGCCGCGGCTCGCTGCCGACGATCGGCTCCGAAGGCTTGCCGTCCACCCCGACCGGTACGTCACCGGCCAGCATCACCCGGTGCATGATCCGCGGGTGATCGAGATGGGCGGTATCGGCGGGGGCCAGATGGATGGTGGACCGGTTGTCCCAGAACGCCACACTGCCCGGCTCCCAACGGAAGCGGACAGTGTATTCGGGCCGGGTCGCCTGCTCCAGCAGCATGTCGAGCAGCAGCCGGCTCTCGGCACGCGAGACGTCCTGGATCTGCTCGAGGTAGTAGCCGTTGACGAACAGCACCCGCTCCCCCGTCTCCGGGTGTACCCGCACGAGGGGATGCACCGACGCGACCTGATGTTCGAGCAGGTGGCGCACGTACGCGTCGTCACCCGGCCGCGCCTGATATCCGACGCCGAGCCGGTGTTCGGCGCGCAGTCCGTCCACGAAGTCGCGTACCGGCTTGGACAGCCCTGCGTACGCGGCCGCGAGATTGGACCAGGTCGTGTCACCGCCGTACGGCGGGACGGTTTCAGCGCGCAGGATCGTCGCCGCCGGCGGGTCGATACGCGCACCATGATCGCAGTGCCAGCCCCGCAGCGGGGAGTGGCGGCGCCGCTGCAGCCACTCGGCGTGCTCCATGCCGTAACGCCCGCCCAGCTCCAGCCGGTCAGCCGTCGTCTCGATCTCCGGGACGTCCTGCGGAGAGGCACTGCCGCGCCGCCTGAGGACGACGGGTTCACCGAACCGGCGTGCGAACGCCACATGTCCGGTGTGATCCAGGCGCTGTCCGCGGAAGAACACCACCTTCCACCGCAGCACTGCAGCCCGGATCACCGCCACCACCGCGTCCTCCAGGGGATCCCCCAGGTCGACTCCTGTGATCTCGGCTCCGATATGGCCGGCGACCGGCTTCACCTCCACCCCGGGCACCCGCACCGTCTCCACCGCGACGGCCGGTAACGCCTCGCTCCCCTTACCGCTGTCCGTCGTCATACGCGCTCCGATCGTCCTTGCGTGCCCACTGGTTCTGTGATCGTGACAGCCTCCGCCGTTCACCGCGACAGGGCCTCGCAGCGGAGCCGCGTCGGGTGCTGGGGCAGGGCCGCGTTCGCGTTCGGCTGCCTCAGCTTCGTCCAGTTCCTGGTCGTATCCGTCATCGTCGCAGCGGCCGACACTGCTGGGAGATCGCGGCCACCAGGGGCGGGCGGGTGCCAGCCGCCAGGCCGTGTTTTATGAAGCCGGTGGTGACCTAACGGGGCGTTTTGGCATGATGGTCGTCAATGAGAACACAGGTGACGTTCGACTGTGCCGACCCGCATGCTCAGGCCGCGTTCTGGGCGAAGGTGTTCGGCTCCGCGGTGGAAGACCATTCGGCGCTGGTCGACCAACTGGTCGCTGACGGTCGCATGCCCGCGGACGACAGGATCGTGGTCAACGGCCGCTCCGCGTTTCGGGATGTGGCAGCGTGCAGCGACCCAACCGGAGTGGAGCCCCGGCTGTACTTCCAGCGTGTCCCCGAAGGCAAGGTCGCCAAGAACCGGGTGCACCTTGACATCCATGTGGATGCCGAGGAGAAGGGAGCTGAGGTGGAACGGCTGGTCGGGCTTGGCGCGCAACTGGTCGAGACGCACAGCGACCGCGGACCGCTGACGTACGTCATGCGTGATCCGGAAGGCAACGAGTTCTGCCTGCACTGACTATCTCGCCCAGTAGGGTTGGCGACGTGTCGTTGATCGGCAACAGGCGAGGTCTCCGGTAGATGGTTCCTCGGCCAAGAGGACCATCCGTCACGAGGCCTGATGACACGGCTCTCCATACCCTGCGGCCCCGCGCAGCGCGATGCTCGAGGCACGCAAGGGGGCTGAAGGGCCGGTACCAGGCCGAGCCCTCCGACGCCAAGTCGACGCCGAGGACCTGCTGCAGCACGATTTGCCCGTGCGTGGACAGCACCGGCCCCGGCCCCTGTACACGACGCTCGTCGGGGTCTGGCGCGGCTCCCCCGTCAGGATTGGCCGGCGGTTCCGCGGTGCCGACGATGAAGCTGCCGCCCACTGTCCGCACATCGGCTGACCACCCCGGCGTGGCGAGCTTGGCAGTGAGCTCACCAGCGTCGTGGAACACCTTCACGATACTTGCGCCAGTTCCTTGATGCCGGGGACTCCGTGTATCGCGGGCGTATCGAAAATCGCATACGCCACCGCAACAGCCCTCCGTCTCCAATGGGGCCATGAACCATGACGCATCCCTGTCAGCATCGCCCCGCCACACACGCAGGATCGTGCTCCTCAGCCTGGCGATCCTCGGCATGGCGAGCGCCGTGTTCGTCGTGCGGCGGCCGCTCATGATGTCCGCTCCGAGGTGCATGGCCGGGCGGTGGCACGGCTGCTACGACACGTTCAACGGTGTGGTGCTCATGACGTTGGTCGCGCTGCCGTTGGCCGCGCTGGTGGTGTGGGCTCTGGCGCGCCGTCGGCGTGCCGCCGGCGTCACAGCGGCGTGGCGGATGTCGCTGTCCGAGGTAGGCATGGTCCACGGGACGGTGCCGCTCGTATGGCTGACCATGATGCCGGGCGCCGGGGCCGGCACCGTCCCCGCCCGGGTGAGCCTGGTACCGCTGCGGGACCTGGTCACGATGGGGCCCCTCGGGATCGTCGGCAACCTGCTGATCTTCGCGGCGCTGGGGTTCTTCGCCCCGATGCGGTTCGCGGCGCTGGCGTCCGTGCCGCGAATCCTGGCCCTCGGGGCGGGCTGCTCGGTCCTGGTCGAAACCGCACAGTACGTCCTGCGGCTTGACCGGGTGTCCTCCGTGGACGACGTACTGGTCAACGCCGCCGGCGCCGTGCTGGCCGCGCTGGCGTCGCGCCGCTGGTGGCGCACTACGCCAAAGGCGCCGTCGGACCAGCCTCGCCCCGCACTGGCACCGGCAGGCTGAATCGCGCGTCCGGTGTGCACACGTCTTCGCATACGTCTTCGCATACGTCGGCGATATGTGGTGCTGCTTAGGCTTCCGACATGCGCGTACTGATCGTGGAGGACGAGCCCTACCTCGCCGAAGCCGTCCGTGACGGTCTGCGGCTGGAGGCGATCGCCGCCGACATCGCCGGCGACGGTGACTCCGCCCTGGAACTGCTCAGCGTCAACTCCTACGACCTCGCGGTCCTCGACCGCGACATCCCCGGCCCCTCCGGCGACGAGGTCGCCCGGCGCATCGTCGCCTCCGGCAGCGGCATCCCGATCCTCATGCTCACCGCTGCCGACCGGATCGACGACAAGGCCTCCGGGTTCGAGCTCGGCGCCGACGACTACCTCACCAAACCGTTCGAGCTGCGGGAGCTCGTCCTGCGGCTGAGGGCGCTCGACCGCAGACGCGCGTACGCCCGGCCCCCGGTCCGCGAGATCGCGGGCCTGCGGCTCGACCCCTTCCGCCGGGAGGTCTTCCGCGACGGACGCTACGTCGCGCTCACCCGCAAACAGTTCGCCGTGCTGGAAGTCCTCGTCGCCGCCGAGGGCGGGGTCGTCAGCGCCGAAGAGTTGCTGGAACGGGCCTGGGACGAGAACACCGACCCCCTCACCAACGCCGTGCGCATCACCGTCTCCGCACTGCGCAAACGGCTCGGCGAACCATGGATCATCGCCACGGTGCCCGGCGTCGGCTACCGCATCGACACCGGCCCCGACACCACCCGCCCCGGCAGTACACATGCATAGACGCCCAGGGCTCAGCGCCCGACTGAAACTCACCCTCAGCTACGCCGGGTTCCTCGCCATCGCCGGAGCTCTCCTGCTGGCCGTGGTGTGGCTGTTCCTGCTGCGCTACGTACCCGACAACCCCCAGGGCCTTCTCGGGATCGCGCCCAACCGCTACCTCCTCGTGCGCACTTTCGCCCCCGCCGCGGCCGTGGCGATGGTCTTCCTGCTCGTGTTCGGCCTCGTCGGGGGATGGATCCTCGCCGGCCGGATGCTCGCACCGCTCACACAGATCACGGCCGCGGCACGGATGGCCGGGAACGGATCGCTGTCCCACCGGATCCGCATGGACGGCCGCCGGGACGAATTCCGTGAACTCGCCGACGCATTCGACACCATGCTCGAACAACTCGAGTCGCACGTCGCCGAGCAGCAGAGGTTCGCCGCGAACGCCTCCCACGAACTGCGCACCCCGCTGGCCATCTCGCAGACGCTGCTCGACGTCGCCCGCAGGGACCCCACGCGGGACCACGACGAACTCTTCGAACGCCTTCAGGCTGTCAATACGCGCGCGATCGGCCTCACCGAGGCCCTCCTGCTGCTCAGCCGCAGCGACCGCGGGAACTTCACCCGCGAGAGCGTCGACCTCTCCCTCGTCGCCGAAGAGGCCGCCGAAACCCTGCTTCCCCTCGCCGAACAGCGCCGGATCACGCTCGACGTCACCGGCGGGGCGGCCCAGACCAGTGGCTCCGCGGAGCTCCTGCTGCGGATGGTGACGAACCTCGTCCAGAACGCCATCGTCCACAACCTCCCCGCCGACGGCACCGTAACGGTGCACACCGAAGCGCAGCACGACGCGAGCGTGCTGCGGGTCGAGAACACGGGCCATCCGCTCCCACCGGAACTGGTACCGACCCTCACCGAACCATTCCAGCGCGGAACAGAACGCGTACGCACCGACGAGCACGCCGGCGTCGGGCTCGGCCTTGCCATCGTGCACAGCATCGTCCGCGCCCACGACGGGACCCTCGACCTCGTCCCCCGCCCCGCCGGCGGTCTCCTCGTCACGGTTCGTCTTCCCGGCACGCCGTAGGCATGTCTACACGCCGTAGGCATGTCTAGTGGAGTACGCGCGGGTTCCGTTGGAGCGCCAGCCGCTGAACCCGAGGGCGTTCATCACGGATCTGAAGAAGCACATGGCCGCCGGCCTGGACCAGCTGTCGGCCGCGCTCGCGGACGGATCGGCGGGCGGGCGAAGGTCACCACCCGCAAGGGGGAGCCGTGGATCACGGTGCCGAAGCTGGAGCCGCTGGCCGAGCCCACCGGCCTGGCGGCGCTCAAGGGGGGTGCGGCGGCGGGGGACGGCGGCGGCCGACCCCCGCCGCCGCACCGCGTGCAGACGACGCATCGTCGTGATGCTGTGGGTCGCCGTCCTGGCCGCCATCGGCATCGGCGCCATGAGTGCGCCCGGCACATCCCTCGACCGCTACCACGCCACCAACCAGCCCCAAGTCACCGCGGCCCAGGCCCGGTTGGAGGGGCTCACCCCCCGTGAACGCGACATACTCGCCCTGCTCGCGCAGGGCGACTCCAACGCCGACATCGCCACTTGTCTCGCCATGCGCGAGAGCCCCGTCAAGGCCCACGTGAGCCGCATCCTGACCGCGCTGGAGGTCACCAACCGCGTCCAAGCCGCCCTCGTGGCCCGCGACGCAGGCCTCACCACCTGACCAGAACGGCACCGAGCATTTTGTTACTGCCAGGTCGGCATGGCTGCCGCGGGGTAGCGGGAGCCGGCCGATCCGTGCGGCAGGATCTCCTGGATGCGGGCGAGATCCTCGGATGTGAGCGTGACCTGCGCGGCGGCCACGTTCTCTTCCAGACGCCGCGGGCTGCGGGTGCCCGGGATGGGAACGATGTCGTCGCCCTGTGCGAGCAACCAGGCCAGCGCCAGCTGGGTGACCGCGATGCCCTTACTCTGTGCCAGTGCGGTCAGCTCGCGGACCGCGGCGAGGTTCTTCTCGTAGTTGCCGGGCTGCCAGCGGTCGTCCTTGCTGCGCATGTCGTAGGCGGAGTATTCGTCGGCCGGCTTGACGGCGCCGGTGAGGAAGCCGCGGCCCAGCGGGGAATAGGGCACGAAGCCGATGCCCAGCTCCCGTACGACGGGCAGGACGTCGGCCTCCACGGCCCGCTCGAACACCGAGTACTCGGTCTGAAGCACCGAGACCGGCTGGACGGCGTGGGCGCGGCGGATCGTGTCGGGGCCGGCCTCGCTCAGGCCGAAGTAGCGGACCTTGCCTTCGGCGATCAGCTCCCCGACCGTACCCGCCACGTCCTCGATGGCGACGTCCGGGTCGACGCGGTGCTGGTACAGCACGTCGATGTGGTCGGTGTCCAGGTGGCGCAAGCTGTTCTCGGTGACCTCGCGGATGCGCTCGGGGCGGCTGTCCAGGGCGGCTCCGATCCTGGTCGGATCGGAGAGGTCGAAACCGAACTTGGTCGCGATCAGAATCTCGTCGCGGAAGCACTTCACGGCGCGCCCGAGGAGTTGCTCGTTGCTGCCGGTGCCCAAGCCGTACAGCTCTGCCGTGTCGAAGAGAGTGACCCCGAGTTCGTGGGCCCGGCTGATGGTGGCGATGCTGCTCTGGTCGTCCGAAGCCCCGTAGGCCATCGTCATGCCCATCGTGCCCAGACCGATCGTCCCGGCCTTGAGGCCCTGGCCGCCGAGGGTACGCTGAGGGAGGTTCGTGGTGTGCTGTGACATGCCTCAACGCTAGGGACTCGGCACCCGGCGGTCATGGGGCATGGATCGCACAGGATTGCCTGATCCTCTCAGCGTAGGAGTGCGTCGTGCTGGACCGACTCACCGCGGCAATCGACCGGCACTGCGTGGGACTGGGCTCGGACACCGCTGTCCCCCGACTCTTCCTGGTCGCGGTCGAAGAGCCCATCGAACCCACCGACCTGCTGTACGAGCCGATGATCTGCTTCGTCGCCAGCGGCACGAAACGCACCACCGCGGGAGAACTCAGACAGGTGGCGCGCCCCGGCGAGATGCTCCTCACCACGATCGACCTGCCCGTCACCATCGAGCTGGAGCAGGTGCCCTACCGGTCCGCCGTCATGCACATCGACGGCCAGGCGCTCACCGAGCTGCTCGTCGAGCTGGACGAGACCGGTCAGAGCGCCCCGGTGCCCGCTGAGGGGCAGGTTTGCGCGCCGATGACACCGGAACTCGTCGACGCGGTCACCCGCTGGGTCCAGCTCCTCGACACCCCCGAAGACATCCGCCCCCTCGCCCCCCGGATCGAGAGCGAGATCCTCTACCGGCTGCTGCGCAGCTCCCTCGGCCCCGTCCTGCGCCAGTGGTCGCCGGCAGACTCGGCCACGACCCGGATACGCGAGGTGGCCCGATGGATCTGCGCGCACTACACCGAGCCGCTCAGCATCGACGCGATCGCCGCCGCGGCACACATGAGCCCCGCCAGTCTGCACCGGCACTTCAAAGCGGCCACCGGCATGAGCCCGCTCAAGTACCAGAAAAACCTGCGGCTGCAAGAGGCACGGCGGCGCCTGGTAGCAGGCGACGCAACCGCGGCCCAGATCGCTCAGGCAGTCGGATACGTGAGCGCCACCCAGTTCAACCGCGAGTACCGCAGCACCTACGGCCTCCCGCCGGGCCAGGACGCGGCCCTGCTACGCACCCGACTCACCCACAGCCGCACTGCCACAACACGGCAGGCATAGGCGCAGGAAGTCAGACGGTCGGATGTCGGTCGGCAGCAACGTCCTACTGCCCACCCGCGGTCTTCACGGCGGCGGACCCGCCGGAGCAGGGACATCCGTCGGCGGTCTGCAGGGTCCGTTCCGCTGCGGCCATCACCACGACCTGGAAACTGGCCGATCTGACGCGAGGGCCGAAAGGCGCCCCTCGGCGAGACACTCGCCTCCGTCCAACGGACGGAACCTGATTGACCAGCCAGGATCCTCGGTCGTGCCAGAACCTGATTGACCAGCCAGGATCCTCGGCCGTGCCAGAAGCGGAGCAGCTATCGGCGGCGGCAGAGGAACTCATCGTGCGTCGGCGTGCGGGACGCACGCGAGACGATGTCGAAGCCGGCCCGCTCCAGCATGCCCTCCAGGACCCAGGCGTATGTGGAGAACTCCTCCCGAACGTGCGCCTCGAAGTCCGCCCGGGTGAAGCCCTGGCCCTCGGGGCGTCCTGAGGTTTCGATCCACCGCTGCAGATGCTCTGCGGCCTCGGCGGGCTCGAAACTGAAAATGACATCCCACAGGTAGAAGGTGCCGCCCGGCCGAAGCATGCCGGCCGCGTTGAGGAGCGCCTGCTGTTTCCAGAAGTCCGGTAGCTGGTGCAGGGCCGACTTGGTGGTCACCACGTCCGCAGGCCCCGCGCGGTGGGCGTAGTCCAAAAACCCGGCCCGGTGCCAGTGCGCGCCGGCACCGACCCGTTTCGCCCTGGCCTGGGCAAAGGCGAGCATCTCCTCCGAGACGTCGACGCCGTGCGCCTCGGCCCCGCGTCGTGCCGCCCGGATGACCAGCGAGCCGGTGCCGCATGCCAGATCGACCAGGCGGGTGCCCGTGACGACGCCGAGGCGGTCGAGCAACGCGTCGTCGGCGTCCGGGTCGGTGCCCTGGTTGCGGTCGTAGGCGGCGACCGCAGCCGGGCTGCCCAGGTCGATGCCGACGGGCTCGTACTCGCGGAAGAACCATACGGGGCGTGGACGGGTGCTGTCGCTTCGTGGCATGACCCGTTTGTAGGGTCCGGGCAGATCCAGCGGCAACAGCAACATTCGCAGCATGGCGTTCCGGAAGGTGAAAGATGCAGAACCATGACCAATACCGGCTCTTCCTTCATCTCGCCTCCACACTGAACTTCACCCGCACCGCGGCCGACTGCCACGTCAGCCCTGCTACGTTGTCCCGGACCGTGCAGCGGCTGGAGGCGGCTACCGGGCACCGGCTACTGGACCGCGGCCCGCACGGCGTCGCGCTGACCGAGCACGGCCACCACTTCCGCTGCTACGCGGCCGAAGCCCTGGAGCTGTGGGACCGCTACTGCGACAACGACCTCACAAGGGACCAACTCGGCGGAGAGTTACGGGTGTTCGCCTCGGTCACGGCCTGTCAGAGCCTGCTGCCCGACCTGCTCGCACCTCTCCGAGACGCCCATCCCCGGGTGCAGATCTCGGTGCGGACCGGTGACGCCGCAGCCGCCCTCGCGCTCCTCGACGACGGCGAGGCCGACCTCGCCGTCGCGGCCTTGCCCTCCCGGATTCCGGCTACCCTCCTCGCCCGCACCGTCGCCCGCACCCCCCTCGTGCTCGTCCGAGCCGACCCACCACGATCAAGCGCGCAGCTTCCTGCTCCCGACGAGCCGTTCGTACTCCCCAGACAGGGCCTGGTCCGAGACATCGCCAACCGGTGGTTCCGCCGCCTCGGCATCACACCACGCACAGCCGCGGAAGCCGACGGACACGAAGCCCTGCTCACCCTGGTCGCTCTCGACTACGGCACCGGCATCATCCCTGACCTCGTCCTGCGGCACTGCAGCATCCGGCACCGGCTCCACGTCGCCCCCGCCCCGTCCAGCCCCGGCGAACTCACCATCGGCGCGTGCATCCGGCGCACCGATCTCCACCGTCCCTTGGTCGCCGCCGCCTGGGCAGCCACAGGACCTGGTCAACCTTTACGGCCACAGCACTGACAGAGACTCCGTCAGGTCGTTACGGATCTTGCTGCTTGGCGTCTGATCCGGGGGAAGGAGCTGGTGGCAAGTGGTGCGGATGCCCGTCCAGCAGTTCAGCAGGTCTTAGCCCGACCGGATCGAGATCCGGTATGTGAACCCGGCCCCTCCGTCGAGCCCGCCGCCGATCGCCCACCCGGCTCTGGCCGCCGTCTGAACTGGCCTCCGCAGACGGATCATCGAGCGCGACCCGACCTGGATGCTGACCGACTGCCGCCGACTCAACCATGGGGACCGCCGACCCGACCGCGCACCGTTTCAGGTCGTAGGCGGGAGCGGGAAGTGGCATGCGGCGTGCTGGCCGGGGCGTACCTCGTTCATCTGTGGTTCTTCGGTGGCGCAGCGGTCCTGGGCCAGTGGGCAGCGGGTTCGGAACCGGCAGCCGTGCGGAGGCGACAGGGGTGAGGGCACATCGCCTTCGAGGGCGGGGCCGGCGAAGCCCTTGTCGGGGTCGGTCAGCGGAACGGAGTCGAGCAGGGCCCGGGTGTAGGGGTGAGCGGGGTTGGCGTAGACCTCGGCGGAGTCGCCGAACTCACAGACCTTGCCCAGGTACATGACCATGACGTTGTCGCTGATGGTGCGCACGACCCCGAGGTCGTGGGCGATGAACACGACGGTCAGGTCGTACTGGGCTTTGAGGTCCTCGATGAGGTTGAGGATCTGCGCTTGGACCGACACGTCCAGGGCGGACACCGGTTCGTCGCAGATCAGGAGACGGGGGCCAACGGCCAGGGCGCGGGCGATCGCGACGCGTTGGGCCTGGCCGCCGGAGAGCTGGCGGGGCAGCATGTCGGCGAATCGTTCGCCGTCGAGGCCGACTTGGGACATGACTGTGGCCGAGGCCGCGGCCCGCTCGTCCGCCGGACTGCCTGCGATCGCCAGGCCTTCGGCGACGATGTCCTTGACCGGGCGACGGGGGTTCAGCGAGGCCACCGGGTCCTGGAAGATCATCTGCATCTGGCGGCGGAGCGCGCGCATACGGCGCTCGTCGGCCTGCTCGATCCACTCTCCCGCGAACCTGATCCGCCCGGCGGTCACGCGGTCCAGCCGCAATACGGCCCGCCCGGTCGTGGTCTTGCCGCACCCGGACTCGCCGACGATCCCGAGCGTCTCCCCGGGCAGGACGTCGAAGCTGACCTTGGAGACCGCCTGCACGGTCCCCGCCTTGCCGGGGTAGTCGACGACCAGGTCCTCCACGCTGAGCAGCGCCTTGTCGCCGCGCAGGTGTGCGGTGCCGCTACCGGCCAAGGGGATCGCCTCCTGAAGCGAGCGTCGTGGGTGCCGTGGGTGCTGCCGCCGGATTGGCGCAGGCGACATGGTGGTCGGCGCCGACGGGTGCCAGGTACGGGTCGAGGTCGAGGCATTCCTCGGCGGCGTGCGCACAGCGCGCGGCGAAGCGGCAGCCTTCCGGCAGCTCCGTCGGATCCGGCAGCGAGCCGGGGATCAGACGGAGGGGGGTGTGCCGTTTGTGGTCGAGGGCGGGGGTGGCCGCCAGCAGCGCCCGGGTGTACCGGTGCCGGGGTGCGTCGAAGACCTCGCGGGTGGAGCCGGTCTCGGCAAGCCGGCCTGCATACATGACGGCTACCCGGTCGGTGCGGCCGGCGACCACCGCGAGGTCATGGCTGATCAGGATCAGGGACATGCTCCGCTCCCGCTGCACGCGGCGCAACAGGTCCAGGATCTGCCGTTGGACCGTCACATCCAGTGCGGTGGTCGGCTCGTCGGCGATCAGCAGATCGGGTTCGCAGGCCAGGGCGATGGCGATCACCACCCGCTGGCGCATGCCGCCGGACAGTTCGTGGGGGTAGTTCCGCAGCCGCCGCTCGGGGTCGGGCACACCGACCTCCCGCAGGAGACCGACCGCCCGGCCGCGGGCCTCGGACCTGCCGACGCCCAGCTGCCGGCGCATCCCCTCGGTCAGCTGGCGTTCGACCCGCACGACCGGGTTGAGGGGGCGGCCGGGGTCCTGGAAGACCATGGCGATCTGCTTGCCCCACACCTCCGACTGCTCCTTGCGGGAGAGGGACAGCAGGTCACGCCCCTGGAAGAACACCTCCCCCGAGCTCGCGGACCGCGGCGGCAGCAGGCCCATGAGGGCCCGGGCCATCACCGACTTGCCGGACCCGGACTCCCCCACGACCCCCAGGGCCTGGTCCCGTTCGACCTCCAGGGACACGCCGTCCACCGCGCGCACGGTCCCCCGCGGGGTGCCGATGTGGGTACGCAGATGGCGCACCCGTAGCAGGGGCTGGGTACTCACGGCCTCAGGCGGCCTCTCGTCCGACATGCTGCTCCCTCGACCGAGCGGATGGTGGAACGGGTCCGGTGGTCACCGGGCGGGCGGTGCCTACTTCTGGATCCACAGCTGCTCGGGCAGCAGCGAGCCCTCGCCGTACAGGACGATGCCGTGGACGTTCTTTCCCGTCACGGCACTGGGCGCGGAACGGCCGATGAAGATGCCCGGGACGAGCTCGGCCAGTCGCTCCTGCACCGTCTTGTACGCGGCGTTCCGCTCCTCGGTGGAGGTGGCGGTACGTCCCTTCAGCAGGGCGGCGTTCAGTGCCTCGTCGTCGACGCCGGACATGTTGGCGCGGGACTCGCCGTGGAAGGCGCTGTACAACCGGCTCTCGGGGTCGATGAAGTTGGCGGAGCTGACCAGCATGTCGAAGTCGTGCGTGGCGTGCAGTGCGAGGTTGTCCGCGTAGTCGACCACCTTGACCTTGACGTCGACGTTCTTGAACCGGCTCAGCTGGGTCTGCAGGCTCTCCGCCATGGCCCTGTTCTCCGTGGAGGGGAAGGTCTTGAAGGTGAAGGACACCGGCTTTCCGTCGGCCGCGAGTTCGTCGAAGAGCTTCTGCGCGGCATCCCGGTTCGTCTGCGTCAGCTTGATGTCCGAGTAGAACGGCGAGGTCTTCTCGAAGAGCGTGTCCGCCGCCTTCCCCTCGCCGTTGTAGACGGACTGCTTCATCGTCTCGAAGTCGAATGCCGCGGCGACGGCCTTCCGTGCCCGTACGTCGTCGAACGGCGCCCTGCGGGCGTTCATGGCCATATACATGCCGCCGCTGAGCGGTGCGGTGACGGTGGGGTACCCCGTGTCGGTGGCCTGGGCGATGTTCTTCCAGTTCGTCTCGATCGCCACGTCGGCGCCACCGCTCGTCATGGTGTCGATCCGCTGCTTGGTGTCCAGGGCCGGCCGTATGGTGAGACTGTCCAGGTAGGGCTTGGGGGCGTCGTAGTAGTCGGGGTTCTTGGCCAGTTCGATGGAGGCCTGGCGGGTCCACTTCTTGAGGGTGTAGGGGCCTGCGCCGACCGGCTTGGCGTCGAACGCCTGCCGGCCCGCCTTAAGCGCCTTCGGCGAGGCGATCCAGTTCAGCGTGGTGGAGAGCACTGCCTGCGCGTAGTTCGCGACCGGCTGGACCATGGTGACCTTGAGCGTGGTGGCGTCCACCACCTCGGTCGAGGCCATCAGCGAGGCCTCCTGGATGGTGTAGGACCCTGTGGCCGGGTCCTTGGTGCGGTCCCAGTTGAACTTCACGGCCGCGGCGTCCAGCGGAGTCCCGTCGGTGAACTTCAGCCCGTCACGCAGCTTCAGCTCGAAGGTCCTCCCGCCGTCCTCGGTGGTGAAGGACTCGGCCATCTTGAACTGCACCTTGCCCGTGCGCGTGTCGTTGGTCATCAGCGTGCCGTACAGTGCATTGCCCACGAAGCCGCCGGTCACCCATGAGTTGCCGGTGAGGGCGGGGTCCAGGCTCCGCGGCTCGCTGAGTTGCAGAACGCGCGCGGTGCCGCCGGAGACGGGCTTGCCGGCGGTGGCAGTGGAGCCTGACGACGTGCCAGAGCCGGCCCCGCCGCACGCCGTCGACAGGAGGAGCAGGGCGGTGCCGCAGGCCGCGGCGAGGTGAGCGAAGCGTCCATGTCGTCGGATCATCGTCGACCCTTCCTGAGCGGTGGGATGGGGACCTGACGTTTCTCGCTCTCCCGCATCACGGAGAGGGAGGGGCGGGTTTGTCGTGGAGCGCGTGCTGGGCTGCGGCCCCGGAGGGCGGGCCGCCGGTCATCCGCGCAGCGTGCGGTCGAACCGGTGGCGCAGGTGGTCGCCGGCCTGGTTCAACGCGAAGACGGTCAGGAAGATGACGAAGGAGGGGACAAACACCATGTGCGGCGATTCCGCGATGGAGTCCTTGCCTTCGGCGATCATCCCGCCCCAGCTGGGGCGCGGCGGTGGGATCCCCAGGCCGAGGAAGCTCAGGGAGCCCTCGGCCACGATCAGCGCGGCCATCACGACCGGGAGGTACGCGCCCAGCGTGGGCAGGAAGTTCGGCATGATCTCCCGGGTCAGCACGCGCCGGTGTCCCGCGCCCATGTTGCGCGCGGCCAAAACGAAGTCCCTGGCCGCCCATGCAAGGGTGTTGGCCCTGGCCAGGCGGATGTACGAGGGGACGATCAGCAGCGTCAGGCCCACCAGCAGGGTACGCACGCTCGGGGTCAGAATCGACGAGAGCGCCAGCAGGAGGATCAGCGGCGGGAAGGCGAGCATCGCGTCGGCCACCAGCCGCACCAAGGAGTCGGCGCGCTTGCCGAAATAGCCGGCAGGCATGCCCAGGGCGGTTCCGATGGCTGCTCCGACCAGTCCGGCGGCGGCGCCCACCACGAGGGACACCTGCGCTCCGTACGCACACCGGGACAGGATGGACCGGCCCTGGCTGTCGGTGCCCAGCAGCAAGTCCAACGAGCCGAGCTGCGGGGCCTGCCGCGGTGGGCCGACCGGGACCGCAAAGGACGCCAGGGGCAGCACGCCGGCCAGCAGCGCCACCGCGACCACGGCGAACAGCCAGCCGTACGACAGGTACACCAGCACCGAGCGCGGCTCGCTGACCCGCGGTACCACCGGCTCTCGTGCGCCATCGCCCCAGGAAGCGGCGGCCTCGGGCACGGCCTTCACATCCGACTGCGTCATGCCTTGGCCGCCTTCCTGACGCGCGGATCGATGAGCCCGTAGCTCAGGTCGACCAGCATGTTGACCATGACGTAGACCACCGCGATGAACACCACGATTCCCTGCACCGTCACCACGTCCCGGGAGGTGATCGCGGACGCCAGCAGCTGCCCGAGACCGGGCAGGGTGAACAGCGTCTCGACGATCACCGTCCCGCCGATCAGCCGTCCCAGGTTGATGCCGGCGAGCGTGATCAGGGAGAACGAGGACGGGCGCAGGGCATGACGGAACATCACGTACGTGCCGCTCACGCCTTTGGCCCGGGCAGCTCCGACGAAGTCCTCCCCCAGCGTCCCGATGAGGTCCGTGCGCAGCAGCCGGTGGAACGCCGCGATCTCCGTCAGGGCGATGGCCACCGTCGGCAGCACGGCGCCTCGCAGGTTGGCCCCGATGCCCTCACTGGCCGGCGACCATCCCGTCACGGGGAACCAGCCGAGCTGGAGGGCGAAGAAGTAGATCAGCACCGGGCCGGCGATGAACGCCGGCACTGAGAGGAACACCGACGACACCGCGTTGATCAGCCGGTCCACCGGGCTTCCGGGGCGCACGGCCGAGGCGACGGCCAGCAGCACCGCGACGGCGAGGGCGAGCACCAGGGCCATCGCCGCCAACTGCAGGGTGACCGGCAGCCTTTCCACGATCGCCGTACTGACGGACTGCCCCGTCACCGGCGAGTTCCCCAGGTCGCCTTGGGCTGCCGCGGTGAGCCAGTCCCAGTACTGCCCCCACAGCGGCTGGTCGAGCCCCAGTTGGGTTTCCATCGCCCCGACAGTCTCGGGTGTCGCGTCAGGCCCGAGAACGACCTCGGCGACGGAGCCCGGAGCGAGGCTCAGCAGCAGCGTCACCCCCATCGTGACCAGCAGTACGACGAGGAGACTTCGACCCACACGTCTCACAACGGGGAGCACCATTGCGACTCGCTTTCCTGAGGCGATGCGAGCTGAGCAGCTGGGTGCCCGCGCACCCGTGCACGCTTCTTGGGGCATTGGTTCTGGTCTCAGGGCATTGGTCCTGGGCATCGCTCTCCCGGGGCGGTGGCGACACGTATGGCTATGTCCATAGCCGTCTCATGGGGTCACCGGTGATCACGGCGGTCGCCGGGATCCGGGCCCGTCCTGGCCCGTCACCCCCACCAGTGGCTCGTCCAGGCCATCCGCAGTGCGACTTCGACACGAGTGTCGAGCAGATCACGAGGCTTGTGTTCAACGCGCTGCGAGTGTGAGCTGTCAAAGGTCTGGATTGCAGCACACAGTCGACGGATATGCTATTTACGATTCGTGAGAATGCCGATATCCGCACTGGGAACCGCACGGGACATTCCGGATCCCGGACCAGTGACGTGTGCAGGTGGCGGCCGCCCTGCGGGCGGCGGGTGCCATCCCACCCGACCTTGTGGAGGCCACTGTGCGAGAACCACGCGCCCGGCGCTCGGAGTTGGCCACACCGGCCAGCAGCGAGCGCATGTGCGAGAAGGCGGCGAGCTCCGGCGCCGACTTCGTCTTCCTCGATCTCGAAGACGCGTGCGCGCCGTCCGCCAAGGATGCGGCGCGCGGCATCGCCGTCGCGGCGCTGACGGACCTGGACTGGGGACGGACCGTCCGGGCCGTCCGCGTGAACGCCATCGACACACCCTGGTGCCACGGCGACATCATCGAGGTCGTCACCGGCGCGCGCGACGCTCTGGATGTCCTCATCGTGCCCAAGGCGCGATCGGCACGGGACGTCTGGTGGGTCGACGTCCTGCTCACCCAGCTGGAGACGAAGCTCCGGCTGACCCGGCCCATCGGCCTGGAGGTGCTCATCGAAGAGGCCGAGGGGCTGGCCAACGCGGCCGAGATAGCACGTGCTAGCTCACGCCTCGAGGCGGTCATCTTCGGTGCGGGCGATCTTTCGGCGTCGCTACGGGCGCGCGTGAACGGCAACTTCGATCCGGTCGGCGAGTACCCGGGCGACTTCTGGCACTTCGCGCGCGCCACGGTGCTCGCTGCGGCGCGGGCCGCGGGGGTCGACGCGATCGACGCACCGTACCCGGACTACCGCGATGCCGAGGGCTATCGCAGGTCCGCCGTGCACGCGAGCCTGATGGGCTACGACGGCAAGTGGGCGATCCACCCCGACCAAGTGCCCATCGCCAACGAGGTCTTCACCCCGACCGCCCAGGAGATCGAAGAGGCCCGTGAGGCCATGGAGATCTACCGCGAGTCCGAGGCGGAGGGCGTGGGCGCGATCGGTCGCGACGGCAGGCTGGTCGACGCCGCCCATATGCGCCTCGCCACCAACGTGCTGTACAAGGCGTCGCTGGCTCGAGAATCAGCATTTCAAAAATGAGAGTCATACTCTATCCAACACTCCCGCGCTGAGTACACTGCCAGCATGGCTGATTCTCCCTTGGCGACCGATCGCATACGCCGGCGGCTCGAGGGCAAGGTCGCGGTCGTCACCGGCGCCGGCTCCGGCATCGGCCGAGCAGCCGCCGTGCTCTTCGCTGAGGAGGGTGCGAAAGTCGTCTGCGCCGACATCAGCGGCCGAGAGAAGGAAGCGGCAACCGCGATCGGCGACGGCGCGGTCCCCGTGCACGTCGATGTCGCCCGGTCCGACGAGGTGGCCGCCATGATAGACACGGCCGTGCAGGAGTTCGGGCGGCTCGACGTGCTCTTCAACAACGCCGGCTTCGGTGGCCCGCCCCACCCGCTCACCGAGTTCGACGAGGCGACCTTCGACAACCTGATCGCGGTGAACCTCAAGGGTGTCTTCCTCGGCATGAAGTACGGGATCCCCGCCATGCTCCGCGGCGGCGGGGGCTCGGTCATCAACACGGCGTCGACAGCGGGCCTCGTGGGCTGGAAGGGCAAGGCCGTGTATGCGGCGGCCAAGGGCGGGGTCGTACAGCTCACCAAGTCGGCCGCACTCGACTTCGCCACACAGGGAGTGCGGGTCAACGCCATCTGTCCGGGCATGACCTGGACGGGGTTGGCCAGTGCTGCCGCGGACGGCAGCTCGACGCCACCGCACGAGTCACGCCCGCCTCAGCCGATGGGCCGGTGGGGCATGCCGCAGAGCTGGCAGCCGCTGTGCTCTTCCTCGCCAGCGACGAGTCGTCATTCGTCACCGGGACGGCGATCCCTGTCGACGGCGGGTACGTCGCCCGCTGACGTGCCGGCGTCCTGAGGTGCTGATACGCCAACCGATATGAGGAGGCGCAGGCCCAAACTCGCCAGACCGCCCTCCCCCGCTCCGGCGGACTCGATGCCCACCGGCGCGCCGAACCGATGTGAACCCCTGGATTCCGAGGTGACGATGCGCTTCATCTTCCACTATCCGGAGACGAACGGGCCCGACGGCGACGTTCTCGATGCCGGGCCACTGCGTGAGGTTGCTGTGGCGGCGGAGCGGGCCGGGTTCGACGGGTTGTCGCTCAGCGAGCATCCAGTGCCGGGTGCCCGGTGGCTGGCCTCGGGCGGCCATCAGACGCTCGACCCGTTCGTCGCGCTCGCCTATGCGGCCGCAGCGACGGAACGTCTGCGGCTGCTCACCTATCTGGCGGTCTCGCCCTACCGGAACCCGTTCCTCCTCGCCAAAGCCGCAGCGACGCTGGACAAGCTCTCGGGAGGACGCCTGTTCCTCGGCCTCGGCACGGGATACCAGAAGAGCGAGTTCCACGCCCTGGGTGTCGACATGGAGGAACGCAACGCCCTGTTCGACGAGGCCCTCGACGTGCTGCCCTTGCACTGGAGCGGGGAGCCGTTCAGCTATCAGGGACGGCACTTCAGTGCGCGTGACGTGATAGCGAGGCCCCGGCCGGTCCAGGACCCCATCCCGATCTGGGTGGGCGGCAACTCGAAGCTCAGCCGTCGCCGCGTCGCCGAGCGGGCGCAGGGGTGGATGCCGATGTCCGGCGGAGCCCAGCTCAGCGCCACCGCTCGTACGCCCAGCCTCGGTTCGGTGCAGGAACTGGCTGTCGCCATAGCCGAGTTGCGGGAGGCGGCGGCCGCGGCCGGGCGTTCCGAGCGGATCGACGTGCTGTACTCCTACCAGGGCGCCGGAATTCACTCACCGACCGTCGAGCCCGACCGCCATCGGGAAGCGTTCGCGGAGCTCGAGAAGGCCGGTGTCACATGGGTGGTGGTGTCGAGCGGCACCCACTCGCCCTCGGCCACGCTGGAGTTCCTCGAGGCCTTCGGCTCGACCTATTTGTCGTGACGGCGGGGAGGAAGGCAGCGCGCGTGGGATGGTTCGAGGAACGCGGAGGGCTCGCAGGCACAGTCGCCGTGGTCACCGGTGGGGCGGGCGGTCTCGGGGAGGCCATCGTGTCCGATCTGGCCGCGGGCGGCGTCCTCGCGGCAGTGATCGACATCGACGGCGAGGCGGTGGACGTCCTTCGCCGGTCGCTCGCCGAGCGGGGTTGTGACGCGATCGTGCACCAGGGCGACGTTCGCGACGCCGACGCGTTGTCGGCACTGTTCGCCGCCGTCGACGAACGCTGGGGCCGGCTCGACACGCTCGTCAATGTCGTCGGGGGCACCTTTCGAGCGCCGTTCACCGAGACCACTCCGCGGGGCTGGGACGCGCTCTTGCGTACCAACCTGCTCCACGTACTGCACGCCTGCTCCCTCGCCGCCCCACGGATGCGGGCCGGTGGACGCGGGGGCAGCATCATCAACCTCACGACGGTCGAGGCGCACCGGGCAGCGCCGGGTTTCGCCGTCTACGCGGCCGCCAAGGCGGCGGTGGAGCAGTTCGCGCGGACACTCGCCGTCGAACTCGCCCCCGACGGCATCCGGGTCAACAACGTCGCCCCGGACTACACCCCCACGCCCAACATCCTGAAGTTCTCAAGCGGCGACGAGTCGCTCGCGACCCCTGCCGGCGTGCGCGTCGCCATCCCCATGGGGCGGGTGGGGAGCGTCACGGACGTATCGAACTGCGTGGTGTTCCTCGCGTCGGGGCTGTCGGCCTACGTCACCGGGACTACTCTCCATCCCGACGGCGGCACGTTCGCCTCAGCGGGATGGTTCAACTGGCCGGACTCGGGCTGGGCCAACTACGCCCCGACGAGCTTGCTGAAGCACATCGCATCCGGCGGGGAAACGTAACCGCTCGACCGGCCGTAGGACGCCAAGCCCTTGTCGGCGCGCCGGCATCCTCACCGGCCGCTCAGACGCGCAGCGACAGGAGCGAAGCTGTCGATCTGCGACTGCTGGACGGTGACGTAGTTGATGCCGAGCTCCTCGCGGCGCTCCTGGAGGCGTTCGGCGATCTCGTCGGCGGTGCCGACCAGCACGTTGGGGTGGTCGAGCAGCCCCACAGAGGGGACCCGCATCAGCTTCGCGATGCGGGCGACGGCGGTCCCCGGGTCATCGGTGACCTCGGTGAAGTACGGAGAGCTCTCGATGTCGAAGCCGCCGAACCGATCACCCGCCGCGTCCCTTACGTAGCCCAGTCGGCGGGCGGCCTCCTCCCGGGGCGACAGACCATCGGAGTTCACCGGCTGGAACGGCACGTTATTGATGCTCACGATGTCCGCCTCGCGGGCGGCCAGGGACAGTACGCGCCTGCGGCCGCCACCGATCATGATGGGTGGGTGTGGGCGCTGCGCCGGGAGCGGCAGGCCCGCGTAGCCCGTCACGTTGACGTACTCGCCCTTGGCGTCGAGCTCCTGCCCGGACCAGTGGGCTTTGACGAGGGCGACCACCTCCTCCAGTTTCGTGACGCGCTGCGGCGCCGCCGCGAAGTCGAGCCCCATCGCCCGGTATTCGGGGGCGCTCCAGCCGGCGCCGATGCCGAACTCGAGCCGCCCCTCGGAGAGCAGGTCGATGGTGGCCGCCTCCTTCGCGAGCACGGCCGGGACGTGGTAGTCGACGCAGAAGACCCGGCAGCCGATACGCAGTGTCTGCGTGACCGCCGCGGCGGTCGCCATCGCCGCGATCGGCGCGAGGTGCTGCGGGACCTGGCTCGCCTCACGGGCCGCGGGGCCCGGGCCCAGATAGTGGTCGGCCGTGAAGAGGGTGGAGAACCCCAGATCCTCGACCTTCCGTGCCAGGTCGCGCCACTCGGCAGCCGACTTGGCCTTGGTCGCCTGCACGGCGAAGCGGAACGGACGCACGGTCGTCGTCTGCATCCGCCGAAAATAACACATGCATGTATCGATAACAGAGGTATTGACTGATGGATATGCCGTTCTTCTAATGGAGAGGATCCGTTCTACTCACGCCGTACGCCGAAGGGGCACGAGGGTGGCCAAGAGGACGAGGTTCGCCGAGTACGAGAACCGGTATGCCAACTACCGCTTCGAGCTGAGCGAGGAGGGCATCCTGTTCATGCAGTGCCACACCAACGGCAAGAGCCTCGTGTGGGACTGGAAGGCGCACGACGACATGACCGACGTCTTCGCGGACATCGCGGGCGACCGCGAGATCAAGGTCCTGATCCACACCGGCACCGGCGAGAACTACAACGCCGACTGGGGACGGCTGCCCGACGGCAACCCTCCGGAGCGGCCGGTGTACCAGCTCATGCCGGACGAGCGCGGCCTCAACAAACTGGACGAGAAGGCCTGGTACAGCCGCAACCTCATCTTCAACGTCCTCGACGTGGACGTGCCGATGATCAGCGCGGTCAACGGCCCGTGCAACATCCACTCCGAGGTCCCGCTGATGGGTGACATCGTCCTCGCCTCCGACGACGCCTGGTTCCAGGACGTCTCGCACTTCCCTCGCGGCCAGGTGCCCGGCGACGGCCAGCACGTCATCTGGAACTTCCTCGTCGGCCACAACCGCGGCCGCTACCTGCTGCTGACCGGCAAGAAGCTCAGCGCACAGGAGGCACTGGAGTGGGGTGCCGTCGCCGAGGTGTTGCCCAAGGAGCAACTCCTCGACCGCGCCTGGGAGCTGGCGCGCGAACTGGCGAAGCGGCCCCCACTGGTGCTGCGCTACACCCGCCAGCTGTTCACCCAGGAACTCAAGCGCGCCTTCCTCAACGAGCTGGGCCACGGACTCGCGCGGGAGACCTACGCCCAGCGCGCCTTCTTCCCCTTCGGTGGGGACATGGAGCCGCTGGACCGCGCATGGGACGACCGGCCCTGGTCGGGCTGACGCCCGTGCAGGCGCTCGAAGGCATCAGGGTCCTGGACCTGGGCACGTTCATCGCCGGGCCGTTCTGCGGCACCGTGCTCGGCGAGTTCGGCGCCGAGGTGATCAAGGTGGAACGCCCCGGCGCCGGGGATCATCTGCGCCGCTTCGGCACCGACACGGACTGCGGGGACACCCTGGTCTGGCTCAGCGAGGGCCGCAACAAGCGGTCCGTCACGCTCGACCTCGGCGACGAGCGCGGCAGGCAGCTTCTGCGGGAACTGATCGCCGGCGCGGACGTGGTGATCGAGAACTTCCGGCCCGGGGTGATGGAGCGGTGGGGGCTCGGCTGGGAGCAGATCCAGGCACTGAACCCGCGCGCGATCCTGCTGCGGGTGTCGGCCTACGGTCAGTCCGGGCCCTACCGCGACCTGCCCGGCTTCGCCCGCATCGCCCACGCCTTCTCCGGCCTGGCCTATCTCGCCGGAGAACCCGACGGGCCGCCCGTGACCCCCGGCTCCACATCGCTGGCCGACTACACCACCGGCCTGTACGGCGTCATCGGCGTCCTGTTGGCCCTGCGGGCCCGCGAGTCCACCGGCAGGGGGCAGTGCGTGGACCTCGCGCTGTACGAGACGATCTTCCGCCTGCTCGACGAACTGGCGCCCGCCTACCAGCAGTACGGCTACGTACGGGAGCGGATGGGCGCCGACACGGTGAACGTCGTCCCGCACAGCCACTACCGCACCAAGGACGGCCGCTGGATCGCCATCGCCTGCTCCAACGACGAGATGTTCGCCCGGCTCGCGCGGGCCATGGACCGCCCTGAGCTGGCGGCGGACGACCGGTTCGGCCCCAAGGAGGCCAGGCTCGCGGCGCGGGACGAAGTCAACGCGCTGGTAGGCGAGTGGGTCGGATCGTTCACCCGGCAGGAGGTCCTCGACCGGTGCCGGGCCACGCAGGTCCCGGCGGGGCCGCTCAACTCGATCGCCGACATCTTCGAGGATCCCCAGTACGCGCACCGCGGCACGATCCAGCTCCAGGACTCACGTATAGGCCCCCTGGCCGTACCCGGGGTGCTGCCCGCGCTCTCCGAGACACCGGGCGAGATCGACTGGCTGGGCCCGGCGCTCGGCGCCCACACCGACGCGGTGCTCGGCGGGATTCTGCACCGCACGCCCGCGGAGATAGCGCGGCTGCGGGACGACGGGGTAATCTGATGTTCGGAAACGCCATTCTCCCCAGACGAGAGCCATGTTCATGGGTAAGAGGGAAGGGCTTCAGGCATGACCGGTATTCAGGAACGGCTGGCCACCGGGAAGGGGAAGTTCACTCCCCACTTCCCCGAGCTCGGCACCGCCCCGGTGGACTACGAGGACTCGATCTCCCAGGAGTTCTTCGAAGCCGAGCGGGAGGCCGTCTTCCGGCGGTCCTGGCTCAAGGTCGGGCGGATCGAGCAACTGCCCAAGCGCGGCAGCTACTTCACCCGGGACCTCCCCGGCCTCGGCTCGATCGTCGTCGTCCGCTCCACCAACGACACCGTGCGGGCCCTCCACAACGTATGCGCCCACCGCGGCAACAAGCTCGTCTGGCAGGAGCATCCGCAGGAGGAGAGCCAGGGCACGTGCCGCGCGTTCACCTGCAAGTACCACGGCTGGCGCTACGGGCTCGACGGCAAGATCGCCCACATCACCAACGAGGACCAGTTCTTCGACCTCGACAAGAGCAGGCTGCGCATGCCGCCGCTGCACTGCGAGGTGTTCGCGGGATTCATCTTCGTCAACTTCGGCAAGGACGCCGAGCCCCTGCGGAGCTTCCTCGGTGAGCGTCTGCTGGAGCTGGAGAGCTACCCGTTCGGCGAGATGACCCAGCGATTCGGCTACCGGACCCGGATCAAGGGCAACTGGAAGCTGTCCATCGACGCCGTCCTCGAGTGGTACCACCCGCCGTACGTGCACGCCCGGTTCATCGACCCCGACGTGAGCAAGGCCGAAAAGCTCGTCCCGCCGGTCGATGCCTACCACTACGACATCTTCGACCCGCACATGCTCACCTCCGTGCCGGGGCCGCCCCCGCTGCCGCCGCGCAGGCCCGGCGAGCTGGGGCCGGTGCAGCGCAATCAGAAGTGGATCTACCGCCTCTTCCGCGCCGGCCTGTTCGGGCCCGACGACGTCCCTGACGTCGGCCCGCTGCCCGAGGCGCTGAACAAGGGCGACATCCGGTCCTGGGGCAACGACTCCTTCTGGCTGTTCCCGAACTTCTCGGTCCAGATCTGGGCGCGGAACTTCTACATCACCTACCAGTACTGGCCCGACGCGGTCGACTCGCACACCTACGAGCTCGACATCTACTTCCCGCCGCCCGAGAACGCCCAGCAGCGGCTCGCCCAGGAACTGGTCGCCGACAGCACCATCGAGTTCGCCATGCAGGACTCCAACACCGTCGAGGCGACCCACTCGGCCCTGGCGACCCGCGCCAACCAGCAGTTCCACCTGTCCGACCAGGAGCTGCTCATCCGCAACTTCCACAAGGTCATCCGCGACGCGGTGGATGCCCACCAGTCGGCCGCGAAGGAGGAGGACCACCGGTGACCACCGCCGCGGCAACCCTGCCCGAAGCCTTCCGCGACCTTGAACCGTACGTCGCCGACTGGGCGCTGCCGACCCGGCAGGAGCGGTACGACATGCGCCTGTCGAAGCCCTTCGAGGAGCTGGTGGAGTTCTACGACGCCATCGCCCCGCGGGCCGAGGAGGCGATCGCCTACCTCGACACACTCGACCTCAACGCCATGCCCGAGGACCGCCACACGGCTGCTGCGCCTGCTCTACTCGCTGGTCCTGGTCTCGTACGCCGTGAACGTCTTCAAACAGCCCCGCATCCCCGACTCCGGCTCGGCGTTCTTCGACACCGTCGCCGAGCCGGCCGTCTGACGCGCCTGATATCTGGCCGTCCGACCGTCTGACCAGAAACAGGAGGAGCGATGGACAGCACGGGCGCGCCCCGCACCGAGCAGCCGCACCGGCGCATGGACCGCACACCGCAGTGGGACGGGGAGGCGGTCGCATGAGCCGGCAACGTACCGCGCTCGTCACCGGTGGCGCGTCCGGCATCGGGCGGGCCATCGTGCTGCGCCTCGCCGAGGACGGTTTCGCCACCGCCGTCCTCGACCTCGACGCGCAGGGAGCCGAGAAAGTGGCTGCCGAGTGCCGCGAGAAGGGACACGAGGCTGTCGCCTTCGGCGGGGTGGACGTGTCCGACCGCGCCCAGGTGGACTCCGCGGTCCAGCGGGTGCGTGACACGCTGGGCCCCGTGCTCGCTCTCGTCAACAACGCCGGAGTGACCGGGACGACGGCGTTCCTGAAGATCACCGACGACCAGTGGGACCAGCAGCTCGCCGTGAACCTCAGTGGCCCGTTCTACCTGTGCCAGGCGGTGCTCCCCGGCATGATCGAGGCCGGCTGGGGGCGGATCGTGAACATATCCTCCTCCAGCTTCCATTCGGGGCAGCCGTACATGGCGCACTACGTGTCCGCCAAGTCCGGTCTCGTCGGCCTCACCAAATGCCTGGCCCTCGAATTCGGCCCGAAGGGCATCACAGTCAACACGATCCCGCCCGGCTTCATCGACACCCCCATGCTGCGCGAATCGGAGCGGAAGGGCCTGATCGGCGGGTCGGTCGACCACCACGCCGGACTCACACCGGTACGGCGCCCGGGCCGGCCCGAGGACATCGCGGCCGCCTGCGCCTTCCTGGTCTCCGAGGAGGCGGGTTACGTCACCGGGCAGGTCATCGGCGTCAACGGCGGGCGCAACACCTGACGAGGCTTCAAGAAGCGAAGAGGTGCCAATTGACATCCAGCAGCGATGCTCACCGGCCAGCCAGAGATCGCCGAGCCGGTGATCGCCGACGCGATACGGGGGCCTTGAAACCATGAGGGTGCTCAAGGAGCGCGTCGCCGTCGTGACCGGGGCGGCGAGCGGCATCGGCCTCGCCATCTCTGAACGACTTGCCGTCGCAGGCGTTCGTCTGATGATGACCGACCTCGACGGCCAGGCAGTGGAAGACGCCGCCGCAGCGGCTCGCAACCGCGGCTGCGAGGTTGAGGCGGTGCCGCTCGACGTTCGTGACCCCGACGCGGTCGAGCGGGTGGCCGAGCTCGTCGTGCATCGGTTCGGTGGGCTGCACATCGCGGTGAACAACGCCGGGATCGTGAACCGGGGCACCGCCTGGGAACTCTCCCTCGACGACTGGCACCGCGTGATGAACGTGAATCTCTGGGGCGTCATCCACGGCGTGCGGTCCTTCGTGCCACGGATCCTCGCGACCGGTGATGACGGCCATGTGGTGAATGTGGCATCGATGGCCGCCGTTCATCCCCAAGAGCGCCTGGGGCCGTACACCGTCGCCAAGCACGGCGTCCTCGGCCTCTCGGACGTTCTGCGTGCCGACCTCGCAGCCGTCGATGCGCCCATCGGCGTCAGCGTCGTCTTCCCCGGCCGGATCCGAACGGCCATGAACCCGGTCGGCAGCGTCGAGCCGCACGCCGTGGCGAACAATGTCCTCGACGCGATCGCGCGCCGACGTCCGTACGTCTTCACCGATGACCACGCCGCCGGCGCCGTCGACGAGCGGCTCAAGGCGATCCTCTCGGCTCGAACGGACGTCATCGCCGAGTAGTGCGATCACCCTGGACAGGCCGGCGTTTGTGCTGGCCGAGGGTCGTGTGAAGAGCCGGGTGCCAACCGAGAGCCAGGTCCTGATCGCCCTGCTCGACTGCGGCGGCAGGACCGCCCGGCTGATGAGCGGCCGCTACCTGGACGTCAATGCGCGCGCGGTGGAACCCGCGATCCCGAGACTCCGACTGACCGGTGATAGCGTTGCCCGGAATTTACGGAGAACCGATGGAACGACGCCAGCTGGAATATTTCATAGCCGTGGTCGAGCACGGCGGATTCACGGCTGCGGCCACTGCCCTCCATGTCGCACAACCCTCGCTGTCCCATGCGATCCGGGCCCTGGAGCGCGAATTCGGCGGAAGCCTGTTTCACCGCCTCCCGCACGGCGTCGCACTCACCGCGGCCGGTGAGGCGCTCGTTCAGCCGGCGCAGCAGGTCCTGCGGGACCTGTCCACGGCCAGTTCCCTGGTCCGTGAAGTCCTCGGGCTCAGCGGTGGCCGACTCGACATCGTTGCGCAGACGACCCTTTCGGTCGATCCCCTCGCCGGCATGCTGGGGCGCTTTCATCGCGCGCATCCGAAGATCTCCGTGCGCGTGGTCGACCCGGAGCGGGGATCTGACGTGGCGCACATGGTCGCGGCCGGTCAGTGCGAACTCGGGCTGGTGGACGCCTCGGTGCCCACGGCGGACCTCCGCGGAATCGACCTGCCCGAGCAGGAGATGCACGTCGTGCTGCCTCCGGACCACCCGCATCCGGCAGGCAGCACGATCACCTCACGTGAATTGGCCGCGCTGGACCTGATCGTGACACCACCGGGCACCGAAACCCGGGTAGCCGTGGACGACGTGTGCACCGCGCTCGGCGTCCCACCGCGGATCGTGGTGGAGACCGCACATCGCGCGATGATCGTGCCGCTGGTCCTCTCCGGCGTCGGCGCCTCACTGCTGCCCACCTCCATGGCCCAGGACGCCGCGCTCCGCGGGGCCCGAATGCTGTCCAACCGTCCGCGGTTGCTGCGCCATGGCCGGCTGGTCTGGCGGTCAGGCCCGCTGTCGCCCGCTGCCCAGGCGTTCGTGGACCTGGCGGCCTCGCCTGCCGAGGAATGACGCCAGGGCTGCCGCCCAGGGATCCACGCCCAGCACTGACGCCGAAGCACGTCAGTCCCTCAGTCCCTCAGTCCCTCAGTCCCTCAGTCCCTCAGTCCCTCAGTCCCTGCCGGTATAGAAGTCTTCTATTGCCTTCATTCAAAACCGGTTCAGGGCGACTCAAGGTGTCTTGTTGACCGGTGTCGGTGGCCAATGACATCTTCTTCTGAACCGCAGGCAGGCCCGGCCGGCAAAGCCCACTGGGTCGTCATCTTCCGCCTGCGCCCTGTCCTTTGGAGCGACGGCTCCAAAGCCGCGGAAGTCCAGCTGTGTTACGCCGGCAAATCGGCCAGGAGAAAAGCAGGTGACATCTCCCCCGGTGCGCGTCGATGTGCGTTGTCGACTATTCACCCGGATTTACAGGGTTTTGGCTTACAGGGTTTCGGTTCAACCGTTCGCCGGGGACCACAACGGAGAAATGCATGACTGAGTTCGATGCCGGACGGCACATACTCCCGCGGCCGGACACGCGCCGGCCGCTGACGACCGCTATGGACGTTCACGACCAGGAGACCGCCTTCACTCCCATCGGTCCGGTCCCTCCGCCGGAGGGCGCACCGAACGTGGTGATCGTGCTCGTCGACGACCTCGGGTTCGGCACCTCCAGCGCATTCGGCGGGCCGTGCGAGATGCCGGCCGCGGAGCGACTCGCCGAGAACGGGCTGCGGTACACCCGCTTTCATGTGACGGCCCTGTGCTCGCCGACCCGGCAGGCCCTGCTGACCGGACGCAACCATCACTCGGTCGGCATGGGCGGCACCACCGAGATGACCACCGCCGCTCCCGGGTACAACGGATTCCGGCCGCGCAGCGCGGCGACCATGGCCCAGATCCTGCAGGGCAACGGCTACAGCACGGCGGCGTTCGGCAAATGGCACCAGACCCCGCCGAGGGAGATCAGCGCGGTCGGGCCGTTCGACCGCTGGCCGACCGGCGAGGGGTTCGACACCTTCTACGGGTTCATGGGTGCCGAGATGAACCACTGGTATCCGTTGCTTTACCAGGGCACCACCCCGGTCGAGCCGGATCGCCGGCTCGAAGACGGCTACCACCTTTCCGAGGATCTCGTCGACCACGCCATCGACTGGGTTACCACCCAGCGCACGCTGACTCCGGGCCGGCCGTTCTTCACCTACCTCGCGCTCGGCGCCGCACACGCTCCTCTGCACGTCGGCCGGGAATGGCAGGAGAAGTACCGCGGACGCTTCGACCGCGGCTGGGACCACCAGCGCGAACTGACCCTTCGGCGGCAGAAGGAACTCGGGGTCGTGCCCCCGGACGCGGAGCTCGCGAACTGGGCGGAAGGCGTTCCGCACTGGGACGAACTCACCGACAACCAGCGCCGGCTGGCGGCCAGGTTCATGGAGACGTTCGCCGGGTTCACCGAACATGCCGACGTACAGGTCGGCAGGTTCATCGACGCGCTGGACGAACTCGGCGAGCTGGACAACACACTCATCCTCTACATCCTCGGTGACAACGGCGCTTCGGGCGAAGGCGGCATCGAGGGGACGATCGTCGAGCACCGGCTCGGCCACGGTGTGGTGGACGACCCGGACGAGATGATCGAGCACCTCGACGAGATCGGCGGGCCGTACAGCTATCCGATCGCCCCGGCGGGGTGGGCGTTGGCCTTGAACACTCCCTACCAGTGGACCAAGCAGGTGGCCTCACACTTCGGCGGCACCCGGGACGGCATGATCCTGCACTGGCCCAGGGGGGTCCCCGAGCGGGGCGGGCTCCGCCACCAGTTCTCGCATGTGATCGATGTGCTGCCGACGATCCTGGACTGTGCGGGGATCCCGGCGCCGTTCAGCGTCGACGGGGTGACGCAGCAGCCCATCGAGGGGGCAAGCATGTGGCAGACGCTCGCCGATGCTGACGCGCCCGAGTTCCACCGCACGCAGTACTTCGAGATGTGCGGCAACCGGGGTATCTACCACGAGGGTTGGATGGCGGTCACCCGGCACGGCATCCCGTGGGAGATGGTGCCGGAACAGGGCCGGAGGTTCGCCGACGACGTCTGGGAGCTCTACGACCTGAACCACGACTCGAGTCAGGCGCACGACCTGGCCGCCGAGTATCCCGAGAAGTTGCGCCGGCTGCAGGACCTGTTCCTGATCGAAGCGGCGAAGTACCAGGTCTTCCCTCTGGACGACCGGGTCACCGAGCGGGAGAACCCCGCCGTGGCCGGACGCATCGATCTGCTCGGCGACCGGACGTCCGTGACCTACCGCGGGCGAATGCGGCGGTTCGCCGAGGAGACGACACCCAACATCAAGAACCGCTCGCACAGCATCACCGCGGACGTCGACGTGCCGGAGACAGCGGCCGAGGGCGTGCTCATCGCGCAGGGTGGCCGATTCGGCGGCTGGTCCCTGTACTTCACGGGTGGAAAGCCGGCGTACGTCTACAACTACTTCGGGATGAGCCTGTACACCGTGCGCGGTGGCGACCCCGTGACGCCGGGACGGCACGAGGTCCGGCTCGAGTTCGACTACGACGGCGGAGGACTCGGAAAGGGCGGAACCGCCGTGCTCATGGTGGACGGCGAAAAGCACGCCACCGGACGGATCGAGCGGACCATCCCGTACTACTTCTCGTTCGACGAGACGCTCAATGTCGGGGTGGACCTGAGTACGCCGGTGACCGACGACTATCCCGCCCTCGACAACGAGTTCACCGGGACCATTCACACGGTTCGCATCGACCTGGCCGTCCAGACCGCCGAATCGTCCGAGTTCGACGGTGGACTGCACCGGCGCGTCATGGGGGCCCAGTGAACTGCTGTGCGCCGTCCGGCGGCCGGGCGGCGGACCGGCCGTCGTCCCGACAGGCCACCGTCCGCCGGGCGACGACCGAGGACATGGTGGCCGTTCCCGCCAGCGAATTCCTCATGGGCAGCGAGGACGCACTCGCCTACCCTGCCGACGGGGAAGGCCCGGTGCGGACGGTGCACGTCGACGCTTTCTGGATGGACGCCTGCACGGTGTCGAACGCGCAGTTCGCGCGCTTCGCCGCCGAAACCGGGTACCGCTCCTCCGCCGAGCGGATCGGCTGGTCGTTCGTCTTCGCCGGTCTGCTCCCGGACGACTTCCCACCGACCCGGGGAGTGGTGGGCGCACCCTGGTGGCGCCAGGTCGAGGGCGCCGACTGGCGCCATCCCGACGGACCGCATTCCACCTGGGAGAACCGGGCGGATCACCCGGTCGTCCACGTCGACTGGCACGACGCACGCGCCTACTGCTCCTGGGCCGGCAAACGCCTGCCCACCGAGGCGGAATGGGAGCGCGCCGCCCGAGGAGGGCTGCACGGAAAGGTGTTCCCCTGGGGCGACGAACTCGAACCGGGCGGTCGCCCCCGGATGAACGTGTGGCAGGGCGACTTCCCGAACCGGCACCCGACCGCCGACGGCTGGTACGGCACCTGTCCGGTCAACGCCTTCGAGCCCAACGGCTTCGGCCTGTACAACGCCACCGGCAACGTCTGGGAATGGTGCGAGGACCCGTTCTCCCCCTCCCGTGACGACAAGCAGCGCGTCGCCAAAGGCGGCTCCTACCTGTGCCACGCGTCCTACTGCCGCCGCTACAGGGTCGCCGCGAGACAGGGCCTGCCCCCGGACTCGGCAACCGGCAACGTGGGGTTCCGGTGCGCCCTGGACATGGCTTGATCCCCATATCGCTTGATCCCCATATGGCTTTGTCCCTGGGGCCCACCCGCACGTCGCCGCCAGTCCGGTGGCGGGGCTCTTCATCGTACGGCTCGGAGTCATGTTCGACTCGACCACTCGGCAACGGCGCGGCGCGCCGGCGCATAAGGAGCAGGACCATGGCAAAGCAAGCAAGACAGTGGCGCGTCGGCTCGGCGGGCATAGCGGTCCTCGGCCTCGCCCTCACCGCCTGCGGCGGCGCGAAGGTCGGTGACAGCTCCGCCGGGGCCGACAGCAGCTCGGGCAAGTGCGGCACCTTCAACCTCGCGGTCAACCCCTGGGTGGGTTATGAGGCGGATGCGGCGGTCATCGGCTATGTCGCGGAACACGAACTCGGGTGCAAGGTCACCAAGAAGGACCTGAAGGCGGAAATCGGCTGGCAGGGGTTCGCGACGGGCGAGATCGACGCCATCCTGGAGAACTGGGGGCACGAGGATCTGAAGAAGAAGTACATCACCCGGCAGAAGACCGCCGTCAGCCTTGGCCAGACCGGCAACAAGGGCATCATCGGGTGGTACATCCCACCGTGGATCGCGAAGAAGTATCCGGACACCACGAGCTGGAAGAATCTCAACAAGTACGCGTCCCGGTTCAAGACCTCCGAGTCGGGTGGCAAGGGCCAGCTGCTGGACGGCGATCCGTCGTACCAGACCAACGACGAGGCGCTGGTGAAGAACCTGAAGCTGAACTTCAAGGTGGTGTACGCGGGCAGCGAGACCGCGCTCATCCAGGCCTTCCGGGACGCCGAGCAGAACAAGAAATGGGTGATCGGTTACTTCTACGAGCCGCAGTGGTTCCTCGCGGAGGTACCGCTGGTCAAAGTCGAACTGCCGAAGCACACGGCGGGCTGTGACGCCGATCCCGCGAAGGTCGCCTGCGATTACCCCGTGTTCGACCTCGACAAGATCGTCAGCACCAGGTTCGCGAAGTCCGGCAGCCCGGCCTATGACCTGGTGAAGAACTTCAAGTGGACCAATGACGACCAGAACACCGTGGCGAGGTACATCGCGTTGGACAAGATGTCGCCGGAGGCGGCGGCGAAGAAGTGGGTCGAAGCGAACCCCGACAAGGTCGAGGCCTGGCTCGGGTAGGGCGCGACAGGCCCATCCGCGGGACGCGCCCCCCATCGGCGTGCCCCGCGGTCACGGTGGTCGGCCACCGCACCGCCACCTCCACCGCCTGCGCCGCGGCTCAGCCGGTGGGTTCCTCGTGGCGGTACACCTGGCCGCCCTTCATCACGAACCGGACGTTCTCGGTCACGCCGATGTCCTTCAGCGGGTCACCGGGAACGGCGATGACGTCGGCGAGCAGGCCGGCCTCGAGGCGGCCCCGGTCGTCGGCGTCGATGAGCTCGGCGGCGACGGTCGTGGCCGCCCGGATCGCCTGCAGGGGCGCCATGCCCCGGTCGACGAGGGCGATCAGCTCCTTGGCTCCGCGGCCGTGCGGGACCGCGGGCGCGTCGGTGCCGCAGGCGATGCGGACCCCGCGCTCGATGGCCTTGCCGATGGTGGCCCGCGAGCGCGGGAAGACGTCTGCGGCCTTGGCCTGCAGCTCGGGTGCCGCGTGTGAGACGTCCATTCCCTCGGTCAGGTAGGTGGTCGCGACGAGGAAGGTTCCTCGCTCGACCATCAGGTCGAGCGTCTCGTCGCTCGCGAGGGAACCATGCTCGATGCAGTCGATGCCCGCGTCGAGCGCGGCACGGATCGCCGTGTCGCCCATGCAGTGGGCGGCCACCTTGCGTCCGGCGCGGTGGGCCTCGTCGACGATCGCCCGCAGCTCCTCGTCGGAGTACTGCTGGGCGCCGGCGGGACCGGTGTGCGACATGACGCCGTTGGAGGCGCAGACCTTGATGACCTCCGCGCCGTGCTTGATCTGGTAGCGCACCGCCTTGCGCACCTCGCTGACCCCGTTGGCGATGCCCTCCTCGACACTCAGCTCCATGATGTGCGGCGCGAACGCCTGGAACATGGTCGGGTCGAGATGCCCGCCGGTGGGCGTGATGGCGTGGCCCGCAGGCACCACCCGCGGGCCGTCGATCCAGCCCAGGTCGATCGCCTTCTTCAGGGCCACGTCCAGGAGGAGCCCGCCGGTCTGCACGAACAGGCCGAGGTTCCGCACCGTCGTGAATCCGGACCGGAGTGTCCTGCGCGCGTTGGCCACGGCGCGCAGGGTGCGTACGGCGGGGTCGTCCTGCACCGGGTTGAGGGGGCCCCGGTGGTCGGGGCCGCCGAGCAGCAGGTTGACCTCCATGTCCATCAGCCCCGGCAGCAGGGTGAGGTCGCCGAGATCGAGCACCACGGCGTCCTTCGGCACCGAGGCCGGTGCGACCTCGACGATGCGCTCACCGTCGATCAGGAGCTCCCCCGGTTGGACGTACTCGCCCTTGTCGACGTCGAGCAGGCGGGCGGCGCGCAGGAGGACGGGCGGTTGCGGTGTGCGGGGACGGGCCATCGAGCGGCTCCTTCGAAGGCGTCAGACGGGGGGTTCGAGGATCCGAAGGCGTCAGACGGCGGGTTCGAGGATCGCGTCGATGCTCGATGCGCCGGCGTCGGGGACCCTGGGCTGGCGCCACGCCTCCACCGGGAAGGCGACGGTCACCAGCGCACAGAACAGCCACAGCAGGCGCTTGTCCTCCTCGGAGATGGTGTCCATCTCGACCTTCTCCAGGTAGGACGTGCCGGACTCCAGGAGCGGGAACGCGGCGTTGTAGAAGGCGTCGAGCTCCTCCATGGTGCTGGCGATGCGCTTGGCGTAGCGGGCGCGTTCGGTCGGGATCGCCCAGTCCGCGAACGGCTCGAGATCGGCGAATTCGGGCGGGAAGATGTTGGCCATGGTTCGCGTCTCCTCGGATCAGGAAGCGGGCTGCGTCTGGGTCTGCCGCCGCTGGTGGTCGCGCACGTACTGATACGTGGTGTGGTGCAGGTGACGCAGCAGGACCTCCTGGTCGTTGAGCGGGAAGTCCGTCACCGCCCGCGACTCCAGCATGGTCTGCGTCGCTTCCAGGGTGTTGCCGTCCTGGAGTCCGTACTCCTTGAACGAGACGGCGGCGAGCTCCTGCTGCAGACGCTGGAAGGCGTTCTTCGGCGGGACGAAGTAGCACGTCCCCTCGAAGATGTGGGTGTTGTACGAGGTCGGCCAGTAGTGGTACGTGAGCACCCAGTTCGGCCGCCAGATCAGCAGCATGAAGTTCGGGAAGAAGACGAAGGAGTCCATGCCCCAGCGCGGGTCCCGGGTCGGGTTGACGGCCGAGGGCAGGTCCTCCATGGCCATGCCGATGTCCGGCGCGTCCCACGGCCCGAACAGCCCGCTGCGCAGCGCCTGTTCGATCGGCTTGACCATCTTCCGGTCGTGCGGCGGTGCGATGCCGCCCCAGGACGACACCATCCCGTGGGGTCCGTCCACGTCGTAGGCGAGTGCCTCGTAGCCGTACTTCTGGATCTTGCGGCGCTCCTCGGCCATGTACTGTCCGCCGTGCAGGATCGGCGCGTGGTAGAACTCGGCGAACGCGTCGATGAACAGCTTCCAGTTGCTGCCGATCTCGGCGCGGTACTTGTGCACCTGCGTCAGCTTGTCGAAGGGGTAGCCCTCGATACCGGCCGCGAACTTGCCGAGGTACTCGCGCAGCGGCGTCTTGTTCTCCGGATCGAGGTTGACGAAAATGAACCCCTCCCACACCTCCGTCTGGATCCCGATCAGCCCGTAGTCGGACTTGTCGAGATCGAAGAACTCGCCCTCCTGCTGGACGAAGGTCAGCTTGCCCTCGAGGTCGTAGCGCCAGGCGTGGTACTTGCAGGTGAACTGCCGGCAGACCCCGCTGGTCTCCTCGCGTGGGAAGTCGTTCCACACCAGCTTGTTGCCGCGGTGCCGGCACACGTTGTGGAACGCGCGCACTTCGCCATCCGAGCCACGCACGACGATCAGCGATGCGCCCGCCGCGTCCAGCTCCTTGGTGAAGAAGCTGCCCTTCTTCGGCAGCTGCTCGACGCGGCCGACGTTCAGCCATGTCCGACGGAAGATCGCGTCACGCTCCAGCTCGTAGAACTCCGGCGAAATCGAGTCCTCGAACGAGAGCGGCTCCGTGCCGATCTTGAGGTGCTCGGTCCAACTGCCCGCATCAGGCTTGGGGAAGTGCGCCATGGATCTGCCCTCCAGTCGGTTGCACAGGGCGTACAGGCATACGGTAACACCGATATCCCATTGAGAGAATGTTATTCTCGCTGGAGAGCGATCGTCAACCCTGTGCGTTACGGGGTCACGGTGGGCGAGAGGGCACGGGCCCTGCGCAGCAGGGCCGGCCACAGCGGTGGCATGGTGAACCGGCGCCGCACAACGGCGCAGGAAACGAACGCCGGGGGAACTACTCGAATCGGCCGACCAGTTGGCTGTCGGAATTCCACCGACCGGGGAGCGCCTTCCCGATGAGCAGCACGAGCACACCGGACACCGGCCGCTACGGCATCGTTCCCACACCCACCGCAGGACGGGCGGGCTGAAACCGGGGTGCCGCCGTGATGTCCGCCCCGGCTGGACGACTCACAGGTTCAAGGCGGTTTACAACGCCGCAGGTTCGGGGTCAGATGTTCCGGGCACATGGGGCAGCTCGCCGCTGCGGAACACCTCGGTGACGTCGATCGAACCGGTCGGAGCGGCGGCCGCGGCCAGGGCCTGAGCCTTGAACGCCCGCGCGGCGACGCTCAACCGGTGCTGCACTGAACCGACTCCGCTGTTGAGGTCCGCAGGACATCGGTCACCCCAGAGCCTGACGTCGGCCACGCCTCCCTCGAGGGCCTCCCGCACCATGCGCCGGACTCGTGCGTCGAGCCCGTAAAGATCCGCATCGACGGCTATGGCCTGTGGCCCCGGACCACGAACCGGTGCCGCCATCGCGCACTCCAGGTCGACGGCTCGGGCCCCGAGGATCCGCAGCGGCCGGGGATCGGCGTGGTCCGCGGTGAGGACCGTGGCGTCCCACCCGGCCATCACCTGGTCGAACAGCCAGCCTCCGGCGGACCGCACCACCTCGACCGTGCTCGGCGCGACCACCACGAGCCGGTGCCTCAGGAATCGTCCGAGGGCGGGGCGAGCTGCCGGGCGAGCGACCTGGAGTACTCCCGGAACACTTCGGTCAGCGGTATCGAAGGGTCGAGCAGCCACGATGTCTCCATCCCGTTGAGAAAGGCGGCGATCTCCACGGCCTTGACGGCCGGATCCAGGTCGGTGCGGTACTCGCCTGCGCGTTGGCCCCGCCGGATCTCCTCGGCGATGGTGTCGACCGCCGCCCGGTACCTGTCGAGGAAGCGTTCGTGCAGCGGGGCGTCGGGGTTGAGGTTCTCGATCAGGAGCACGGCGAACATGCCGACCAGATCGGGGGCCCGCCGGAAGCGCTCGGCACGCCCTTCGATCCGCTCGATCAAGTCGCCCGACGGATCCCTGGTGGCCTCGTCGTAGGCGTCGCGGGCGTCGAGCACCGCGTGGAGCAACTGCTCCTTGGACTCGAAGTGGTGCAGCAGGCCCGCCGGGCTGACGCCTGCCTCCCGGGCGATCTGCCCGAGGGTGATGCTGCGCCATCCGTTCCGCGTCAGCAACCGCTGGGCGACGGTCAGGATCCGCTGCCTGCGCTCCTCCCCCTTGGCGAGGAGCGTGGCGTACGGCCGTCGACCAGACACGGGACCCCCTTCGACCAACCTACTGAATCGAAAGTAGGTTGGTTACCCGGCCGTGACAAGGGTCTCATCCGAACGAAACCTGACGTCCTGAAAGCCCGTGGCTCATGCGCCTGTGACCTACTGCAGCTTCTGCTTCATCTCGTCCAGCCTGGCGAGGACCGGGTAGCCGGTGACACTCAGGGCGTTGCCGTGGCCGGTCTGGTGGATGTCGAAGACGGACTGGATCGCGGCATGGAAACCCTGCACGTCCAGCGTCTGGTTGACGGCCCGTTTGGCCTGGCGGAGCCCGAAGGACGGCATCGTCGCGATCCGCTCCGCCAGCGCCCGCGCCTCGTCGTCCAACTCCTCACGCGGCACCACCTTGTTGACCATGCCGATACGCTCGGCCTCGTCCGCGGTGAGCGGGCGGCCGGTGAACAGGATCTCCTTGGCCTTCCGGGCGCCCAACTCCCAGGTGTGGCCGTGGTATTCGACACCGCCGATCCCCATGATGACCACCGGGTCGGAGAACAGCGCGTCCTCGGCGGCGACGATCAGATCGCACGGCCAGCACAACATCAACCCGCCCGAGATGCAGCGCCCCTGAACAGCGGCGATCGACGGCTTCGGCACGTTCCGCCAGTGCAGGCTGTACTCCAGATACCGACGGCTCTCCGCCGAGTAGATCCACTCCAAGGTGATCTTCTCAGGGGACGGCGAGCCGCCCTTGAGGTCGTGCCCCGCGGAGAAGTGCTTTCCCTCTGCGCGCAGCACGATGACCTTCACGTCATCGTCCTCTGCGGCCCGCGTCCAGGCCGCGTCGAGCTCATCGAGGAGCTCGGCGTTCTGGGCGTTGGCGACCCCGGGCCGGTTCAGGGTGATCGTCGCGATGCGGTCCTTCGCCTCGTACAGGATGTTCACCGCGGCTCCTCAGCGTCGGGGCAGGCCGAGCAGGCGCTCGGCGATGATGGTGCGCTGGATCTCGGACGTGCCGCCGGCGATCGTGCCGCCGAAGCTCCGCGCATAGCGGTGGAACCAGCTGGCGAAGGCGTCGTCGTAGCTCATGTGGTAGTACGGCGCGGTGGTCGTCGGGTGGGTGAGCCCGTCGGGCCCGGCCGCCTCCAGCGCCCGCTCCAGGGCCTTCTGCGAGGCCTCCGAGCCGAGCACTTTCAGCACGGACAAGGCGGGGACGTCCGTGTCGCCGCGGGCGGCGCGGGCCAGGGCGGCCGAGCCGAGCAGGTTCAGCGCCTGCCGGTCCATGACGAGGGTGGCGTACCAGTCCTTGTCGAGGGGCGTGGAGGGGTGGAAGTCCCGTAGGAGGTCTCCCATGCGCTCGGCGTCGCCCAGCCACATCAGGGTGCGTTCGTGACCGAGTGAGCCGTTGGCCACCCGCCAGCCCTGGTTGAGCGGACCGACAAGGTTCTCGGCAGGGACGCGGACGTCCTCGAAGAAGACCTCGTTGAAGTCCTTGTCCTCGGGACCGGTGAACGCGGCGAACGGGCGGCGGGTCACCCCGGGCGTGGATGTGGGGATCAGCAGCACGCTGATGCCCTTGTGCTTGGGGGCGTCCGGGTCCGTGCGCACGAAGGTCAGCAGGACGTCGGCGTCATGCGCGCCGGAGGTCCACACCTTCTGCCCGTTGACGATGAAGTGGTCGCCGTCCAGCACGGCACGCGTACGCAGGGACGCCAAGTCCGACCCGGCACCGGGCTCGCTCATACCGAGGGCTGCGGTGATCTCCGCGCGCAGGATGGGCACGGCCCAGCGGTGCTTCTGCTCCTCGGTGCCGAAGGAGAGCAGCGAGGCGGCGATGATCCCGACGCCCTGGGGGTTGAAGCTGTGGAAGATACGGCGCCGGGACAGCTCCTGCAGATGCACGAACTGCTGGACGACGGTGGCGTTGCGCCCGCCGAACTCCGGGGGATTGCCAGGGAGCAGCCAGCCCGTGTCGAACTGGAGCCGCTGCCAGCGCCTCGCCCACTCGGGGAGGTGCCCTGTGGAGCGGGACCGCTCTGCGGCCTCGGCCTCCGTGGGGAGGTTGGCCTCCAAGAACGCCGCGAACTCGGCGCGGAAGGCCTCGACGTCGTCGTCAAAGGTCAGTCGCATGGCACTCCTCGGCGATCAGCGCCCGGTGCTCGGCCGCACCGCCGAGCAGCAGCTCGCCCGCCTTGGCCCGCTTGAGCGCGAACTGCAGGTCGTTTTCCCAGGTGGTCCCCATCGCTCCGAACAGCTGCACGCCGTGGCGGAACACAAGGGCCTGACACTCCCCCGCCGCGGCCTTCGCCATGGATGCGGCCATCCGGCGGCGCGGGTCGTCGGCGGCGATCGTCATCATCGCAAAGTAGGCGAGGGCACGGGCCCGCTCGATCGCCACGTGCATGTCGACCGCCTTGTGCTGGACGGCCTGGAAGGAGCCGATGAGGGCGTCGAACTGGCGGCGGGTGCGTACGTGCTCGAGGGTCAGGTCGAGAATCCGGCGGCAGGCGCCGACCATCGTCAGGGCCAGGCCGGCGAGGGCGAGGTGGCGGGCGCGCTCCGGGTCGGCCGTGCCGCGTGCGTCGTCGGTGACCCGTACCCCGGCGAAGGTGACATCGGCGACGTGCAGGAGCGGGTCGAAGACGGAGGTGCGCACGGCCGTCGCCTCCTCGGCGGGCACCACGAAGACGCCTTCCCGGGTGACGACGGCCAGCGAGTCGGCCCGGTCGCCGTCCAGCACATGCCGGGCGGTGCCTTCGAGCACCCAGCCCTCCTGGTCCCGGCGGGCGTTCACCCCTCCGAATGCGGCGGCCCCGGACTGCCCGGCCCACGTGCCCGCCCGAGCGAGGGGTGCGAACTGCGTCATCGTCGCCAGATAGGGCGTCGGATCGACGGCCCTCCCCAACTCCTCCAGGACGATCCCGAGTTCGACCGCCTCGGTCGGATCCGTGAGCTCTGTCCAGCCGAGGCCGTTGTAGGTGCGCCAGAGGGGTGCAGGGTCCGCCCCGCCGTCCACCACGGACCGGACCAGGGCAGGCGGGCACTCCTTGGCTACCGCGTCCCGGACGGTGTCCTGCCACAGCCGCTGGTCGGGGTCGAATTCAAAGAGCATCCCGGCCTCCGGTGACGAAGCCGCCGGCCGATGGCGTCAACTGCCCGAACTCGCGGTAGTTCTGGAAGTCCCGAGCCACGAACGGCCTCCTTGCCAGAGTTCCGGTGCATACAACGTGGGAGAATAACATTCTCATGAAGCGAAAGTAATAGTCTCCACTCGCCCTGCAGACGTCCGATCGAAGAGAAAAATCCCTCCCCCAACACTGCAGTAATGTTCTCCTCATGGCGCAGAAGACGAGTCAGCCCGTGAGCACACCGAGCGAAGAGCCGGCCTGGAAGCAGCGTGCGATCGAGCGTTCCACCCAGGCTGCGAAACGCCGAGCCGAGCAGAGGGTGGAGCGGTTCCTCGGCGCCGCGCAGGCGATCATGGCGGAGAAGGGCACCACCGACTTCACCGTGCAGGAGGTCATCGAGCGGTCCCGCCAGTCGCTGCGCAGCTTCTACCAGCACTTCGACGGCAAGCACGAACTGCTGCTCGCCCTGTTCGAAGACGCCATGAACCGGACGGCCGACCAGATCCGCGCCGCCGCGTCCGGCCATTCCGATCCGCTGGACCGCCTCAAGGTCGCCGTCCAACTGCTGTTCGAGCTTTCACGCCCCGACCCGACCGCGCAGCGCCCTCTGTTCACCGATTTCGCCCCGAGGTTGCTGGTCTCCCACCCCGCCGAGGTGAAGTTCGCCCACGCGCCGCTGCTCACCCTGTTCACCGAGCTGATGACAGAGGCCGAGACCGCCGGCCGGCTGCGCCCCGGCCCCAAGCCCCGCCGCCTGGCCGCCATGACCATGCAGACCGTCATGTTCAACGCCCAGTCCAGCGGCGCTCCCGACGACGAGAGCGCTCACCCCATCACGGCCGACGAGATCTGGGACTTCTGCTCCAGGGGATTCACCCACACCCGGTAGGAGACCTTGTTCCGGCCCTCAGCTCGTGGTGATGGCGCGTTCGGGACAGGACGCGGCGGCGCTGCGCACCGCCTGCTCGAACTCGACGGGCACCTCGGGTGTCTCCACCACGGTGTAGCCGTCGTCGGTCAGGACGAACACCTCGGGACAGGCCACGCAGCACACCCCGTGACCGCGGCAGCGTTCGTCGTCGACGGTGACCTTCATCGGGCGACTTCCTCGGCAGCAGGGGCGTCGGCGAGCGTGAACTCCAGGAAGAGACGCGTCAGTCCGCGCAGCATGAACGTCGGGACGTAGCGGTAGCGGCGGGCGCCCTCGGGGCCGTGCTTCTCCTCCGCGAGGCGGATGTCGGTGGTGCGGTCGAGGAGCCGCTCGATGGCCACCCGGGCCTCCGCACGGGCCAGCGGCGCTCCCGGGCAGGTGTGCACGCCGCGACCGAAGGCGAGGTGGCGGCGGACGTTCGAACGCCCGATGTCGAAGTCCGCGGGGCATGCGAACTGGCGGGGGTCCCGGTTGGCGGCCCCGTTGAGCACCATCACCGTCCTACCGGCCGGGATGTCGACCCCGCCCACCGTCGTCGGGACCTTGGACAACCGGAAGTCCCCCTTGACCGGGCTCTCGATGCGCAGCACCTCCTCTACGAAGGCGGGGATGCGGTCACGCTCGGCACGCAACTGCCGCTGAAGCTCGGGACGTTCTGCGATCAGCTTGAGTGCCGTACCGAGGAGGCGGACGGTCGTCTCCTGGCCTGCAGCGAAGAGGTTGGCGGCGACGCGTACGACATCGGCGACGTCGGGCAGCCGGCCATCGGGGAACGTCGCGGCGGCGAGGCCCGAGAGGACGTCCTCGCGCGGCGCCCGGCGGCGGTCCTCGATGTAGCGCGCCACCCGGTCGTACAGGTGCTCAAGGGGCGAGTGCGCCATGGTGCCCTCGCTGGTGCTGCCCATGGCCGCGCCGGCGGGCGGCCCGTGTCGCAGCTCCTCGGCGACCTCTGCCCGGTCCTCTTCCGGTACGCCGAGGAGGTCGGCGATGACGAGCATGGTGAAGGGGCCCGCGAACCCGTTGATGAACTCGGCTTCGCCGCCGGCGAGGAAGTCGTCGAGGAGGCCGTCGGCGAGGTGCCACATCGCCGCCTCGTTCTCCTTGAGCCGCTTCGGAGTGATCAGGCGCATCAGCAGCGCACGGTGGTCCGTGTGGACCGGCGGGTCGAGCGTGGGCAGCTGGTCGCTCATCGGGAGTTCGTCGCGGTGCTGCTCGATCAGCTCGCTGACGTCGTCGCCCTCGAGCGGGACGGGGAAGCCGGGGAACGGGCCGGTCACCGAGTTGCACGCGGAGAAGGTGTCGGTGTCGTTGTAGATCTGCACGGCCTCCTCGTATCCCGTCACCATCACCACGTCGTGGTGGTTCTCCCGGCGTACGGGGCACTGCGCACGCAGCGCGTCGAAGTACGGGTAGGGGTCCTCGATGAGCCCCTCGTCCCGGAAGAAGTCGGCCGACTCGTAGTCCTTCACTGTTCGTACGTTCCCTTCGGCGTGGTCACGGCTGCGGCTCGGTGACACGGTGCGGTTCGGCCTCGCCGCCGTCGACGAGCGGCAGGGGCAACGAGCGGCAGAGGCGCATCGACGACCGCTTCGGCGCCGCCTGAGCGGTCGCGCGCACTCAAGACCGTCCCGGGGATGGTCTCCCCCGTCATACGGACAGCAGCCTGGCCAGGTTGCCGCCCATGATCTTGGCCTGGTGCTCCTCGCTCATGTGCTTGATCGCTTCGAGGTAACTCGTCGGCTCCGCCAGGCCCTCGGGGTGCGGGTAGTCCGAACCGAACAGCACCTTGTCGACGCCGATGAGGTCGGCCAGCTCACCCAGGTCCTCCTCCCAGAACGGGCTGACGTGGATGTTGCGCTTGACGGCCGCCACCGGGTCACCGCCGAAGCCCTCCGGAGCCTTCTTGTAGACGTCCGCCAGGGTCTCCAGCAACGGCGCCACCCAGCTGGAGCCGTTCTCGATGACCGCGATCTTCAGCTCGGGGAAGCGGAACAGCGCACCGTGGCACACCCACGACGCCACCGCGTCCTGGACCGGCCGCCACTCACCGACCATCCGGAAGGTGTTGGTCTTGAACGGCAGCATCTCCTGGTCGGCGCCTTCCCACTCGCTGGTGTACCGGGAATAGCCGCTGTCCGACGAGTGCATGGTGACCAGGACGCCGTGCTCGACGACACGCTTCCAGAACGGATCGAACTCGGGCAACGCGAAGGACCGCGGGCCCCGGAACCCGGGAACGGGAGCCGGCCGGACCAGGATCGCCCGGGCACCGCGCTCGACGCACCAGTCGAGTTCCTCGATCGCCTTCTCGACGATGGGGAGGCTGATCACCGGGACGGTGAAGATGCGCTCCTTGTAGTTGAACGACCAGGTCTCGTGCAGCCACTGGTTGAGGGCGTGGACGACCACGTGGATCAGCTCCGGATCGTCGCGCATGCGCTCTTCGACGAGGCTGGCCAGCGTGGGGAACATCAGGGTCCGGTTGATGCCCAGTTCGTCCATCAGCTCCAGCCGCGGGGCCGGTTCACGGAAGGCGGGAATGGACCGCATCGGCTCGCCGAAGATCTCCCTGCGGCTCTTGCCCTCGGGGTTGCCGTTCCGGAAGTACTCCTCCATCGCGCCGGGGCGGGCGACCACCTCGAAGGTGGGGTTGGGGATGTAATCGCTGATCTGACCGCGGACGGCGATCTTGGTACGGCCGTTCACCTGCACGTACTGGATCGCGTCTCGGTACTGCTTGGGCAGGTACTTGGTCAGCGACTCCTCGGTCTCGTACAGGTGGTTGTCCGCGTCGAACAGCGGATACGGCAGCACGCGCGAGGGCATGAGATCCTCCTTTGCTCGATACGAGAAGCGTATTCTCCATATGTGCTCTACCGCAACGTCTCGGCGCAGGGGTACTTCTGGATCTCGACGCTCGCCGTGCGCGCGAGGTCCGCGAGCCGATCACTGCCGTCCGAGTCCCTCAACCGGTCCTGCTGAAGGTCGAGCGCAGGCCCCCGATAGGCTCGAGTGCTTGTGCAGCACGTGAGAGCAGAGGGACCAAGCGAGAGCAGAGGGAAGAGGAGCACCATGACTGCCGTGCGTGGAACATCCGTGGACGTCCCCACCCCGGACGGCACCGCCGACGCCTACGTGACCTATCCCGACGACGGCCGACCTCACCCCGCGGTGCTGTTCTACATGGACGCCTTCGGGCCGCGCCCTCACCTGAGGAAGATGGCCGACCGCCTCGCCGAGGCCGGCTACACCGTGATGGTTCCCAACGTCTTCTACCGCCACGGGCGCGCCCCGGTGGTGGAGCTGCCCGACTTCATCGGCCCCTCCCAGTCGCCTGGCATCTTCGAACAGCTCCGTCCGATCATGCGGTCGCTCACCCCGGACCTGGCCATGCGCGACGCGGAGGCCTATCTGAACTGGCTGGCCGCCTGCCCCCAGGCGACCGACGGGCCCGTCGGCATCACCGGCTACTGCATGGGCGCCGGCCTGGCGCTGCGTACCGCCGGCACCTACCCCGAGCGCGTGGCCGCCGCGGCCGGCTTTCACGGCGGGAACCTGGCCACCGAGGCCCCCGACAGCCCGCACCTGGTCGCCGACCGCATCACCGCCGAGCTGTACTTCGGCCACGCCGACCAGGACCGCTCCCTGCCCGCCGAGCAGATCGACCGCCTCGACAAAGCCCTCACCGCGGCCGGCGTCCGCCACCGCACCGAGGTCTACTCCGGCGCGCACCACGGCTATACGCAGTCCGACACCGCCGCCTACAACCCCGAAGCGGCGGAACGCCACTGGACAGCCCTTCTGGACCTCCTGGGCCGTGCCCTCTGATCTGCCCGCCTGCGCCGGCAAGGGACTTGGGCCCCAGGCGGGTTCCCATTTCAATCGGGAGGTTCCGCGGTTCCCATGAGGGTCATCCGGACCAGGTCGGACGTGGGATCGGCCAGTGCCGTGGCGCGCCCGGTGTGCAGCAGGACCAGGTCGGCGGGCTCGCCGCGCCGGACGCGCCGGGGTGGCCCGCCGGGGTCCTCGGGCGGGCCTAGGTAGGCATGGAGGGCGGCGGCCGGGGTGAGTGTCTCCTCGGGGGCGAGCATGTCGCCGAGCGGGGTCTTGCGCTGCACTGCGGCTGCGATGACGGCCCAGGGGTCCAGCGGCCCGTACGGAGCGTCGGAGGACAGGGCCAGCGGAATGCCGGCGTCGGTGAGGGAGCGGCAGCGGTAGAGGTCCGCGTGATCGTCGGCGGGGACGTCGCGTGCGTAGTCGTCGCCGCGGTCGGCGGGGAAACCGGGCTGGGTCACGACGCACAGCCCGAGCGCGGCGATGTCGCCGATCAACTCGCGGGGGACGACGGCTGCGTGTTCGATGCGGTCACCGGGCCGGGGACCTGCCTCCCGCAAGGCCACCAGCAGAAGCACGAGCGCCTCGCGGGTCACGGCGTGCACGGCCACGGCTCGGCCGTCGGTGTGCGCCGCGCGGATGAGTTCGATGAGGTCGTCGAGCGCGGGCAGGCCCGAGTCGGCCAGGACGATCTTGTAGGGGCCGATCGTGGGGCGGCGGGGGCCGGGTGGGGTGCCGTCAGAGGAGGCTCCGAGCGGGGCGCCGAGAAGGTGAACCCGCTGGGGAAGCGCCCCGCTCTCCATGTCGGCGGTGATGGCAGCAAGGGCGCCCGGAGCCACGTCGGGTGTGGCGTCGGTGACGGCGGTGATGCCGAACCGGGCGAGCTGGTGGCCGATGTCCGCGAGACCGGGCGGGCGGGTGCGTGGTAGGCGGGTGCGCAGCCAGTCGTCGGCACGCCACAACCGGCCGGTCGGCGTGCCGTCCGCGTGCCGTTCGATGCCGGGGTGGTCGCCGTGGGCGAGGGAGAGGGCGGTCGCGGCTGCGGTGTTGAGGATCCAGAGAGCGCCGCTGCGGTGCTGGATACGCACGGGGCGGTGAGGGTGGAGCCGGTCCAGGGCGGCCGCGTCAAGGTCGCCGGCGACGGCCTCGTGGTAGCCGGTGCCGCGGATCCAGCCGTGCTCGTCGGGCGCCGCCTTGGCGAGCGCCTCGCCGAGTGCGGCCGTGTCGCGAACGGCTGGTGGTCCGCAGGGTGTTGAGCGCTGGTGGGCGGCGAGGGCGTGCAGGTGCAGATGGTGGTCGACAAGGCCCGGCAGCAGCGCGCCACCACGACAGTCGAGCCTCTCCTCCCCTGGGCGGCGGGGCAGGGCCGGGGCGATCTCCGCGATGCGTCCGGCGGTGATACGGACGTCGGCGCGACGGCCGTCGTCGAGCTCGGCGTCGCGCAGCAGCAGGCTGCCGATGCTCACCAGGCTGTCCGTCCTGAGTACGCGGGTCATGGTGCCGGGATCCCGAGACCGCGCAGCACCTCGGTGGTGTGCTCACCCATGCGGGGTGCGTCCCCGGCGGGTTCGCGCCGACGGGGTTCCGCGACGGCGACGCATCCGTCGGCGGTCTCGACCGTCCACCCCGTGCCGGTGGGGCGGGCTGCGGTGGCGGGCCCGGGTGGTTCGTCGTCCAGTGTGGCGGCGACGACGTCGGTCATCGCGACATCGTGCAGGACACCGGAGCCGTCGGCAGGGGCGGTCAACGCCAGGGCGGCGGCGGTCAGGCCGGTCAGTGGGTCGGCTATCGCGTCGCCGCAGAACAGAGGGGTGCCGTCGGGTTCGCGGGCGACCAGGCCGGCAGCGGCTGCCACGTCGTCCCCGAAACCGACCCGGTCGCTGCCGCGCCCGGCGGCGGTGATGGAGATCCAGGTGGTACCGGCGGCCACCGCGGCGTGGGCGTCGAGGCCGAAGCGGGCCAGTGCGCGCGAGCGGGAGGCCTCGATCACGATGTCGGCGGCGGCCACGAGCGCGGCCAGCGCACGACGGCCGGACGCGGTGCCGGGGTCGAGGACGACGGACTCGTGCCCGGCGTGCAGCAAGCGGTAGAAGCCGGTGTGGCCACGGCGGGCGCCGTCCGGGCGGGTCGGTGTTTCGACCTTGACCACGCGGGCTCCGGCGAGACCGAGCAGGTGGGCGCAGAGCGGACCGGCCCACAGCGCGCTGAAATCGACGACGAGCAGGCCGTCTACGGGCCGGGGCTCCAGCGGCATCTGTGACGGCCGGAGGCGAGTGGGAACACCTGCGCTGACCGGACCGGCGGCAAGGCCGAGGAGCGCGGCCCGCTCCGCCAGTTCGGCGCCACTGTGCGCCCCCAGCCAAGCTGCGACAGCGGGCCAGGGGTCACCGGTGAGCTCGGTGCCGATAAGGGCGCCGAGCAGCGCGGGGTCATCGGGGCGGGCACACGACACCGCAGCCCAGCCGTCAGCGGTCTGCAGCAGTCGGCAGGCGCCGCCTGCAGAGGTCCGGCCCCGCCGGGAGTGGCCCGTGAACGCGGCTCGTTCTGCGAGCAGTTCGGCGCCGTCCAGCCGGACCGGCGCGGCGGTGCCGACTGTCAGCGCGGCGATCCGGGCGGAGAGCTCGCGGGCCTGGGACGCCGCGCGCCCGGGCGGTACGAGCGGGGTGCCGTCGGGGCGTCCGGTGAGCGCGACGACCCCACTGGACGCCCAGTCAGTCATCGGATCCGTGGCGACGGTCATGCCGCTGACCAGCCTGAACCCGACATGACAGTGAGCACGAGGCCGACGATACACTCACGATCGCCCGCCGGGACCTTCGAGGAGCGTGGCCTTTCACCAAGGAGCGTGGCCTTCCATGTCGTCCGTGCCCGTGATCAGCCCGACGCAACTGGCAGACGGCGCGGCGCACACCCCACTGCTCGATACGGCAGCGCGGCCCATCGATCCCGTCCTGGCCGTCGACCTGGACGAGCCCGCTTCGCCCGCCGTACTTGGTACTGCGATCCGCCGCGCCAGGGCATGTGATCGGCTGCTCGTCGGCATCGCGGGCGGCAGGGCGGCGACAGCGCCAACCGAGGCGGAAACGCTGGCGGCGGCACTCGACATGACCCTGGTCGATCGGAGGATGGAGTCCAGCGGCCGCCCGTTCGTCCCGGTGCCCGATCCGGCCGCCGCACTGGCCGGGCTCGCAGCCGCGGTGGCGGCTAACCCCCAGGCCGCACTCGTACTGGCCGGGCTTCTGCGCATGGCCGAGACGCTCCTGGTACGCGATGCCCTGGATGCGGAGTCGCTGGCGTACTCCACACTGCTCGGCGGAGCGGAGTTCCAGCGTTGGCTCACCGCACGCGGCCCGGGCCTGCTACCCCCGCCTGTGCCGGACCCTGTACTGGTCGCCCGGCACGGGGACGTTCTGGAGGTGACCCTCAACCGCCCGGCGCGGCGCAACGCGTACGACCGGCAGATGAGGGACGCGCTGGTCGAGGCCCTGCACCTCGCCGCCCTCGACGACACCGTCACGCGCGTGGTGCTCACCGGCGCCGGACCGGCGTTCTGCTCGGGCGGAGATCTCGACGAGTTCGGCACCACCCCCGACGCGGCCACCGCCCATCTCGTGCGGACCCGCGCCGGTGCCGGCCGGCTCATCCACCAACTGCGCGATCGGACGCAGGTGCGGGTCCACGGCACATGCGTGGGCTCCGGCATCGAACTGCCCGCGTTCGCCGGGACTGTCCTGGCCGCCCCGGGCACCACCTTCAGGCTGCCCGAAGTCGGCATGGGCCTGATCCCCGGCGCCGGCGGTACCGTCAGCATTCCGCGCCGCATCGGTCGCTGGCGCACCCTCTACCTCGCGATCAGCGGCACCTGTCTGGACGCTACGACCGCTCTCTCCTGGGGACTTGTCGACGAAGTCCGCGCATGACGACCAGTCAGGTCAGGTCAGGTCAGGTCAGGTCAGGTCAGGTCAGGTCAGGTCAGGTCTAGCCTGATCGCATTGGCGATGATCTCGCCGATGAGGACAGCGGTCGCCGCAGGTCCGCGGTGAGGCGTGTCCGGGAGGATCGACGTGTCCGCGACGCGCAGCCCACGTACGCCGTGGACGCGCCCGAACTGGTCGACGGCAGCGTGCTCCGGATCATCGGCGGGTCCCATCGGGACGGTGCCGCAGGTGTGCTGGGCGGTGCCGAGGTGGTCGCCGATCCAGCGGTCGAGGGAGCGGTCGTCGTCGAGGACGTCGGGGGCCGGATCGAGCAGCCCGTCGGCGATGTCGGCGAAGGGCGGGGTGTCGAGGAGGGCTGCGGTGACGCGCACGGCTTCGCGTAGGACGCGGTAGTCGTCGGGCGTGCTCAGGTAGCCGAAGTCGATGGTCAGTGGTGTGGTGGGATCCGCGGATTCGACGCGCAGTCGGCCGGTGGGCCTGGGTGCCTGGGCGGATACGAGGAACGACAGAGGGGCGCCCAGGACACGCACGACGCCGCCCACGAGCCCGGCCATGGGGACCAGGGACTGGAGTATTTCCAGATCGCCGGGGCTCTGGGGCGTGCTGCCCGGGGAGGGAAGGTGCAGACAGCCGCCGAGCCAGGAGTCGGCCGGCTCGCCCAGGTCCCCTCGTGGGGCCCAGTCCAGGACGACCTGTGGGTGGTCGCTGAAGCGGGTGCCGACGGCCGGGACGTCCCGGACGACGGGAATGCCGAGCCGTTCGAGGTCGCCGCGCGGTCCGATTCCGGAGAGTTGGAGCAGGTGGGGGGTACTGAAGGCCCCGCCGCTGAGCACGACTGCGCCGGCGTGAACGGTGGCGAGTTCGCCGTCCCTTTGGACGACGACGCCGGTGGCGCGGCCGTGCTCGATGACGACCCGGCGAGCCTGGCAGCCGCCGAGGACGGTGAGGTTGGACCGGTCGAGCACCTCGGGTGGGAGATAGCTGAGGCCGGTGTTGCGGCGCACTCCGTCAACGGAGTTGGAGGGTACGGGCCCGAAGCCCGGCGCCGCCTGATCGTTCTTGTCGGGGTCGGATGGGAAGCCGAGAGCGCGGGTCGCGTCGCGGAAGGCCGCAGCGGCCGGGTGCTCCAGGCGGCTTCGCCGGATCCGCATCGGGCCCTGGCCGCCATGAAGTTCGCTCGGGCCGAAGTCGAGGTCGTTCTCCAGCCTGCGCAGGAACGGCAGGACCTGGTCGTGGGCCCAGGCGGGATTGCCTGCGGCGGCCCAGCGGTCGAAGTCCTCGCGCCGCGCACGTACGAAGTATCCGCCGTTGACGGTGGTCGAGCCGCCGAGGATGCGCCCGCGCGGGACCGTCCAAGGCCGCTCCGGTGTGAGATGCACGTGGTACGCGGTCGTGGCGGGATGGTCGGGCTGCGCGCCCGGAACCAGTCGCGCGTCCAGCAGTGCGGGGCCGAATCCGGCCGTGCCGTACGGCATCGGCCCGGCCTCCAGCAGCAGCACGCTCCGGCCGGGATCCTCGGTCAGCCGTGCCGCGAGTACCGCACCGGCTGCCCCGGCGCCGACCACGACGACATCCGGCCGGCGGCTCACCGGACTCGTACCGAACGGCGGTGGGAGGAGCGTGGGATCTGTCCCATGATCAATGCATCCAAGTCGGCTCCGGCTGCGGAACGCAAGCCCCGTGCTCGTGCCGGACGCAATCCCACGCTCCTGCCGGACCCGAGCCCCATGCTCGTCGCGAGATCACTTCAGCAGTTTCCAACGTGCGGACGCAGTGAATTTTGCGCAGTTCAAAGCGGGTTGAGAGCCTTCCGCGCACGAGGCTCCGATCGGCTCGAGTGAAATTGGCGCCGACCGACGCCTTCCTTTTGGCACCCCATGCCAAATACTCTCCCGGTGTCTGCACGGCACGGTCAGCGATGCTCGCGTTCCCAAGTGCGTAGCGCTGTCCTGCCTGCACTTCGTTCCACGCACCCTGGGGGTGTGCGCACCAACCGTGCCCACCCGCGCTCCTGTTCGCGTGCACCCCAGCCGGCACACACCCGTGTAGGCCCGCGCTCGTGAGGGAGACCGCATGAACGAGACAAGCTCCACCCAGGCCGAGCAGAACCACGCCGACGAGATCACGTCACCCGATGGACTCATCGAGGCCGAGGATCTGATCGAGGAGGTCTCGATCGACGGCATGTGCGGCGTCTACTAGGCCGCGCACATGGCCACGCTGAACCTGGACCGTGCCTGGGACCTGCACCCGCAGGTCTCGGTACGGCCGGAACCCTTCGGTGCCCTGCTGTACCACTTCGGTACCCGCAAACTGTCCTTCCTCAAGGACCGGGGGCTGCTCGCGGTCGTCCAGGCGCTCGCGACGGCGCCCACCGCGCGGGCGGCCTGCTCGGCCGCCGGCGTCGACGACGGGAATCTGCCCAGGTACGAGCAGGCCCTTGCCGTACTCGCGCAGTCGTCGATGGTCGTCGAAAGGACCCCGAGCCCATGACCACAACTCCGGAAACATCGAGGCCCACGCCGAGTGCCTCGCGCCTGGTGGACCTCTTCGAGTACGGCCTCGCCGCCCCGATCTGCCTCACGTGGGAACTCACCTACGCCTGCAATCTGTCCTGCACGCACTGCCTGTCCAGCTCCGGCCGGCGCGACCCGCGCGAGCTGACCACGGCGGAGGCCAAGGCGGTCATCGACGAACTGGAGGCCATGCAGGTCTTCTACGTCAACATCGGCGGCGGCGAGCCCACGGTCCGCCCCGACTTCTGGGAGCTGATCGACTACGCCACGGCGCACCACGTGGGCGTGAAGTTCTCCACGAACGGTGTGCGGATCACCCCCGAAGTCGCTCAGCGGTTGGCCCGCAACGACTACGTCGATGTACAGATCTCGCTCGACGGGGCGACCGCCGACGTCAACGACGCGGTACGCGGCCCGGGTTCGTACGACACGGCGCTGCGCGCGATGCGCAACCTGGCCGACGCGGGGATGAAGAACTTCAAGCTCTCCGTCGTGTGCACCCGTCACAACATCCCGCAGATGGACGACTTCAAGGCCATCGCCGACCGCTACGGCGCGCAGTTGCGGCTGACCCGGCTGCGTCCGTCCGGCCGTGGCGCGGATGTGTGGGACGAGCTGCACCCGCTGCCGGAGCAGCAGCGGGAGCTGTACGACTGGCTGGTGGCCCACGGTGAGCAGGTGCTCACCGGCGACTCCTTCTTCCATCTGTCCGCGTACGGACAGGCACTGCCGGGCCTGAATCTGTGCGGGGCCGGCCGTGTGGTGTGCCTGATCGACCCGGTCGGCGACGTGTATGCGTGCCCCTTCGCGATCCATGACGAGTTCCTGGCCGGGAACGTCCGCCGGCCGGGCGGCTTCGCCCACGTGTGGCGGGAGTCGGAGCTGTTCCGGAGTCTGCGCGAGCCGCAGTCCGGTGGCGCGTGCGCGTCCTGCACGTTCTACGACACCTGCAAGGGCGGCTGCATGGCTGCCAAGTTCTTCACCGGGCTGCCGCTGGACGGTCCCGACCCCGAATGCGTACAGGGATACGGCGAGCAGTTGCTGGCCGACCGCCCGAAGGGCCGGGGCCACATCCCGAAGCCCTCCGGCGACCATTCCCACCGCACCGCTCCCGGGCGGCGATCGGGACCCGTGGACGTGGTCCTCAGGCGTCGCCCGGACATGGACAGGCCGCCGGTCAGCGACTGTGCCGAGGACCCGCTGGCCGGGATGCGCCTCACTTGACGTGGCGCCCGCTTCACGGGCGTACGGACGACTCGCAGGAACGTCGCAGTGGAAACCCTCACAGAGAGAGCCGCACATGGGCCGCAGTCCCTGGTCGAATCCCTGGTTCGAGACCGTCGCGGAGGCTCAGCGCCGCGCCAAGAAGTACCTGCCGAGCACTGTCTACGGTGCCCTCGTGGCGGGCTCGGAACGGGGCCGCACGATCGACGACAACACCGGCGCCTTCGCCGAACTGGGCTTCGCTCCGCGCGTGGTGGGCCATCACGCGGAGCGGGACCTCTCCACGACCGTGCTGGGCGTGCCGTCCGCGATGCCGGTCGTGATCTCGCCTACGGGCGTGCAGGCCGTCCACCCCGACGGCGAGGTCGCGGTGGCCCGTGCGGCGGCGAACCGAGGCGTGATCATGGGCCTGAGTTCGTTCGCCAGCAAGCCCCTGGACGAGGTCACCGAGGCGAATCCGAACACCTTCTACCAGATGTACTGGATGGGCACCCGGGACTCCATGGTCCAGCGCATGGAGCGTGCGCGGGCCGCGGGGGCCAAGGCGCTGATCGCCACGCTGGACTGGTCCTTCTCCAACGGCCGCGACTGGGGAAGCCCGCCCATCCCGGAGAAGATCGACTTCCGCACGATGGTCAGGTTCGCGCCCGATGTCCTGCCTCATCCGCGCTGGCTGTGGACGTTCGCCAGGTCCCGGCGCATCCCCGACCTGACCACCCCCAACCTCCGGCCGCCCGGCGGCGAGGCCCCCACGTTCTTCGGCGCCTACGGCGAGTGGATGCAGACCACGCCGCCCACCTGGGAGGACGTCAAGTGGATACGTGAGGAGTGGGGCGGTCCGTTCCTGCTCAAGGGCGTTGGCCGGGTGGACGACGCCAAGCGGGCCGTCGACGCCGGTGTGTCCGGCATCTCGGTCTCCAACCACGGAGGCAACAACCTGGACACCACGCCCGCCACCATCCGGCTGCTGCCGTCGATCGTCGAGGCGGTCGGCGACGAGGTCGAGGTCCTGCTCGACGGCGGCATCCGCCGTGGAGGCGATGTCGCGAAGGCCCTGGCACTCGGCGCGCGTGCGGTGCTCATCGGCCGCGCGTACCTGTGGGGGCTGGCCGCCAACGGGCAGGCAGGCGTGGAGAACGTCCTGGACATCCTGCGCGGCGGACTCGACTCCGCCGTACTGGGCCTGGGGCACTCATCGGTCCACGAACTGTCGCCGGACGACCTGGTCATCCCGGACGGCTTCACGCGCACCGCCGGAGCCTCGCGCACGGCCGGCCCGGTCGGCTAGCAGTGTCATCGCTCACCCAAGGGCAGGCGGAGGAGCTGGGTCGCTCGGTGTGGCCGGCCGTTCCGGCCGACGCGCTGGTGCTGGTCCCCGTCGGCTCGACCGAACAACACGGGCCGCACCTGCCGTTGAACACGGACAGTGTGATCGCCCAGTCCGTAGCACAGTTGGCAGCCGAACGACTGAGGTCCGGAAGGCCGGACCGTCCCGTGCTGCTGGCGCCGACCATCGCCTACGGCGCCAGCGGCGAGCACGCGGGCTTCGCGGGGACGGTCTCCATCGGGCATGAGGCGCTGCGCGTCTTCCTTGTGGAGACCGTGCGGTCGCTGTCGCTGTGGGCCGGCCGTATCGTCTTCGTCAACGGCCACGGCGGCAATGTGCCCACGCTGGACGCGGCCGTCGGCCAACTCCGCAGCGAGGGCCACGATGTGTCGTGGCTCGGCTGCGAGACACCCGGCAGCGACGCGCACGCCGGCCGTGCGGAGACCTCGTTGATGCTGTACCTGGCACCCGGCGATGTCCGTCTGTCCGAAGCAGCCGTCGGCGACACCCGGCCTCTGGCTGTCGTCATGCCGGAGCTGATGGCCCGTGGCGTACGGGCCGTTTCGCCCTCCGGCGTGCTCGGCGACCCGACCGGTGCCACGGCCGAGGAGGGACGTGCCGCGCTGGAGGCCATGGTTTCTGCCGCGGTACGCCGTATCGCGGCAGGTCGAACCGGGTCCCGGAGCCGCCTCGTCGGCACAGGCGATTCTTCCGCACCGCCGTGCCCATCGGCCCCGAGCATCCCCGTACCACCCGCTCCTCGGAAGAAAGCGGCGCACCCATGACGCTTCCCCACGGCTTCGTGGTCACCCTCGACCGGCACACCCGTGTCCTGGACGACGGCCGGGCCATCCTCGGCGGCAACCCGACCCGGCTGCTCCGACTCAGCGCCCGCGCGCGACCGCTGTTGTCAGGGCGCACGGTGCGCGTGCGGGATGCGGCAAGCGCGGTGCTCGCCGACCGCCTGCTGGAGACGGGCCTGGCCAACCCGGTCGTCGAAGCCCTGCCAGCGCATCCCGCGTCCGGCAACGGGGGCGACCCGGACCCGGACTGTACGTACGTGATCCCGGTGCGCGACCGCCCCCGGGAACTCGCCCGACTCCTGGCCAGCATCCCCGCGGGCAGTCCGGTCATCGTGGTGGACGACGCCTCGCGCCGCCTCGACCTCGTCGCAGCCGTCGCCGCGGAGCACGGCGCGCGCCTCGTCCCCTTGACCGTCAACCTCGGACCGGCGGGTGCCCGCAACGCCGGGCTGCGCCTCGTCACCACGCCCTATGTGGCTTTCGTCGACTCGGACATCGTGCTGTCGCCCGACACGGTGCCCACTCTGCTGCGGCATTTCGCCGATCCCCGAGTCGCCATGGCGGTGCCCAGGATCACCGGCCTGGTCACCTCCGAGTCCTCCCGTTGGCTCGGCCGCTACGAAAGCACCCGGTCGTCCCTCGACCTGGGGGCGCACCCGGCCGCTGTCCGTCCCGGCACACCGGTGTCCTGGGCGCCCAGTGCATGCGCGGTCGCCCGAGTCGACGTACTGACCGATGGCGGGGGCTTCGACGAGCGGATGCGTGTGGGCGAGGACGTCGACCTGTGCTGGCGCCTGGACCGGAAAGGCTGGCGCATTCGGTACGAACCATTCGTCGAGGCCGCCCACGAGCACCGGGTCGGCCTCGGCGACTGGTTCCAGCGCAAGGCCGTCTACGGCACGGGAGCGCACCCCCTCGCCGAGCGCCATCCCGAGAGCATCGCCCCGGCCGTGTTCGCCCCGTGGAGCACCGCGCTGGTCCTCACCCTGCTCGCCCAGCGCCGCTGGTCCCTCCCCGTGGCCGGATCCGTCTGGGCCGTCGCCACCGCCCGTATCGCCGGGAAGCTGAAGAACACGGAGCACCCGGTCCGTCATGCGGCGCGGCTCTCTGCCGATGGCGCCGTGTCCGCCCTCGCCCAGGGGTCGGCGCTGCTGACCCGCCACTGGTGGCCGCTCACCGCCATCGGGTGCCTGGCCTCACGCCGCGTCCGCCGCGCCACGGCCCTGGCAGCCATCACCGACATCGCTCTCGAATACCGCGGCGGCACCAACCGCCTGGACCCCATCCGGTACGGCATCGCCCGCCGTCTCGACGACCTCGCCTATGGTGCGGGCGTCTGGATCTCCGCCCTCAGAGGCCGCTCCACGGCTGCCCTGCGCCCCCGCATCGTCATGACCCGCAAGGGCGCACAACGGCAGCCCACCACGACAGCACTCCCCTCCATGGGAGACACAAGCCTGACAGGGCAGCAGCCCTCGACGTCCGTGGCAGGGCAGCAGCCGGCGCGTCGGGCTAAGCCGCGCCGAGTCCGTCGGTGACCTGCCGAATGGCCAGGTCGAGCAGATCGCTCAACTGGGCTTCCTCATCGGCCAGCCAGTGTTCGTAGGCGGCGATCGCCGCAGCAAGCAAGGTGTAGCCGAAGAGCCGGGGCAACACCTCGGAGGTCGGCAGGCCCATGCGCTTCGCCACGAACTCGGTGACGATCGCGCGCCACGAGGCATAGCGCAGGGTGGCGTCGGCCTGGAGGGTGGGCACGGTCAGGATGAGTTGCATGCGCTGCCGGTGCCACGGCACATCGGTGGCGTCGTACCGGTTGAACTCGACGACGGCCTCCCGCAGGGCGTCCATGACCGGAGTGTTCGCGTCTGCCGCGTCCAGCAGGTCTCGCAGCCTGGCCAGCTGATGCTCGAAGTCGCCCCACACCAGGTCGTTCTTCGACGCGAAGTAGCGGAAGAAGGTGCGTCGGCTGATGCGGGCGGCGCCGGCGATGTCGTCGACGGTGGTCTCGTCGAACCCTTGCCGCGCGAACAGCTCGAAGCCCAACCGCTCCAGGTCGGCCCGCGACGTGGCACGCGGGCGCCCGCTCCTGGCCGGCGTGCCGGCGATGAGGGTGCTCGAAGGCGGCTCCACAGCTCTCCCTTCCCCGGGCGACGGTCCCGTGATGCGGCGGCGTCAACAACATACGCCAGCGTGACGGCGGGAGTGCGCCGCTTGCCCGGTGCCACCGGCCTGGCGAACGCCGAACGCAACTGCCACACCTCCTCTACTATTTCGGTCTGACCTTTGATATGTTTCACACACTCCCCCAGTGCCTTAAGGGCCTGGGAGGTGCCCCCAGGCTGCGGAGGCATGCGTACCGTGGACTTTCAACTCACCGAAGACCAGGAAACGATCCGCAAAGCCGTCGCCGGACTCGTCCGCGAATTCGACGACCACTACTGGATGCAGAAGGACCGGGACCACGAGTTCCCGGCCGAGTTCTACGCCGCCGTCGCGGGCGGCGGCTGGCTGGGGCTGACGATTCCCGAGGAGTACGGGGGGCACGGCCTCGGCATCACCGAGGCGACCCTGCTGCTCGAAGAGGTCGCGCGCTCGGGCGGCGGCATGAACGCCGCGAGCGCCATCCACCTGTCCATCTTCGGCATGCACCCCGTGGTGGTGCACGGCTCGGAGGAACTGAAGCGGCGTACTCTGCCCCGGATAGCCACCGGCGACCTGCACGTCTGCTTCGGTGTGACCGAACCGGGCGCGGGTCTGGACACGTCACGCATCACCACGTTCGCACGCCGCGAGGGCGACCACTACGTGGTGGACGGACGCAAGGTGTGGATCTCGAAGGCCATGGAGTCGGAGAAGATCCTGCTGCTGACGCGCACGTCGCGGATCGACGAGGTGGCACGGAAGACGGACGGCATGACGCTGTTCCTGACCGACCTGGACCGCAGCCGCGTCGACATCCGCCCGATCCCCAAGATGGGCCGGAACGCGGTCACTTCGAACGAGGTGTTCATCGACGGCCTGAGGGTGCCCGTCGAGGACCGGGTCGGCGAGGAGGGCGAGGGCTTCCGCTATCTCCTCGACGGCCTCAACCCCGAGCGGATGCTGATCGCCGCCGAGGCGCTCGGGCTCGGCCGGGTCGCGCTCGACCGGGCGGTCAAGTACGGCGGGGAGCGCGTGGTGTTCGGCCGGCCGATCGGAATGAACCAGGGCATCCAGTTTCCGCTTGCGGACTCGCTGGCCCGACTGGACGCCGCCGAGCTCGTGCTGCGGAAGGCCACCTGGCTCTACGACAACGGTCAGCCGTGCGGGCGCGAGGCGAACACCGCCAAGTACCTGTGCGCGGACGCCGGTTTCGCCGCCGCCGACCGAGCGCTGCAGACCCATGGCGGCATGGGATACGCCGAGGAGTACGCCGTCGCGCGGTACTTCCGGGAGGCCCGCCTCCTCAAGATCGCACCGATCAGCCAGGAGATGGTCCTCAACTATCTGGGGTCGCACGTGCTGGGCATGCCAAGGAGCTACTGACGGGCGGACCACCCGGCCCTAGACCGACAGTTGTTGAATGGTTCAGCCGGAGCCCGCACCCCGGGCCGGACCGTGGCCCGTGGGACCGCGGCCGCGACGAACGCGAAAGGCTTGAACCCGTGCACAGCGCCGAGCCCCCCTCCCCGGCACCCGCAGGACGTGGCACGCCCGACCGCTCGAGAGCCCGCTTCGATGCCCTGAGCGTGCCGAAGGCGTCCGACGTGCTGGCCGCCGAGGTACGCGAGCGGATCCTGTCCGGCGAGTTCCCCGAGGGGATGCCACTGCCGCCGGAGCGACAGCTCGTGGAGCAGACCGGACTCAGCCGCGCCACCGTCCGGGAGGCCCTGCGCATCCTGGAAGTGGAGCGGCTGCTGCGCATCAGACCGGGACGCGGCGGCGGGGCCTTCGTACACCGCCCCGACCACCAATCGCTGGCGAGTACGGTGCAGTTGGTGATCCGGGGCCAGCAGATCCGGCTGGACGCCCTGCACGAGACCCGCGAGGCCATGGAACCCGCGTGCGCCGCGCTGGCGGCCGGCAGGCGCACGGACCACGACCTCGTGGAAATGGACGCGGCGCACACGGAACTGGTCGAGGCGGGCGAGGACATCCCCCAGTTCCTGCGCGCCAACGTGCGCTGGCACACGGCGGTCGCACGGGCCTCGGGGAACGAGCTGCTCATCGGGTTCATGAGCGCCCTGTCGCAGTCGATCTACGCCGCGACCGACATCCAGCAGTTCATGGACGCGGAGATCCGCGCCGTCACCGCGCGGGCCCACGCGAGCATCGCGAAGGCGATCCGGGATGGCGACCCGGCCGCGGCCAGACGGCGCATGGAGCGCCACGTCTGCGGCTTCGCGCGGGCCGCCGCGCGGGTCGACTCCCGGGAGAGCCTCGACCTGGCAGGTGTGGAGGGCGAGTTGGCCCCGCCAGAGGCCGACTGACCTTGCGCCGACCGTTCACGCGACGAGGCAGGCACATGAGCGAGAACCCCGTTTACACTAAGCGGTAAGAGCATTGACACCTATTCGGTCTGACCTTTAGCGTGAGCTGAGGTTGCGGTGGCTGCACGGCCGCCGGACGGCTTTTCGGAGATGGGGTCCCATGGGCGACGAAAGCTCCGTCCTGACCGTGACCGCGGACGGCGACGTCCGCATCGTCACGCTCAATCGACCAGACCAGCTGAACGGCGTGTCCGAAGAGCTGCACCGCCGCCTTGCGGAGGTGTGGCGCGAGCTCGCGGCCGACGACGCGGCCCGCGCCGTGGTGCTGACCGGCGCCGGCCGCGCCTTCAGCGCCGGTGGCGACTTCGGCCACCTGCTGCGCCACCACAGCGACCCCGCGCTGCGGGACCGCTCCATCCGCCTTGACCGGGCGATCCAGACGGAGATGATCCGCTTCCCACTGCCGGTTGTCGCGGCCGTGAACGGGCCGGCGGTCGGCCTTGGTTGCAGCCTCGCACTCGGCTGCGATCTCGTCCTGATCGCGGACGACGCCTACCTCGCCGATCCGCATGTATCGGTCGGCCTGGTGGCGGGCGACGGCGGCGTCACCCTGTGGCCGCTGCTCACCAGCCTTCTGCGGGCAAAGGAGTACTTGTTCACCGGCGACCGCATACCGGCCGCGAAGGCCGTCGAGCTGGGTCTGGCCAACCGTGTGGTCCCCGCCGCCGAGCTGGAACGCGAGGCGCTGGCGCTGGCGCACCGGTTGGCCGCCCAGCCCGCCCAGGCGCTGCGCGCCACCAAAGCGGCGCTCGCCGTGGTGGTGGAGCAGGTGTCCCGCGGCGGCATGGAGGCGGCGCTGATGGCCGAGCAGTCCACCATGGCGAGCCCCGAATACCTGCAGATCGTCAGCAAGCTGGCGTCCGGCGACAAGAGCCGCGCGTCCGAGACCCAGGAGGCGTAGAGCGTGGAGACGGAGGAGTTCCGGCTGGTACGCGAGGCGCTGCGGGCCTTCGCCGAGCGGTACCGATGTGCTTCGGCGGAGGTGAAGCCCGCCGACCGGGCGGCCGCGCAGCAGGCGCTCGACGCGCTCGGCCTGGCCGAACTGCGCGCGTCCACACCGCCATCGGCCACCGCGCAGGAGTGCGCGCTGCTCGCCGAGGAACACGGCCGGTATCCGCTGGCCACGTCCTTCCTCGGCACCGGGCTGCTGGCCCCGGAGCTGCTGCGGCTGTTGGAAGCCGAAGACGGCCCAGTGACGTGCGACGGTGTACCGACCGTGGCGCTCGCACGCGACCTGCGGCTTCCGGGCCGTGGCACCACGGACGGTGCGGACCTGGTGGGCTGGGACTGCCAGGGCGCCGACGGGGCGCTGTGGGTCGCGGACGACGGCACAGTGCGCTGGTCCGGCCTTGGCACCCCCACCCCGACCACCGACCCGCTGCGCACCGTCCGCGCCCTGCGCTCCGACGCCCCTCCCGCCGTCCTCGGGCGACTCGACGCCGAACGTCGGCAGTACTGGCAGGCGTGGGCGCTCGTGATGGTCACCAGTGAACTGGTAGGCGGCGCCCGCTCATTCCTCGCGCAGAGCACTGACTACGCCCGCGAACGCACCCAGTACGGGCGTCCTATCGGCTCTTTCCAGGCCGTGCAGCACCTGCTCGCCGACGCCACCGTCGCCGTGGAAGCCTGCACGAGCGCCGTCCGGTACGCGGCCTGGTGCCTCGACCACGCGCCGCCCGAAGCCGCCCTCGCCGCCGCCCGCGTGGCGAAGGCCGAGGCGAACGAGTCTGCCGTCGAGGCGGTCTACACCGGGATGCAGGTGTTCGGCGGCATCGCGCAGACCTGGGAGCACACCGCCCACCTGTATCTGCGCCGGGTCCTGCTCGGCGCCACCGTGCTGGCCCGTTCCGCGGATCTGCTGCCCGTACTCGCCGCGCCGGCGCAGGCATGACTCGCCCGGGCAGCAGTGACACGGGACGACACCAGACATGAACTCCCGAGCAGACACGACCTCCCGAGGAGGCACCGTGACCGACGACACGCTGGACTTCGGCGATCCGGCCGACCTCGAGCAGCTGCGCCGCGAGTTCCGCGCCTGGCTGGCCGCGAACCCGCTGCCCGAACGGCTGCCGGACGAGCCGGCGGCGGTGTTCCTGCACCGCTGGCACCGGCAGCTCCACGCGGGCGGCTGGGTCGGCCTGGACGTACCGGTGCGGTACGGCGGCCGCGGCCTGACCGCGCTGCACCAGGTGGCGGTCAGCGACGAGCTGGGCGCCTGCCGCGCCCCCGGCGTGCCGCGCATCGGCTATCTCGCCCACGCGCTGCTGGAGTTCGGCTCCGAGGAGCAGCGGCTGCGGCTGCTGCCGCGGATGCTGTCCGGCGACGACGTGTGGTGCCAGGGCTTCAGCGAACCCGGCGCGGGCTCGGACCTGGCCGGGATGAGCACGTACGCCGAACGGCACGACGGCCACTACACCGTCCGCGGCCAGAAACTGTGGACCAGCTACGCCCAGTACTCGGACTACTGCCTGCTGCTCGCCCGCACCGACCGGTCCGCGCCCGCGCACTCCTCCCTCTCGGCCTTCGTCCTCCCGCTGGACCGCGAAGGCGTGACCGTACGGCCGCTGCGCGCCGCGAACGGTGACGACGAGTTCTGCGAACTGTTCCTCGACGACGTGCGGATCGAGGAGGACGAGCGCATCGGCGCCGAGGGCGACGGCTGGCCGCTCGCCATGACCACCGTCAACTACGAGCGCAACGCCCTCGACACCGGCCACCTCTCCAAGTACGGGCTGCTCCTGGAGCGCCTGCGGCAGGTGCTCCAGGACCGCCGGGACGACCTGCCGGACGGGCTGGCCTCGGCGGTCGGCCGGTGCGTCGCCGACTACCAGGTGCTGGTCGCCCACGCCCGCCGCCGCACCGCCGAACGCCTGGCCGGGCAGGGCGCGGGCCCCGAGTCGTCCGTCGACAAGCTGCTGATGACCCGCACCGAGCAGCGGCTGTACGAGACGGCACTCAAGGTGCTTCCCGAGGAGCTGTTCCGTGAGGGCGGCGAGGTGTTCGGCGAGTACCTCTACTCCAGGGCCGCCTCCGTGTACGGCGGCACCTCGCAGATCCAGCGGAACATCATCGCCAAGCGCCTGCTGCGCCTGCCGTCGGCGGGATAGGCCGCATTTCCTCGCGGGTTTCCACAGCACCCCAGCGTTCAGCCGATCGGAGCCGACCATGCGATACGACCAGGAGTACCGCAGCATCCCGCACGTCATACGGCGCGCCGCCCAGCGCTTCGGCGACGCGCCGGCCCTCGTCGACGGTGACCTCCGCTGGAGCTTCCGAGAGCTGGAGCGGCAGATGGTGCGCTCCGTGCGAGCGGCGCTCGCGCTCGGCATCGGGCCGGGCGACCGTGTGGGCCTGTGCGCGCCCAACTCCGCGGAGTGGATCGTCGCCGCGCTCGGCATCCACGGCGCCGGGGGCATCGTCGTCCCTCTCAACACCCGCTTCAAGGCGGCCGAACTCTCGTACATCCTGCGCAAGTCCGAGGCGAAGGCGCTCTTCGCGTCGTCGTTCCTCGGCACCGACTACATCGACGACCTGCTCAAGGAGGACCCGGACCTGCCCGCACTGCGCACCACCGTGTCGATCCTCGGCCCGCAGGGACCGGCGGACCTGGACTGGGCTGGCTTTCTCGACGGAGGCGAGCGCACACCCCACGCCGACGCGAACGCCGCCATCGACCGCCTGACCCCCGACGACATCTCCGACGTGATGTTCACATCGGGGACCACCGGCCACCCCAAGGGCGTGATCCTCACCCACGGCCAGTCGCTGCGCGCCTACGGCTGGATGTCCGAGGAGTACACCTTCACCGACTCCGACACGTTCCTGGTGATCCCGCCGTTCTTCCACTGCTTCGGCTACAAGGCGGGCTGGCTCGCGTCGCTCATCCACGGCGTCACCGTGATCCCCATGCGGCTGTTCGACGCGGGCCAGGCGCTGGAGCTGATCAGCAGGGAGAAGGTCAGCATCCTGCTCGGGCCGCCGACGATCTTCCAGGATCTGATCAACCATCCGAGCAGGCCCGACCACGACGTGTCCTCGCTGCGGGTCTCCATGACGGGCGGCACCACCATCCCTGAACCGCTCATCCACGCCATAAAGGACGACCTGTCCTTCGACATCGTGATGAGCGCCTACGGCCTCACCGAGTCGTCTGCCCTGGTGACAACCACCCGGATCGGGGACGAAGCGCCGACGGTGGCCCGCACCACCGGGCGCCCGATCCCCGACGTGGAGGTGCGGATCGCGGACGACCAGGGGCAGGCCCTGCCCGCCGGGGAAGCGGGCGAGGTCCAGGTACGCGGCTACAACGTGACCCGCGGCTACTGGGAGGAACCCGAGGCCACGGCGGCGGCGATCGGCCCGGACGGCTGGTTGCGCACCGGGGACATCGGCGTGCTCGACGCGGACGGCAACCTGTCGATCGTCGACCGCAAGAAGGACATGTACATCGTCGGCGGCTTCAACGCCTACCCCGCCGAGATCGAGAAGCTGCTGCTCGGCTGTGAGCCGGTCCAGCAGGCCGCCGTGATCGGCGTACCGGACGAGCGACTCGGCGAGGTCGGCTGCGCCTTCGTGGTCCTCAAGCCCGGCCACCAGACGACCGAGGCGGACGTCATCGCGTGGGCGCGCGCCCACATGGCCAACTTCAAGGTGCCGCGGCACGTCCTCTTCGTCGGTGAACTGCCGCGCAACGCAAGCCAGAAGGTGCTCAAGGGCCAGCTCAGGGCACGGTTCGCGAACGACTGAGCGCACGGGTTCGCGCACCTGGGAGGGAGAACGAGCGTGACGAGCACGCAGGACGGCGGTACGGAGGGCTCCTCGGCCGGGCCGCTGTCGGCCGGTACTGACGAATCCGCAGGCGGGCCGCTGTCGGCCGGTACTGACGAATCCGCGGCCGGGCCGCTGTCGGGCATCACCGTGGTCTCACTGGAGCAGGCGGTCTCGGCCCCGATGTGCACCCGGACGCTGGGCGATCTCGGTGCGCGGGTCATCAAGATCGAGAGCCCGCACGGGGGCGACTTCACCCGTTTCTACGACGACGCGGTGCACGGCCTGGCCGCGCACTTCGTGTGGGTGAACCGGGGCAAGGAGTCGGTGACCCTGGATCTGAAATCGGCCGCCGGCTCGGAGGTGCTCCACCGGCTGCTGGACCGCGCCCACGTGTTCGTCTCGAACCTCGCGCCCGGCGCGACGGCGAAACTCGGCCTCTCACCCGCCGACCTGGCCGTACGTCACCCCGACCTGATCAGCGTGGACATCGACGGCTACGGGCCCGGCGGCCCGCTCTCCCACAAGCGGGCCTACGACCTGCTGGTACAGGCCGAGTCCGGCGCCTGCGCGATCACCGGGCTGCCCGGCGCACCGGCCAAGCCCGGCCCGCCCGCGGCCGACGTCTGCACCGGTCTGTACGCGGCGCTGTCGGTCGTCGCGCTGCTGCACGAGCGAGCGCAGGGGCGCCGCCGCTCCCCCGCCACGGCATCGGTAAGCATGTTCGACACCATGGCCGAGCTTATGGGATACCCCCTGACGTACACCCGGCACACCGGCGTCGACCAGCAGCCGGTCGGCATGGGCTCCCCGGCCGTCGCGCCGTACGGGGCCTACCGGACCGCAGACGGGCACACCGTGGTGCTGGGCACCACCAACGACCGCGAGTGGCAGCGCTTCGCCCGCGAGTTGCTGGAGCGCCCGGATCTGGCGGACGACGAGCGGTTCCGTACGACCGCAGACCGGGTCGCCCAGCGGGAGCAGCTGGACCGGGAGATCGGTGGCTGGTGCGCGGGCCGGACGCTGAAGGACATCCAGGCCGCGGCCGACACCGCCGGGATCGGCAACGCCAAGCTCAACACGCCGAGCGAGGTGCTCGACCACCCGCAGCTGGCCGCCCGCGACCGCTGGCGCGAGATCGCCACACCGGGCGGACCGACGCCCGCGCTGCTGCCGCCGCCGGTACTGCCCGGTTACGAGCCACCGATGGGCGCGGTCCCGGAACTCGGCAGCCATACGGAGGCCGTGCTTGCCGAACTCGGCCTGCGAGAAGCCGAGATCGCCGAGCTGCGCGCCTCCGGAGTGCTCGGAGGGCAGCCGCGGTGAGTGGGAGTGGGGAGCAGGTGCTGCTGACCCACGACAGCGACGGTGTACGCACCCTGACCCTGAACCGGCCGCACCGCCGGAACGCGATCGACGACGAGCTGTGGCGGTCGCTGCGCGACGCCCTGACCGCGGCGGGGAACGACCGCGACGTACGGGTCCTCGTGGTCACGGGGGCGGGTGGAGCGTTCTGCTCGGGCGCCGACATCTCGGGCGGGCTGCGCACCGAGCACCCCACGTACCGGATGCGCGTGCTGAGCGAGGTCGCCCTGCTGCTGCACGAACTGCCCATGCCGACCGTGGCGAAGGTGACCGGCGTCGCGGTCGGCGCGGGGTGGAATCTGGCGCTCGGCTGCGACCTGGTGGTGGCCACGCCCAGCGCCCGCTTCTCGCAGATCTTCGCGCGGCGCGGGCTCTCCCTGGACCTGGGCGGCTCCTGGCTGCTGCCCAAGCTGGTGGGGTTGCAGCAGGCCAAGCGGCTCGCGCTGCTCGCCGAGACAATCGACGCCGAACAGGCCCGCGCCCTCAACCTGGTGACCTGGGTGGTACCGGACGACGAGGTGGAAGCCTTCACGGACGGCGTGTGCGCCCGCCTCGCGAGCGGGGCGCCGGTGGCGCTGGCGCAGAACAAGGCCCTGCTCAACGAAGGCGCCGACCGGACGCTACGGGACGCCCTCGCCGCCGAGGCGCGGGCCCAGGCCGTCAACTTCGCGACGTGTGACGTGGCGGAGGCGTACGCCGCCTACGCCGACCGGCGCGATCCGAAATTCACGGGAGCCTGGGCGGTGCCCGTCGGCGACCGTGCCCGACGAGGAGGCAGCGATGCGTGAGGCGGTTGTGGTGGAGGCGCTCCGCACCCCGGTGGGGAAGCGGAACGGCGGCCTGGCCGGGGTGCACCCCGCGGACCTGTCGGCCCTGGTGCTGAACGCGCTGGTGGCGCGGACCGGCATCGACCCGGCCGTCGTCGACGACGTGGTCTGGGGCTGCGTCTCGCAGGTCGGGGACCAGTCGAGCAACATCGGGCGGTACGCGGTGCTCGCCGCCGGCTGGCCCGACAGCGTGCCGGGCACGACCGTCAACCGGGCGTGCGGATCGAGCCAGCAGGCGCTGGACTTCGCCGCCCAAGCTGTGCTGTCCGGGCAGTACGAGGTGGTGGTTGCGGGCGGCGTCGAGGCGATGAGCAGGGTGCCGCTCGGCGCAGCAAGGGAGGGCGGGATGCCGTACGGACCGCGCGTACTGGCCCGCTATGACGGCTTCTCCTTCAACCAGGGCATCTCCGCCGAGAAGATCGCCCGCAAGTGGGGCTTCGACCGCACCCGCCTCGACGAGTTCGCGGCCCTCTCCCACGAACGTGCCGCCGCCGCCCAGGACGCAGGGGCGTTCGACGCCGAGATCGTCCCGGTCCCGGTCCACGGGGCGAAGGTGACGGCCGACGAAGGGGTCCGGCGCGGCACCAGCACGGCGACCCTCGCCAAGCTGAAGCCGTCCTTCCAGGAGGACGGGGTGATCCACGCGGGCAACGCCTCGCAGATCTCCGACGGCGCCGCGGCACTCCTGGTCACCACCCCGGAGAAGGCGCACGAGCTGGGCCTCACCCCGCTGGTGCGCTATCGGGCGGGCGCGGTCGCCGGCGCCGACCCCGTACTGATGCTCACGGGACCGATCCCCGCGACAGAGAAGGTGTTGCGCAAGGCGGGCGTCGGTCTGGACGAGGTCGGGGTGTTCGAGGTGAACGAGGCGTTCGCGCCGATCCCGCTGGCCTGGCTCGCCGAGACCGGCGCTGACCCGGCGCTGGTCAACCCCCTGGGCGGCGCGATCGCGCTCGGGCACCCGCTCGGCGCGTCGGGCGCGGTCCTCATGACCCGGATGATCCACCACATGCGCGCACACGGTATCCGCTACGGCCTGCAGACCATGTGCGAGGGCGGCGGCACGGCCAACGCCACGCTCGTCGAGCTGGCGTCCTGACGAAGCCACAGGTAGAGAGGGGCACGGGTGCAGCAGCACATCTTCACCGCCGACCACGAGGCGTTCCGGGGACTCGTACGGGACTTCATCGCCCGCGAGGTGGTCCCTCACTACGAGGACTGGGAGAAGGCCGGGAGGCTGCCCCGCAAGATCTTCGAACAGCTCGGCTCCCTGGGTGTGATGGGCCTCGCCATCCCCGAGGAGTACGGCGGGTCGGGGCTCGACGACTACCGCTACAACGTCGTCCTGCAGGAGGAGACGGCGCGCCATCTGGTCACCCTCGGCACCGTCCGCACCCAACTGGACGTGATCCTGCCGTACTTCCTCGCGTACGCGAACAAGGAGCAGCGCGAACGCTGGTTTCCCCGCCTGGCCGCCGGCACGCTGCTGACCGCCATCGCCATGACCGAGCCCGGCACCGGATCGGACCTCGCGGGCATCCGCACCACGGCAGTACGCGAGGGCGACCACTACGTCGTGAACGGGGCCAAGACGTTCATCACGGGCGGGCTCCTCGCGGACCTGGTGATCGTGGTGGCGCGGACGTCGTCCGACCCTGGCGACCGGCGCGCCGGACTGACCCTGCTGGTCGTCGAGGACGGGATGCCCGGCTTCAGCCGGGGCCGCGTTCTCGACAAGATCGGCATCAAGGTACAGGACACCGTCGAGCTCGCCTTCGACGACGTGCGTGTGCCGGTGGCGAACCGGCTCGGCGAGGAGGGCGAGGCCTTCTCCTACCTCGGCCACAACCTGCCGCAGGAGCGGATGACGGTCGCGGTGGGGTCGGTGGCGCAGGCGCAGGCGGCGTTGGACACGACTGTGGCGTACGTCAAGGACCGCACGGTGTTCGGCAAGGAGCTGTCCTCGTTCCAGAACACGAAGTTCGAGCTGGCGGCGGTCGCCGCCGAGGTGGAGGCGGCGCAGGCGATGCTCGACCGGGCTGTCCGCGAACTGGTGGAGGGCAGGCTCTCGGGTGCCGACGCCGCGAAGGTGAAGCTGTTCTGCACGGAGATGCAGGCCCGGGCGGTGGATCGCTGCCTGCAGCTCTTCGGCGGCTACGGCTACATACGGGAGTACCCGATCGCCCGCCTGTACGCGGATGCGCGCATCACCCGCATCTACGCGGGGACGAGTGAGGTCATGAAGGTCATCATCGCCAAGTCACTTGGTCTGTAGGGAGTTTGCCGATGGAGCAGGAATGTGTGGCGGGGGACTTCGCCGACCGCAAGGGCGTGGCACTGGTGGCGGGCGGCACCGGCGGCATCGGCGCGGCGATCGTACGCACCCTGGCGCGGCGCGGCTGCCAGGTGGTGTTCACCTACCGCGCCAATGAGGCGGCCGCGCGCGCCCTGGTTGCCGAGACGACACGGGAAGGTCGTCAAGTCGGCTGTGTGCAAGCTGACTTGACCGATGAGGAGGACGCTGCGGCGGCGATCCGCGAGGCCGGTGCCCGGGGCGGCCTGCACACACTGGTCTACGCGGCGGGCCCGCACGTGCCGATGGTGCATCTGAGCAAGGTGACGCCGGCCCAGTACCGCGCCCAGCTCGAGGCCGACGCAATGGCGTTCTTCAACCTGGTCCACCCCGCGCTGCCGTTGCTGCGGGAGAGCCGGGGCAACATCGTCGCCGTTACCACCGTGGCCACCCGCCGCTTCCCGGTCCGCGACGGGCTCTCGTCGGGCGCGAAGGGTGCGGTCGAGGCGGTCGCCCGGGGGCTGGCCGCCGAGGAGGGGCGGTTCGGCGTCCGCGTGAACTGCGTCGCACCAGGCATGCTGACCGACGGCATCGCGGGGCGCCTGATCGATTCCCGCGAACTCGACGAGTCGGCGCTGGCGGTCACCCGCCGCAACATCCCGCTGCGCCGCTTCGGCGACGCCGTGGACATCGCGGAGGCGGTCGCTTTCCTCGCCTCGGACCGCGCCGGTTTCATCACCGGACAGGCCCTCGGTGTCGATGGCGGCTACAGCGTCTGAGGTCAGCCGGGACAGGACCAGGACTGTTTCCCGACGGTTGGCCGCCACCGTATCTCTGTATTCTGACAACGTGTCAGCCGATCAGGACTGAGACGGTAGCGATCCCTATGCCGTGCCGTGCTCGCCGAGCCGGGGAGGCGGCCCGTACGACGGGTCGTAGCCCGTCACCCGGATCGGGCTGCCGACCAGGCGGAAGCCCCCCGCGTCCACGACCGCTTCGGGGGCGGCGGTGAGCGCCTCGGGCAGCGTGCGGACGGCCGCGGCCGGGACCCGCAGCGAGCGCAGGCGGGCCTCCCAGGCGGCCGCGGTGTCGGCCGCCAGCGCCCTCGTCACGGCGGTCACCACCTCTTCACGCCGGGCCGCACGTTCCGCCATGGTCGCGAACCCTTCGCCCTCGACCTTCGCTTCGGCGGCGAACGTCTTCCAGAAGCCGTCATGGGTGATGAACAGCGCCAAGTGGCCTTCGGCAGTGGGGAACAGCTGCGCCGGGACGTAGTACGAGTGGGCGCCGTGCGGGAGTCTGCGCGGCTCGGTCCCTTCGTTTAGCCAGGCGGCGGCGCGGTAGTTGAGCTGGGACAGCATCACGTCGCGGAGGGAGACCTCTACTTGTCCGCCGCGCCCCGAGACGACCTGTGCCAGCAGGCCGAGGGCGGCGGTGAGACCCGCGGAGTTGTCGGCGGAGGAGTAGCCGGGGAGGAGCGGTGGGCCGCCGGGTTCGCCGGTCAGGGCGGCGATGCCGGTGGCGGCCTGGACGACGTAGTCGAAGGCGGGTTCGTCGCCCGCGTCCATGCCCCAGCCGGTGAGCGCCACGCACACCAGGCGCTCGTTGTACGGCCGCAGTGCCTCGTAGGTGAGGCCGAAGCGGCGGATGGCGGACGGCTTGAGGTTCACCAGCAGCGCGCGGGCCTCTCGGACGAGTTCGTGCAGGCGGTCCTGGCCCTCCTGGGTCGTCAGGTCGAGGCGGACCGAGCGTTTGCCGCGGTTGAGGCTGGCGAAGTAGGAGTCGGAGACCTGGCGGGACAGGTCTCCGCCCGGCGGCTCCACCTTGGTGACCTCGGCGCCGAGGTCGGCGAGGAGCATGGTGGCGTACGGCCCGGCGAGGATGTGCCCGACCTCCAGGACGCGGAGGCCGGCCAGCGGGCCCGCGCCTGCCGCCGGTTGTGCGTCGTGTCCCGCCGCCGGCCCTGCGTCCTGGCCCGCTGCCGGCCGTGCGTCCTGGCCCGCAGCGGACCGTATCTCCTGGCCGGCGGTCGACCCCGCGTCCTCGTCCGCCGCCTGCTGTGCGTCGTGTCCCGCCGCCCCCACCCCGTTCACCGGAACTCCGCCGCGATCCCCGCGACCACCTCGCGGGTACGCAGCTTCGAGGCGACCAACGCGTCCCGCCCCTCGCCGATAGGCAGCAGCCGCACCGACAAGTCCGTCACGCCCGCGTCCGCGAACCGCTTGAAGCGGGCCGCGATCGCCGCCTCGTCTCCGGCCGCGCACAGGTCGCCCACGTCGCGGACGTCGCCGTACTCCAGCAGCCGCTGGTAGTTGGGCGAGATCTCGGCTTCGCCGAGGATGCGGTTGGCGCGTTCGCGTGCCTCGTCGACCTGGGAGGGGGCGCACAGGCAGACCGGGATGCCCGCGACGACGCGGGGGGCCGGGCGGCCGGCGCTCTCGGCGGCCTTGGTGATGCGCGGGACCACGTGGTCGGCCACCGCCCGCTCGTCGGCCATCCACAGGACGGTGCCGTCCGACCGCTCGCCCGCGAGGCGCAGCATCACCGGGCCGAGCGCGGCGACGAGGACGGGCAGCGGCGCCACGGGGGCGAGGCCCAGCGGGTTGTGCACGGTGAAGGTCTCGTTCTCCACGTCCACCGAACCCGTGCCGGTGGTCAGCGCGGAGTCGAGCACCTCCAGGTAGTCGCGGGTGTACGCGGCGGGCTTCTCGTACGGCAGGCCCAGCATGTCGCGGACGATCCAGTGGTGCGAGGCCCCGACACCGAGAGCGAGACGCCCGCCGATGGCCGCGTGCACGGAGAGCGCCTGCCGGGCCAGGGCGACGGGGTGCTGGGCGTGGACGGGGACGACCGCCGTGCCGATCTCGATCCGCGACGTCGCCGTACCCATGAGGGCGATGGCGGTGAGGGCGTCGAAGTCCGTGGGGACCTGCGGCACCCACACGGTGTCGAACCCGGCCTCCTCCGCCCACGTCGCGTCATCGACCATGCGGGCGGCCTTGCGCGCGCTGTCGCCCCGCTCGGGGCCGCTCATCACTCCGATACGCATAAGAGTCCCTAGTCAGAAGCAGAGGAAGAGGAAGAGGCAGAAGCAGAGGCAGAGGCAGAGGCGGTGAGCTTGCGGATGTCGGCGACGATCTCGTCCAGCGGTGTTCCGGTCGGATACACGGCAGCCGCCCCGGCCGCCCGCAGCCGCGGCACATCGGCCGCCGGAATGGTGCCGCCCACGACGACGCCGATGTCGTCCGCACCGGCCGCGCGGAGCCCCTCGACGATGCGGCGGGTGAGCGCGACGTGCGCGCCCGACAGGATGCTGAGGCCGACCAGGGCGACGTCCTCCTGGACCGCGGTGGTGACGATGTCGTCGACGCGGCGGCGGATGCCGGTGAAGACGACCTCGAACCCGGCGTCCCGCAACGCCCGCGCGACGATCTTGGCGCCCCGGTCATGGCCGTCCAGGCCCGGCTTGGCGACGAGTACGCGCACACGGGCCGGCATCAGAACACCACCGGCTGCTGGAACTCGCCCCACACCGCGCGCAGCGCGTCGGACATCTCCCCGACCGTGCAGTAGGCCAGGGCGCAGTCGATCAGCGGCTCCATCAGGTTCGCGGAGCCTTCCGCGGCGCGCTTCAGGTCCGCTAGGCGGGCGCGTACGTCGGCCGCGCTGCGTTCCGCCTTGACCCGGGCCAGACGCTTGAGCTGCCGCTCCCTGCCCTCGGGGTCCAGCTCATACGTCGCGAGGTCCGGTGGCGGGCCGTCGGAAGTAAAGCGGTTGACCCCCACCACCGGACGCTCGCCGGACTCGGTGTCCCGGTGGACGCGGTACGCCTCGTCGGCGATGAGCCCCTGCAGGTATCCGTCCTCGATGGCGCGCACCATGCCGCCGTGCCGCTCCAGGTCGTCCATGATCTGCACGATGCGCTCCTCGGTGGCGTCGGTGAGCGCCTCCACGAAGTAGGAGCCGCCGAGCGGGTCGGCGACGCGGGGGACACCGGTCTCGTACGCGAGGATCTGCTGGGTGCGCAGCGCCAGCGTGGCCGACTCCTCGCTGGGCAGCGCGAACGGCTCGTCCCAGGCGGCGGTGAACATCGACTGCACGCCGCCGAGCACGGATGCCAGCGCCTCGTAGGCGACGCGCACGGTGTTGTTGCGGGCCTGCGGCGCGTACAGGGACGCCCCGCCGGCCACGCAGCCGAAGCGGAACATGCACGCCTTGTCGGTCTTCGCGCCGAACCGCTCCTTCACCAGCGTCGCCCAACGTCGCCGCCCGGCCCGGTACTTGGCGACCTCCTCGAAGAAATCCCCGTGCGTGTAGAAGAAGAAGGAGATCTGCGGGGCGAACTGGTCGATGGTCATCCGCCCGCGTTCGAGCACGGTCTCGCAGTACGTGACGCCGTCGGCCAGGGTGAAGGCCATCTCCTGGACGGCGTTGGCGCCGGCGTCGCGGAAGTGGGCGCCGGCCACGGAGATCGCGTTGAAGCGGGGCACCTGGTCCGCGCAGAACTCGATGGTGTCGGCGATCAGCCGCAGCGACGGCTCGGGCGGCCAGATCCAGGTGCCGCGCGAGGCGTACTCCTTGAGGATGTCGTTCTGGATGGTGCCAGTGAGCTTGGCCCGCGGGATGCCGCGGCGCTCCGCGGCGGCCACGTAGAGCGCGAGCAGGATGGCCGCCGTGCCGTTGATCGTGAAGCTGGTGCTGATCCTGTCGAGCGGGATGGAGTCGAAGAGGATCTCGGCGTCGGCGAGGGTGTCGACGGCGACGCCGACCCGGCCGACCTCCTCACCCACCTCGGGGTCGTCGGAGTCGTAACCGCACTGGGTGGGCAGGTCGAGCGCCACGGACAGGCCGGTGCCGCCCTGGTCGAGCAGGTAGCGGTAGCGGCGGTTGGACTCCTCGGCGGTACCGAAGCCGGAGTACTGGCGCAGGGTCCACAGGCGGCCGCGGTAGCCGGAGGGGTAGTTGCCGCGGGTGAAGGGGAAGCTGCCGGGGTCGGGCGGCTCGGCGGGCCGGTCGGCCGCGGTGTACACGGGTTTCAGGGGGATGCCGGAGGAGGTGCCGACCTCGAAGTCGTCGGAGGCGTCGGAGGCGTCGCTCATCTCAGTTGCGGTCCTTGCTCTGGTAGAGGGCTGTCAGCGCAGCTGGTCCTTCAGCACCTTTCCGGTGGCGGTGAGCGGCAGTTCCGTGCGGAACTCCACGTACCGGGGGACCTTGAACCCTGCCATCCGCTTCCGGCTCCAGGCGGTCAGTTCCTCGGCGGTGACCTCGCCGCGCGGGACCACGAACGCCTTGCCGACCTGGCCCATCCGCTCGTCGGGTACGCCGACGACGGCGACCTGCGCGACGGCGGGGTGCTCGAGCAGGAAGCCCTCGATCTCGGCCGGGTAGGCGTTGAAGCCGCCGACGATGAACATGTCCTTCTTACGGCCGACGATCCGCAGCCTGCCCTCGTCGTCCAGTTCCCCGAGGTCGCCGGTGTGCAGCCAGCCGTCCGCGTCGATGGCGTCGGCGGTGGCTTCGGGGTCGTCGAAGTAGCCGCGCATCACGCCGTAGCCGCGCACCAGCACCTCGCCGTCGTCGGCGACGCAGACTTCGAAGCCCTCACACGGTGTGCCCACCGTCGTCGCGATCACCTCGAACGGATCCCCCGGCCGGGACGCGGTGACGGTGCCCGCCTCGGTCAGCCCGTACCCGGTCATCAGGGTCTTGAAGGGCAGCTCGGTGACGACCCTGCGGACCAGCTCCACCGGGATGTCGGCGGAGCCGGTGACGGCGACGCGCAACGAGGACAGATCCCGTCCGCCGCCGGCTTCGAGCAGGGAGTGGTAGAGGGTGGGCGGTCCTGGCAGCACCGTCACGCGCTCCTTCTCCACCAGGTCGAGGACCCGGTCCACGTCGAAGACGGCGACGGGCAGGATGGTCGCGCCGCGGATCAGGGATGCGACGCAGCCGGCCTTGTAGCCGAAGATATGGAAGAACGGGTTGACGATCAGATAGCGGTCGCCCTGGCGCAGCCCGGCCAGGTCGCACCACTCGGCGTACGCGCGGAGGGTCTGGTCGTGCGTCATCATGACGCCCTTGGGGCGGCCGGTGGTCCCCGAGGTGAAGACGATGTCGGACAGATCGTCACCGTCGACCCCGCGCTCCAGGGGCGTGCCCGAGGCGAGGAAGTCCGACTTGACGTCGATCACGGGGACGCCGGGCGGGCCGGTGAACTCGCGGTCCAGGAAACCGTTCTGGACGAGCAGGGCCTTGGCGCCGCTGCGCCGCACGATGTCGTGCGCCTCCTCGTCCTGGAACCTGGTGTTGACCGGGACGAGCACGCCGCCCGCGGTGAGCAGTCCGAACGCGGCAATGATCCACTCGGCCGAGTTGGGGGCCCACACGGCGACCCGGTCGCCCTTGCTCACACCGGCCGAAGCGAAGGCCCCCGCGGCGCGGCGGACCCGGTCGGCCAGTTCGGTGAAGGTGAGGCGGAGCTGGCCGTCCACCACGGCTTCTGCATCGCCGAAGCGGTCGGCCGCGCTCAGCACCAGTTCGGGGATGCTCCGCCAGCGCGATGCCATGAGACCCTCCTTAGCCCAATGAGAGAATCCTATTCTCATCGCTGAGGTGCCGCAACGTGCTTGCGGAGAAGGAACTTTTTGACCTTGCCACTGGGCGTCCGCGGGAAGTCGTCGACGGCGTGCAGCTCTTCCGGCCACTTCTGCCGGGCGAGGCCGGCACGCTGGAAGTGGGCGCACATCTCCTCCATCGACGGAAGCGCGTGCCCGGGCCTCAGCCTTACGAGGGCGGCGGCGTGTTCACCCAGACGCGGGTCCGGTGCGGCCACCACCGCGGCCTCCGCGACCGCCTCCATGGCGAGCAGCACGTCCTCGACCTCCACGGCGCTGATGTTCTCGCCGCCGCGGATGATGACGTCCGCCTTGCGGTCGGTGATGGTGAGGTAGCCGTCCTCGTCGAGCACGCCGATGTCCCCGGTGTGGTACCAGCCTTCGTCGTCGAAGGCCGCCGCGGTCAGCGCGGGATCGGTGTAGCCGAGGCACAGGTCCGGGCCGCGGGTGAGGATCTCACCGTCCGCCTCGAGCCGGATCTCCGCGCCCGGCAGCAGGTTTCCGTCCGTGTACAGCCTCTTCGCCGCGGGATCGTCGTACGGCGTGGAGGTCACCGAGGGGTGCTCGGTGCTGCCGTACGCGCGGAACGGCGCGATCCCCAGGCTCTCCAGCCGGGTCGTCACGGCGGACGGGACCGCCGCCCCACCCATACCCGCGTACTTCATGTGCGCCAAATGCCTCGGCGTGCAGTCCGGGTGATCCAGCAGGCTCGTCATGTAGTACGGGGCGCCGCCGCCGACGACGAGTCCCTCGCTCTCCAGCAGCGCGAGCGCCTGGCCCGGGTTCCAGGTGTCGCCGAGGTTCACGGGCGTACCGTCGAGCACCGGGATGAGGAAAGCGTTGACCATGCCGATAAAGTGGCCGACCGGTGCGACGGTGAACTGACGCCCGCGGTCCGGGGGGTAGCTGGCGGCCAGCTGGCGGGTCTCGAAGCCGAGGGTCTGGTGAGTGTGCACGACCCCCTTCGGGTCGCGGGTGGTGCCCGAGGTGAAGGCGATCAGTGCGGGCGAGGCGGGGTCGACGGGGAGAAGACCGGTCAGCGGCTCGTCGGCCAGCAGGTCCTCGAAGCGTTCGATATGCGGCTGGCGCCGCGTGGCGCGGCCCACGACGCCCACCACGGGTACGTCCTCGCACAGCTCGGCCTGGAACTCCAGGCGCCCGAAGCGCTCGGCGCCGACGAAGACGCGGGGCCGGGTGGCCTGCACGATGTAGCGGACTTCCTTGGGCCCGTAGAAGTGGACGACGGGGACGACGACCGCACCGAGGAACGCCGAGGCCCAGAACACCGCAGCCGCCTCGACCCAGTTGGGCAGCTGCAGCACCACGGCGTCTCCGGGACCGACGCCGCGCTCGCGCAGGCCCGCGGCCAGCCTGCGCCCCATCACCTCCACATCGGCGAAGGTCCCCGACCAGGGCCGCACCTCCGAGTGCACCCGGAACTCCGTGCCGGGGGCAGCTTGCAGACCCCGCGCCAGCAGATCGCCGATCGTCTCCCGGGTCCACCAGCCTTCCGCCTCGTAGCGCTTGACCAGCTCGGACGGGATCGTTCGCATGCGTACCCCTCCACTCCCTGAGAATTGCACTCTCCCATACAGAGAGGGGAAGTTCCATACGTCGAACGCGACCACGTCTTCGACTCGTTGAAGGGTTCCGCGGGCCGTTGAGAAGGCGGCGAGTGGGAGCAAGTCGGGAACCGGCGCGCTGCCTTCCCCACCCAACCCGCCACTCATGGGACGGAGCGGGTTGAGATCCGCCGGCTGATCGACGGCACCGTGGCGGCGGGCACGCACCCGCTGTTCCTGGTCGAGGAGGAGTACCGCCTGGCGCTCCTCGACCGCCGACCAGGCCTTCGTCACCTGGTTCATCGACCGGATCGAGAACGACTGGGGCCCGATGTGGGCCGCCTTCCACCGGCAAGGAGAGGCAGGACAACCATGAGCCGAACAGCCCTGGTCATCGGTGGCGGGATCGCCGGACCGGCGACCGCCATGGCACTGCAGATGGCCGGCATCGACGCCACCGTCTACGAGGCGCACACCGAGGCAGCCGACGGCGCCGGCGTGTTCCTCACGCTGGGTTCCAACGGCATCGACGCGCTCAAGGCGATCGGCGCCGACCAGGCGATCGACGACACCGGCATCGCCACGCCCCAGGTCACCCTGTGCAGCAGCAAGGGCAAGCGGTTAGGCGTCTCGAAGATCAGCTCCGCGGCCGGAACACCGTCCAGGACCATCAGGCGGGCCGACCTCTACCGCGCTCTGTACCAGGAAGCGGTACGCAGGGGCATCACCGTGTACCACGGCAAACGCCTGGTCGCCGCCGAGGACACCGGTGGGGCCGTCCGCGCGACCTTCGCCGACGGCACCACCGCCGCCGCGGACCTGCTGATCGGCTGTGACGGCGTGCACTCGGCCGTCCGCATGGCGGTCGACCCCAAGGCGCCCGCGCCCTCTTACGCAGGCCTGATCAGCCTCGGCGGCTACACGCGTGACGTCGCGGTCGACGCCGAGCCGGGCTCGTACACGATGATCTTCGGTCGGCGTGCGTTCTTCGGCTACGCCGTCGCCCTGGACGGCGAGGTGTGGTGGTTCGCGAACTTGCCGCGCGCGAACGAGCCTGCCCGTGGCGAGGTGGAGCGGGTCGGTGGCGACGAGTGGCGGCGCACACTCGTCGAGGCCTTCAAGGACGACGCGGGGCCCGGCCGTGCGCATCATCGAAGCCACCGGCAGCGACAACGTCATGAAGGCCAGCCCGGTCCACCTGCTCAGGCGCCTCCCCACCTGGCATCGCGGCCGGATGATCGTCCTCGGTGACGCCGCGCACGCACCGTCGCCGAGCTCCGGCCAGGGCGCCTCACTGGCCATCGAGGACGCCGTCGTCCTGGCCCGCTGCCTGCGCGACACGTCCTCCCACGCGGAGGCCTTCACCGCGTTCGTCGGCCTGCGCCGGCCGCGGGTCGAGAAGATCGTCAAGCAGGCCGCCCGCATCAACAACAGCAAGGCGGCAGGCCCGCTGGGCCGTCTCTTTCTCGACAATGTCATGCCGCTCATTCTCAAAGCCGCGGCCAACAGCAAGTACACCGAGGAGATATACGGCCACCACCTGGACTGGGATGCCGGGACGCCGTGATCCTGCAAGGGTGTCGCGCCGCCGCCCCCGACTCGAACGTCAGGTGACCGCGCCGGCCGCCTTGAGGGCGAGGATGCGGTCCCAGTCGAACCCCAGCTCCAGCAGGACCTCTTCGGTCTGGGCTGCGAACTCGGGGGCCGGTGTCGGGTCAGGTGTCTCGGTCTCGAACTGCACGGGCCCGGTGGCGAGTTCGAGATCTCCGACGCGCCGGAGGTAGCCGTTGGCCACCACCTGCGGGTCGTCGCCGACCTGGACGGAGTCCTGGACGGGGGCCCATGGACCGGACAGGGTGGCGAGGATCCTCGTCCACTCGGCGAGCGGGCGGCTACCGAAGGCCTCCTGCAACGCGGCCACGGCCTCCTGGCTGTGCTCGGCGATGGAGTCGGCGGTGGCGAACCGGCGGTCGTCGACGAGGTGATCGAGACCGACGTGCCGGCATACGTCCGCCCAGTAACGGGTGGGCTGCAGCATCACGAGCGAGATGTGCCGCCCGTCGGCCGTGCGGTACAGCATGGTGAGCGGGTTGGCGTAGGCCCGCTGCGCGCCGGGCGGGGCCATCACCCACGGCTGCTTCTTCAGCCGGGCCAGGGCGATGCCGTGGCCCATCGCCCACACGCCGCTGCCGAGCAGGGAGACGTCCACGACGGACGGCTCGCCCGTACGCTCCCGCTTCAGCAGCGCGGCCGCGACACCGCCGGCCAGGTTGGTGCCGGAGATCGTGTCGCCGTAGGCGGGCACCGGGGCGGAGAGGACCCCGTCGGTGCCCTCCGGGGTGATGGAGGCCGCGGTGGAGGCGCGGGCCCAGAAGGCGGTCATGTCGTATCCGCCCTTCTCGGCCTCAGGACCGCGCGGCCCGAGGGCGCTGCCGCGTGCGTACACGATTTTCGGGTTCACCGCCCGGATGTCCTCGACGTCGATCCGGAACCGGCGCCGGGCGGACGGCAGGAAGCTGGTGAGGAACACGTCGGCGTCCCTGACCAGTTCGTGCAGCACCTCCAGGCCCTCCGGGTTGGACATGTCGAGGCCGATGCTGCGTTTGCCGCGGTTGGCGTGCTCGATGTTCGGGTTGGGTTCGCCGTCCTCGATGACGAAGGTGCCGGTGCGGCGGAGTCCGCGCTGTGGGTCCCCGGTGACGGCATGTTCGATCTTGACGACGTCGGCGCCCCACTCGGCCAGCACGGCGCCCGCCGAGGGCACGAAACCGTACATGGCCGCCTCGACGACGCGGATCCCCTCCAGAGGCTTCATTCCGCCACCACCCCGAACGTCTTGGTCTCCAGGAACTCCTCAAGGCCGGCCGTTCCGTACTCCCGGCCGATGCCGGACTGCTTGTAGCCGCCGAACGGGCTGTCCGGCGCGAAGTAGCTGCCGCCGTTGATGCTGAACGTGCCGCTGCGGATCCGCCGCGCCACGGCGACCGCACGCTCCTGCGAGGCGCTGAACACGGCTCCCGAGAGGCCGTACGCCGAGTTGTTGGCGATCCGCACCGCGTCGTCCTCGTCCTCGTACGGGATGAGGCTGAGGACCGCTCCGAAGACCTCCTCCTGCGCGATCTCGCTGTCCGGGTCGACCCCTGCCAGCAGCGTCGGCTTGTAGAAGAAGCCCGGGCCGACGCGCTCGCCGCCGCACACCAGCTTGGCGCCGTCGGCGACGGCGCGGTGCACCATGGCGTCCACCTTGTCGCGCTGCCGTTCGCTGATGAGCGGCCCCATGTACGTGTCCGGGTCGGTCGGGTCGCCGTACGGGATGTGGGCGAGGACGCCGGCGACCCGCTCGGCGGTCTCGTCGTGCCGTTCGCGGGGGACGAGGAGGCGGGTGGCGATGGCGCAGCCCTGCCCGGCGTGGCTGCACGTCATGAACCCGGCGGCCATGGACGCGGCCGCGAAGTCGGCGTCGTCGAGGAGCACCATGGCGGACTTGCCGCCGAGTTCCAGGAACACCTTCTTCACGGTTTCCGCGGCGGCGGCCATGACGCGGCGGCCAGTTGCGGTGGAGCCGGTGAAGGTGACCATGTCGACGTCCGGGTGGGTGGTCATCACCTCGCCGGCCGCCGCGCCGGAGGACGACAGGATGTTGACGACGCCGGGTGGGATGTCGGTGTGTTCCGCGATGAGTTCGCCGAGGGCGAGGGTGATCAGCGGTGTGTCCGGGGCGCCTTTGAGGACGACGGTGCAGCCGGCGGCGAGGGCGGGGGCGAGCTTCGCCAGGGCGATCTGGTTCGGGTAGTTGTACGGGATGATCGCGGAGACGACACCGGCGGGCTCCTTCTCGGTCCAGCGGTGGTGCCGCGCGCCCCGGGATTCGACGGTGCCCAGGTCGTGGGCGAGCGGGAAGTCCGGCAGCAGGTCCGCGTACCAGCGGACCGTGGCGATGGGCTCCTCCAACTGCGCGCCCAAGGTGAGCTTGTGGGGCGCGCCGACCTCGGCGATGGTGAGCGCCCGCAGCTCCTCCTTGTGGTCGACGAGGGTCTGGTGGAGCTGGTCGAGACATCGGACCCTCAGGCCCCGGTCGGTGGCCCAAGCCGTGGTGTCGAAGGCTCGGCGGGCGGCGGCGACGGCCGCCTCCGCCTCGGCAGGGCCCGCGTCCGGGGCGTGCCCGACGATGTCGCCGGTGGCTGGGTTGACGGAGGCGAACGTCGTCGGCGCCCCCACCAGTCGGCCGTCTATCAACAGCCGCCTGTCCGGCGTGGTCTCGTTCGTATCGGTCACGGGCACTCCGCTCCTGCGTCGTTGCCGGAAATCGGATTCTCTTCGGTACTGGGACTGCCGTCTCGGGATCGTGCGGGGTCAGACCTTGCGCGTGACGCCGCCGTCCACGCGGATGATCGCGCCGGTGGTGAAGCTGGAGGCGTCGGAGGCGAGATGCACCGCCAGCGGAGCGACCTCCTCGGGGCGGCCCATACGGCCCAGCGGCACGAACGGCGCGTCGTCCGGGTCCTCGGGCGCCCAGCCGCGGGAGATGTCGGTGAGGAACGGGCCCGGCAGGATCGCGTTGACGCGGACCTTCGGCGCGTACGCCTCCGCGAGTCCCACGGTGAGCGCGTTGAGCCCCGCTTTGGCGCACGCGTAGGGCAGCTCGTGGACGCTCGCCACGAGGGAGCCCGCGGTGCCGACGTTGATGACCGATCCGCCGCCATGCTCCGCCATGTGGGTCGCGGCCAGCACGGCGAGCCGGAAGGGCCCCTTGAGGTTCACGGCGAGGGTCTTGTCGTAGAGCTCCTCGGTGATCGTGTCGAGGCTCTTGTACGGCGGTGACATGCCGGCGTTGTTGACGAACACGTCGAGCCGCCCGAACGTGTCGAGGGTCTCCGCGATCAGCCGGTCGCAGTCGTCCCAGCGGCCCACGTGGCAGGGGACGGCGACTGCGCGCCGGCCTGTGGCCTGGTGGATCTCGGCGGCCGCGGACTCGCACGCCTCCTGTTTGCGCGAGGCGATCACGACGTCGGCACCGGCCTCGGCGAGGGCCCGTGCGATGGCCCGCCCGATTCCCCGGGAGCCACCGGTCACGACGGCGGTCCGCCCGGACAGGTCATGCAGTGCGGCGAAGGTGTCCACGGCCTGATGCTCCCACTGGAAAAGTCACATTCACAAGAATGGAGAACTGGATTTTCTTCACGTGTTAGTGACGCTTCGTCAGGGGCTCCGCATTCCGTGCGGCGCCCCCGTCTCAGTTGGAACCGGCCACGTCCACGACGATCTTTCCGACGGCCCGGCCGTCGGCCACGGCGCGCAGCGCGGCCGCCGCCTCGGCGAGCGGGTACACCGCGCCGATGTGCGGGCGGACGGTGCCCTCGGCGAACGACTCCTTGAGCCGTGCCTCACTGGCCTGAAACCGCTCCGGCAGGTGGGCCGCCACGTCGCGCAGCTGGAAGCCCGTCACCTGGGCGCCCTTCAGCAGGACGAGGTTGAGCGGCAGCCGCGGAATCCCGGCCGTGAACCCGATGGTGACGAACTGTCCGCCCCAGCGGACCGACCGCAGCGCCGGTTCGGCGAGGCCGCCGCCGACGGGATCCAGCACCACGTCGGCTCCCGAAGGCACCGCCTGCTTCAGCGCCGTCCGCAGATCGCCGCACGACCGGTGGTCGATCAGCACGCTCGCGCCGTTCGCCTTGGCCGCCTCCAGCTTCGCCGCCGACGACGCCACCGCCGTCACCCGCGCCCCGGCCAGTGCGCCCAGCTGCACCGCCGCCAGGCCCACGCCGCCGCCCGCGCCCAGGACCACCAGTTCCTGCCCCCCGCGGAGCTCCGCCACAGTGTGCAGGGCGTGGTACGCCGTCCGGTGTGCCACGCCGAACGCGGCGGCCGACGTGAACTCCACGGTGTCCGGCACCGGCGTCACCGCGTGCGCGCCGACCACCGCTTGCTCGGCGAACGCGCCGACGAGACCGGTCCCGGCGACCCGGTCGCCGACGCGGATTCCGGGCACGTCCCCGACGATCTCTTCCACGACGCCGGCGAACTCGCTGCCCGGCACGAACGGCGGCTCCGCCCGCACCTGGTACTCACCGGCCACCAGCAGTACGTCCGAGAAGTTGGCCGCCGCCGCGTGCACCCGTACCCGTACCTGCCCGGCGGTGGGCACGGGCGCGGGCACGTCGGCGAGGCGCACCACCTCCGGCGGCCCGAACTCTGGGCACAGCGCGGCCCTCACCGGCTCACCTCCCCTGCCACACGGGCGCACGCTTCTCCACGAACGCGACAGCGCCCTCCTTCGCGTCCTCGCTGGTGAAGACGCGCTGCTGCCATTCCTTGCCGCGGACCGCGGCCTCCTCCGGGTCGGTCACCGTCAGCCGCAACAGCTCCTTGGCGGCGAGCAGCCCGAGCGGCGCATTGGCGGCGATCCGTCCGGCAAGTTCCAGAGCTGCCGGAAGCACCTGGTCGGATGGGACAACGGAGTTGACGAGACCGATCTCCCGGGCCCGGGCCGCGTCCACCGGATCGCCGGTCAGCACCAGCTCCATCGCCGCCGCGAAGGGGATCCGCGTCCCGATCGCCAGACCTCCGCCGGCCGGGAACAGGCCCCGCTTCACCTCGGGGAACCCGAACTTCGCCGCCGCAGACGCGACGACGACGTCGCAGGCCAGCAGCAGTTCCATGCCGCCGCCGAGCGCGGTGCCGTTCGCCGCGCCGACCACGGGCACCTTGGCGCCGCCCTCCAGCAGCCGCTGGTAGGCCTGGCGCGGCTCGTCGGCTCCCGCGTTCATCTCGGCGCCTTCGGCGAAGGCCCGCAAGTCCATGCCCGGGCAGAAGACCCGGCCGCCGCTGGCGGTGAGGATCAGTACCCGGATCTCCGGGTCCGCCTCGGCGTCCAGCAGCGCCGCGCCGATCGCGGTCATCAGCTCCGCGGTGAGCGCGTTGCGCGCCGCGGGCCGGTTCAGGCGGGCCACCAGGACGTTCCCGGCACGCTCGCGTACGAGAATCTCTTCCTCGGTCATGCCCGGTGCTCCGTCATCGGTCATGCCCGGTGCTCCGTCGTCGGTCATCCTCGGTACTCCGTCGTCTCGGCGAGTTCGGCGGCGTCGCGCATCAGCCGCAGGATGAGGGGCCCGTACGCCTGGAGCTTCGGGTCGTCGCCGGCGCGCTGGAAGCCCTGTTCCAGGACGATCGCCAGCTTCCACTTGGCCAGGACGAAGTAGTAGTCGGCGTCGTCGACCTGACGGCCCGACGTCTGCGCGTACAGCGCGAGCAGATCGTGGCGGGACGGCATGCCGGTGAGGTCGACGTAGCCGGCGGTCGCGGCCTCGGGCGTGGAGGTGTCCTCGGGCCAGCTGTGCAGCATCCATCCGAGGTCCAGCTTCGGGTCGCCGACGGTGCCCATCTCCCAGTCGACGATCGCGGCGAGCCGGGCGGGGGCGCCGTGACGGAACATGACGTTGGCGAACTGGTAGTCGCCGTGCATGAGGCCGGGCACGTAGTCGAGGGGCCTGTGGGCGCGCAGCCAGGCCGAGGCTTCGTCCAGGCCCGGTATCTCGCGGCCCTTGATGCGGTCGAGGAAGGCGGTCCAGCGGTCCACCTGCCGCTCGTGGAAGCCGTCGGGGCGGCCGAGGTCGGTGAGGCCGCGGGCCCGCCAGTCCACCTTCGACAGCAGTGCGATGCCCTCCGTCAGCTGCCGGGCGAGCCCCGCGCGGGCGCCCGGGTCGGAGGCGAAGGGCTCGGGCCACTTCTTGTCCTTCAGGTTCATCGGCGACCAGCCGTCGACGAAGCCCATCAGGTAGAAGGTGCGGCCGAGGACCGACGGGTCGGTGCACACCGCGACGGCCGGCGTGTGCGGTACGTCCGTGCCGTCCAGCGCCTCGATGATCCGCCACTCGCGGTGGATGCCCTTGTCGCGGTCGGCGGGCGCAGTGGGCGGCGGGATGCGCAGGGCGCAGTGCATGTCGCCGCGGCGGATCTCGTAGATCTCGTTCTGGGTGCCGCCGGAGAGGTAGCGGTACTCCACGGGCTCGCCCTTGCCGGGCAGGTTCTGCCCGTCGAGCCACGACGCGAGCCGTTCGATGTCGATCACAGGTTTCCCACTTCCCGGTAGAGGTGTGCGGCGTACTTGGCGCGGGCGGCCTCCGTGCGGGACGGCAGATGGCCGGTGGGCCACAGGCCCTCGGTGGGCTGATGGCCGCGCAGGACCTGGCGGGCGACCGTGACCTTGTGGACCTCGGTGGGTCCGTCCGCCATGCCCATCACGCCGGCGCCGAGGAGCATCCGCTGGAAGGGCATTTCGTTGCTCATGCCGAGGGCGCCGTGGACCTGCGCCGCGCGCTGTGCGATGTCGTGCAGCACCTGCGGCATCACGATCTTGACGGCGGCGATGTCCTTGCGGACCTTCCGGTAGTCGTTGTGCTTGTCGATGGACCACGCCACGTACAGCACGAACAGCCGGAACTGGGTGAGCTGGGCGTAGGAGTCGGCGATGTAGCCCTGTACGAACTGCTTGTCGGCCAGCACCCCGTCGCGGGTGCGACGGCTCAGGGCCCGCTCGCACATCATGTCCAGCGCCTTGCGGGCCAGGCCGATGGTGCGCATGGCGTGGTGGACGCGGCCGCCGCCGAGCCGGGTCTGGGCGATAGCGAACGCCTGCCCCGGTCCGCCCAAAAGGGCCTCCGGGCCGACCTGGACGTTGTCGTAGTGGATCAGGGCGTGCGCCCCGTCCCCGACCGGCTCGTCTCCGAGGCCTACGTTCCGCTCGATGTTGATGCCGGGTGTGTCGGCCGGGACGAGGAACATCGACATGCCCTCGTACGGCCCGGCGTCCGGGTCGGTCACCGCCATCACGATGAAGAAGGAGGCGGTGCGGGCGTTGGAGGAGAAGAACTTCCAGCCGTTGATGACCCAGCCGTCCCCGTCGCGTTCCGCCCGGGTCTCGAACAGCGCCGGGTCAGCACCCGCCTGAGGCTCCGTCATCGAGTAGCACGAGAAGATCTCCCCGTCGAGCAGGGGCCGCAGATAGCGCTCCTTCTGCTCGTCGGTGCCGTAGTGCGCGATGATCTCGGCGTTGCCGGTGTCGGGGGCCTGGCAGCCGAAGATGATCGGCGCCCATTCGGAGCGGCCCAGGATCTCGTTGAGCAGGGCGAGCTTGAGCTGCCCGTAGCCCTCGCCGCCGAGCTCCGGGCCGAGGTGTGCGGCCCACAGGCGCCGCCGGCGGACCTCGTCCTTGAGCGGGTCGATGATCTTGCGCTTCTCGGCGTCGGGCGGTGTGAACTGCAGCCCGTGCCAGAGCAGGTCGAGCGGTTCCACCTCCTCCCGCACGAATGTGTCGGCCCAGTCCAGCTTCGCCTGGAACTCTGGCTCCGTCTCGAAGTCCCATGCCATGTGCGTCACTCCTCCTTCTCGGGTCCCCGCGGGGCGCCCGGGTCCGGCGCGGTCCGGGCGGCGCTCCGGGCGCGGCGCACAGAGGCAGGGACGCGCGGGCGTCCGCGACGGACGGACGGCACTCGCGGAAGACACGCACCCCTGTGTGGGCCGCCGCACGAATACCATGCTCTCCAAATTTGGAAAGTAGCTTCTCCAACTCAGAGAGGCAATACGTCTGCCGCTGCGTCAGGAATCGGAAACGACATGAGGCGCCGCCCGCCTTCGATGGCGGACAGCGCCCCGGCCCGGGTCTCAGGACTCCGGGCGGTACTCCGTGACGACTTCCATGATCCGCATCTTCGGAACCGGGTCCATCCGCATGGTGTCGGACATATTGAGCTTGCCGGCGGCCGCTGCGGCGCTGACGCTCTTGACGGCCTCCTCCGGGTCGCCCTCGATCTCGTACTGCGTCACATACGGGCCGTAGCCCTCCTTCGGGGCGTACCGGCGGGCCGCGACGAAACCGTCCAGCGCCACGACCTCGGGCAGGTGGACCTCGTCGTACCAGCGATTGAACTCCTCCATGGCCTCCGGACTCGCCGGCCAGGACTCGACGTGCAGGATGTGCTTCGCCATGCGCTCCTCCGTCGCTCGATGAGACGGTTGGCTCACCACCAGGAAGATAGCTATGTTTTCGATCGAGGAGAACGATATTCTCAGCACCGGCGCATACTTTGCTCTCAGCGAAGGAGGAGAGGAATGGCGCACACAGCCACCGCGAAGACGGCCATCGTCACGGGGGCCGCTTCCGGCATCGGGCTCGCCATCGCCCAGCGGCTGGCCCGCGACGGCGCCAAGGTCGCCGTCTTCGATCTGAACGCGGACGGCGCCGAGGCGGCCGCCGCGAAGATCCGCGCCGACGGCGGCACCGCGATCGGCCTAGCCGTCGACGTCGGCGACCGCGCGCAGGTGGACCGCGGGGTCGAGGAGGTCCGGGCACGGTTCGGCCCGGTCGGGATCCTCGTCAACAACGCGGGGCGGGAAGGTTTCGAGCCGTTCCTGTCGATCAGCGAGGAGTCCTGGGAGGGCATCCTCTCGGTCAACCTCACCGGCACCTTCCGCTGCTGCCAGGCCGTCCTGCCCGACATGGTGCAGGCCAGGTGGGGGCGCATCGTCAACATCTCCTCATCGAGCGCACACAGCGGGCAGCCACTCATGACCCACTACGTCGCCTCCAAGGCCGGCGTCATCGGCTTCACCAAGGCGCTCGCCCTGGAGTTCGGCCCGCAGGGCATCACCGTCAACACCATCCCGCCCGGCTTCATCGACACGCCGATGACCCGGCGGAACGAGGCGAAGGGCCTGCTCGGCCCCGGCGTCGACCACCACGCCGCGCGCACCCCGGTACGGCGGCCGGGACTCCCGGAGGACATCGCCGCGGCGTGCGCCTTCCTGGTGAGCGAGGAGGCCGGCTACATCACGGGCCAGGTCTTCGGCGTCAACGGAGGGCGGAACACCTGACGTGAAAGCCGCACACCGCCTGTCCTGACTCACCGTCAGGCCGGTTGCCCACTATCGCGTCCCGCCCTCCGTGCGCTGCGGCCTGGCGGCCAGGGCGCACTCCTCGACGAAGGAGAGGACCTTCAGGTGGTACGCCGTGGCGGTCCGGCCGATGCTCGTGTTGTGCCCGGCCCCGGCCTGCTCGTCCACCACGACGCGCGGCGAGGCGGTGAACAGCGATCCGATGTCGGCCAGCGCGGTGGGGCCGCTGCGCCACACCTGTTCGTGCGCGCCGAGGGTGAACCGCAGGGGGACGCGGACGCGGGCGGCGAGCCGAGGGAAGTCCTCCGTCCAGGTGCGCACCACATCACCTTCGTAGGCGGGCGCCGGTGAGCCGATGCGGGCGCCCCCGTAGACATCCGGGGGGTAGGCGTCCGCCGGGTACCAGATGAGGTCGCGCATGCGGCGACCAGTCGGGCGGCGGGCGGCGTTGCGCCGCCACTCCTCCATGAGTCGGAGCGCTGGCGGATTGTGCTGCGTGCCGGTGCCCGCCAGTTCCACGCCCAGCAGGTCCGCGCCGCGCTCGTCGGCGGCCATGCGCACGGCCAGTTCACAGCCGATCGAATGGGCGACGAGGAACACTCCGGCTCCGCGCGACCGCCCGGCGAGAAGTGCCTCCACCGCCGCGTAGGCGACCTCCACCCGGCGCTCCGGCCGCTCCATCCCCCGTGTGTGGCCGGCCGAACTGCCGTATCCGGGGCGGTCGAGGGCGAGCACGGTGAAGCCGAGGGCGGTGCCTGTGCGCAGCAGGGAGAGGCGCGGGTGCCCGGGGTGGTCGTAGTACGCCGAGGTGGCGGCCCCGCCGTGCAGGGCGACGACGACGACGCGCGGCCGGGGGACGGCGGCGGCCAGCGCGGACACCGGGACGCCCGCGGCCTGCACGACGCACGGGACCACGTCACCGAGAGGTGGTGCGGCGGCGGGTGAGGGTCCGGTCGTGGTCACGAGCCTCCTCGGGAGGGGTAGCTCCGTCGCTCTACCGAGAGGGTCCCATCTCGCCTCGGAGAACGATATTCTCGTATCGCTAGAACTTTCATACCAGAAGGAGGCCGCCATGCCGAGCCCCCCGCTGTTCCGGCGCGCGACCGTCACGCGGATCATCCAGGAGACCGCCGACGCCCGTACGTTCGTGCTCGCCCCGCACGGAGGGCCGCTCTCGTATCGCGCCGGGCAGTTCTGCATCTTCCGGGTCCGCGTGGACGGACGGGACCTGCTGCGGTCCTACTCCATGTCGAGCGCCCCGGAGGCCGACGACGAGCTGATGACGACCGTCAAGCGGGTCCCGGGCGGCAAGGTCTCGAACTGGCTGCACGACCACGTGTCCGAGGGTGACGAACTCGAACTGACCGAACCCCGGGGCAAGTTCTGCCTGCGCCCGGCCTCCACCGCCGCACCACTCCTGGGCTTCTGCGGCGGCAGCGGCATCACCCCAGTCCTCTCCCTCGCCAAGAGCGCACTCGCGGGCACCGACCGCCGGGTCCGGCTGCTGTGCGCCGACCGCGACAGGCCCTCGGCGATCTTCTACGAGGGCCTGGCCGGACTGGCGAAGCGCTATCCGGGCCGTCTGACGGTCGTACGTCATCTCGACGACGAGCGCGGGCTCCTCGACGCGGCGGACATCAAGGAGTTCGTCGGCGCCGACATGGACGCGGACTCGTACGTGTGCGGGCCCGAGCCCTTCATGGAGCTCGTGGAGTCGGCGCTGCAAGGGTCGGGAAGGGTCTTCAGCGAGCGATTCGGCGGCGCGCAGGTCCCGCCGCCGTCTCCGCCGCGTCCGTCCCCGGCCCGGACTCCGGCACCGCCTCCGGCCCAGACTCCGACTCCGGCCGCCGCAGAGGGGACGATCACGATCCTCCTCGGCAACAAGCGGGTGTCGGTCCCGCGCCGCCCGAACGAGACGCTGCTGCAGAGCGCCCGTCGCGCCGGCCTCGCGCCGCCCTTCTCCTGCGAGGCGGGCAACTGCGCGACCTGCATGGCGAAGTTGAGGGAGGGCAGTGCGACCATGCGCGTCAACGACGCCCTGACCGAGGAAGAGGTGGCCGAGGGGTACGTCCTCACCTGCCAGGGGCTACCGGACACGCCGTCCGTGACGGTCGAGTACGAGTAACCGCGCCTGGAGACGAGCACCCTACGAAACCCGATGGGCCGCCGCCTCGCACGGAACGAGGCGGCGGCCCGTCGGTGAGTGAGTCCGCCCTCTACGGGCGCCCGGCGTCACTCGGCGTGCACGCTCATGGCCGCTGACCCGGATGGCACAGCACCAGGACGGCGCGGGCGACGAGTTCACCGCCGCCGCCGAGGTGCTCGCGGTACCGGCCGGTGATGGCCCGCACGGCCTCCGCGAAACCGGGGTCGGTGGCGCGGGGTGCGGACGGGGCGGGCAGTTCCCGCGCCATCTCCCGGCGCCTCAGCAGAAGTTCGATGATCTCGTGGTCCAGCTGCTCGATGCGCGACAGCGACCTGTGCGTCGCCTGTTCGGTAAGCGCGTCCATTGACACCGTGCATCTCCGTTTCTGCTCGCGCGAGGATGCGAGATCCACCTTCACTCCATAAGAGAATGCTATTCTCGCTTGGCTCGGGCCGCAATGTCCTTGCGCACAAGGAGCTCTGCGACCGCACCGCCGGATGGATCCGTAGCTTCGCGAATGCCGAGATCTGGAGGGTTCCCCCATGGTCGATCTGGAGATGGACTCGGGACTGGCGGTCATCACCATCAACCGCCCGCACGCGCGCAACGCCATCGCACTGGACACCATGGGCGAGTTGGAACAGGCCCTGGACGCGGCAGCGGGTGCGAGGGCACTGGTCGTCACGGGGGCCGGCGATCGCGCCTTCGTCTCCGGCGGCGACCTCAAGGAGCTTGCCGCCCTGCGTACCACCGAGGAGGCGGCGGCCATGGCCTGGCGGATGCGGCGGATCTGCGACCGCATCGCGGTGTTCCCCGCACCGGTGATCGCCGCACTCAACGGCCATGCCCTGGGCGGCGGGGCCGAGGTGGCGGTAGCCGCCGACATCAGGGTGGCCGCCGACGACATCCGGATCGGCTTCACCCAGGTCAACCTGGAGATCATGCCGGCATGGGGCGGCGCCGAGCGGCTCGCGGCCCTGATCGGCAGGGGGCGGGCGCTGCTGCTCGCGGGGTCCGGCCGGGTTCTGGACGCGGCCGGAGCCGAGCGGATCGGCCTGGTGGACGAGGTGCTGCCGCGCGCCTCTTTCGAGGAGGGCTGGCAGACCCTGGCCCGTTCGCTGGCGAACCGCCCGGCTCAGGAGATCAAGCGGATCACACGGGAGGGCGCCTCCGCCCACGAGGCGGTGGACGCCTTCGCCGCCCTCTGGGTCGGGGACGCGCACTGGGCGGCGGTGGACCGGGCGATGAGCCGGGGCCGCTGAGGCACTGCGCGCCGCGGCAGAAGAACTTCAGGGCGCGTCGAACCCATTGCCTCTCCTCTGAGGAGAAGCTACCTTCCAGATTCCGAGAGCAAGCTATTCGGACCAATTCGGCAGTTGGGACAACGGTTCGACCAGCTGCAGCACACACCGTCGGCGCCCGCACCGCGCCGCCCAGGCTCCCTGCCCCCATCAGGCTCGCCGTCGGCGGCTGCGACGTGGCACGCCATGAGGCGGGAGCGGTGGGCCGCCCACCCGACGCCGGGCTGCCGTACCAACGGCACGTCTGTGCGCACGGAGTGCGCTGTCACCTGCGTTTCCCGCGTGCGCCCCGGTCCGCGTCGCCGCGCGGCCGGAGCGAGCCCTGATCGCGCCCATCGAGCCATCAGCACGTCGGGAAACATGAGGAGGACACCCCGTGAAAGCGATGAATTCCCTCGCGGCCACCTTGGTCGTGGCCGCCCTGCTCGCCGCGGGATGCGGCCGCAGCGGGTCGGGAGAGACCGAGGAGTCGCGCGGTGACGGCAATCCCACGAAAGCCGCCGAGGCCGCGCCGGGCGGCGACTTCGGTGATCTGAAGGGTGTCTGCGGCCCTGGGGACGCCAAGACCGCGTCCGCCCAAGGCGTCACAGCCGACGCCATCAAGGTCGGCGTCTTCTCCGACGTCGGCTTCACCAAGAAATCCGAATACGGAGACACCGCGAAGGTGTTCACGTCCTGGTGCAATGCCGCGGGCGGCATCAACGGACGCAAGCTCGTCGCCACCGTGCGGGACACGAAGCTGCTGGAGGTCCGCCAGCGGATGCTCGACTCCTGCAAGGAGGACTTCGCGATCGCCGGCGGCAGCGCGGCCATGGACGGCCTCGGCACCAAAGAACGCCTGTCCTGCCTGCTGCCCGAATTCCCCGCCCAGACCAGCATGGTGCAGAACAACGGCTCGGACCTGCAGGTCAGCCAGACCGGCGGCAGCGAGTACAACCGCTACGCCGGCTATTACAACTGGCTGCTGAAGGAGGCGTACCCGAAGTCAGCGGACGCCATCGGCATCATCTCGGGCGATTCCCCGGTCACCAAGGTCCTCGGCGCACAGGCCGAGGAAGGTCTGAAGGCCGCCGGCGGGACCATCGCCTACAGCGACCTGTACCCGGCCTCCGGCGTCTCGGACTGGACGCCGTACGCGCAGGCCATCAAAAGCAAGAAGGTCAGGGGACTGATCTTCTACGGGGACTTCACCAGCCTCGCCAAGCTGGAGCAGATCCTCACCGGTATGAAGTACAAGCTCGACTGGATCGACGCGAACAGCAACGCCTACGGGCCCGCCTTCCTCAAGCTCGGCGGCACGTCCCTCGATTACCAGAACAACCTTGCCGACCTGAACGGGGTCTATCCCCTGGAGAGCGCGTCCGGGAACCCGGCGACGCAGCAACTCGTGGACCTGTTCGAGAAGTACGCGCCAGACGCTGAGGTCACGCTGCCCGGCGTGCGGGGCTTCGGGGCCTGGCTGCTGTTCGCCAAGGCGGCCAAGAGCTGCGGTGACGACCTCACCCGCGCGTGCGTGTACGAGGCGGCCCGCAAGGAGAGCGCCTGGACGGCGGGCGGCCTGCTCGCGCCGGTCGACCTGACCGACGCCGGCATCCCGGTGGACTGCTTCAACGTCGAGAAGGCCACATCGAAGGGCTGGGAGCCGGCCGACTTCAAGCCGGACAAGGGCGCATACCGCTGCGACGTCGAGCAGTACAAGTACACCGGCGACTACGGCAAGCCGCTCACGCTCGCCGATGTCGGCAAGTCCATGGACGACGTGAAGTGATGGAGCAGCTCCTCACCTTCGGGATCGTCGGCCTGAGCACGGCGGCGATCTACGCGGTCATCGGCAGCGGCCTGGTGCTCACCTATGTCACCACCGGCGTGTTCAACTTCGCGCACGGGGCGGCGGGCATGCTGGCGGCGTTCTGCTACTGGCAGCTCACCGTGGGGTGGGGCTGGCCGGTGCCGGTGGGTCTCGCCGTGGTGCTGCTCGTGCTCGCGCCGGGGTTCGGCCTGGCGGTCGAGCGGGTGCTGATGCGCCCGGTGCAGCACCTCGGCGAGGCGGAACGGCTGGTGATGACGGTGGCCCTGCTCAGCGGGGCCATCGCCGTCGCCCGCTGGATCTGGGACCCCAACGTCGCCCGTCCCCTGACGGTGTTCTTCGCCGACCGGGAGCCCTTCCACATCGGACCGGTCACCGTCACCTGGCACCAGGCGCTGACCATGGCCGTCGCGGTGGCGGTCGCGGCGGGCCTGTGGTTCCTGCTGAACCGCACGCGCACCGGCGCGGAGATGCGGGCGACGGTCGACGACCGGGGCCTGGTGCAGCTCACCGGTGCCGACCCGCTGCGCGCGGGCCGCGTCGCCTGGATGCTCAGTACCCAGCTGGCGGCGCTCGGCGGCATCCTCATCGCACCGACCGTCGCCCTGGACGCCTCCCAGCTGTCGCTCCTGATCGTCAGCGCCTACACGGCGGCCGTCTTCGGCTGGCTGCGCAGCCTGCCGCTGACGTTCATCGGCGCCGTCGTCGTCGGCTGTCTGGAGAGCTATCTGACGGGATATCTGCCGCAGAACGAGTACCTGCCGGGGCTGCGGCTCGCCGCGCCCGCGCTGCTGCTGTTCATCGCGTTGCTGGTGTTTCGGCACCGGCGGTTGCGCGGCAGGGACCGGCGCCTGGTCCGGGTGCCGGTGCCGTCCCTGCGCGGCACGGCCGTGTTCGCCGCGTCGACCGTCGCGTTCGGGCTGGTGCTGGCCACGGTCCTCAGCGACGCCGACCTGGTCACCTACGGGCCGCTGTTCTCGCTCGGCATCATCGCGCTGTCGTACGTGCCGCTGGCCGGGTACGCGGGCCAGATCTCGCTGTGCCAGCTGAGTATCGCGGGGATCGGCGCGGTCGTGTGGGGGCATCTGGGCGCGCAAGGGCAGCTGTGGGCGCTCGGCGCGGCGGTCCTGGTCTCGGCGGCGGTCGGGGCGCTGATCGCGGTGCCCGCGCTGCGGTTCTCCGGGGTGTATCTGGCGCTCGGGACGGCGGCGTTCGCGGTCGTACTCGACCGGTGGATCTTCACGCTGCCGTCGTTCGAGGTGTTCGGGGTGCGCATCGCGCTGTTCGACCAAGGGTCGGTGGAGGTGAGCGGGCCGAACCTGTTCGGTCTGCGTCTCGACGGCACGGCGGAACTGCTGGTGTTCGCCTCGGTGTGGCTGGCCCTCGCGTCGCTCGGCGTGGCGGTGCTGCGCCGCGGCCGGTTCGGGCGGCGGCTGATCGCGCTGCGCGACAGCGAGGCCGCCTACGCGACGCTCGGCGGCAACCTGCTGGTGGCCAAGGTCGCGGTGTTCGCGCTGTCCGCGGGGATCGCGGGGCTCGGCGGGGCGCTGTACGGGATGCAGCACCGGACGGTCACGGCCGAGCAGTTCAACCTGGTGGCGGGGCTGCCGATCTTCCTGGTCGCGGTGATCGGCGGTCTCGGTGCGGTGGGCAACGGGCTGTTCGCCGGTACGGCCTTCGTGGGGCCGCACGTCCTGACGGGCCTGGTGTCCTGGGGGCACAACCTCGTCTCGGTGATGCCCGCGCTGGCCGGAATGGGGCTGGCGCACAGCCCCGAGGGCATCGTGTCCCGGTTCCGGCGCGAGTGGGAGCCACTCGGCCGGGACCGCATCGCCCTGCCCGCACTGCTGGTGGGGCTCGCCCTCGGGTGGGGGCTGCGGCTGGGTGACGTCATCAACGGCTGGACGTTCCTCGTCTGGGCTTACGTCCTGGGCGAGGGCCTGCGCCGGTACGCGGCGGCGCGGCAGACCGCCGACCCGGCCGAACCGGAGATCCCCGTTGAGTGGTGGGGCCTCAGGCGCCCCTGGCGGGCGGACGACAGGGAGGTGCTGGCCCGTGGCATTGCTGGAGGTTAGCGGCGTCACCGTCGCGTTCGGCGGCAACCGGGCGCTGGACGACGTCGGCATGAGCGCCGAGCAGGGCCGGATCACCGGCCTTATCGGGCCCAACGGGGCAGGAAAGAGCACCCTGTTCGACGTCGTGTCCGGGCTGCGCAGGCCGTCGTCGGGACGCGTACGGCTCGGCGGGCGCGAGGTCACCCGGCTCGGTCCTGCGCGCCGCTCCCGCCACGGACTGGCCCGGACGTTCCAGCGCCTGGAACTGTTCGGCCGCCTCAGCGTGCGCGACAACCTGCTCGTTGCCGCGGAACTCGGGCCGGAGCGGCGGCAGGCGGAACACTGCGTCGCCCGCATCATCGACCAGCTCGGCCTCGCGGAGGTCGCCGACAGCCCCGCCGACACCCTCCCCACCGGCGTCGGCCGCCTCGTCGAGGTGGGCCGGGCGCTCGCCGTCCGCCCCACGCTGCTGCTCCTGGACGAGCCGGCCGCGGGCCAGGACGGCGAGGAGACGGAGCGGTTCGCCACCCTGCTGCGCTCACTCGCCGACGACGGCATGGCGGTCGTCCTCGTCGAACACGACATGGGCCTCGTCATGAGCGTGTGCGACGAGGTGCATGTACTCGACCTCGGGAAGGTCATCGCCGTCGGCCCGCCCGAGGTGATCCGGAACGACGAGACGGTCCTCGCCGCCTACCTGGGGGACGCGTGAACAGCCTGGCGTGCGGCCCTGAGGGGCACCTGACCTGTCTGGGGGATACGTGAGTGCGCTTCTCCAACTGAGCGGCATCCGCGCCGCCCACGAAGGAATCACCGTCCTGCACGGGGTGGACCTGAGCGTCGCCGCCGGGCAGGTGGTGGCGCTGCTCGGCCCGAACGGCGCCGGCAAGACGACCACCCTGCGCGTAGCGGCGGGCGTCCACCCGGCCGCGTCCGGCCGGCTCCTGATGGGCGGCCGGGATGTGACCGGCGTCGGCCCTCAGGACCTCGCCCGGGCGGGGGTGTGCCTGATCCCCGAGGGGCGCGGGATCTTCCCGAACCTGTCGGTCCGCGACAACCTCCTGATGATGACCTTCACGGGCCGCAGCCGCGAGGAGATCGAGGATGTCGCGTTCGCCCGGTTCCCGATCCTCGCCCAGCGCGCCTCGCAGGCCGCGGGCACCCTGTCCGGCGGCGAGCAGCAGATGCTCGCCCTCGCCCGCGGCCTGGCCACCGACCCTGCCGTGCTCCTGCTGGACGAACTGTCCATGGGGCTGGCCCCGTTGGTCGTCGCCAACCTCTACGAGCAGGTCGCCGAGATCGCCCGGCAGGGTGTGGCGGTTCTGGTCGTCGAGCAGTTCGCGGCGGCCGTCCTCGGCATCGCCGACCATGCGGCCGTCCTGGTGCGCGGCCGCATCGAGCGGCAGGGCCGGCCCGACAGCGGATTCCGCACCGACTTGTCCGCCCTCTACCTGGGGAGCCCCACATGACCACGACCGAGCCCCGCGCGGACCGCTTCGTCCGTGAACTGGCGGAGCTGAAGATCCCCGACCCGGCCGCCGGACGGGCGGCCCTGTGGCTGCGCCTGGGCGGCACGCTGATGGTGCTCGCCCTCGTCCTGTGCGTGTCGGCGTACCTGCTCGCCCACAGCACCACCGATCCGCTCGAGCAGCGCGACGCGATCACGCTGGGACTGTGCGGGGTCGGCGCCGGAGTCGTCGGCGGCGCGCTGTTCCTGCGCTATTCGCTGACGGGCTTCCTGCGCTTCTGGCTGGCCCGCCAGTCGTACGACCTCGATGCGCTCGCGGAGCGACTGATCGACGCGCAGAAGGGACGCGGCTGAGCATGGCGTGACCGTGGTGGGTGCATGGGGCACACACCACGGTCACGGCCGGCTTGCTGTCAGGCCTGGCGCGGTGCGAAGCCGGACACGATGACGGCGTTGGTGTCGGCCGCGGCGTGCCGCAGCGGCTTCGCCTTCTCGTACGCGGCGGACTCGTACCAGGCGCGGGCCGCCTCCACCGACTCGAATTCGAGGACGACGGTCTGGTGGCCGTGCCATTCGCCTTCCAGGACTTCCGGCTGCAAGTCGACGGCGATCACGCGGCCGCCGCTCTCGGCCAGCGACTCCGCGGCGACCCGGCCGTAGGCGGCCATACCGGCCGGGTCCTTGATGGCCTCGGTGAAGACGACGTAGCCCTTGGGCATCGGTGCTCTCCTTCGTCAGCTGCCGTGATGGTGCCGTGGACTGCCGTTGACCGCATCGAACCGTGTCGCCCTGCGGGCGTGTCAGCGCGCGGAACGCTTCCGCTTCGGCGTGCCGGCCGCCAGGCCGTGCAGGACCAGATCCCACAGCGCCTCGGCGTCGCTGCCGTCCGAGCGCACAGGTGAACCGCTGATGGTCACGGCGAACGAGTTGAAACTGATGGCCTGGAGCATGGTGCCCGCGATCGCCCGGTGGTCGAGGCCGCTACGGATGGCGCCCTGGGCAGCCGCCTCGTCGAGGAGGCGGTGCAGGAGGGTGAACATGGGGGCGAAGGCCCGCGCCGCCTCCTTCGGGTGCTCGGTGAGGAGCTGCTGGGCGAACTCGGCCATGCCGAGGATGGCCGTCTTGCGCTCGGAGCTGTCGTCGGGCAGGGGCCGGCACAGCAGGTAGTACTCGACCGTGAAGTGCCGCAGGCGCTCAAGCGCGTCGTCCTCGTCGGCGATCGCCTCCTGGAGACGCCGTGCCGTGCTGTGCACCGACTCCTCGAAGAGCGCGAGCAGCAGCTCGTGCTTTCCGGTGAAGTACTGGTAGAAGCTGCGCAGCGACTGGCCGGACTTCTTGACGACCTCCTGGACGGTGAAGTCCTTGCCGGAATCGCCGCTCATCAACTCGAGCGCGGCATCGAGGAATCGCTGCACTCGCTTCTCGGCCCGCACCCGGGCGGGATCGACCGACCGGGCCACAGCCAGTTCGCGCCAGCTGGTGGTGGGGGCGTGAGTCGCTTCGGACTCGACTGATGAATGTTCCGCTGCCACCTGGCAAGCCTACCGCACAAAGCCGAGAGCGGCGATCTCTAGTAGACCATCACATGCGGCCACTTCTGCGAAAATAAGATTCTCCAGGCGTGGTCACACGAGGTCGTCGTCCAGCTCGATCTCGAAGGACCGGAAGACCATCGCCAGCACGTCGTACGCGCCCACCGTGAAGATCAGGTCCATCAGCTGCTGTTCGTCGAGCGCGCCGGCCAGTTCCTGCCAGGTGGCGTCCCCTAGCTTCGCGTCGGCGAGCAGTTCGTCGACGGCGCGGACCATGGCCCGTTCCAGTGGCGTCCAACCGGACGCGTCCGGTCCCTTCGCGACCCGCTCGATCTCCTCGTCGGCGATGCCCGCGTCCCGAGCGAGCACGACGTGCTGCGCCCACTCGTACGTGGCCTCACGCACCGCCGCGACGCGGAGGACCAGCAGCTCACGCTGGCGGACGGTGAGGGTGGACGCGAACAGCACGTGTCCGTTGAAGGTGTGGAACGCCTGCGTGAGCGCGGGATGGTGGGCGAGGGTACCGAGGATGTTGAGGCCCTTCGGGCGGTCGGGACGGCGCCCGAGTATCGGGTGGCGGGGGTTCGGCGGCCGCAGCGCGGCAAGGGCCTGGCGCATCTCGGCGGGCCACTGCTTGGGGGCGAGCGGCCGGATACGTGGCCCGTCGGATGTTCCGGGAGCTCCGGAGGTGTCTGTGCCTGTGGTGGGTGTCGCCATGCGAAGGCCTCTCTTTGCGATCATGTGCCTTGCACGAAGGGGTGGATGCGGGTGAAGTCCGCGCCGGGCTCCGCCTCCGCGAACCGCTCCCACAGCGCGGCGACCAGCGCCCCGATCTCCGCCGGTCCACCCTCCTCCCCCACCGCCTGCAGATATAGGCCCACGTCCTTCGACATCAGCGAATTGGCGAAGCCCGAGGCGTAGCGGCCGGTCAGGACGTGGTGGGGGAACTTGTCCTCGGTGGCGGCGCTGCGGCCGCTCGACGCGTTCAGCACCTCCAGCATCGTGCCCATGTCGAGGCCCACCGAACAGCCGAAGGCGATCGCCTCGCTGGTCGCGGCGAGCGCGGTCGCGGACAGGAAGTTGTTGGCGAGCTTCAGCGCCTGGGCGAGCCCGGGCCGGTCACCGACCCTGCGGCGCCGGTCGCTCAGCCCCGCGAGGACCGGCTCCATGCGGGCGCAGGCCTCGTCGGAGCCCGCGTACATGACGGTGAGGGTGCGCGCGCGAGCGCCCGCGACGCCGCCGGACACCGGCGCGTCCACGTAACCGATCCCCACCTTGGCGAGGAGCTCGGCCACCCTCTGCGCGGCGGCGACGCCGATCGTCGAGGTGTCGACGACGTGTGCGGCACGACGCCCGGCAGCGGTGGCGATCGCGTACGCGACCTGCTCGGAGGCCGCTCCGTCCGGAAGGCTGAGTACTACTGTGTCCGCCCTGCGCGCCACCTCGGCCACGTCGCGGGCCGGTGCCGCTCCTCCGGGAATGACGGCCGCGCCCGCGGCGTCGTAGGCGGCGAGTCCGAATCCGCGCTGGACAAGGTTCGTAGCGAGGGCGCTGCCCATGTTGCCGAGCCCGACGAAGCCGATCGTGCCCACGGTCACGCCCCTTCCTTCGCGTCCTGCCGTGCCGCCGCCCGTACGTCCTTCAGGGCCCGCCGGGCTGACACGCCCGCCGGTGCTCCGCAGTAGGCGGCGACCTGGAAGAGCAGTTCGTCGAGTTCCTCGTCGGTGACGCCGGTCTGCGGTGTGGCGCCGGCGTGGAGGCGGAACTCGTCCATCCGCCCCAGGGCGGCCGTCATCGCAAGCACCAGCAGGCTGCGGTCGCGGGGGCTGAGCGCACCGCCCCGGGCCCACACTCCCCAGGCCATCGAGGTGACGTAGTCCTGGAATTCCGCGGCGGCGGGTTCGGGGTCGGAGGTGACGCTGTCGACGTAGGCGTCGCCGAGCATGGCCCGGCGCATGGCGCGGGCCGCGTCCAGCTGTTCGATGTCTGCCACGGACTCTCCTTGAGTCGGGTCGGTATCGGTACGCGGTTCAGGAGCGCAGCGAGAGGCTGACGGTTTTGGTCTGGGCGTACTCGTGGAGTGCCTCGAGGCCCTTCTCCCTGCCGTAGCCGCTCTGCTTGAACCCGCCGAACGGCGTCTCGATGGTGAGCGGGCCGCCGTTCACGGCCACCTGCCCTGCGTCGATGCGCTCGGCGAGGCGCAGACCGCGGGCGGCGTCGCCGCTCCAGACAGCGGCCACGAGGCCGTACTCGGTGTCGTTGGCGAGCGCGAGCGCCTCGGCCTCGTCGGCGAACGGCATCGTGACCAGCACCGGCCCGAAGATCTCCTCGCGGGCGATCCGCAGGTCGGGGCTGACTCCGGCGTAGACGGTCGGGCGGACGTAGAGGCCGCGTGCGGCGGGTCCGCTGTCGTACGGGGCACCTCCGCATACGGGTACGGCGCCCGCGGCATGCGCCTGGGCGAAATGGTCGAGGACCTTCTGGAACTGCGCCTCGGTGATGATCGGCCCGAAGTCGACGCCGGGCCTGAGGCGTTCGGCGGCCTCGGCCACGCGGGAGACCACCTCGTCGTGGACGGACGCCTCGACGAGCAGGCGGGTGGTGGCCGAGCACACCTGCCCGGTGTTGGCCGCGAGTGTGGAGACGGCCGCGGCGACGGCCCGGTCGAGGTCGGCGTCGGCGAACACCACGAGCGGTGACTTGCCGCCGAGTTCCAGGGTCATGGGGATGAGCCGGTCGGCGGCGACGGTCGCCAGGTGGCGCCCCACGGGCACAGACCCGGTGAACACGACGCGCCGCACGGCCGGATGGATCGCCAGGGGCGTGCCGGCGTCGCGGCCCGTGCCGGAGACGGCGTTGAGCACACCGTCGGGCAGGCCGGCCTCGGTGGCGAGGCGGGCGAGGCGCAGCGTGGAGGCCGGTGTCAGTTCCGAGGGCTTCGCGACGACCGTGTTGCCGACGGCGAGGGCGGGGGCGAGCGCCCGGCACGCCTGGTTCAACGGCAGGTTCCAGGGCGTGATGGCGGCGACGACACCGTAGGGCTCGAGCCGCGTGTACGTGAGCGTTCCGGCGCCCTGGTCGATGGTGCGGCCGTGATGGGCGCGGAGCACTCCGGCGTAGTAGCGGAAGTAGGAGGCCGACATGTCGGTCTCCAGGCGGAGTTGCGCGGGGACCTTTCCGGTGCAGGCGCGCTCCAGGTCCATCAGCTCTTCGGCGTGCGTCTCGATGGCGTCGGCGACGTGGTGGAGCAGTTCCGACCGCTCGGCGGCGGGGCGCCGCGCCCAGTCGGGCTGCGCGGCCGCGGCGGCGGCGACGGCGCGGTCCACGTCGGGGGCGGAGCCTGCGGCAGCCTCGTCGCCCGGCTGCCTGGTCGTGGGGTCGAGGGTGGGCAGGTAGACGCCGTTGGCGGGCTCCACCGCCTTGCCGCCGATCCAGTGGTCGTGGCGGGTCGTCATGTCAGATGGTCCACTTCTCCGTTGACGCCGATGACTGTCCGTCGTTCAGATGACGCTGGCGGCCTGTGCCGCGACACGATCAGTCGACATGGGCGATACCGCCTAACGAGAATACGGTTCTCCAACATCGTGGGCAATGAGCCGCCCGGCAAGGTGCGAGGCGGCAAGCACAGTCGACGCAGCCCCCGGCCACGCCCTCGAGAAAGTGCCCGCACGGGGCTTCCGTGCTCGCAAAATGCGAGATTACGATTCTCGTTGCCGGGAGGGAGATTCTTGTGATCCGGACGAAAGCGCTGAGCCCGCACCTGGGCGTCGAGGTCACCATGGGCGGCGCCGGGATCGGCCCGGCCATCGCGGATCGCCTGCTCACATGAAACGGCTGGGGTTCGTCGGGGCCGGACGCATGGGCCTGCCCATGGTGCGCCGGCTCGTCGCGGGTGGGCACGAGGTCCGCGTACTGGGCCGGTCGCCCGAGCGGCGGCGGGCACTCGCGGCCGAGGGTGCCCTGGTGGGCGGCTGTGTCGAGGACGTCGCCGACGGGGCCGATGCGGTGCTGGTCTGCGTGTACACCGACGAGCAGGTGCGCGAGGTATGCCTCGGCAGTGCCCTGCTCGACGTACTGCCGGAGGGCGCCGCCATCGTCGTGCACACCACCGGCAGCCCGCGGACCGTCGAGGCGGTCGCCGCCCGCGCCGCGGCACGCCGCATCCAGGTGGTCGACGCGCCGGTCAGCGGCGGCCCTCACGACATCGCGGCCGGACGGGTCACCGTTTTCGCGGGCGGTGACGAGGACGCCGTGGCACGCCTGCGGCCCGTCCTCGGCCGGTACGCCGACCCGGTGCTGCACGTCGGCCCGCTGGGCGCCGGCCAGCGCGTGAAGCTCGTGAACAACGCACTGTTCGCGGCCCACATCGTCCTGCTTTCCGACGCGATCCGGCTCGGGCGGCGGCTGGGCGTCGACGAAGCGGTCCTGCTGCACGCGCTGCCCCACGGGAGCGCCACCAGCCGCGCCCTCACGGGTGTGGCGGCAAGGGGCTCGGTGGCACGGTTCGCCGAGGCGGTACGTGAGTTCGTCGACAAGGACGTCGAAGTCGTCCGGCAGGTCGCTGCCGAACTCGGCACCGATCTGGGCGCCTTGGCCCCGGTGATCGGACCCCACAGCGGGGGCGGCAGCGGTCCCTCGGGCGCCGGCTGATCGCCGTCCGTATCCACTCGGTGAGCGGATGGCACCCCATGACCCAGCAGGACAGGAACGACAAGCAAGACAGCACCGAGCAGCCGAAGACGACGAAGACTTCGAGGACAAGGGGACGCCAGCGATGGGACGTGTTGAGGGCAAGATCGCGTTCGTCACGGGCGCGGCGCGCGGTCAGGGCCGCAGCCACGCCGTACGGCTTGCCGAGGAGGGCGCCGACATCATCGCGGTCGACCTGTGCCGCGACTACGAGACGGTGAACTACCCGATGGCGGGGCCGGACGATCTGAAGGAGACGGTCCGCCTGGTCGAGGAGCAGGGCCGGCGCATCGTCGCACTGCAGGCCGATGTCCGCCGTATCGACGAGATGCGCGGCGCGGTGGAGCGCGGCGTCGCCGAGCTTGGCGGTCTGGACGTCGTGGTGGCGCAGGCCGGTATCGCCCCCACCCACGGAGCGCCGCCGCTGCAGGCGTGGTGTGACGGGATCGACGTCGACCTGATCGGCACGATCAACGCGATCCAGGCCTCCCTGCCGCACCTGCGCGAGGGCGCCTCCGTCATCGCGACCGGCTCCACGGCGGCGCTGATGGACCACGGGATCGTCGAGACGCCGGGCACGAACCCGGGTGGGGCCTCATACGCCTTCGCCAAGCGCGCCCTGTCGGAGTACGTCCACGAACTCGCCCGCAACCTCGCCCCGTTGAAGCAGCGCGCCAACGTCGTGCACCCGACGAACTGCAACACGCCGATGCTGCAGAGCCCGCCGATGTACCAGTCGTTCCGCCCTGACCTCGAGAACCCGACGCGGGAGGACGCCGAGCCCGCGTTCGGGGTGCAGCAGGCGATGCCCATCCCTTACGTCGAGCCGATCGACATCAGCAACGCCATCCTGTTCCTCGCGTCGGACGAGGCCCGCTACATCACCGGCGTGCAGCTGCGCGTGGATGCCGGCGGCTATCTCAAGTGGTACGACTGGCGCCGCTGATCCGGACACCGACGCGCACCCGACGGATATCCGAGCCCGGCAGGGAGGCAGTACAGATGAAGGTCTACGTCGACCCGGAGCGGTGTCAGGGGCACACCCTCTGCGCCATGATCGCCCCGAAGGTCTTCCAGCTCGACGACGTCGACGGGCACTCGAGCCCCATCAGCGAGGACGTCCCCGCCGACCAGGAGGAACTGGTCGCCGAAGCGGTCCGCTCCTGTCCCGAGCGGGCCATCTCCCTCATCGACGAGCACTGATCGGCGAGCACTCAGGCGAGCACTGATCAGCGAGCACTGACCGGCGGGGCGTCAGCCCGCTCTCCGCCACCCCGACACAGGGAGGACCAGACCGTGAGCGCACAGGGCGCCCCGCAAGGCGAGGAGCGCAAGAGGAACCGGTACGACTTCGATCGCCACGCTCCCGGTTACCGGGAGCGGTTCGTGGAGATCACCGAGGAGATGCAGAGCCGCTGTCCGGTGGCGTGGTCGGAGACGCACGGCGGCCACTGGGTGGTCAGCGGCAACCGCGAGCTGTTCGAGATCGCACGGTCCGCGGAGTACCTCTCCAACGACCACGACGTGAAGGGCGAACGCCGCGGCTACCAGGGCATCAACATCCCCTATGCGAAACGGGGGAAGGGCATGCGGGGCGGGTTCCTCGAGATGGACCCGCCCGAGCAGCGGCACTACCGGCAGGCCCTCAACCCCTACCTCTCCCCCGCCGCCATCCAGCGCTGGATCCCGTTCCTCGACGAGGTGGCACGGGCGTGTATCGACGAGAAGATCGAGCAGGGCAGCATCGACTTCATCGACGACCTCGCGAACGTCGTGCCTGCCGTCTTCACCCTGGCCATGATGGGCATCCCGCTCAGGAACTGGACGATCTACAACGAGCCCGCGCACGCGGGCGTCTACACCCGGCCCGACTCACCGGAGATGCCCCGGGTCATCGAGATGCACATCGCGATGATGCGCGACCTGGCCGGCCAGTTGGCGGACGTCCGCAAGAACCCCCGGCCCGGCCTGGTGGACGCCCTGGTGCACGCCGAGATCAACGGCCAGACACCCCCGGACGACGAACTCCTCGGCGTCCTGGCCCTGCTCATCGGCGGCGGATTCGACACCACGACGGCGCTCACCGCGCACGCGCTGGAGTGGCTGTCGGAGAACCCCGGCGAGCGGGACCGCCTCAGCCGCGAGCGGGACACGCTGCTCGACTCGGCGACGGAGGAGTTCCTGCGCTTCTACACCCCGGCACCGGGGGACGGCCGCACCATCTCCGCCGACTGCGAGCTCGCGGGCACGGAGTTCAAGGAGGGCGACCGGGTGTGGCTGTCGTGGGCGATGGCCAACCGGGACCCGTCGGTGTTCCCCGAACCGCACACGGTCGATCTGGACCGCAAGGGCAACCGGCACAACAGCTTCGGCCTCGGCATCCACCGCTGCATCGGCTCGAACGTGGCCCGTACTGCGTTCAAGCGGATGCTGCTCCAGGTCCTCGACCGTATGCCGGACTACCGGTGCGACCCGGAAGGCACCGTCCACTACGAGACGATCGGCGTCATCCAGGGCATGCGTCAGCTGCCGGCGACGTTCACGCCCGGCAAGCGGCTCGGCCCCGGCCTCGACGAGACGCTGGAGATCCTCCAGAAGGTCTGTGACGAGCAGCGGCTCGCCGAGCCCGTCACGGTGCGCACGACGCGGGCCGATATCCCGCGTTGACGGCGATCCTCCGCTGAGCGCGCCGTCGTTCACGCATCGCTCGTGGCCGTGCCGGGCGCGGACGGCCACGTGCGCGGCATCCACCACCCGTTGATCCGCGAGAACCGTCTGTGAGGAGATCCTGTGGCCCAGCCTTCGGGGCGTCCCCTGCCTCTGCTGACCGAGGAGAGCGAGTTCTTCTGGACGTCCGGGTCGGACGGCCGTCTGCGTTTCCAGGAGTGCGAGTCCTGCACGTCCCTGGTCCACCCGCCGCAGCCGGTGTGCCGCCACTGCCGGGGGCACGACTTCCGTGTGCGGGAGGTCTCCGGGTACGGGACGCTCGTCGGCTTCACCGTCAACGAGCGGTTCAGCCTGCCCGGACTTCCCGCCCCGTACGTCGTGGCGCAGGTGGCGATCGACGAGGACCCGCGGGTCCGGCTCACGACCAACATCGTCGAGTGCGAGCCCGGGCAACTGAGCCTCGGCATGCGGATGGAGGTCGTCTTCGAGCAGGTCGAGGACGTGTGGCTGCCCCTGTTCCGCCCCGCGGCCGACCAGCCGGAGGCCGCCGAACTCCCACCGGACGAGGTGGAACCGGACGAGTATCCGCGTCTGGTGCGGCCGCCGGTGCGTACCGAGAAGTTCGAGGAGAAGGCCGCGCTCACCGGCATCGGAGCCTCCGAGCTCGGGCGCCGGCTCATGCGCTCGCCGCTGTCGCTGACGATCGAAGCGTGCGAACGGGCCGTCGCGGACGCCGGTCTGACGCTCGACGACATCGACGGCCTTTCGACCTATCCGGGGGCCGGTGCGTTCGGCGGCTTCGCCGAGGGCGGCGTCACCGCGCTCGAGTCGGCCCTGGGCATCCGGCCGACCTGGTACAACGGCGGCGGTGAGACCTTCGGTCCTGGCGGTTCGGTGATCGCGGCGATGCTGGCGGTGGCGGGCGGTCTGGCCCGGCATGTGCTGTGCTTCCGCACATTGTGGGAGGCCACGCACGCGGATCTGGCCCGCCACGGCAAGCTGCCCCAGGCCGCGCCCGGCCGGGTGGACGGGACCCACGCCTGGCGGATGCCGTTCGGCGCCACGTCCGCCGCGCACCTGCTCGCGCAGGGCGCACAGCGCCACTTCCACCGGTACGGCACCACCCGCGAGACCCTCGGCTGGATCGCCCTCAACCAGCGGGCCAACGCGGCCCTGAACCCGACGGCGATCTACCGCGATCCGATGACCATGGACGACTACCTGTCGGCGCGGACGATCACGACACCGTTCGGGCTGTACGACTGCGATGTGCCGTGCGACGGTGCCGTCGCCGTCATCGTGTCGGCCGTCGACGCCGCACGGGACCTGGCCAGGCCTCCGGTGCTCGTGGAGGCCGTCGGCACGCAGATCATCGAGCGTCTGGAGTGGGACCAGAGCACGTCGACGCACGAGCCGCAGGTGCTCGGGCAGGCAGCCCATCTGTGGACGCGGACGTCGCTGCGGCCCTGCGACGTCGATGTGGCCCTGCTGTACGACGGCTTCACCTTCAACTGCCTGTCGTGGATCGAGGCGCTCGGCTTCTGCGGCATCGGCGAGGCCGGGGACTTCCTCGACGGGGGCAAGAACATCGCCCGCGACGGCGTTCTGCCGCTCAACACCCACGGCGGCCAGCTGTCCCACGGGCGCACCCACGGCATGGGCCTGATGCACGAGGCCGTCGTCCAGCTGCGCGGCGAGGGCGGGGAACGCCAAGTGGCCGACGCCCGGGTCGCCGTGGTCAGTTCGGGCGGCCTCACCCCAAGCGGCGTACTTCTCCTCAGGACGGACACGTGACCTACAGCGACACCGAACACGCGGCGGAGGCCGGGGCGGACGATCCGCCGTACGCGCACGGCAGTCCCGTCGTGCCGCGCGTCGTCGACGTCGACGGCATTCCCCTGTCGGCGCTGGTGTGCGAAGCGCCCCGGCCCCGCGCCGTGATCGTGGCCCTCCACGGGGGCGGCACCACGTCGACGTACTTCGACTGCCCCGGCCATCCGCGGCTGTCGCTGCTGCGGACCGGAGCCGCGCTCGGAATCACCGTCGTCGCACTCGACCGCCCGGGGTACGGCGCCTCGGCCGACTACGCCGCGAAGGTCACCGACACCGCACGCCGCGTGGACCTCGGCCATGCGGCGGTCGAGGGGCTGCTGGCAGGCCGGTCGCGAGGCACCGGGGTGTTCCTGATGGCGCACTCGGCAGGGTGTGAGCTGGCGGTGAGGATGGCCGCCGACGAGCGGGGGCAGGACTATCTCGGCCTGGCGATCGGCGGGTTCGGACGGGCGCTCGACGCGCACGCGAAGCAGGTGCTGGACAGGACCGATGAGGAGGCGGGCGGGGATGCCAGGCCCGCCCGCGGCCGGCGCGCCGTGCTGTGGGGACCGAGCCGGCTGTACGCACCCGACGTGTACCGGGGCGCCGCGATCTCCTCGCCCTCTCCCCCGTACGAGACGGAGGACCGGCCCTGTAAGACCGAGTACCCCGAGCTGGCGGCACGGTTGCGGATCCCGGTGCACATCAGCCTCGGTGATCACGAGACGGTGTGGCGGTCCGGGCCCGCGGCGCTGCCCGAGATCGCCTCGCTGTTCACCGCGTCGCCGCGCGTGAGCGTCAACGAGCAGGCGGAGAGCGGCCACAACCTGAGCCTCGGCCTCGCGGCCCTGGCCTACCACCTGAAGGTGCTGTCGTTCGTCGAGGAGTGCGTGGTGCGGCGCGAGCAAGGGAGGACGCGATGACGGGCGTCGACGCGGTCGCCGTGCTGCTGGTGCGGGCCGTCCTCGGCATCACCATGATCGTGCACGGTGTGAACCACTGGCGGGGCGGCGGCCACATCGAGGGCACCGCCCGTTGGTTCTCCGGACTGGGCCTCAAGTACGGGCGGCTGCAGGCATGGATGAGCGTCTTCACTGAAGTAGGCGCCGGTGTGCTGCTCCTGCTCGGCCTGGCCACACCGCTGGCCTGCGCCGCCGTGATCTCGGTGATGCTCGTCGCGGGGCTCCTCGCGCACCGGCGCAACGGCTTCTTCGTCTTCAAGGACGGCTACGAGTACGTCCTCGTGCTCGCAGTGACGTCCCTTGCGCTGGCCATGCTCGGCCCCGGCAGCCTGTCGATCGACGCCGCGGGCGACATCGAGGTGAACGGGTGGGCCGGCGGCGGCATCGCGCTCGGGGTCGCCGTGGCCGCGACGGCAGGACTCCTCGCCCTGTTCTGGCGCCCCGAGCGCCCCACCTCCGCGGACGAAGCCGCATGACGGCCGTGGCCCGCACGCAAGCACCACGACACGCACCCTCGGACCAGGAGGCCCCCGTGACGCACGTCGGATTCATCGGCCTGGGCAGCCAGGGCGCCCCCATGGCCCGCCGGATCATCGAGGCAGGCCATCCGGTGACGCTGTGGGCCCGCCGCCCCGCCACCCTCGTACCGTTCGAGGGCACCCCGGCCAAGGTGGCCGCCTCACCGGCCGAACTCGCCGCGGCCAGCGACATCGTGTGCGTGTGCGTCGTCGACGACGCGGATGTGGAGGAGGTCGTCCTGGGCGAGCGGGGTGTCCTCGCCGGGCTGCGCCGCGGCGGCGTCATCGCCGTGCACAGCACGATCCATCCCGACACCTGCCGGGGGCTCGAGGCGCGCGCCGCGGCGCAGGACGTCCAGGTGGTGGACGCGCCGGTGAGCGGAGGCGCGCCGGCCGCGGCGGAGGGGCGGCTGCTGGTGATGGTGGGGGGCGAGTCCGGCACCGTGCGGTACTGCCGCCCGGTCTTCGAGAGCTTCGGCGACCCCGTGGTGCACCTCGGGCCGCTGGGGTCGGGACAGGTCGCCAAGCTCCTCAACAACGTGCTGATGACCGCCAATCTGGCGACCGCCGCCGACACGCTCGCCCTCGGGCGGGAGCTGGGCGTCGATCCGCGGGCTCTCGCCGAGGCCGTCGGGCACGGCAGCGGCGCCAGCTACGCGCTGGGCCGGATCGCCGGGCACGGCGGCTCGCTGGAGGCGATGGCCCCGTACGCCGGTCGGCTGCTGCGCAAGGACGTACGCCTCCTGGCGCAGCTCACCGGCGCCGCCGGTGAGGGCGGGGGCACCGTGCTCGCGGCCGCCGACGCCGCGCTGGAGGAGATGGACCACCCCCGGTGACGCGCCTGCGGCGGACACATCCACGACGCCGCACGCGCGAGGCCTAAGCAGATTTCCACTTCAGAGAATATGACTTCAGCGATGCAGGAGGCGGGATGCCTGTCAACGGGAAACTGCTGATCGACGGTCAGCTCCTCGACGCGCCACGGAGGTACGAGAGCCTCAACCCGGCCACGGGAGAAGTCCTCGGCCAAGCGCCCGACGCGACACCCGCCGACGCGGAGGCCGCCATCGCGGCCGCCCGTCGCGCCTTCGACACCACCACATGGGCGACGGACAAGGACTTCCGCATCCGGTGCCTCGACCAGCTCTATCAGGCGCTGAACGACCACAAGGAAGAGCTGCGCGAGCTGACGATCGCCGAGGTCGGCGCGACCCGCGCCCTCACCCACAGCGCGCAGCTCGACGACCCGATCAACATCGTCCGCTACAACGCCGATCTGCTGCGCACGCATCCCTTCACGGGGGACCTCGGCGAGATCGACTCGCGCGGGCAGCGCCACCACCGCTGGGTGGAGAAGGAGCCCGTCGGCGTCGTCGCGGCGATCCTGCCGTACAACTACCCCAACCAGCTGGCGCTGGCGAAGCTCGCCCCCGCGCTCGCCGCCGGCTGCACGGTCGTCCTCAAGGCCGCCCCCGACACACCGCTGATCACCCTCGCACTCGGCCGGCTCATCGCCGAGCACACCGACATTCCGCCCGGCGTGGTCAACGTACTGTCCTCGTCGGAGGCGGCGGTCGGCGAGGTGCTGACGACGCACCGCGACGTCGACATGGTCAGCTTCACCGGCTCGACCGCCACCGGCCGCCGCATCATGGCCGCCGCGAGCGAGACGGTGAAGAAGGTCTTCCTGGAACTGGGCGGCAAGTCCGCCATGATCCTCCTGGACGACGCCGACTTCGCCGCCGCCTCCATGCTCGCCGCGTACATGATCTGCACACACGCGGGACAGGGGTGCGCGCTCACCTCCCGGCTCCTCGTGCCGCGCGAGCACCACGACGCCGTCGTGGAGCAGGTCGCGCAGCACTTCGGCCGCGTCCGCCACGGCGACCCGTCAGATCCCAAGACGTACATGGGCCCCCTGATCAGCGAACGGCAGCGCGACAAGGTGGACGGCATGGTGCAGCGCGCCGTCGCGGCGGGCGCGAAGCTGGTGACCGGCGGCGAGCGCGTGAACCCCGGCTTCTTCTACACGCCGACGCTCCTGGCAGGGGTGGACCCGGACAGCGAGATCGCCCAGGAGGAGGTGTTCGGCCCGGTCCTCGCGGTCATCCCGTTCGAGGACGACGACGACGCGGTGCTCATCGCGAACAACTCCGTCTACGGGCTGTCGGGCGGCGTACAGAGCCGGGACCAGGAGCGGGCCCTCGCGGTGGCGCGCCGCATCCGCAGCGGGACGGTCAGCATCAACGGCGGCAACTACTTCGCGCCGGACGCGCCGTTCGGCGGCTACCGGCAGTCCGGCATCGGCCGGGAGAGCGGCGTCGCGGGCCTGGAGGAGTTCCTGGAGTCGAAGACGTTCGCGACGGTGGTGGCGTAGGCCCGTATGAAGGGGCGGCCTGCTGAGACGAGGTCTCGGCAGGCCGCCCCTTCATTGGGCGCCGCGATGCCGTCACATCACCAGGCCGCCGTCCACCGGCAGTACCTGTCCGGTGATGAACGACGCTGCGTCCGACGCGAGGAACACGAACGCTCCGGCCACCTCCTCGGGCTCCGCCCAGCGTCCCAGCGGGATGCGCGCGAGCATCGGCGCGGCGAACTTCTCGTTGGTGCGGATGTTCTCCGTCATAGGGGTGGCGGCCAGCGGCGCGAGCGCGTTCACGAGGATCTGCTTCCGCGCCAGTTCGCGGGCGAGGGACTTCGTCAGACCGACGATGGCGGCCTTGGCCGCGGAGTAGTTGACCTGGCCGAGCGTGCCCGTGATGCCGGCGGACGAGGTGACGTTGATGATGCGTCCCGTGCCGTCGGCCGGCAGGTGGGGCAGGGCGGCCTGCGCGCAGTGGAACGCGCCCATGACGTGGATGTCGATGACGCGCCGGACGTCGTCCTCCTTGAGGTCGGGGAACATGGCCGGCGCCGTCACGCCCGCGTTGTTGACGAGAATGTGCAGTGTCCCGCCGCCCAGCGCGGCCGCCTGGGCCGCCGCGTCGTCGGCCGCCGCCCGGTCGCGCACGTCGAGCCCGGCACTGTCCGCCTTGCCGCCGTCGGCGCGCACCTGCTGGGCCGTTGACGCTGCGGCCCCGGCGTCGATGTCGGTGACCAGTACTGCGGCGCCCGCGCGGGCGAGTGCCTTCGCCACGGCGGCGCCGATCCCGCCGGCCGCTCCCGTGACCAGCGCCGAGCGCCCCGTGAGATCGAACGGGGCGGCGTGATTCGCCATGACATACCTCCTGCTTGAACTCATGAAGGGCGGGCCCGACCGTGAAGTGCCGCCGCCCGGACGGCGGCGGCACTGACTGCGCCTTGCTGTGTCGTCTCCCGGCGCCGAGGAGCCTCCCAGGCCCCAAGGCCTTGGGGAGAGGACCTACTTCTTGGCAGCCGCCACGGCCGCACGCGCACGCGACCGGAACGCCTCCAGCTTCTCGGACGGCTCGATCACGCGCTTGCTACGGGACTGGATGCTGACGTCGTGCCCGGCCACGGCGCGCCGCAGCGCCCCCACGGTGGCCTGCTCGCGCGGCACGTGGGCGAACGGGTCGAAGGAGTACCAGCGCATGGCGTTCTCGTGGGTCATCTTGTTGGTGTCCTCGTCCGGCACCTCGAACCGCTCCAGGACCTCGCCGAGTTCCTCGGGCGCGCCAGGCCACATCGAGTCGCTGTGCGGGTAGTCCGCCTCCCAGCAGATGTTGTCGATGCCGATCTCGTGACGGAGCTTCACCCCCAGCGGGTCGCTGATGAAGCAGGTCAGGAAGTGGTCGCGGAACACCTCGCTGGGCAGCTTCCCGCCGAAGTCCTGCAGGGTCCACGTCGCGTGCATCTCGAAGGTGCGGTCGACGCGCTCCAGGAAGTACGGGATCCAGCCGGTGCCGCCCTCCGACAGCGCGATCTTGAGGTCGGGGTAGTCCTTCACGGGACGCGACCACAGCAGATCGGCCGCCGCCGAGACGATGTTCATCGGCTGGAGGGTGATCATCACGTCGGGCGGCGAGTCGACAGCCGGGACCGCGATCCGCCCCGAGGATCCGATGTGCACCGACAGCACGGTGTTCGTGTCGCACAGCGCCCGCCACAGCGGGTTCCAGTACGGGTCGTGGAAGCTCGGGTAGCCCATCACGGCCGGGTTCTCGGTGAAGGTCAGCGAGTGGCAGCCCTTGGCGGCGACCCGGCGCACCTCCTGAGCGCACAGCTCGGCGTCCCAGATGGCGGGCAGCGCCATCGGGATGAACCGGCCGGGGTAGGCCGCGCACCACTCGTCGATGTGCCAGTCGTTGTACGCCCGCACCAGCGCGAGCGAGAAGTCGGGGTCCTCGGTGGCGAACAGGCGGGCAGCGAAGCCGGGGAAGGACGGGAAGTTCATCGAGGCGAGGATGCCGCCCGCGTTCATGTCCTTGACACGCTCGTGCACGTCGTAACAGCCGGGCCGGATCTCGTCCAGACCCTGCGGCTCGAGTCCGTACTCCTCCTTGGGCCGCCCGGCGACCGCGTTGAGCGCCGCGTTCGGGATCACCGTGTCCCGGAACCGCCACACGTCCGTGCCGTCGTCCCGGTGGACGAGCTGCGGCGCGTCGTCCCGGTACTTCTTCGGCAGATGGTTCACGAACATGTCGGGCGGCTCGATGATGTGGTCGTCGACGCTGATGAGGATCAGATCGTCCCGTTGCATGTCGGTCCCTTTCAGTCGGACGCGGGCAGCGCCTTGGCCGCCTTGAGGGTCATCGGGACGCCGTCGCAGCTGAGCGATCCCGAACCGGAGGAGGTGCAGAGCAGCTCGAGCGTCTCGCCGGCGTCCACGTAGCGCTTTCCGATGAGCGTGGCCGCCTCGGGGCCCCCGGATGGCGGTGCGGGCCTGGCGGAAGGCGCCGGAACCATCGGCCCGCCCCCGCAGGTGATGGCCGGCCGGCGGTCGGCCGGGGCACGGACGACGATCACCCGGGTACTGCACACGGTGCTGGCCAGCTGGAGACCGGGGCGCAGTTCCTGGGCCGGTGACGTCATGGCGTTTTCCTTTCGGACGGGCGCCCACGGGCCGGGCACGGTCCATGGACACCAAGTCACCCTCTCAGTAAAGGGAAACTAGCTTCTCGCTACACGGCAATCAACCACTCGTGCCGAACAATCGGCGGACCTTGCACAAGCCGCCGCGACGGCGGTTGACGCAGCCTCGCCTCCATGAAACCCTGAAACGCACATCTGGAAACATCGTTCTCGATATAGAGAATCAACGAGCTGCCCGCCTTGTCGGCGGGGCGTCCCGTGCGTCGTAGGGAAGGACGGAATCAACCGTGTCCACTGACGACCTGATGGAGATCCACCAGCTGCTCGCCCGCTACGCGGTGACCATCACCAAGGGCGACATCGACGGCCTGCTCAAGGTCTTCACCTCCGACGGGACGTACAGCGCGTTCGGCGACACGTATCCCCTCGACGAATTCCCGGCGTTGGTCGCGGCCGCTCCCAAGGGCCTGTTCCTCACCGGTACGGCGGTGATCGAACTGGACGGCGACACGGCGACGGGCACCCAGCCGCTGTGCTTCGTCGACCACGCCACGCACGACATGCGCATCGGCTACTACAACGACACCTACGTCCGCACACCGGACGGCTGGCGGCTGCGCACCCGCGCGATGACGTTCATCCGCCGCAGCGGAGCCCACGACTCCGGCCGTCCGCACGCCTTCGAGCGCAACAGCGCATGAACGTCGCCGAGTTCCGGGCGGGCCTGACAGCCTGGCTCGACGAGAACGACCTACGGCCCGGACCCGAGCACTCCCTCGACGCACACGTCGAGCAGCTCTCGCGGGTACGCCGCGCGCTGTACGAGGCAGGGTGGATGCGGTACGGCTGGCCGGCCTCGGTCGGCGGCCTCGGCGGCCCCGCCGTCCTGCGTGCCGTACTCGGCGAGGAGGTCGCAACGCGTGGCCTGGCCGAGCCCGGCATCTACTCGATGATCGAGGTCCTGACCCCGACGATGATCTCGTACGCCCGTCCGGAGCTGGCGGCCGAGATGGTGCCGCTGCTGCTTGGCGGGCGCGAGCAGTGGTGCCAGGGCTTCTCCGAGCCCGGCTCCGGCAGCGACCTCGCCTCGCTGTCCACACGCGCCGAACAGCGCGGCGACGAGTGGGTGGTGACGGGCCAGAAGGTATGGACGAGCCTTGCCCAGTACGCCTCGCGCTGCGTCCTGCTCACCCGCACCGCACCCGGCCATGCCGGGATCACCGCGTTCTTCGTCGACATGGACTCCCCCGGCATCACCGTCCGCCCGCTGCGCACCATGCACGGCGTCGACGAGTTCGCCGAGGTGTTCTTCGACGAGGTGGTCGTGCCCGGCGAACGGATGCTGGGCCGCCCCGGCGACGGCTGGCAGCTGGCGATGGACCTGCTGCCGCACGAGCGCTCCGCCTGCTTCTGGCACCGTGTCGCCCACCTGTACACGCGACTCGACCGGCTGCTCGAGGAGACGAGCGCACGGGACGAGGATGCCGTCGGTGCCGCCTACCTGGCGCTGCACACCGTCCGCTGCCGCTCCCACGCGACCCAGCGGCGCCTTGCCGAGGGCGCCAGGCTCGGCCCGGAGACGTCCGTCGACAAGGTGCTCCTGGCCACGGCGGAGCAGCGGCTCTTCGACACCGCACGGGACCTGCTGCCGGGGGTCGTCGAACTGGACGACACTCCCTGGCGCACCGAGTTCCTGTACTCGCGCGCGGCGACCATCTACGGCGGCACCGCGGAGATCCAGCGGAACATCATCGCCCGCCGCCTGCTCGACCTGGGAAAGGAGTGACGGCCACGTGACCGTGGACGCCGCCGAACTCGACCTGCTCGCCGAGACCCTCCGCAAAACCATGGCGACGCACACGGGCAGTGCCCTGGACACCGCACTGAGGGAACTGGGCTGGGCCGAGATGCTCACCGAGATGACCGACGAGACGGTCCCCGTGGTGTTCCGGCTGCTCGGCGAGACGGGGGCCCATGCCCCGTTGGTCAATGACGTGGTCCTGCACGCGTCCGGGCTCCCCACAGGCACCACCGTCCCCCTGCCGTACGCGGGCGGAACCTGGGTCCTTTGGGATCGAGCGGACGGCGCGAAGACGTCCGCGGGCAGCGAGGCCCTGGACGGCGAACTGCCGCTGCAGCGGGTGGCCGACGGGAACCCCGTGCCGCTCGCCGAAGGCCGCCGGGCGCTGGGCTGGTGGCTGGCCGGCACCGGCCGGGCCATGCTGTCCCTGGCTCGGTCGCACGCCGTGGACCGCGTCCAGTTCGGGCGCCCTCTGGCCTCCTTCCAGGCGGTACGGCACCGGCTCGCCGAAACCCTCGTCGCCATCGAGGGCGCCGAGGCGACCCTTCGAGCGGCCGAGGACGACCTTGGCTGTCTGCTGGCGAAGGCGGCGGCCGGCCAGGCTGCGCTGACGGCCGCCCGCCACTGCCAGCAGGTGCTCGGCGGCATCGGCTTCACGGCCGAGCACGACCTGCACCGCCATGTGCGGCGTGCCTACGTCCTGGACGGCCTGCTCGGCAGCGCCAGCGAGCTGACCCGCGAGGCGGGGGCGCTGCTGCTGCGGCAGGGTTCGGCACCGCGCCTGACCCAGCTCTGACGGACCAGCGCATCGCAGGGCACGGCGCCTGGATGCAACGGGTGGTGGGCCCGGACGCCCCCTCACCGTCCGGACCCACCCGCTCTCTTCCGCGCCCTACCGCAGCTTCTGCTTCATCTCGTCCAGCTTCGCGAGGATCGGGTAGCCGGTGACGCTCAGGGCGTTGCCGTGCCCGGTCTGGTGGATGTCGAAGACGGACTGGATCGCGGCGTGGAAACCCTGCACGTCCAGCGTCTGGTTGACGGCCCGTTTGGCCTGGCGGAGCCCGAAGGACGGCATGGTCGCGATCCGCTCCGCCAGCGCCCGTACCTCTTCGTCGAGTCGGTCGCGGGGCACGACCTTGTTGACCATGCCGACGCGTTCGGCCTCATCCGCGGTGAGCGGGCGGCCTGTGAACAGGATCTCCTTGGCCTTCCGGGCGCCCAACTCCCAGGTGTGGCCGTGGTATTCGACGCCACCGATCCCCATGATGGCCACCGGGTCGGAGAACAGCGCGTCCTCGGCGGCGACGATCAGATCGCAGGGCCAGCACAGCATCAGCCCACCCGAGATACACCGGCCCTGGACAGCGGCGATCGACGGCTTCGGCACGTTCCGCCAGTGCAGGGTGTAGTCCAGATAGCGACGGCTCTCCGTCGAGTAGATCCACTCCAGGGTGATCTCGTCGGGGCCCGGCCAGCGGTCGTTGAGGTCGTGCCCTGCGGAGAAGTGCCTTCCCTCTGCGCGCAGCACGATGACCTTCACGTCATCGTCCTCTGCGGCCCGCGTCCAGGCCGCGTCGAGCTCATCGAGGAGCTCGGCGTTCTGGGCGTTGGCGACCTCGGGCCGGTTCAGGGTGATCGTCGCGATGCGGTCCTTCGCCTCGTACAGGATGGTCACGGCGGCTCCTCAGCGTCGGGGCAGGCCGAGCACGCGCTCGGCGATGATGGTGCGCTGGATCTCGGACGTGCCGCCGGCGATGGTCCGCACGTACTGCTGCAGGATTCAGGAACGCCGCGAACGCGGCCCGGAAGGCCTCGACGTCGTCATCGAAGGTCAGCCGCATGACTCTCCTCCTGCTTGGCGACAACGCCGATAATATCGTTCTCGATGATAGAAATGATAGTCTCCATATCGGCTGACCTTCGCCCGCACGGAGGTGGAGGCGGACGGCGGGCTGCGCCCTGGCCTGAAGCCCCGCCGGGCGGCCGCGATGGTGATGCAGACAGCGATGTTCCTGGCGCAGTCCAGCGGACCCACGGAAAGCCCGACCGCCCACCCGCTGACCTCCGACGAAGTCTGGGAGTTCTGCTCCGGAGGGTTTGGCACGTCTGCCGGTGTGCTGAGCAGTAGTGAGTCTTGGTGAGTGAGAGTGAGTGCTGGGCGGGCCGGGCGGGCTGGGTCTGGTCGTGCATGTGTTGGCGGCTCGCTTGCGTGGTGTGTGTCCTGGGGCGTTCTGGAGGCGAACAGAGTTTCTTTGGTCGAATGGGTGACCTTTGCCGGTGGTGGTCGTTGAGTGCCGTGACGGGATCGTCGGGCCGGGGGACAGGGGGGTGGACGGAGTGCGGGAGCTGGCGGCGCCCTTCGTGGTGCCGGGGCCTGCGGGGGTGGCCGTCCGGGACCGACTGCGCGTGACGGACCGGGACGTGGGCGTGCTGCGTGAGGTCGGCGCCTTCCTCGGCTCGCTGGCCGCCGGTGATCTCGCCGACCGCTGCCGCATGGGCCCGGAGCACGATGCCGCCGCCTGGGCGGTGCGCAAGCAGAAGCTGACCGGCCGGTCGTCATCGCGCTGGGCGGGCAGCATCACCAAGGCCACCCACGACCAGTGGGCGCTGGCCCGACGCGCACAGGCCGCGCATATCGCCTGGCTGCGCGGGCAGATCACGCAGATCCAGGCCCGGCTGGCCCGGCCGCTGGGTGCCAAGGCCGACAAGCGCGAAGGGCTGTCGAAAGGCTATGCCTCGCGGCGCGAGTGGCACGCCAAGTCCCGCCGCCTGCACACCCTCCAAGACCGGCTGGCCAAGATGGAGGCGGACCAGGCTGCGGGCCGGGTGCGCGTGGTGCGCGGCGGCCGCCGCCTCGCCAACGTCCGCCACCACCTGGCGCAGGCCGGGCTTGAGGAGAAGGCGTGGCGGGCGCGGTGGGAGGCCGCCCGGATGTTCCTGGCCGCGGACGGGGAGTCCGGCAAACGCTTCGGTAACGAGACCATCCGCATCACCGACACCGGCCAGATCTCCATCAAACTCCCCGCACACGTCGCGCACCTGGCAAACGCGCCGCACGGCCGGTACGTACTGGACGCTGTGGTCCGTTCAGGCATCGGGGCGAGGAGTGGCACGACCGGATCTCGGCCGACCGTGCGGTGGCCTACCGCATCCACCACGACGTGCTGCGCGGCCGCTGGTATGTGACGGCGTCCTGGCAGCGTGCCGCCGTACCCGTCCTGCCTCTCCCGGCCGCCCTCGCCCGGGGCACGGTCGGGGTCGACATGAACGACGACCACCTGGCGGCCTGGCGCCTCGATCAGCATGGCAACCCCGTCGGCGAACCGCAGCGCTTCTTCTACGACCTGTCGGGCAGCGCCGCGCACCGGGACGCACAGATCCGGCATGCGCTGACCCGCCTGCTGCACTACACGCGCCGCTGTGGCGTGGCCGCGATCGCCGTCGAGGATCTCGACTTCGCGGCGGACAAAACCCGGGAGAAGCACGGACGGAACAAGCGGTTCCGCCGGTTGATCTCCCGCTTCCCGACCGCGAAACTCACTGCACGGTTGGTGTCGATGGCCGCCGAGCAGGACGTGGCGATCGTCGCGGTCGACCCCGCCTACACCAGCCGGTGGGGTGCCCAGCACTGGCAGAAACCGCTGGCCACCGGCCGACGACAGACGACCCGGCACGATGCCGCGAGCATCGCGATCGGGCGACGCGCCCTCGGGTATCCGATCCGGCGACGGACGGCACCGCCCCGTATCCACCAGAGCGATGGATACGGGCATCGGACCGACCAGGCCGCACAGGGCACCCCAGGACGTGAGGGACCCCGCCCGCCTGCCACGGACCGCGCGCCTGGAGTGCCGCCGCCAAGCAGGACGCGAAAGCGGGGAACCAGCCGGGCATCCAACACCGTTCGGGATGCCCGCAGTGACCAGGTATGGGTCCAAGACTCACTCCTGCTCACTTAATTGGAACGGTTCACCCGCGACTGAGGCGCATACGTTCGTAGACCGCCTTCGAGGGCGAAGCGAGAATTCTGTTCTCGCATCCAAAGAACTCTCTTACACTCGGTGCATGTCAGACCTCTGGAGCGATCTTCTCGACTGCCTCGGCCTGCGTGCGCTTCCGTCACCGCCCCCACAACCGGGCACGGGTGGCGCGGGCGTACAGCTCCCGAGCCCTCAGTCCGCCCGCCTGGTCTTCGAAGGCCCCAACCAGCAACTGAGTTACCACCGACTGTTCGGCGGACAGCTTCTGGCCCAGTTCGTCCGCGCCGCGTCACTTGCCTGCCCCGGCAAGGCCGTCAAGTCCCTCCATGTGCTGTTCCCGCGCGCCGGTCGTACGGATGAGACCGTCCGCTACGAGGCAGAGTGCCTGCACGAGGGCGGCACGTTCGCCACCTGGACGGTCGTCGCCCGGCAGCGGTCGGGCGTGGTGGCCACGGCGTCGGTGTCGATGCATGCCGACGAGGGCGGACCCGACCACCAGACCGTGGCGCCCGTGGCCGCTCCCCTGTCCCCGGAGCACCGGGTGGAGCTCGATCTGCTCCCCTGGGAAACGCGGGCATCCGCCGATCTCGACTCCCCTGCGGCGCAGCCGCCGGAACTCGACCTGTGGATGCGCACGCCGGAAGCCGACCCCCACCTCGCCCCCGCCCTGCTCGCGTACGCCACGGACCTGACCCTCATCGGCACGGCTCTCCGCCCGCTCGAGGGAGTCAGTCAGCAGGACGCCGGAAAGGCTTTCACCTCAGCGGTCACCTCGCACACCGTGTGGTTCCACCGGCCCTTCCGTACCGACGAGTGGCTGCTGCTCCGCCAGCACTCTCCGCTCGTGGCGCACGGCCGCTGCCATGGACGCGGTGACGTGCTCACCACCGACGGCTCCCTCGTCGCGTCGTACGCACAAGAGGCCCTGCTGCGTTTTCGTCCGGCAGACCGCCCGGCAGACCAGCCCTCGTCGTAGCCTGGCCGACGGGGCGGGGGCACCCCCCGTGGGTGCCCCCGCAGTCCGAGCAGGTCGTCAGAAGCGCTTGGTCAGCCTCACGGCGCAGCCACCTCGATCACCAAGGCCGACCCCATCCCACCCCCCGCGCACATCGACGCGACGCCGATCCCGCCGCCCCGGCGCCGCAGTTCGTGCACGAGCGTGACGAGCATGCGGCCGCCGGTGGCGGCCACCGGGTGGCCGAGGGAGCAGCCGCTGCCGTTGACATTGACCCTGTCCGGGTCGAGGTCGAGGAGGCGCACGGTCGCGACGCACATGGAGGCGAAGGCTTCGTTGATCTCGTAGAGGTCGACGTCTCCGGTCGAGAGGCCCGCGCGGGCGAGGGCCTTGGGGATCGCCTGGACGGGGGCGAGCCCGGTGTCGGCGGGGTCGACGCCGACGGATGCCCAGGAGCGCACGGTGGCCAGGGCGGGCAGGCCCAGCCGGTCGCTGGCGACCGCCAGGACGGCGGCGCCGTCGTTGCCGCCCGCCGCGTTGCCCGCCGTGATGCTGAACCCCTCGATCTCCGGGTGCAGCGGTTTGAGCGCGGCCAGCTTCTCCAACGACGTGTCGCGGCGTGGGTGTTCGTCGACCCGGAAGGGGCCGTGCGGCGTGTCGACGGGTACGGTCTCCGCGTCGAAGCGGCCCTCGTCGATGGCGCGTACGGCATTGCGGTGCGAGCGCAGCGCCCAGGCGTCCATCTCCTCCCGGCTGACGCCGGCCTTGACGGCCGCGTTCCAGCCGACCGTGATCGACATGTCGAGGTTGGGGGCGTCCGGCCGCTCCGGGTGGGTGGGCGGCATCCATGGGTCCGTCCACTCACCGGCCACCCGGAAGCGCGACCTGGGCGCGGTGGAGGCGGAGTTGACGCCGCCGGCGAGGACGACCTCGTCCATCCCGGCACGCACGGAGGCGGCGGCGGACTGGACGGCGGCGAGCCCGGCGGCGCAGTGCCGGTTGTGGGCCAGCCCCGGTACGGAGGTCAGGCCCGCGGTGATCGCGGCGTGGCGGGCGATGACGCCGCCACCGTACAGGCCCTCGCCGAGGACGACGTCGTCGATGCGATCCGGCTCGATGCCCAGTCCGGCGAGGCGCTCGGCTGCGGACCGGACGACGAGGTCTGCCAGGTCGTAGGCGGTGGTGTCGCGCAGCGTTCCCTTGAAGGCGGTGCCGACGGGGGTGCGCAGGGCGGACACGATGACGGCTTCGGGCGCTTCAGGCATGGGTGGTCTCCAGGGAATCCAGGGTGTCCAGCTCGGCGAGGAGGGCTCGGCGCAGCAGCTTTCCGGTGTCGGTACGCGGGAGTTCGGGGCGGAAGACGATGGCGTCGGGGGTCTTGGAGGTGCGCAGCCGGGCCTTGGCCCACTGCCGGATCTCGTCCGGGTCCCCGTCGCCGACGAGGACCGCGACGATCCGCTGCCCCCACTCCTCGTCCGGTACGCCGACCACGGCCGCCTCCATGACGCCGGGGTGGGCAAGGAGGACGTCCTCGATCTCGGCGGGAGCGATGTTCTCGCCGCCGCGGATGATGGTGTCGTCGGCGCGCCCCTCGATGAAGAGATAGCCCTCCGCGTCCAGGCGGCCCCGGTCCCGGGTGGGGAACCAGCCGTCGGCGTCCAGGGCGCTGCGCCCCCGGTACTCGCCGGAGATCTGTTCCCCGCGCACGAACACCAGGCCGGTCTCGCCTGCTTCGCAGGGCTTGCTTTCCTCCGTGCGCACGGCGATCTCGACGCCGGGCAGGGCGCGCCCCACGGAGGTGAGCCGGTCACGTACCGCCGGGTCGTCGGAGGCGACGGCGGCGCGGTGGTCCTCGGGTCCGAGGACGGCGATCGAGGAGGCGGTCTCGGTGAGCCCGTAGGCGTTGACGAAGTCGGTGGCCGGGAAGGCGCGCAGCGCCTTCTCGACGACGGTCCTCGGGGTGCGGGCGCCGCCATAGGCGAGGCTGCGCAGGGTGGGCGTGCCGGCGTCGCCGCCGTCGGGCACGCGGTCGACGATGCGGGCCAGCATGGTCGGCACCAGCATCGCGTGGGTGACGCGCTCCGCGCGCACGGTGCCGAGCCACTCTCCCGCGTCGAACGCGGGCATGTAGACGACGCGTCGGCCCGTGTAGAGGTTGGACAGCAGGTTGGTCAGCCCGGCGACGTGGTAGGGCGGAACCGCCACCAGCGCCGCGTCGCCGTCCGCCGCCGAGGCGAACTCCAAGGTGTTCAGCACATAGGCGAGCAGGTGCTTGTGGCGCAGGAGGGCCGCTTTCGGCGCGGCGGTCGTACCGCTGGTGTAGAGGATGACGGCGACGGCGTCCTGGTCCCATGGCGCTTCATGCTCCGGGCCGGGGTCCGACTCCGTCGAGGCGTCGACCAAGTCATCGAGGTCGTCGGGCCCCAGGACCAGAGCCCCGGGATGCCGCTCCTCGATCTCCTTCAACTGGTCGCTTCCCAGGCGGTAGTTGAGCGGCACGAACGGGACGCCGGCCAGGGCCGCTCCGAACAGCGCCACGGGATAGGCGAGGTGGTTGACCCCCCGGTAGAGGACGGCGGGCGCCTCACGGAAGCGCCCGGCGGCGCGGCGCGCAAGTCCCTGGAGTTCGGCGGCCGTCAGCGAACGACCGCCAGCCGTCACGGCCGCCCGCTCACCGCCCGAAGCAGCCATCTCGAGAATCATCGTGATATTCATGAGAGTGCTATTCTCATGCTCGAAGAGCGGGACTTTCAAGAGTGGGGAGCATAGATGCAGATCACCGGGAGCTCCGCGATCGTGGTGGGCGGTGCAGGCGGCCTCGGCGAGGCGACCGTGCGCCGGCTGCACGCGGCAGGGGCGAAGGTCGTGGCCGCCGACCTCGCCGACGACAAGGGCAAGGCGCTCGAGCAGGAGCTGGGCATCCGTTACGTACGGACGGACGCCACCAGCGAGGAGAGTGTGCAGGCGGCGATCGCGGAGGCCGAGTCCGCGGGGCCGCTGCGGATCGTGGTGGACGTGCACGGCGGTCCCGCCGGCGGCGGACGTCTGGTCGGCAAGGACGGCAGCCCGCTCGACCTCGACGGCTTCCGCACGACCATCGAGGTCTATCTCACGGGCGTCTTCAACGTGATGCGCCTGGCCGCCGCCGCGATCGCCCGGCAGGAGCCCCTGGACAGCGGCTCCCGCGGCGTCATCGTCAACACCGCGTCCATCGCCGCTTTCGAGGGCCAGATCGGCCAGATCCCCTACGCCGCCGCCAAGGGCGGTGTGGCGAGCATGACGCTGGTCGCCGCGCGAGACCTGTCGCCGCTCGGCATCCGGGTCGTCGCCGTCGCACCGGGCACGTTCCTCACCCCGGCCTACGGGCAGGCGGGCGACAAGCTGGAGGCGTACTGGGGGCCGCAGGTGCCGCATCCTCGGCGCATGGGCCGCCCGTCCGAGTACGCCGAACTCGTCCACCACCTCTGCGAGAACGACTACCTCAACGGAGAGGTCATCCGCCTGGACGGAGCCCTCCGCTTCCCGCCCAAGTAACCACTGGCAGAGGGCCGTTGGGTCGCACAGCCGAGACAGCCGAGACAGAGGCAGGGTCAGGGATGCGATCACAGGGCGCTTCGGCGGCCGGGCGGCCGTACCGCGTCGTCCAGTGGGCCACCGGAAACATCGGCAGCCGGGCGCTGCGGGCCACGATCCAGCATCCGCAGCTGGAGCTGGCCGGGGTGTACGTCCACACCCCGGCCAAAGCGGGCCGCGACGCCGGAGACCTGTGCGGTCTGCCTCCCGTCGGCGTCGCGGCCACCGACGACATCGAGGAGATCCTTGCGCTCGGCGCCGACTGCGTGCTCTACGCACCACGCGAACTGGACGTCGACGTGCTGTGCCGGCTGCTCGCGTCGGGCATCGACGTGGTGACGACACGGACCGACTTCCACCACCGTGACCGCCTCGACCCGGCGCTGCGCGAACCGGTCGAAGCCGCGTGCCGCAAGGGCGCGTCCTCCCTGCACAGCACAGGCAGCAGCCCCGGCTTCATCACGGAAGCCGTACCGCTGGTGCTCAGCTCGATCCAACGACGGCTGGACAGCCTGCTGATAGAGGAGTACGCCGATCTGTCCCGGCGCGACTCTCCGGCGCTCCTTTTCGAGGTGATGGCGTTCGGCAAGCCTCCGGCGGCGTTCGACGCCGGGCGGGTGGAGAACCTGGGAGCCAGTTTCGGCCCGTCGCTGCGACTGGTCGCCGACACCCTCGGCATCCGGCTCGACGGGATCGAGGCAACCGGAGAAGTCGCCCGCGCACGCAGCCGCATCCACATCGCGGCCGGCACCATCGAGCCCGGGACGGTCGCCGCACAACGGATCACCGTGGCGGGCGTGCGCGACGGCCGCCCGGTGCTGCGCTTCCGGGCCAACTGGTACTGCGGCACCGACCTCGACCGCGACTGGGAACTCCGCAGCACCGGCTGGCACGTCACGTGGGAGGGCGACGCACCCCTCGACATCGACATCCGCTTCCCCGTCCCGCTGGACAGGCTGGCGGCCGTGTCCCCGTCGTACACCGCCAACCGCGCCGTCAACGCCGTTCCCTACGTCTGCCAGGCACCCCCGGGCATCAGGACCACGGCGGACCTCCCACAGATCGTGGCCGCATTCGGCTGAAAGCCCCGCCGTGAACTCGCCTTCAGAGAGTGAGCATGGATATCGAACACGCGAAGGACATGGTGGCCGCGACGAGGGCCGTCGCGGTGGTGACCCGGCGATGAAGGCCGAAGACCAGTTCCATCTCGGCATCGTCGCCGAGGACTTCGAGGCGACCATGGCCGTTCTCTCGTCCCTGTTCCGTTACGAGTGGGGCGAGGAGGTCGGCGGACCGATCCCGGTCGCGTTGCCCACCGGTGAAGCCGTCCTGGAGCTCAGGTGCGCCTACTCGGTGACAACACCCCGGCTGGAGATCATCCGGAGCATCCCGGGGACCCTCTGGGAACCCGCGACCGGCACAGGTATCCATCACATCGGCTACTGGTCCGACGACGTGGCCGCGGACTCCGCCGAGCTCGTACGCCACGGTTACGTGACCGAGGCGACGCGGACGGGGCCCGACGGCACCCCGTTCTTCACCTTCCACCGCAGCGCGAACGGGTTTCGGGTCGAGCTGGTGAGCCGGGCTGCGCAGCCGGGGCTGCAGCGGTGCTGGGCCGTCCCGAAAAGCGCCGTCCCGAAAGGCGCTGTCCCGAAACGCGCGGCGTGATGTCCATTCCGTGCGGGCTGCGATCTGACAGGAGGAATCGATGACGACTGTGGGCATCGCGACCGGCGGCGGCCGCGGGATGGGACTCGCGTGCGCGCAACGCCTCACCGGCATGGTGGACACGGTCCTGCTCGTCGACCGGGACGAGGCGACCGTGGCCGCCGCCGCCAAAGACCTGTCGGCCGCAGGCCGCGGAGCCGCCGTCGAGTCCTTCGTCCTCGACATCACCGATGGCGACGGCCTCGACCGGCTTGCCGCCCACGTCCGCGAGTTGGGCACACTCCGGGCCGTAGCCCACGCCGCAGGCATCTCACCCACCATGGCCGACTGGCGCCGGATCTTCACCGTCGACCTCGTCGGGACCGCGATGCTGGCCGAGGCGCTCCGCCCGCTCGCCACCGCCGGGACGGCGATGGTGTGCTTCGCCTCGATGGCGCCGCTGCTCGACCCCACCGACCCGGATCCCGCTGCCCTCGCAGCCCTGGACGACCCTCTCGACGAGCAGTTCCTGGACCGCATCCACGATGCTCTCGGTCCGGCCGTCGAGGACACCGGAGTGGCGTACGCGTGGGCCAAACGCGGCGTCCACCGCTTCGTGCAGCACGAGGCGGTACGGCTCGGGCCGTTGGGCGCGCGCGTCTGCTCGGTCTCCCCCGGTGTCATCGACACACCTCAGGGGCGGCAGGAGGCAGAGAGCCACCCGTTCATGGACGTGCTCGTGCAGCGGACGCCGCTCGGGCGCCAAGGGCGCCCGGAGGAGGTCGCGGCCGTGGTCGCCTTCGCGCTGTCGGACGAAGCCGGTTTCCTCAACGGCGTCGACCTGCTCGTCGACGGCGGCGTGTGCGCGGCACTGCACGGGCCGGCCGGTCGGCAGTAACCACGCGGCGGGATCCATCCGCAGGAGAGCAACGAGGCTCGGCGAGAGGGGACACATGGCTGTGCGACGAAGGGTGACCGGACGTACCGCCGACGGTCAAGGCGATCGTACAACCCGTCGACCGTGCCGCCGCCGGTGCGGACCTTGAGGCGGAGCTGCTTGCCCACTGCCGCGCGGCGCTGGCGACGTACAAGTGCCCGCGGACCGTCGACTTCGTCGACGAACTGCCCCGCGACCCCAACGGCAAGCTCTACAAACGCCTCCTGCGCGAGCACTACGGAGCAGACGGCATCCGGACGACGGAGTGACCGCCGCCGAACACACCATGCGCGCTAATCGGGACGCAGGCTCCGGAGAAACAGCTGCACCGCGCTCCGAGTGTGGCGTTCCTGCTCGGCGGGATCGCGCACGACGCCGAAGGAGGCGTGGCGTGCGGGTACGACCGAGACCATCCCGAGGAAGTGCTCGGCGAGCGTCTCGGGGTCGTCGGCGACGATCGTGCCCGCGGCCGCATGCCGGTTCAGCAGGTCGACCACGAGCTGCCGGCGTGGCCACACCCCGGCGCCGTACACCCGGCGGGCGATCTCGGGAAAGCGCGCCGCATGGGCGACGGCGAGCTGACCGAGCTTGATCATCGACGGGTCGAGCGTCCGGCGCACGGCGGCGTGCGCGATGGCGGTCAACGCCCCTTCGAGGTCGTCGGGCTCCGGTGGGGGCGGTTCCTGCACGGGCCAGTCGGTGCGCTGGATCGCCCATGCGAGCACGGAGCTGAAGACGGCCTCCTTGCCGGGGAAACGGGCGTAGAGGGAGGCCTTGGTGGTGCCGGCGGCCGCGGCGATGGCGTCCATGGTGGTGCCGTCGTAGCCATGCTCCAGGAAGAGCTGGAGGGCGCACTCGCGGACGTTCTCGTCCAGCTGCCTGGCCTGCTCGCGGGTGGGCCGGCCGCCGCGGCGAGGCCGGGTGCCGCCCGGGTGTGGGCGGGATCGGGGCGGCGTCGTCATTTTCCGAAGTCTGCCAGAACCGGTCTCTGGACCGTAACTAGACCTATCAGTATAGTTTTTGGGATCCCCAGGAGAGCTGGAGGCGCAATGTCAAAGACGACGAACCAGCGGGATTCCATCGAGGCGTTGGACGCCCGCTTCCAGCAACGGCGAAAGCAGGTGCCCGTGTTGGACCGGCGGGCCGAGGCAGAGGGCATCAAGACGATCCGGGCACGCGAGGACATCATCCCGCTGCTCTTCCCGCACACGACGTACAAGAGCTATCCCGAGTCGCTCATCGCGAAGGGCCGCTGGGCGCAGCTGAACCGCTGGCTCGACTCCCTGTCGACCTACCGGGTCACCGACGTCGACGTGTCCGGTGTCGAGGACATCGACGGCTGGATCGAGCGGCTCGAGTCGGCCGGGCACCTGGTGTCGAGCTCCAGCGGCACGAGCGGCAAGAGCTCGTTCCTGAACAAGACCCGGCGCGACCGCGAGGCCTCGCAGCAGAACCAGATGGCCTGCCTGGCCGAGGCCGGCATCCCGGCCGAGCGCTCGTGGCACGTCATCCCCGTGGGGCCGGAGACCGGCCTCAGCGCGCACAACGCATCGCGCGAGATGCTCATCGCCGCCTACGCGCGCCCCGACGCGATCCCTGTACCCCGCACGCAGGGCCGCAAGGACCACTACCGCTACACGACGCGCCTTGCCGCCATCCGCAAGGCCATGGCGGACGGGACGGCCGAACCGGACGAGATCGCGGAGGTCGAGGCGGCAGGCGCCCAACGGCAGAGGGAGACCGAGGAACGCCTGCACCACTTCGCGGAGCACATCCTCAAGCGACGCGGCGAGCAGATCTTCTTCAACTCCATGGTCGCGCCGCTGTTCCGGCTGTGCGAGATCCTGAAGGAGTCGGGTGCGTCGGAAGGCGACATCACCGGCGAGAACGCGCTGATGACCGCCGGCGGCCTGAAGGGCAACGCGCTGCCGCCGGACTACCAGACGCAGATCTACCGCATGCTGAACATCACGCCTGCCCGGCACCTGCAGTACTACTCGATGCAGGAACTGAACCTGCGCAACCCCAAGTGCCTCGAGGGGCGTTACCACGTACCCGAGGGGCTCGTCCTGTTCGTGCTCGACAAGGACGGGGAGGCGCCGGCGCCGGAGTCCGACGGCCAGGTCGAGGGCCGCGCCGCGTTCTTCGACCTCACCATCGACGGGCGGTGGGGCGGGACGATCAGCGGAGACAAGATCCTCGTCGATCTCCGCGCCTGCCCCTGCGGCCGGCCGGGGCAGACCATCTTCCCCGAGATCACCCGGTACGCCGACCTGCGCGATGACGACAAGATCACCTGCGCCGGCACGATCGACGCCTACGTCCGCGGCTTCGTCGCGGAATGAGCGGAGGGTTCATGAGCACGGCAACCACGCACGCGCCCGCCGGCACGAAGATCCGGGTGCCGCACTTCGTGCGGGGCCGCCTCGTCTGGGGCGAGGACACCGAGTACCTCTCGCGCGACTTCGGCGTTCCATTCGTCACGCCACGGCTCCAGCTCACCGAACTGTTCGAGCCGCGCACCCGGTTGGGGCCGGCGTTCGACGTGCCGGTGGCGGAGATCATCGACTTCCTGGTCGAGACCGCGAAGCACCTCACGCTCGAGAAGAACGCGTACCTGCAGGAGTCGCTCGAGATGACCCTGCAGGTGAGTGCCCTGCCGCGGCGCATCATCGAGAACACCTTCCACCGGCCGGGGCAGTTCCTGACGCGGGAGGCACTGGAGTACCGCCTCGAGCGCACCTTCGGCGGCACCGATGTCCTCGACGGCTGGGTGGAGCGCACCGACCCCAACGGCCGCGTCAGCCGGGTCCGCGCCTTCCCGCCGCGGCTGGTCCACATGCTCGCCGGAAACTCGCCGAGCGCGGCCATGACGTCGATCGCGGACGCCGCACTGGTCAAGGCGGTCAACGTGTTCAAGATGCCGTCGGCCGACCCGTTCACCACCGTCGCGGTGCTCCGCACCATGGCCGACATCGAGCCCGACCACCCCGTGCTCCGGTCGATGTCCGCCGTCTACTGGCGCGGCGGCGACGCGAAGGTCGAGGGCGTGCTGTACCGCTCCCAGTACTTCGACAAGCTGGTCGCCTGGGGTGGGGGCGACGCCATCGCGAACGCCGCGAAGTACGTCGGGCCGGGCTTCCAGTTGATCTCCTTCGATCCGAAGGTGTCGATGTCGGTCATCGGCCGGGAGGCCTTCGCGTCCGAGCAGACCCTGCGGGAAGCGGCCGAGCTGGCGGCCGCGGATGCCACCGTCTTCAACCAGGACGCGTGCGTCGCCGCCCGCCACATCTGCGTCGAAGGCGACATCGAGCAGGCCGACCGCTTCTGCGCGCTGCTCTGCGAGCGGCTCGGGGTCGACCGGCAGTTCGCGTCGGCGGTAGGGCCGAAGCCCTCGAGCGACATCCGCGAGGCGGTGGACGGCCTGCGCTTCCTGGACCCCGAGTACCGGATCTGGGGCGACTACGACGGCCGGGGCCTGGTGGTGCGCTCGCCGGAGCCGGTCGACTTCCATCCCACGAACAAGACGGTCAATGTCGTGCCGGTCGCCACCATGCTCGACGCCGCCGCCTTCGCCACGGTGGCGACGCAGACGGTCGGGGTCTATCCGTCGCACCGTAAAGCTGAGCTCCGCGACCGCCTCGCCACCGCCGGCGTGCAGCGCGTGGTGAAGCTCGGCAGTGCCCTCACCGGCAGCATGGGCTCGCCGCACGACGGCATGTATCCGCTGCACCGGTTCGTCAACTGGGTGGTCGACGACGATGCGTGAAGCGACGCAGGGAGGCGGTATGCGGCTGCGTGTGCTCGGCAGGTCCGGTCTGCGCGTCAGCGAACTGTGCCTCGGCACGATGACGTTCGGCACCGAATGGGGGTTCGGCGCGGAAGAGGAGACGTGCCGGGAGATCTACGACGCGTTCCGCGAGGCGGGCGGCAACTTCGTCGACACCGCCGACGTCTACACCGAGGGCGCGAGCGAGACGATCACCGGCCGCCTGATCGCAGCGGAACGCGACGCCATCGTGCTCGGCACGAAGTACACGCTGCCGACCGACAAGAACGACCCGAACTCGGGCGGAAGCCACCGCAAGAGTCTGCGCCGCAGCGTCGAGACCAGCCTGCGCCGCCTGGGAACCGACTACGTGGACCTGCTGTGGGTGCACGCGTGGGACCAGTGCACGCCGGTCGATGAGACGCTCCGAGCACTCGACGATCTCGTACGCGCAGGCAAGGTGCTGGCCGTCGGCGTGAGCAACACACCCGCATGGGTGATCGCCCGCTCCGACGCCATCGCCGAGCTGCGCGGCTGGAACTCCTTCTGCGCCCTGCAGCTCGAGTACTCGCTCGCCGCGCGCACCCCCGATCGTGAGCTCCTTCCCATGGCGCGCACGCTCGGCCTCGCGATCTCCGCGTGGAGCCCGCTCGCGCGCGGTCTCCTGGCCCGGGAGCCCGCTGCGGGCGATGCCGAGCGGCTGTCCCCATCCCTGGCTCGGGCGTTGAACATCGCCAAGGAGATCGCCGCGGAACTCGGTACGACGCCCGCGCAGGTCGCCCTCGCATGGGTCCTGCAGCATGGCCTCATGCCGGTGATCGGCGCACGCACCGTGACGCAGATCCGCGACAACCTGACCGCGGTGACCCTCCGGCTGGACGCATCGCAGCTCGAACGCCTCGATGCCGCCACACGCGTCCGTGACGGCTACCCGCACGACTTCCTGCAGAGGCACAGCGCCGCCCTCGCGCCACCTGCGTGACCTGTTCCCTCGCTCCCTGGCCCCGTCAGGAAGCGGTCTTCGGCTTGCCGTCGTTGCCGTCCTCGCCCCGCGTGACGGTGACGGCGAGCAGGGCCATGTCGTCGTCCGCGCCCCCGCTCCCGGTGTGCTGGTGTACGTCGTCGACCACGGCGTTCAACACGGCGTCAGGGCCGGCGAAGCGGCGGCCTGCGAGGCTGGTGACCGGGTCGTAGAAGACTCCGGCACGGTCGCGTGCCTCGGTGACGCCGTCCGTGTACAGCAGCAGTGTGGCGCCTTCGGGGAAGGGGACGGCGTCCACCGCGGCCCGGTCCGGCTCGGCGTCCAGCACCGCCAGGCCGAGTGGAAGCGCCGTCCTGGACGGCTCGGCGGCCCGAACCGTGCCGTCCGGCAGGAGCAGAAGTGGCCCTGGGTGGCCGCGATTGACCAGTCTGACCATGTCGCCGGAGGGCGCGATCTCGGCCAGGAGAGCGGTGATGAAGCCTTCCTGCCGGTCCAGACTAGGCCGCGACTCGACCTCGCGCATCAGAGTGCGCTCCAGTCTCCGCCAGACTCCGTCCAGCGTGGGCTCGTCGTGAGCGGCCTCACGGAACGCCCCGAGGACGAGAGAGACGGCCTCGACCGCGCCCAGGCCCTTCCCCCGTACGTCGCCGATGATGCAGCGCAGCCCCTGTGCTGTCTTCTGGACGGCGTACAGATCGCCGCCGATCTGCGCCTCCTTCAGCGCGGCCTCGTAGCGTACGGCGATCCTGAACGGGCCGATACGGTTCCGGGGGCGCGGCAGTACCGCGTTCTGCACGACCGTGGCGATCCCGCGCGCCGAGCGCAGCCGTACATCACGGTGGTACAGCAGGCGATTGATCACCACGGCCATGACCGCGACGGCCACGATCGACGCCAGTTCCGTCAGCCCGTCCTGATGGTCCAGAAAGCCGAAATGGGCCAGCACGGCCGCGTCGACCGCACATGCGGCGAGGCCGGTCAGCACGGTTCCCCACAGCGACATCAGCGGGGCCGCGATGATGGGCGCGGCTGCGTAGAAGGCGGTCGCGCTGAACTTGGGCGGGGTCACTACGTCCAGCACGCCGCCGCCGATCAGCAGGATGAAGGGGAGCAGCCGGAGGCGGCGCACCATGCCGCGTTCCATGTCGATACGGGGCTCACCGGCACTCCCCACTTCCGTGCTCCCGTCGTCTGGGGCTGTCGCCTCAGACTTGCCGGGACCTCGCACTCCGGCCAGCGGTGCGCACCCCGTGGGTGAACTGATCACGCCGAAGCCGCACTCGGGAGGTGTAGTGCTCGGGCAGAGGAGGCCTAGTGCTGATGCACGTCGCGAGGTCAGTTGGCGTCGATGAAGGCGGTGGCACGGCCGTCGCGGAAGACGACGTTCTCCGGGCACACGTCGTTGTGGCACAGCAACGTCCCTCCCTCCGGATCGGCCAGGTCCCGCGGCCAGTCGGCGGAGGCACGAAGCCGTGGTCCTTCAGCGCGGTGAGGTGGGCGTGGATGGCACGCGCGTTCGGCGGCACCGGCCGCTCCACCAGGGCGCCTCGGCGGAACACCGCGCCTGCGTTCACCATGCAACCGGCCCGCGCTTCGTTGTCTGCTCCGCCTCCCCGTCGGCGCTGAGCAGGTCGAGGGTGAGCGCGGCGGTCCAGGAGAAGTGGAGGGTGCCGCGGCCCTCGCCGCTATAAGGGTCGATGTACTCGGAGAACCGGGAGGACTCTGCGGCGTTCAGGAAGGACGACCGCAGTGAGTCCGCCGGTCCCGCACGCTTGTGCACCCGCAGTGCGCGCTCGATGAGCCAGGCGGTGTTGAACCAGGCGGGCCCGCGCCAGTACCGCGTACGGTCGAAGGCGTGACCGGCCAGGTCGTAGCTGGGCACCAGGTCGGTGGCCCGGGCGTGGAAGTGGGGTCCGGACAGGCTCTGCAGAAGCTGCTCGACGATGTCGGCCGGCAGGCCGGGGACGATGAGCGGGATCAGCCCGGCCACGCTGCGCTCGGGGATCAGTTCGCCGGCGGCCAGGTCCCGCACGAGGAACATGCCGGTCTCCGCGTCCCACAGGCGTGCCACGAGTGTCTCGGTGAGCCGCTCGGCGTGGGCCGCGTGGACGGCGGGGTCGGCACCCACAGCGGCGGCGATGCGGGCGAGGGCCAGTTCACTGACGATGAGGAGGGAGTTGACGGCGGGGTCCTCGACGGCGAAGTGGTGCACGGCGGCGTGGTCGTCGTAACCGTGGTCGCGGTAGTCGAGGGCAAGCCGCACGTAGCGGCCGTAGTCGAGGTCTGTGGGCCGGTCGGCGGCCGAGCCGTGGTCGAGGTCCGCGCGCCGGAAGGTGCCCGGGGCAGCCGGTTCGACGCGTGCGAGCGGGCTGTCCCAGCAGGGGCTGTTGTCCATGCCCGCTTCCCAGGGATGCACCATTGCCGTGAGGCCGGCGCCCGCCAGGTCGCGACAGCGGAGCAGATAGCGGTGCCAGGCGGTGAGCCGGGGGTACACGCGCGCGAGGAAACCGCGGCGTTCGGACTCCATCGGGTCCGCCCGGTGCACGAGCCAGGCGGCCAGGGCGTGGACGGGCGGCTGCACGATGCCCGATGTCTCGGCGACGGCCGGGGCACCGGCTGCCCTTCCGGCGCGCGACGACTGCCAGAAGTCCGGGCTCGGAAAGTACGCGCTCAAAGGGAGGGCGGGGTTGAAGACGATGTGCGGGATCCGGCCGTCGCCCCACTGGGCGGCGAGCAGCGTCTCCAGTTCGCACTGGGCCCGGCGCGCGGACAGGTGCCGCAGCCCGATCGCGATGAAGGCGGAGTCCCAGCTCCACTGGTGCGGGTAGAGGCTGCGCGACGGGACAGTGGAGGTACCCGTCCAGTTGTCGAGCAGGACCCGCGCCGCACCGCGCCACAGTGCCAGGTGGGCGGACCGGGTGGGCGTGGGTGGACCCGCGACTGCCCTCACGCGCCAGACCTCCGCGAGGAGGCAGCGGTGGCGTGGAAGGACCCGGGCTTCTGCCGCTCGGGATGCCGGAGACTACGACCCCGAATTGAGGAGTGGATACGTAACGGCAGGTCGTCGGCGGGCAGTTCGGCATCTGCCTGCTCGGCCGCCTCCGCCCGGCGGGGACCGCTGAACTGCACGACGCGTTCCACGAAGCGCTCCGAAGAGTTGGGGAACCACCGGTTATGACGAGAGTATCCACAACTTTTGTCTTGTCAACAAACAAAAGTGATGTTGTGATGCGGTGTGGTGCGGTTTCAGTGGACGAAAGTCGCAGATGGGGACACGCGCGCGACTCGTCGGCGACGCGGCGATGGTCGTCGACTTCCTCTGCTCCCCCGACCGCGCCGACCACCCGCCTCGCCGCCCTCAACCGCTGGCGGGTTGAACCCTCCTGACACGGAAGGGGCTCATCATCACCGACCTGGAGCGGCGCGCGCGAAACGGGAGCCGCTGACGCGAAACAGCAGACGCTGAAAGTACGATCAACCAATGTCTGACACGACCGAAACCATGCCCGGCTGGCTTTCTCCCGACGAACTCGAACAGGCGCGCGCAAGCATGCCGATCCTTTACGTCGAAGCCGTGCCGGTGCGAGTCGACGGCAGCGGCGAAGTCACCAGCATCGGACTGCTGCTCCGTATCGGGCCCGACGGGACGGTCAGCCGCACCCTGGTCTCCGGGCGTGTGCTGCACCATGAGCGGGTCCGGGACGCCCTGCTGCGCCATCTGGAGAAGGACCTCGGCCCGGTGGCGCTCCCTCAAGTCCCGCCCTCCTTGCAGCCCTTCACCGTTGCCGAGTACTTCCCGATGCAAGGGATCACGCCTTTCCACGACCCCCGCCAGCATGCGGTGTCGCTCGCCTACATCGTCCCGGTGGCCGGCGACTGCCGCCCCCGGCAGGACGCTCTCGACCTGGTCTGGTTCAGCCCGCAGGAAGCCTCGTCGCCGCTGGTCCAGAATGAGATGCCCGGCGGGCACGGAGTCCTCCTCAAGCAGGCCCTCGCACACGTCGGCTGCCTGTCCTGAAGGTGTCGGCGGCACCGCGGCAGACCAGCTGCCGTAGGGCGCGGTCGCGGTTCGGGTATGGGCGGTGGAGCCGCCGTTGGAAAGCTGGACGACGGAGTCGGCTCGGAGCGTGACCGGCTTGGGCTGTCCGGTGGCGCGGTTGACCGGCCTGCGGGCACCCGACACCGCCACGAGCGGCGCCCCGGTCGTGGCGGAAGCCGCGGCCGAGTCGGTGTCCGTCGGGTGGAGTTCGCGCCGCTCGCGTCCACCCGCTGCTGGCGAAAAACCCCGCCGACCGGCCGCGCGACGCCGCCGAGACGGCCCGCCGGCTCCAGGCCGTCGCCGCCTCCGCGTCAACCGCGGCGGAGCGAGCTCCGCCGCACTCCTGACCAACTACCCGAAGCGGGTCTGACGCTGCTGTCCCGTTGGCAGGTCCGACCGTTCCGCATCCTGCCTGCTCAGCAGTTCCGCTGCCTGGTGCTGTGTGTGTGCGGCTGCCCTCTGGGCTTCCGCTACAACGTCTCCGCGTTCGCGTACCAAGTCCTCATAGATCGGCAGGTGTTCGTTTCCGGTGGGGGTGCGTGTCACAGTTCCGGTCCTTCCGCTGTCATGTTTCTTGCCCTCGCCGTGGCTTGGGCTAGGTGCTCGGCGGGCGTCAGCCGTTGCTCGTACCGGGCAGCAGTACGAAGGTGCTGGCCACCTGTTCATGCCAGGCGTGGGTGAGTGCCCGTAATGCCGTCAGGCCCGGTTGAGACGGGCTGCGATCCCATGCCCGATCAGCAAATACATGACAGCGGGGAGACCGTAATTAAGGACAACACGTAGATTCTCTGTGTCCATAGTGAAAATGTCCTGTGCCCACCCGGCCAGCCAGTCCGCCGTTCCGTGCACGAAATCGACGAATGCATTCCCTTGGTTCGCGTCGAGCAGGAAGAGCAGGATCCACAAGCCCAGCCAACCGGCCGCGATGTCGGCGATCGTGCAAACCGCCAGGGCTGCCCTCCGTACAGCGGCCTGGTTACGCACGGAGCGGTCGGGCCCCGGGGGCTGCTCGTACGTCTGGTATCCGGAAACCGGGTCGGTGCTCACAAGAATCCGATCTGATGCGTTGTTCTGTCGACAGGGTCGCCCATGGAGCCGGAGACAGCCTTGGGTGGTGACCCTCTTCCGCCTACTTCTGCGTCATGCAAACGCGACCGCGTTACACCGCCACCCGTAACAGCCCAAATATGGCGCCTATTCGGGCACATACCCAAATATTCACGCGCGAAGGTACATGTGCGGATGGCTTGGAAGAAGCTGTCCCGTATGGCCATCACCTCAGGTTGACGAGGGTTTATGCCATGCCAATGGCCGGAGAGGCTCGGCCGGGCGTAGAGGCCGCATGTCTGCCCTCCGGCGACGCGAAGATGCCCCCTGGGGCCGGGGCCGCAGCGCCTGGCCGGCGCGTCCATCCTCCAGCGTCGCGCACGCGCGCGCCGCCCGGTGCGTGGTTGCCGATCTTCGCCGGCCGCCGTTCGTATGATGGACACATGCACGGCCTGCGCGGGCTCGCGGAGCGCACACCGCCACGGCGGGAACGCTATATCGACCTGCTGCGGGCCCTCGCCATCCTCATCGTGGTACTGGGCCACTGGATGGTCATCGTGGTCACCGGCGGGGCACGCGGCCTGGACGGCTTCAGCGCCCTGGAAGTGCTGCCGTGGGGCCGCCCGATCACCTGGCTTGGCCAGGTGATGCCGGTGTTCTTCATGGTGGGCGGGTTCGCCAACGCCGCCTCGCTGATCTCGCACACCCGTGGAGGCGGCGACGTCGGGGACTGGCTGCTCGACCGCAGCGCGCGGCTCGTACGGCCGACGACCGTGCTGCTGGTGACGCTTGCCGCCGCCGCACTGATCGCCCGGCTGGCGGGCGTCGATCCCGCTCAAGTGGGCCGGGCGGTGTGGCTGGCCTCGATCCCGCTGTGGTTCCTGCTCGTCTACCTCATGGTGGTCTTCCTGACGCCGCTGATGCACCGCCTGCACCGGCGAGCGGGGCTGGTCGTGCCACTCGTACTGGTGGGGCTACTCGCCGCGGGGGATGTCGCGCGGCTGGCGTTCGACGCGCCGACGCTGCAGCTGGGCAACTACCTGTTCGCCTGGTTGGCGGTGCACCAGATCGGCTTCGCCTGGCAGGACGGGACGCTACCGGCCCGGCCCAGGGTGGCCGTGCCGCTGCTGGTGGGCGGTGCCGCGGTGGCGGTGCTGCTCACGGTGGCCGGCCCGTACCCGATCAGCATGGTTGACGTTCCCGGCACGTCGTTCCGCAACCTCTCGCCGCCGACGCTCGCGCTGCTCGCGTTGGCTACGGCTCAGCTCGGGCTGGTGCTGCTGCTGCGCGACACAGCGGAGCGGCGGCTGCAACGGCTCGGGCCGTGGATGGCGGTGATCGCCATGAACTCGGTGATCCTGACCGTGCTGCTGTGGCACATGAGCGCGTTCGTGCTCGTCGCCGCGGTCGTGTACGCCTCCGGCCTGTTCCCGCTGCCCCAACCCCCCGGGGACACGGCAGCGTGGCTGCTGTGGAAGCTGCCGTGGCTGGTCGTGCTCTTCACCGTGCTCGGTGCGTTGGTGGCGGTCTTCGGTCGGTTCGAGAAGCGCGGCATGCGGCGCGGCGCCGTGACCTCGCGCCATTGGTGGACCCCCAGGGCCCTCGGCCGACCCAGGCTGCGCGCCACCGCGACCACCGTCGGCTACGCCGCCTCCGTGCTCGGTCTACTCGGCGTGGCCGTCGCCGGTCCGGCCGACCACGGCCCACTGGGGCTGCCGACCGCAGCCCTGGCCATCTTCCTTGCCGGCGCGGCGCTACTCCGTGCGGCCCGCATGGCAAGCGGCCACCGGGCCGGCTGAAGCGGCCGGTGCGGAGGTGGTGAGTGTGGTGCGGCGCTCCGGATCGCTCACCGGGTCTCGCCGCGGTGGAGATCAAGCAGGCTGGCGTGCGAAAAGTTCCAAGTGCCCACAGGACGGGCAGCGGTAGGCCTCGATCTGCCAGCGCGGGCGGCCCATGCGCTTGGCGCCACCGAATATGCCGCGCTCCAGCGGACCGGCGATCCAGCGCGCGTACCCACGGGAGTGTTCGCCGGCATCCTCGATGAAGCCCGGCTCGAGGCCCAGTGTGGCGCACTGTGCGCATTTCATGGTGTCCATCGGGGGAGTCTAGACGGCTGTCGTGTCAAGAGCCCGGGTGGCTTTTCACACGAGACCGGGAGTTGCCACGAGATGAGTAATTGCCAAGAGGTCCAGACCCACTGCCCCGAACTCGACGCGCTCACCCGGCACGTCCGGTCCTTCGCGACCATGCTCACCGACGGCCAGGGCGAACGGCTCGCGGACTCACGTCAACGGGATCAGGCTCATGTGTTTCCTTTGGTAACGACCTCGACGATGACGACGACGGCCAGGAGGAGTGAGCGCCGCATCCGCCGTCCGGGGCGGGTCGTTGTACTCCGGGAAGCCCGCCGCCGACCGGCGGGGACGGGACACAGAGGTTGCGGCAGCTCCGGCGGCGGGTATCGGATGAGGCTCGGTCTCTCCGTGCCTACATCAAACCGCCTCTCAGAACACGATCGAGCGCTGCCCGGCCTGCGGGTCCCCATGTCGGCTTGCCGCCAGGAAGGCCCCGGTCGCCGTTCTGGCCCATGAGCATGAGGAACAGGCTCTTCATAGCGGCCAGCCCGCGGGCGCGCCGGATCGTCCCCTCGTCTGCCTGCGCGTACACGTTGAAGAACCGCGAGGCGCAGCCCGCGGGAAGGAGCACCCATGCGGCCGCGAGGTCCCACGCCGGATCGCCGGCGAACATGGCACCGAAGTCGACGATGCCCGAGAGCGTTCCGTCCGAGACGACGACGTTCGCGGGATGAAGGTCGCCGTGCACCCAGAGTGGCGGGCCCTCCCACTCGGGCGCCGCGACGGCGTCGTCCCAGACGGCCCGGACATCGTCGGCGAGGTCGTCGGGGACGACGGCGTGGAAGAAGTGGTCGAAGCCGTCCGTGCACTTCTTGGGGTGAGCGCCGAAGTCCGAGCTGATCGGCGCCTCGGCGGGCGCCTCCACGTGGAGCTCCCTGAGGAAGCCCGCCAGTGTGTCGGCCGCGTGCTCGCCGCGGCTGATCGAGCCGTGGTCCAGCGGCTCGCCGGGAACCCACGTCATCACGGTCCAGTGCTTGGGGAAGCGCTCGGACGGTTCGCCGAACCGCACCGGGGTCGGCACCGGGAGCGGCAGGCGCGGGGCCAGCACGGGTAGCCACCGCCGCTCCTTGAGCTGGAGCTCCGGGGTGGGGTCCATGCGCTGCATGCGCACGGCCAACTCGTCCCCGAGGCGCCACATTTGGTTGCCCCAGCCGCCCGGCACCTCGCGGATGGCCAGCCCTGCAAGGTCTGGATGTTGCTCCTGCAGCAGGTCGCGGACCAGGTCTGCGGTGATCTCGATCTCGGTGTCGGTCATGCGAAGCCACACTACTGGGGGCAGGATTCTGGCTTCGCTCGTGATCCGAGATTGGCTAGCTGCCTGAGCCGGCGGCCGACGGCGGTACCTCGACTACGAAGAACAGGAAGTTGGGGTTGGTCGACAGGTCCTGGAAGCCGTCCGGGAACAGTTCGCGGGCGGCCGGTTCGGGCTGCGGCTCGCTGATGACGCAAAGACGGAAGCCGGCGCCGGCGAAGGCATCGGTCATCGCGTGCAACGGCCTGCGCCACAACTCCATCGGGACGGAATGCCCGTTGAGAGTCCAGTCGAAGGTATAGCTGGTGGTGGCGTGGTAGTCGGGTCGGGGATCCCGGTGCGCGTAGGCCGTGAAAGGGTGGCTCACCGACGCGATCAGTCGGCCGCCGGGCCGGAGCACCCGCCGAAACTCGGCCAGCGTCGGCCCCCAGTCTTCCAGGTAGTGCAGCACCAGCGACGCGGCCACGTCATCGAACGTCCCGTCGTCGAATGGCAGAGGGTCGCGTAGGTCGACCACGTGGAGGGTTACATCGTCGCCGAGCCGCCGCCTCGCCAGCGCCAGCATCCCGGCGCTGGCATCGATGCCGGTGACGACGGCACCGCGGTCGCGTAGTGCAGAGGACAAGGGGCCTGAGCCGCAGCCGGCGTCCAGGATCCGACGGCCAGTCATGTCTCCGGCCAGGGCCAACATTGCGGGCCGCTCGTAGTACGCGTTTACGAGGCTGTTCTCGTTCTCCGCTGAGTACGTTGCGGCGAAGCTGTCGTAGTCGTTCGCCTGGTCCCGATCTGCAGACTGCATCGTCGCAGCCTAGTAGTCACATGATCCGCCGGACAGGCCCCCACATCCCAACAGCCACTGAACCTTCGCTGCGCGAGATCACCCCGTCATCCTCGTCACGGAGTAACGCGGTCTTCAAGAAATCGCCAAGCTCCTCGGCGTCTCCCCGGGCACCCTCTACAACCACATCCCCGACCTCCGCGAACTGCGCGCCGGCACGGTCCCTCATCAGCTCAAAGTCACGGAGCGGTGACCACGTGCCTATCCGACCCGAGAACCGCCACCGGCACCCCGCCGACTGGCCAGAGATCTCCGCTACGACCGTGACCACCACGCCCGCACCCGGGCCCAGGCCCAGGCCCCTCGTACCGCGCTCGAAACCAGCGGGCAGCTGACCTTCGAGCTGTAGGCGAACGCAGCAAGATCAAGTGCTTAGCGTTACTGGCTGTTCTATTGGCCCCCGAGGCCGGAGAGCGCCACCGTCACCGGGGCGAATCGCACCTCTGGCCGACGGGCGGGCGCGTCCTTACGCATCCTCGGCACGCCGACGTAGCACGCCGACCCGGCAGCCGACTTGATACGCCGACAGCAGCGCCCCGGCCCGGCGGGCCCCCTGTCAGGACGTCGCGCGGACGAAGCGGAGGGATGCGGTGACGGTGGTGTGGCCGCGCATCATGCCCATCTGGTTCCAGCCCATGCCGAACTGCTCCCGATCCACGGCGGACTCCACCGTAAGCGTGACCGCGCCGACGCTCGCCTCGCTCAGGTGCGCGGTGAAGGACTGCGGACGGCTGATGCCCCGCACGGTCAGCTGGCCGGCGACCTGGACCGTCTTGTCGTCCCCGGGGGTCGCGCTGCGTACGGCGAAGGTGATCTCGGGGTGCCGGTCGGCGTCGAAGAAGTCGGCGGACCGCAGGTGCGTGTCGCGCTTGGCGTTCTTGGTGTCCAGGGAGGCGGCGTTCAGGGTGATCGAACCGCTGGCGGACCCGTCGGGGCCGACCTCACCCCCGCCCGTGAGACCGGTGAAGGTGCCCTTCACGGTGACCATGCCCCACATCGTCTTGTGCCGGATGCCGACGGTGGAACGGGCGGGGTCGAGTTGCCAGATGCCGGTTTCGACTGCCACAGACATGAAGCCCTCCTGAGGGGATGCGTGGGGAGAGTGGTGTGGAGGCGGGAGTGCGCCGCACTCTAGTAGTCCAAATTTGGAGGACTGCAGGCTAGCTGATACTCCAAATTTGGACAACAGGTAGACTGGGACACCATGGCCGACTCCTCCGCCCCCGCCGACCTGCCCGGACGTGACGCGACAGGCGAGTCCGCCCTGTTGCCCCCCGAACTGCGCGCCTGGATGGGACTGTTGGCCGCAGCCGGCGCGATCGAGCAGCAGCTGCGCGCCCGCGTGAAGGAGACAGTCGGCGTCTCCCACGACGAGTTCCTGGTGCTGTGCCTCCTGGCCGACGGGCCCGCCACCGGCCTGCGCATGACGCAGATCGCCGAGCGCCTAGGCCGCCCCAAGACCCGGCTCACCTATCAGGTCGCCTGCCTCCAGCACGCCGGACTGATCACCCGCAGCACCGCGTGCGGCGACCGGCGCGGCATCCAGGTGACGCTCACCGACAAGGCACGGCAGCTTCTCCGAGAAGCCTCCGACACACTGGCCGAAGCCGTCACCCGAGCCATCAAGGGCCTCGAGGCCCAGCACGACTGCGCGATGATGCACACCCTGCTGCTGAAGTCCGCGGACGCCGAGGACAACACGTAGGTCCCCTACGGGGCCCAAACCTGGACCCCGACCCTCTTCATCAAGACTCTCCGGACCCTGACCCGCCCATCACGGCCGGTCCAACTCGATGGCAACCGGTCCAAGTTCCGTGTCGGAGGACACGCGTAAACAAGCGTTGCAGCGGCACATGCCCTGCGGCCGATCCCCGCGCCCTCGCGTGGACCGCCCCGCGCGTCGCCCGCTGGCAGCGCACCGGCGAAAAGCCGTCCCCCGTCATGGTGTGGAGCCTGCAACAGACCGCTCAGTTCCTGGACTTCATCGTCGACGACCGCCACTTCCCCGCCTGGCACCTGGTGCTCTGCCACGGTCTGCGGCGCGGCGAGCCGGCCACGCTCACCTGGGACGAGGTGGACCTGGACGAAGAGGTCATCCACATCAGCGAGCAGCTGGTGGCGATCTCCTACGAAGTTCACGAGGACGAACCGAAGGCCGACAGCGTCCGCGACATCAAGCTCAACCGCGACTCGGTGGTGTTCCTCAAGGCGTGGCGCGAGAAGCAGGCCGCCGAGCGCGAGGAGTGGGCGGCAGGGAACGCCCGCAAGAAGTCCGGCAACCGGGTCTTCACCAAGGAGGACGGCTCGGTGTACCGCCCGCAGTTCTTCTCCGGCCGCTGGGACCGGCTCGTGGAGCTGTCCGGGCTGCCGCCGATCCGGCTCCACGACGGCCGCCACGAGGCGGCGAGTCTGGTGCTGGCCGCCAGCGTGGCACCCAAGGCTGTGCAGGCGATGCTCGGGCACTCGTACATGCGGATGACGACCGACACGTACCAGACGGTGCTGCCCGAGATGCACGCCGCGACCGCCTCGGCCTCCCTCTACCTGATGGCTGCGTACCGGGCGCAGCAGAAGAAGGCCTCGAAGAAGAAGGCCAAGAAGAAGGGCGAAGAGGCGGCCTGAGCCAGGGCTGCGGCCCGAGGAGGCGCCATACCGCCGACGGACCGGCCCGCCGACAATGGGCCGACGCTGTCAACGGAAGTGGGGACTCGTGTCGCGACCGCACCTGCGCAACGGCCCATACGGCTACGGGCTCGTCACCAAGACCCTGCACTGGTTGCTCGTCGCCGCCTTCACCGCGCAGTTCGCCGTCGGGTATCTGCTGGACGGCGAGGAGAGCGGGCACGGTCGCGGGAGAGGACGGGGCCGGGGCGGCGAGTCCGGACACGGACGGGGGCAGGGCCGGGGCGGCGGGTACGACGTGTTCGGCGACGACAGCCTGCTCACCCTGCACGTCGCCCTCGGCGCGACCATCCTCACCCTCGGGCTCGTCCGGCTGCTCTGGCGTCTCACCACCCCACTGCCGCCGTGGGCGCCAACCCTGACGGCCGTCGAGCGGCGCCTCGCCACCTGGACCGAGCGGGCCCTGCACTTCCTCACCTTCGCCGTCCCCCTCAGCGGCCTCTGGCTGATCGCCGCCGACGACGACGCGCTGCCCTGGCACATAGCCGGGCATGCGGCGTTCTTCGCCGCCCTGACGCTCCACGTGGGGCTGGTCCTCAAGCATCAGCTCCTGGACCGCGACCACCTCCTGCTGCGCATGCTCTGGGGCCGCACCACACCATAGGAGACAAGCCGCCAACCCGCACTGGACGGCGGATCACATCGCCGTTGCGCCCGGTAACCGAACGGCTGGGGAGCAGGGCTTCGCGCATTCGGGCCCACCTCTCCCGCACGCGGGCCCCATATTGGCCCCGGCCCTTTCACTGAGCCGCCTTCGGGATTCGAATCCGAGACCTACGCATTACGAGCTCGTCAGAGCGTTCCCCTGGCCTTCCCTGACCGTCCCCACTTTCCTCGTTCTAGCAGGTCAGCATGGGTGCACCCCTCCGGGGCTCCGTGATCGTTCATCTGGCTTCCCTCTCCTTCCGGCCCCAGGGGGCCCCAGGAAGGTCAGCCGACGGACCGTCGGGGCCCCAGCCGGACGGGCCGCCGGGTCAGCGGCCGGGCGGGAAATGCTCTCCAGCGCATGACCCTTGCGACTTGCTGCGCTCGTAGTCGGCTTCGGGGCTTGGTGCCGGGGTCGGGCCTGAAGTCCGCGTGCCACTGGTTGATCGATGGCCCGTTCTCCGTCCGGAGGCGGCGTGGGCGTGCGACGGGGTGCATCGTGACGGGGAGCAGGACCGTGCAGCATGAAGTCATGGAGAACGAAGTGCCGTTGGCCGGCGGACGCATTACACCCGGCGTGGTCAGGCTCGGTAACACCGTCCGACGGCCGGTCACCGCGTCGTCCCCGTTCGTCGCGGAGCTGCTCGGTCACCTTCAGCAGCAGGGCTTCACGGGCGCCCCGCGTCACCTCGGTTCCGACGCGGCTGGCCGTGATGTCCTGAGCTATCTGCCTGGCTGGGTACCCGCACGCTTCCAGCGCTGGACCGACCCCCAGGTCGTCGCCGCCGGGGCCTTGCTCCGTGCCTTGCATGACGCCACCCGCGGCAGCCGCCTCGCCGGTCGGCATCCCGTGGTCTGCCATCACGACCCTGGGCCAAACAACACCGTCTTCT